>NZ_BOOQ01000001.1 GCF_016863315.1 Planotetraspora silvatica
TGCGTGTATGGAATCTGACACGAAGCGATCAAACCGCTTACTGGGTCGGCGATCACCCCGTTGTGGCATGCACAGTTTGGTCTGAAGGCTGCTTACAGGTGGGTGTGGGTCAGGTGGAGGGAGCACCGTACGTTCTGGAGCTATGCAGTCCACGCAATTCCGACTCCGCTGGGGGACGGAATCGATGAGCCTGGACCGCGGCCCAGACCGTGTGGGGGCTGGGCCCGGCCCCCATACCGAGCGAGCGTAGCGCCGCCCTTGATATATACAGGCTCAATTCGACTCCTCGGTGACGTTTCCTGGCCAGCGCGTACCAGCTGACCACCCAATACGCCAAGGAGTCGCTACTCCATTCCCGGGGGCCGGAATCAAAAGTCGTTGTCAGCAGAGTGGCGAGGCGTCGCCGCCTTGGAAATTCACACCCATCGGGGCCTCCTCCTCAGGTGTCGGACTTGTTGTTGTCGTGCCGGCGTCGCTGGTGCCCGTCGAGGACGGAGGGTCCATAGAGCAATGCCTTGGGGTCGTCGATGCGCCGGATCAGCGCGTCCATGTAGATCGTCTCGAGGTGGTCGAAACCGCCCTCGACCCGCATCGTGTGGGTCTCCCGGTTCTGCCGGGCGGTCGACAGGTACTGGGCGAGTTCGGACGCGTACGCGTCGGACTCGGCCTGGCGTGCTTCCGCGGCTTTCAGGACCTGTGTCGCGTAGCGCAGGCCGGTGCGCTGCTCCTTGAGGTCGCGGTCGTTGGGGTTGCCCATGCGGCGGCCGAGTTCGGTGGCGATGAGCGCCGTGAAGATCATCAGCGCGAAGACGAGGATCCCGGCCGGGATCAGTCCCCACCTCTCGATGAGCCAGGGCGCCTTGCGCAGGACACTCTCCGAGTCGACGTAAGTGACATTGTCGATCATGAGGAGCCTTAGCGACCCAACCGTTGCGAGCGCGGCCAGCCAGATCACCGGGGTGAGGAAGAGGATGACTGGCCGCCCAGCGAGGCCTCTTCGCCGCGGCCGCCCACCGTCCCGCCCGGTGTCGTCCCCGATGTCCTGCCCGTGATGGCGTCGTCCGCGGAACTCCTCCCATTCCCGGAACTTCCGACCATAGAAATGCGGCCCGAAGACGAACACGAAGATCGCACCGATCACGAGCGCGTACGCCATGGTCGTGGACCCGCCCCAGCCGAGGAACGTCTGGTAATAGATGGGCACCTCCACGGTGAGGAGCACGAGCAGAGGCACGCCCCACTGCTTGAACACCTCGCGCCAGCCCCCGAGAATCGCGATCGAGCTCGGCTTGCCGTCCCCCGGCCACTGCGAAGGCCCGATCTCCAGACGCTCGACCCGCCCGCGCGCCGTCTCATGCACGGCTCTCGCCCGCGCGTAGTCGTGGCCCACGGACTCCGCCTGCTTGGCGTGCTCCACCTGCGCGGTCTGGGCGGCGAGTTCCTGCTGGGCGAGGTGGGCATGAATCGCGTCGATGGCAAGCTGCCGCTGCGCGTCGAGCACGAGAAGATGGGGCGGCTCGAAGCCGTGTGTTCTGAGGGTGATCGCGTCGAAGCCGGAGTTGGTGGCGTCCTCCGCGCCTTTCGCCTCCACCTCGCTCTCTAGGGCAGCCCAGTCGGGCAGGTGAACCTCTTCGGGGCGCCACCGCTGCGGCCCATGGGCGTGCTCGCGCACCTCTCGGAGCTGGGAAAGCACTAGAACCGACTCACCGGGGTCACGGGGCCGTCCCCCTGCCTGACCAATCTCCGATGCTGGGGAGATCTCCCTAATGCTGCTTCGCGATGGTTGCAGTTGGTCATCAAGGAATGTGACCGTCATGCTGTCGGCGGGGCTAGCCTGGGCCCCAGCGGCGATCAGAAGCCGCGCCCACCGCGGAGATAAGGTGACCCGCAGCCACGGCCTCGGCCGGTTTCCGCGTGCCAGTCGGCTGAGTAGGGTGTTAGCCCGCACGCGCAGCATCCTTCTCACCTCCCTCCAGCTCATTCTGCGCCGCATCGCCAGGTTTGGCCCCGGTCACCTCTACGCGTGCCAAGAGTCCTTGCACCATGGACGGCGCGCCTACCCCCAGGATGAAAGCTGGCCAGGGACCGCTCATCTGCTGACTCGCTGCGGCCGCCACCAACGCCCCCAAGGCCAGCCCGACAGCCATGACGAATAGCCGGGCCAGTCCTTCCTCTCTGCCGGTCCGGGGAAACGTGTATGACGCCGCGACTACCGACGCGCTCAGGGCAACGAGGCCTGCGGCCGTACCGCCCGCAAGGCCCCAGAGGCCAGCTTCGATCGGTCCCATGTGTTGACGGTAACCGCGCTAAGTCGTGCATTACAGGCGTACACCGCTACAGCACCATTTGGGGGAGCATCTGCGGGTCACACCATGGTCGCAACGGTATGCGCTGCCCGGCAGCCGCTCTCCGAGCGGGGGTCACGTCGACCGTCACCTCGCACGCAGATCATGAACGTTGCGGAAGCTGCCGGAGTCAGTCAAGGCAGAGCACCTCCAGGACCTCGCCGGCGGCGATCGACTCCACGAGTACGGCGTCCGCATGGTCGCAAGGCTGACAGGTCAGGCTTCGCCTTGTCCGGATTAGCTCGGGGCGGCCAAAGATCTTGGCGACGCGTCAGTCGGATTCGGCGAGCCCGCTCTTGCAGAGAACGTGTGTGATGCCGTCACTTATCCTGTGGGAGCTAGAGATCTTCTGCCCTCCGCCCACGCTCTAGGCGGGCGGCGCTGATAATAAAGTCGGCGACGAGCTGACGGCCACCATCGGACAGCTCGACCAACGCTCGCAAGGCCTCCCGGTTGAGGCCGGATTCCCCGACTAAAGACGAAGCGGCAACACGGTCCGCAGTGGCCTCCGCGTCCTCATCATCGCCAAAGTAGCCGATCGGCACTCCGAAGAACGCCGACAGAGCCTTCAAGGTCTTGAGTTGCGGATTGTCGGCTCTTCCCGTCCGCAGCTTCCAGACCGTTGTGGACGACAGGTCCTCCCTCGTCGCCTCCGAGATCGCCGCCGCAGCCTCGACGTTGTTCTTCGGCGGCGAGCTATCCGCCGGCCAACGGTTCTGGATCAGCCACTCAATCTTGGCCGCGAGCGAACTGGTGACCGCCTCGTCAGGCACAGCCCACCACATCAACTTTAAGCAACAAGTTCGCCACTTCATCCACTTCAGTTGACAGTCGATTACGCTCCGTGATTATGCTGGCCATCGTCATCAACTTTAGTTGATGGACCTGGCCCTCTCCTCGCTCGAAGGTTACCGATGCCAGCAACGCTCACGCGAGCACCTGACGAGATCAGCGCACGTCGCGTACGCCTCCTGCAGCTCCACCAAGAGCTCACCCTCCGTCGCTGCCGCAGTCGGCTGATCCGCTACCGCCGCAGGAGATGGGTCCTCAAGGTAGGGCGCTACACCGTGCTCTGCGCTGGCGCGGACGGCGTGTACGCCTACGTCACCAAGCGGGGGCTCATCCTCTCCCCTGCCGACCAGGACGGGATCGCCACTGCGGTGTACCGCCTGGTGGAAGGCGGCCTGGGGTGACGCGGCGCCTCACCGTGGCCGTGATAATCGCGGCCTGCCTCATAGCGCCGCTTGTGCTGGCCCTGGCAGTCCTCGGTGGCATCGGCTCCTTCGCCACGGTCCGTGACCTCGCAGAACCGTGGTTCGGAACCAACGCCTGGATTGTGCCGCTGGGCGTCGATGTCGGCGTCCTCACACTCTTGGCCTGGGATCTGCTCATGGAGTTCGCCGACTTGTCCTGGCCGATCCTGCGCTGGGTTGCCTGGGCATTCATCGCAGCAACCGTCGTCCTCAACGTCGCCGCTGCCCAGGGTGACCCCATCGCCGGCGTCATGCACGCGGCGATGCCCGTCCTGTTCATCACCGTCATCGAAGGCGTTCGTCATCTCATCCGCCGCTGGGTCGGCCTCGCCACCGGGTCACGCCGCGAGCGCGTTCCCCTGACCCGCTGGCTCCTGTCCCCCATTTCGAGCTTCCTGCTCTGGCGGCGCATGGTGCTGTGGAACGTCACCAGCTATCCCCGCGGCCTGCAGCTCGAGTACCTGCACCTGCACGCGATCTCGACTCTCCGCCAAGAGCACGGACGTTGGCTGTGGCGATGGCGCGCCCCCCTGTCCGAGCGGATCGCCATCCGGCTGCAACTCGCCGGCGCGGCATTCCCCATCAGTCCGCTCTCCCAGCAAGACGGCGACGACCAACTCATCCAGGCCGCCCAGACCATCGTCTCCCAGGCCGAGCAGCGCGGCATTCGGCTCAGTCAGATGGATCTCGCTGCCCAGCTCCGAGCCCAGGGGCACCGAATCGCCAACGAACGGCTGCGCTGGCTCGCCACCACCATCGGCCTCCGCCGCGAATCGGTCTAAGGGAGACACCCATGCTCATCGCCATTCACCAGCACGCTGAACGCTTCTTCCAAGCTCACCACAGCGGCAGTTGGGTGCCCGGCTACCTGGAGAAGCGTGGCTTCGACATCGTCACGCAGCGGCAGTGGGCAGCCGGCTACGCCCCCAACGAATGGCTCACACTCACCAACCACCTACGCAACCTCGGCTTCGGCGACACCGCGATCGAAGCCTCCGGCCTCGCACGCAGAACAACGCGGAAGACCCTCGTCGACTTCTTCCGCGACCGCGCGGTGTTCCCCATCAAGGACCCCGACGGCACGACGATCGCCTTCATCGGACGAAACCGCGACGGCGACCCCAAATACCTGAACAGCCCGCACACACCCATCTATGCCAAAGGCCAGACCCTGTTCGGCCTCCACGCGATCACCACGCACTCCACGCCCGTCATCACCGAAGGCCCCCTCGACGCGATGGCGGTGACCCTCGCCAGCCAGGGGCGTTTGACCGGACTCGCTCTGTGCGGCACCGCACTGACCCTGGACCAGGTCAAAGCCCTGGGTGCAGCCACAGACCTCAGCAACAGCGGCGTCCTAATCGCCTTCGACAACGACCGCGCCGGACAGGAGGCTGCGGTTCGCTCCTACGCCCTGTTCAAAGACAGGTGTACCGCTGACGCCATCGCACTCCCCCGAGGCTGCGACCCGGCGTCGGTCCTCCGCGACGCCGGACCCGCGACCCTCTCCCTAGTCCTGCGCGAGAAGGTCCTCCCGCTGGCCGATCTGGTGACCGACGCCGCCATCGCCCCCTGGCAACAGTCTCTCCAGTACGCCGAAGGACGCCTTGGTGCCCTCCGCTCAGCCGGAAAAGCGATCGCCGCAATGCCACCTCACGACGTCCCCCGGCAAGTCGCCCGCGTAGCCGCCCAGCTCAACTTCGACCACGCCATGGTCACCGCAACCACCGTCGACGCCGTGAGCGCCCACCTGGCCATCCGCGACTTCCCTCTGTCGCCCACCGCCGGCAACACCACTGCACGCCACTCGGGAAGGAAGCCGAATGAACGACCACCACGAGGACCCATTCCGTGAAGCGGCAGCGCAAGGCCTTGAGCGGGCTGTCCAGCTGACCTCCGTCGCCGGCGCCGCAGCACAGGTCCGCGTGCAGATGAAGGCAGAACGCGCACGGGAACAGGCCGAACAGCAACAGCGACTCGCTCGTCAGTCCCGAACCGCACACCGGGCAGCACGGCATGCGGCGCGCCTGCAATGGCTACCCGCCAACGACCCAGCCTGGCTGAAAAGCGCAGACCTCAACCGCGTCTTCCAGGCATGGGCCGCGACCATTCCGTACATCGCTGAAGACAAGGCCGCCGAACGCACCCGTCTCAAGTGCGAGGAACGGCTTCGCGAACTCCATCCGTACGGCATGCGCCAATACGACCGACTCCGAGGCGAAGGCTTCGCACCGGAACCGGCCATGCGCAAAGCCGCGCCCTTCTTCTCTCGGGAACCCAACCCGCGCACCGGCCACGCTGCGCCACGATGGCGAGAGCTCTCCCCCGTTGAACTGGCCCAGCAAGACTTCCCGATGCCGATGGCCGACGTCCTGGGTGCGAAACCGGCCGCAGCTCCAGCCATTCAGTCAGCACGGCCAATGCATCGAGCAACGCCAAAACCCAAAGCGTGACCATCCGAATATGGAAGGACCGACGTCGTAGCCACACTGGCCAGCAGCTACACCCTCTGGATCGCACTCGTCCTGCTGCTGGCGACCGCGTACTTACTCCACAGCCTGATCGGCCTCGTGCGCGGGGTCTAGCACCTACCGCTGCTCATCACGGTCAACCTCATCGGAGGCCTGACCTGCATCGACTGGCCGACGGCACTGCTCGCAGCGAGTCGTCTAGATCAGGTCGATCGGCACGCCGTCATCGCTCCAGGGTGCGCTGCTGAGCTGCTTGGAGATGGCGTTGAACTTGGCGGCGGCGTGGGTGTGATCGTGATTCGCGGCCCGGCTGAACCAGGTAGCGGCGGACCATTGATCACCCTTCTGGGCATAGATCTTGCCGAGCTGAAACGCGGCCTCTGCATGACCCTCGCCTGCTGCCAGCTGGTGAAAGAGCATAGCGATACTGGTCTTGTCGGTTTCAGAGTCTTCGTACTCACAGCCGTACTGAAACGCAAGATCGGCGGCCAGCTTGCGAGCGTCCGGCTGCAGCGCACGCGCGTCGCGGTGGCCTTCCACCCGGGCGCGGCGTAACCACTCACGCGCTTCACCTTGCCATCCGTGAAGCAATGTGACGACGGCCAGCCGGACACAAGCATCGGCATCCCCGGCCTCGGCTTGTCGAAGTAGCCGGGTTCCGGTGCGGCCGAAGGCAGTACGGTAGCGGCGCATCTGTCCTGAGATCGGTGGGTCAGACTTCGCGACGCTAGCCACGGCCTCATGGTCGTCGAGAACCTCGACCCCATGAGTGATCTGTTCAGGCACTCGGGGTTCCTGAGTATCGGGCGCAAGCGGGGACGCCGTAGCGAAGGCCGGCAGAGGAGCACGTGCGTCACTCCACCGGGCGTGCCAGTCCCGAACAGTACCCATGGAAGTCGCATCGAGGCCGGTTATGGATGCTGCCGCGTGGCATGCGGCGACGTAAGACGCAACCCACGGCCAGTCAGGCAGACGTGAACGCTTCCCCGTCAGGATGTCGTGCGTTGTGCTCTCGGCGAGCACTCGAAGCCGGGTACCTCCTGTGCCAGGTCGCTCCGAAAGCTTGCGCAGCTCGGAGAGCGGTGGGGAGCCGGCGAGCTCCCGCAGCGCGTTGAGCTGGCCGACGAAGACACTGCGCGCAACGTCATGTTGTTCAGCCATCGCCTCAGCCGGAATGAGTGGAGAGTGATCAATGATCTACGGTGTGTGGCGGGATCATGCTCCCATCAGAAGGCGGCCAAGACGGGTCGAATCGCCGTTTCCCATCTCATCCCACGCCGTACGGACCAGTCCGGTAGCAAGGTCCGGACAGAACCGGATAAGCCCGGACGGGACCGGAACCGCTCGGACGGCCCCGGATAACGCATCACTCATATGCCCCAAACGGGTCGGCCCGGCCATGTTCTCCGGAGTCGTCCGAGCACGTTTGGAGTAGTGGCGACGGCCGGTGGGGGCGCGCATCGTTGATTCCATCACCCCCCGCTCCCAGGAAGGCTCTCTTGATGCTGCGCTCCGTCTTAGCGCCACGTGTCATCCCAGTCCCACCGGCCGACTACCTCCGAGAGGGCATCTTCCCCGCCCCCTGGATGTCACCCGATGACGAGTTGCTCTCGTTACTGCTGACCATGTGGGCCCTTCACACAGGCCGACTCCCAGCCGACACCCCCGATCACCTGACCCCGGAACAGCTGATCGACTTTTGGGCGGATGAGCAGACCGCCACCGGGAACCCCCTGCAGCTTCAGGAAAGACGGTGAACGAGCATGTTTTCCTTGCCCGCCCTCCTCACCCTCATTGGCGCCACGGTGGTCGCGACCATTGCCTGCGCGCTCGTCTTGTCCTCCGGCGCTCTGTGGCCCACAGCTCTGCTAAGCGGCGGGGCGGCTGGCGGGGCCACTCTCGGACTGCTTCCCCGCCTACTGAAAGACCACGACGACTCCAACTGATACGCCACGACGCGCCCAGCTGACACACCGCGGCCAGCAGCGGGCGCCGCGGTTCAGCCAGCCGCCGCGGGGCTTTGAGCAGCAACTGACCGGCCAGTGCAAGGAGCGGCGCCAGGAGCAGCCGGTTGAGCGCCTGCGACATGGCGCCGACCTGGTCGTCATGCGCGGCCGAGCGGTAGCCGGCGTGCTCATCGACGAACGCTCCGACCCAGGGGACGAGCTCCGGAGCGGCCAGGAAGACCTGACCGGCCTCAATAAACGAGGCGATGGCGGAGGCGGGGGCCAACTTCGATCCATGCGGTTCTTCAGGGATCAGCCCGGATATCGTACGGCTCAGCGAGTTGACCATCGCAGTGCCGTTCGCTTGTCCGCGACGAGCTGAGCGTGAAGCGCCGGCCGGGTAGCTCGCTCTCGGGCGGGTCGGCCTGCTCGGCGATGCGCGCAGAGGGGACCCGGAGCGATGCCTGCGCGAGGTGGAGTTCGGTGACGAGCTCGGCCTCGTCGCCCACGGCGAGAGGGACGAGGACCTGGTCAGGCACGATGCTGGTCTCCTTGGTCTGTCGAATGTTCGTCTCCATGAGGTGGACGAGTGCGGAGCCGGCTACTGGACAGGCATCAGGCAGGTGCCGTCTATCTGCTCGGTGGAAGCGAAACCGGTAAGGGCCATGGCCCGGTCGAACTCGGTCACAAGGATCTCCAGGACCCGTTCGACGCCCTCCTGCCCGCCGGCGGCCAGACCGTACAGGTAGGGGCGACCGACGAGGACGGCACGGGCGCCCAGCGCGAGTGCGGTCAGGATGTCGGTGCCGCGGCGAACACCGCCGTCGAGGAGGACCTCCGCGCGGCCGGCGGCGGCCGAGACGATCACGGGCAGCGCGTCGAGGGCGGCGGGGGCCCTGTCTAGTTGGCGGCCGCCGTGGTTGGACACGATGATCCCGTTGGCCCCGCGCTCGATGGCCGTCTCACAGTCGGCGGGATGCAGGATCCCCTTGACCAACAGAGGGCCTTGCCAGTGGTCCCGGATGAACGCCAGGTCATCGGCGGTGACGGGGTAAAGACTGCTCAGGATCTGGCGCTGGGTACCGAACGGCGAGACGCGGCCGTCGGGCTGGGCGCGCTGAGGCAAGTTGCCGCGGATGAATTCGGCGGTCCAGCGAGGCCGGGTGGCGCAGCGCAGAATCGCGACAGGCGAAAAGCTCAGCGGGATCGTCAGGCGGTTGCGGCGGTCCCGCTCGCGGTTTCCGAACACGGGGACGTCGACGGTGACCACAAGGGCGCGGAATCCGACGTCGGCGATCCGCTTCAACGTCTCCAGCAGCCGGGGGCGATCGCCGGACGCGTACAGCTGGAACCAGAACGGGTCGACGGCGGCCACCTGCTCCGGCGTGTGACCGCTGACCGTGCCGTGCACGTAGCCCAGGCCACTGGCGCGGGCGGCGCGGGCGACAGCGAGCTCGGCGTCCCGGTGAAGCACGCGGGCGGCCCCCGTCGGGGCGAGCAGGATCGGAGCCCGCAGCTTGGTGCCGAGCACGGTCGTGCCGCTGTCCCGGGAGGCGACATCGGCGAACGCCCTGGGCAGCAGTCGATGACGGCGGAAGGCGTCCAGATTGCCGCGCATCGTGATCTCGTCCTCGGCGCCGCCCTCCACCAGGTCGAACACCGGCCGCGGCAGCCGACGCCTGGCGAGCTCGCGCACCTCGTCGACATTTACGGCCCGCGCCACCGACATGTTCATCCGGCCATGACAGCGCGGAGAGGGTGTCCCTGCGCATATCGGACGAGTTGCTCCGCGGCGTACTCGATCGAGCGCCGTCGCCCCTCGTGGGTCGCCCCTGCCACGTGCGGCGAGAGGTAGCAGCCTGGGAGCCTCCACAGCGGATGCGAGGCGGGGAGTGGTTCGGGATCGGTCACGTCGAGGACGGCACGCAGCCGGCCGGTCAAGAGCTCCGCCACCAGCGCATCGGTGTCGACGACGGAGCCGCGGGCGGCGTTGACCAGAACGGCGCCGTCGGGCATGCGGGCCAGCAGTTCCGCGTCGACCATCCGCTCGGTCGACGGCGTGGCGGGTACGAGGAGCACCAGCGCGTCGGCGTCCGCGACCAGCTTGGAAAGCTCGTTCGCCGAGTGCACATCGGCACGGGCGCGCGAGGCCACGGATACCACGTCCACACCGAGGCCACGGAGCAGGCGGGCAGCGGCCCGCCCGGTCGTTCCCTGCCCGGCGACGATCACGCGCCGGCCACGCAGCTCCCGCGACGGCACCCGGCTCCAGGCCGCCTCGTCCTGGTGCCGTACGGCGGGCAGCAACCCGCTCGCCAGACCGAGCAGCGAGGACGCGACCCATTCCGCCACCCCGTTGTCGCGGGCGCCGACTGGCCGACACACCATGACGCCGGGCGGCACGAACGGCACGACCCACTCGGTTCCGACGATCAGCGACTGGACGACACGCAAGACGGGAAGCCGGCCGAGCAGGGCCACGATGTCCCGCCGCTCATGGTCGAGCACGAGGAACTCGACCCCGGCGAGCCGTTCGGTCACGTCCGCCCGGCCTGCCTCCGGAACCTCGACGACCTCGACCCCGGGAGGGGCCGCGGCCCTCAGGACGGACACGGCATCGGGCGGCACCGCGGCGATGACGGCCATGTCAGCCCAGCTCCACGATCTGCTTGTCGAACTTGTGGATCTCCTCCACGCTGCCGTCGGCCTTGGTGATGAGGTTGTCGCAGACCCAGGCGCAGAAGCCGTCCGCCACATAACGGGGATGGCAGGCGATGTTCATGTTCGCCTGGATCGCGAACGGCTCCTCCGACCGGATCATCGGCGGCTCGACCAGGTCGGTGCCCTGACTGTGACAGTGCAGCCGATCTTCCTCCGGTCGGCCGTTCCGCCGCAGGAACTCGTTGTAGGCGGTCCAGACGTCGCCGGCGGCGACGCCCGGCTTGAGCAGGCTCATGCAGTACCGCTGCGCCTCCAGGCAGAACTGGTACTCCTCCTTCATCTGCTGCGACAGCGAACCGAGGACGCAGATCCTGCCGAGCTCCGTGTACATCCCACCGGGACCGTTGACCTCGATCATCAGGTAGAAGAGGTCCCCCTCCCCCATCACCCGGTGCTGGCTGTGAGGATGGGCGACCCTGGCGGGCTCCCCCGGCGGCGCAGAGGCGCACCAGTAGATGCCCTGTTCGCTCCCGAGGTCCTGGGCCGCGTGCTGGGCGACGGCGGCGATCTCACTGTCGCGGCGGCCGGGCGCAACGGCCGCGAAGGCGGCGGCCATCGCGGCGTCCTGCAGCGCGGCGGTCGCACGGACGCAGTCGAGCTCCTCCTCCGACTTGACCGCGCGCACCCGGTTCACCAGGTCGGACTCCTCGCTGAAGACCGCGCCGTGCAACTCCTGCTTCAGGTGTTCACCGAAGGCGAGGGGGATCGTGCTGGTTCCGACCAGGCCGATCCGTGCCGACCTGAACGGGCGCAGCGCGTCGAGCGTGAGAGCGGCGTCGTCCAGCCGGGTGTAGGGCGCCGAGCTGATGTATGGGCTGGCCATGGCACGGCCCACGCCGCGCAGGACGGAGTCGCCGTGGGGGTCGACGTCCATGTCCTCGCCTCGGCGGCCGTGCCGGATGACCGTCATCGGCTCCTCGCGGGGGAACACGACGGTGACGGGGTAACCGTTGGTCGCCGGGATGTCCGTGAAATAGCGGACGAACCCGCCCACGTAGTCGTTGTTGTTCTGCATGACGAGCACGTCGAGGCCCTGCACCTCCATGGCCGCGCGCACCTCACGCCAGCGGCGTTCCAGCTCGTCCCGGCTGACCGGGAAGTTGAGCCGTTCCGACAATCCGCTCATCAGGCGGTCACCTCCGCGCCGTCGCGAGTGATCAGTTTGAGCACTTCGGTGCGTAGCTCGGCGAAACGGGGCAAGGCCTTGGTGGCGATCTGGCTCCGAGGGCGGGGCAGGTCGACGGTCACGGTGTCGACGACCGTGGTCGGCCGGCCGGACATCACGACGACCCGGTCGCCGAGGTACACGGCCTCGTCGATGTCGTGCGTCACCAGCACGATCGTGAGGCCGGCGTCGTGGCGCACCCGCAGGATCAGGTCCTCCAGATCGGCCCGCGTCTGCGCGTCCACCGAGGCGAACGGCTCGTCCATGATCAGGAACTCTGGCCGGTACGCGAGGGCTCGAGCGATCGCGACGCGCTGCTGCATCCCGCCCGACAACTGCCAGGGGTAACTGTCGGCGAACCCGTCGAGGTCGACCTCGCGCAGTGCCCGCTCCACCTGCTCGTGACGCTTCCCGCGTTCGCGGATCTTGTTCTTCAACGGGATCTCGACGTTGCGCCCCACCTTCGACCACGGCATCAGCGAGCGGCTGTAGTCCTGGAACACACAGGCGATCTCCGGCGGGGGTGAGTCGACCACCCGGCCGCTCGTGGTGAGGGTCACAGAGCCACCGGATCGGGGCAGCAACCCCGCCAGGCATCGCAGCAGCGTGGTCTTCCCCGCGCCGGAGGGCCCGACGATGGTGACGAACTCGCCGGCCTCCACCGTGAAGGAGATGTCCCGCAACACCTCGAGGGAGCCACCGGAGTGCGGGTAGGACTTCTTCAGGTGTTCGACACTCAGCATGCATTTCTCCTAGTCGTGCGAGTACCAGCGCAGCAGGCGGCGCTCGAGGAGCACGAACGCTCCGTTGAACAGGACGCCGAGGATCCCGAGCAGCAACATTCCCGCCCACATCTGCGGCACCTGGAAGCTCTGCTGGGCCTGCAGCGTGACGTAACCGATCCCGTCGGTGGCGGCGACCAGCTCGGTGACGACCATGAGGACGAACGACACGCTGAGCGCGATCCGCATGCCGGAGACGATCTGCGGCGCGGCGGCAGGTAGCTGGACGTGGAAGACGCGCTGTAGCCGGGTCAGCCGGAACGACCGCGACACGTCCTCCAGGACCTCGTCAACCGCGCGTACGCCGTCGATCGTGTTGAGCATCACGGGAAAGACGGTGACGAAGGCGATCAGCGCGACCTTGGGGGCGGTTCCGATGCCCATCAGCACGATGCTCACCGGCACGAGAGCGGTCGCGGGCAGCGCCCGGCAGAACTGCAACGCCGGGTTGAACGCCCGGTGGAGCAGCGGGAATCGGCCGAACAGGATGCCGAGGCCGACGCCCACGACGACGGCGATGCCGTAGCCCGCGAGCATCCGTCCCAGGCTCGGCACGACGTCGGAGCCCACCCGCGTGAACAGCCACGTCTCCTGGAAGGCCGACAGGATCGCCTGCAGGGAAGGGAAGAAGGGCGAGGTGCTGTCCAGAGACGCGAACCACCACAGCAACACCGCGGCGACGGGCACGACCATGGAGACGATCACGCCGGCGGGCTTGGCATACCACCTGCGGCCGGTGGTGGCCATCACGCTCATCTGCCCGCCTCCCGATACGACGTGTGCCAGTGGAGCTGCCTGCGCTCAAGCCGCTCCAGGCCGAAGTTCATCAGGACGCCGAGGGCGCCGACCACGACCAGCAGGGCGTACATCTGCGGGTACACCGCGTTGGACGCATACGCGGCGATGTCACTGCCCAGCCCCGCGACCGAGCTGATGATCTGGACCGCGGTGACCACGACCAGGACGTGCGACGCGGCGATCCGCAGGCCGGTGGCGACGAACGGCGACACTGCGGGCAGCGTGATGTGCAGCAGCCGCTGGTGGGGCCGCAACCCGAACACCCTGCCGGTGTCCCGCAAGATGGCCGACACGCCGGTGACGCCGTAGTACGTCTGGAACAACATCGGCCAGATCGCGCCGGCGGCACCGAGCACGTAGCCCACTCCCGGCGTCGAGCCCAGCAACAGGATCAGTACCGGCAGGTAGACGACGGCGGGGATGAACCGGAGGAAGTCCAGCAGGTAGTGCGTCAGCTGGTAGAGCAGCGGAACCGCGCCGAGCAGGACGCCCAGCACGATTCCGGCCACACCGCCGACCAGCAGTCCGACCACGAACTGCTCGATGGTCGCCAGAAGCGAGGCCCCGAACTCGTGCGTGGGCACGAGCTTGATGAGGGCCCGCGCGATCTCCGTCACCGGCGGGATCTCGCTGGGGAACACCTTCGCCCGCGACAGCAGCTCCCACACGACGAGCAGCGCGATCGAGGTCCCCCAAGGCAGCAACCTCGCCGCCGCGCTCGAGCGATCCCGACCGGTGGGGTCCGTCCCGGGTCGCGCCTCGGCCTCGAGCGTCATCGTCTCCGCTGGGAGCTCGGCCGCCCTTGTGCCGGTGTTCACGGCACTACGAGGGAGGTGTAGGCGGGCGCCTGCTTGATCACACCGTATTTCACGGCGAACTGCACCTCCTTCTCGACCGTGCCCTGGTCGAGCTTCGCGGTGTACTCCGGCAGCGGAGCGCTCGCGACGAGATCCGGGTTGGCCGAGGTCTGTTTGATGATCGTGGCCCTGACCTCGTCCGGGTGCGCGTTCGCGTAGTCGCTGGACTTCTGCAAGGCGCGGCGCCACTTGTCGACGATGCCGGGGTGATCGGCCACGAACGACTTGGCCATGTAGAACACCGTGTTCCCGTTGTTCGGGTTGTCGAAGGCCGAGGCGGGAGAGTCGCCGACGTCGCGGAAGCCCTGCTGCCGCAGTTCCGTGGCGTACGGCTGCGCGGTGCTGATCGCGTCGACCTTGCCCTGCTTGAGCGCGGTGATCTGGTCGGGGAACGACAACTGCACTGGCTTCAGCGCATTGGGGTCGCCTCCGTCCTTCTGAACGGCCTCACGCATCCAGAACTCCCAGCAGCACTTGAGCGAGTTCACCGCGACCGTCTTGCCTGCCAGGTCCTTGAACGACTTGACCGGGCTGTCAGCGGGGACCATCGTCTGGTACTGCGTGCCGTCCGGGGACGGCTTGTCGTTGACGGCTCCCGAGACGATCTGCACCGGGATGTTGGACGCCACGGCCGTCACGACGGGTGAGATGCCGCCCAGGGCCGCCTGTTGCTGGCCATTGATCAGCTGGGTGATGGCGCCCGCTCCGGTCGCCGCCTTACCGATCTTGAGGTCGATGCCCTCTTCCTTGAAGAAGCCCTTCGACTGGCCCATGAGCAGGGCGGTCGACGACTGGGATGCGGCGACACCCGCGGTGATCGTGACCAGCCCGTCGGCGCCGGTCCCCGCCGCGGCCGTTTCTCCGCCCGCTCCACCGCAGGCGGCCACCAGCAGGGCGAGCCCGCTGATCGCAAAGACGGCTTTGGTTCTCGTACGGAACACTGCCGGCTCCTTAAATTAGTACGTATACGGACATTAGACGGGGCTCACAGCGCCACGCAATACCGTGTGCATTAGTTTCGGGAACGATTTGAATACGGACGGATCCGCTCGAAATAGGCCATCAACCAGCAGTCAAGGAGCCCTGTGACAATCGCGGGAGCAGGGCGAGGGCGTTGTCCCGGTTGATCGCGACGCGCTGTTCGGCGGACAGTGGGTACTCGTCCAATTGCCCGGTGAAGTACTGCGCGTTGTCCCCCCGGGCGTACGGCCAGTCGCTGCCGAACAGCACCCTGGACGGGTCGGCGAAGGCGAGCAGGCTGGGCAGCGTGAACGGGTTGGCCGACAGTGCCGTGTCGAACCAGAACGTGCGCAGATCGCGCAGGAAGCCCTCCCGGGTGACGGTGTGCCCGTTCGCGCCCTCAGTGAGAGAGGCCATGCGATGAGCCGCGTACGGGACGAAGCCACCCGCATGAGACAGGATCATCCGAAGGTGCGGCCGGCGCCCGACCGTTCCGTGACGCACCAGGTTGAGCGCGGCCCGGGTCGTGTCCAGCAGGAAGTCGGCGCTGAACGGCGGCACACCGGGGACACCGGGCCCGGGTGGCGCCGTCGGGTGGATGAAGACGATCGCCGATCGACGGTCGAGCTCGGCCATGACCGGCTCGTACATCGGGTCGCCCAGGTAGACCCCGTCGTAGTTGGCGAGCAGGATGACGCCGTCGGCGGACAACTGGTCGAAGGCGTGCTCGATCTCGGCGAGCGAGCCCGCCACGTCGGGCAGGGGAAGCGTGGCGAAGAACCCGAACCGGCCAGGGTGGTCGCGCACCATGCCTGCGGCGTACTCGTTCACGGCGCGCGCGAGGACACGCGTCTCCGCTGCGTCACCGAGCGCGACACCGGGACGTCCCACAGAGACGACGGCGGTGCCGATGCCCAGCTCGTCCATGAGGTCGATCGCGGCTTCCGGGTTCCACACCGGGGTCGCCTGGCCGCCGAAGTAGTCGTGGGCGCGAAGCGCGTCGGCCCAGACCGGCGGGACGATGTGGTGATGGGTGTCGATCCTGTTCACTGGCTGACCGCCTTCGCGACCTGGGCTCCGCCGATCGAGGCGCGCCATCGGGTGAAATCGCGGGCGGCGTTCCACCCCAGCACGCCCACGACCGCGCCGTCCCGGGAGAGTGTCGCCACGAATCTCCCGTCGGAGACGCTGCCAGAGACGACGTCGAGCGTGCCGTCCGGGGGAAAGGCGCCGACCGCCTGGATGCGGAAGCCGTGCTGATCGCTCCAGAAGTACCGGGTCGGACGAAGCTTCTCACCGGCGCCGAGCAGGTTGAGCGCGGCGGAGCGACCCATTTCCGTCGCGTTCATCCGGTGCTCGAATCGGCGCGCCTCGCCGGTCAGGGGATCGCGCCAGCTCGCGATGTCGCCGGCGACGTAGACCCGGTCGGCCGCCCGGCAGTCGGCGTCGCTGCCGACGCCGTCGCCCAGCCGCAGGCCCGAACCGGCCAGCCAATCGGTGTCGCAGACGGATCCGACCGCGGCGACCACGACGTCGGCCGTGATCGCGGTCCCGTCGTCCACCTGAACGAGCGTCCGGCCGTCCGGTAGCGCTTCGATGTCGCGGACGCCCACGCCGAGCCGGAACTCGGTGCCGCGCTCCTCGTGCGCCTGCCGTACCAGCTCCCCGATCACGGGTCCGAACTGGCGCAGCATGGGCTGCGACTGCGGTTCCACGACGATCACCCGCGACCCGTACCGCGCCGCCGCCGAGGCGATCTCGACGCCGAGGAAACCCGCACCGACGACGACCGTGGTCCGGGCCGCCGCGAGCCGCTCCCGCAGCCGGAGCGCGTCCTCGATCGTGCGCAGGTAGGCGACGTCGGTGCCCGGACGGGCGGCGCGAAGCGGGCGGGCCCGCACACCGGTGGCGATGATCAGCCCGTCGAAGCTCAGAGCCTCGCCGTCGTCGAGCAGCACGCGCCGGTCGGTGAGGTCCAGCCGCCTCGCCGTCCGGCCGAGCCGCAGGTCCAGGCCGAGCTCGTCATAGCTGTGCGGTGGGCGCAAGGCCAGCCGGTCCGGTTCCATCGAGCCGAGCAGGACCTGCTTGGACAGCGGCGGGCGGTCGTAGGGCAGGTGAGCCTCCTCACCGACGAGGCGGATCGGCCCGTCGAAACCTGCCTCCCGCAGGCACTCCGCCGCGGTGAGTCCCGCGGCGCCCGCCCCGACGATGAGCACGTCCCGGATCAGGCCGGTCATCGCTGCCCGTCGAGGACGTGAATGGCCCGGGCGGGGCAGACCCTGGCCGCCGACAACACCGCGTCCTCCTCGCCACCGGTGACCTCGGAGCCGAGCAGCACCACGATGCCGTCGTCCTCGTTCTGGTCGAAGACCGACCCGGCGATGAGCACGCACTGCCCGGACGCGATGCACTTGTCCGGCTCTACTTCGACCTTCACGCCGACCTCCTGGAAATAGTCGTGGTCACCATGCGACGGGCATCGAGAACAGGCCGTAGAAGACCGAGTGGGTCTTGAACGGCAACTCGTTCATCGGCGCGGCGAGGCGCAGGTCCGGGAGCCGCCTGAACAGCGTGGGATAGACGACCTGCAACTCGACCCGGGCGAGCGGCTGGCCGAGGCACTGGTGCACGCCGTACCCGAAGGTCAGGTGGTGGCGCGCGTCCCGTTCGAGGTCCAGGACGTCCGGGTCCGGGAAGGCGTCCGGATCGCGATTGGCAGAGTCGTTGGCCACCACCACCGCCTCGCCGGCCTTGATCGTCTGCCCGCCGATCTCGAGGTCCTCGACGGCAATGCGTCGCCGGCCGAAATGGCTGATCGTCAGGTAGCGCAGGAGCTCCTCGACCGCGGCCGCCACGCGCTGCGGCGACGGGTCGTTACGCAGCCGCTCCAGCTGCTCCGGATGCTCCAGCAGCGCCAGCGTGCCGAGAGCGATCATGTTCGCGGTGGTCTCGTGCCCGGCACCGAGGAGCAGGCGCAGCATGTTGAGCAGTTCGTCGATCCCGATGTCGCCACGCGTCTCGAGCTCCACCAGGTGGCTGATCACGTCCTGTGCCGGCTCGGCCCGCTTGCGGTCGACCAGGCCGCGCAGGAACTCACGCAGCTCCTCGTAGGCCTGCAACGCCTCCACCGGCTCCACGTCACCAGAGGAGATCGTCCGGCTGCGACTCTCGAAGAACTCGTGGTCCTCGTACGGCACGCCGAGCAACTCGGAGATGGTCGCCGACGACGTCGGCAGCGCGATGCCGGTGACCAGGTCGGCGGGCTGCGGCCCGGCGCTGAACTCGTCGATCAGCGCGTCGACGTGCCGCTGGATGCGCGGCCGCAGCGCCTCGACATGCTTGATCATGAAGTCCCGCGTGACCATCCGGCGCTGCTTGGCGTGCTCGGGGTCGTCCATGTTGAGGAACGTCCGATGCTTCTGCCGGGTGGCGGCGACGCTCGCGTTGTGGGCCGGGAAACCCGGCCGGCTCATGTCCGAGCTCAGCCGCGGGTCGGCCAGCACCTCGCGGACGTCGTCGTAGCGGGTGACCATCCAGGCGAGGCCGCCGTTCCAGAGGCGCACCTGCGAGACGGGCTGCTCCACGCGGAGGCGCTCGAAGTCCTCCGGTGGGTCGAAGGGGCATTTGGCCGATCGCTGTAGGGGATATTCCGGAATATGGGGAGTGATGATGACGCACCTCCAGAACGAGGCACAGGGTGTTGCCCCCGTGTCAGCGGGCGAACTATTCCGTGTACTTACTATTTTGCCGACCGGACCGGTGTGAGCTCAGCCGGCGGCACCGGTCCGCGGCCGGCGCCCTTCGTCGGGCACGCCACGGCGTCTTCGGCGCCGACCTCCACGGCCAGCGCGCCGATTCTGGTGATGCTCACGCCGATCCGATCACCGTCGAAGATCTGGCCGACACCCGCGGGCGTGCCTGTGGAGATCACGTCACCCGGGAAAAGAGTCATCACGGACGAAACGTACTCGATCAGGGCCGGCACACCCCAGATGAGGTCCTTGATGTCAGCGTCCTGGCGGAGCACTCCGTTGACCGAGCAGGTCAGCCGGAGGTCTGCAAGGTCACCGATCTCGTCGCGGGTGACCAGTGCCGGGCCCATCGGCGTGAACGTGTCGAACGACTTACGGGTCGACCGGTCCTCGCCGCCCCGCATGGTGATGTCCAGCAGGCAGGTGTACCCGAAGATGTACGCGTCCGCGTCCGCGGCGGCGACGTCACGGGCCGTCCGCCCGATGACCAGCGCGAGCTCCCCCTCCTGGTCGAAGCGCCTGTCGGTGTACGGCAACCTGATCCTGGCGCCCTGCCCGATCAGCGAGGACGGTGCCTTGAGGAACACACCGAGGCTGTCGATGTGCGCGCTCTCGTTCATCTCGGCCTTGTGGTCGAAGTAGTTGACCGGGGCCGCGACGATCTTCGAGGGGTCGGTCACCGGCGGCAGCAGCGTCACCTCGCCGATCGCGGCAGAGGCCGAGGCCTCGGGGGTCACCCGTGCCGGATCACCCCCGCAGGCGGCGATCAGCGTCCTCATCGCGCCCGCGCCCTGACTCACGTCGAAGACGTCGTCGCCGCGCAGGACGCCGGCGCGCTCGGTCCCGTCCGGATGCAGGTAGCTGATCAGTCTCATGAGGCGAGCTCCTCTTCCGCGGCGTAGAGCCAGTCCAACTCGGTGTAGTCGTCGGCGCTTCGCGACCGCATCACGCGAGAGCGCAGGCCGAGCATCGCCGCGTTGTCGCTGTGCCAGACCTCGCCCCAGGGGCGGGCGGACAGCTGACACCGCGTAGCCTTCGGCAGCCGCCTGTCCTGGTAGGCGACGAGCGCCTTGTCGACGTCCTCGTCGTGCCGTGCGAGTTCCTGTCCCAGCGCGAGCGCGTCCTCCAGCGCCTGGCACGCACCCTGGCCGAGGTATTGCAGCATCGGGTGCGCGGCATCGCCGAGCAGCACCGCGCGTCCGGAGATCCAAGTCGGCAGCGGGTCGCGGTCATAGATCGGCCAGTTGCGGTCCCGTGCTATCCGGGCCGCGTGTCCCTGAACCGGCGCGCAGGCCTTCGAGAACCGCTCCCGCATCTCTTCGCCGAAGTCGGCAGGGTTCTCGTTGCGAAACACCGCCACCTGGTTGTACACCTCGCCGCGCCGCACCGGGTACTGGATCAGGTGCATGCCCGGCCCGACCCACAAGACGACGTCGTTCTCGGCAACGTCCGTACGGACCTCGCTCATCGGGACCGTGCCCCGGCAGGCCGAGAACCCGCTGTAGACGGGCTCGTCATTGGAGATCAGGGTACGGACCTTCGAGCGCAGCCCGTCGGCGCCGATGAGCAGGTCGGTCGTGTAAGTGGACCCGTCCGCGCAACGCACGCCGGCCGAATCGGGGTCGCTCCACACCTCGACCACCTGCCGGTCGTTCTCCAGGTGCACCAGCCGCTCGGCCCGGCACGCGGCGACCAGCATGCCCAGCAGGTCGCTGCGATGGACCACCACGTACGGGTAGCCGTACCTGTCCCGAAAACCTTGCCCCAGGTCGAGAACGGTGAGCGGCTCCCCCGTTACGGCGTCCAGCATCACCCCATTCCTCGGCAGCACGGACACCTCGAGGAGCTGGTCGAGCAGACCGAGACGGTCCAGCACACGGGTCGCGTTCGGACCGATCTGCAGGCCGGCGCCGATCTCCGTGAACTCGGACGCCTGCTCCAGGAGGTGCACGGCACGGCCGCTCCTGGCGACGGCGAGGGCGGTCGCCAACCCGCCGATCCCGCCGCCGACGATGAGCACCGGAACATGTGTTGTCGTCATCTCGCTCCAACAGGCACGGTGGTGAGGGGTTCCGGCCGCGCACCGGCGGCCGGGCGGGTCAACAGTCCTGCTCTCGGTAGAGGCCGAGCGCTTCGAGCACCGGCGCGTCGGTGACGCTGAAGACGTCCAGCTCCTCGTCCGCCTCCAGGCCGTATCGGGCCCAGGACGGCACAGCGAAGATGTCGCCGGGCCCCAGGCTGAAGCTCTCTTCGCCGATCGATGCGGTCCCCGTGCCGCTCAGCACGGTCGCCACGCGGGATCCCGTCTGCTGCCGGAACCCGCTGCGTCCGCCGGCGCGCAGCCGTCGCATCTCGCAGCGCATCGTCGGCATCACGTCCCCGCCGCTCGTCGGGTCGGCGAAGCGCAACTCGGCATCCGCGCCGCCGGAGTCCGCGAGGCTCGCGGCGAGCGCACGATCGGTGTCCGCCCAGCGGTAGGCCAGAAGCGGCGAGTGCGGCCGTGTGTGCCGGGACTTCCCCCGCGCCGGCAGCAGGCCGGGGCCGCCACCCCACACGCGTTCGGAGCCGGACATCTCTCCGGTGCGGAGTGTGGGCTCCTCGGTCGGCCCTTCCTCGAAGAACACGGCGTCCAGGCCGGCCACCATCGGCAGGTCGAGCACGTCCATCCACATCATCGGCTCGCCGCCGGGATTGTGGTGCTCGTGGAAGGTCATGCTCGGGGTCAAGATGAGGTCGCCGGTCGACATCCGCAGGGGGTCGCCGTCGACGAGAGTCCACACACCCTCGCCCTCCAGCACGAACCGCAGGGCCGCCGGGGTGTGCCGGTGCGCCGGAGCGGACTCGCCCGCGCCGAGATACTGCACCGCCGCCCACATCGACGAGGTGGCATAGGGAGCGCCCCCGAGGCCGGGGTTGGCGCAGGCGAGCACCCGCCGGTCGCCGCCCCGGTCGATGCCGACCAGTTGTCCGCTTCGTTCGGCCATCCGGCGCAACATGTCGGCGCGCCACCGGTACGGCCGCGTCCGGACGACCGGCTCCGGCGTCAGCAGGCCGGTCAGCTTCCACAGTGGCTGCAGGTCGTTGTCGGCGAGATCACCGTAGAGCGCGCCGAGGTCGGGGTCTGGATCGGTGAAGCGAGGCGTTGCGGTCATTCGATGGTCTTCCGTCCGTTCAAGCACAGCGACCAACCGGGCCTTTCGCCCAACTAGTCCGCATACGGAGTACTTTTGATGGAGCGTAGGCCCCGCCCGGATCGACAGTCAAGGCCAGGAGGCGTGCATTGCGGCTGTTATCGGTTACGGTGCACTTGTACGGGTGCGTCCCATCGCCGTCCATGTTCTGGCACGTTCAAATCCGTCGGGCACGCAGAAGGGGAAAGTCCGTGTCCATACAGATGTCCGGCCACACCGGCGACAGCGAACTGTCACCCGTGACCGTGCCGGTGCTGGAGCTCGCCACGACCCTGGGTCACCTCATCAGGCGTGCGCAGCAGGTGCACACCGCGTTGTGGTCGGCCGAGCTCAAGGGTGATCTGACCGGCCCGCAGTACGCACTGCTCAGCGCGCTGTCCAATGCGACCGGACTGGACCAGCGGTCGGCCGGGCAATTGGCCTCGCTGGACAAGTCGACGACCGCGGACGTCGTCGCCCGGCTGGAGCGGAACGGCTGGATCAGACGGGATCGCGACCCGCTCGACGGCCGTCGCTATACCCTTACGCTCACCCGGGTGGCGAACGCGGCCCTCCGTGAGATCACTCCGAGGGTGCGCCGGGTGCAGGCTCGGCTGATCGAGCCCCTCGACTCCGCGGATCAGGGCGCCCTCGTCGACCTGCTCGGTCGGGTCGCCTATAAGGGCCCGCCGCCGATCGAGGAGGCCCCTGACGCGCCGGTCAGCGTACTGCTCCTCAGCACCACGCCCGGCCACCTGCTTCGCCGTGCCGAGCAAGTGCACGGCGTGCTGTGGGCGACGCATGTAGGCGCTACCGTGACGCCCTCGCAGTACGCCCTGCTGTGCGTGCTGGCCCAGCGCCCGGGAACCGACCAGACGGCGGCAGGGGACCTGGTCTCTCTGGACAAGTCCAGCGCCGCCGACATCGTCGCCCGCCTGGTCCGGCGAGGTCTGATCGTCTTGACCCCGGACCACTCGGACCGCCGCCGCAAGCGTCTCTCCCTTTCCCCGGACGCCGTCCGGATCATGCCGGAGGTCACTCCCGCCGTACAAACTGTCCAACAGGATCTGGCCAGCCCTCTTTCGAACGACGAGCAGGAGCGGTTGATCGCCCTCCTCCATCAGATCGCCTACCACTCCCCTTCGCTCTGATTCGGCTCTGTGAGTGCCTCGATACCGCCACCAGAGCCGGAGCGTGATCTCAAAGCTGGAGATACGGCCTACACCGACGCGCCCAGAGCCTTCAGCCGGTCTGCGGCAAGGGCCCTGGGGTAGACGGAAAGCCGGCGACCCACCCACGCCGGAGCGCTTCTTCCGTCGAGATCAGCGATCAGGCCGTTCACGTCGACCGTGCACGTGATGCCGTACGGCCATTCCTCCAAGAGCACACCGAGGATGAGGTCTTCCGCACCGCCTTGAATGATGCGGTGCAGTCGCTCGGCCGCCGCGCCGGGAGAGAGGAAGGCGAATAGCCAGGGCATGTCAGCGGGTGCTCCGGAGTCTGACCGCTGTCCTGTTCGGCGAACGATCTCCACTTCGAGTTCGGTGATTACGTCCAGAAGGCTGTTCAGCACGGTCAGGCCCGGAACGTGCCGGAGCTCTTCGCTCGCGTAGTCCCCGAACAGGCGAGCCATGTCGTCATGCGAAATGAGCACTCGGGCCGAGATATGACCGCTGGTCAGCAGCTCCACGATCATGGCGCGGGCCACACTGTCAGAGCCGGGCCCCGTAAGCCCCATCCCGCGGAGCGCCGACAGGGCGACCGCGTAGCCGATCGACGTCGCCGATTCCTCCTCGGCAGGAGGCAGCATCTCCGTCGGGGAGCTGGAGCGAAGGAGGCGGTCACCATCGCGGGCGAGGCGGTTCCTTCTCCACCGCATTCGCAGCTGGCGCCGGAACGAGAAGGCGATGCCCAGGAGTAGCACTGCAATCACGGCGGCCGAGATGACCATGGGAGAAGGGCTGGCGGGCGCCGTTTCGTGGCTTAGCACCTGTCCGGCGCCCGGGTTCACCGCGGTAGGCGCGGAACGCGGCTCTACGCCCGAAGTCCTGAGCGCTGGATGGTGTTTTCCCGTTGCGCGCCGGATCCTGTCACCTCGAGCTCCGGCAACGTCGCGGCCATGGCCATACGTTTCCGGGTGATGCATCTTTCCGGATCGGAGTGTGGGAGTGGGTGTCGCAACATCGGGGCGGTCGGTGGAAAGTTCGGGACGGCGATCCGTACCCGCCACATCGGGATGGTGGGTGGTGTGCCGGTGTCGCCTGGCAGGTTTCTTCGCTTGCGCCTGGCCGCTGTTCTCCTTAACAGGTTGCGAAGGAGTTCCAGGCGACTGGATCGGGTTCGCTTGCTGAGGGACCACCTGCACCGTGGATCCCTTCGCCGACTTACTCAAGGCCCGGCCGAGATCTGGCTGCTGGCCGGTGGCGATCCAGTTCGCGACTTCCTGCTGGAAGTTCACGCACAGCTTTTCCTCGTCGATGTACCGGTTGGCCGTCTCCCCCAGATGCGGACATCCCGCAGCGGCGAGCGCCGGCGTGGCGCTCACAGCAGGCACGCTCATCGCGGCGAGCAGCCCGATGGCTGCCCAGCGACACGCAGCGGACAAAGCCATGATCGGCACGACGGTCACCCCCGAACGTTGACCACGCCCGAGGCATGATCAACTAACCCGCCTGCCGATTTGCCCCGCCAGCCAAGACTGCACTCCCCCAGCTGAGCAAAGGACTGTTCGCCTTCTCTAAAGTCGAGGGCGCCGCCCAGCCGACGGCTCTGGTCGAGCTGCGGAACGGCCGGACTTGCCCGGAACCGGTGCGGAATCCAGCGGAACGCCGGTACGCGGGAAGTCGGCCGCAGCCAGCAGTGAAACGGCCGCGACACCGGAAGCAGCGGTTCGGCTCAGGCACTGGACCGCTGACCGAGCCGCCACCGCCTGAGCGAGCCGACCCTGAACGGCCCGCAACTGTGCCACCGCATTCATCAAAGCCACGATGTTGGCGACCATGGCGCCGGCAGCGATCGTCGAACCCGACCGTGTCGTCCCCGCGGAAGCCAGCTTTCGTGCTGCCCTCCTCAGGGCGATCCCAGCCGGCGTCGTACCTCCGATCCGCGCATACGGCTCCCGCGCCGCCCGGTCGAAGGCATCCGCCGCGCTCCGGAGTCGTCGGTCCTTCAGCACGCTCGATGCGACATGCAGCAGGTCGGAGGTGGCGCCGGCGATGTCTGCTGCGGCATTCGGATCAGTGGCCACCACTCGCCGGATGTGAGCGGCGGCCGCTGCCGCGGCTTCAGCAGCGTGATCCCACACCTGCCGCCGGTCAGCCGAGTCGATCGCGCCCGCAGGTGCGCCGCTTCCGCCGTTCCAGCGCGTGCGGAGTTTCGGAAGAGTGAGATCGCAAGCCAGCTTCCCACCGCCGAACCAGACCGGTTCTCCCGTGCGGTTGAGCTGGATCGGCAGGGCCACCGCGTAGCCGGTGACCTCACCGGGGGTCCGCTGGCTGAACCGCTTGCGGACCAGCACTCCGGAAGCCTCCAGCCGGCGGAAGAACTCCTCCTCCGAAGCAGCCCCCGCCGCGGCCGTGGTGACATGCCGCCGAAGCGCGATTCTCGGCACCTCAGCCCAGCGCCGCCGCCGCGCCTGCTCAGTCTCACTTCGCGTCGGCCGCCGGGCAGCCGTGCGATCGCCAGGAGCCGTCACTTTCAGCCCGTAATGGCGCTCGACCGCCTGGCAGGCCTCCCGCACCCGGTAGAAGTCATTCCAGGTCTTCGGCTTGGTCCCATCCTGACGCGCGAGCGTGGCCACGATATGAATGTGGTCATCGGCATGCCGTACCGCGACCCAGCGCACCGCATCATCATCCCCGCTGGCGGCAAGACCGGTCCGGTTCATGATCTCGTAGGCGACCTGAGCCCACTCATCGTCGTCCAAGATTCGATCATCGCGAGCGGCTCGGGCGACGCAATGCCACACCGGCTCGTCGTAACCATCGCCGCCGAGGGCGGCGAGAGGCTGATTCAGCAATCCGATCAGATTCCGGAAATCCCGCCCACCATCCGCACGGAGAGCCGGCTCCAACTCGACCGGATGCCGCCACCCCGCCACAATGTGCGGGTTCACATGCTCATTAGCCCGGCCCGGGCCGTACAGGTAATAGAGCAGCCCCTCGACGCGCGTCCCGCGAAGCACTTTTCCGATCATCGGATGCGCTTCCGAACGGCTTCCGCGATTCCGTCCAGGCGCTGCACCGCCCGCACGCAGGCGGCCGCGTACGGAAGGAGGTTTCCTGGGTCAGCCCCTGTAGCGTTCAGCGCCGCGACTGCCTGGTTGAGGTTCACGCCGATGCGCCGTACTTGGCCCGACGCCTGCATCAGCTCGATCAGTGCTTCCCGCAATGGGTCCGGCATCGGCGGGTTCGCCATCCGCGCCGCCGCCAAAGACGCCTCGGCCGCATACGCCCCCTGCGCCAACCCAAGTCGCTCCGCCGCCGCCCGGAAGTCGGCGTACTCCTGCTCGGTCAGCACGAACTTCACCACGTACGGCCTCGGCACGGCCTGCCGCTCCCGCCGCCGCTGCCGTACCTTCCTGGACCCTGCTTCCACTCCCCCATCGGACATGCCTCGACCGCTCCCCCGACGACCGCGCCCGGTCCCTGTTGATCAGAACCCACCCCCGCGCCATCTGCGGAAGTGGGTGGTTCTGATCAACTATGTCCCCCTCTGGATCCCGCCGGATTCAGAGGTAATGGGACATTACGAATATCTTGCTCCGCTCCGCTGCCTGCAGCTTGACTCTGGTCCGCGATGTCGCCGAAAGATGTCACATCGAGCTGGAAACCGCCGACCGGGAACGTGGCCGACCGGATTTGAGCGTGATGCGTCCCACAGGAGTAGACGACGTCGGCCTTTGAGCAAATGATCTGAGTCGAGACACTCACTGGATTGGCCGACGCCTGCCGATCCGTCCACGAGGAGACGATCTCGATGCCGGCTGCCCTCCGATCGTCTGCGCCCCGGACATGGAGCGTGCTGGAACGGCGTTTATGGAAGGCCTTCCAAAGCGGCGATTGGTTCGACGTGCCTGCCAAGCCGGGCGAAGAGACGGTGGGCCCCCGTATCCGGAGCTCGGTCATCCGGCACCTACTGCTCACACCGCCGACTCCCGCCGACGGACACATGCTTCAGATGCGGGTGCGAGGTGCCCGGATCAACAACGGCCTGGACCTGGCCGGGGGCGATGTCGGTATCCCGATCTTCTTCGAGGACTGCGTCTTCGATACGGCACCCTGCTTCGACAAGGCCAGGATGACGAGTATCAGTTTCGACAACTGCACTCTGCCGGGGCTCTCAGCTAATGGAGTCGCGGTGGAAGGCGACGTCGAACTGCGGGCCTGTCAGATCAACGGACAGGTGGATCTGGTGAGTGCCAGGATCGGCGCCGACCTCGTCCTGGCCCATACGCGGATCATGCCTCACGACCGCATCGGGATCGACGCGGACGGCGTCACCGTCGGCGGGAACGTCTCCGCCAGAGGGATGCGATGTGAAGGCAGCTGGTATTTGAACTCTGCCGCGGTGGGAGGCGTCTTCCTGGATGAGGCGCAGATCGTGGGTGAGAACGCCATCGTCCAGGCAGCCCAGATGATCATCGGCAACGGTGGCTTCTATGCCCGCGACGGGTTCCGGGCCGAGGGCATGGTGAACCTCTTCGGTTCGACGGTCGCGGGACCGATCGCGTTCAGAAACGCGACCCTGTCCCGGCCGGGGAAACGTGCCTTCGTCGGCATGGCGCTTCGCCTGAACGGTGACCTCTACGCCGGCGAAGGGCTGGTCGTGGAAGGAAGCATCGACATGCGCGGTGCGGAGATCTCTGGTGTGTTCGACCTGGCTGGAGCGACTCTGACGTGCCCGGCACCCGAAGGATCGGTACGGCTGAGCCGAGCCGCCGTTCATGGGGGTGTCACCGCCGGGCAGGCGCATCTCGCGGGCCTCCTCGACCTGTCCATGTCCCAAGTGACCGGCGGAGTCGTCCTGACGGAAACCGTGGTCAGTGGGGCGGAGGAAAGCCCCGGATCCGTCGCTCTCGCAGGAGCCTCCATCTCCGGCGACCTGGACATGCGCAAGGCCAATCTCTCCGGGCTGCTGGATGTCAGCTCTGCCGTACTGCAGGGCAATGTGGACCTCGCCGACGCCACGCTTGGAGAGCAGGACGGCGTCTCCCTTCGCGCCGGAGGACTCGTCGCTCGCAGGTTCACCTTCTCGCCCGTACGGCCTCCAGGAAGGATCGAACTCGGTCACGCGGCGGTGGAGATCTTCGACGACGACCGCGCCTCCTGGCCCACGGAGACCGGGCGGGTCGAGCTGGACCAGTTCAGCTACCGATCATTGGCCGGCAACATGGCCGTGGAGGAGCGCATCACGTGGCTCGCCAGAGGAACGCCGAACACCGAGCCCGGGCCATACAACCAGCTCGCCGACTGCTACCGCGCCACAGGGCGGGAGCGGGACGCCAGTCGGGTACTGCGGGAGAAGCTGCGGCGCGTGGCCCGAGCCCGAGGCCGACTCTGGCGGCTCTGGGGTTTCATCCAGGACCTCACTCTGGGGTACGGATATCAGCCGTGGCGGGCGATCATCGGCGTCATCGGCCTGCTCGCCCTGGGAACCATCTACTTCTCCACCGTGGCGTGCGGCACCGGTGCAGCCCGGACGGACGGCCTCTGCCCGATCAAAGCGGACGAACACCCCGACTGGGACCCGTTCATCTACTCTCTAGATCTACTGATCCCGCTGGTCAGCCTCGGACACGACGCGACATGGAACCCCACGGGCCTGGCAAAGATGATCACCATGGTGTTGATCGTGTCGGGATGGGTCCTGGTCACCACGGTCGCCGCCGCTGCCGCACGCGCGTTCAATCGCTCCTGAAACGCTCTGTTCTACTCGCACGTGATCCCCTTCGAGCAGGCAGTCCCTTTTTCGATCGCGCGCGATTCGAAAAGGGTTACAGCGACCCGCTTCAATCCGAGTCACAAGGACCCACGGGGCCAACTACGTCAGGGAAGCAATCTCAATTTTCGGCCGCTCGTCCAAGTCGGAGCCTCCTTGTCCAGCACCAAGATCACCTACTGGCTAAGGACCATTCAAAGGACCTTCAAGATTGCGGGGTCAAAGCTCCGACGGCCCATTCTTTGCCTCAGAGTCACTCCGGTGTGCAGAACCGGCAGAGCGGAGTGCTGAAATGAGTCGCAGAGTGACCTCGTTTGTCGGGCTATTCGCCCTCATGGCGGCCGGGTGCGGAGCGAGCACCGAGAGGGCTCCCCACATCGACACTCCCTCAGCCGCCAAGCCCAGCCCAATCGCTTACTCGGCACAGTCTGAAACCCGCGAGGATGTCACTGCGCTCTTCCTTGATCCAGCGGAAGCCGGACTATCCGGCGGCGAGACTCAAACCGTCCCTGAGGGCACCCTCTCGAGGCTCAACATCTGCGTACCACTCAACCCGCTGAACACCCCCGGAGTACCCGTCGACAAGCAGTACGCGACGGCCAAGGAAGCGTTCACCGTCCCCTACAAGGGGCGCCTCACGCAACAGGGTTGGGTGCTGCCCAGCGAGGCCGCCGCCTCCACCCTCATGAAGCAGGTCAACCGGAAACTCCCCCAATGCCGCTACAGCGGATCCACGAACGACCCAGTCGACCCGACAAGGCGGATCAGCGGCGTCTCCCGCCCCCAGACCTATGAGCCTGACGCTTTCGGCTGGCACGGCCAGCAGATCGAGCAACTCATGAACGTCAACGGCGAACGCACATCCGTCAGCACCGTGCTCATCCTTCAGCGCGGACCGGTCATTCTCGCCCTCGACTACACCAATTACGAACCCAAGGAGCCGGAGCAGACCCTACGCGCCTACAACCTCGGCGTCCTCCGCAGAGTTCTCGCCCACCCGGCTTGATACCGCGTTCGGCGGCCGCCGGCCCTCCTGAAAGGCATCGAACATCACGGCCGCACTGCCTCTCACAATGAGTTGGGGCGTAACGGCGAGCCGCTCACGTTCGGCGGGGCCGTCGGACTCGATCTGCGCCAGCAGGACGTCAACACTGTCCCGGGCAACGGCAGCGAAGTCCTGCCTGACGGTAGTGAGGGGTGGTGAGAAGAACTCGGACTCGGCAATGTCGTCGAAGCCGACAACGCTCACCTGGCCGGGAACGGGCACGCCCGCTTCCGCCAACGCCCGCAGAACGCCCAGCGCCATCTGATCGTTGGCCACGAACACCGCGGTTACCCGGCCAGGAAGTGTCATCAGCAGCTTGCCTGCCTGATATCCAGATCGGGGACTCCAGTCTCCGATCAGCACGTCCGGAACCTGCCGCCCTGCCGCACGGAGCGCGGCGCGCCAGCCTTGAACCCGTCCGTCGGCCTCCAGCCAGCCGGCGGGCCCGGCGACATGCCACACGGTCTCATGCCCGAGTTCCAGTAAATGGCCAGTGGCCAACATGGCCCCTTCGACCTGGTCGACGCCTACCACGGGAACTCCCCCGGTACCCCAGCCCTCGACGACCACCGCAGGCGTTCCCTCCGGGAGGCCGCCGAACGCCCCGGTCGCCGAACTCCGGGGACCGATGATCACGACTCCCTCGACCCCTTGTTCGGCCAGGTGGCCGACGGCGGCGTCGATACCGGCCCGGTCGAGGGTGCGCAGGTTCACGATGCTGACAGAGTAACCCCGTTCCCTGGCGGCCTGCTCGATCGCGAAGACGATCCCGGCCCGGCCGTACCGGGTGGCGTCGAAGCTCACCACTCCCAGCCTGCGAGAGTGCCGAGTGACCAGCGCCCGAGCCGTCAGATTCCTTCGGTACCCGAGCCGCTCGATGGCGAGTACGACCCGGGCGCGGGTCTCCGCACAAACGCGGGGATGGTCGTTGAGCACTCGGGAGACGGTCTGTGGCGACACTCCCGCGAGCTTGGCCACGTCCGCCATGACCGGCGTACGGCGATCAGGGGACGTGCCCAACTGGATGCTCCTCTCCGGCGGGACAGCTGTCTCCTTCGTCAGGGGAATGTGGATCAGCGCCCCAGCAGCAAGGTGAGCGCGCCGCTGGGGCGCCGGTACACATCAACGCCACGAGCTTTCTCACCGGACGGGCATGACGAATTCAATGGTGATCGCGACCGTCGATGCGGGCCCTCTTCCTGAGTACCGGACGGGGATATCCAGCCACCGCATCACCAGCGGCATGGCCTTTGGAGGTCTTCTGTACCCGACGTGGCCGACCGTCCCCGATGGGCTGCTCTCGCCGGTTGATTCGACCCAGCGAGAGCAGCATGGTGGCGGTCAGTTGGTCACTTTGACCGTAAGGGGACTACTCGTCGTGGCTCCAGCAGCGTTGCTGAACTCGACGGTGTAGACGTACGTGCCTGCGGCCTTGCCCGAGACGTTTAGCTTGGCCTGCTGCGCGGCAGGAGTGTTGGACGCGAAGTCTCCAGTGGCCACAACGGCACCGTTCTCCAGGAATCGGTAGGAGGTCGCGTTCTGCCCCCACCAGAGATCGGCGGTCACGGTGTACGTCCCATCGCCGTCCCAGTTGTCGGCTGACAACACCGGCTTGCCCGGGTTGGCATCGGTCACCTTGACGGTCAACGGGGCGGTCTCCGTGGAACCCTTCGAGTTGACCAGCACGCCGGTGTACTTGTATTCACCATTGGGCCTGCCGCTGATGTCGACACTTACGTTCTGGGCGTCGTCGCCACCGAATGTCAGGTCCCTGGTGGCTACGAGTTCACCGTTCTCATAGAGCTTGATCAGGTCCGCGTTCTGGCCCCACCAGAGGTTCATGGTGATGGTGTAGTCGCCGTCCCGAAGGCCGTCGTCCCATCCGTTGTTGGACGAAAGCACTCCCTTCGCCGGTGCGGATGCGGCTCCGTCACCGGGCAGCACATAGACGCTGTCCCACATCATGGGCGTCTCGTCAAAGACGACTGCGATCTTGGAGTCTCCCGCCTTGAGCGCGCCGGGAAGCGAGACCGTCGCCTTCTGGTCGGAGCCGAAAGAGACCGCGCCCAGGTCGACCGGGGTGCTGCTGCCCGGCGTTAACGCGTAGACGTGACCGGTCACGTTCGCATGCGACACGACAGGATGCGTCACCGTCGCGTTGAGGGACAGGGTGCCGTTCTGGGCAATCGTGTCTGACGAGATCAGGCTCGCGGAATGGTCGCCCGAGGTGAGGTCGTCCGCAGCAGGAGCCTCTTGGGCCAACTGCCACTCCTGGGAGCCGTCGCTGACCGCGTTCTGCAAGGTGAGCGCGGCCCCTGTGGTCGAGCCGGTCAGGTAGACGCCAGTGTTCTTGACCGCCTGGAGCTTGTAATACCCGTCGTCGGACTTGATCAGATTCCAGCTGCCGGTCGGGCTGTTGTCGACCCATTGGCCGATCTTCTGTCCGACGGTGGCGTTGCCGGTCCAGATGGCTGCCGCACGGCCGCCCGACTTGTTCAGCAAAGACACGCCGCCATTGGGCGCCGTGAAGATGTGCCAGTACTGGGTGTCTTTGCTCACCGCGGAGCCGGCGTCCTCCAGGACGACGTCAGGGACGTCACCATTGCCGATGTTCGCGTCGTTGGTCTTGCCTCCGGTGCCGATCACCTGGCCGGTCTTGCGGTTCACGAGCCGGTAGTAGGCGCCTTCGGAGTGTCCGAGGTCGACCTCACCGTAGGCGATCGTCGAGGTGCCCTGGTTGCGGAGGATGACGATGCGGCCGGTGCCGTTGACGTACTGCAGATTGCGGCTGTAACCGGATCCCAGGCTGGTCTGGTACTCCTTCCAAACGCCGTCGCTGCGCCCGCTCTGGTTGACCCAGACGTCGCCGCTGCCGGAGGCGTTGTAGACCAGGCGCCCATCGGGAAGCTTGATGGTGACAGGGCTGCCTCCTGTCGCCGGCTTCTTGGAACCGGAGTCGACCGGCAAAGAGGTGATAGGGGTGCCAGCCGGATCGCCGTCCGCATAGAACTTCAATGGGTCATCGGCGACCTTGTACCTGACATTGGCTCCACCGCCCCAGTATTCATAGGTGATGAGCCACTTGCCGTCCATCGTCGGGACGACGTTCGTCATGCCGGGGCGTCCCCCGCCGATCTCCGCCTTGCCGCCGCCCATGTTCTGGGTGAGTCCGGAGACATCGATGACGGGATCGCTCCACGCTGAGCTGCTGCCGTCCCAGGTCTTGTGGACGAGGACCTGGCCCTGTGAATCGGTAGCCGTGTCGTTGTTCGGATCCAGCGTCGCGACACCGGTGGCGGGGTCGAAGCCGATGTAGTCGTTCTCGTCGGAGTAATAGCAGATGAGCTCGCCGTCATAGACCATCAGGTACGGTTCCCAGAGCGGATCCACCTGCTTGTACGTGTTCGCGCCGGCGACGTTCCTGCCGATCGCACCCGCGCTGCCACCCTGCCATCCACCCGTCGCGATGACGTTGACGACGTTCCAGGTCACGCCTTCGTCGGTGCTCGAGTAGAGCGCGATCGCCAGATCCTTACGGTCGCCATCACTCGATGGCGACCAGGTCGGGTCGGCCGCCTTGTGCTCCTTGTAGTAGTAGTCGTCTCCTGACACGACACTGGCCAGGAGCAGCGTGCCCGCCTTCAGACTCCCGACATCCTGCGGAAGCACATAGAGATACGGATTCGTCCAGTTGCTCGTGTACTTCGCGTACTGCGGGTCGCTGGAAAGATACGCCGGCGCCTTGACCTCAGACAACGACTGCCACGTGGTTCCGTAGTCGTCGCTCTTGTAGATCGGCAGGGTCTCCCGGTCGGCGCCTCCCGTCTCTGGTACGACGGTGGCCTTCTCGAACGATGCGACCAGACGCCCGCTCGGCAACTGCGCCGACTTCGGGTAGATCGCACAGTTGCCCCGCCCCTTGAGGCACGGGTCACTGCCGAGTTGGTACATGATCCCGCCCGTCGGGCTGTACGCCTGTGCGGGGATCACCGGCACGAGCAGCATCGCGGATGCTGCGAGGACGACTCCTAGAGACGTCCCTAACCTTCTTGTTTTCATTGCCACTCCTGTGGGGGATGGGTGACGGGATGTGCGGCGTGAGCCGCGGCACGCAGCTGTCAGGGGGGCAGCTGCGCGATCGACACTGGTCTGGATGCGAGGACGCACCGTTTCCGGTGAGACCGGGCTCCGCCTGTTTTCGGGCAGCCGGAGGACGAAAGCCAGCCGATGCTGCCTGCCATGACTCGTCCGTAGTGGCTGCCGATCCTCGCTCTTACTGCTCGAAGAGAGAGGGCAAGCGGCGGCCGCCCAGACGAGTCGGGTCGACGGGCGTGAACGTTGTTCGTACTTGTTCTGAAGGAGGCGTGGCGCCAGCCGGACTACGGCGGGACCGGCAAAGGAGTGGTGCGCTATCCCTTGACGCTGCCGGTGGCCAATCCGGACTGCCAGTAACGCTGGAGGAAGAGAAAGGCGATGACCAGCGGCACCACGGAGATGAAGGATCCGGTGATGACGGTGGAGAACAGTGCTTGGGCGCCGCCTCCTGCGGCGCTGGCCGACTGTTCCTGAGCCAGGCCGACGGTGAGTGGATACAGGTCGGAGCTGTTGAGCATGATCAGCGGCAGGAAGTAGTTGTTCCAGGTCGCCACGAGAGAGAAGAGAAAGACGGTGACGATGCCGGGGCTGAGCAGGCGGATGCCGACCTGCCAGAAGATGCGCAGCTCACCGGCGCCGTCCATGCGGGCCGCCTCGAGAAGGGAGTCGGGGACGGAGTCGGCGGCGTAGACGCGCATGAGGTAGACCCCGAAAGGGCTGACCAAGGACGGCACGATGATGGCCCACATCGTGTTGGTCAGGTGGATGGAGTTGAAAATCAGGTAGGTGGGCAGGGCGAGGGCGGTCAGGGGGATCATGATGGCGCCGAGGATGACGCTGAACATCGCGGTGGCGCCGGGGAACTTGTACTTGGCGAAGGCGTAGCCGGCCATCGTGGCCAGCAGAGAAGCGCCGATCGCGCTGACGCCTGCGTAGATGATCGTGTTGAGGCCCCAGCGGGCGAACTGGCCGTCGCGGACGGTGAAAACCGAGACGAGGTTGTCCCAGAGGGAGAAGCCGCGGCCGAACCAGAAGCCGAAGGTGGAGAACAGATCAGAGTTGTCCTTGGTGCTGGCGATCAGGAGCCACACCAGCGGAAGCACGAAGTACAGGGCGCAGAGCCACAGCAGTATGGACAGGAGGTTGCTGCGGCGGCTGTCCCGGCGCTGCGGCACTGAGGTTGCCTTCCTTTCGGTGCGGGTCAGGGTTTCGGTCACCGCTTCTCCCCCTGCCGTCGGTTCTGGGCGGTCTGGACGAAGTAGGAGATGACCGCGATGACGATGCCGAGCAGAAAGGCCAGCGCACCGGCGTAGTTGACGTCCTGGTTCACGAAGGCGACGTTGTACGCGTAGAAGTTCGGGGTGAAGTCGTCGCCGACCGAGTTGGGGGCCGCGGTGTGCAGGAGGCTCGGCTCGTTGAAGAGCTGGAAGGTGCCGATGATGGAGAAGATGACGGTCAGCATGATCGCTGAGCGGATGGCGGGGATCTTGATGCTCCAGGCGATGCGGAACTGGCCGGCGCCGTCGATCTCGGCTGCCTCGTAGCGCTCCTGCGGGATCGCGCGGAGCGCGGCGTACATGATGATCATGTTGTAGCCGACGTACTCCCAGGTGACGATGTTCATCATCGAGCCGAGGATGCTGTGGGAGGACAGCAAGTTGGGCGCGGCCAGGCCCATGGCGCGCACGACCTGCGCGATCGGACCGTAGTCGGGCCCGTAGATGTAACCCCACATGAGGGTCGCCACAACACCGGGAACCGCGTAGGGGACGAAGAACAGGAGCCGCAGAGCTTTGGACCCCCGGATGCGGCCGCTGTCGAGGGCGAGGGCGAAGAACAGGGCGAGACCAAGCATGATCGGCACTTGGATGACCAAGAAGATCGCCATCCGCCCGAGTCCACCGAGGAACGAAGGATCGGTGAAGGCACGCAGATAGTTGGCGAGCCAGGCGAACTGCTCCCCGCCGACCAGCTGAGTACGGAAGAAGCTCAGGTACGCCGAGTAGGCCAACGGCACGATGAGCATCGCCGCGAAGACGATGATGAACGGCAAGACGAGGGCGTAGGCGGCGCGATTCTGCCTGCGGGCCGCCGTCGCGCCGGCGCTCCGTCGCGGCACCGGGCCGGCGCTGACGGTCATGGGGGCTCCTGTTTCCGAGGCTCTCGAGTGGCGGGTCGGATGCTCGATCCGATCTGGTGGGGGCGACGCCGGGCGGTGCGTCGCCCCACTTTCCAGGGCGCTCACTGCTGAGCGGTGAAGCCCTGCTGCTTGGCGTAGCCGACCAGTTTGTCCTGCCACTGATCTGCCGCAGCTGACAGGTCGCCCTTGTTCGTCATGGCGTTGCCGACCGTGTTGTTGAACTCGCTGTAGGCGTAGTCCATGAAGGGCAGCCACTGGAACTTCGTGTTGACCGTCGGGGATATCTGCGCGAACAGTTCGTTGATCTTCTGCCCGCCGAAGAAATCAGAGGTCGCGTCGGTGAACGACGCCTCGTTGAGCACGGAATTCATCGCCGGGAACAGGTTCTGCTGTGTGTTCAGCAACTTGGTCGAGGCCGGGTCGGTGTTGATGAATTTCGCCAGTTCGTAGGCCGCGATGGGGTTCTTCGTAGTCGACAGGACCGCGTTGGTGGAACCGCCCCAGTTGCCGGAGACGTTGTCGCCGGCGTTCCACTGTGGCAGCGGCGCAGCGGCCCACTTGCCGGCGGTGTCCTTGACGGTTCCCTGGAGGAACAGCGGGCCCCAGGCGGCGGTCACCCAGCCGGCGTACTTGTCGTTGGAGAATCCCTGGTACCACTGGTCGTTGAAATCCGGGTCGGTGGAGACCAGATCCTGCTGGATGAGGTTCTGCCAGTAGCTGTAGACCTTCTTGGCCTCTGCGCTGTTGACGTCGATGGTCACGGTCTTGTTGCCGTCGAAGCCGAACGGCTGGGCGCCGGCCTGCCACAGCAGTCCGACCATGCCGACGGGCTCGTTGGAGGCGATGTCGCCGATGTAGGAGCCGGTCTTTTCCTTGACGATCTTCGCGTCGGCGGCGTATTCATCCCATGTCTTCGGCGGGGAAGTGATGCCAGCCTTCTTCATGATGTCCGAGCGGTAGAGGTGCCCCATCGGCCCGGAGTCCTGCGGGACGGCGTAGACACTGCCGTCCTGGGAGACCTGGTTCCAGATCCACTCGGGGTAGTTGCTCTTCAGGTCGCCGGCGCCGTAGGGCGTGAGGTTCAGCAGCGACTTGGTGATCGTGAAGGACGGGATGTGCTGGTACTCGATCTGCGCCAGGTCGGGGGCGCCGTTTCCGGACTTCAGGGCGGTGCGCAGCTTCTGATACTGGTCCGGCCCCTGTCCGACGTTCTCGACGTTGACCTTGATCTGCGGGTACTTCTGCTCGAACAGCTTGACCTCGTCGTCGATGTCCGACACCCAGGTCCAGAAGGTGAGCGTCGTCGGCGTGTTCATCGCCTTGTCGATCTCGGCCTGGCCGGCCTTACTGCTGCTGGGAACAGGGCTACCGCCGTTATCTGAGGAGGAGCAGCCGGCGAGAGTGAGCGCGGTGACCACAACACTCGCCGCGAGGGCCGTTGCCCGCTTTGTTGCTTTCAGCATGTGTGTTCTTCTTCTCGTGGGGGTGACGGTGCGAGGGTTTCGGTGACCCGGACGGACTCAGGTGTCGAGCAGGATCCGCGTGGACCATGCGGGGACAGAGAGGGAGGCTCCCGCCTCGTGAGCGGTGCCGGCCACCGGGTCGGTGGTGGAGCGGAGAATCGTGATGGAGGTCTCGTCCCAGCTCCAGTTGAAGATGAACCAGGCGCGTCTGCCGTCGGGCAGGGTCCCGGACGAGATCGTGACGGGCAGCGCGCGGGACGGAGCGAGCTCGTCAGCGATCATCGTCGCCAGCGCCCAGGAGACCACGGCCGCGGACAGCGTCGGGTCTGGGACGGTCCCGACCGTGGTGATGCGACCTGATCCATGGACTCGTGTCACTGCGGTGGGGAAGGCGCCGAAGCGCGGGTGACTGTATTCGGCGATCGGTTCGGCCCCGTCCGGGATGAGTCCGTCGATCCAGTAGGTCGCTGCCGCAGTCGCGGGGGCGGCGAAGTCGCCGCGGCCGGTGACCGGGATCGGCTCCTCGACGTTGGAGAACTCCTCGTAGTGCACTCCGGCCGGCTCCCGCAGGATCGCGGGCGCGACGTCAACGCGGGCGCGGGCTTCGTGGTCGCCGTATCCGGTGCGGATGCCGATGATGAGGTGCCCGCCGGCTGCCGCGTAGTCGCGTAGCAGTTCCAGCTCGCGGTCGGCGGCCACGTAGAGAGCGGGCGCGATCAGCACCGGGTAGCGCTTCGCCAACTCGGCTGCGCCCAGTTCGACGGCCTGGTGGGCGTGCAGGATGCGCGCCTGCGCGCCCGCGTCGATGACGCCACGGTGGAAGGCGTCGAAGATGCGCTCGTAGGATGCCGGGTCGGGGCGGCCCTCCACGCTCAGCGGTGGGAAGAACTCGAATGCCCACCGCGAGTCGTTCGACCACAACAATGCCGCGTCGCCGTCGGGCTCGAAGCCGTCAAGTGCGTCCCCGAGGTTCCGAAGCGCGGCGCCGATGGCGGACACCTCCTGATACACACGGCCTGGCTGCAAGGAGTGCGGGAGCACACCGCCCCAGTAGGTCTCCGCGCCGTAGGGAATGGTGTGCCAGTGCCAGTACTCGATCATGGCGGCGCCGCGGCTGATGAGGGCGAAAGCCGCCTGCTGCAGTTGGCCAGGCCACGGGGGCAGGTTGTTGGCACTGCCGTCGATGCTCTGAGCATTCGTCTCGGTGACCAGGAAGCGTTCCTGCCGCGACGAGAACAGGCGGTCGGCCTGCCGGAACAGTCCGGCGACGCCTGTGGTGGTCCACTCCGTTTGCGGGGCCAGTTCCTTGGTCGGGTCCAGGTGGTCCTGCATGGAGTAGTAGGGGTTCCCGGCGGTCACGTTGAGCGCCGCGGAGAGCTTCAGGTCGTCGTGCGCCTTGCGCGGGTAGTTGATGCAGGTGGTCACGAACTGGTCCTCGTTCGCGTACTCGCGCACGATGTCCGCCTGCCACGAGATGAACTCGGTGGTCAGCTCCGACTGGTATCGCCGCCAGGCCAGGTCGTACTGCGGCAGGCTGTTTCCGTCAGGGCGCCACAGCTCGGACCAGTCGGCGATCCGATGGGACCAGTACGTCAGGCCCCACTCCCGGTTGAGCGTGTCCACGTCGCCGTACTGCGCCTTCAACCGGCGCACGAAGCGGGTGAACGCCCCGTGGTTGTGGAACAGTTCCAGGCCCGGCTCGTTGTCGACCTGGTAGCCGATGACGGCGGGGTGGTCGGCGTAGCGGCCCACCACCTGGCGGATCACCCGCTCCGCATGGAACAGGAATGCCGGATGCGAGTAGTCGACCTCCTGGCGTGCTCCCCAGGGAATCGGATTTCCCGTCGCTCGCTCGGCAGCGATCTCGGGGTAGGCCTGCTGAAGCCACGGCGGCACGGCGTAGGTGGGCGTTCCCAGGATGACCTTGATGCCGCGTTCATGGGCGCTGTCCAGCACCGGTAGCAGCCACTCCAGCTCGAAGCGCCCGTCCTCCGGCTCCCAGGTCGACCAGACCGACTCGCCCACCCGGATCACCGTGAACCCGGCCTGCTTCATCAGGTCCAGGTCCTGCTTGACCCGGTCGCTGAGGTGGTACTCGGCGTAGTACGCGGCGCCGAAGAGAACACCGGTCGGCCGATAGGGCGGCACAAGACTCACGCAAGGACTCCGTTGTCGTTCAAGGGATGCCCGACGGCACCGTTTACGGGGTGGCTGACGGGCACGCTACCCCCACTTCGTTACCGGTAACAATATGGCGTGATGAATTCGTTACCGGTAACGATTTAGGGCCTAGCCGCTCCGCGCAGGGCCGCTGGAAGCGCGTTCGACCAGCTCAGCGGTCATGATCCCAGGCGCCGACGAACGCCCTTCGAGCTGGGTGACGAGACGGCGGAACGCATCACGGCCCTGCTCCTCGAAGTCCAGGCGGACGGTTGTGAGCGGCGGGCAGAGATATGCAGCTTCAGGGATGTCGTCGAAGCCGGTGACGGAGACATCCCCTGGGATGTCCAGGCCTGAGGAGGACAGGGCGAGAATCGCCCCTAGGGCCATTTGGTCGTTGCCGGCGACTACAGCGGTGATGCCGAGCTCTGATGGAATTTTGCGTGCCGCCTCATAGCCGCTGGCCGCCGACCAGTCGCCGTAGGCGGTGCCGAGCGATGCGATCCCGTACCGACTCAGCGAGCGCTCGTAAGCAAGCTCGCGGTTGCGGGCGGCTACCCAGGTACGGGGACCGGCGATCTGGAAGAAACGGCGATGGCCGAGGCCAACGAGATGGTCGACGACCTGATCCAGTCCTCGCGCGTTGCGTTGGGCTGGATGCTCTCCCAAGGCGTCGTCCTCTTCGGCACCGATGAAGGCCGGGACGCGAAACTCCGCGTGGGCGAACGCGGCAATCATCTCGTCGGTGGAGGCCAACGCGAGGATTCCCGCAATGTCTTCCCCGTTGACCTGCCCAATTGCCTCGTCGATGGCGGAGCGGTCGCTGACGTCCAGGGTGATGATGTCCAGCAGGTAGCCCGCCTGTCGCGCCTCCGCGCCGACCCCCTGGAGTATCCGGCCGGGTCCGACCTGACCGATTTCCTGGGTCAAGACCGCGACGCGATGCGACTTGTTGGTGGCCAGCCAGCGCGCAGCCAGGTTGGGGCGATACCCGAGTTCCTCCAACGCCTGCAGGACGCGCTCACGGTTCTTCGGGCGAACGCCTTCACCTTTCAGCAAACGGCTCACGGTCTGATGCGAAACGCCGGCGACCTTGGCAACGTCGTAGATCGTCGGAGAGCGCCCATCACCCGCTCTTGCCATCGACGCGCCCTGCTCGGCGCTCTCGCTGCTCATCCCGACCTCCAGTTCGGTCCGCTTAGTGTAGGGCGGCTCAACATCGACGCAGGCGGCGAAAAGGCGTCACCAACGGGCCTCAGGGGGACTCGCCCGCCCGCGCCTGCACTACGAAAGACTTCAACTTGCCCAGCCCCGAAGAGCAGCACCTGCATTAGCGTAAGACGCAAACGTTACCGCTCACGTTTCGTGCGGAACTCCGGCCCCGAGAAGCACCGCCGTACCGTCTCGCACAACCACGCCCTGCCGAGCGATCCCTGATCGCCTACGGACGAGTCCCTGGGCAGACGATCAGCCTGAGAACTTGTGTGAAATTACAGCTCGGTCACCTGGGCTCAGTTCCAGCAGTCCCGGACGGCCTGCCATTCAAGTGGGTCTGTAGGCAGGTGACGGCCACCTGGCGGACCCCGCGGCCCGTCAGGGCCGAGCCCAAATGCCGCGCCCTTTACGACGTAGATTCGCTTTTCGTTTGAACACGGCCTGCTCGACGACACGCGAGACCAGCGAATGCGCTGACACGCTGGAGAGAAATTTGTCACCCAACGGCAGCCCCCGAGACGTCGAGCTTGGGTGACACCTGGGTGACACAAGCGAAAAGCCACAGTATCCGATCATGGATACTGTGGCTCCGACCTGCCGAAACAGTGTCGGGACGACAGGATTTGAACCTGCGACCCCTTGACCCCCAGTCAAGTGCGCTACCAAGCTGCGCTACGTCCCGCTGCCCGTTCGGGCTTCACCAACCTTAGCGCAGTTTGAGGGCACGTGCGTACAGGCTTACCCCTCCGGACCTAGGCTGTGGATCATGGGTAGGAAACCTCGCATCGATCAAGACGAGCTCCGCAGCCTGATCGCGGAGGGCTGGTCGAACTCGCAGCTCGCCGCCCACTTCGGGGTGACCGATTCCGGGATCCTGCAGGCGAAGCGGGCCGCGGGGTTGTCCAAGCCGATGACCGACCACAGCCGGGCGCTGCCCTGGAAACTGACCCGCGAGCATAGCCAGAGCGGGCCGGCCACCAACCTTCGCAACCTGTCCGCCGTCGCACAGGGCCGGACGATCCCGAAGGAGAAGCTCAACACCGCCCTCCGCTGGGCGAGCCGCCTGGTCGACAACGATCTCGACGTCACCTACGACCCCGAGCGGGGATTCCAGGAGGCGCCCGCCCGCGGTTCCTCGCACATCGCCATGGTGCTCGCGGAAGCGGAACAGGCGATGCGGCCGACTCCGAACGATCAGGACGTAACCGATCGCCCACCGGACGCCACTCCAAAGATGTGAACCCACCAGCACACGGCCGTCCCCGAGCCCGGCGGTGATCGGCAGTCTCTGGTCGTGGTGGCCCCGATCCCCGATGACGCCGTCTTCCTGTTGTTCGGAGTCACCGTTTCCGGTCCCGGATCCATCGATTCACTACGGTTCAGGACCGCGATCGGAACCCGGCGGTCAAACGTCCTGACGCTTGATGGGCGTCGTCTCGTCCTGAACATAGACATGCCGCTCACTCGGCCGCACCTCGGTCTCGCGGACCGTCTCGTGCACAACCTGCGGCTGGGCCGGCGGGTCCACGGTGTACATCACGTCGGGCTCAATGGTCTCGACCGTGTCCTCCGCGTGAGGACGGCGCGTGTAAAGACCGGTGAGCAGGGCGCCGACGGCACCGACGGCCATGAGGATCCAGCCGATCATCTGCAGGTCGATCCCGGGGACGTCCCATTTGACGGCGAAGGCGAGCACCGCGCCGATCGCGAGGAAAGCGAGACTGGCTCCGAAGCCCATGATTACCTCCTCAGACGGTGATCAGCGCCTCTACCCCGCAAATCCCGCATTACGCAATGCGTGAAGGGTGCATTCCAGGGCAGTGCGAACGAACAACGCACAATCACCCTGGAGGCAGATATGTCCGCCATTGCATGGGTGGCCGTCGTCGTAGTCGCGGTGGCCGTGATCCTGGTGGTCGGCTACCTCGTTTCCGGCCAGAATCGCCGCCGGCACCTGCAGAGCCGCTTCGGACCGGAATATGACAGGACCGTCGAGGAGAGCGACAGCCGCAAGGAGGCCGAGCAGGACCTGCTCGCCCGTGAGGAGCGCCACGCCAAGCTCGACATCAGACCGCTCGACCCGGAGACCCGCGAGTCCTACGCCACGAAGTGGACGGAGGTCCAGGAGCGTTTCGTCGACGCGCCCGGCTTCGCCGTGACCGAGGCGGACGCCCTGGTCACCTCTGTCATGGCCGACCGCGGATATCCGACCAACGAGTTCGAGCAGCGGCTGAGCGATCTGTCCGTCGCCCACGGCGCCACGCTCGACCACTACCGCGCGGCCCACGACATCAGCAGCCGCGCCGCCCGGCAGGACGCCTCCACCGAGGAGCTCCGCCAGGCGATGGTCCACTACCGCGCGCTCTTCCAGGAGCTGCTCGCGGACTCCGCCGAGACTCCCGTGAACGGCCGTCACGCCGAACGCTCCAACGCCGAGGAGGCTGACCTCTGATGCAAAGCAACCCCTACGAAAGCCGGTACGGCACGCCGGAACAGCCGGTTCCCGAACCTTCCGAGGCTGAGGACGCCAGGAGGGATGAGGCACTGGCAGGCGAGCGGCGTGACGATCACGACGGCCCCGGCCCGGTGTACTCCGCGGAAGGCGCCGACGACGCGACCTCGAACGAGACCCGGCGGATCCACGCGCTCGGCTCAAGGACCGATGACGACTCCGAGGCCGACGAACTCGATACCCGTGACTCCGCGCTCAGGGACGCCGACGACTCCGACCACGCCGGGTACGGCGACGCCGTACGGAACACCGACGACGACGCGACCGCCGGGACCGGCACCCGCACCGGCGTGCAGGACGGTCCGGAGAGCGTCCCGGTCGACCGGCACGGCTCAGAGAACGCCGACTCCCGGGAGGCCGTCGAATCCGTGGACGACCGCGACGACGTCCTGTCGCCCGGCCTCGTCCGGGACGACGGCGCGGTCCCGGCGCCGGAGGACAGGGACGCCGACGTCCTCGTGGCGGCATCCGCCGCGACGGAGCCTGGCACCCGCGGCGCCGTCGAGCCGGTGGACGACCTCGAGCCGGTGGACGACCTCGAGCCCGTGGACGACGTCGACTTCGAGCAGAGCTGGCACGAGATCAAGGCCCGGTTCGTCGACGACCCGCGCGCCTCGGTCGAGCAGGCCGACTCGCTCGTCGAGGCGGCGGTGGCCGTGTTCACCATGCGCCGTCAGTCGTTGCTGGACCAGTGGAAGAACAGCGATCAGGCCGACACGGAGGCGCTGCGCCTGGCCCTGCGTGAGTACCACACCCTCCTCGCCCAACTGACCGGAAAGTGAGACAACCATGCTCGCCATCGCCGCGGCGATCGTCTTCGGCATCGCCTTTCTCCTCGACCTTCTCAATGCCAGCATCGGCATCGGCCTCACCGCGCTGATCGCCCTGGGACTGTGCCTGCTGGCGCTGCACCAGGCCGGCATCGGAACGGCCAGCGTGAGCTCCTACCGCGGCAACTGGCGCCGCGCCCGCCGCTGAGCACGACGGCTGAGCACAACAGCTGACGAAAGCCTCCTGAGAACGATGTGCCGCGTGGCCCCGGGCCACGCGGCACATTCGCATCTCGGGACGGCCCGCCTCAGGAGCGACCCGCGAGCTTGAACTCCGCATGCGGCCGCTGGAGCGCGCCGAGCGAGACGATCTCTCTCGGGAAGAGCAGCCCGAGGGTCCAGTCCATCAAGATGCGCGACTTCTTGTTGAAGGTGGGCATTCTCATCAGGTGGTAGGTCCGGTGCATGAACCACGCGGGGAACCCGCGCATCTGCCGGCCGTAGATCTGCGCCACGCCCTGGTAGAGCCCGAGGCTCGCCACCGAGCCGACGTCCCTGTGCCGGTACGGCGTGCAGGTCTGGCCCCTGATGGTCGCGAGCACGTTGTCGGCCAGCCTGCGGCCCTGCCGTACGGCGTGCTGGGCGTTGGGCGGGCAGAGCAGGCCCGGCCGGGTGAGGTCCGGCACCGCGGCGGCGTCGCCCGCGGTGAAGGCGAAGTCGGTGCCCTTGATCCGCAGATAGGCGGTGGCCTTGACCCGGCCCTTCTCGTCGAGGGGCAGGTCTCCGGCCGCGACGACCGGGTTCGGCTTGACGCCGGCCGTCCAGACGAGGGTCTCCGCGTCGAACTCCTGCCCGTCGTCCAGCACGATGTGGCCGTTCTCCGCCGACGTGAGCAGGGTCCGCGTCCGGACCTCGATGCCGCGCCCGCGCAGCTCCTGCACCGTCCACCGGGCCATGTCCTCGCCGACCTCGGGCAGGATGCGGTCGGTGGCCTCGACGAGGATCCAGCGCATGTCCCCCCTGCCGATCCCCTCGAAGTACCTGCAGGCGTCGGCGGCCATGTCCTCCAGTTCGCCGAGCGCCTCCACCCCGGCGTAGCCTCCGCCGACGAAGACGAAGGTGAGCGCGCGGCGCCGCACCCGTTCGTCAGGCGTCGAGGCGGCGAGATCGAGTTTGCCGAGCACGTGGTTGCGGAGGTGGATGGCCTCTTCGACGGTCTTGAACCCGATGCCGTGGTCGGTGAGCCCGGGGATGGGCAGCAGCCGGGAGACCGAACCGGGGGCGACGACCACGTAGTCGTACCCGATCGTGACGGCCGGGCCCTCGTGCGGCTGGAACCGCGCCGTGCGGTCCGCCAGGCTGACCGACTCGACGGTCCCGCTGAGGATCTCGCATGATCGGAGAATCCGCCGGAGCGGGACGACGACGTGCCGGGGCTCGATGTTCCCCGCGGCGGCCTCGGGCAGGAAGGGCTGATAGGTCATGTACGAGCCGAAGTCCGCCACCGTCACGTGGGCCTCGCCGCGCCGGAGCCTGCGCTGAAGGCGCAGCGCCGTGTACATGCCGACGTAACCGCCGCCGACGATCAGAATCCGTGGGACAGCCATACGGGGCCCTTACCCGCTGGACACCCGCTAGACCAGGAAACGCATCGAAACGGTCGTCCCATTTGCCCCAGTACGGACAACAATTTCATGGCTCAGCATCCGGGCGACCCAGAGTCCCATCCCACTGGTGGCGTTCTCCGGCGGCGGCGTGTGACCGGGCCTGGCCTCCGGATGCCAGAGCCGGCCGTCGTCGTGGACGTCGACGACGAGCGAGCCGCCGTCCGTCCACAGTCGCAGCCACGCCTTGGACGACCCGTGCGTCACCGCGTTGGTGGCCACCTCGTTGAGGGCCACGAGGAAGTCGCCGACCGCGTCCGCGCTCATGCCCCGGTCCTGTGCCTGCGCAGCGGCGAACTCCCGCACGTCGGGCAGATCGGCCAAGGAGAACGTGAGCTCTTTGGCCGTCGCCGCGGCGGACGGAGGAACGCCGTCTTCGTTCACCCGGTAAACGCCTCCCACCGGACCTGACTCAGCCGTACGACCTGGTGAGCCGTGGCATACGGACGAAGATACCCCGGGACGTCGCCGGGTCGGCGGCGATATCCCGGGTATCGCGTGATCGTCGCGGGTTCATCGTCAACTCGCGACGAGCTCGGATCGGAGCTGGTCGAGCGTCTTGCGGAGGATCCGCGAGACGTGCATCTGGGATATGTCGAACTCCGCGGCGATCTCGGCCTGGGTCATGTTGCCGTAGAAGCGCAGCAGGAGGATGTTCTTGTCGCGCTCGGGGAGATGGTCGATGAGCGGCATCACGGCCTCCCTGTCCACGAAGGCGGACAGGGCGTCGTCCTGCTCGGGGATCACGTCGCCCAGCGGCGCGGAGTCGCCGTCCGCACCCATCGGCGCGTCGAGGGAGAGGGTGCTGTAGGCCGCCGACGCGTCCATGGTCAGCAGCATGTCCTCTTCGGAGATGCCCATCTTCTCGGCGAGCTCGGCGACCGTGGGGAACCGGCCGAGCTGCTGGGTCATGTCGGCGACGTGCCGGTTCAGCTCCGAGCGCCGCTCCTGGTAGAGGCGGGGGACCCGGACGGCCCAGGTGCGGTCGCGGAAGTGCCGCTTGACCTCACCCGTCATGGTGACCATGGCATAGCCCCTGAAGCTGTGCCCGAGACTGGCGTCGAAGCCGTTGATGGCCTTCATCAGTCCCACGTAGGCGGCTTGGAGGAGGTCCTCCATGGGCTCGCCCCGGTTCAGGTATCTCCTGGCGATGTCCCGCGCCATGGGGCGGTGCATCTCGACGATGATCTCCCGCAGGCGCTCCCGCCGCTGTTCGGACACATCATCTCGGACCAGCTCGATCAGGAGTTCCTCGGTGGTCGGCTCGCTGATGGTCGCTACTCGGATATCGGCAGACATCTGCGCATATCCCCTCGTATGTCTTGCGAGGGCTACGCCGACCTGGGAAGTCACCCGTGCAGAAGGCGCGCCTCGCTACAGTTTCGAGACGAGGCCCTCTGCTGGACCTCTGACGCAGTATATTGCCCGAATTTCGGGAGTATCACCACCCCCGCGGCACCAGTAATGTTTCCGTCGAGGAGGTGCGACGTGTCCGACAACGGTCTGCTGTCTCTGCGATCGACCATGGCCGGCACCATTGTGGTGGTCCACATCGATGGCATTCTCGACGCCACGACACGCGACCAGTTCGCCGACCGCCTGGACACCGAGGCCGAGGACCACGGCCCGGACATGATCCTCGACCTGGGCGGCGTCACCTTCATGGACTCCCGGGCGCTCGGCCTCATCGTCCATCACTGGCAGCGGTCGACCACGGCGGGCGGCAACTTCGCCCTCGTGGCGGTGCAGTACCCGAGCTCCAAGGTCATGTGGGTGACAGGCCTGTCGCAACGCCTGCCCCTGTTCGACACGCTCGACGAGGCCCTCGCGGCCTTCGCCGCCGACCCCCAGTCCTGACCCCCGCCCGAAGCGTCGGCCCTGGATCCGGCCCCCGATGGTCAACGGCTGATCCGGGCGCGGCCGGTCACGGCGTGGCTCCCCCGTGCTTTTGCTGGTGCTCGGTGACCAGCAGCCGCGCCAGGTCGGCGACCTTGACCTGATGGTGCTGGGACACCCGTCTGAGCTCGTCGAACGCGGCCTCGGCCGAGCAGCCGCTCTTCGACATGATGATGCCCTTCGCCTGGTCGATGACCGAGCGTCCCGCGAGGGCCTCCTGCATCTGCGCGGCCCCGGTGAGGACGTCGTCGAACTCCCAGACATTGGCGAGAGCCACCGTCACCTGCTCCTTGAGCAGGGACATCAGCGCCTCCCCGTCGGCGTGCACACCGGTGCGCACGCCGTACAGGCCGATGATCACGACGGCGTTGTCGACCTCGATCGGCAGGATCAGCACCGACCGCACGCCGTGCCGTACGGCGGTGGCCGCGTAACGGGGCCAGCGGGAGTCGCGCATGACGTCCGTGACGGTGACCGGCCGGCCCGAGGTCAGCGCCTCCCTCGACGGGCCCTCCCGCAGGTCGCTCTCCCGGTCGGTCAGAGTGATCAGTTCGCTGTGGGAGGCGGCGAGCAGCACCCGCCCCTCCATCCACAATTCAGCCGTTCCGCCGGCGCATCCGGGCACACCGCGGGCGATGGCCTCGGTGATTCCGCGAAGGACGCTTTCAGCCGACGCGCCTTCTGTCACACGGCCGAGAGCGGCGAGATCACGGGCGAGGATGGACGTTGTCTCCATGGTAGAAAGACCATTCCCATAGTTCTGGTGTTAATCCAGGCTGCATCGATTAGATCGGCTGTCTGGCGTAGCGTCTAATCTCTAGAGAGGGGGCAGCGTTGGCCGACATCGCCGAGCTTGAGCGCTCGCTCAGCGGGCTCGCCGACCGCATCGCCGTGCTCCGGGACGATCCCGGGTCCGGCGCGGCGCTGCGCGAGCTGGAGAACGCCGAGGAGCTGCTCCGAAACGCGCTGGGCGAGCTGGCCAGAAGCCGCAGGCGCAAGGACGGCGGCAACCAGCGCGAGCAGAAGCTGCTGCGCCAGATCTTCCGCGCGCTGCCCATACCGGTGATCATCATGGACACCGGCGCCACGGTCCGCCGCATCAACAACGAGACGACCCGCCTCCTCGGCAGCCCCGCCGGGTATCTCATCGGCCGCGCCTTCCCGCTTCTCGTCGACGTCTCCGGTCGCGCCGCCTTCCGCTCCCACCTGACCACCGTCCTGCGCGGCGAGGAGAGCGCGGCCTTCCAGACCCGCCTGGCCCACCAGGGCCGGACGCACACGGTCAGGCTCGTCCTCAGCACGCTCCGCATGCCCGGCGAACCGCAGGAGATGATCGCCGCGGTCGTCCTGCCCACCGAGGTCCAACTGCCGGAGGCCCAGGAATCGTCCGGCGACCCGGACGAGGCGGTGATCATGGCCGCCGCGCACCGGCACGAGTTGCTGTCCCAGCTGACCCGGCTGCTGCTCGACGAGGAGAGCCTGCGCGAGCCGGTGGCCCTCATCCGGGCCGCCCGCCTGCTCGCGGCCGAGACGGCCGACTGGGTGATCGCCGATGTGATCAGGGACGGCCGGCCGCACAGAGCCGCCGTCGTCGGTCCCGCCGACCAGCCGCCCGGCCGGCTCCAGCGGGACCTCGAAGGGATGGATCCGGCCGCCGTGCCGATCGTCGGGCAGGTCCTGACCACCCAGAGCGGGATCGTGAACGAGATGCTGTCCGACGACACGCTGCTCGGCGACGACGTGCTCGAGGCGATGGAGGCCGGCTCGCTGCTCAGCGTGCCGATCACCACCGGGGACCGGATCGGCGGCGTCCTCACGCTCGTGCGATCGCGCGACCGGCGGCCGTTCGGCCTGGCGGACCTCGGACTTCTCGAGGAGATCGGCCTCCATCTCGGCCTCGCCATCCGGGCCCAGCGGAGCTTCCAGCGCAGGTCGCTCGCGGCCGACACTCTGCAGACGGGCGTGCTCCCCCGCAATCTGCCGGACCTGCCCGGTTTCGAGACCGCCGCCATCTACCACCCCGGATCGGCCCTCCGCGCGATCGGCGGCGAGTTCTACGACGTGTTCCCCGTCAAGAACGGCTGGGGCTTCGTCATCGGCAGCGCGGCCGGCAAGGGCGAGGAGGCGGCCGCCGTCACCTCGATGGTCCGTAACGGCATGCGCGTGCTCAGCGTCTGGGAGGACCACCCCGGTCAGGCTCTGCGCAAGGTCAACGACGCGCTCGTCGTGCAGAACACCGGCCTGTTCGTCATGGCCGCCGCCGGGTTCGTGCGCGGCCGCAAGGTACGGCTGGCCTCGGCCGGCCATCACCCCGCGGCCCTGCTTCAAACCGACGGGCAGGTCCGGTTCTCCGGAGGCGGCGGGGTCCCGCTCGGCTTCGAGGAGGGGGCCGAGCCGGCCACGGAGGAGCTGACCCTGTCGGCGGGTGAGACCCTGGTGCTCTACTCGGACGGCCTGGTGGGCTCCCAGAGCGACGAGGGGACCGTCTACGGCGAGGGCCGCCTCACCGAGGTCCTCGCCCGCTGCGTGGGCCAGCCGCCCGGCACGGTGGTCAAGGCCATCGAAGAGGACCACCAGGCTTTCTGCGGAAGCCACGTCATCGACGAGATCACCGTGCTCGTGCTCAGGAAATCCCGGTGATCCACGGAACCGGCCGAGACTGAGGAGGTCCGCCGTGCTGCGCATGGCACCAGGAGAGCACCGGTCGGTGGCCTTCTCCGACGAGGCCGAACTCGAGCCCGTGCTGGCGCCGTTCGTCCACGAGGGGCTCGCCGGCCGGGACAAGGTGCTCTACGTCACCGACGTCACGCATCCCGCCGTCGCGACCGGGCTGCTGCGCGGCTGGGGCATCGACCCCGACGCGCACGCGGGACGGCTCGAGGTGCGCACGCTGGGCACCTCCGACCCCGATGTGATGGTCGCCCAGCTCACCGAGACCGCGTACCGGGCGCGTGACGAGGGGTACCGCGCGCTGCGTTTCACCGGCGAGATGAGCTGGGCCGTCCGTGAGGGGACCGACAGCCTCACCGCCTTCGAGACCAAGGTCCAGGCCCTGTTCGACTCGGGCGTCGCGATGGGGGTCTGCCAGTACGACCGGCGGGTCTTCCCGCCCGTCACCTTGTCGGAGCTGCAGCGCCTGCACCGGGGAACAGATGTGAACCTGGAGTTCGACGGCGCCCTGTTGCGCATCCGCCGCAGCGTCGACCCGCCGGGGCTCGAACTGGACGGCGAGATCGACGCCAACGCGGTCGACGAGCTGACCAGGGCGCTGGCGTCGGCCGTGCGCCGGGAGCCGGGCGACGTGCACGTGGACATGGGCCGGATATCGTTCATCGACCTGTCCGGCCTCAGGGCCCTGGTCGACACGGCGACGTCTCTGAAACAGGGCAGGTCCCTCGTGCTGGATCGAGTGCCGGAACACGTCGCGCAGCTGATCGGCCTGATCGGCTGGGACAAGGCGCCGGGGCTGCGCGTGCGAGGAGGGGACGCCCGATGGAGCAGATGATTCATCAGGCGAGCCTGTACGGCTCGGATCAGGAGTTCCTCGAGATGGCGGTGCCGTTCGTGCGGGACGGCCTGGCCAACGGCGAGCCCGTCCTGGTGACCACCACGTCGGGCAACCTCGAACTGCTCGGCGAGGCGCTGGGCGAGGACGCCACCCGGGTCGACCACGCGGAGACCGCCTACTACGGCCGCAGGACGGCCCAGCGCGCCACCGCGTTCACACGGTACTGGCGGCGCAACAGCGGTCACCGGCGGGTGCGGATCCTCGCCGAGCCGGTGTGGCAGGGCAAGTCGACGCGTGACGTGCTGGCGTGGAAGCGGATGGAGTCCGGTCTCAACGTCCTGCTCGATGACACCGGGATCTGGATGATCTGCCCCTACGACACGCGTGCGGTCGGCGCGGGCATCGCCGAGGACGCGCTGCGGACCCATCCGTCGGTCAGCGCAGACGGCAGGACGGCACGGCCCTCGGCCACCTACGCCGATCCTCTCGACTTCATCGGCCGGTGCGACGCGGCGCCGCTGGCCGCGCCCCCGGCGGGCTCGGTGAGCGCCCCCCTGGACGAGATCAACGACGTCCGCCGGTTCGTGGCCGCGGAGGCGCGCCGCCGGGGTCTCACCGAGGAGAGCGCCTCGTTGCTGGCCGTGGCGGCGCACGAGGCCGCCCGCTATCTCGGCACCCCGCTGACAGCGGGCATGTGGGAGGACTTCGGGGCGGTGGTCTGCGACCTGCGGCGGCCGGGGAAGGCGATCTCCGACCCGCTCGCCGGATTCCGGCCCCCCGGTCCCATCGAGCGGGCCGAGGACGGGCTCTGGCTGGCCAGGCAGGTCTGCGACCATGTGGATGTCCGGTCCGACGCCACGGGCTGCACGATCAGGCTCCAGACGGCGGGACCGCGGCTGCAGACGGGATGATTTTCCCGATTAGGTGTTTAGCTCGATCCAGGCTACGGTAAACACGCTTACATAGATCGTGCCTAAGACGCAGGCACACCTTTTCAAGCGCCTTTCTGCCTTGAGGTGTGCCATGGATATCGCGATCGTCTCCGCTCACGAGCTCACTCCCGACACCCCCGCCCTCGCACGCGAGCTGGCGCGGGGCCACCGGGTCACCGTATACACACGTTCCAAGGCCAAGGGTGCCGGAGTGGAACATGTCCCGGCCGGGCCCGACATGGAGCTCTCGGAGAGCGACCTTCTTCCGTACATCTCGGACTTCAGCGACGGATTGCGGCGGCGGTGGAGCAAGAGCCGTCCCGACATCATCCACGCCCACTCCTGGTCCAGCGGGCTCGCGGCCATCGCCGGATCCGAGGGGCTCGGCGTGCCGGTGACCCAGACGTTCCACGGCCACGGGGACAGCGCGACGCCCGCGACCGTGCGCCGGCTGGAGTGCGCGATCGGCCGGCGGGCCCGCGCCGTCATCGCCGCGTGCGCGGACGAGGAGTCGGAGCTGATCCGGATGGGCGTCCCCCGGCGCAACATCTCCGTCGTGCCCCACGGGGTCGACACGCAGCGCTTCCGCCGTCAGGGGCCTGCGTTCCCGCGCGGGAACATGCCCCGCCTGCTCCACGTCGGGCACGCCGGGGCGGCCAGCGCCGTCGACGCGCTGGCGTCCGTCCCCGAGGCCGAGCTCGTGATCGCGGGCGGCGACGACCTCAGCGTCGAGCGGCTGCGCGCCCTCGCCGGCGAGTACGGCGTCGCCGACCGGGTGGAGCTGCTGGGCATGGTGCCCCACACCGCGATGCCGAAGCTCATGCGCAGCGCCGACCTGATCCTTTCGCTGCCCTCCAGCGTGCCCACGGGCACGGCCGCGCTCGAGGCCATGGCGTGCGGGATCCCTGTGATCGCCTCGGCCGCCGGCGCCCACCTCGACTCGGTCGTCGACGGCGTGACCGGCTTCCTGATCCGCCCGGACCACCCGGCCGAGGTGGCGGGCCGGATCCGTCAGCTGCTGGGCGACCCGACCCTGCGGACGGCGATCGGCTACGCGGCCGCCGACCGGGCCCGTTCGCGGTACTCGGTCGAGCGCATCAGCATGGAGCTCCTGCGGGTCTACGAGCGGACCTGCGCCTAGCCCGGAGCCGTTCCCGCGATCACCGGTCCCCCGTGGGCTACACGCCCCGCGGGGGACCGGTGATCGCGGCGGCCTTCAGCGAGAGGTGGAGGAGCAGGCGGTTCTCGCCGTCGGCGAGGTCGAGGCCCGTGAGCCGCTCGGCCTTGCGGAGCCGGTAGTACAGCGTCTGGCGGTGGACGCCGAGCCGCCCGGCCGTCTCCCCCGCGTGACCGGACCGGTCCAGATACTCCTCGACCGTCGCGGCCAGCCCTCCCCCTGCCGCTGTCAGCGCCGCCGACTCGGCCGCCAGTTCGGCGAGCTCACGGTGGGCGAGCCTGGCCAGCAGGCGGTAGACGCCGAGGTCGGCCCAGGTCGCGACCGGGGCGTGCCGCTCCACATGCTCGGCCACCCGCAGCGCGACTACGGCCTCCCGCCAGCTCTCCCACGCCTCCTCCGCGTCGTCCCTGACCCCTCCGGCCCCGGCGGCGGTGCCGTACATCTCCTGGAGCCTCCGCGCGACCTCGCCGGCCTGCGACGCGGGTGCGAGCACCGCGAGAAGCGCCTCGTCCGGAGCCGGCTCGGCGAGCACGCCGCGCGGGAGCGTCCACAGCGCGGCCGCCCGCCCGGGCGAGGTCCGTACGGCCATCGCGACCACGGGGCCCTCCGCCTCCACCCCCGCGGCGGCCCGGGTGGCGGAGTCGGCGGAGAAGAAGTCCCTGAGCCGGGCGTGCCTGCCCCGCGCCTCGTGCGCGAGAAGCGCGGCGGCGCGGTCCACGAGCGGCGTCACCGAGGCCAGCCGTTCGTCGGTCAGCGCTCCCGAGTCGAGCAGCCACAGGTAGCCGTAGTTCACCCCGCCGTGCCGCAGGGGCACGCAGACCCGGCCGAGCATGCCGGGAAGGCCGGGAATCCGGACCGGGCCCTCGGCGGTGGCGATGCCGTACGCCTCGAAGTGGGCGCGCACCTCGTCGGTGGCACGCCTGCGGAGGATCGACTCCTGGCGGACCGTGTCGATGTCCCCGCTCTGCGCGCCGTACGCCAGAAGATTGAACGAGCGGTCTTCCAGCGTCACCGAGGCGTCGAGGATCCGGGCGATCTCGTCGGCGATGTCTTGCATCCCTCCATTGTTGTGCATCTGTATGAAAACGCTGTGGCGGATGTCCGTGGACCACCTGTGAGCTGCGGATTTACTCTTTCCCCATGTTCGGTTCGCTGCTTCTGGCAGGCTCACGGAGCCCGCTCGCCCGCCGGGCGGTGTCGGGCTTCCCCCTGACCCGCAAGGTCGTCGACCGTTTCGTCGCCGGTGAGTCACCCGACGACGCCGTCGCCGCCACCCGGCGCCTGACGGACGCCGGGCTCTCGGTCACGATCGACCACCTCGGCGAGGAGGTCCGCGACACGGGTGCGGCGATCGACGCGGTCAAGGCCTATGTGACCCTGCTCGGCGCGCTCCGGCCGCTCGATCTCGGCCGGCAGGCGGAGGTGTCGGTGAAGCTGTCGGCGCTCGGGCAGGCGCTCGACGCCACCATGGCACTCGATCATGCCCGGCAGATCGCCGCGGCCGCCCGCGACTGCGGCTCCACGGTGACGCTCGACATGGAGGACCACACCACCGTCGACTCGACGCTGGACATCCTGCGCGCGCTGCGCGAGGACTTTCCCGAGACCGGTGTCGCCATCCAGGCCTACCTGTTCCGCAGCGAGGCCGACTGCCGTGATCTCTCCGGGTCGAGGGTGCGCCTGGTGAAGGGCGCCTACCGTGAGCCCGCCTCGGTCGCCCACCAGAAGAAGACCGAGGTGGACATGGCCTACGTGCGCTGCCTCCGGATCCTCATGGCGGGCACCGGCTATCCGATGGTGGCCACCCACGACGACCGGCTGATCGCCATCACCGAGTTGCTGGCCGACCGGAACGACCGGGACCGCGAAAGCTTCGAGTACCAGATGCTCTACGGCATCCGGACCGACAAGCAGGAGGCGCTCGTCGGCGCCGGGTCGCAGACCCGGGTCTACGTTCCCTACGGCGACGACTGGTACGGCTACTTCATGCGCCGCCTCGCCGAGCGTCCGGCCAATGTCGGTTTCTTCCTCCGCTCCCTGAGCGGCAAGTAATTCTCTGATCGGCGAAATAGAGGGGTCAGCCATGGATGCGATCACCAGTGTTCCGGTACCGGCCAACGAGCCGGTGCGCGGTTACGCGCCCGGCACCGCGGGGCGCGGCGAACTGGAGAACCGGATCAAGGAGCTCACCGGGGCCCGGCTCGACCTCACGATGACGATCGGCGGCGAGCGGCGTCTCGGCGGGGGCGCTCCGATCGACGTCGTCCAGCCGCACAACCACGCCTCGGTGCTCGGCACCACGGCCGACGCGACGCCCGCCGACGTCCGCGCGGCGATCGACGCGGCGGCCCAGGCGGCGCCCGCATGGCGGGCCCTGCCGTTCGAGGAGCGGGCCGCGATCTTCCTGCGGGCCGCCGACCTGCTGAGCGGGCCGTGGCGTGCGACGCTGAACGCCTCGACGATCCTCGGGCAGTCGAAGTCGGCCCACCAGGCGGAGATCGACGCGGCGTGCGAGCTGATCGACTTCTTCCGCTTCAACGTGTCGTACGCGCGGCAGCTGCTCAGCGAGCAGCCGCTGTCGTCGGCCGGGGTGTGGAACAGGATGGAGTACCGCCCGCTGGAGGGCTTCGTTCTGGCGATCACGCCGTTCAACTTCACCTCCATCGCCGCGAACCTGCCGGCTGCTGCGGCGTTGATGGGAAATGTCGTCGTATGGAAGCCGTCGCCGACGCAGCAGTTCTCCGCGCACTTCCTCATGCGCCTGTTCGAGGCCGCCGGCCTGCCGCCCGGCGTGATCAACATGGTGACCGGCGGCGGTGCGGCGGTCTCCGAGGTGGCGCTGCCGCATCCCGACCTGGCCGGCATCCACTTCACCGGCTCCACCGCGACCTTCCAGCACCTGTGGCGCACGGTCGGTGAGGGCATCACGGGCTACCGGAGCTATCCGCGGCTCGTCGGCGAGACCGGCGGCAAGGACTTCGTCGTGGCCCATCCGTCGGCGTCGGCCGACGTGCTGTCGACCGCGCTGATCCGGGGTGCGTTCGAGTACCAGGGCCAGAAGTGCTCGGCGGCGTCCCGGGCGTACGTGCCGCGGTCGCTCTGGTCGCGCATGCGCGACGACCTGGTCTCCGCGGCCGAGTCGCTCACGATCGGCGACGTGTCCGGCGACCTGTCCACGTTCCTGGGCGCCGTCATCGACGCGAGGGCGTTCGCCAAGCACAAGGACGCCATCGACCGGGCCCGCGCGACCGGCTCGATCGACGTGCTCACCGGGTCGTACGACGACTCCACGGGCTATTTCGTGAAGCCGACCATCCTGGAGTGCTCCGACCCCACGGACGAGATCTTCGTCAAGGAGTACTTCGGCCCGATCCTGTCGGTCCACGTCTACGACGACTCGTCGTACGACACGGTGCTCGACCAGATGGAGAGCGCCGCGCCGTACGCGCTGACCGGCTCGATCATCGCGCAGGACCGGCACGCCATCACGGACGCCACGGAGCGGCTGCGCTTCGCGGCGGGCAACTTCTACATCAACGACAAGCCCACGGGCGCGGTCGTCGGCCAGCAGCCGTTCGGCGGCGCGCGGGCCTCGGGCACCAACGACAAGGCCGGCTCGATCTTCAACCTGATCCGGTGGGTCAACGCCCGCACGATCAAGGAGGCGTTCGTCCCTCCGGTCGTCGACGGGCCGTACCGGGGTGACGTGCCGCAGAGCGGCTCGCCGCAGCCCGACCTGGGCGGCCTCGGCTACCCGGACGGCGCCGCCGGATAAGGGACGGCCCCTTTCGCTCGCGAGCCGCTCGGTCAACGTCGCCCGAGCGGCTCGCGCCGTCATATGAACGCCCTGCGGTGCCGTACGAGGGAGTGCCTTCTGGCGGCGCGGCTGACGGCCCTCGGCTGACGGCGCGGGGCGACGGATGCGCGGGCGCCGGGCGCGGGGCGACGGATGCGCGGGCGCTGGGCGCCGGGGGACCGAACACGCTTTTTCGGCATGTTTCTATCGGTAGATATCCACGGACCCTATTTTCCCTGCGTATTCTCATCCTGCGTGTCGCCTCCGGCCGCTCGCGCCATCCGCTCCGAAGCCGAGAGGAGACCGGCCGTGGACCCTCTGACGGCGGTCGCCGAACTCGCCGAAGCCGAATCCCTGTACGCGCTCATCGCCCCCGCGCCCGAACCCGCCCGGACCTCGCTGGGCATCGCGTCCGCCCGCATCGGCGGGGGCGTCGCGTTGTCGATGCGGCACGACTCCACCGGCTATTGGAGCAAGGCGCTCGGGTTCGGGTTCGACGAGCCGGTCGGCCACAAGCTGATCGCCGAGGTCTGCGACTTCTATCGCGAGCAGGCGAGCCCGGGCGCCGTTCTGCAGATCGCCCCCGCGTGCCTGCCGCCCGAGTGGCCCGGCATCTGCGCCGCGCAGAACATCTCCGCCGGATCGACCTGGGTGAAGCTGGTCCGCGCGGCCGACATCGGAACGTTCCCACAGGTTCGGACGGACCTGCGCGTCGCCGCCGTGGGGAAGGACGAGGTCGCCGAGTGGGCCGCGGTCCTGCTGCGGGGCTTCGGCATGGCCGTGGAGGACATGGCGCCGGTGCTGGTCCACGGCGTGGAGAGCGGCCGATTCCGCGCCTATGCCGCCTGGAGCGGGCACGACATGGTCGGCGCCGCCAATCTGCGCGTGCATGGAGACACCGCTTCGTTCTCCGGTGCCTCCACGCTGCCCGAGCATCGCGGCAGCGGCGCGCAGTCGGCCCTGCTGGCCGTACGGGCCCGCGACGCCGCAGCGGCCGGCTGCCGATGGCTCGTCGCGGAGACCTGGAAGCCGGCCCAGGACACGTTGAACTCGTCACTGAACAACATGCTGAGGGCCGGCTTCACGGTCATCCATCCCCGCCGGAACTGGCTCTGGAAGCCGGACGGTCTGCCGGCCTGACGCGGGACCGGCGGGGACCGGGGACCAGCGGGGACCGGGGACCAGCGGGGACGGGCGACCGGGCGGGGACGGGGGATGCTCAGAGGCCGGCGACCGCCGGGATGACCTGGCCTCCGATGATCTCTAGCGGCTCGAGGCGGTGGGCCTCCTTGACCTGGCCGATGGCATGGCTGAAGCCCATCTCGGCGAACCCGCCGAGGTCGTCGACTATCCGCTGGGCGTTCTCACCGTTGTCGCCTACGTCGTAGCGGTAGTAGACGGTCTTCTCGATCTCGTCGTAGTCGCGGCCCTCGGCCTCGCAGTGGGCCCGGAGCACGTCCAGCTTCCGCGCCAGGTCGGGGCCGGGGAACAGATTGCAGGCCTGCGCGTATCGGGCCACCAGACGGAGGGTCTTCTTCTCCCCGCCTCCGCCGATGAGGATCGGAGGGTGCGGCCGGGTAAGGGCCTGAGGCGAGTTGAGCGGCCGTTCGAGCTGGTAGTGCCGGCCGTGGTAGGGCTTCTCGTCGTCCGTCCACATCTGCAGGCAGATCTGGACCGTCTCCTCCAGGCGCTCGAGCCGTTCGCGCGTCTCGGGGAAGGAGAATCCCAGTCCGCGCGACTCCTCGTCGTTCCACGCCGCGCCGACCCCCAGCCAGGCGCGGCCGCCGGAGAGAACGTCGAGGGTTGTGACGATCTTGGCAAGCAGGCCGGGCTCGCGATAGATGGCCCCGGTGACGAGAGTGAACAGATCGGCCCTGGTCGTGTGGGCGGCCAGGTAACCGAGGGTCGTGTAGGCCTCCAGCATCTCGCCCTCGCTGGGACCCACGCTGCGGATCTGGAAGAAGTGATCCATCACGGCGATGGCGGCGAATCCCGCGTCATCGGCGGTCTTGGCGATCGCCGCCAGGTCCGTGCCAAGGGTGGCGGGGCCGCCGGGGTAGGTGAAATCGGGGATCTGTAGTCCAATTTTCATTTATTCCTCCTATTACTTACTTACACCTCTTGCCTTGGGCGCACAAAGCCCCATCGCTCACAGATTTTCGAAGACGGGGGGCGTCAGGCCGCTATGTTCCGGATCGCGACGACCCGGTCGATCCTCAGCCTGACGAGCAGTTCGCCCGGCACGCCGTTGCGCTCGCCGAACTCCCCGGCCCTGTCCTGGCCCATGTAGCGGCCGCCGATCACGGACGCCCACTTGATCAGGTCGTCGAGGTCGGACGAGATGGTCACCTCACCCTCGATCATGACGAAGGCGTACGGAGCGCGGTCGTCGTCGACGCACAGGGTCGCCCGGGGATCACGCTGGAGCGCCTTCCCCTTCACGCCGGTCTCGCCGGTGTTGAACACCACGTCGTCGCCGTCGAGGACGAACCAGATAGGGGTCACATGGGGCCGGCCGTCCGCACGGGCGACCGCCAGCTTCCCGGTCCGGGTACCCGTCATCACGAACTCGCGCCACTCGGCATCCGTCATGACTTCCATCCCCCAAACCTACGCCCACCCCCCTCCGCCGTGATCATGCACCCCTTCGGCGATTGCCGCGCCGACCGGCGCAAACCTGGGCCGTGATCATGCACGGATTCGGTGATCAGGTCGGCGAGCAGGGCGAACGCCTTTCGTGATCATGCACGGATTCGCTGGCATGGCCGATGACCAGGCACGATGACTTTCGTGATCGTGCAGACAATCCTCAGACTCGCCCTTGCCTTGCCGGAATTGCATGATCACGAAGTGATTCCGCGCTGGTCAGGTGGCGCCTCTCCGAATCCGTGCATGATCACGGACGATGTTTCCGCAGGTCAGGTGCCCTGTGGGCGAATCTATGCATGATCACGCCGGGTGTTGGCGCAGGTCGGCGTGGCAGTGGCCGAACCTGTGCATGATCACGCGAGAGTTGTGCATGATCACGAGGGGGGTTGGGGGGTCAGTGGCCGCGGAAGGCTTCTTCGAGCCACCAGGCGCCCTTGTCGGCCGTCACCTTGGCGTGGACCACCAGGGGCTTGTCCCTCGGGCCCTTGAGCCACTCGGCGACGTCCGCCAGATCGGCCCTCTCCCGTACGGCGACAGCCTCACAGCCGAACCCTCGCGCGATCCCGGCGATGTCCACCGGCGGGAACCTGACCGTGTCGAGCGGGAACCCGTCAGGCCCGAAATGGTGCACCTCGGCCCCGTAACCCTGGTCGTCGTAGACCACGACCACCATGGGGATGCCCAGCCGTACGACCGTCTCGAGCTCTCCGACGCTCATCAGCAGGCCGCCGTCGCCCAGCGCGGCGACGGGCAGCCGGTCAGGCCGGGCCAGCGCCGCCCCGATGGCGGTGGCCAGGCCGAGCCCGACCGACTGGAACGCCTGGGTGAAGCAGAAACCGCTTCCGTCGGGGACCGACATGAACATCGTCGGGTACCCCATGAAGTTGCCCGAGTCGATGGACACGATCCTCTCCTCGGGCAGGAGATCGTCCAGCTCGATCGACAATGTCCGGGGGTCGATCCGGCCGTCTCCGCTCAGATCCTCGTACGGAACATCCCGCCAGCGGACCTCACTGGCGATCCGCCCGGCGAGCTCGGGGCTGCGATAGCCGGTCGTCGCCTCACCGGGCTCAGCCGGAGCCAGCAGGGCGCCCACCGTCCGCGCGATCTCCCGCACGTCTCCGACCACGCCCAGGTCGACCGGGCGGTTGACACCGACGGCGTCGGGGTCGATCTCGACCTGGACGACCTTGGCGTCCGGCCCGATGAGCGTGCCGTGCCGCGTGGTCCACATCGTGAAGGAGCAGCCCCATCCGACGACGAGGTCGGCCGCGCCGATGAGCTCCGCCGCCAGCGGGGACGCGAACCCGCCGCTCACGTCAAGATCCCACGGGCTGCCGTGGAAGTGCCCCTTCGCGACCGCCGAGGTCGCGAACAGCGCGCCGACGCGTTCCCCCAGCGCCTCGAGTTCCTTGCGGGAGCCGCGCGCGCCGCGTCCCGCCACGAACACCGGACGCTCCGCGGCCGCCAGCAGGCCCGCCAGCTCCGCCACGGCTCCGGAGACGCCGGGGCCCCCGCTCGGCGAGCCCGAGGCGATCGGCTCCTCCGCGTTGGACTCCTGTACGCCCGGAAAGGTCAGACCCCATGGAGGCGGGACGAGGCCCGCCGCCTCCTGGCGCCTGCTCCCCCGTCCCGCGCGCAGTTCCTGTACGGCGTGCACGACGTCGTCGGGCAACTCTTCGGCCTGGACGTCGAGGGGCAGGTTGAGCAGCACCGTACGGCGGCCGAGCAGGGCGGCGAGGTAGGCCATGACCGTGTCGTCCACCACGGTCTCCGCCGAGCCCACCCTGGCCCCGTGCGCGCCGACGGCGGCCGCGAGCGCGGCCTGGTCGATCCGGAAGTTCGAGCGCGGCGAGGTGGCCTCGGCGGCCAGGACCAGCAGAGGTGTGCGGCTCTTGGCGGCCTCGGTGACGCCGGTCAGGGCGTTGGTGAGACCGGGCCCCTGGTGCACGCTGAGCACCGCGACGGTGCCGCTCATCCGCGAATAGGCGTCCGCCATGGTGGCGGCGCCGCCCTCGTGCCGTGCAGCGACGTAGCGGACGCCCTGCTCGGTCAGGGCGTTGGTCACGTGGAAGTTGCCGCTCCCGACGACGCCGAAGGCCGCGCGGACGCCCAAAGAGGCGAGCACGGTGCCGACGGCCTCCGCGACGTTCATCTCTCCACCAGGGCGAGGACGCGCGTCGGGCTGCCCGAGCCGCCGACGATCGGCAGCGGACCCGCGATCACGACCGCTCCCGTGGGCGGCAGCCGGTCGAGGTTGCGCAACTGGGTCAGGCCGTACTTGCCGGCTCCGAGCAGGAACGAATGACACGGGAAGGCGGGGTCGAACGAGTGCGCCGCACCGGCGTCGGTGCCGACGGTCTCCACACCGAGTCCCGCGATCGGGGTCTCCTCGGCGAGGTAGCGGGCACACTCGACCGAGATGCCCGGTGTGTGGGGCCCGGTCTCGTCGGCGTTCAGGAACTCGGCCTGGTCGTGCGCCCGGACGTCCCAGCCGGTCCGGTAGAGGAGCCAGCCTCCGTCAGGCAGCGGACCGTGCTCCTCCTCCCACTGCTTGACGTGGTCGATCTCGAGGAGGAAGTCGGGGTCGCGCCGCGCCTCGGCGACGAAGTCGAGCACCACGGCCGGCGCGATGAGCTTGGAGACGGCGACCTGGGAGATGTCCTCTCCGTCCCTGGCCGTCACCCAGTGATTCGGGGCGTCGAAGTGGGTCCCGACGTGTTCGCCGGTCGTGAAGTTGTTCCAGTACCAGGCCGGGCCCCGGTCGTCGTACCGGCTGATCTCATGGAGCGCGAAGGGCACCGTCTGCCCGAACTGCTCGGGTAGCAGGAGGATCGGCGTCGTCCCACTCAGCGGCGCGGTCAGGTCGAGCACCTCGATCCCACCGGTCCGGATGCTCTCCACCAGTTCGCGCAGCACCGACATGCCGACTCCCATCTGTCAGGATGGGAAGATCCTCCTACACCCCACTCCCGAATGCCAGATCAGAATCGGCCCGCTCTGGTCCGGCGTCCGCACTCCCGGATCACATTCCGCATGTGCCGAACTTACGTCTACATCACACAGCCAACGCCAACAATTCGGACTTATTGGCATAAATAGACATTGGGCATAGCATCGGAAAACCTGGTCTACCCAGACGACAGCACCGGTGTTCCGAGCCCCCAGAGGGTCCTGAACGAGGGTCCGTTGCGGCTCGGCGTACCTGACGTGGCGGGATGCCCGCGGCGCGACCGCTTGCCGTCATCGCGGACGGGGCACAAGTTGGCCTTGAGAACGGACAAGGACGGCGTGGTCATGAAGAAACTCATCAACAGCGTCGACACGATCGTCACCGACACCCTCCACGGCGTGGCGGCGGCGCATCCCTCGCTCCGCGTGGACATCGAGAACCGGGTGATCTACCGGCGGGACGCTCCGCGCCAGGGCAAGGTCGGGCTCGTCTCCGGCGGCGGAGCCGGCCACGAGCCGCTCCATGGCGGTTTCGTCGGGTACGGCATGCTCGACGCGGCCTGTCCCGGTGAAGTCTTCACCTCACCCGTCCCCGACCAGATGATCGAGGCGTCCAAGGGGGTCGACGGCGGAGCCGGAGTGCTCCACATCGTCAAGAACTACACGGGCGACGTGCTCAACTTCGAGATGGCGGCCGAGTTGTGCGCCGACGAGGGCATCGAGGTCGCCAGCGTCCTGGTCAACGACGACGTCGCCGTCCAGGACTCCCTCTACACCGCCGGCCGCCGCGGCACCGGGGCCACCCTGTTCGTCGAGAAGATCGCCGGCGCCCTGGCCGAGACCGGCGCCCCGCTCGCGGAGGTCGCCCGCCTGGCCCAGGAGGTCAACGAGCGCAGCCGGTCGTTCGGAGTCGCCCTGTCGGCGGGCACGGTTCCCGCCGCCGGCAAGCCGACGTTCGACCTGTCCGACACCGAGATCGAACTCGGCATCGGCATCCACGGCGAGCCCGGCCGCACGCGCAGCACCCACCGGGAGGCCCGCGAGATCGCGCGGCTGGCCATGGACGCCATCAACGACGACGTCCCCCTTTCCGGCGACACGCTCGTCCTGCTCAACGGGATGGGCGGCACGCCGCTTCTGGAGCTCTACATCGTGTACGCGGAGGTCGCCGCCTACCTTGAGGAGAAGGGCGCGACAGCCGTACGCCGCCTGGTGGGCAACTACGTCACCAGCCTCGACATGCAGGGCTTCTCGGTCAGCGTCTGCCGTCTGACCGACGAGCTCACCCGGCTCTGGGACGCTCCGGTGGAGACGCCGGGGCTCCGCTGGGGCCGCTGATCCCCAATCTCCCCGACTCCCGCCCGGGACACTCGCCGGAAGGCGACGATCGAAGCCCGCGGAGAACCCGCTGACAGGAAACGCCGTGCAGCAAGGAGCCACCGTTGGACACATCCTTCTTCCTGGCCTGGATCAAGGAGGCCGCGACAGCCGTACAGGCCGAGCGTGATCACCTCACCCAGCTCGACGCCGCGATCGGCGACGCCGACCACGGCGCCAACCTGGACCGGGGCTTCGCGGCCGTACGGCAGGCCTTGGCGGACACGCCCCCGGAGACGCCGGGGGCGGTCCTGGTGCAAGCCGGCTCCGCGCTGATCCGCAAGGTGGGAGGAGCGTCCGGCCCGCTGTACGGCACGGCCTTCCGGCAGATGGGCCGGGCACTGGGCGACGCTCCGGAGATCACGCCTGCCGGCCTGGTCACGGCGCTGGAGGCGGCCCAGGAGGGGGTCCAGAAGCTCGGCGGGGCCGCCGAAGGCGACAAGACCCTGGTGGACGCGTTCGCTCCCGCTGTCAGGGCCTTGGCGCAGGCCGTACAGGACGGGGCGAAGCTGGAGGACGCCCTGGAGACGGCCACGACCGCAGCCGAGGAGGGCGCGCGGGCGACCGTCCCGCTGCAGGCGCGCAAGGGACGGGCCAGCTATCTCGGCCCGCGCAGCGTGGGACACGAGGATCCGGGAGCCGCGTCGACGGCGCTGATCTTCGCCGCGCTGCGGCGGGCGGCCGGGCAGGCGTGATGGACGACCAGGCTCAGGCTCAGGCTCAGGCGATGGTCGGGATCGTCATCGTTTCGCACAGCGCGAGGCTGGCCGAGGAGGTGGCGGCGATCGCGCGGGAGATCGGCGGGGAGAACGTGCCGGTGGCCGCGGCCGGAGGCACCGACGACGGCGGTCTCGGTACGAGCCTGGACAAGGTGATCGCGGCCATCGAGAGCGTGGACCAGGGGGCGGGGGTCGTGCTGATCCCCGACCTCGGCAGTTCGGTGCTGACCGCCAAGCTGGTGGAGGAGCCGGGGTCCGTGGTGATCGCCGACGTACCGCTGGTGGAGGGCGCCATCGCGGCGGCGGTCACGGTGGGCGGAGGGGCGTCCCTGCCGGAGGTCCTCGCCTCCGCCGAAGAGGCCAGAACCTTCCGCAAACTCTGACCGACCCCACCCCCCGCACTCCCCCGCGTGATCATGCACAGGTTCGTACGGATGCCTCCTCACGTGCGGAACCCCCGGGCGTGATCATGCACGAATTCGGGTCAACGTCCTCCCACCTGCGCATTCGTCGGGCGTGATCATGCACAGATTCGGAGAAGTCGCGGCTGAACTGCGCCATCGTCAACGGTGATCATGCAGAGTGCCAAGACGGGGGCGCCTCCCGACTCACGTGGTACGGCCGGCAGGAACTCGCGCATGATCACGATCCCTGTCGGCCCTGATCAAGACACCGATCACAGAAGATGCGCATGATCACGATCGGAGTCCGTGCCGGTCGGGCGGCACCACGCCGAACCCGTGCATGATCACGCTTGAAGTTTGCGCACGCGAGACAAGGTCTAAGCGAATCTGTGCATGATCACGCAGAGAGAACGCGCAGGTCAGACCCACCCCACACGAATGTGTGCATGATCACGGCGACGGTCCGGGCCGGTCAGGCGGGGTGCCGCCGAACCTGTGCATGATCACGCGGGAAAGTGATCACGCGGGAAAGAAGGGGGGTTACCAGCGGAAGTAGACGAAGAGGCGGCCGTGGTTCTTGGCGTCCTTGTCGATCCGGTGATAGAGCGCCTTGATCTCCTTCTGCTCCAGGAATCGCAGCACTTTCTTCTTCAGCTGTCCCGAGCCCTTGCCCGGGATGATCTCCACCTGGGTGGCCTTCTTCTGGACCGCCTCCTGGATGATGCCGCGCAGCGCCCGGTCGATCTCGCCGCCCTTGTTGTAGATGTCATGGAGATCCAGCTTGAGCTTCACGGATCGAGTCTAAAGGGCCGCCGCCAGGCCGAACGATTACCAAACGCCCCGCAAAATTGCCGTAAAGAACGATCTAGCCGCATAAATGATCGTTAGTTAGACTCCCTGTCAGGATCGGCCGCCCACCCGGGGGGCCGTTCGCTCGTCGCCCACCGGGGAGGGGCTCGTACCTTCCCATGCCATCTGGGCGGCGCGACGCCTCCATTCCTGTGTGCCTCGAGTGCCTGCAGCACTACAGGGAGGTGTCGTGTCAAGGAAGCCCCCGCCTACCTTCTTACGCGCCGGCGCGGTCGTCGCCGGACTCGGACTCATCACGGCGATGATCCCCACAGGGTCGGCCGTCGCCGACCCGAGCCCCTCGCCAACACGGGCCTGGAGCGTTACACCGGTCGCCGTCGCCGACCAGGTCCAGGGAGCGACGTCACCCAGCGGCCGGCTGGCGGAAAGCGACCAGGCGCTGCTCAAGTCCACCTCACCGGCTCCGGCCAGCGTCGTGGTCAAGCTCGACTACGACGCCGTCGCGGCCTACAAGGGCGGCCTGCCCGGCCTGCCCGCCACCAGCCCATCGGTAACCGGCAGGTCGCTCGATCTCAAGAGCGCCGACGCCGCCAAGTACCAAAAGCACATCGAGGGCGTCGAGAACACCTTCCTCAGCGAGCTGAGCAGGAAGATCCCCGGCGCGAAGGTGGGCCAGAGGCTCCGCACGGTCTACGGCGGCGTGGCCCTCACGCTCCCGGCCGACAAGGCGGCCGGCCTCCTCAAGCTCCCCGGCGTCGCGGCCGTCCAGGAGGACAAGCTCGAACACCCGCTGACCGACTCCAGCGCCGAGTTCATCGGCGCGAACACGATCTACAACCAGCTCGGCGGCACGAAGTCCTCCGGCAAGGGCGTCATCGTCGGCATCCTCGACTCGGGCGCCTGGCCCGAGCACCCCTCGTTCGCCGACCCGGGAACGCTCCCGGCCCCACCGGCGAAGGCCGACGGCACGCCGCGAACGTGCAATTTCGGCGACAACCCGCTCACCCCGGCCACCGACGTCTTCGTCTGCAACCACAAACTGATCTCCGGTCAGGCGTTCCTCGAGACGTACAAGGCGAACGCGGAGACTCCCGAGGTCTACCCGGACAACGCGCGTGACTCCAACGGGCACGGCACGCACACCGCGAGCACGTCGGCGGGCGGCCCGGTCGACCACGCCGACCCGCTCGGCATCGACCGCGGCGCGATCCACGGCATCGCCCCGGCGGCGCACGTGGCCGTCTACAAGATCTGCGGCGCCGAGGGCTGCTACCAGACCGACTCCGCCGCCGCGGTGGCGCAGGCCGTCGCCGACGGTGTACGGGTGATCAACTTCTCCATCTCCGGCGGAGCCGATCCCTACAGCGATCCGGTCGAACTGGCCTTCCTCGACGCGTACGCGGCGGGCGTGTTCGTCTCGGCCTCGGCGGGCAACTCCGGCCCCGGCGCGGGCACGACCGACCACCGCAGCCCCTGGGTGACCACCGTGGCCGCCTCGACGCAGTCGAGGACGTTCCAGTCGACGATCACCCTCACCGGCGGTCCCACGATCAAGGGCGCCTCGATCACCTCGGGCGTCGCGGCCCCGCTCCCCGTGGTGCCGGCGTCGGCCCCGCCGTACAGCGACGCGCAGTGCATCAGCACACCACCTCCCGGGCTGTTCATCGGCAAGATCGTCGCCTGCGAGCGCGGGACCAACCGGGTGCTGAAGGGCTTCCAGGTCAAGCAGGGCGGCGCGGCCGGAATGATCCTTTACAACACGACGCCGCTCGACATCATGACCGACAACCACTGGCTGCCGACCGTCCACATCGACAAGCCGGAGACCGACGTCCTGCTGTCGTGGCTGGCCTCCCACCCGAACGCGACGGCGTCGTTCACCCAGGGCCAGAAGGCCACCTGGCAGGGAGACACGATGACCACGTTCTCCTCCCGGGGACCCGGCTCCGACTTCCTCAAGCCTGACGTGACCGCGCCCGGGCTCCACATCCTCGCCGGCCAGACCCCGACTCCCGAGTCCGCGCTGGAAGGCCCCCCGGGCAACCTGTACCAGGTCATCGCGGGCACGTCCATGTCGTCGCCGCACGTCGCGGGCGCCAGCGCGCTGATGTTCGCCCTGCACCCGAAGTGGACTCCCGGTCAGGTCAAGTCCGCTCTGGAGACCACCGCCACCACCAAGGTCACCAAGCAGGACCGCACCACGCCCGCCGACCCCTTCGACTACGGCGGCGGCCGCATCGACCTGTCGAAGGCCGGGGACGCGGCCCTGACGCTCGACGAGAGCGCGGCGGACTACCGCGCCTCGGCGAACGACCCGCTGAACCGGATCGACCTCAACCTGCCGTCGGTGAACGCCCCGGTCATGCCGGGCGTCATCAGCGCCAAGCGCACGCTCGTCAACACCACGAACAAGACGTTGATCTACACCGCGACGGGCACCACGGTCAGCGGGGCGAACATCACCGTGCTGCCGCCACTGTTCACCGTCAAGCCGGGCAAGAGCGTCGGCATCACCGTCGTCATCACCGCGCCGGACCTGCCCACCGGGCAGTACTTCGGCCAGGTGAACCTCAAGCAGGTCGGCGGCAACCGGGCACAGCACCTGCCGGTGGCGTTCTTCCGTCAGGAGGGCACGGTGCCGATCGACCAGACCTGCACGCCGGCGACCATCGCGAAGAACTCGGGGACGTCGACCTGCACCGTCACGGCGCAGAACAACACCTTCGACGACACCGAGGTCACCGCGCTGACCACCCTGGACGGCAGGCTGCGTCTCACCGGGGCCACCGGCGCGACCAAGGTCGGCAGCCAGATCGTGACCGCCAAGGCCACGCTCACGGGCAGGCAGCCGGCCAGGCCGGTCATCGCCCCAGGTGAGAATCCGGCCGGAGGCTGGCTCTCCCTGGCGGGCTTCGGCATCGCGCCGATCCCCGTCGGCAACGAGTCGGCGGTGAACCTCAACGTTCCGCCGTTCGTCTTCGCCGGGCAGACCTACACCAGAATCGGCGTCGTCTCCAACGGCTACGCGGTCGCGGGCGGCATCACCGACCCGGCACAGATCCAGGCCACACCGCAGACGCTTCCCGACGCCACCCCGCCGAACAGCGTGCTCGCGCCGTACTGGACCAACCTGGACGGCACCGGCACGCCGGGCGTCTACGCCGGCTTCCTCACCGACCAGGTGAACCGCTGGCTGGTGCTCGAGTGGCACGTCAATCTCGCCGGTACGGCGGACACGAAGGTCTTCCAGGAATGGATCGGCCTGAACGGCGCCGAGGACATCACCTACGCGTACAACCCCGCGGCCCTGCCGGGTGACCCCGGTGCGGCGGGCCTGACCGTCGGTGCGGAGAACGCCGACGGCACAGGGGGCAGCCAGATCAGCGGGCCGCCCACGCAGGACTACCGGATCACCAGTACGCCGGGGGCTCCTGGAGAGACGTTCACCTACTCCTTCACTCTGAAGGGCGTCTCCTCGGGCACCGGTTCGGTCACGACGGCCACCTCCACCCCCCAGGTGAAGGGCATCACGGTCGAAGTGGACAAGATCACGGTCAAGTGAGACGAGGGGCCCGGCGGTCTGACCGCCGGGCCCCTCCTCCTGCCCGTCTCATCTGTGGATGTAGCCGACGAGGGCGTCCTTCTCGGTCTCCAGCTCCTCGATGGTGTTCTTCACGACGTCACCGATGCTCACGATGCCCGCGAGCCGGCCGTTCCGGACGACCGGTACGTGACGTATGCGATGGTTGGTCATGGTGCGGCGAAGCTCGTCCACGTTCGCGTCCGGAGCACAGGTACGGACGTCGGACGTCATGATCGACGACACCGGATGGCCGAGGATGTCGGCGCCCTGCTCGTGCAGCCGTCGCACGATGTCCCGCTCGGAGACGATTCCCGCGATGGTCGTCCCGTCGTCCGAAACCACCACCGCACCGATGTTGAGCTCGGCGAGCGTCGCCAGCAGCTCGGTCACCGTGGCCTGTGGGCGAACCGTCGCCACGCTGGTCCCTTTACCCTGCAAGATCGAACCGATGAGCAACCGACACCGCCTTCCCGGGGCCCCGAGGGAAGATCCCCGACTCCCGCCCCGACCGGCCGGTGGGAGCGGATCAGCCTGTTTTCCCAGGCAACAGTGGCTGAGGTGGCCCGTCAAGTCTCCTGACTCACTACATGTTAAGTATCACCTTTCGCTTGAATATGTACGGGACCGATACCATCCGGCCGGATATCGGAGTCACCACCTCCGCCACCAGTTCACTTGATCGTCATACGGCTCCCCTAAGGTGAGCGCGTGCGCCCCCCACTGGCCGTGGCCGGCTACACCGACGAGGTGCTCGAGGTCGTCGGCGGCACGCTGACCGAGGCTGAGCGCACCCGCGCGGACCGGTTCACCCGCAAGCAGGACCGTCTGGACTTCATCGCCGCCCACCTGCTCGTACGGCACTGCGCGGCGGAGATCCTCGGGACGCGGGCCTGCATGCTCACCGTGGTGCAGCGGTGCGAGCGGTGCGACCAGGCCCATGGCCGCCCCCGGCTCGCCGAGGCCCCCGAGCTCTCGGTCACCCTGGCCCACACGTCGGGGTACGTCTGCGCGGCCGCGGGCTATGGCCGGGTGGGCGTCGACGCCGAGCACGCGACGTCCGGCCCTGCGGACCAGAGCCTCGCGGCTCTCGCGCTGACCCCGGCCGAGGCCGCCCTGGTGGGCCGGGACAACGCCAGGCTCATCCGGCAGTGGGTGAGGAAGGAAGCCCTGGTCAAGCGGGGCGAGCTGACCCTCGACCGGCTGCGCGAGGTCGACCTGTCCGCGCTCCCCTTCGACGGCGGGCCGTCCGGCGACCTCGAATGGGAGGGACGCCACTTCCTCGAGTGGAGGGCCGGCACCGTGATCGCCACCGCCATCACCGACGAACCGGGGAAGCTACGCCTCCTGGGCGGCTGATCGGCCGGGGGTCGGGTCGAGGAAGACCTGCTTGATCTCGGGGAAGCGGTCGGTGAGGCACTGTTCCACCCGGTCGGAGGCCAGTTCCAGCCGCTCCCCCGTCGTCTCGTCGAGGAAGTCGATCTTCGCGGCGACCATGACCTGGTTGGGGCCCATCACGACGGTGACGAGGTCGACGACGCCTTCCACCTCGGGCTGGGCCACGAGCACGGTGCGGATCTCGTCTTCCAGCGCGCTCGAGGCGGCCTGGCCGATGAGCAGGGAGGCGTTGGTTTTGATCAGGGTGAGCGCGACGCCGAGCAGGAGCAGGCCGATGGCGATCGACGCCACGCCGTCCCAGGTCGCCGACCCGGTCACCTGGGACAACACCAGGCCGAGACCGGCCAGCAGGAGACCTGCCAGGGCCGCGATGTCCTCCAGGATGACCGCCTTGAGCATGGTGTCGGCGGTCCGGGAGAGCAGCCGCCTCGATGTCACCTGCTGCCGGCCGGCCTCCTTCCTGAGCTGCGACCACCCCCGCCACAGGGAGACCGACTCGATCACGAAGGACACGGCGAGCACGATGTAGGAGACGGCGACGTCGCCCAGTTCCTCGCCGTGGCTGATCGTGTGCCAGCCGTGCGTGAGCGAGAAGCCCGCGCCGACCACCATGGTGAAGCAGGCCGCGATGATCGCCCACAGGTAGCTGGCCCGGCCGTGCCCCAGCGGATGCCGCCGGTCGGCGGGGCGCTCCCCGTGCCGGATGGCGGTGAACAGCAGCACCTCGGTCACGGTGTCGGCCGCCGAATGTGCCGCCTCCGACAACATCGACGCCGAGGAGCTGATGAGGCCGGCCACCAGTTTCGCCAGCGCGATCGCGAGATTCGCCGCGCCGGCGATCAGGACCGTGCCGAGGCTCTCGCTGCTCTCGTTGGTCTCGCCCGCGCCCATCGTCACTCCGTCCACCCTGCTCAATCAGTGCGATCTTATGCTGTAAGCCATGGAAGACCCCGGCTGGCTCAGCCCGCGAGAGCAGGGCGCCTGGCGCGCCCACCTCGCCGCGCACCGTCTGCTGTCCCACCAGCTCGACCGTGAGCTGCAGGCGTTCGGCCTGTCGCTCAACGACTACGAGATCCTCGTGAACCTCTCGGAGAGTCCCGAGCATCGTATGCGCATGAGCGAGTTGGCCGACGCGACCATCCAATCCCGCAGCAGGCTCTCCCACCAGATCTCCCGCATGGAGGCCGCGGGACTGGTGACGAGAGAGGACTGCGAGGACGACCGCCGCGGCACCTACGCCGTGCTGACGGACCTCGGCTGGGACACCACCCAGCGGGTGGCCCCCGAGCACGTGGCCAGCGTCCGCGAGCACTTCATCGACCTGCTCACCCCCGAACAGGTGGCGACGGTCGAGGAGATCTACACCCACGTCGTCGATCACATCCACTCGATCCGCTCGGCCAAGTAGACCCAGGTGAGCGCCGGTCACCCGGAGACGGGGCGAGCGGCCCTCCCCCGGGCGCGACGCCCGGCTCCGGGAAGTGCCGAACCGATATGTCGCAATCGCCCGCCGCTGACGTGACGATCGCTACGATCCGCGTGTGAGAAGAATCGTCTGGCTGGCCGTGGCCGCCGCCTTCCTCCTCGTGACGTCCTGCGGATCGACCAGCGAGGCCGCCGTCCCGAACGGGCCCGATCTGCTCAAGAAGTCCGCCGCGGCGATGAAGACGGTCAAGACGGTCGCCTTCATCATCGACACCAAGGACCGCCCGGCCGTGCCGGTCAAGCACGCGGAGGGCAGTCTCACGAGCGAGGGCGACGCCAAGGGTTCGCTCCAGATCGACTTCGGCGGCCTGCAGGAACTCGAGTTCGTCGTGTCCGGGAGCACGGTGCACTTCAAGGGCCCGACCGGCGGCTACCAGACGATGACCCGCGAGCAGCTGACGGCGATCTACGACCCCTCGGCCGTGCTCACCGAGGTCCCCCAACTGCTGTCGGCGGCGCAGGACGCCCGGTCGGAGGCGGCGGAGAAGGTCGGCGGCTCCGACGCCTACCGGGTGGCGGTGACGCTCCCCCAGGAGGCGCTGGTCAAGCTCGTCCCGGGCGTCCAGCAAGGCGTCAACGGGAAGGTGTGGATCGACAAGGCCTCCAGCAGGCTGCTGAAGATCGATCTGCCGATGACGGGTGGCAGCGTGACCGTGAGCCTCGACGACTACGACGCTCCCGTGACCATCACACCTCCCGCCTCGTGAGCGCCTCATGACCGCTGTGGAGAACCGCCGCCTCGTGCTGGGTGTGGGCGGCGCCGCGGTGCTGCTCGCGGCGCTCGACGCGTACGTGGTGGTGACCGTCCTCACCGACATCGCCGCGGATGCCGGTGTGCCGCTGAACCACCTGGAGCGGGCGACGCCGATCGTGACCGGGTTCCTGCTCGGCTACATCGCGGCGATGCCGCTGCTCGGCCAGCTGTCCGACCGGTACGGCAGGCGCGTGCTGATCCACGCCTGCCTGGCCGGATTCGCCGCCGGGTCGGTGATCACCGCGCTGTCCACGGGCGTGCCCGCCCTCGTGGCCGGCCGTACGCTGCAGGGCGTCGCGGGCGGCGCGCTGCTTCCGATCACCATGGCCCTCATCGGAGACCTGTGGGACGAGCGCGGACGACCGGTGGCCCTGGGCGCCGTCGGCGCCGCGCAGGAGCTCGGCAGCGTCCTCGGTCCCCTGTACGGCGCAGGCGTGGCGGCGCTCGCGGGCTGGCGCGGAATCTTCTGGATCAACGTTCCCCTCGCCCTGCTCGCCGCGGTCGCGGTGCACCGGGCGGTGCCCGCGGGGCCACGCGGCACGGACAGGACGGACAGGATCGCCGTGCGGGTCGACGTGGTGGGCGCCGTCCTGCTCGCGCTCGCCCTCGGGCTGCTCGTGGCGGGGCTCTACAACCCGTCGCCGGACGCGTCCGTGCTGCCGCCCTGGGGCCTGCCGTGTATCGCGGCCGGAGTCGTCGCGGCGGCGGTGTTCGTGGCCTGGGAGATCCGCTCGCCGGTCCGCCTGCTGGACCTCACGGGGATCCCCCGGCGTCCGTTGCTCGCGACGCTGGGGGTGAGCTTCCTCGCCGGGGCGGCGCTGCTGGTCACGCTGGTCGACGTGCAACTGGTCGCGCAGACGCTCATGGACAAGGACACCGTGTCGGGCGCGCTCGTCCTCACCCGCTTCCTGGCCGCGCTGGCGGTCGCCGCGTTCCTCGGCGGCATGCTGACCCGCCGGTTCGGTGAGCGCGTGGTGGCGACGGCGGGGATGGCGGTCGCCACCGCCGGCTACGTGCTCATCTCCCGCTGGCCAGCCGACCTCGCCACCGCCGGCCTGCAGGTCGACCTCGACCTCGTCATCGCCGGCCTCGGCCTGGGCGCCGTCATCGCGCCCGTCTCGTCGGCCGCGTTGCGGGTCGTGCCGGCCGTACAGCACGGCGTGGTGTCGGCGGCGGTCGTGGTGGCGCGGATGATGGGGATGCTGCTCGGAGTGGCGGCGCTGACGGCATGGGGCTTCCACCGGTTCCAGTCGCTCACCGCCGACCTCGACACCCCGCTTCCGATGGGGGTGGACGCCGCCGAATTCACCAGGAGGCTGGCCGACTACACCGCCAAGGTCAAGGCCGCCCTGCACGTCGAATACTCGGAGATCTTCCTGCTGACCGCGGTGTTGTGCGCCATCGGCGTGCTGACGGCGCTCGCCCTGCCACGGAGCACGCCTCAGGTCTGAGGACGGCTCAGGTTCAGGTCTGAGGGCGGCTCAGGAGCGCAGGTAGGCGAGCACGGCCAGGACGCGCCGGTGCTGGTCTCCGTCCTCCGCGTGCAGCCCGAGCTTGGTGAAGATGCCGCGGATGTGCTTTTCCACCGCGCCGTCGGTGACGACGAGGCGGCGGCCGATGGCGGGGTTCGACCGGCCCTCCGCCATGAGCTCGAGGACCTCACGCTCGCGCGGGGTCAGCGACGCGAGCGGGTCGCCCCGGCGGCGCCGGACCATGAGCTGCGCGACGACCTGGGGGTCGAAGACCGTCCCCCCGCCCGCGACCCTGCGCAGGCCCTCCAGGAACTCCTCCACGTCCACGACGCGGTCCTTCAGCAGGTAACCGACCGCGCCCCGGGCATCGGCGAGCAGATCGTCCGCGTAGGAGACCTCGACGTATTGGGAAAGGATCAGCACGGGAGCCCCGGGAACCCTTCTCCGGGCCTCCACGGCCGCCCTGAGCCCCTCGTCGGTGAACGTCGGCGGCATCCGCACGTCGACCACCGACACGTCGGGGCGGTGCTCGGCAACGGCCTCGACGAGGTCGTCGCCCGTGCCCACCGCCGCCACCACCTCGCAGCCGAACTCCTCGAGCAGACGTACCAGGCCCTCCCTGATCAGGACGGCGTCATCTGCGACGACTACCCGCACGGAACCTCCGCGGTGATCGAAGTGGGCCCGCCCGCCGGGGACCGTACCGCCAGCTCGCCGTCGACGCCGCGCAGCCGCTCGGCGAGGCCGGACAGTCCGTGTCCCTTGGCGACGTGCGCGCCGCCGACCCCGTCATCGCCGATGGTGAGCATCAGGCTGTCGCCGATTCTCACCAGAGTGATCGTGCACAGCTCCGCACGGCTGTGCTTGGCGACGTTGGTGAGCGCCTCGGCCGTCACGAAGTAGACGGTGTTCTCGATCAGCGCGGGGAACCGTTCCTCCGTCTGGACGTCGAGCTCCACGGGGACCGTGCAGCGGCTCGCCAGGGCGGCCAGCGCGGGCGCCAGACCGCGGTCGGCCAGGATGGGCGGCGCGATGCCGCGCGAGAGCGCACGCAGCTCGTCCAGCGTCTCCCTGGTCGCGGTGATCGCCTTGCCGATGGTCGACTGGGCCGCGGACGCGTCCTTCTCCAGCTCGCGCTGCGCCCGGGACAGCTCCATGGCCAGGTGGACGAGGCGTTGCTGCGGCCCGTCGTGGATGTCGCGCTCCAGCCTGCGCAGGGCGTTCGCCTCGGCGTAGGCGGCGGCGTTGCGCCCCTCGGTCAGGTCCTCGATGCGCTCCTGCAGCTGGGCGACCCCGGTCAGCAGCGCCTTGCCGAGTGACGCCTGGAGCAGTGCGCAGCCGCGGATGACCGGGTACAGCGTGAGCGCCGCGACGACGCCGAAGAACACGTTCAACAGGCTCTCCGGGACGTACCCGTGGCCGAGCCCGATCAGCTCGGAAAGCCCCTGGTTGTCCGGGATGTTCGCGAACACCCACCCATAGAGCGGATAGGTCAGTCCGGCGATCGCCATCGACCACCATGCGACCGTCACGCAGAAGGTCACGATGGCGACGGGGAACCCCACCAGGGCGTGCAGGATGTCGAGCCACGGCTGTGTGCCGGCGAGCGGGGTCAGCGTCTTGCGGAACCAGCCCGCACCGGGCGGCGACTGGGGGTAACGGGGCCTGGGCACCTCCGTGCCCAGGACACCGCGCATCCTCACCCGCTCGATCTCCCCCATCCCCCGCGCCACGAGAGCGGTCAGCACGAGGATGGGCACACCGATCCAGACGATCAGCATGCCGGCACCCGCGGACAGACCTGTCACGATCAGGCAGAACGCGATGATCGCGAGGGGGAAGCCGACGAGGAGGTACACCGAGTCTCCGGCTAGCCGGGAGAGAAGTCTTCGCATGTTTCCCACGCTAGGCAGCCGGCGATCTCCGATCGATCCCGTGTCCGGGAGTGTTCCTGGTAGGGCATACCCTACTTCTTCTTGCGCTTCTCCCTGATCTTCATCGTGACCTCGATCGGCGAGCCGGCGAAGCCGAACTCCTCGCGGAGCTTGCGCTCGAGGAACCGGCGGTAGGTCTCCTCGAGGAAGCCCGAGGTGAACAACACGAACTTCGGCGGCTCGGTCGACGCCTGCGTGGCGAACAGGATCTTGGGCTGCTTGCCCGAGCGCACCGGCGGCGGCGTGGCCCGCAGCAGGTCGGTGAAGAACTGGTTGAGCCGGCCGGTCGGGACGCGCGTCCCCCACGAATCCAGGGCCCGCTCGATGGCCGGCACGAGCTTCTCGACGTTGCGGCCGGTCTTGGCGGAGATGTTGACCCGCAGCGCCCAGGGCGTCCGGACGAGCTGGCGGTCGATCTCCTTCTCCAGGTAGTACCGCCGGTCCTCGTCGACGAGGTCCCACTTGTTGAAGGCGACGACCATCGCCCGGCCCGACTCGATGATCAGGCCGATGATGCGCAGGTCCTGTTCGGTCAGCACCTCGGAGGCGTCGATCAGGACGACCGCGACCTCCGACCGCTCCAGGGCGGCCCGCGTGCGCATGGCCGCGTAGAAGTCGGCGCCCTTCAGCTCCCTGTCCCGGCGGCGGATGCCCGCGGTGTCGATGAAGCGGTAGGTCCTGCCGCCCAGCTCGACCAGCTCGTCGACCGGGTCGCGCGTGGTGCCCGCCACCGGGTCGACCAGCACGCGCTCCTCGCCCGCCACCCGGTTCAGCAGGGACGACTTGCCGACGTTGGGCTTGCCCAGCAGCGCGATCCTGCGCGGCCCTCTTTGCTCGCCGAAGGTCTGCGGCGGGGTCGCGGGCAGCGCGTCGAGCACCACGTCGAGGAGGTCGCCGCTGGACCTTCCGTGGAGGGCGGAGACCGGCTGCGGCTCTCCCAGGCCCAGCGACCACAGTCCGGTCGCCTCCAGCTCCATCAGCTGGTTGTCGACCTTGTTGGCCGCGAGCACCACGGGCTTGCCCGAACGGCGGAGCACGGCTCCCACGGCCTCGTCCGAGTCGGTCACGCCCACGCTGGCGTCCACCACGAACAGCACGACGTCGGCCAGCTCGGCGGCGATCTGGGCCTGCTCCGCGATGCGCAGCGCCATGCCGGTGGCGTCCGGGTCCCACCCGCCGGTGTCCACCAGCGTGAAGCGGCGGCCCCGCCACGTCGCCTCGTAGGTCACCCGGTCTCGGGTCACACCCGGAACGTCCTCGACGACCGCCTCTCGACGGCCGATGATGCGGTTGACCAGCGTGGACTTGCCCACGTTGGGCCTGCCGACCACTGCGACAACCGGAAGCGGGCCCGCGTCGGGTCCCGCCTCCTCGCCGGTCTCACCGTCGGAGAACTCGGTCTCACCATCGGTGAACTCGAACTCGTCGAACTCGTCGAACTCCCCGGCCTCGGCCTCGACCCAGCCGCTCTCGTCCCGGTACTCCCCCGTCACGTCCCTGCCCATCGCTTCCTCTCCCGATCCCGGAGAGGATCAGGCTCTCTCCTTGACGAACCGCAGGACCTCGGCGATCACGTCGTCCAAGGTCAACGGTGTGGTGTCCAGCTCAATCGCGTCCGCCGCCGACGCCAGCGGGTCCGCCTTCCTGGTCGAGTCCAGCGTGTCCCGCCGCGCCATCTCGGCCTTCTGCGTCTCGACCGTGGTCCCGGTCAGCTCCGCCGTACGGCGGCGCGCGCGGGCGTCGGCGCTCGCGGTCAGGTAGACCTTGACGGGCGCGTCCGGGGCCACGACGGTGCCGATGTCGCGCCCCTCGACCACGATGCCCCCGCCGGGCAGGGACTCGGCGATGATCTCCTGCTGAAGGGCGACCAACCGGCGGCGGACCTCGGGAACCGCGCTCACCGCGGAGACGGCACCGGTGACCTCGGGGCCGCGGATCGGGCCGTTCACGTCGACGCCGTCGACGGACACACCCGGCGCGTCCGGGTCGGTGCTCATGATCAGGGACGGCTCGCCCGAGCGCGCGGCGATCGCCTGCGGATCGGCGAGATCGACCTTCTGCTGGAGCATCCACCAGGTGACCGCGCGGTACATCGCACCCGTGTCCAGGTAGCGCAGGCCCAGCGCGCGCGCGACACCGCGTGAGGCGCTCGACTTGCCGGACCCCGAAGGGCCATCCATGGCGACGACCAGACCCGACACGGTCTCTCCTTTGCTTTACGCCCCTTCGAGCTGTCGACCCTGAGGCTACCGGGATTCGGTGTGTAACCACGCATCGGAGCGTTACCGGCACCCGGCGGGAGCCCCGGGCGACGGGGCACGCACCGGCCGTTCAGGAGCCCTCGAGCAGCCGGGTGGACTTGTCCTCCTGAGCGAGCCTGCGCAGGGAGGCGAGCACGGTGTCCCCCACCGCCGTCCACACCACGACGGCCTCCGCGACACTGTCGAGATCCCCCCGGCGCGCGACCGTCTCGATCTCGTCGGCCGCGAGCCGCTCAGCGGTCTCCGCGTAGGAGTCCAGCAGTTCGAAGTAGTCGTCCTGGTCCAGCCGCCGCAACGTGGCGAGCGCGTCGGCCAGCGTCCTGCGGGCCGGATTGGCCGGCTTGACCCGCCAGCCCCTCTTGGCGATCAGCTCGTCCACCTCGGCCACGGCCTCGTCCCACGCCTCGTCCTCCATGTACTCCCTCGCGGGGGTCATGGCGTACTGCGCCTTGCCGATGGTGTCGAGCTCGGAGAGCCCCGCCGAGAACATCAGCCGGAGCGCCTCGCGCGCGGAGGCGATCGACAGCCCGCCGACCTCGACGAGGGCGCGGGCCAGCTTCAGCCTCTTGACGTGCGCCTCGCCGTACTGGGCCTGGTTGGGGCCCGTGCGCTCACCGGCCGGGACCAGCCCCTCCCGGAGGTAGTACTTGATCGTGGGGATCGGAACGCCGGTGCGCCTGCTCAGCTCAGCGATCCTCATCGTCCCTCTCCCTCAGCGCGTGGTTCCCAGGATAGGACCGGCCGCCACACGGGTGCGGAACTCAACGGCTTGACGCGCAAGGCAGATAGCGTCACTATCCATAAAATGGATAGCATCACTTGCCACTATCTAAATCAAGGAGGCCTCCATGTTCGGCACTCTGGGCAGGTTCGCCGGCAGGCGCCGCCGATGGATCATGGTGGGGACGCTGCTGCTGGTCGCGTTCGCGGCGGTCTGGGGAACCGGCGTCTTCGGCCGCCTCGGCGGCGGCGCCGGCTTCGACGACCCGGGCAGCCCGTCGGCGCACGCGGACAGGCTGCTCGCGGGACCGCTCGGCCGTCATGCCAACGATGTGGTCGTCCTCTATGAGAGCGACCACCTCACGGTGGACGACCCGGCCTTCGCCGGCCCCGTTCAGCGGGCTCTGGAGAGCGTGCCCCGCGGGGACGTCACCCGGCTCGACTCCTACTGGTCGACGGGTTCCGCCTCGTACGTGTCCGAGGACAGGCGCGCGACGTATGCCGCGGTGCAACTGCGGTCGGCGGACGACCAGGAGCGGGTCCTGCAACTGAGGAAGATCCAGGACGGCTTCCGCGCCGACGGCCTCACGGTGCGGTTCGGGGGCGCCACGGCGATGACCGACCAGGTGAACAGGCTGACGCTGCGCGATCTGGCGATCGCGGAGGCCGTCTCGATACCGATCCTGCTGCTCCTGCTGATCGTGATCTTCCGAAGTCTCCTGGCCGCCGCGCTTCCGCTGATCGTCGGCCTCACGGCGGCTCTCGGCTCGCTGGCGCTGCTCCGGTTCGTCACCCTCTTCACCGACATCTCGACCTTCGCCATCCAGGTCATCACGATCCTGGGCCTGGGCCTGGCCATCGACTACGCGCTGCTGGCCGTCACCCGGTTCCGCGAGGAGTTGTCGGCGGGCGCCACGGTGGAGGCGGCGGTCGAACGGACCATGGCGACCGCCGGCCGTACCATCGCGTTCTCCGGCGCCGTGGTGGCCGTGTCCTTCGCGGGACTCATCCTGTTCCCGTCACGGTTCCTGTCATCGATGGGCTACGCGGGCGCGGGCACCGTCGTCGTCGCCGTGCTCGCCTCGCTCACGGTGCTGCCCGCGCTGCTCACCGCCATGGGGTCGCGGCTCAACCCGGCCAGGATCAGGACCGCCGACCCGGCGTCCGGGCGGTGGTACCGCGTCGCCCACGCCGTCATGCGGCGCCCGCTGCGGAACACCGCCGCCATCGTCGTCGTGCTCGGCGCCCTCGGCCTGCCGTTCCTCGGGGTGAACTGGGCACGTCCCGGCGACTGGGTCCTGCCGTCGAGCGCCGACGCGCGGGTCGTCACCCAGGAGATGGCGGGGCGGTTCGCCGCCGACCCGGGCAAGCTGATCACGGCCGTGGTCGAGTCGCCCCGGCCCGCCGGCCCGGCCGCCCTCGACGCCTACGCCGCCCGCCTGGACGGAGTGCCGGGGATCGAGGGGGCGGCCGTGACGGGGACCGCCGGCGGCCAGGCCAGGATCACCCTTGGATACTCGATGGACCCGATGTCCCGCGACGCCCGGCGGATGGTCGCGGACCTCCGCGCGGTCGCCCCGCCCCAGGGGAGCACGACGTCGTTCACCGGCATGCCCGCCTCCCGGGCGGACATCGTCGACATGGTCACCTCGCGGCTGCCGTGGATGGCGCTGTTCGCGACCGCGGTGTCGTTCGTGGTCCTGTTCCTGGCGCTCGGCTCCGTGGTGCTGCCGATCAAGTCGGTGCTGCTCAACCTGCTCTCGCTGGGGGCCGCCTTCGGCGCGATCAAGCTCATCTTCCAGGACGGCCTGCTCGACGGCCTGCTGGGATTCGAAGCGGTCGGCGCGGTGGACGTGAACTTCCCCGTGCTGATCGTCGCGATCGCCTTCGGCCTCGCCGTGGACTACGAGGTGTTCCTGCTGTCACGGGTCAGGGAGGAGTACGACCGCACGGGTGACGTGGCCGAGTCGACGGCGCTCGGGCTGCAGCGGACCGCCCGCGTCATCACGAGCGCGGCCCTGCTGGTGGCCGTGGTGGTGGGCGGGTTCGCCCTGTCCGGCATCGCGTTCATGAAGATGGCCGGGGTCGGCCTGGTGATCGCCGTGGTGGTGGACGCCTTCGTCGTGCGCGCCCTGCTCGTGCCCGCCACCATGCGGCTGCTCGGCCGGTGGGCGTGGTGGGCGCCCGCGCCGCTCGCCCGCTGGTGGCGCCGGCACGGGACGGACGGAGGCGGTCACACGGCCCCGCCCGCCGCCAGGCCCGCCGAGGCCGCGCGCCCGGCATGAGCTCGGGGACGGGCGGGCCGGCCGGCGCGGACGGCCGGGGCAGACGCCCGGCATGAACTCGGGGACGGCCGGCGCCGACGGCCGGCCGACGCGAGGGTCAGACGGGCAGATGCCAGCCGCGCTCGCGCAGGCCGTCCGCCAGCGCGGCCGCCGCCTCCGGCTGGACGTAAAGCTCCGCCGCGCCGAGAGGCAGGCCGGGAGCGTGCTCCAGCCGGATGTCCTCGATGTTGACGCCGGTCTCCCCCGCCGCCTGCACGAGGCGGGCGAGCTCGCCGGGGCGGTCGCCGATGACGACCTGGACGACGGTGTACGTGCGGGCAGGGCCGCCGTGCTTGCCGGGGATCCTGCCCGTCCCCCGGACGCCGCGTTCGAGCAGTTCGGTGACTCCCCCGACGGCCGTGCCCTCACCCGCGAACGCGCGCAACGAGCCGGCCACGGCGGAAAGGTCGGCCACCACGGCCTCCAGGACCTCGGCGACCGGGACGGCGTTGCCCGCCAGGATCCCGGTCCACAACGACGGATCACCCGCCGCGATGCGCGTGACGTCCCGAACGCCCTGCCCGGACAGGCCGAGCGCGGTGTCCGACGCTTCCGACAACCGCGCGGCCACCGCCGCCGCGGTGACGTGCGGCGCGTGGGAGATGACCGCGACGGCCCGGTCGTGCTCCTCCGCGCCGATCCGTACGGCGTTCCCGCCGCACAGCGTGACCAGCTCCTGGACCGTCTCCAGCGCCTCCGCCGTGTTCTCCGCCGACGGGCACAGGGCCCACGGGCGGCCGAGGAACAGGTCGGCCCGCGCGGCCGCGGGCCCCGACCGCTCCCGCCCCGCGAGAGGATGCCCGGCCACGTAGGTCGACAGATCGCAGCCCAGCTGCACGGCCTGGCCCAGCGGAAGGACCTTGACGCTGGCGACGTCGGTGTAGACCCTGGCCGCGTCGTTCTTCTGCAGGTCGAGCAGCTGCTGCGCGACGTATCGCGGGGGCACGGCGATGATGGCCAGGTCCACGGTGCGGTCGGACGGCCACTCCTCCCCCGCGCCGAGTTCGCGGGCGAGCCGTACGGCCGCCGCGTCGCGGTCGGCGAGGAAGACCCGCACTCCCCGCTGGCGGAGCGCGAGGGCGATCGATGTGCCGATCAGCCCGGTTCCGACGACGACAACGCTGCCGATCGTCGCACCCTCGATGGGAGTCATGGTCCTCGTCGTCCTAGCGTGCCTTCTCGTCCGGGCGGACGGCCGCGCCGGTCACTGAGCGATGTCCACCCGCAGGGCGACCGCGCCCCGCAGGTACACGTGCTGGATGTCCTGGCGGGGGCGGTCGGTCTCCACGTGAGCCATCAGGCGCACCACCCGCGGCAGCGCGCCCGGCACGGCGATCTCCGAGGCGCACAGCAGAGGCACATCGTGGAACCCCAGCTTGCGCGCCGCGAGAGCGGGGAACTCCGCGGTCAGGTCAGGCGTCGCCGTGAAGATCACACTGATGACGTCGTCGGTCGTGAGCCTGTTGCGCTCCATCACCGCGGTCACCAGCTCGGTCGTCCCCGCGATGATCGAGTTCCGATCGTCGCCGTCGACCTGGATGGCTCCGCGGACGGCCCGGACCATGTCGTTCCCCTCCCACCAGTCTGGAGAGACGGGCGCGGTCCACCGCGCCCATCACTGTGACCTCCCAGGACATTGTGCCCGACTCGCGAAGTTCGCCGCCGGACGGGCCAGGTTAGAGGCCCACCGCCGAGTAGAGGTCGCCGACCTCCTGGACGGTCAGAGTCCGGATCGTGCCCGGCTTGAGACGGCCCAGCTTGACCGGGCCGAACTCGATGCGGGCCAGGTCGATCACCCGGTGGCCGGACGCCTCGAGCAGCCGCCTGACGATGTGCTTGCGCCCCTCGTGCAGGATGATCTCGACGAGCGCCTGCTGGCCGTGCTCCTGGACGATGTTGAACTCGTCGACCTTGGCCAGGCCGTCCTCGAGCTCGATGCCCTTGCGGAGCACCCGGTGCAGGTCGCGCGGGACGGGACCGGGCACCTTGGCCCAGTACTTCTTCTGCACGCCGTAACTCGGGTGGGTCAGGCGGTGCGCCAGCTCCCCGTCGTTGGTGAAAAGCAGCAGGCCCTCGGTCTCGGTGTCCAGCCGGCCCACGTGGAACAGCCGCGTGGTGAGGTCCTGGACGTAGTCCTGGAGGCACGGACGGCCGTCCGGGTCCTCCATGGTGCTCACGACGCCGATCGGCTTGTTCAGCGCGTAGTAGACGAGCTCGGGCGAGGTCGGAATGCGCTTGCCGTCGACATGGATGACCTGCTTGACCGGGTCGACCCGCGCCCCGAACCTGCGGACCACCTGACCGTCGACCGTGACCCTGCCGTCGCCGATCATCTCCTCGCAGGCCCGGCGGCTGGCGATGCCGGCCTGGGCGAGGACCTTCTGCAGCCGCTCGCCGCCCGGCACCTCTGTGGTGTCGCGCTCGTCGACGTAGTCCCTGTCGTAGAAGTCCGGGTCGCGCAGCGGCTGCCGGGACGTCTTGAACGGGTTGTCGCCGGCCTTCCCCGCCCCGCCGCCGCGGGCTCCTCCTGCCGGGGCGCCACCCCGTGTTCCGTACGGCTTGGCCTCGGGCCTGCCCCCGCCGCGCGGCGCACCGGAGCCTCCACGCAGCTCACGGCGCGAGCTGTCCCTGCCGAAACGGCCTCGGGAGCCACCGCTCCCGGCGCCGCCGGTCCGGCCTGCGCCCTCACGGCGAGCACCGTCACCGCCGATCGTCTGAACCTCGTCCGACCGGTCGTCCTTACGGCCAAACCCGGTGCGGGTGCCACCGCGGTCGGCGCGGAATCCCGGCCGTCCCTGTGCGGAGGGACGGCCGTCGTCACGCCGGTCACCACGCCAGTCACGCTGATCACGCCGGTCGCGTCCGCCGTCCCGGTTGTCCGCGCGGGCGTCGTCGCGACGGGGGGCGTAGCCGCGCTCGTCGCGGCCGCGGTCGGATCCGCGATCAGGCGCGCCAGGACCACGGCCGAAGCCG
>NZ_BOOQ01000002.1 GCF_016863315.1 Planotetraspora silvatica
CGGTCATCGCGTCCGCGATCGGACCCACCAGGACCACGCCCGAAACCACGGTCAGACGCGCCAGACCCACGACCGAAACCGCGGTCGGAGGGGGCAGATCCACGGCTGAAGCCACGGTCATCGCGCCCACGCTCAGACCCACCAGGACCACGCCCGAAACCACGATCGGACGCACCGGAACCGCGGCCGAAACCACCGGACGGCCCAGACCCACGGCTGAAACCGCGGTCGGAGGGGGCAGACCCGCGGCTGAAGCCACGGTCATCGCGCCCACGCTCAGACCCACCAGGACCACGCCCGAAACCACGATCGGACGCGCCAGACCCCCGGCCGAAACCACCGGACGGCCCAGACCCACGGCTGAAACCGCGGTCGTCACTCCGGCCACCCCGGTCGTCCTGGCGGCGCTCGCCGCGGTCCGAGCGGGTGTCATCCGGCCGGCCGTACCCGCCGCGAGAACCGCCGCGGTCTGCTCGGAAGGAGTCGTGGTCGCCGCTCCTGAAGCGGTCCCGGTCCCCGCCAGGCCTGCCGTACGAGCCGGAACCGCCCCGGTCGCCTGAGTCGCCGGAGCGGGGGGCTCCGTCCCGGCGGGATCCGGCGTCCGGGCGGTAGCCGGAACCGGCGTCTGAGCGGGAGCCTCCGCGCCTGTCGCCCTGGGGGCGACCCTGAGATCCGCTCCGGAATCCGCCGCCCGATCCGCTTCTGGGCGAGTCTCCCGACCCTCTTCTGGCGTCGCCGGCACCGCGACCGGACCCGCCGGATCCTCCGCGCTGACCGGTGTTCCGGCTTCGACCGCGTCCATCACCGGACGGGGTAGGCCTGCTGTTCACTTCTGCTCCTCTAGGGTTTCCACGTTGTCCGGGAGGAAGGGGGCGAGTTCAGGAAGCTCTCCGAGCTCCTTCAGCCCCAGTCTCTCCAGGAAGTAACTGGTCGTCCGGTAAAGCACGGCCTGGCTCTCCGGGTCGACTCCGGCCTCTTCGACGAGGCCTCGCGCGAGCAGCGTCCGCATGACGCCGTCGCTGCTCACACCGCGAACCGCCGCCACCCTGGCTCGGCTCACCGGTTGCCGGTAGGCCACCACGGCGAGCGTCTCCAGCGCGGCCTGGGTCAGCCGGGCCTGCTGGCCGTCCCTGACGAACCGCTCCACCAGCGCAGCGCACTCCGCGCGCGTGTAGAAGCGCCAGCCGCCCGCCACTTCCCGGAGGTCGAAACCCCTTCCGGCGGCGGTGTATTCCGCGGACAGTTCGCGCAGGGCCGCAGTGATCTCGTTCGTCGGACGCTCCAGGACCTGGGCGAGCATGACGTCGGCCACGGGCTCGTCGACCACCATGAGGATCGACTCGAGCGCCGCGCCGAGGCTCGGCCCCGTGCCGGCGGGGTCCTGGTCGTCCCCGGGCGTCGCCGCGGCCTCGTCCGGCTCTTCCAGAACGTTCTCCACCGGGCTCTGGACGTCACCGACCGCGCCGGGAGCGCCGTCGGGCTCGTCCGGCACGTCCGCCTCGCGGCCGACGGGGTCGGGGGCGTCGCTGCGTTCCATAGCTCCTCGTTCGTCGTTCCGGAGGTCCGCCGTGTTCATGTTCATCGTGCCGCGGCCGGCCCTGATCATCCTGCCGTGGCTCACCCTCGTCGTTCCTGTCGTGGGCTCACCCTGATCATCATGCGGCGCGTCCTGTGCTCATCGTGCCGGAGGATCGCCGTGGTCGTCGTCCCGCGGAGCCGGTGCGGAGCCCACACGTGCGCCCGATCCTCCCGGGTCATTCATCCGGCCCGCCGGCGGCCTTGTCGTCCCCGGCTTCGCCGGTGCCGCCGCCCTTGCCCTCGTCGTAGTCGTCCCCGACGGAGACGTCACCGTCGTCGGCGCCCGTCCACGTCACGTAGAGGTCGCCCAGGGGCTCGAGTTGCTCGAAGGAGACCGCGGCCTCCCGGAAGAGCTCCAGGACGGCCAGGAAGCGGGCGACGGTCTCCCACGTCCCCGCGGAGTCGGCCGTCAGGGCCCGGAAGGTCGCCTTCTTCACCCGCCTCAGCCGCTCGACAAGGATAGCGGCCTGCTCGCGCACGCTGGCGAGCGGTTGGTACATGTGGCTCACCGAGACGGACGGCGGCTCCTTGGGCGTGAACGCCCTCGCCGCGATCTTCGCCAGCTGCTCGGGCCCGATGCCGAGGACGAGCTCGGGCAACAGGTCGGCGAACCGTTTCTCCAGGGGCACGGCACGCGGGAAACGCAGTGCCTCCTCCGCCATCCGGCCAGAGAAGATCTTGGCGACCTCCTTGTACGCCCGGTACTGGAGAAGGCGGGCGAACAGCAGGTCACGGGCCTCGAGGAGGGCGAGGTCCTCCTCGTCCTCCACCTCGCCGGTGGGCAGGAGCCTGGCCGCCTTCAGGTCGAGCAGCGTCGCCGCGACCAGAAGGAAGTGGCTGGTCTGGTCGAGGTCCCACTCCGGGCCCCGTGACCGGATGTACGCGATGAACTCGTCGGTGACCTTGTGCAGGGACACCTCGGTGATGTCGAGCTTGTGCTTGGAGATCAGGCCGAGCAGCAGGTCGAACGGGCCCTCGAAGACGTCCAGATGCACCTGGAAGCCTTCCTGCGCCGGGCTCTCCCGCTCGGTCTCCTGCTCGATCACGCTCTCATTGTCCCTCACACGGGGGACCGCTGCCGGAGGCCTGGGGAATCCGCCTCCACGGCCTGCGACGGCCGAACAAGTCCCCTTTCCCCGACTAACAACTCCATACGGGTTATTCAGACATCCCGTTGCCGGATAAAAAAGACCAGAACTCGCCAAATCCGGCGCATTGACGAACTTATACGGGCCGTAAATCGGTAGTACGCCCCCTTAATCGACAAACCAGGAGTGACATCCTCTTGTAATGAATTAGTGCTTGTGACTCAAGTATAGGAATCAAGGGCACCATTCCCCACGGAAAGCGTCGAGCAAACTCGAAGAATTTGGACAATTTCTCATCGTTGACGAACCCATTTATGCCCTGTTAACGAAGAAGGCGCATTGTCGCGACTATGGCCGGGTACCCCTTGTTCGCAGCCGCTGTAGCGGTTCATGGATTTGATTCTCTCGAATCACGAACGACATGGAATGCGATGACTTCTAGTAGTTACAGGCGCGCTTCCACTCCTGGTTCCGGTAGGAGCATCCGGGTGTTGGGGGTCGCGACGACGGCAATCGGCGCCATTCTGGCTCTCTCCTGCCAGACGCCGGCGAGTGCCGTAATCGGGGCGAAAAGCGCGACTTCCCTCCAGTCACGAGGTGACTTCGACAACCCTCGCGCGGCGCGCAACGTCATTCGTATTGCCGAAAGTTCACGGCATCTGACCCGAATGCTCGACGACGAAGACGACGGATGCCACGGACGGCGCTGCAGGGGCGGCGACGGTTTCGACGGCGGCGGCGGAGCGAGAGGCCCGCAGGGCCCGCCCGGGCCGCGCGGCCCCGGCGGTCCGCAGGGTCCTGGCGGCCCGCCCGGCTCCACCGGCCCGGCGGGTCCTGCCGGAACACCCGGAGCGACCGGCGCCACCGGCCCCCAGGGTCCCGCCGGTCCTGCCGGCGGCCCTCCCGGACCTCAGGGCCCCGCCGGACCGGCAGGCGCCCAGGGGCCCGCGGGCACACCGGGCGCCACAGGACCGGCAGGCCCTGCAGGCGCTCAGGGACCCGCCGGACCAGCGGGTGCGATCGGCGCGACGGGTGCCCAAGGCCCCGCCGGACCCGCGGGCGCCCAGGGCCTCGTCGGACCAGCCGGGCCTCAGGGGGCCGCGGGTCCCGCGGGTGCGACCGGCGCCACCGGCGCGACAGGCGCTCAAGGGCTTGTCGGACCAGCGGGCCCCGCGGGTGCGACCGGAGCGACAGGTGCGACCGGAGCCGCCGGAGCGACGGGCGCTCAAGGACCTGTCGGGCCGGCCGGACCCCAGGGCGTCGCCGGACCTCAGGGCCCGCTCGCGCCGCCGGCCAGCGTCGACACGACATTCCTGCTGCTGAGCAAGTTCATCGCGTCCGTCCAGAACGACGGCCGGACGTTCGTCCGCGACCCGCGTACGGATCCGCTCTGGCATGACCTTTCCACTCTGCCGGGGTACCCCCCGTCGGGCGCGCGCTCGGTCGGCACGACAGTGATCCTCGACGGTGTCGGCATCGCGTTCCTGCACGTGACGGTGGAGACAGCGACGGGCGGGATCTTCCAGACGGCGTGTAACGTCGGCATTCCGCTCCCACTCGGCGGGTTTCTCGCGCCAGGACAGCCTCTCGGGCCTCCGGCCTACCCGGCGAACTGCACGGCGTGGGTGGATCACACACCGCCGAACAACTGAGTTCGCGGAAAGACATTCGCGGAAAGACAACGAGTGCCGTGCCGGGCTGCCGCCCGGCACGGCACTCGCCGTTTCACGACACCGTTTCCACGGCGAATCCGCGGTCGACGGTGAATCACGACGCCGGCGGAAACCCGGGGACGGCGATCTCCGGAGGAACCGGGTCGCTCACGCCGTTTGGGCGGGAAGGTTCTCGCGCGCCCAGCGGGCGACCTGGTCCAGCGCGGGCATCAGCGCCTGGCCCCGCTCGGTCAGCTCGTACGACACCGTGACGGGCGGTCCCTCACAGACGGTGCGCGTGACGAGTCCCTCCTCGGCCAACTCCGACAGACGGTCGGAGAGCACCGAATCGCTCACTCCCCCGATCGCACGCGACAGCTCGCGGAATCCGGCGGGACCCGGCCGAAGGCAGCCCAGCACCACGGCGGTCCAGCGCTTCCCCAGAACCGAGAAGGCTCGCGTCAACGCGGCATCACCGCGCTCACAGCACTCCACCTCGGCGGGTGAGGGGGGTTCGGACGTCACGGAGGCCATCCTAGCCGGTTGCTTGCCACTTCGACTTTCCTAGCTGCTAGTCTTCGCATGGTCACCCGTAAATACCGAGTTAGGACAACCGTAATGACCGACAACACCGGCGGGCGCCCGAGCGTCGTCATCGTGGGCGGCGGATACGGCGGGGTCAACGCCGCCAAGGGCCTCGACGACGTCGCCGACGTGACCCTCGTGGACGCCAGCGAGATCTTCGTCCACAACGTCGCGGCATGGCGCGCCCTGGTCGAGCCCGTCTGGCTGGACCAGATCTTCATGCCCTACGACCGCCTGCTGACCCACGGGCGGTTCCTGCACGATCGCGCCGTGACCGTCGACGGCCGGCGCGTCACCCTGGCCTCCGGGAAGGAACTCGAGCCCGACTACCTGATCCTGGCGACCGGCTCGTCCTACCCCTTCCCCGCCAAGACCGACGCGCCGGATGCGGAGACGGCGAAGGCGAGGTTCCGGGGAGCGCACGAGGAACTCCTGCGCGCCGGGCGGGTGCTGCTGGTCGGCGCCGGCCCCACCGGCCTGGAGCTCGCGGGTGAGATCAAGGCGTTCTTCCCCGACAAACACGTGACGATCGTCGACATCGCATCCGACGTACTGCCCGGCCCGTTCGACCAGTCGCTTCGCGACGATCTCCGGCGCCAACTGGACGAGATCGGCGTCGAGGTCAAGCTCGGCAGCCGCCTGAGGGAGCTGCCGGACACCGCCCCCGCCACGTTCGGCGAGATCACGATCGCCACGGAGGACGGCGACAAGCTGACGGCGGACATCTGGTTCCGCTGCTTCGGCCTCACCCCGGAGTCGGGCTACCTGACGGGCTCCCTCGCCGAGACACGCGACGAGAGGGGCTACCTCCGCGTCGACGGGCACCTGCAGGTGATCGGGCACGACCGCGTTTACGCACTCGGCGACATCACCGACGCCGACCGCAACACGGCCGGTGGCGCGACCTACCAGGCGCAGCTGCTCGCGGCGAACCTCCGGACGCTGATCACCGGCGAGGGTGAGCTCGGCACGTGGCAACCGCTCCCGCCCATCATCGTCGTGCCGCTCGGCCCGGAGAAGGGTGCCAGCTGGATTCCCGGCGAGGACGGCGTCGCGAAGCTGGCCGGACCCGACGTGACCGCTGCGGTGAAGGGCAGCGCCATGCTGGTGGGCAACTACAGCGCGCTGTTCGACGGCCCCGGCGGCACGCAGTCCTGATCAAGCCGCTCAGGAGGACCGGGCCGCCATGGCGGCATGCGCTCCTGAGCGAACCGCTCCGTACGGCCGTGCCCGGCATTCGGTGACGTAGCCCGCGGAGCGCCGGGCAGAGGTGCTCCGCTCATGGGGCGCCTCGGCCCGGGCAGGGCCGGCCGAGCCAGGCAGGACCCGACACGCGTACGGTCCCGATGCGGGGGCTCGGAACCGGGCGTGACGTCAGACCCGCGAAGGCCACCGGACGAGCAGCTCACGAGCCAGCTCGCGGTAGGCGGTGGCACCCATGGAACCCGGGTCGAACTGGGTGATGGGCTCGCCGGCCAGGGTGGCGTCGGGGAACCGCACCGTCCGGTTGATGACGGTGTGGAAGACCTTGTCGCCGAAGCCCTGCATGATCGTCTGCAGCACTTCCCGCGCGTGCAGCGTCCGCGGGTCGTACATCGTCGCCAGCAGGCCGTCGATCTCGAGGTCCTTGTTCAGACGCTCCTGCACCTTGCCGATCGACTCCATCAGCAACGCGACGCCGCGCAGCGCGAAGAACTCGCACTCCAGCGGGATCATCACGCTGTCCGCGCAGGTCAGCGCGTTCACGGTGAGCAGGCCAAGGGACGGCTGGCAGTCGATGAGGATGATGTCGTAGTGCGGCAGGAGCGGCTCGAGCGACCGCTGCAGCGCGTACTCGCGCGCCACCTCGTTCACGAGCCTGATCTCCGCGCCGGACAGGAAGATGTTGCTCGGCAGCAGATCCATGCCCTCGACGGAGGTCTTGAGCAGCACGTCGTCGACCGTGACGTCCGGCTCCTCCATGATGAGGTCGTACATGGTCGACTCCAGCGGCCGCGGGTCGATGCCGAGCCCGACCGACAGGGCGCCCTGGGGGTCGAAGTCCACGAGCAGCACCCGCTGGCCCACCTCGGCCAGCGCGGCGCCCAGGTTGATCGTGGTGGTCGTCTTGCCGACGCCGCCCTTCTGGTTCACCATGGCGACGATCCGCGCGGGACCGTGCGTCTCCGGCGCTATCGGCTCCGGGAATACGGGGCGGGGGCGACCGGTCGGCCCGATCTCACCGCCGGGATTCCCCGCGGTCCACGTCGCATCTGTGGTCGCAGTCAACTGACGAACCTCCCTGATGGACCGAACCTGATCGAATTTAGAGCGTAGGACCCCATGCGGCAAGGCGGCGCGCCAGGGGCCCGCGATATTCAACGCCATATTGTGCGCGGAACCAAATGCGTTCAGTGCCGCGCCCGGGGATGGGCGGCGGCGTAGACCTCGCGGAGCCTGTCGACCGTCACAAGTGTGTACACCTGCGTCGTGGTGACCGACGCGTGGCCCAGCAACTCTTGGACAACCCTAACGTCGGCGCCTCCGTCAAGGAGGTGGGTTGCGAATGAATGCCGCAACATATGCGGAGAAACACCAGAAAGGCCCGCCCGCTCCGCCGCCGCCTGGAGGACCTCCCAGGCGCCCTGACGGGTCAGCCTGCCCCCCCGGGCGTTGAGGAACAGCGCGGGCGTCCCCCGGCCGTGAGCGGCGATCTGGGGCCTCGCCCGGACCATGTAGGCGTCCAGGGCCCCCCGGGCGAACCGGCCCAGCGGGACGATCCTCGATCTGCCGCCCTTGCCGCGCAGCCGCACCTGGTCGTGATCGGGCTCCTCGCGCGGGGAGACGTCGTCGACGGCCAGCCCGACCGCCTCGGAGATCCGCGCGCCCGTGCCGTACAGGACCTCCAGGAGCGCGCGGTTGCGCAGGGTCAGCGGCGCGTCCTCCGGGCCCGAGGCCGCGATGAGCAGCTCCACGTCCGCCACCGTGATCGCCTTCGGCAGCCTGCGCAGCTGCCGCGGCGGCCGGACCTCGTGCGCGGGGTCGTGACCGGTCACGCCCTCACGGACCGCGAAGCGGTGCAGGCCGCGCACCGCCGAGACCGCCCGGGCCGCCGAACTGGCGACCAGGGCGGGGTGCTCCGCGTCGCCCTCCCGCAGCGAGGCGAGGAAGGCGACCACGTCGGACTCGGTGATCTGAGAGAAGGACCCGACCCCCTGCGCCGCGAGATGATCGAGGTAGCGGCGCAGGTCACGGCGGTAGGAAGCGAGCGTGTTGGCAGCCAGACCCCGCTCCACCGCCAGGTGCGCGAGGTAGCTGGACAGCACCGCCTCCGGCTCGCTCAGGACGTCCCCCTACGGACTCATGCCTCCGGAGCGTCGGCGGGACGAAGGCCCTTGAAACCGTCGGCGGAAGCGGCGTACGCGGCGAGAATACCGGCGACGGCCGGAGAATTGTGGATCATCCCCGACAGGGCTTTCTCCACCGCGGCCCCCAAGGGGATCCAGATCGCCGGCATGTCGATCTCCTCGTCCTCCCGGACGAACTTGTTCTCCTCGTCGGACAGCGGCGTGACGTCACGTGCGAGGAAGACCCGGATGCGTTCGTCGCTCATCCCCGGCGAGGTGTACAGGTCCACCAGCGTGTGCCAGGTGCCCGCCCGATAGGCGGCCTCCTCGGCCAGTTCGCGCGCGGCACAGTCCACGAGCGGCTCGCCCGGCACGTCGCGGATGCCCGCGGGGAGCTCCCACAGCAGGCGGCGCGTCGGGTGCCGGTACTGGCGGATCAGCAGCACGCGGTCGTCGTCGTCCAGGGCGAGCACGGCGACCGCCCCCGGGTGGACGACGTAGTCGCGCTTGGCCACCGAACCGTCGGACATCCGCACCGCGTCGGTGCGCACGGAGATCACCCGCCCGGAGAAGTGCTCCTGCGAGCCGGTGATCTCCCAGGACTCCGCGGAGTCTTCCACGTTCACTTGCTGCGGCCTGCCTTCGCAACGGTCTCACGGACGTCGGCGTACACCCGGGCCGCCTGAACCAGTCCCTTGAACAGCGGGTGGGCCCGGGTCGGCCGCGAGCGGAACTCGGGATGGGCCTGGGTGCCGATGAAGAAGGGGTGCTGGTCGGCCGCCATCTCGGCGTATTCCACCAACCGGCCGTCGGGCGACAGCCCGGAGAACACCATACCGATCTTCTCCAGCCGGTCACGGAAGGAGTTGTTCACCTCGTAGCGGTGGCGGTGCCGCTCCTCCACCCTGGGCTTGCCGTACAGCTGGCGGGCGAGGGAGCCCTCGGTGAGCGCGGCCGGGTAGAGGCCGAGCCGCATGGTGCCGCCCATGTCGCGGTCGCCGGAGACGACGTCCTCCTGGTCGGCCATCGTCGAGATCACCGCGTCGGCCGTGTCGGGGTCGAACTCGGTGCTCCCCGCGTCCGCGATGCCCGCGAGGTTGCGGGCCGCCTCGATGACCATGCACTGCATGCCGAGGCAGATGCCGAGCAGCGGGATCTTCTGCTCGCGCGCGTGGCGCACCGCGCCGACCTTGCCCTCGATGCCGCGCACGCCGAAGCCGCCGGGGATGAGCACGCCGTCCACGCCGTCGAGCTCACGGGCGGCCCCCTCGGGGGTCTCGCAGTCGTCGCTCTTGACCCAGCGGATGTTGACCCGGGCGTCGTTGGCGAAGCCGCCCGCGCGCAGCGCCTCGGTGACGGACAGGTACGCGTCGGGCAGGTCGATGTACTTGCCGACCAGCGCGATCGTGACCTCCGTCGCCGGCCGGTGCACCCGGTGCAGGAGCTGGTCCCACTCCTTCCAGTCCACGTCGCGGAAGGGCAGGCCGAGCCGCCTGACGACGTACGCGTCGAGACCCTCCGTGTGCAGGACCTTCGGGATGTCGTAGATCGAGGCCGCGTCCACGGCGGACACCACGGCGTCCTCGTCCACGTCGCACATCAGGCTGATCTTGCGCTTGAGCGAGGTCGTGATGGGCCGGTCGGACCGGCAGACGATGGCGTCGGGCTGGATGCCGATGCTGCGCAGCGCGGCCACCGAGTGCTGCGTCGGCTTGGTCTTCAGCTCGCCGCTCGGTCCGATGTACGGCAGGAGCGACACGTGGAGGAAGAAGACGTTGTCGCGGCCGACCTCGTGACGCACCTGGCGGACGGCCTCCAGGAAGGGCAGCGACTCGATGTCGCCGACGGTCCCGCCGACCTCGGTGATGACCACGTCGACGTCCGGCCCGGCCATGCTCCGGATGCGATCCTTGATCTCATTGGTGATGTGCGGGATGACCTGGACGGTGTCGCCGAGATACTCGCCGCGGCGCTCCTTGGCGATCACGTTCGAGTAGACCTGGCCGGTCGTCACGTTGGCCGAGCCGTGCAGTTCGGTGTCGAGGAAACGCTCGTAGTGGCCGACGTCGAGGTCGGTCTCCGCGCCGTCGTCGGTGACGAACACCTCGCCGTGCTGGAACGGGTTCATCGTTCCGGGATCCACGTTGAGGTAGGGGTCGAGCTTCTGCATGGTGACCCGAAGGCCCCGCAGTTTGAGAAGGCGGCCAAGGCTGGAGGCGGTGAGCCCCTTGCCGAGACTGGAGGCGACGCCGCCGGTGACGAACAGATGCTTGGTCAGTGTTGGCCTGGAGTGGGCGTCGCTGCGCAAGAAGGGCTCCCGTGGTCGTTGACTTTGCTCGGCCGCCAAATCGGCGACCGCCATGCCACGGGCTCTCAGATTATCAAACGCTTGGCATGATTGGTGCCCCTACGTGCGCGAACCCACCATGGTCAAGGGCGCGACCAGGAGGTACCTTGTCCCGTTATGTCGATCGTGAAGCGCGCCGTGGGCCGATTGGCCCACCGGACATGGGCCTACCTGCGGGAGGCGGCCGCTCTCAGCCCCGGCTCCACAGGGGGTTACCGGTTCCGTCATCTCGGCGAGGGAGCGTGCGTGTCGTTCCCGCTCGGCGCGATCTTCGGTGAGGCCTGGATCGAGATCGGGGACCACACACTGATCGGGGAAAGGGTGTCGATCTCCGCCGGAATGGGCCCCGGCGTGGACCTCGGGCCCGACTCGATCGTGCGTATCGGCCGCGCCTGCTCCATCGGCAGGGGCAGCCACATCGTCGGGCACCAGTCGATCGACGTCGGCGACGACGTGTTCACCGGCCCGTACGTCTACATCACCGACCAGAACCACGTCTACGACGATCCCGAGACGCCCATCGGGCGGCAGTGGCCGCGCAACAATCCCGTCTCGATCGGCTCGGGCTCGTGGCTGGGGACGGGGGCGATCATCCTGCCGGGCACGCGCATCGGCCGCCAGTCGGTCGTCGCGGCCGGCGCCGTCGTCCGCGGCGAGTTCCCCGACCACTCCGTGATCGCGGGCGTCCCCGCCAAGATCGTCCGTCGGCACTCCCCCGAGCGGGGGTGGCACAGCCCCCTCCTGCCGGTCCTCCCGGAGGAACCGCAGGTCTTCGAGGCTCGTACGGCTCCCGCCTGGCCGGGCCCGCCGGCGACCCGGCCGACCATCGCCGGGGCCGGACCCTGCTGACCCCCGCCCTGATCGCCGGAGCGACCGGGCCGCGATGATCGCCCCGGCGGCGGGTGCGCCGTCAGCAGCAGCTGATGTACGGACTTTGCGCGGCCTCGTCGTGAGGTGTGGGCCCCGCTGCCACGACCCCGGCGATCACACCGGCGCCGATGAGGGCGGCCACCACGAAGTGCCTCAGGTATCTGCGCACAGCGCCTCCTGTCGAGATTGGATCAAGATAAATCGCATTATCTGACCAGAAGATCTCGAATGCACACCAAGATGTCGGAGAAGCTGACACAGCCGGTTCGGTCAGCCTCGGCCCAGGATCCTCGCCTGTTCCTCCAGCGCGCGCCGTTCGTCGTTCCGGTCGCCGGTGTCCCTGGCGATCCGCACGGCGTGGGCGATCTGCTCCGACGCCTCGTCCACGTCGCCCAGCAGCCGCGACGACCTGGCCAGGGCGACCAGGGTCTCCGACAACTCGAGACTCTGCGCGCACTCGCCGAACCTGGTCACGGCGTCTCTGAGCCGCCCGCGCGCCGCGGCGGCGTCCCCGCGGGCGAGGTCCGCCTCCCCCAGCCGCCTCAGCGTCATCGCCTCGTGCATGAGGTCTCCGGTCTCGCGTGACAGCTCCAGCGCCTCCCGCAGGACCGCGACGGCCTCAGCCAGGGTCCCGAGCGACGTGTGCGCCTCACCCGCCATGATCAGCGCGTACCGCTCGCCCGCCACGGAGCCGACGCGTCTACTGATGACGAGCTGCTGCTCGGCGAACCGCAACGCCTCGTCATGACGCTCCAGGAGGAGATGTGCGCTGGCGAGGTTACCGAGCGCCCGCATCTCGCCGAAGCCGTCGCCCAGTTCCCGGCACAGCTCGAGCTCCGCCTTGAGGCAGTCCAGCTCCGCCGCGTCGTCGTTGAGTGCGCGGTAGGCCATCGAGAGCATGGACAGGGCCTGCGACTCACTCACGCGGTCCCCGAGACGGCGGGCGGTCTCCACCGAGGCGGCGCCGAGCGCGCGCATGTCGTTGCGGTATCTGTGCGCGGCGGGGTGCCATCTCAGGTTGAGCGCGATCGCGAGCGCGAGGCGGGCGGTGCCCTCGTCGGCATCCCAGGCCTGCTCGGCGATCGACAGGAGGTTGGGCAGCTCCCGGTCCAGCCAGCGCTCGGCGTCCTCCCGGCCGCGTAGAGCCAGCGGCGCCTGTGGCACGGCGGGCATGGCGGCGTGCTCTCGATGGGGCTCCACCAGGCGCACGGCCGCTCCCGTGGTGGCGAGGTGGAAGCCGAGCACACGGCGTAGCGCCGCGATCCGCTCCGCCGGCTCGATCTCCAGTGCCCGCTCCTGCGCGAACAGCCGGATCAGGTCGTGCATGGTGTAGCGGTCGGGTACCGGTCCATCGACCAGCCGGGCGTCGAACAGCCTCTCGATGATCTCTTCGGCGATCCGGGGCTGCGTGTCGAGCAGCGCGGCCACCACCTCCAGACCCACGTCCGGCACCCGCAGCAGCCCGATCAGGCGGAACGCCCGCGCGGCCTCGCGCTCAACGGCCTGCCCACTGGCGGCCAGCGCCGTGTAGCTGACGGCGATGCTGCCGCGGACGCCGGCCTCGCCGCTTCGCAGCTCGTCCAGCCGCCTGCTCTCGTCCTCCAGACGTTCGATGAGCATGTCGGCCGACCAACCGGCCCTCCCGGCAAGCCGCGCACCGGCGACGTGCAGGGCCAGGGGGAATCCGTCACAGAGGACGGCCAGGCGCTCGACGGCCTTCTCGGAGTGCTCGACGCCGCCGGACCGGAACCGCCGTACGAGCATCATGACGGCCTCGTCCCGCGGCAGGGGCCCGAGGTTGACGTGCGAACCGGGAGCGGCGCGCGCCAGGCTCTCGCGAGACGTCAGCAGGATGGTGGACCCCGCGGTCATCGGCAGCAGGGGCTCGACCTGCGAGATCGAGAAGGCGTCGTCCAGGAGGAGCAGGACCCGCTTGTCGTGAAGCATCGTGCGCAGGGCCGACGCGGCCTCGTCGGCGTCCGGGGGGAGGTTCGCCTCCGGCATGCCGAACGTCCGCAGGAGCCGGCCGATCAGTTCCTCCGTGTCGAGTCGCCGCACTCCGGGCATGGCGCCGCGGAGGTTGACGTACACCTGCCCGTCGGGGAAGAGCGACATGGCCCGGCGCGCAGCGCGCAGCGCCAGAGCCGACTTGCCCGTTCCAGGGGGACCGCAGATGGCCACCACGGGCGCGGGCGCCGACCCGTCCGGCGGGGCCAGCCACGAGGTCAGCCGGGTGAGCTCCTGTTCCCGGCCGACGAAGTGGGGCACGTCGGAGGGGAGCTGCCTCGGCACCGCCGGGGGCGGACTCGCGGCGTCATCCCGCCCGGCCGCGGGTCCGCCGGTGCGGCTTCCGTCATCGGTGCCCGCCGGGACGTCGTCCGTGGCTGGAGCGCCGCGACCCGACCCGGAGGGTCCGTACGGCGACGCCAGGATGAGATCGGGATCCGCGGCGAGGATCCGCTGGTGGAGCCGCTGAATGGAGTGGGCGGGCTCGACTCCCAGGTCCTCGACCAGGCGTCGCCTCAACTCCTGGAAGGCCGCGAGCGCGTCCGCCCGCCTCCCGTCACGTGACAGGGCGAGCATCAACTCGCCCCACGGCCGCTCTCGCAGCGGGTGGTCGCGGACCCACGCGCGCAGCGGGCTGATCATCTCGGCGTGCATGCCGAGGTCGAGCCGCGCCTCGGCCCAGTCCTCGAACACACTCAGCCGTTCTTCCCGCAACTCCGTGGCGACCTGCTCCAGGGCCAGGGTCATCGGCACGTCCTGGAACGGGTCGTCACGCCACAGCAGGAGAGCGCGCTGGAAGAGCGCCTCGGCCCTGGCCCCCTCGCCGGACTTGAGCGCGGCCCTGCCCCTTGCCGCGAGGTCGGTGAAGGCGCCCAGGTCTAGCTCGCCCGGCCGTACGGCGAGGCGGTAGCCGTCCCCCGCCGTCTCGATGGGCGAGGCCTCGCCGGAGGGGGACAGCAGCCGGCGCAGGTCGGAGACATAGGTCTTGAGGTTGCCGCGGGCGGACGCGGGCGGGGTCCCGTCCCACAGGTGCTCCACGAGCCGGTCGGCGGGCACGACCCTGCCCCCGGCCACGAGCAGCGCGACGAGAACCTGGCGGTGCTTGGGACGTACGACGTGGATCTCCCGGCCCGTGTCGTCACGGACCCGGACAGGACCGAGGAGCCGGTACTCCACGCGGCCTCCGGCGATGAGGCGATAAGTCGTGAAACGCCTCAGATCCTAGGCATCCGCCCCTCCCACAGCAAGATCAGCAGGTCGCGACGCGGCGATCTCGTCAGCGCCGGCTCGGTGGGGCCACGGCATCAGGGAAGATACGAGACAAGCGTTTCCAGTGCCTCCTCGAGTGACCCCACCTGCTTCCTCGATTCGCTCGAATCGGTGGACAGGACTCTGTACGTCCCGCGGGGCAACGGCGATATCCAGACCTCACCCATGGTCCTGTCCCACGGGTCATTCGCGAGACGCAGGGTTCCATGGCTGACATACGGCATCAGCTTCCGCAGCCGATCATTCGAATGGACGGCTCTGAGTAGATCCATAACCTCGGCGAGCCCGTCGTCTCCGAGGAGGAGGCTCCATTGAACCCCGACCGGGTCTCCGCGCTCGTATCCTCGCGCCAGGGCGCTCGTAGACATGAACGGAAAGCGGGTCACCAACTCGTCCAGGGTGAGGCCGCGGCGCCACGCCTCCGCCATCGAGACGACGGCATCGAGTTCGGCGGTCCCACCGCTCGCCCACAAATGCACGTCGCCGCCGATGCTGATGGAGAACTTGCGCACCTCGGCGCCGAGAAGGATTCTGATCGTGCCGCGGTCGGAACCGATCGCGGCGCTGTTGAACCGGCCGGTGAGCGGCTCGGTCTCTATCTCCCCCAGGTCGACGTGAGCGTCCGCCGCGCCGGCGCGCAAAGCGGGGGCGAGGCCGCCTGACTCGACGAGGTCCGGGTAGAGACCGGCGTCGAGGACCTCCGACACCTGCGGGGCGGCGTGCCCGCTTCCATCCGTTGTCACAGGAAACACCACCTCAGAACGGTTCCCCTCGGGGATGGATGCTATCTCGTGAGGCACGCCCGGCCTTCTGCGAAGACCGTCGGGAGCCGGGCGTGCCTTTCGGCTGTTCGGAAGAGACCGCTCAGAAATGGAAATCTCTCAATGCGCCCCCGAATGACGTCCAGTCCGGCTCCGCGACACTCAGGAGATCACCGGCGTCATCGTAGAACTTGACGGAACTCCATGGCCGGCGTCCGTTGGCGACGGCTCTTGAGATCCATCCCATTTCCTCTTCGGTCGCCAGGGGGTTCACGTCCTTCACCCGCCCGAGCCCTCTCATGGCCATGTCCTTGAAGCCACCCGAGAAGCCCTTCGTAGAGACGTGCAGATCGATGCTGCCGTCGCCGATCGCCTTTTGCACGGGCGCCCGCCACTCGTCCACGCCAAGATTCAGGAAGTGCTTGAGACCTCTATTTTCCGCGAACTGCCGGAGCCCCTGATTCTGGTATCCCAACGCGACCCCGCAGTTGTGGACCAGGACCGGGGTCGTGCCGGCGAGGACGTAGAAGGAGTGGAAATCCTTGACGGTGAGGTCGTGGACCAGGGGGTGGCCCTGGGCAACGGCCGCGGAGACGACATGAAGGGTTCTGCCGTCGGGAGTCCGGACGGTGTCGGCGGAGGTCAGCTCGTCGGCCCGGACCCAGGTCTGATCCTCGGCATCCCAGAACAGGTGGTGCTCGGTCGCGAGGATGACGCCGGTGGCGTCGCCCTTGGCGCCGTCGGTGTCGACGGTGACCTGGACCAGGCCGACGTAGCCGACACCGGAGTAGGCCGCGAGGACGACCTTGGCCACGGTCTTGCCCGTCGCCGGATCCGTCGCCAGGACCTTGTCGCCGGGCCTGACCTTCTCGATCGCCTTGGTCGTGCCGTCGGCCAGCTTCACCAGGGTGCCGGCGACGAAGCTGTTGCAGCCGGACTTGCTCGAGCCCGCGCGCGGGCCTCCCCCGGCGCCCTTGGCCGCCGCCCCCTCCGCCGCTTCAGCGCCCGCCGCGGCGTCCTCGGCGGCCCCGCCGGCGCGCCCGACCGCCGCTCTGACCTTGCCGGCGGCCTTGCTGACGGCTCCGCTGACGACTCTGCCCGCCGCGGTCGTGGCCAGCTTGCCCATGGCGGCGGCGACGGCCTTGCCGGCGGCTCCGCCCGCCGCTCCGATGACGGCTCCGACCGCGGCCGCCTTGAACGCGCCGCCGGCGCTCCACTCGTCCCGTGGCGTGGAGACCAGGTAGCCGGCGAGGTTGCCGGCGGCTCCGCCGGCCGCCGCGCAGCCGATGCTGCCCGCCCCGCCGGTGGCCGCCTCGCAGCCGATCGTGACGACGATCGAGACGGTGACGCTGACGATGGTCGCCTTGTGCTGGTTCCAGAAGGTGTGGGCCTTGCAACCGAAGTCCCACCGGCCGCAGTGCGGCGGGTTGTACGGCGCCGGGGGGTTGTAGTCGGGGTGCGGCGTGTGCTTTTTGCCGCCGCCACCACCGAAGTTCTCATTGTCGTAGTCGCAGTGGTAGGCCGTGCAGAACGGGCCGTCCTCCGGCCGCATCCCGGAGGGGTCGGACTTCACGACCGGGCTGTTGTCGGCGTAGGCGTAGCCGTTCCAGCTCTGCGGATCGGAGGTGTCGAAGACCGGGTCGACGGAGATGAACCGGCCGGTCTCGGCGTCGTACTCGCGAGCGCCCAGATGAGTCAGCTCGGTGCTCTGGTCGATGGTGCCGCCGACGAAGCCTCGCTCCCCCGGCCAGGACGCCGGCGCGGGGCCGCGTAACTGCCCGAAGGGGGTGAACCGGCGCCGGGTGGCCGCCTGAGCGGCGGTGTCGTCGACCGAGGTGTCGGCGCTGCCGTGCGAGTCGGCGCCGAGCCAGGTCAGGCCCTTGGCGGTGCGCGCGGCGATGGTCTGCCCGGCGTGGGAGTAGTAGCGGGTCGCGGTCTTCGCGCCGCTCTTGTCGAGCCGGATCTCCATCCCCGCGACGTACAGGGTGGTGGAGGTGGGGTCGCGGCGGATGAGCCGGTCGCCTCCGGCGTCGTAGACGTACGTGCTGACGCCTGAGGGGTCGGTGGATTGGGCGAGGTGGCCCTCCACGTCCCAGTCCAGGGTCCGGCCGGCGCCACGCTCGGTCGTGTTGCCCGCGGCGTCGTAGTCGTAGGTGTCGGTCTGCCCGTCGCGGGCGCCGCCCTTGAAGGAGACCGACGTCAGCGTGTGCGGCTGGGGCTTGCCGGCGCCCGCGTAGGTGAAGGTCTTGGCGGTGTCACCGGCCGGGTCGTGGTCGACCTCCTTGGTCCGGTTGCCCACGGTGTCGTAGGAGAAGGACTGCCAGTACGGCGCGGGGCCGCCGACGGCCGCCTGGGAGGGGGCGTCGCACCCGCCGGTGGTGGTCCAGGCCTCGGTGAGGCGCTGGAGGTAGTCCTGCTGGAAGCACTGGACGTCCGGCGACTGGCCTGAGGGAGTGTCGGCGATCTTGGTGATGTTGCCGGAGTCGTCGTAGGTGTAGTTGGCGTCGGCCACCGAGATCGGGGCGGTCTCCCGTTCGTACAGGGAACGGGTGAGCCGGTTGGTGCCCTCCTCGTAGAAGTTGGTCTCCTTGACCCGCTTGCCGCCCGTCGACATCGTCATGTCGAGGACCTGGCCGAGCTTGGAGTACGTCGTCGAGGTGACGTAGTCGGTCAGGCCGCGTGTGGTGGTCGGGTCGCCCAGTTCGTCGTAGCCGTACAACATCGTCTCGCCGAGCAGGCCACCCGCGCCGGGCAGGACCGTGCGGCGGACGGTGCCGTCGGGGTTGTAGTCGGTGCTCGTCTTGTACGTGCCTTGCAGCGCCCCCTCGGAGGCCGGGATGACCGTCTGGGTCTTGGTCGGCCGGTAGGCGTCGTCGTAGGCGGTGACGGAGCTGACGTAGGCGTCCAGCGCTCCCGTGGCGGAGTTCTTGACGTACCGGGTGGAGGAGACCGGCTGACCCTTGACGGCGGTTCCGTCGGCCAGCGTGTCGAAGGTCCACTCCGCGAGCTTGGTGCCGCTCGTGGAGGTTCCCGCGTACTCGGCGGTCTTGCGGCCGAGGGTGTCGTAGGTGACGTACAGGCTCTGCCCGCGGGCGTCGGTCACCGTCTGGAGCCGGTCGGTCGTGTCGTCGTACGTCAGCGTCGAGGTGCCCTTGTCGGGGTCGTCGACCTGGTTCATCCGGCCGCGCAGGTCGTAGTGGTAGGTCCATACGCTGCCCGCGGTGTCGGTGACCGTGGCGGGCTGCCCGGTGCGCGTGTAGGTGTACTTGGTGGCGTCGTAGTCGCCGGACGGGCCGTCGCCCTTGTACTGCCGGACCTCGGTGGTCTCCCCCTGCGCGTTGACGATCTCGGTGACGGGGGTCGAGCCGGGCGGCGGGTCGACGCTGGTCCGGTCTCCGCCGTAGGTCGTGGTGGTGCGCCACTGCTCGCTGCCGCGCTTGCGGAAGACCTCCGCCGTGGGCCACTCCATGCCGTTGTAGACCGTGACGGTCTGGCCGGGCACGTCGTCGTCGCTCTCCGGAGTCGACAGCGTGGTGCCCGGCGTTCCCTCGGTGTAGTAGGCCTGGTCGGTCTTGGCCACCAGGCCGCGGGTGTCGTAGAAGGTTCCGTCGACCACCCGTCCGCCGCCGGGCGCGGGCTGCTGGGTCTGGCGCTGCCGGAGCAGGCCGTCGTACAGCGCGTATCCCGTGGTGTAGCCGGCGCCGTCGTTGCGCAACGTCGAGGTGGAGACGGCGGTCGGTCCGTCGGTGCGGATCAGGTAGTCGAACTTCATGTTCGGGACCGAGGGGTACGCCGACTTGGCGTGACCGGGCATCCAGACGCCGGTCAACCGGCCGAGGGGATCGTAGGCCATCTCCGCGCGCTTGCCGTTGGGGTCGGTCGTCGCGGTGGCCAGACCCCAGGCCGGCTCGATCTGGGTCGTGCTGGCGAAGCCGAGCGCGTTGGTCTCCTGCTTGGACGTCGCCAGGCCGGTGGCCGGGGTGTAGGACGTCCTCGTCGTGGCGCCGGTGGCGTCGGTGACCACCAGCGGCCGGCCGTACACGTCGAAGGTGGTGCTCCCGGCGGTGGCGTACACCGGGCCGCCGTTCCATGAGCCGAGCTTCTCGGTCTTGGTCACGTCGCCCTTGGTGGGCGCGACGCCGAACGCCTTGCCGTCGTAGTACCTGCGCACGTCGGAGACCACGTCCGCCGGGCGGTTGGGGGTATCCGTGCAGGCCTTGGTCACCGTCTCCACGCGGGTGGCGTAGGAGACCATCCATCTGGCGGAGTCCCGCGCGTACGTGGTGCGCACACACTGGTCGTCATCGGGTACGGCCACGTCACCCAGGTCGCTGACCTGCGTCGCCAGCCCGTCGCCGTTGTAGCCGGTGTCGACCTCGGTGCGCCGCCAGCCTCCGGAGGACAGGGCGGTGCGCGCGTGCTCCTCGTCGCCGCGCACCATGTTCGCCGTGGTGGTGCCCCAGGAGCGCACCCGCTTGGCCGTCTGCTTGACCCAGTAGCCGCTGATCGTGCCGGTCATCGCCGGTCCGCCGGGGCCGTCGTAGTGGATCTCCTCGAGGACGCGCCCCTGGAGCGCCTCGGCGTCGTCGATGGCGGCGCCTTCGGAGTCGGCGACCTTCACATCTCTGGTGCCGCCTCCGGACAGTTCGTCGCCGTCCATGCCGCGGAAGTAGGTGAACTCGGCCTGCGACCGAGTCTCGCCGGGGGCTCCGCGGATCACCCGCACCTTGCCGTAGCCGCGCCACTGCGACCAGGTCTTGTACTTCTCCTTGGTCAGCCCGTCGTCGTCATCGTGATGCCAGGCGCCGCCGCCGAGGTACTCGTAGGTGTCCAGCACGTCCGGCGCGCCGCCCGTACGGTCGATCTGCTGCACCTGGGTGACCACGTACTTGTGGAACCAGTCCAGCTTGGGCGTGATCGCGCCCTCCGGGGACCAGTACTGCGGATAGCACCGCCGCGTGTTCGAGTCGGGGGCGGGCGTGTCGCCGGCCACGCAGTCGGGGTCGGAGTAGGTGACCGACAGAGCGCCGCCGGTCTCGTTGTCGATCGCGGAGATCCGCCACTTGGTGAGGGGCGGCCGCCCCTCGATCGCGTCGACCCGGTTGGGCATCTGCACCCCGGCGAACCTCACCTGCGGCACCGACGCCGTCCCGCCGACCTTGCCGGAATGGTCGATCCCCGCCAGCCAGAGCGTCGCGGCCGTACCGTCACCGGGGGCGCGCATCTCCTGGTTCAGCGTCCAGGTGTCCACGTCCTTGTAGGTGGTGCCGGAGGTCAGCACCTGGGTGGTGACGCCGGCCAGGCGCTTGCGGGTCCAGAACGTCGGCGAGTACCTGTCGAGACACTTGTCGCCGGAGTCGCAGTTCTGGTCGTACGGCACGTCCGGCCAGTACTTGGCGTTGTCCTTGGTGAGCTTGTCGGCCGCGCAGTCGAAGCTCGAGGTCGGGATACACCGCTCCTTGGCGTCGAAGACCACACGGTCGGGGGCCGAGGAGGAGAACACGGCGTCGGACCGCTGCCCGTAGTCGATGCGCTTGAGGTAGCCGCCACGGGTGTAGACGGTCGGCGTGCCGTTGGGCTGCCCGTCGGTCAGCGTGGTGACGTCGCGCCGGTAGTAGTTGGTCTCCGGGGCGTACCAGAAGGTGCTGACGGTGCCGTGCGGGTCCACGACGTAGTCGAGGTTCCACCGCCACGCCTGTTGGCACCAGGAGTCGGAGAAGGCGGCCTTGTGACACGGCTCCCCGTCGTCGTCGCCGAACACCGGCACCGTCCAGGTCGACTGGGTCTCCGGCTTGCCGCTCGTCCAGCCCGGCAGATGGTTCAGCCCGAAGTAGTACTGGGTGCCGTCGGGGGTGGTGACCCGCCAGTGCTCGCCCCCGTTGGCGCCGTTGTCGGCGTCCTTCAGCTTCTCGACCTTGGACCCGTCGTCGTCCTGCGGCTGCCACGTGCCGGTCGCGTCGTCGCGGACCAGCTCGGTCGCCTGGCCGTTCAGGGACAGGGTGGCGTTGTCGTTGCCCCAGCACTGGTCGGACCGCTTGGGCGTGACGCCGTCGTCGGCGCACTGCTTGTACTTGCGCTCGATGAAGCCGGGCCAGTAGTCGAAACCCTCGCCGATCCACGAGGCCTGGTTGTTGGTGGCCACGGTGCGGCCGTCGACGCTTCCGGAGGAGTACGCGAGGTCGATGGAGGGCGCCGGCCCGCCCGGGGTGGGCGGCATGCGCAGCGGATAGGACCAGGAGAAGGCGCCGCTCTGCTCGCTGACGCCCCACGTCGCCGACGCCGACAGGGCGGTCGCCTCGTAGGAGCCCGCCGAACCGGACGGCGCGGCCTCGGCGGCAAGTGTCATCGGGGCCGCCGAGGCGACGTCCACGTCGGCGTCCAGACGGCCGGTCCTGGTGTCGTTGCGGGTCGCCAGCGGCGTGCGGGTCTGGCATTCGGGCCGGTCGGGGGTGATCGCCGCGCATTCGGGCAGTTTGACCAGCCGGAGCCGGGAGCCCCAGTCGCCGCCGTAGGCGTACCGGAACCCCGAATAGTCGACCTCGACCGCCATACGCGCCGCGGTGGCCGGCCTGGCCTGGGGCGTCAGCCGGATGCCGAGACCGTCGATCCGCGACCTCGCCGCCGTTCGCGCGTCCAGCGTCCGCACCTCGATGGGCGGCGGCGCGGCGGGAACGGCGGTGGGAGACGTGGCGCCGGCCGGTCCCCGCCGCCCGGCCGGAGCCTCGTCGCTCCCCCGCGCGGCCGGCGTCGCCTGGCCCAGCCATACCGGCAGCCCCCCGGCCTTGACCTTCGTGCCGCCGCCCGCCCCAGCCGCCGGCGGCCGCGCGTCCTGCTTCGCAGCCGGCGGCCCGGCCGGGGTCGCGCCATCCGCCGTCGGAGTCACGACGGAGGGCGAGGTGGGATCGGGCTGGGGCAGGTTCACCACCGCGGCGCCGGCCGCCGGCCAGGTCACCGGTGGCGCGCCCTTCAGGTCGTACGCCGCCCCCGGGTCCGTCACGGGCCCCCGTGCCTTGACGGCGTGGCCGGGAACGGGATGTTGCTCCTGGGCCTGATGCCACCCCGGGTCGGCGGCGGCCTCGGCGGTGACCGGGCTGAGCAACGCGGCGGGCACCACGACGGCGAGCATTCCGGCGATCAGCTTCCAGCCTCGCCTTGAACCGGGCACGGTTTCCTCCGGGGACATCGGTGACACGTGGGCGAACGTCGTCGGGAAGGCGGCGGGCCTAGCCCTCGATGGGGAGATTCATCGCGAGGTCGAGCACCTGACGGTCGGTCAGGGTGCCGGTGTAGACGCGGACGTCGTCGACGTCGCCGGCGAAGTAGTCCGCATAAGAGCCCCGGTACTTGACCCGGCCGATCTGCAGGCCGCCCGCGGCGTGCCAGCCGGTGGACGGCCGCCGGTCGGAGAGCTGGCCGTTGACGTAGAGCCGGATCTCCTTGGCGACCTCGTCGTACACACCGGCCAGGTGGGTCCAGCCGTTGATCGCCGAGCAGTCGATCGGCTCGGCCGACTTGGCCACCGTCATGGCCTCGGAGTCGGTGTCGTCGCTGGCCGTGGAGAATCCCCAGCGGGAGACCTTCACTCCGTTCTCGGTGTAGATGCGGTAGCTGAGGTAGAAGCCGCTGTTGCGCACGCCGTCCTGCCCGAGGACGCTCATCACCCGCGCCGGGAGCGCGCAGGTGTCGTCGCCGGCCAGGCGCACCCACGCGGACACGGCATAGCTGTGGTCGGTTCTGACGGCGGCCGAGGACGTGAACGCGTAGCCCTTCACACCGTCGAGGCTCAGCACGGCGCCGCCATCGACGCCGTCGTCGGACCATGCGGCGCCCGTAGCGAGTTTCGCGGCCGCACCTCCGTCGGCGCCCGCGGCGGTGGTGCCCGTCCCCTCGTCGAACGTCCACCGGCCGAGCGGGCCGGGAGGCTGCTTGGCCATGGCCGCGATCTCGTTGCCGAGGGCGGGGTCGTTGACCGTACGAGGGTCGTCGGACAGGATCCGGTCCCAGACCCGGACGTCGTCGATGTCGCCGGCGAAGTTCTCGATGAAATGGCTGCGCCATTTCATCCGTCCGAGCTGCAGCGGGCCGGTCGCGTCCCAGGGCGTGTACGGATAAGCCGCCGGGGCCGACTGGAGCTTTCCGTTCACATAGAGGCGGATCTGCTTGGCGGGCGCGTCGTACACGCCGGTCAGGTGGGTCCACACGTTGGCCTGCGGCTCGCTGTCGCTCAAAGCCCGGATGGTGATCTCGGTGTCGGTGTCGGCGTCGTACTTGTTGAAGATCCAGCGTTTGTAGGCGGACGAGTAGTAGAGCTGGAAGCCTGAACCGTGCACGCCGGACTGGCTCGCCACCGTGGAGTTCTTCGTCGTGTCGGCCAGCCGGACCCACGCCGATACGCTCAACCCTCGGTCGGTGTGCACCACCGGGCCTGACGTGCTGCCGTATCCGGTGCTCCCGTCGACGTGTACGGCGCCGCCCACGCGGCCTCCGGTCCAGCCGGTTCCCCCGGCCAGCGTGAGGGGATGCGGCGTGGGAGCCGAGTCGGCCGCCACTCCTCCCGCGGTCTCGTCCATGCGCCACTGCCCGACCGGGTCGGCGCCCGCCTTGACGTAGAAGCTGTAGACGGCGGGGGTCTTGCCGACGTTGCCCGCCCGGTCGACCGGGAAGACGTACAGGGTGTTGAGCCAGTCGTGGCGGGGAGCGACGGGCACGGTGACGGAGGTCTGCCCGGCGGGGATCGTCACCTGCGTCGCGGGAGTGGCGAGGGCCGGCTCCTCCAGGGCGAACCTGAAGGCCGACACGTCGGTCTCACCGTCGCCCGCGGCGAACGTGAACGCTCCTGTCAGCCCGACGCCGCCCCGCCAGTCGTCGGGCGTGTCGGCGGGATAGTCGGCGGAGCTCACCTCCGGCAGCGTGGCGGGGTCGACGGTGTCGACCGTGAACTCGCACCAGGTGCTCCACGCGCTGGAGTCCGTGCCGTCGTAGGCCTTGACCTTGTAGGAGTAGGTCTCGCCGTCGACGAGGTTGGTCAGCGTGATCGCGTGGTCGGTCGCCGCGGTGGTGTACTTGTAGGCGGTCTTGCCCCCGCCGGGCAGCGTCGAGGTGATCTCCTCCCAGGCTCCGGCGGTGCTGTCGTAGTGATTCATGACGAACTCGGCCCGCACGCCGTCGTCGGCCTTGTCCGGGTCGTAGATCTTCGCCTTGAGCTGGAGGGGACTCTGCGCGTCGCCCGCGTTGACGTACGGCCGGGCCGCCCCGGTGACGCAGGGGGTGCCGGGGTAGGTGCCCACGCCCGACGGCGCCACCGGTGGGGTGTTGTAGTCGACGACGAGCTTCGGCGAGTTGGTGAATCCCTTCCAGCCCCACGTGCTGCTGCCGGTGTCGTCGTAGTCCCGCAGCCCGAAGGTCGTGTTCGCCCAGCCGCCCTTGGCCGCCTTCACGATCGTGCCGGTCACATCGAACTCGACGCCCTTCGCGGGGCAGGAGGAGCTGTAGCCGGCGTCGGAGGAGACACTGCCGAGCGAGTCCATCCAGGACGGCTGGTGGCTCCAGTTGGTGGACTTGGTGATGCCGCCGGTGAGCCACAGCTGCACGGCCTGCGGGCTGTCGGTGCATCCCCACGACTTGGACTGCGTGATGCGGAAGGTCGCCTTGAGGATGTGCTTGCCGTTCACGTTGTCGGAGTCCATCCGGAAGAACGACCGCTTGATCCCGCTGCCGTAGTTGCCCGCTTCCGGCATGTGGGTGGAGTTCCAGTACTCCTGATCCGGGAAGGCGCGGTCCACGTAGGTCCAGGCCTGCTTGGACCCCGACCATTGCGGGTCGAGGTACACCGGGTAGGTGGTGTCCGGGCCGTTGAGCAGCCGGGTGTCGGGGGTCAGCACCACCGCCTCCTTCGCGGCCTCCACGCCCATCACCGCCTGCCGGCCGTCCACCTTGGCCTGGGTGGTCAGCGGACGGGCGAGCACCCTTCCCGACGAGTCCCACATGCGCGGCGCCGGCGAGTGGAACACGGCCGTGCCGTCGGCGTCCACGGCGCTCAGCCCGCCGGCCTCGGTCTCCCGCACCGAGACCCCGGTGCCGCGCGTCCCGAACGTGAGCCTCGCCAGCGCCGGATTCGCCGCGGCCTCACGGGTCTTGACCACGAGGACCTCGGAGTACCCGAGCACGGACGCGGTGACCTGCAGGTCGACCCCGGGCAGCACCGACGCGTACGTCGCGGTGTCCTCATCGAGGACGGGCCTGGGCAACGTGCCCGGCCAGGTCGTCGCGACCGAACGCTTGCCGTCGCCGATGGTCGCGAGCGGCGCCGTCCCCCCTCCGGAGAACGACAGGCTCAGCGGGGCCGCCACCGGACGCACGGTTCCGTCGGCGGCGAATTCCAAGGTGGTGTCGACATCGACCCATGCACCGCCTCGCCGTACCCGCTCGGGCAGGGCCGCGGTCTCGGAGGTGAAGCTGCCGTCGGCGTTGGCGAACACCTGGCGGTTCTCTGTGCGCAGGGGCAGCACCTCCACCCGCCGCCCGGACGAGCGGGCCAGCTCCGATGCCTGCCCCTCGGTGGGCCCGACCGGTGGAGCGTCAACGGCGGTCGCGGCCCTCGCGGGACTCGTTCCGGCCGCAGCGCCACCCGCGTGCACGGCGCCGGCCATCAGCAGGACGGTGGCGGCGAAGACGACGCCGTGTGGGCGAGGGCGCATCATTGTTCTCCATGGCGGAACGCTCAGATCGGACGTTTCGCCGCCAGTCGATCAGGGCCCGGTCCACGGCTGGTTCACCGGAAATGAACCGGCCCGATCCGGTCGAACATACTTTCCGATCTTTCGGGGATGCCGTCGTGATTGGAGCGCCCGATCGGGGACACAGGGACAGAGCTGTCCGTTAATGTCTTCGCCTGACCGGATGGCGACGGCCGCGTGGCGCCCGACCACGTGGCGAAGCAGGAGGAGGTGCCGATGTTCGCGGCGCTGACCGGGCTCGGCCTGTCGACCGCGGCGGGGCTCAACGCCTACATCCCGCTCATGGTCGTCGGCCTGCTCGCCAACCTCACCGACGCCGTACGGCTGCCGCAGGGCTACGAATGGCTATCCAACGGCTGGGTCCTGGCGGTCATCGGGGTGCTGCTGGTCGCCGAGTTCGTGCTCGACAAGGTCCCCGTAGTCGACCACGTCAACGACATCATCCAGACGGCCGTACGGCCGGCCTCCGGGGGCGTGGTCTTCAGCGCCACCGCGGCCGCGGCCAGGCTGGACGAATCGACGTGGATGGCCGAGCATCCGGCGGTCGGCTGGGTCCTCGGCATCGCGGTCGCCCTGGCCGTCCATCTGGTCAAGTCGGGCGCCCGCCCCGTCGTCAACGCGACCACGGCGGGTTTCGGCGCGCCCGTCGTCAGCACGGTCGAGGACGCGAGTTCGCTGGGCATGAGCCTCATCGCGATCTTCCTGCCGGTGCTCGTCATCGTGGCGATGGTTGTTCTGGCGTTCGTCGCCTGGCTGCTCCTGCGCCGGGTCCGCCGCTATCGGGAGGCCCGCCGAGCCCGCCCCGCCGGACCGTGATCATGCACAGGTTCGGCGTCAGGGCCCCTGACCCGGCGCGATCGTATCCGTGATCATGCACAGATTCGGTGATCAGGCCCACGAGCAGGGCCCACATCTTCCGTGATCATGCACAGGTTCGGTGTCAGGGCGCTTGGCCTGGCGCGATGGCATTCGTGATCATGCGTACGACTTTCCCGAAGCCCGATTGCCGGCCGCTACTGCATGATCACGAATGGGATCCGCACTGCTCACCTGCGCTTTCCCGAACCTGCGCATGATCACAAACATCGTTTCGGCAGGTCAGCAGCCATCGCGGTGAACCTGTGCATGATCACGGCGGGAGTTGGCGCAGGCGAGGGGGGCGATCGCCGAACTTGTGCATGATCACGCCAAGGGGGGCGAGGGGGTCAAACCGTTGCCGGGGGCGTCGACCTCTTGCGGTACGGAGCCGAGGACGGCGGCCAGCAGGCCGGGGAAACGCTCGTCCAGGTCCTCCCGGCGCAGGCTGACGTACCGCTGCCGGCCATGGGGGACGTTGCGGACCACCCCCGCCTCCCGCAGCGTCTTCAAGTGGTGGGAGAGCGTGGACTTGGGGATCTCCGCGCCGGCCGGCTGGCAGGCCGCCACCTCGATCGGGCCCTCGACGAGGGATCGCGCGATCGCCAGCCGCGACGGATCGCTCAGGGCGAACAGCACGTCGGTCAGGGCCAGGTCCGCCGTGTCCGGGTGCGCCAGGTCCCGTGAGGTTCCACTCATGGTTCGACAATAGTTGAACAGTGAGCCCCTGCGGCGTAGTCTCCAACAGTTCGAAAATTTTGGAACTGTATTGAAGGAGAGCCGGGCATGCACCGCACCGACGATCGTCCGCCCACGGCTCGCGCCGCGCGGCGGATGCCCCGAGCCGCCGGCTTCTGGCTGGTCGGCGGGACCCTGCTGGCCTTCATGGCCGCATCGAGCACCCCATCCCCGCTCTATGTGGTCTACCAGCAGCGATGGGACTTCTCCGCCGCCACGCTCACCGCCGTCTTCGCCGTCTACGTCCTGGCCCTGCTGATCGCGTTGCTGACCGTCGGAGGGTTGTCCGACCATCTGGGCCGTCGCCCCGTCCTGGCCGCCGCCCTGCTGGTCGAGGCGGCCGCCATGGTCGTGTTCATGGAGGCCGACGGGGTCGGGCTCCTGCTGCTGGCCCGGATCCTTCAGGGCCTCGCCACGGGCGCGGCGGCCGGCGCCATCAGCGCCGCCGTGGTGGACCTGCAGCCCTTCCCGGGCTCACGGCTGGGAGCGCTGACCAACAGTGTGGCGCCCACCGTGGGACTGGCCGTGGGAGCGCTGGGGGCCGGGCTGCTCGTGCAGTACGCCCCCGCCCCGACGACCCTCCCGTTCGCCCTTCTCGCGGCCGTCTTCGTGCTCCTGACGGTCGCCGTGGCCTTCCTGCCGGAAACGGTCTCGCGGCGCAAGGGGGCCCTCGCGTCGCTGCGCCCACGGGCCTCGGTGCCGCCCCGGGCACGGCGGGCGTTCCTCACCGCCGTCCCCTGCCTCGTGGCGACGTGGGCGATGGGAGGGCTCTACCTCTCCCTGGGCGGCTCGGTGACGGCCGGCGTCCTGCACGTCACCAACCACCTGGTGGGCGGACTCGTGATCACCACCCTCACGGGCGCGGGCGCCGTGGCCTCGATCGTGGTCCGCGACATGGAACCACGCCGCGTCATGACCGCGGGATCGGCCGCCCTGGCCGTCGGAACCGCGCTCGCGCTGGCCGCGATCGCCGGGGCGTCGGCGCCGCTGTTCTTCATCGGCACCGCCGTCGCGGGCGGCGGCTTCGGCGCCGCCTTCCTCGGTGCCTTCCGCTCGCTCGCTCAACTCGCGGAACCCGCGGAGCGAGCGGAGTTGTTCGCCTCCATCTACGTGGTCAGCTACCTCGCGTTCAGCGTGCCCGCGGTCTTGGCCGGGCTGGCCGTCCCGTCCGCCGGCCTGCGGACCACGGCCACCGCCTACGGGGTCTTGGTCCTGGTGCTGGCGCTGCTCGCCGTGGTCGCCGGAGCCGTCCGGCGGCGGCCTCGCCCCGGCACCCCACACGCGGCAGAGGCTGCACACGCCCCCGAAGCCGTCCCCGGCCCCGAGGCGGTCCGTACCCCTTGAGCCGCCCCCACCCCGCCCCCTCCCGCCCCGCTGGAGCAGGAGGGGGCCGGTCGGGCAGGATCCGGGGTCACTTGACGCCGGCCTCGCGCATGTCGCGGACCTCGCGCTTCAGCTCCTTGATCTCGTCGCGGAGCCGGGCCGCCACCTCGAACTGAAGGTCGGCGGCCGCCGCGTGCATCTGCTCGGTGAGCGACTCCACCAGTGACTCCAGCTGGGCCCGGGGCATCTCCCCCGCGATGGCCTTCGCGTGCTGACCGGCCCCCCGCGAGGCCAGGCCGGGCACCGGGGCCTTGCCCCGCGACTGCTGGCGGCCGCCACCGCCGAGCAGCTGGGCGGTGTCCTCGTCCTCCCGCGCCAGGCTGTCGAGGATGTCGGCGATCTTCTTGCGGAGCGGCTGGGGGTCGATGCCGGCCGCCTCGTTGTAGGCCACCTGCTTGGCACGGCGCCGGTTGGTCTCGTCGATCGCCCGTTCCATGCTCGGCGTGATCTTGTCGGCGTACATGTGCACCTGACCGGACACGTTTCGCGCGGCCCGGCCGATGGTCTGGATCAGCGACGTCTCCGACCGGAGGAAACCCTCCTTGTCGGCGTCGAGGATCGCGACCAGCGACACCTCGGGCAGGTCGAGGCCCTCACGCAGCAGGTTGATGCCGACCAGCACGTCGAACTCGCCCATCCGCAGCTCGCGGAGCAGCTCGATGCGGCGCAGGGTGTCGACCTCGCTGTGCAGGTAGCGGACGCGGATGCCGTTCTCGAGGAGGTAGTCGGTCAGGTCCTCCGACATCTTCTTGGTCAGCGTCGTGACGAGGACCCGCTCGTCGCGCTCCGCCCGGGACCTGATCTCCTCCATGAGGTCGTCGATCTGGCCCTTGGTCGGCTTGACGACGATCTCCGGGTCGATCAGGCCGGTCGGCCGGATGACCTGCTCGACGACGTCGCCCTTGCTCCTTCCCAGCTCGTACGGGCCGGGGGTGGCGGACAGGTAGACGGTCTGGCCGATGCGCTCCAGGAACTCCTCCCACTTCAGCGGGCGGTTGTCCATGGCGGAGGGCAGGCGGAAACCGTGGTCGACGAGGGTCCGCTTGCGCGAGGCGTCGCCCTCGTACATCGCACCGATCTGCGGGACCGTCTGGTGCGACTCGTCGAGGACGAGCAGGAAGTCGTCGGGGAAGAAGTCGAGCAACGTGTGCGGCGCGGTGCCGGCCTCGCGGCCGTCGATGTGCCGTGAGTAGTTCTCGATTCCGGCGCAGGTGCCGATCTGGCGCATCATCTCGATGTCGTAGGTGGTGCGCATGCGCAGCCGCTGCGCCTCGAGCAGCTTGCCCTGCCGCTCCAGGTCGGCGAGCCGCTCCACCAGCTCGGCCTCGATGCCGCCGATCGCCCGCTCCATCCGCTCAGGACCCGCGACGTAGTGGGTGGCGGGGAAGATGTGAAGCTCGGTGTCCTCGCTGACGATCTCGCCGGTCAGCGGGTGGAGCGTGGACAGCTTCTCGATCTCGTCGCCGAACATCTCGATCCGTACGGCGAGCTCCTGGTAGACGGGGATGACCTCGATCGTGTCGCCGCGCACGCGGAAGGTGCCGCGGGTGAAGGCCACGTCGTTGCGCGCGTACTGCATGTCGACGAGCTTGCGCAGAAGCCGGTCGCGCTCGATCACCTGGCCGACCTTGAGGCCGACCATGCGGTCGACGTACTCCTGCGGAGTGCCGAGGCCGTAGATGCACGAGACCGAGGCGACCACCACGACGTCGCGGCGGGTCACGAGCGACCACGTGGCCGAATGGCGAAGCCGCTCGACCTCCTCGTTGATCGAGGAGTCCTTCTCGATGTAGGTGTCGCTCTGCGGGACGTACGCCTCGGGCTGGTAGTAGTCGTAGTACGACACGAAATACTCCACCGCGTTGTTGGGGAGCATCTCGCGCAGCTCGTTGGCGAACTGGGCGGCCAGCGTCTTGTTCGGCTGCATGACCAGCGTCGGGCGCTGGAGCCGCTCGATCAGCCAGGCCACCGAGGCCGTCTTTCCGGTGCCCGTCGCGCCCAGCAGGACGGTGTCCTTGTCCCCGCCCGAGACGCGGCGCTCCATCTCGGCGATCGCGGCGGGCTGGTCCCCGGAGGGGGTCATGCCGGTGACGACCTCGAAGGGCGCCACCTTCCGCTCCAGCTCCGTGACAGGTCTCATCGGCCGATCTCCACTCTTCGCTTGCCGTGGGGCGACTCGTGCGTCGGCGGCGACTCCGCCCGCCACGCAGGGCCCACACCTTCATAACCTACGCGCGGGCACCGACATTTCCCGGCGCGGATCCGCAAGCCGGGCGTCAGGCGGACAGGAGCGCCGCCGTGGCCTGGTCGGAGGGCAGGAACGCCTCGAGCTTCAGCTCGGCGATCGTGACGTCCACGGCGGTCGCGAAGGTGGTGACCGTGGTCATGAGCCGGAGCTCGCCGCGTGAGGAGCGCAGGTGCAGCGGCACGGCGAACCCCAGGTGATCAGGCGACGGCCGCATCTCGGGGACGTACGTCTCCAGCTCGGCGTGCAGCTCCGCGATCCTGCCCGCGGGGTCGTGCGGGGCCGCCTGGCGGAGCCGTTCGAGGATGTGGCGGGCCCATTCGGCGAAGTTCATGATCCGGGGCGCCAGGCCGTCCGGGTGCAACGCCAGGCGGTAGGCGTTGGTCCCCGGCCCGACGAGTCCGGGGGCCGCCCCCTCGGTGATCAGCCCGAACGCCTCGTTGGCCGCGACGAGATCGCCGTACCGGTCGACCACGATGGCCGGGTAGGGCTCGTGACCGGCCAGGATGTGCCGCAGCGCGGTCCGTACGGGAGCCAGGGCGGGGTCGTCGAGGGAGGTCTCCGGGTAGGCGGGCGCGTATCCGGCGGCCAGCAGCAGCTCGTTGCGCTCCCGGAGGGGCAGTTCCAGCGATTCCGCCAGCCGTACGACCATGGTCCTGCCGGGAGCCGACCGGCCGCTCTCGATGAAGCTGAGGTGCCGCTGGGTCGTCCCCGCCCGCAGGGCGAGGTCGAGCTGGCTCAGCCGGCGCCCGGTGCGCCGCTCCCGCAGCGCCTGAGGAAAGTCCACCCGGCCAGTTGTAGCCCCTGCTCCCGTGGCCCGGCCATTCCCCCCGGGGAATTGAGACGCCTCAGGACGGGTCGGCACGCTGGGGCGCATGACCCACGACATCCGGTTCGGCGTGCTCCTGCCCACGGGAAGGGCCCAGTGGGGCGACGCCGCCGATCCCAGGGAGCTCATCGGCTTCGCCGTCCGGGCGGAACGGCTCGGGTACGACTCGCTGTTCGTCAACGACTCGCTGATCTCCCCGCGCGTCGAGGCGCTCACGATGCTCGCCGCCCTCGCGCCCGTCACGACGCGGGCCACGCTCGGCACCGGCGCCCTCCTGCCGTTCCTGCGCCGCCCCGTGCAGACCGCGCAGGCCCTCGCCTCGATCGACCTGCTCAGCGGAGGACGGCTGGCCGTGGCGGTCGGCGCGGGCTTCCCGGGGCGTTTCGGCCGGCCCTTCTACGACCTATCGGAGGTGCCGTGGCCGCGCCGGTTCGAAAGACTCGACGAGACCGTCGCCCTGTGGCGCCTGCTCTGGTCGACGGAGGGACCCACCTCGTTCCACGGCGAGATCCTGCGGTTCGACGACATCCCCGCGCCCACCCCGCCCTTCAGGAAGGGCGGGCCGCCCGTCTGGCTGGCCGGCGCGACTCCCGCGGCGCTCTCCCGCGCCGGGCGGCTCTACGACGGCTGGCTGCCCTATCCGCCGGATCCCGCCGATTATCGGTCCGGCCTGGAGACGATCCGGGAGACGGCGGAGGCGGCCTCCCGCGACCCCGGCGCGATCACTGCGGCGCTCTTCGTCTCGGTGCTGATCTCCGAAAGCGCCGAGAGCGGCCGCCGCGCTCTCGACGGGTACGCCCGGGTCGCCTACGGGCTTCCGCTGGAAGAGCTCGAGAAGATCCAGGCGGTGGTCACGGGACCCGCGGAACAGGTGAAGGCCGAACTCAGCCGCTACACGGCCGCCGGGGCCCGCCACGTGGTGGCCAGGATCGGCGCACTCGATCTCACCACGCAGACCGATCAGCTGGAACGGCTCGCGGAGATCATCCCGGGCATGTGCCGGGAGGCCTGAGGGCGGCGGCGCAGACGGTCCGCTCACGTCGTGAGCAGCAGCGTGGCCACGGCGGCGGCGATGCCGGTGACCGCGAGACCCGCGCCCGTGAGCATGAACTTCGCCAGAGGGACGCGCACCTCCCGGCGGCGGCACCACTCGAACCACAGCAGGGTCGCGAGCGAGCCCCACGGCGTGATCACCGCCCCCAGGTTGACCCCGATGAGCAGCGACAACAACGGGATGTGGTGGGCCGCCGGAATGACCTGCTCCCCCGCGACGTAGGCCGGGAGGTTGTTCACCACATTGGACAGCCCCGCCCCGGCCGCGGCCGCGCGGTAGGCGCCGTCGCCGGCGCCGTCCGGCCCGATGATCACGTTCATCACCGTTTCGAGGCCGAACCTGCCCAGCGTGGGCACGACGAGGAACAGCCCGGTGACGAACACCAGCAACCGCCAGGGGACGAGACCCCAGCGGAGTCTCCCCCGGTCACGCCAGGCGAAGACGGCGACGACGACTACGGCGGCGATCAGCGCGGCCACCTCGATCGGCGCCCCGGCCAGGATTCCCGCGACGAACAGCGCACAGGCCACGGCGGCGACGGCGAACAGCGTGCGATCGGCGATCGAAGGAGCGGGCGGCGGCATGTAGCGGTCGTCCCCGCGCTCCCCTCGCCGCCAGTAGAAGATCCACAGAAACGCCATCGTGACCGCGACGCCCACCAGGGCCGGCGCCCACATGCGGGCGGCGAACTCCCGCGTGCCGAGCGCCAGCCTGCTCATCGCGAGGAGATTGGTGAGGTTGGAGACCGGCAGGAGCAGGCTCGCGGTGTTGGCGAGCCACACCGTCGTCATCACGAGCGGAAGCGGCGCGATCTTCGCCCGTGGCGCCAGCGCCAGCATGACGGGGGTCAGCAACACGGCCGTCGTGTCGAGATTCAGGAATATCGTGACCAAAGATGCGAAAGCCGTACAAAGCACGAAGAGGGCGGCGTAGCTGCCGCGGCCGACGATGGCGAGCCGCGTGGCGACGACATCGAAGACCTGCGCCTCCTTCGTCAGCTCCGCCAGGACGACGACCGCGCACAGGAAGACCAGGAGCGGCGCGATCCGGTCGACGCTCTCACGGGCCGTCGCGGCCGGGAGCAGCCCCGTGATCACGAACAGCACGCCCAGCGTGAGCAACCCCGCACTGATCCAGTCCAGTACGCCCAGCCGCCGCAACCTCACCGGCGCCACCTTCCCCGAGGACGGGCGGTGACACTGTGGCCTGCGTCACCCGGCGGTCATCGGGATCGGAGACCGGCCCACACCTCGGCGACCCGGGCGTCGAGCGCGTCCAGGGAGCCCTCGTTGTCGATCACGATGTCCGCGATCTTCAGGCGGTCCTCGCGGGAGGCCTGAGCCGCGAGCCGCGCTCGCGCCTCCGATTCGGGCATGTCCCGGAACTTGCGCAGACGTTCAAGACGGATCTCATCGGAGGCGTCGACGACGATCACCACGTCGTAGAGACCCGCGAGGTTGTTCTCGGCCAGCAACGGGACGTCATAGACCACGATCGAGCCCTCGGGGGCCGCCTGCTGGAGTTCCCCCACGCGGGCGCCCACCTTCGGATGGACGATTCCGTTGAGGATCTTCAACTTCCCGGTGTCCGCGAAGACGATCGAGCCGAGCCTCTCCCGATCGAGCGTGCCGTCCGAGCGCAGGATGCCCTCACCGAACGCCTCGACGATCTCGGCGAGCCCTGGCGTCCCCGGTTCCACCACCTCACGGGCGATCTTGTCGGCGTCGATGACCACCGCACCACCGGCCGCGAGCCTCCTGGAGACCTCGCTCTTCCCCGAACCTATGCCGCCCGTCAGGCCAACCTTGAGCACGCCCGAAGCCTACCGAGGGATCTCAGACGTCGCGCCGGAGGTGTACCAGGGTCAGATGGTCCTGCACGCGCTCCCTGTGGGTCTCGCGGTAGCCGAGACGGCGATAGAGCCGGAGGTTCCCGCCGGACAGATGGCCGGTGAACAGGTCGAAGGTCGTGGCGTCCGGCAGGGCGTCGTGGAGCGCTGCGAGCAGGCCGCCCCCGATCCCCTCGCCCTGACGATCCGGCGCGACGACGAGACGGCCCACGAGGCAGGTGGACCCGTTGAGCCTGCCCCGGACCGAGCCGACGATCCGCGCGCCCGCGGTCGCCTTCAGCACGACCCCGGTCCCGATGAACTCGCGGACCTGCTCGGCGGACTCGACGAGGGGCCCGATAAACGGATCGCCGTACAACTGGGCCTCGGTCACGTATGCGGCCCGCTGGAGAGTGAGGATCTCCCCCGCGTCTTCGGGGAGGGCGCGCGTGATGTCCACCACGCCGCAACCCTATCGGCGGTCCGGGAGAGCGGCCGCTCCACCTCCGGCACCCGAACCCGAACCCGGGAACGCGGAAGGCCCCGCCGAAGCGGGGCCTTCACTGCGTTCACTTCAGGTGCGGTCAGCTCTGGCCGCCGGCCAGCTTCTCGCGAAGAGCGGCGAGCGCCTCGTCGGACGCGAGAGCACCACCGGTCGTCGGAGCCGGGCTCGCGGTCTCGCCGGTGTAGGACGACGGGGCGGCCTCGCTGGCCTCCGCCTCCTCGGCGCGAGCCTTCTCGACCTGCGTCTTGTGCGCTTCGAAGCGGGCCTGAGCCTCGGCGTACTGCCGCTCCCACTCCTCACGCTGCTTGTCGAACCCGTCGAGCCACTCGCCGGTCTCGGCGTCGAAGCCCTCGGGGTAGATGTAGTTGCCCTGGTCGTCGTAGGTCGCCGCCATGCCGTAGAGCGTGGGGTCGAACTCGACGTCGGCGCCGATCGCACCCTCGTTCGCCTGCTTCAGCGACAGGGAGATGCGACGACGGTCCAGGTCGATGTCGATGATCTTGACGAAGATCTCGTCGCCGACCTGCACGACCTGCTCGGGGATCTCCACGTGACGCTCGGCCAGCTCGGAGATGTGCACCAGACCCTCGATGCCCTCCTCGACCCGGACGAACGCGCCGAACGGAACCAGCTTGGTGACCCGGCCGGGCACGACCTGGCCGATCTGGTGCGTACGGGCGAACTGCTGCCAGGGGTCCTCCTGCGTCGCCTTGAGCGACAGCGAGACCCGCTCGCGCTCCATGTCGACGTCGAGAACCTCGACAGTGACCTCCTGGCCGACTTCGACGACCTCAGAGGGGTGGTCGATGTGCTTCCAGGACAGCTCGGAGACGTGGACCAGACCGTCGACTCCGCCGAGGTCCACGAAGGCGCCGAAGTTGACGATCGAGGAGACGACGCCCTTGCGGACCTGACCCTTCTGCAGGGTGTTGAGGAACGTCTGGCGCACCTCGGACTGCGTCTGCTCGAGCCAGGCGCGGCGGGACAGGACCACGTTGTTGCGGTTCTTGTCCAGCTCGATGATCTTCGCCTCGAGCTCGCGGCCGACGTACGGCTGCAGGTCGCGGACGCGGCGCATCTCGACCAGGGAGGCCGGGAGGAAGCCGCGGAGGCCGATGTCGAGGATGAGACCACCCTTGACGACCTCGATGACCGTGCCGGTGACGATGCCGTCCTCGTCCTTGATCTTCTCGATCGTGCCCCAGGCCCGCTCGTACTGAGCGCGCTTCTTGGACAGGATCAGACGGCCTTCCTTGTCCTCCTTCTGGAGAACCAGGGCCTCGACGTGCTCTCCGACGGCGACGACCTCAGCGGGGTCGACGTCGTGCTTGATGGAGAGTTCACGCGAGGGGATGACACCCTCGGTCTTGTAGCCGATGTCGAGCAAGACCTCGTCTCGATCGACCTTGACGACGGTGCCTTCAACGATGTCTCCGTCGTTGAAGTACTTGATGGTCTCGTCGATCGCGGCGAGGAAGGCCTCCTCGGAACCGATGTCGTTGACCGCTACCTGCGGGGTGTTCGAGGTGGCCTCAGTGCTGCTCGTCATGTGTGGAGTTGCTCCGAACCGGACAGATGTCGTTGTGACGGAAGCGCGGCGGGCCTGTTTTCGCTCATCAGAGGCACCTGGCGAAGCATCGATGATCGAGCGCGAGCCGCTCCGTACGAGACGCGCGCGAGCCCACAGCGCAGCGATCAGCATATGAGACGTGGCGGGCTGGGTCAATCCGATACAAGCCTGAACACGCTAGTACGCGATGACGCTTTTAGCCTGGCTTGGCGTGATTTTGCCTCGGAGTTTCTTCGGGACCGAGATATGCGCGGGATCGCCGTCCGACGTGTAGCGCTCCCCCGGCCGCTTGTCCAGCCAATCAAGCCAGTACTGCGTGCAGTAAATGGGGCAGCCCGACTTCTTCTCGTTCGACTGCACCCGCGGGATCGCGTACCGGTCGAAGGCTTTCGCGTAGGGCGAAACCGACGGCCGTGCCGAAGCTAGGAAAACTCCATCAAAATGATATTTTGTCCCGTCCCAGGACCCTTCGTGGGCGACACTCCCCTTCTTCGGAGGCGAGCCGTACGGCAGGGCGAACGTCGTGGACGACGGGACGCCGATCTCCTTGAGCAGCCGCTCCTGCTTGACGATCTGCTCCGACACCTTCTTGGCCTTCATCCGGTGCAGGTCGGGGTGGGTGTAGGTGTGGTTGGCGACCTCGAACCCGTGGCCGAGGAGCCATTTCACCGCCCGCTCCTCCTGCGACCTGTCCCTGATCCCGAACGGGTTCCGGTTGACCCAGAAGGTCGCCACGGGCCGGAACTCCGGATGCTTCGCGGCGACCTCGTAGAGGATCTCGACCACCGTGTTCTTCTTGGGGTTCCCGTGCGCGTCGAGGGCGAAGTGGCTGGGGTTCCCGTCGTCGAAGGTCAGTACGACGGGGTGCGTCCCGGCCGGGACGTTGAACTTCCCCGACACGAACTCGGCGGCCGTGATCGGCACGTACTTCTCCCTGACCAGCCGCTCCAGCTCGGCGCGCAGCTGCTTCGGGGTCCGGTCGATGGAGGCGCGCCGCTTGGCCAGCAGCCGGTGGTACATGATCACCGGGATCATGCCCGCCTCGTTGGCCTTCACCTTCCGGGCGGCCTCGGCGGGGGTCGGCCGACCGGCCGGATGGCTCACGGAGGGCGTGGGAACAGGCGTGATCCTGGTCCTGGCCGCCGGCCGTCCGGCGTCGGATGAGGGCAGCAGTGTCACGACGACCAGGCCGACGACGACCACGGCCGCGTTGGCGAGGACACCGGCCCGGGCAAGACTCCGCACAGTCATTTGACCTTAGTGCCGCTCTCTGCCCGAGATGGTGTGTGTTGCAATTTTTGTGTGGATTGGAGCCTCCGGGCATGTGGCCGGCGTGGTCACGTCACGTTCGCGCCCGACGACCCCGCGCTGCGCGGCCGCCTCCGCGCGGACACCGCCATGGGCGAGGCCTGGCGGTGCCTCCGGTGCGGCGACTTCGTCGTCGGCGAGGTCCACGGGGCCGGGCCCGCGGGAGCCGCGCCGATCGTACTGCGCGGCAGGGCACTTCGTGACGCGACGATCCTGCGGCTGATCGCCGTGTTCCGATGGGTGAAGGGCGTGCTCGTCCTCGCCGCGGCCTACGGGGTGTGGCGATTCCGGGCCGACCACGACGCCGTGAACCGGGCCTTCAAGGCGAATCTGCCGCTGCTCCAGCCGATCGCCGACCGGCTCGGGTGGAACCTGGACCAGTCCGGCGCGGTTCACACGGTCAGGACCGCACTGGCGGCGACCACCACGACGCTGACCTGGATCATGCTCGCCCTGATCGTCCTCGGCACGTTGTGGATGATCGAAGGCTTGGGGCTGTGGCTGCTGAAGCGGTGGGGCGAGTACTTCTCCGTGATCGCCACATCGGCGTTCATCCCCGTGGAGATCCACGAGATCGCCGAGAAGGTCACCGGGACACGTGTGGTGATCCTGCTGATCAACATCGCCGTCGTGCTCTACATCGCGCTGAGCAAACGGCTGTTCGGCCTGCGCGGCGGGCGGCCCGCCCACGAGGCGGAACGGCGCGAGGCGAGCATCCTGGAAGTCGAGGCGGCGGCCGTGCAGCGGACGGCGTACGCCCGGCCGCCGGAGGGCGATGCGAAGGCCGTGACACCTCGTGGGCCCGCGGCGACGCCGCCCACCGCGGCACCTCGTGGGCGAGCCGCGACGCCGCCCACCGCGGCTCCACCCGCACCCGGCGGACAGACGCCGCCTCCCCCCGTGGACGGAGACGGCGCCGGCCCACTCAGTGGCCGGCGTCCTCCCAGGTCGAGCCGACACCGACGGAGACACTGAGCGGCACCCGCAGGGAGTAGGCCGCGCACATCTGGTCCCGCACCATCGCGGTGAGCTCGTCGAGCTCTCCCGGGGCCACCTCGAACACCAGTTCGTCGTGGACCTGGAGGAGCATCCGCGAGCGCATCCCCTCGATCGCCCGCTGCACGTTGAGCATCGCGACCTTGATGATGTCGGCGGCCGATCCCTGGATCGGCGCGTTGAGGGCCATCCGCTCGGCCATCTCCCTGCGCTGCCTGTTGTCGCTGGTCAGGTCGGGCAGGTAGCGGCGGCGGCCGAGGATCGTCTCGGTGTAGCCATCCGTGCGGGCCTGGGCGACGATCGCCTCGAGGTAGTCGCGGACACCGCCGAACTCCTCGAAGTACTCGTCCTTGAGGGCCCTCGCCTCGGCGACGGGGATGTTGAGCTGCCCCGACAACCCGAAGTCGGACAGGCCATACGCCAGGCCGTAGTTCATCGCCTTGATCCGCGCCCGGAGCTCGCCGTCGACCTGCTCGGCCGGGATGTCGAAGACCCGGGCCGCGGTCGCCTGGTGGAAGTCGTGGCCCGACTCGAACGCGGCGATCAGCGAGGCGTCCTCCGACAGATGAGCCATGATCCGCAGCTCGATCTGGCTGTAGTCGGCCGTCAGCAGCGTCTCGTAGCCCTCCCCGACGACGAAGCCCTTGCGGATGCGCCGGCCCTCGGCCGTGCGGATGGGGATGTTCTGCAGGTTGGGCTTCTCGCTGGACAGGCGGCCGGTCGCGGCGACGATCTGGTTGAACGTGGTGTGGATCCGCCCGTCGTCGGAGATCTCCTTGATCAGGCCCTCGACCGTGGTCCGCAGCTTGGTCTGGTCGCGGTGCCTCAGCAGGATCGTCGGCAGCTCGTGGTCGGTCTGCGCGGCGAGCCAGGCCAGCGCGTCGGCGTCGGTCGTGTAACCGGTCTTGATCCGCTTGGTCTTGGGCAGGCCGAGCCGGACGAACAGGATCTCCTGGAGCTGCTTGGGCGAGCCGAGGTTGAACTGCTCCCCCACCGCCTCGTGGGCCGCCTCGACGGCCTGCTTCACCGCGGCGCCGAACTCGGCCTCCAGCGCGGCGAAATACTGCCGGTCGGCGGCGATGCCGGCCCGCTCCACCTCGGCGAGGACCCGGACCAGCGGCAACTCGACGTCGGTGACCAGGCGCGTGCCGCCGCGCTTGGACAGGTGGTCCTCCAGCGACTCGGCCAGATCGCGGACGGCCTGGGCCCGGAGCGCCAGGTCCTTGGCCACACCGGCGTCGGCGTCCTCGAACAGGGACCCCTGCCCGCCGGGCGCGGATTCGGCCCGCAGCTCCCTGTGCAGGTAGCGCAGCACGAGGTCGTCGAGCGGGAACGACCGCTGCCCCGGCATCGCGAGATAGGCCGCGAGGGCGGTGTCGCAGGTGAGCCCCCGCAGGTCGAACCCGAGCGCCCACAGGGCCAGCAGCGGCCCCTTCGCATCGTGCACGGCCTTCGGCTTCGACTCGTCGGCCAGCCACGCGCCGAGGGCCGCCTCGTCCTCAGGTGTCAGCCGCGTGGGATCGACGTACGCCGCACCCGCCTCGGCGGCGATCGCGATGCCGTCCACCCGCCCGGTGCCGCTGCCGTACACGCCGTCGAAGGCGAGGCCTGCCCTGCTCTCGGTGAGCGTGCCGAGCCACCCGGCGACCTGGCCGGGCTCGAGCACCGTGACCTCGAGCTCGAAGCCCTCCTCCACCTCGGGCTCGGCCGTGCCGAGGGTCTTGAAGAGCCGCTCGCGCAGCTCCCCGCGGATCTGGAGCGAGTCGAGCAGCTTGTTGACCTCTTCGCGCTCCCACTCGCCCATCCGGAGGTCGCTCGCCTCGACGCCGAGCTCCACGTCGCGCCTCAGCTCGGTCAGCATCCGGTTGTGGATGACCTGGCCGAGGTGCTCGCGGAGCTTGTCGCCGACCTTGCCCTTGACCTCGTCGGCCCGCCTGACCAGCTCGTCCAGCGAGCCGTACTCCGAGATCCACTTGGTGGCGGTCTTCTCGCCCACGCTGGGGATGCCCGGCAGGTTGTCGCTCGGGTCGCCGCGAAGCGCCGCGAAGTCGGGATACTGCCCCGGCGTGAGGCCGTACTTCTCCATGACGGTCGCGGGGGTGAACCGGGTCATGTCACTGATGCCGCGGCGCGTCATCAGCACCGTGACGTCGTCGTTGACGAGTTGGAGCGCGTCGCGGTCGCCGGTGACGATCAGGACGTCCATGCCCTTGCCGGCCGCCTGGGTGGCGAGGGTGGCGATCAGGTCGTCGGCCTCGAACCCGGCCTGCCACATCCGGGGGATCCGCAGCGTGTCGAGCAGCTCGAAGATCAGCTGCACCTGCCCGCGGAAGTCCTCAGGAGTCTCGCTCCTGTTCGCCTTGTACCCCTCGAACGCCTCGTGCCTGAAGGTGGGTTCACTGCGGTCGAAACAGACCACGACATGACTCGGCTGCTCATCGCGGAGGATATTGGCCAGCATCGAGGTGAAGCCGTACACCGCCTCCGTGTGCTGCCCGTCGGTCGTCATGAGATTGGCGTCCTTAAGGGCGTAGAACGCACGGTACGCAAGAGAATGGCCGTCCAGCAGCAGCAGGCGGGGACGGCTGGGGGTCGCTTCACTCTTCGGCACACCCGCAGCCTAGTCTCCGTCTACGACACGAATCCCGGGCTCTTCCCACAGGAGGGATCCCTTTGACCTTGACCAATCCCGACGAGTTCATCGCGGCCGCGAACGAGGCCGCGAAGAGCCACCTGCCCGAGCGCATGGGAATCGAGATCCTTGAGGCGAGCCCGGAGCGGGTCGTCGGGCGCATGCCCGTCGCGGGCAACACCCAGCCGTACGGCCTGCTGCACGGCGGCGCCTCGGTCGTGCTGGCCGAGACGCTGGGGTCCATCGGGTCCGCCCTGCACGCCGGGGAGGGCAGGATCGCCGTGGGCATCGAGATCAACGCCACCCATCACCGCTCGGCGACCTCCGGTCACGTGACCGGCGTCGCCACCCGGACGCACGGCGGCCGCACTCTCGCGACGTACGAGATCGAGATCACCGACGAGGAGGGCCGCCGGATCTGCACCTCGCGGCTCACCTGCATGCTGCGCGACGTCTGAGACCCCGGAAAGGGCGCGACACGCGGAGTAGTACAACGACATACCGCCGCAAAACGGATGAGGTTGCGACTCTCTTTGCACGCGACCCTCTCCGGTCGCTACCGTTGTGGCCCCAGAGAGCCCGTGGAAGACCGAGTAGACAACGTGCAGAGCCGGGGAAGCTCTGCACGGTCCCAAAGGTCAGCCACGGGCTCACTGTTTTTCCCGTAGCCGTTCAATAGAGGATCTCTCCGGCAAATCGGTTCTGACCTGGGAAGCCATTCTCACGTGAGTGACACGCCATGGTCACCGATTGGTGACGAACAACCCCGAACCGGGCGACTCGGGCTTATGCTCCGCCACAACGTCGTCGACCCGAGGCGATTGTCGTGTGTTCGGAATGGCGGGCGACCCACCCGCCATGACCCAAATAAGGGAGCACCATTGCGCAGAGCCGTGATCGCGTTCACGGCCTTCCTGGGCGGACTCGTTCTTCTCCTCTCCTCCCCCGCCTGGGCGGAAGGGGAGGCGCTGAAGGGCACACTCCAAAACCAAGGCCAGCCGGTGAACGGCGTCAAGATCAGCGTGGTGGCCGAGGACGGAAGCCCCGTCGCCGCGGTCACCACCGGAGCCGACGGCACGTGGGAGGTCCCCGTCTCGAAGGCCGGCAAGTACAAGGTCACCCTCGACCAGAAGACGCTTCCCTCGGGGATCGGCCTCAAGTTCAAGGACAAGGGCACGCTCGACGTCCAGGTGTATGAGGGGAACCAGCGCAACGTGCTGTTCGCCCTCGCGCCCGCCGGGCAGCAGAACGGGGGGAACGCCTCCGGCGAGTCGGCCTCCTCGGTCTGGGACCGCGTCGCCCAGTTGACCTTCGAGGGCTTCAACCTCGGCCTCATCATCGCGCTCGCGGCGATGGGCCTGTCCCTCGTCTTCGGCACCACCGGCCTGACGAACTTCGCGCACGGCGAACTGCTCACCCTGGGGGCCATGGCGGCCTACTTGTTCAACGCCGTCCTCGGCGTCCCGCTCATCCTGTCCGCGGTGATCGCGGTCGTCATCGGCGGCGCCTTCGGCTATCTGCAAGATCGCTTCTTCTGGGGACAACTGCGCAAACGTGGCAGCAGCCTCGTCGCCATGATGATCATCTCGATCGGCCTCGCCCTGTTCCTGCGCTACATCTTCCTGTTCCTCTTCGGCGGGGAGAGCAGGCCCTTCGCCGAATACAACGCCCAGCCGGGCATCCAGGTCGGCCCGATCTCGGCGGCGCCCAAGAACTTCATCGCGATGGGCGTCGAACTCGCCGTCCTGGTGATCGTCGGCGTGGCCCTGCTCAAGACCCGCACCGGCAAGGCGGCCCGCGCGGTCGCCGACAACCCGGCGCTGGCCGCGTCCTCCGGCATCAACGTCGAGCGCGTCATCCAGATCATCTGGACCGTCGGCGGCGCCGTCGCCGCGCTCGCGGGCGTCATGCTGGGCCTCGCCCAGAACATCAACTACCAGATGGGCTTCCAGATCCTGCTGCTCGTCTTCGCGGGCGTCACCCTCGGTGGCCTCGGCACCGCATTCGGCGCACTCGTCGGCTCGCTCGTCGTCGGCCTGTTCATCCAGCTGTCCACCCTCGTGGTGCCGACCGAGCTGAAGACCGTCGGCGCGCTGCTGGTGCTCATCCTCGTCATGCTCTTCCGGCCGCAGGGCATCCTCGGCCGCCGCGAGCGCATCGGCTGATCGGAGACCACACGTGGACTGGAACACCATCTTCGTGACCACGGTCAAGGCCTCGATCGGCCTGGAGACCGTCGTCTACGCGCTCGCCGCGATCGGCGTCAACATCCAGTTCGGCTACGCCGGGCTGCTCAACTTCGGCCAGGCGGCCTTCCTCGGCGTCGCCGCGTACGGCCTGGCCGTCATCGTCTCGACGTTCGGCCTGTCGTTCTGGCTCGGCATCGCCGTGGGTCTCGTGGCCACAGTGGTCCTCGCGTTCCTGCTGGGCATCCCGACCCTCCGGCTGCGCGCCGACTACCTCGCCATCGTGACCATCGCGGCGGCGGAGATCGTCCGTCTCGTCTTCCGGTCGGTGGCGTTCAAGGACGTCTTCGGCGGCTCCGACGGGCGGCAGAACTTCTCCGGCGACTTCTACGCCATGAACCCCTACGCCCCCGGCTCGTACGGCATCGGCCCGATCAAGTTCGACGAGCGGACCACGTGGGTCCTGACGGTCGGCTGGATTCTGATCGCGCTCTCCTGCGTGCTGGTCTACCTGCTGATGAAGAGCCCGTGGGGCCGCGTCCTGAAGGCCATCAGGGAAGACGAGGACGCCGTGCGCAGCCTCGGCAAGAACGTCTTCTCCTACAAGATGCAGGCGCTCGTCCTCGGCGGCGTCATCGGCTGCCTCGGCGGCTTCATCTTCGGCCTGGGCCAGGCATCCATCCAGCCCGACCTGTTCGGCACCGAGTTCACGTTCTACGCGTACACGATCGTGATCCTCGGAGGCGCGGCCCGGGTCTTCAGCCCCGTCGTCGGCGCCGCGATCTTCTGGGTGCTGCTGGTCTTCGTCGGCAACACGCTGAGCGAGGCCGTCGGCGCCGGGGTCTTCGGCTCCGCGATCACCGTCACCCAGGTCGGTTCCGTGCGCTTCATCCTGGTCGGCCTCGGCCTGATGCTCCTGCTCATCTTCCGGCCCCAGGGCATCTTCGGCGACAAGAGGGAGATCGCGCTCGATGCACGCTGACACCACCGTGACCAGCAAGAAGGCCGCCGCGCTCGCGGCCTTCGAGGGAATCGACTCCGAGCCCGGCGTACCCAAGCCCGATCCCATCCTCGTCATCGAGAAGGTCGTGCGCAGGTTCGGCGGCCTCACCGCGGTGGACGTCGACCACGTCGAGGTCCAGCGCGGCTCGATCACCGCGCTCATCGGGCCGAACGGAGCGGGGAAGACCACGTTCTTCAACCAGCTCACCGGGTTCGACACCGCGGACGAGGGCTCCTGGTCCTTCAACGGCAAGCCGCTCAGGGGCGTCCCGGCCCACCGGGTGGCCCGCAGCGGCATGGTGCGCACCTTCCAGCTCACCAAGGCCCTGTCCAAGCTGACCGTCATGGAGAACATGCGGCTGGGGGCGCAGAACCAGCGCGGCGAGAACTTCTTCCGCGCCCTGATCCCCGGCAGCTGGCGCGGGCAGGAAGACGAGATCACCGAGCGGGCCGAGGAGCTCCTCGAGCGGTTCAAGCTCGCGGCCAAGCGGGACGACTTCGCCGGCTCCCTGTCGGGCGGCCAGCGCAAGCTGCTCGAGATGGCCCGCGCGCTCATGGTCGGCCCTGAGCTCGTCATGCTCGACGAGCCCATGGCCGGCGTGAACCCGGCGCTGACCCAGTCCCTCCTCGGCCACGTCAAGGACCTGCGCGAGGAGGGCATGACCGTGCTCTTCGTCGAGCACGACATGGACATGGTGCGCGACATCAGCGACTGGGTCATCGTCATGGCGCAGGGCACGGTCATCGCCGAGGGCCCGCCGGACACGATCATGTCGGATAACCGGGTCATCGACGCCTACCTCGGCGCCCATCACGACGCGCCGATGTCGGTCGAGGAGGCCGAGGAGCAGCTGCAGGAGGCCGAGGCCGAGCTCGAGGCCGAGATCGAGGAGAAGGCATGAGCGAGCCAGAGCCGAACGCCGAGCGCGCCGAAGGCGCCGACGACGCGGTGGCCGTCCCGGCCGCGCGCGCCGCGGAGCAGGACGCCCCTGAGCCCGAGACCGGCACGGAGGACACCGCGGAGGACATCACGGAGGACACCGCCTCCGTGGCCGTCATCGACCGGGGCGACCATCTGGCCGGGGCGCAGGACGCGGTCCTGCGCGCCGACGAGCTGTACGCGGGCTACGTCCCCGGCGTCAACATCCTCAACGGAGCCGACCTCTATGTGAAGAAGGGCGAGCTCATCGGCATCATCGGCCCCAACGGAGCCGGGAAGTCGACGCTGCTCAAGTCGCTGTTCGGGCTGGTGAACGTGCGCACGGGCACGGTCACGCTGAACGGCGAGGACATCACCAACCTCAAGGCCCACTCGCTGGTCGCCAGAGGCGTCGGGTACGTCCCGCAGACCAACAACGTGTTCCCCAGCCTCACCATCGAGGAGAACCTGGAGATGGGCGCCTTCCAGGTGCCCGGCAAGTTCAAGGAACGCTTCGAGTTCGTCTGCGAGATCTTCCCGGCGCTCAAGGAACGCCGCAAGCAGCGGGCCGGATCCCTGTCCGGCGGCGAGCGCCAGATGGTCGCCATGGGCCGGGCGCTCATGACCGAGCCGTCGGTCCTCCTGCTCGACGAGCCGTCGGCCGGTCTGTCGCCCAAGCTGCAGGACCTGGTCTTCATCCAGGCCCAGCAGATCAACAAGGCCGGCGTGACGATCATCATGGTGGAGCAGAACGCGCGCCGCTGTCTGCAGATCTGCCATCGGGGCTACGTCCTGGACCAGGGCCGCAACGCCTACATGGCCAGCGGACGCGAGCTCATCAACGACCCCAAGGTCATCCAGCTCTACCTCGGCACGCTGGCCCGCGCCTAGCACGCCGTCACGAAGGGCCCCGGGTGGTTCGCCGCCCGGGGCCTTCGTGATCTCCGGTACGGCGTCCGCCACCGCCTTGTGACCTTTTGCCCGCGAGATCGCGGAACAGGGCGACCACAATGGGCGTCATGACCCGAACCACTCTGGGGTCGGCGCCGGCCCTCGCGGCGCTCACGATCGTCCTCAGCGCCTGCCTGAGCGCCTGCCAGAGCGCCCCTCACGGCGCCCGGACGGGATCCGCGTCCTCCACCGCCACGACCGGCTCCTCGGCGGACAGGGCCGTCTACGTGACCGGCGCCGGGCCCGATGACGACGCCTGCACCCGGGTGGTCTCCGCCATCGGCTACCTCGAGCTCTCTCTGCTCCCCGCCGGCCAGGAGGACGCCCAGCGCTACGACGGCGACGTGCGCGGCCGCTTCGGCTACGTGCGCGGCACACTCGCGATGTACGGCCCGCATCTCCCCGCGTCCCTTGCCGGGCCCGCCGCGACCATCGAGGAGGTCGGCACGCCCCTGTCGACGGCCGGTACCGACCCCTCCACGCGGCCCGCGCTGCTCCGCGAGTACCGCAAGGCCTCCCGCTCCATCACCTCGGCCTGCCCGAGGCCCTGAGACCGCGCCAGGCGCGCGGCGGGCACGGCGGTGAACGCGCGGCGGTGGACGCACGACGGTCACGGCTGTGGACGCACGACGGGCACGGCTGTGGGCATGCGGCGAAGACGGCGGTGGACATGCGAAAAGGGCCCGGTCCGTCAGGACCGGGCCCTTCACGTCAGCACTTCGTCTACAGCGCTGCCATCACCGATGTCAGCCGTCGATCTTGCCGGTGTTGAAGGCGATGTTCTTGTTGGTGTTGTCCGCGCCGTACTGGTAGACGCCGATGGTGGCCTCTGCCGGGTCACCGGCGGCGTTGAACTCGATCGGGCCCGAGACACCGTCGTAGTCGATGTCCTTGCCGGCCGCGAGCAGGTCGGCGCAGGACTTGTAGTCCTTGCACTTCTCGCCGCCGCTGGAGACCTCGGTCAGCTTCGCCGCGATGTCGGCGCCCGCGTCGCTCTTGGCCGCGGTCGCCGCGAGAGCGGTGAGGATCGTGGCGTCGTAGGACTCGGGACCGTAGTTGAAGTCCTTCAGGCTCGGGTCGGCCGTCTTGAGCTTCGCCTTGAAGTCGTCGGAGACCTCGGCGCCGGGCTGCGTGCCCTTCGCGCCGTCCAGCGTGCCCTTGGGGAAGCCGTCCTTGCCGGTGCCGTAGTTGGACAGGTTGCCGTCGACGAAGTACCACTTCACCTTGTCGGCGGTCAGGCCCTGCTTGACCAGCTCAGGCACGATCTTCTTCGTCTCGTCGAAGCCGATCAGCGCGATGGCCTTGGGGTTGGCTTCCTTGATCTTCGCGACGTCCGCGGAGAAGTCGGCCGCCTTCGGGTCGTAGATGACCTTCGAGACGACCTGGCCGCCGCCGCCCTCGACCGCCTTCTGAACGTTGTCCGCCAGGCCGGTGCCGTACGCGTCCTGGAGGGCGAGGATGCCCACGCTGTCGCTGCCGTCGGCGAGGATGAGGTCGCCGAGCACGCGGCCCTGGAGAACGTCCGGCGGCGCCGTACGGAAGTACAGGCCCTTGTCGTTATACGTCGTGAACTCGTCAGAGGTGTTGGCGGGCGAGATCTGCACCACGCCGGCGCCCGTGATCTTGTCGATGACCGACAGCGAAACAGAAGAGGACGCCGCACCGATGATGGTGTCGGCCTTCTGCTGGATCAGCTTGTCAACCGACTGCGAGGCAATGTTGGTCGAGGTGTCACCCGAGTCGGTGTCGATCTCGACGGCCGGCTTGCCGAGGACGCCGCCGGCCGCGTTGATCTCCTGAACCGCCAGCTTGACACCCGCGAACTCCGGCGGGCCAAGGAAGGCGAGCGAACCGGTCTGCGGCAGCAGCGTGCCGACGGTGAGAACGCCGTCGCCCTTGGCAGCGACGGGCGCTGAGGAGGCGGGCGCCGAAGACGTCGGCGCGGCGGTCTCCTCGCCACCGCCACAGGCCGTCAGGGCGAGGCTGGCGGCCGCGGCGACGGCCAGCACGCGCCCAAGGGGGGCAATGCGGATCATGAAGCATCTCCTTCATCCAGGCCGGGAAACGGCAGCATCGCCGACCGGTCCCGATCGAATGGTGGAAACGTACATACCGCAAGGGACCTCCGACCAGGCATGCGTCAGAACTGTCCACACTTGGTTGCGGAGTCGTAATAACTCCTCAACTTATGAGGGGAACCTTTCTGACCAGGAGCCCGGTGTGCGCTCTCTCCGCACATTTCGCCACAGGCGTCACAACCGGCACACGGATACCACTGAGCACTGATATTCACTCCGCCATAAAGGCGTCACGCGGACGGTCCGGCTTCTCCGGCGCCGTCGTCGACGACGGCCTGGGCCACCTGGCGCATGCTCAGCCGCCGGTCCATCGACGCCTTCTGGATCCACCGGAACGCCTGCGGCTCGGTCCATCCGTGCCGGGTCATGAGCAGGCCTTTCGCCCGCTCCACCAATTTCCTGGTCTCCAGTCGCTCGGAAAGGGTGGAGACCTCTTTCTCCAGCGCCGAGATCTCCTCGTGGCGGCTGACCGCCATTTCGATCGCCGGAACCAGGTCGCCCTTGGTGAACGGCTTGACCAGATAGGCCATGGCCCCCGCGTCCCTGGCGCGCTCGACCAGATCGCGCTGCGAGAACGCGGTCAGGATGAGACAGGGCGCGATCCGCTCGGACACGATCCGCTCAGCGGCCGAGATCCCGTCGAGGACCGGCATCTTCACGTCGAGGATCACCAGGTCGGGCCGCAACTCCATGGCCAGCTTGACCGCGGTCTCGCCGTCGCCCGCCTCCCCCACGACGGCGTAGCCGTCCTCTTCGAGCATCTCCTTGAGGTCGAGACGGATCAGTGCCTCGTCTTCCGCGATCACCACTCGCCGCTGCGTACTCACGCACAAGAGGTTACCGACGTCCGCTACATTAGGACCACGCCAGGGGCCACGCGGTCGATCATCTCTCCGCTAAGCTCTATGACGACGGGTTCGGACAAGTCAACGTATGTCCGGATTGAAGCCCCGGTACCCCAATTGGCATGAGGGAGCGGATTCAAAACCCGTACAGTGTGGGTTCGAGTCCCACCCGGGGCACTTGCAGTAATCGTAAAAAATCATCTCCGAAATCTCACCGGCGGACGCCGTCATCGACGCACGTGACCCGGTCGACGCGACTTCGGGCTCTCCCCTGCTTCCGGCACCGATCAGGTGTCCGGCAGGAGCCGTACGGCGTCGAGGGCGAGGGACAATTCCACGGCGTCGCGCGGCCGCGACGGCGAGCGCCCGGTCATCTGCTCGATCCTGCGCACCCGGTTGAAGACGGTGTTCCGATGGCAGTACAGCTCGCTCGCCACCCGCACCGCCGAGCCCTCGCACCGGAGCCAGGCCTCCAGAGTGGCCAGGAGCACCCCGCGTTCCGGTGAGGACAACACCGGCCCGAGCACACCGCTCGCCAGGTGCCTGGCCAGCTCAGGCTGGCAGACCACCAGCGCGGCGGGCAGCCGCCGGTCGAGCCTGGCGATCTCCGGTCGGGCGCCGGTACACGTCCGCATGGCGAGCTCGGCCATCCGCCGGGCGTTGCCGAGCTCCGCGAGCCCCTCGACGACGGGGCTGATGCCGGCGATCCCGCACACGATGGGCCTGATGGCCTCGACGAGGTCGTCCAGCGACCGGTCGCCCATGAACACCACGGCCATCTCGTAGTCGGTCCGCATGCGCCACAGGAACAGCAGGCCGCCGATGATCTCGGGCCGGTGGACCCGCTCGGGGAGCCGCGTTGTGACGACCGCATAGCGGCCGTGTTCCGGGAGCTCCAGGGCGGCCGCCGCGACCTGTCCGACGGCCGCGTCCGCCCGGCCTTCGAGCAGGGCGTCCAGCATCGCGTGCACCCGCTCGTTCCCCCGGCCGAGCAGCTCGTTCTCCCGGCGGCGGTACGCGTCGGCCGCCGCCACGGCCTGCCGGTCGATGGCGTGCCACACGTGAGTGGCGCTGCGCAGCAGTGCGGGCAGCTTCTCCGGGTTCCGGTCGCCGACGATGTCGATGAAGCCGTTCCACGTGACCTGGGCGGCCAGCCGGTAGCTGCGCATGAGCGAGTCGAGCGGCAGCCCGTGCTCGGCCCGCCTGCGCCCCACCGTCTGCGCGTACTCGACGTCCCGTCGTTCGTGCCGCGGCTGGAGGATGGCGGTGATGCCGATGCGCAGCCCCTCGTACGTGCTCTTCCAGTGGTCCTCGATGGGGATGTTGATCCGGTAGGCCTCGTCGTTCTCCCTGCCGCGTTTCACGAGCTCGTCGGTGAGCTCGGGGATCCGTTCCAGCAAAAAGGCGGCGGAGGTCCTCAGCAGTTCCCGGATCTCGGATTCCGTCCTGGACCTCATGCGTCCGAATGTGCCAGCACTTCGGGTCTGGAACAAGGTTCGGTTCTCGTTTCGTGACCGTGGATTGTGCTGTCGCACAAGTCGTGTGTCAACGACATGGGCTGAGGACCCGACTTGCCGGGCAGATCTGGACGCGGCTCGACGCGATGGGTTGTCTGTGCCTTCATCGGAGTCACAGGAGGGGTTGATGGCTGGTGAGGCAGGCCTGGAGATCACGGATCTGGCGGTGCACTACGGCCCCGTACGCGCGTTGAGAGGAATCCGCGTCACCGTTCCGCGCGGTGCGGTGGTGGCGGTCCTCGGTGCGAACGGCGCGGGCAAGACGACGCTCCTTCGCGCCGTGTCGGGCACTCTGCGGTTCCACCGGGGCGGGGTCACCTCCGGCACGGTGTCCTTCGGCGGCTCACGGCTGAACGGGTCGCCGGCGACCGCCGTCGCGCGTGGCGTGGTCCAGGTGCCGGAGGGCCGCCGCGTCTTCGCCCGGATGACCGTGGCCGAGAATCTGCGGGCCGGCGCGCTGGGCGTCCGCGATCGCGGGAAGGCGGGCGAGGCGCGTGACCGGGTCCACTCCCTCTTCCCGATCCTCGCGGAACGGGCGCACCAGAGGGCGGGCCTGTTGTCGGGCGGCGAGCAGCAGATGCTCTCGATCGGACGGGCCCTGATGGCGAACCCGTCGATGTTGCTGCTCGACGAGCCCACTCTCGGCCTCGCTCCGATGATGGCGGCCCGCATCGCGGCCACGATCAGAGAGATCAACGCGCAGGGCACCTCCGTGCTGCTGGTGGAGCAGAACGCGGCGATGGCCCTGGGGCTGGCGTCCCACGCGTACGTGCTGGAGGTGGGCGAGGTCGCCCTGTCGGGCCCGGCGGCGGAGCTGGCCGCCAGCGACGAGGTACGGCGCCGGTATCTGGGCGTCGGCACGCCCGAGACAGACCGACCGGTTGGTATCGACGCGGAGGACCTCCCGCCGGGGGAGCCGCCGCGACCGGTCCGGACGTTGTCGAGGTGGACGGCGTGATCCCGGAACTCGTGGTCAGCGACGTCACGGTCAGGTTCGCCGGCCTCGTCGCGCTCGACGCCGTGAGCTTCACGGTCAGGCCCGGCAGCACGCACGCGCTCATCGGGCCGAACGGCGCGGGCAAGTCGACGTGCTTCAACGTGCTGTCCGGCGTGTACCGGGCGACGTCGGGCAGCGTGCGGTTCGGCGACGCCGAGCTGACGGCGTCGCGGCCGCACCAGGTGGCGGCGCTCGGAGTGGCGCGCACGTTCCAGAACATCGCCTTGTCCCCTCGGCTCACGGTGCGGGACAACCTCATGCTCGGCCGCCACCGGCTGACCACGAGCGGCTTCGTCTCCGCCGGGCTGCGGCTGCCCTCGGCGCGGCGGGAGGCCGTACGGCACGGCGCGCGGGTGGAGGAGATCGCCGCGTTCGTCGGCGTCGCCGACGCGCTGCCCACGCCGGTGGGGCTGCTGCCGTACGGGACGCAGAAGCGCGTCGAGCTCGCCCGGGCGCTGTGCATGGAGCCGCGCCTGCTGCTCCTCGACGAACCGGTCGCCGGCATGAACGGCGAGGAGCGGCGGGAGATGGCCGACCTGATCGTCTCCGTACGGGAGAGCCTCGGCATCTCGATCCTGCTGGTCGAGCACGACATGGGGATCGTCATGCGGATCGCCGACTCCGTGACCGTCCTCGACTTCGGCAGGCGCATCGCCGACGGCGAGCCCGACGAGATCCAACGCGATCCCGAGGTGATCCGCGCCTACCTCGGCGACATCGAGGAGAGCGCCTCATGACCACCTTCCTGGAGCTTCTCGTCAACGGGATCTCCGTCGGAGCCGTGTACGCGCTGATCGCGCTCGGGTTCGTCGTCATCTTCAAGGCGACCGAGGTGGTGAACTTCACGCACGCCTCGTTGCTGCTCGCGGGCGGGTTCCTGGTCGCGAAGCTGCATCCGGCGCTCGGCTTCTGGCTCGCCCTGGCGGCCGGGGTCGCGGGCGCCGCGCTGGTCGGGGCGCTCATCGAGTTCCTGATCATCAGACGGGCGCGCGTCGGATCGCACGGCGTGCTGGCGATCGTGACGATCGGCGTGGACATCCTGCTGACGACCGAGCTCACCCGGGAGATCGGAACCGACGTCCTCGCCCTTGGCGATCCGTGGCGGGACCAGGTCCTGCACCTGGGCCCGATCACGATCGCCGAGACCCGCATCGTCGCCCTGGGTGTCGCCGCAGCGCTGATCACGGCGTTCCTGCTCGCGTTCAAGTTCACGGGGTGGGGCGTGGCCATGCGGGCCACCGCGGAGGACGCGGAGACCGCCGCCCTGATGGGCGTACGGCTCGGCCGGGTCTCGCTCAGCGCCTGGGCCGTGGCGGGTGCGCTGGCCGCGATCGCGGCCCTGTTCCTGTGCGTCTTCCCCACGCCGGGTCTGGACCGCAGCACGACGGCCGCCGCCATGAAGGCCTTCCCCGCGGCGATCCTCGGCGGGCTGGACTCGACGACCGGCGCGCTGGCCGGCGGGCTGATCGTCGGGGTGACCGAGGCGCTGATGAGCGGATACCAGAGTCAGCTGGCCTTCCTCGGGCGCGGCATCGGCGATGCCGCGCCGTTCCTGGTGATGATCGCGATCCTGCTGTTCCGGCCCGCCGGGATCTTCGGCACGAAGGAGTTGGCCCGTGTCTAGGAGATCGAGGTGGATCACGCTCGGCGCCGTCTGGGGGGTGGTCGTGGTGGCCGCGGTCGTCGCGCCCTTCTACCTGGAGGGCTTCTGGCTCCAGACGGGCCTGTTCGCGATGTCGGCGGCGGTCGGCGCCATCGGCATCAACCTGCTGACCGGGGCGACCGGGCAGTTGTCGCTCGGCCACGCGTTCTTCCTCGCCGTCGGCGCGTACGCCTACGTGTACCTGTCGACCGACGTGGGGCTGCCGACTCCCCTGGCCGCCGTCGTCGCGGTGATCCTCGCGGGCGTCGCGGGCGGGTTGTTCAGCCCGATCGCGGGACGCCTGAAGGGCGCCTATCTGGGCATCGCCACCCTCGCGCTGATCTTCGGGGGTCAGCACGTGCTCTTCAACGCCGAGCCGCTCACGGGCGGCTACAACGGCCGCGCGGTGCCTCCGATGGAGCTGTTCGGCTTCGTGTTCGCGGACTCCCCCGGCCTCGTCCTGCTCAACGTGCCCTTCGGGGCGCTGGAACGGTTGTGGTTCCTCGGCCTCCTGGTGCTCGCCGCCGCGGCGGCGTTCGCGCGAGGCGTGCTGCGCGGCCGTCCCGGCCTCGCCATGAACACCATCAGGGACCACGAGATCGCGGCGGGGGTGATGGGCGTCCCGGTCGCGCGTTACCGCGCGGGCGTGTTCGTCCTGTCGTCCATGTACGGCGGGCTGGCCGGCGTGCTCGTCGCCCTGGTCTTCCAGCGGGCGGTGCCGGACTACTTCGGCTTCCTGTTGTCGCTCGACTATCTCGCCATGATCGTGATCGGGGGTCTCGGATCGGTCGCGGGGGCCGTCATCGGGGCGGTGTTCGTCTCCCTCCTCCCCCAGCTGCTGACGCGTTACAGCGACGCCCTGCCGCTGGTGGCCGAGCCCGGTTCCGGCGGGGTGTCCCCTGCCGAGGCCGCGCGCATCCTCTACGGCGCCGCCGTCGTGACGGTGGTGCTGTTCCTGCCCGGCGGTCTGCACGGGCTCGCCACGCGGCTCCGCCGCGTCATCCCTCGAATCAAGGAGCTCAGATGGCCAAATTCGGCACCCGCGCCCGCATCGCGACGCTAGCCGTCCTCGCCCTGGCGGCGGCCTCCTGCGCCAGCGACAAGGCGGTGGGCGGAGCGCCCGCCACCGGCGGCGACGGCGTGAAGACCGGTCCGGGTGTGACCGCCACGACGATCACCGTGGGCGTGGTCACGGACCTGACCGGGCCGTACGCCTCCCTCGGGAAGAGCCTGACCCAGGCGCAGCAGCTGTACTTCGAGCAGGCCAACGCCGCGGGCGGAGCGTGCGGACGCAAGTACGAGGTCATCGTCCGCGACCACGGCTACGACACGCAGAAGGCGGTCGCCGCCTACACGGAGATCGGGCCGAAGTCCGCGGCGATCCCGCAGTTCATCGGCTCGCCCATGGTCACGGCGCTCAAGCAGCGCATCGACACCGACAAGCTCCTCACCATCCCGATGGCGTGGGCGACGTCCCTGCTGGGCAGCCGGGCGATCCAGGTGACCGGCACGACGTACGACATCGACATGATCAACGGTGTGGACTTCCTCACGAAGGAGAAGGGCATCAAGGCCGGCGACAAGCTCGGGCACCTGTACTTCGAGGGCGACTACGGCGAGAGCGCGCTCAACGGCTCGAAGTACGCCGCGGACAAGCTCGGCCTGGAGATCGTGGAGCAGAAGATCAAGGCCACCGACCAGGACATGAGCGCGCAGGTCGCCGCGTTCAAGGCGGCGAAGGTCAAGGCCGTGCTCGTCTCGGTCGGGCCGAGGCAGGCCGCGTCGCTCGTCGGTGTCGCGCTGGCGGGCGGCATGGACGTGCCGTTCGTCGGCAGCAACTCCGCCTACTCGCCGCAACTGCTCGGCACGCCGGCGGCGCCCGCGCTGCTGAAGGACTTCTACGTCATGACGGCCGGAGCGCCGGTGAGCGCGCCCATGCCCGCGATGCAGAAGCTGGTCGCCGACTATCAGGCGAAATATCCCGGGCAGACCCTCGACAACGCCGTCCCCACCGGCTGGAGCGCCGCCATGATCGTGGATGAGGCGGTCAAGAAGGCCTGCGCCGCCAAGGACCTCAGCCACGAGGGCATCCTGGCCGCGCACCGCTCCCAGTCGACCTTCGAAGGCGGCTTCGGCACCCCGATGGACTTCACGTTCTTCGACAAGCCGGCGTCCCGGGCGTCCTACATCCTCAAGCCCGACAAGGCCGCGATCGGCGGCTCGGTCGTCCTCAAGGAGGCCGCGGTCTCCGACCTCGCCAAGGACTACCCGGTCCCGGTCGGCTGACCGCGGGAATCCGGCGGATCCGGAAACCGGTACGGCTCGCGTGGGGGCGCGAGCCGTACGGCGGCTCCCCCGGCCACCCGGCGGGTCAGGCCGGGCAGGCCGAGGCGGGTCAGGCGAGGCTGTCGACCCAGGCCTGGTGGAGCCGGGAGAACCGGCCGGATCCCTCGATGAGCCGGTCGGGCGGGCCGTCCTCGACGATGCGCCCGCCCTCGATGACGAGCACCCGGTCGGCGATCTCCACCGTGGAGAGGCGGTGGGCGATGATCAGCGCGGTCCTGTCGGCGAGGATGGTCCGCAGGGCCCGCTGGACCATCCGCTCGCTCGGCACGTCGAGGCTCGAGGTCGCCTCGTCGAGGATCAGCACGGCGGGGTCGGCGAGGAACGCCCTGGCGAACGCGACGAGCTGGCGCTGCCCCGCCGATATCCGGCCGCCCCGCTTGCCGACCTGGGTGTGGTAGCCGTCGGGGAGCGCTGTGATGAACTCGTGGGCGCCGATCGCCTCGGCGGCCTCGACGACCGCCTCCATGGGCGCGCCGGGACGGCCGAACCCGATGTTGTCCGCGATCGTCCCGGTGAACAGGAAGTTCTCCTGGGTCACCATGACCACGAACCGGCGCAGCGTGGCCTCGTCCAGGTCGCGCAGGTCCACGCCGTCGAGCATGACCCGCCCGGACACGGGGTCGTAGAAGCGCGAGATGAGCTTGGCCAGCGTCGTCTTGCCCGCACCGGTCGTCCCCACCACCGCGACGGTCTGGCCCGCGGGGATCTCCAGGTCCAGCCGGGGCAGGACCCGCGGGCCCTCCCCGTAGGCGAACTCGACGGCGTCGAACCGAAGCGCCCCGCTCGCACGGGCCAGCTCCCCGGGCCGGGGCGGCTCCGCCACGCCCGGCTGCTCCTCCAGGACCCCTGACAGCTTCTCGAGGGCGGCGCCGGCCGACTGGAGCGCGTTGTAGAACTGGCTGATCTCCTGCATCGGCTCGTAGAACTGGCGGAGGTAGAGCAGGAACGCCGCCAGCACGCCCACCGTGACCGTGCCGTGCAACGCGAGCCACCCGCCGTACAGCAGGACGAGCGCGACCGTGACGTTGCCGATGAGCTTGATCCCGGGCATAAAGATCGCGATGAGACGCGACCCGCGCGTGTTGGCCTCGCGGTAGTCGGCGTTGAGCCTCTCGAAGATCTCCTGGTTGCGCGGCTCCCTGCGGAAGGCCTGCACCGCGCGGACCCCGGTCATCGACTCCACGAAGTGCACGATGACCAGCGCGACGGTCTCGCGGGTCCGGCGGTAGGCGGCGCTCGACTCCCGGCGGAACCAGCGCGTGAACAGCAGCAGCACAGGCAGCGGCAGCAGCGCCACGAGGCCGAGGTGGACGTCGAGCACCAGGAGCATGGCGGCCGTGCCGAACAGCGTGAGCACCGCGGTGACCAGGCCGTCGAAGCCGGAGTCCAGCAGTTCGGCGATGGCCTCGACATCGGAGGTGAGCCGTGAGATCACCCGGCCGGACGTGTAGCCCTCGTGGAACGACAACGACAACTTCTGGAAGTGCGTGAAGACCCGGCGCCGCAACTCGAGCAGGATGTCCTGCCCGATCCGCCCGGCGAGCTGGAGGAACGCCTGCCGTGTGACGGCCTGGACCAGCGCGGCCCCCACGATCGCCGCCACGATCGTCAGCAGCGTGCCCGAACCCCGCCCGTCGGCCATCGGCGGGATGCCGCTGTCGATGCCGGTCTTCACCAGGTACGGCAGGGCGAGGCCGGCCGCGTTGGACACCACGATGACGGCGGTCAGCAGCGCGATCGCCCTCTTGTGCGGGCGCAGGAGATCGCCGAGCAGCCGGCGGGAGCGCGACCGCAGCAGGAGGGAGACGGTCTCGGGGATGTGGTCCTTGTCCTCGGCCGCGACACCGCGCCAGGAGTCGCTCACCGCAGCGCCCTGTCGGGGTCGAGGTCGGCGTCCTGGGCGAGCAGGGCCCGGTATTCGGGGACCGTGGCGAGCAGGTCGGGATGTCGGCCGACGTGCTGGATGGTTCCGTCCCTGAGCAGTGCCACCCGGTCGGCGAGCAGCACGGTCGAGGCCCTGTGGGCGACGACCAGGCCGGTCGCGTCGGCGAGGACCCGGCGCAGCGCCTCCTCCACCAGCGCCTCGGTCTCGACGTCCAGCGCCGACAACGTGTCGTCCAGGACGAGGATCCGCGGCTTGCCGAGGACCGCGCGGGCGAGGGCGAGCCGTTGCCGCTGCCCGCCGGACAACGACATCCCCTGCTCCCCGATCCTGGTGTCCAGCCCCCACGGCAGGTCGTACACGAAAGTGGCCTGGGCGATCTCCAGGGCCTCCCGGACGTCGTCCTCGCCGGCGTCGCCGTGGCCCAGCATGACGTTCTCCCTGACGCTCATCGAGAACAGCGTCGGCTCCTCGAACGCCGTCGCGACCACCGACCGGAGCGCGGGCAGCGTCAGGTCGCGGACGTCGTGCCCGTCGACGGTGACGCGGCCGCCCGTGACGTCGATGAGCCGTGGGACGAGTGCCGTGAGCGTGGTCTTCCCCGAGCCCGTCGCCCCGACGACGGCGATGGTCTCCCCCGGCCGCACGTCCAGCCACACGTCGCGCAACACCGGGCGCGCGCTGCCGGGATGGCGGAACTCCACACCCTCGAACCGGAGATGCCCGCGCGGGCGCTCGATGACCTCGGTCCCTCCGACGATCTCCGGGACGGTGTCCAGCACCTCGGTGACGCGGTCGGCCGAGGTCATGGCCTCCTGTCCCATCGCGAGGATGTAGCCGAGGGAGGCGACCGGCCAGACGAGCTGGAGGACGAGCGTCGTGAACGCCACCAGGGTGCCGAGGGTGAGCGCGTCACGCGCGACGGCGAGCGCGCCGACGAGCACGACCATGGCCAGGGTGACGTTCGGGACCACCTCGAGGAAGGTGAAGAACCGCGAGGCCAGCCGTACCTTGGCGAGCGACGTCTGGTGGATCCCTCGGGCGGTCTCGTCGAACCCCTCGTAGAGGTGCCGGCTGCGGCCGAACGCCTTGATCGTCCGGATGCCCACCGCCGCCTCCTCGACGAGGGTGGCGAGGTCGCCCTGCTGGTCCTGGACCCGGCGGGAGATGCCGATGTACCGCTTCTCGAACCGGAGAGACAACACGATGATCGGCACGGCCGAGACCGCGACGATCAGGCCGAGCGGCCAGTACATGTGGAACAGGACGATGGTGACGGCGATGAGCTGGAGCACGTTCATGACGAGGAACAGCGCGCCGAACCCGAGGAATCTGCGGATCGTCGAGAGGTCGGTCGTCGCCCTCGACAACAACTGGCCCGACTGCCATTCGCCGTGGAAGCTCATCGGCAGGCTCTGCAGCCGGCGGTAGAGGTCGTCGCGGATCGCCGTCTCCAGGCCGAGGACCGGCCCCGCCTGCGACCATCTCCGGACGAAGATGAGGACCGCCTCCGCGATCCCCAGCACGAGGGCGAGCAGGCCGAGCGGCAGAAGGCCCCCGAGGTCGCCGTGGCCGACGGGCCCGTCGATGATCTGCTTGCCCACGAGCGGGACGGCGGTGCCCGCGGCGATGCCGAGGAACGCGGCCACCCACGACACGACGAGCACGCGGTTGTAGGGCCTGAGGTAGGACTTCAGCCGCCACAGCGCGCGCCACGAGGGTTGCCGGGCGCCCGGGACCGCATCTGGATCATCGTCATCTGAAGGCATCGTCGGGCGCAGCACTCCTCACCGGCGCATGAAGACGGGATCGGGCCTCTCGCACCTGCCATGGTTCATCAGGGGAATGGCGCGATCAACCGGTTTTCCCGGGTCACCGGGGGTCACACGCGAAACGGCCACCGCCGGAGCGGTGGCCGTTCTCTGAGCGGAGTCGATCAGCGGGTGTTGGACACCGCGGAGCCGATCGTGTGCACCCGGAGCGCGTTGGTCGACCCGGGGTTCCCGGGCGGGGAGCCGGCGACAATGACGATCTTGTCGCCCTTCTCGCAGTGGCCGAGGGTCAGCAACGACGCCTCGACCTGGCGGACCATGTCGTCGGTGTGGTGCACGAACGGGACCTCGAAGGTCTCGACGCCCCACGTCAGCGCGAGCTGGCCGCGGACCTGCGGGTTGGAGGTGAAGGCCAGCAGCGGAATCGACGACCGGTAGCGGGCGAGGCGGCGGGCGGTCTCGCCGGACATCGTGAAGGCCACCAGGGCCTTGGCCCCCACGATCGCACCGACCTCGGCCGCGGCGCGCGCGATGGCGCCACCGGTGGTCTCGGGCAGGCGGTCGAGGTGGTGGGTGGCGTGCAGCGTGGTGCCCTCGGCGGCGGTGGCGATGCGGGCCATCGTGGCGACCGACTCGATCGGGTAGGTGCCCACCGAGGTCTCACCGGAGAGCATGACCGCGTCGGCGCCGTCCATCACCGCGTACGCGACGTCAGAGGTCTCGGCGCGGGTCGGGCGAGGGGCGCTCATCATCGAGTCGAGCATCTGAGTGGCCACGATGACCGGGTGGGCCTTCTCCCGGCACAGCTCGATGCAGCGGCGCTGCACGATCGGGACCTGCTCGAGCGGGAGCTCCACGCCCAGGTCGCCACGGGCGACCATGACGCCGTCGAACGCGTCGACGATCTCCTCGAGCTGATCGACCGCCTGCGGCTTCTCGATCTTGGCGAGGAGCGGCAGGTGCACGCCCTCCTCATCCATGATGTCGCGGACCACCTGGGCGTCCTCCGCCGTCCGCACGAACGACAGGGCGATCATGTCGAAGCCCGTGCGGAGCGCCCAGCGCAGGTCCGCCTCGTCCTTCTCGGTGAGCGTCGGGGCGCTGACGGCGACACCCGGGAGGTTGAGACCCTTGTTGTCGGAGATCATTCCGCCGATGACCACACGCGTGACGACGCGCGGGCCCTCCACGGCGGTCACCTCGAGGTTGAGGCGGCCGTCGTCCACGAGGATCGTGTCACCCGGATTCACGTCACCGGGCAGACCCGCATAGGTGGTGGAGACGATGTCCCGGTCTCCGGGGACGTCCTCGGTGGTGACGGTGAACACGTCGCCGAAGCCGAGCCGTACGGGACCGGACGCGAACCGGCCGACGCGGATCTTGGGACCCTGGAGGTCGGCGAGTACGCCTACGGCCTCACCCAGCTCGTCGGCGGCGGCCCTGACCCGGTCGAACACCTCCTTGTGCAGCTCGTGGCTGCCGTGGGAGAGGTTGAAACGGGCCACGTTCATCCCTGCGGCGATGAGCTCACGCAAACGCTCCGGCGAGGAGGTGGCGGGCCCAAGGGTACAGACGATCTTTGCTCGACGACTCACATACCCCACCCTAATTGGTACAGACCACTTGGTAGTGACGACCCACATACCTGTCGCCAAATGTTCAGAGACTTCACGTGATCACCCACGTGCCCTAACGTGACCATCCATGGGACGTATCCGGGCATGGGGCGCAGTTGCGGCACTCGTCTTGGCGGCCGCCTGTTCAGCTCAGGCTACCGAATCGGACCAGCCCCCGGCCGGGGTTTCCGTGTCACTGAACCAGTGGCGCAGCGGCGAGGCCGCCCACGCGATCGAGGTGTCCGTCCGGAACGACACCACGACGCCGGTGCGATTCCAGGACGTGCAACTCGTCACCGCCTCGTTCGTGAAACTTCCCCCCGAGCGGGTGGACACGACACTCGGCCGGACTCCCCGGACCGACCTCCGGATCCCGTACGGCCAGGCCCGCTGCGATCCGGCACGGATCCCCGCGGTCCAGCCGGCGACGGTGATCGCCCACATCCAGGTGGGAAACGAGCCGCTCCGGAAGGTCACCTTCACCATCCCGCACCCCGACCGGACATTGAGCGGGCTGGTGAACGCCGAATGCGGGGCCTTCATCCTGCGGGAGTCGGCTGACGTCACGTTCGGCGATTCCTGGACACACGAGGGCAAGGTGCTGAACGGGGTCCTCCTCGTCACGAGGAAGAACGGCAACGAGGCGGTCTCGATCGACGACCTCGGCGGCACCACCCACTTCAACATCCTGCCGGTGTCGGGCAAACGCCATCCGGTCGTGGTGCTCGAGCCGGGGGTCCGGAGCCTGGAGATCCCTGTGGTGGTCACCCCCGCGCGTTGCGACCCGCACGCGTTCGGCGAGGCCAAGAAGGCGTACCTGTTCCCCGTCTGGGGCACCGTGGCCGCCGGGGAGACCTACTGGCTGATCGCCACTCCGTCGAAGCAGACGCAGGCGACCATGTTGTCGTACGCGGAGGACACCTGCGGCATCTCCAGTTGATCAGCGGGCCATATCCCCCAGGGCCCCGCCCCCCTTTTGGGTGGTGATCATGCACAGGTTCGGTGAACGGCCCATTGACATGCACAAACCCCAGCCGTGATCATGCACGAGTTCGGCAAAATGGCCCTGACCTGCGGATTCCGCTTCCGTGATCATGCACGGATTCGGGAAAGCGCCCCACCACCAGGGCGAATTCAACGCGTGATCATGCAACGAGCCCGCCATTGCATGATCACGGCCGATATCGGCCCAGGTCGACGACCCGATCGCCGAACGTGTGCATGATCACGCCCGCGGTTTGACCAGGTCACGCGGCAAGATCCCGAATCCGTGCATGATCACGGACCGGGTTCGCCCACGTCCACGGCACACTCGCCGAACTCGTGCATGATCACGAACCCGGGAACCTTAGGTCACCAGACCTTTCCCCGAACCTGTGCATGATCACGCCCGATTTCAGGGGGTGACGGTGGCGGCTTGGGCGGCGTTGGCTATGCCGTGGCCGAAGAAGCCGTTCTTCTCCTTGGTCCCCTCACACGTCTGCGTGGCCGTGCCGTACTTGAAGGCGCGCGGCGTCGGGCAGGACGTCTGGGTCGCCGACGCGTACAGGAGCTTCTCCACCTGGTTCGGGTCCATGGCCAGACCGCCCTTGCCGGGCACGCCGAACCGGCTGATGATGATCGCCGCGATTCCCGTCACATGCGGGGCGGCCATCGAGGTGCCCTCGAGGTACTGGTAGTAGGCGCACGTCCCCCCATGGCAGTCGCGCACGACGGACGCGTCGACCGGGTTGCCGCTGGCGTCGATCTGGTGCCCGGCCTTCAGCACGGCGGTCGGGGCCGCGGCGAGGATCTCCCTGCGCTCCCCGATCAGAGAGGTCCCGCTGTCGAAGATGTCGCCGCCCGGCGCAGCGATGTCGGTCTGCTCGACCCCGTAGTCGGAGTAGGCCGCCTTCTGGCCGCTGGGCCCCACCGAGGAAACCGCGATGACTCCGGGAAGCTCGGTCGGCACGTTGAGGCAGGTGTTGTCGACCGTGCGCTCCTTCTCGGCCCCGAGCGGATAGTCGGGACTGGCCGTGTCCTTGCTCGGCCTGCCCAGGTCGGAGCCGCTGTTGCCGATGGCGGTGACCATGGTGACGCCGCGCTGGTGCGCGTAGGCGACGGCCCTGCGCATGCCGACGAGGATGCCGCGCTGGGCCAGTTGGTCGGCCCGCGAGTCCTGGGGGCTGGCCGCGCAGTTGAACGTCCAGGGGTCGACGTAGAAGCTCATGTTGACCACGTCGACACCCACGTCGCCCGCGTAGGCCAGGGCGTCCATGGTCGGCTTGAGGAAGAAGTAACCGGAGTCGGTCCCGGCCCTCAGATTGACCAGCGACACGTCGGGCGCGACCCCGGCGACGCCGATGCCGTTGATCGGCGAGCCGATGGTGCTGGCCACATGGGTGCCGTGCCCGTCGTCGTCCTCGTCGGCGGGGTCCTTGCAGCCCGCGACCTCGCAGGCGCCGTCGAACTTCTTGCCGTTGACGTCGTTCGGCAGGTCGGTGACGAAGTTGCGGCTCAACTGCCGGTTGAAGTTGGCCGCGATGTCGGGGTGGTTGCCGTCGACCCCGGTGTCGATGATGCCCACCAGCACCTGGTGGTTGCCCCGCGCCTTGGCGTACGACCCGGTGGGCGTGGCGCCGATCATCTTCATGTCCCACTGCCGGTCGGACAGCGGGTCGCCGGCCACGGCCTTCGCTCCCCCCGACGTCTTCGGCGGAGGGGCGGCCATCGGCATGTCGGCGGCGGAGCCGATGGGGAGGTCGGGCGTGACGCCGACGACGGAGGGGCTGTCCGCCAGCGGTTCCGGAGCCGGGGCGCGCACGATGAGGTAGCCGAGCCTGTCGTCCTGGGACTCGATCACGCCCCCCGCGGCGGTGACCGCACGCGAGGCCGTGTCACGGGCGCCGTCGGCGTAGAAGACCAGGTAGTCGCCGCCCTTGCCGGGTGGGATGGACTTGGGGACCGGCATCGAGACACCGGCCGTGGCAGCGCTCGCGACGCCCACCAGTGCGATCGAAAACAGTGCCTTCGCGACACGCCCCCGTGATTTCAACGATCCTCCTCGATCCGGGCCCGGCATCCCTCACAAGTGCCCGCTATCCAGCGCGCGATTCAACCACCTTGCAGGGATACTTCCCGTTTTGTACGGCTAACGCCCCCGCCGCCGCGACCAGGCACAGGCTCCGGGACCCTACCCCTCCCCGGCGAAAAGCCCGACCGTGATCATGCAAAGACTCGTCCTGACCGGCCGACGTCCGGCGAACCGGGCCGTGCCGGCGAGGTCCCGTGCGCGATCGCCCCCACGATCACGCACGGGTCCCCGGCGTCAGACGAGCGGACGGGCCGTCGGCGGGATGGCGACCGGAAGGGCCGTCCGCCCGCTCAGGTACCGGTCCACCGCCGCGGCCGCGGAACGGCCCTCGGCGATGGCCCACACGATCAGCGACTGCCCCCGGCCCATGTCGCCCGCGGCGAACACCCCGTCCACGGCGGTCTCGTACGACCGGCCCCTGGCGACGTTGCCACGCGGGTCGAAGAACGAGGCCGGGTCTGCGGCCAGCTCGGCCAGCCCGGTGAGCAGCGCGCTCTTCTCCGGTCCGACGAATCCCATCGCGAGGGTGACCAGGCCGGCGGGGATCTCCCGCTCGGTGCCGGGGATCGGCTTGAACCCGGCTCCCGGCCCCTCGACGTCGACCAGGCGCAACGCCCTGAGGTTGCCCTCGGCGTCACCGAGGAACTCCTGCGTGGAGACCGCGTAGACCCGGTCCCCCTCGCCGGCCTCGAGCTCCTCGTGGGCGCTCTCCATCTTGAACAACATCGGATAGGTCGGCCACGGCTGCGCACCCGGCCGGCTCTCCGGCGGCCTCGGCATGATCTCCAGCTGGGTGACCGAGGCGGCCCCCTGCCGGATCGCCGTGCCGATGCAGTCGGCGCCGGTGTCGCCGCCGCCGATCACCACGACGTGCTTGCCCGCGGCGGAGACCGGGGACTCCGCGAGGTCGCCCTGCTGGACGCGGTTGGCCAGCGGGAGGTATTCCATCGCCTGGAGGACGCCGCCCAGCTCACGGCCGGGCATCGGCAGGTCGCGCCACGCGGTGGCGCCGCCCGCGAGCACGATCGCGTCGAACTCCTCGCGCAACTCGGCCACGGTGACGTCCACGCCCACGTTGACCGACGTGCGGAACCGGGTGCCCTCCGCCTCCATCTGCTCGAGGCGGCGGTCGATGTGCCGCTTCTCCATCTTGAACTCGGGAATCCCGTAGCGGAGCAGGCCGCCGATCCGGTCGGCCCGCTCGAAGACGGTCACGTCGTGCCCGGCGCGGGTGAGCTGCTGCGCCGCGGCCAGGCCCGCCGGGCCGGAGCCGACGACCGCGACCCGCCGTCCCGTCCTGTCCAGCGGCGGCTGGGGGGTGACCCAGCCCTCGGCGAAGGCCCGGTCGATGATCTCCACCTCGACCCGCTTGATCGCGACGGGGTCGGAGTTGATGCCGAGGACGCACGCCGCCTCACACGGAGCCGGGCACAGCCGGCCGGTGAACTCGGGGAAGTTGTTGGTGGCGTGCAGCCGTTCGATCGCCTCGCGCCAGTCGTCACGGAAGACGAGGTCGTTCCACTCGGGGATGAGGTTCCCGAGCGGGCAGCCGTTGTGACAGAACGGGATGCCGCAGTCCATGCAGCGAGCCGCCTGCTGCGTGAGAGCCGGACGGGAGAAGTCCTCGTAGACCTCGCGCCAGTCGCGGATGCGCACGTCGATGGGACGGCGCGCCGGCAGCTCACGCCCGTGCCTCATGAAACCCTTCGGGTCAGCCATCTGGTGTGCCCCTTATCCGTGCGCGGCGGCCATGACGGCCTCGTCGATGTCCCGGCCCTCGGCCTCGGCTGCGGCCCGTGCCCGCAGGACCCGCTTGTAGTCCGTCGGCATGACCTTCCCGAACCTGGCCAGAGCGGAATCCCAGTCGGCCAGCAGGTCCTTGGCGACCGTGGATCCGGTCTCCGTGAAATGCCTTTCGACGATCTCTCTCAGGAACTCGGCGTCCGCGTCCTCCAGCGGCTCGACCTCGACCATCTCCCGGTTGACGCGTTCCGGCCTGATGTCGAGCACGTAGGCGACGCCGCCCGACATGCCGGCCGCGAAGTTGCGCCCGGTGGCGCCGAGGACGACCGCCCTGCCCCCGGTCATGTACTCGCAGCCGTGGTCGCCCACACCCTCGACGACCGCGGTGGCGCCGGAGTTGCGCACGCAGAACCGCTCGCCGACGACGCCCCTGACGAACACCTCGCCGGACGTCGCGCCGTACAGGCCGACGTTGCCGGAGATGACCTGCGTCTCGGCCGCGAACGGCGCGTCCGGGTGCGGCCGGACGACGAGCCGCCCGCCCGACAGGCCCTTGCCGAGGTAGTCGTTGGCGTCGCCGATCAGCCGCAGCGTGACGCCGCGCGGGACGAAGGCGCCGAACGAGTTGCCGGCCGATCCGGTGAACGACACGTCGATCGTGTCGTCCGGCAGGCCCGCCCCGCCGTACCGCCTGGTCACCTCGTGGCCGAGCATGGTCCCGACCGTACGGTTGACGTTGCGGATGGGCAGGTCCAGCGTCACCCGGTCACCGAGTTCGAGCGCGCCCTCGGCGAGCTGGATGAGGGTGTTGTCCAGGGCCTTGTCCAGGCCGTGGTCCTGCGCGACGACCTTGTGCAGCGGGGTGCCCTCGGGCAGTTCCGGCTGGTAGAGGATCGGCGACAGATCCAGGCCCGCGGCCTTCCAGTGCTCGACCGCCTGGGCGGTGTCGAGCATCTCGGCGTGGCCGACGGCCTCGGCGATCGAGCGGAAGCCGAGCTCCGCGAGGTACTCGCGGACCTCTTGCGCGATGAACTCGAAGAAGTTCACCACGAACTCGGGCTTGCCGGTGAACCGCTTGCGCAGCTCGGGGTTCTGCGTGGCGACGCCCACCGGGCAGGTGTCCAGGTGGCAGACGCGCATCATGACGCAGCCGGAGACGACCAGCGGCGCCGTGGCGAAGCCGAACTCCTCCGCGCCGAGCAGGGCGGCCACGACGACGTCCCTGCCGGTCTTGAGCTGGCCGTCGGCCTGGACGACGATGCGGTCGCGCAGGCCGTTGAGCAGCAGCGTCTGCTGGGTCTCGGCCAGGCCGAGCTCCCAGGGCGCGCCGGCGTGCTTGAGCGACGTCAGCGGCGAGGCGCCGGTGCCGCCGTCGTGGCCGGAGATCAGCACGACGTCGGCGTGGGCCTTGCTGACACCGGCGGCCACGGTCCCGACCCCGACCTCGGCGACCAGCTTCACGTGGACGCGGGCGCGCGGGTTGGAGTTCTTGAGGTCGTGGATGAGCTGGGCCAGGTCCTCGATCGAGTAGATGTCGTGGTGCGGCGGAGGCGAGATGAGGCCGACGCCGGGCGTGGAGTGCCGGGTCCTGGCGATCCACGGGTACACCTTGTGGCCGGGCAGCTGGCCGCCCTCGCCGGGCTTGGCGCCCTGGGCCATCTTGATCTGCAGGTCGTCGGCGTTGACCAGGTACTCGCTGGTCACGCCGAAGCGCCCGGAGGCCACCTGCTTGATCGCCGACCGGCGGGCGGGGTCGTGCAGCCGCTCGGGGTCCTCGCCGCCCTCACCGGTGTTCGACTTGGCGCCGAGCCGGTTCATGGCGATGGCGAGCGTCTCGTGGGCCTCCATCGAGATCGAGCCGTACGACATGGCGCCGGTCGAGAACCGCTTGACGATCGACTCGACCGACTCGACCTCCTCGATCGGGATGGGCGTGCCCGGACGCAGCTTGAACAGGCCCCGCAGGGTCATGAGCTGCTCGGACTGCCCGTCGACGAGCGAGGTGTACTCCTTGAAGATCTCGTAGCGCCGGGTCCGGGTGGAGTGCTGGAGCTTGAAGACCGTGGTCGGGTTGAACAGGTGCGGCTCGCCCTCGCGCCGCCACTGGTACTCGCCGCCGACCTCCAGGCGCCGGTGCGCGTTCTCGGCGCGCGGGTAGGCCCGGGCGTGCCTCTCCAGCGCCTCGCGGGCCAGGACGTCGAAGCCGACGCCGCCGAGCCGGGAGGTCGTGCCGGTGAAGCACTGGTCGACGACCTCGGACCCCAGGCCGAGTGCCTCGAAGATCTGGGCGCCGGTGTAGGAGGCGACCGTGGACACGCCCATCTTGGACATGACCTTCAGCACGCCCTTGCCGTACGCCTTGATCAGGTTGCGGACGGCCTTGTGCGGCTCGAGGTCGATGACGCCGGTGGCGATCAGGTCCTCGGCCGTCTCCAGGGCGAGGTAGGGGTTGATCGCGCTGGCGCCGTACCCGACGAGGAGGGCCATGTGGTGGCACTCTCTGGCCTCGCCGGTCTCGAGGACGAGGCCGACCCGGGTGCGCGACTTCTCCCGGATGAGGTGGTGGTGCACCGCGCCGGTGAGTAGCAGCGACGGGATGGGCGCCTTGTCGCGGGAGGATCCGCGGTCGGACAGCACGATGATCCGCGCGCCGTCCCGGATCGCCGCGGAGACCTCCTGGCGGATCTCCTCCAGCCGACGGGTGAGCGCCTCGCCCCCGCCGGCCACGTCGAACAGGCCCGAGACGACGTGCGGCTGGAAGCCCGGCAGCCCGCCCTCGTCGTTGATGTGGACGATCTTGGCGAGCTCGTCGTTGTCGATCACCGGGTAGGGCAGCACGAGACGCCGGCACGAGGGAGCGGCAGGGTCGAGCAGGTTGCCCTCGGGGCCGATCGTCGACTGCAGCGAGGTGACGAGCTCCTCGCGGATGGCGTCCAGAGGCGGGTTGGTCACCTGGGCGAACAGCTGGCTGAAGTAGTCGAACAGCAGCCGCGGCCGGTCGCTCAGCACGGCCACGGGCGTGTCGGTCCCCATGGAGCCGATCGGCTCCGCCGCCGTCCTGGCCATCGGCGCCAGGATGATCCGCAGCTCCTCCTCGGTGTACCCGAAGGTCTGCTGCCGCCGCACCAGCGCCTCGTGCGTGGGGTGCTCGTGCTCGCGCTCGGGCAGTTCCTCGAACCGCACCAGGCCCGCGTGCAGCCACTCCTCGTACGGCTCGGCCGCCGCGAGTTCGGCCTTGATCTCGTCGTCCTCGATGATCTTGCCGCGAGCGGTGTCGATCAGGAACATGCGGCCCGGCTGGAGGCGGCCCTTGCGGACGACCCTCTCCGGGGCGATGTCCGCGAGCACGCCCGCCTCGGAGGCGAGCACGACCAGGCCGTCGTCGGTGACCCAGAACCGGCCGGGGCGAAGGCCGTTGCGGTCGAGCACCGCCCCGACGAGCGTGCCGTCGGAGAAGGTGATCGACGCGGGGCCGTCCCAGGCCTCCATCAGCGTCGAGTGGAACTCGTAGAACGCCCGTCGCGCCGGGTCCATCTCGGCGTGGTTCTCCCACGCCTCGGGGATCATCATCAGCACGGCGTGGGGCAGCGACCGCCCGCCCAGGTGGAGCAGTTCCAGCGTCTCGTCGAAGGACGCGGTGTCCGAGCCGTCCGGGTCGCAGATCGGGAACAGACGCTCCAGGTCACCGGGGATGAGGCCGGTGGTCAGCATGGCCTCGCGGGCGCGCATCCAGTTCCGGTTGCCCTTGACGGTGTTGATCTCACCGTTGTGCGCGATGAACCGGTACGGGTGGGCCAGCGGCCACGAGGGGAAGGTGTTGGTGGAGAAACGCGAGTGGACCAGCGCGATGGCCGAGACGTAACGCTCGTCGGCGAGGTCGGGGAAGAACGGCTCGACCTGCAGCGAGGTCAGCATCCCCTTGTAGACGATCGTCCGGCTGGACAGCGACGCGAAGTAGACGTCCGCCTCGTGCTCGGCGCGCTTGCGGAAGGCGAAGACGAGCCGGTCGAGCTCGAGGCCGCTCTCGCCGCCGGGCGAGCTGACGAACAGCTGCCGGAAATACGGCATGACCGCGCGGGCGCTGGCCCCGGGGAGGGTGCGGTCGACCGGCAGGTCGCGCCAGCCGAGGACGGTCATGCCCTCTTCGGCGGCGATCTCCTCGATGAGGCCGACGGAGATGTTCCTGGCCTCCTCGTCGAGCGGCAGGAAGGCGGTGCCCACGGCGTACGCGCCTTCCTGCGGTAGCGGGAAGCCCGCGACCGCCCGGAAGAACGCGTCGGGGATCTGCGTGAGGATGCCGGCACCGTCACCGGTGTCGGGCTCGCTGCCGCTGGCCCCCCGATGATCGAGGTTGCGGAGCGCCGTCAGCGCCTTGGAGACGATGTCATAGCTGCGCCTGCCGGCGACGTCGGCCACCATGGCCACGCCGCAGGCGTCATGCTCGTTCGAGGGGTCGTACAGGCCCTGGGGCTCCGGAAAGCCTCTGGGTGAGCCAAGGCGGGCAGCAGGCATCTAGTCACTCCCGTCGTCATCGTCTGTTCGAAACAGAGGGACGACGTTGGCCCTGCTGCAATTATGGTACGTAGAGATTACCGCACCCTGCCGGAATAGTCCCCGTGGGTCCGCTTCGCGAATCTTCATTGGTTAACACGATGGATACAGTTGCCGCATGGCGGCTCATGAGGCGATCGATCAGCTCTTGACCTCGGCGGGCGTGGACAGCCGCCGTCTCCGCAGGGCCCTCGGCCTTCTGGGCGGCGGCGACTGGTGGACTCTGGCCGATCTCGTCCGGGAGACCGCGACGTCACGGCGTTCCATCGAGTCGCTGCTGCGTGAGCTCCCCCTTGAGCGCACAGGCGACCGCCTCCGACTGCCGGCCGATCGCGCCAGACGTTATAACGAAGCCCTCGGTCGCGATATTTCGGGCCTGACGGATCCGGTCGCCGGCCTGGCCGGAGAGCACGCCGACACCCTCGAGCGGCTGAGGGACCTGATCGCCGGTGCCCCGCGGGGCCGCCACACACTCGACCACGTCGCCGCGACCGCCGACACGGTCCTGCGCCGGGCCCTGCTTCTCGGGGCCCGCTTCTGGCTTCCGGGCGCCAGGCTGCTCTGCGTGGGCGACCACGACCTGACCTCCCTCGCCGTACGGATGATCCATCCGGATGTGGACGTCACGGTCGTCGACATCGACGAGCGGATCCTCGGCTACATCGACGCCCAGGGCCTCGGCGTCAGGACCCGCTGGGCGGACCTGCGCCTGGGCCTCGCCCCGTCCGCGCGCGGGCAGGCCGACCTGGCGATCACCGATCCGCCCTACACACCCGACGGGATCGGCCTGTTCGTGGCACGCGCGGCCGAGGGGCTGCGGGACCGCGACCACGGCCGGATCCTCCTGGCCTACGGGGCTTCCGAACGCACCCCCATGCTGGCCCTCAAGGTACAGAACACCTTGTCTGACCTAAATCTTCTTAATGAAGCGATATTTCCGGACTTCAATAGGTATGACGGTGCCGAGGCCATCGGCAGCGCCGCCGACCTGTACATTCTCCGGCCGACGACCAAGACGTGGCCGGCCGTCTCCGCCCGGGTCGACAGGCTCGCCACCGCGATCTACACCCAGGGCCCCCAGTCCGTCGAGGCCGCCTCTCCGGCGGGTGCGCCGGCCGGAGAGGATCCGGCGGAGTTCGCCCCCGCCCTGCTCGCCGGGGAATGGCCCCGCGAACTGCTGCCGAAGGTGCCCAGGACGAGGCTGTCCACCCTGCTCGCCAAGCCGTACGCCGCCGCGCCGGAACGGGTGGCCGTGGCCGTGCCCGCCGGGCTTGAGGCGGCCCTCCCCCGGTTGCTGCTCGCGACCCGGGCCAGGCACGTGCGCGTCCTGCTCGCCGGCCGGCCGGACGACCTGCCCGCGCTGACAGAGGGGGTTCGCCCCGTGTACGACGTCACCTGCCGGTCCGCCGGCGCGGGGGCCGTCCTCGACGCCGTACGGCTGCCGCTCCCGGACGCCGATGCCGCGCGGATCGTCCGGCGGATCCTCGACAGCGCGCACGGCAAGGTGGCCAACACCTGGCGCGAGGCGCTGGCCGAGACGGCCGGGCTGACCAGGAAGGAGGCCAGGGCCGTGGTCGAGGAGGCCGCGCCGTGGGCTGGGGATCTCACCGCGCTGGAACTGCCTCTTCACCGCCTCGCCGGGCTCCCCGCCGACGTGTCGGCGACACTGGCCGGGGCCCGTTGACCTGTCAGGTGGCCGGCGGGGGAGGCTGGGACTCCTCGTATCCTCCGGACCCCGGAGCGGGCTCGCTGGGCGGCGGTTCCGACGGCTGCGCCGTGTCGTCTCCCTCGTCCCCTCCGGCGGGGGCCGCGGGCAGCCCGGCGACCGCGACCACGCGGCGGTAGAGCGCCTTCTCCGACTCCCGGACCGCCAGCCCGAGCGTGACGAAGTCGTCTTTGCGCCCCGGCTCCGCGCCGTCCGCGCGGCCGATCCAGGCGAGGCCGACGAAGTGCCCCATCGCCTGACCGCTGGCCTCCGTGTACCCCTGGAACTTCGCCTTCTCCGACTCCAGCGGCAGGACCCAGCCGTCGTGGTGCAGGGCCTTGAGGTTGTCGACGAGTTCGTTCGCGGCGTCCACGTCGGCCAGGTTGAACATCGCGTACTGGGCGACGTAGTCGCCGTCGGCGGTCGCGTACAGCCCGCGGACGGCCTGCTCACAGCCCGCGTCGGCCAGCGCTCCCGCCAGGCCGCCCCACACGGTGCCGCCGCAGTTGTCGTCCAGGCTGCTGGCGATCCGCTTGAGGACGATCCTGCCCGACGTGAGCGTCTTGGCGCCGAAGACCTCCTTGGCCGTGAGCGGCGCCGCGTCGGCCTTCCTGTCGGCGATCGGCCCGAACTGCTTGGGGGACGGCCATGCCTGGTAGAGGTCCGGCCGGGCCTTCCCGAAGGGGTCCGACCCCTGCTCGTCCGGCGCCGCGGCGCTCCCGGTTATCGAGGTGGCCAGCAGGACCAGGCCCAGCGCGGTCGCGAGGGTGGCGGTGATCGACCCGGTCCACACCAGGACGCGCCGCTGACTGTCGGTCATCCCCGACTCGGCGGGTGGTGCCGAGTCGGCCCATCTGTCCCGGGAACCGGACGTCCGGCGCTTTCGCCTGGTCATGAACCGCCGGCTCCGATGAGCGTGCCAAGCCCCCAAGTCAGACTCGCAGCCAGGCCGCCGACGAGGAGCTGGCGCAGGCCGCTGAACCACCAGCTTCGCGCGGTCACCCTGGAGACCAGCGCGCCGGCGGCGAACAGAGCCAGCATCGACGCCACTGCCGGGATCCACAGGACCGTCAACCCAAGGAGGTACGGCACGAGCGGGATGAGCGCCCCCACGCCGAACGAGACGAAGGACGAGGCCGCCGCGAGGACCGGCGAGGGCAGGTCCTGCGGGTCGACGCCGATCTCCGCCCGCGTGTGGACCACGAGCGCCTGCTCCGGATTACGGGAGATCTGCCTGGCGACCTCCCTCGCGGTGTCCGGCTCCACGCCGCGCTGGATGTAAAGCTGCGCCAGCTCGTCCTCCTCCGACTGAGGATTGCGCTCCAGCTCTCGCCGCTCGATGTCGATCTCGGCCTCGGCCAGCTCCCGCTGGCTGGCGACCGACACGTACTCGCCGCCCGCCATGGAGAACGCGCCGGCCGCGAGGCCGGCGACGCCCGCCAGGGAGATGATCTTCGTGTCGGCGGTTCCTCCCGCGACACCCGCGATCAGGGCGAAATTGGAGACCAAGCCGTCCATCGCGCCGAACACCGCAGGCCTGAGCCACCCACCGGTGACGTCCCGGTGCTGGTGATGGATCTCGGCCCGCGCCCCCGAGCCGCCTTCGGTCATCTCTGGCCGGCCTCCCGGTCAGGTACGGCCTGAGCCTCGCCTGCCGCCCGTTCGCCGTCCTGACCGTCCTGACCGTCCTGCCCGTCCTGACCGGCCGCCGAAGCGGGGACGGGAGCCGTCACGGGCGGGGCGATGTCGGACTCGTCCGCCTGGTCCCGCTGGTGCGCCGGGTCGACGCCGTCCGCCTCGTCAGCGGCCTCCGCTGCGTCGGACGCTGTGTCGGCCGCCGTGCCCGCCGCCGCGTCGGATGCTGGTTCCGCAGCTGGTTCGGCCGCTGTGGCGGACGCCGGTTCGGCCCCTGCGCCTTCAGCCAGGTCCGCCGCCGTGTCGCCCGCCGTCTCCCCGGCCGGTTCGCTCGTGAAGGCGGCGACCTTGGTCTGACCGGCCGCTAATTCGGAACCGTCCGCCCGCTCCCCCGCGGATCCGTCCTCGCTCGCGTCTCCCGCGGCGTCCGCTGCGGGCTCGTCACCGTCGGCCGGAGCCACGGGGGCGTCGAGGATCTCCTCGCCCTTCTTGTTCCTGGCGAACCAGAAGTACGCCACGGCCAGGATGAAGATGACCACCGAGGTCCACTGGTTGAGCCGGAGCCCGAGGATGTGGTGCGCGGGATCGACCCGCAGCCCCTCGATCCAGAACCTGCCCAGGGTGTATCCCGCGACGTACAGCGCCAGCAGGCGGCCGTGGCGCAGGGTGAACCGCCTGGCCAGCAGCACGAGGACGCCCGCGAGGGCGAGGTCCCACAAGGACTCGTAGAGGAACGTCGGGTGGTAGGTCTCCACGCCGGCGATCGCGCCCGGACGGCCAGGATCGATCTCGAGGCCCCACGGCAACGTGGTCGGGCTGCCGAACAGTTCCTGGTTGAAGTAGTTGCCCCACCGGCCGATGGCCTGGGCCACCGCGACCGCGGGGGCGAGGGTGTCGGCCACCGCGGTGAAGGAGATCCCGCGCCGCCGGCAGCCGATGTAGACACCGAGCGCACCGAGCGCGATCGCGCCCCAGATGCCGAGGCCGCCCTTCCAGATGAAGAGCGTGTCGATCGGCCGATTGGGCGCTTCGGATCCGAAGTACAGCTGCCAGTCGGTGATGACGTGATAGAGACGCCCGCCGACCAGGCCGAACGGCACGGCCCAGACGGCGAGATCGGTGATCGTTCCAGCTGCGCCGCCGCGGGCGCGCCAACGGCGCTCGCCGATCCAGACGGCGACGATGACGCCGAGCACGATGCACAGCGCGTAGGCCCGGATCGGGATCGGGCCGAGATCCCAGACGCCCTGTGACGGACTGGGAATCGAGGCGAGGGGTGGCATGTCAGGTGACGTTACCGTAAGTCCGCCCGCCCTCGGTGCACACCGCGGAGTACAGGTACCGAAGCTCACTTGGCCGCATCGAGAACGGCCTCCCGCAGAGCGCTCGGCACGAACGCGGTGGTGCCCAGACTCTGCCCGTCCAGCATGACGGTAGGCGTCCCGGGCAGCTTCTGAGTGGCGATGACCTGGGCGGAGTACTGCTGGTGGGCGGCGACGTTCTTCTGGTCGCGCACGCAGCTCTCGAAGTCCGCGCCCGTGACGCCGACGTCACGGCCCCAGCGGACCAGGTCGTCGACGCCGAACCCGACCGACGTCTCGCTCGGCTGTTCCTGGTACAGCCTGTCGTGGTACTTGAGCCACTGGGCGCCGTCCGTCACGCACCGGGCCGCCGAGGCCGCCCGTAGCGAGTTCGACATCGTCGGCTCCTGTTTGAAGATCGTGAGCAGGTGGTAGACGACCTTGGCCTTGCCCTCGGCGGCCAGGTTCTTCAGCGTCGACCCACTGGTCAGCTCCAATTGCTTACAGGCGGGGCACTGGTAGTCCTCGTAGACGTCGACCACGGGCGCGGTGACTCCTGGCCTCGCCATGACGACCGGGCCGTCCGGCTGGATCTCGACCGGCGCGAGAGCGCCCGTGACCTCCTCCGACGCGCTCTGCCGTACCGACCACCAGGTGACCGCGCCGGCGACCACGACGATCACGCCGATCGTGGTCAGCATGGTCGTGCGCTTGCGCTGCTCCTGTTTGCGGACCGCCTCGCGCTGCGCCGCGGCCCGCGCCTTGGCCGATGCCTCCCGTGCCCTCTTACTCAAGCAAGCCCCCCGTGGCTGCTCCGCCGGCCATCCAGCGCCGGCCTCAGAGAGGTCGCGGTGAGCCCGCGACCTCGTCAATCCGTATCGCTGCCGTCCTCGTCGTCCTCGTCGCCGTCTGCTGGGCCGGGTTCGCGCGAACCGGCCAGACCGAGCGCCGAGTCCATCGCGAACCGGCCGGGGGGCTTGTAGACGATCCAGGCGGCGCAGAGCAGGAAGCCGGCGTCGCGCAGAAGCTCCCAGATGTATCCGGGGTCCTGATCCGCGCCCACCGTGCCGCCGCCGCCGAAGCAGCCGCAGTCTATCCGCAGGCCACGCGCCCACGCCGAAGAAATGCCGACGATGAAGGCCACCATCAGCACTCCGCCCACGACGGCCGAGGGCCGGGTGAGCAGGCCGAGGACGAGCAGGATTCCGACGATGATCTCCACGATCGGCAGGCCGTGCCCCACCACTGTGGCCAGGGTGTCCGGCAACAGCTCATAGGCCTTGACCGCCTGCACCGAGACCGCGGGCGCGCCGATCTTGATCGCGCCCGCGACGAAAAGAGAGACGCCGAGCACGAGTCTCGCGACGGTGGTCACCCAGGAGAGCGCCGTGACCACGGACCGTAATGGACTCAACACCGGCCTGCCCGATGCCAACTGAACCATCGTCTCCCTCGTCCCGCTCGGCAACCCCGGGTGAACAATATCGGGACCAGCACAACATGTGACGGATAAGAGCACGGTAAGCAGGGGTTTTACCGGCCCTACCGAGAGGCGGGCCGGAAATGCCCGCCATTGCGCCTCAGCGCCGGACGCCTCGCGCCAGCTCGTACGCGAGCTCGCGAACCTCGGCGAGTCCCGTCTTCTCGTCCGGCGCGTCGAGGAGGCGCCTGATGAAGGCCGAGCCGACGATGACCCCGTCCGCGTAGGCGGCGACCTCCGCCGCCTGCCGGCCGTTGCCGACACCGAGCCCGACGCAGACCGGCAGGGAGGTGTGGGACCTGGTCCGCTTCACCAGCCCTTCGGCGGCGGAGCCCACGGATTCCCTCGCGCCGGTCACGCCCATCAGGGAGGCCGCGTAGACGAATCCGGTGCAGCAGGACGCGACCCGGCTGATCCGCTCGTCCGGCGAGCTGGGCGCGACCAGGAAGACGGTGTCGATCCCCGCCTCCTTGCTCGCCGCGAGCCACGGCCCGGACTCCTCCGGCGTGAGGTCGGGCGTGATCGTCCCCGCCCCGCCCGCCGAGGCCAGGTCGCGCGCGAAGCGCTCGGCCCCGTAGCGGTCGACGGGGTTCCAGTACGTCATCACGAGCGTGGCGGCACCCGACGCGGCCACCCCTTCGACGGTGCGCATCACGTCACTGATGCGAGTGCCGTTCAGGAGAGACCGGTGCACCGCGTCCTGGATGGTGGGCCCGTCCATGAGCGGATCGGAGTACGGCAGGCCGATCTCGATCACGTCGCAGCCGGCCTCGACCATGGCGGTCGCGGCGGCCACGGCCCCGTCCTTGCTGGGGAAGCCCGCGGGCAGGTATCCGACCAGAGCGGACCTGTTCTCGGCGCGCGCCTTCTCGAAGACCGTCTGGAGTGTCGTCATCGGTTGCCTCAACGGATGTCAGAGGTTGAAGTACTTCATCGCGGTGCCCATGTCCTTGTCGCCACGGCCGGAGAGGTTCACCAGGATGGTGGCCTCGGGGCCGAGCTCACGGCCGAGCTTGAGCGCTCCCGCGAGGGCGTGCGAGGACTCGATGGCCGGGATGATGCCCTCGGTTCGGGCCAGGAGGGAGAAGGCCTCCATCGCCTCGGCGTCGGTGACGCCGTGGTAGACGGCGCGGCCGGAGTCCTTGAGCCAGGCGTGCTCGGGACCGACGCCCGGGTAGTCGAGGCCGGCCGAGATCGAGTGCGACTCGATCGTCTGGCCCTCCTCGTCCTGCAGGACGTAGGTGCGTGAGCCGTGCAGCACGCCGATGCTTCCCTTGGTCAGCGTCAGTGCGTGCTCGCCGTTTTCGGCGCCCCGCCCGCCGGCCTCGTAGCCGTGGAGCTGGACGTTCTCGTCGTCGAGGAAGGCGTGGAAGATGCCGATGGCGTTCGACCCGCCGCCCACGGCCGCCGCTACCGCGTCGGGCAGCCTGCCGGTGAGCTCCAGGACCTGGCGGCGGGCCTCGACCCCGATGATGCGGGCGAAGTCACGGACGATCTCGGGGAACGGGTGCGGCCCCGCGACCGTGCCGAACAGGTAGTGGGTGCGGTCGACGTTGGTGACCCAGTCGCGGAAGGCCTCGTTGATGGCGTCCTTGAGGGTCTGGCTGCCGTTGGTGACCGGGACGACGGTGGCCCCGAGCAGCTTCATCCGCGCCACGTTGAGCGCCTGACGCTCGCAGTCGACGGCGCCCATGTAGATGACGCACTCGAGCCCCATCAGCGCCGCGGCGGTGGCGGTGGCGACGCCGTGCTGGCCCGCTCCCGTCTCCGCGATCACGCGGGTCTTGCCGAGACGCTTGGTGAGCAACGCCTGGCCCAGCACATTGTTGATCTTGTGGGCGCCGGTGTGCGTGAGATCCTCGCGCTTGAGCAGCAGCCGCGCGCCGCCGGCCTGCTCCGCGAAGCGCGGCACCTCGGTGATCGTCGTCGGCCTGCCCGCATACGTGCGCAGCAGGTGGTCGAACTCCCGGATGAAGCCCAGGTCCGTCTTGGCCTTCTCGTACTCCGCGGCCACCTCGTCGAGCGCGGGGATCAGCGCCTCGGGCACGTAACGGCCGCCGAAGACGCCGAACTTGCCGCGGATGTCGGGGTCGTCACCCCGGACGCCGCCACCGGCCAGGTCGGCGGAGGTGATCAGGACCCCCTCCGCCCCCGTCGTCCGCTCTTCTCGATGAACGCTGTCTGTCACGACTACCTCTCGGATCCCGTGTCCAGGCGTGAGGCCGGATGCGCTCCGGCCGTCACCAGATCGTTGACGGCGGCCCGGGGGTCACGCCCCGTCACGAGGCTCTCCCCCACCAGCACCGCGTCGGCGCCCGCCCGGGCGTAGGCGAGCAGGTCGTGCGGGCCGCGCACACCCGACTCGGCGATCTTGATGACGCCGTCGGGCACCTTCGGCGCCAGCCGGGCGAAGACCTCACGGTCGACCTCGAGGGTCTTGAGGTCCCGCGCGTTCACCCCGATGATCTTGGCCCCCGCCTCGACGGCCCGGTCGAGCTCTTCCTCGGTGTGCACCTCGACCAGCGGCGCGAGCCCGATCGACTCCGCCCGCTCGATGAGCGACACCAGGGCGTTCTGCTCGAGGGCGGCGACGATCAGCAGGGCGAGGTCCGCGCCGTAGGCCCGGGCCTCCCACAACTGGTAGGAGGTGACGATGAAGTCCTTGCGCAGGATGGGGATGTCCACCGCCGCACGGACGGCGGCGAGGTCGTCGAGCGTGCCGCCGAATCTGCGCCGCTCGGTCAGCACGCTGATGACGTGCGCTCCGCCCGCCTCGTAGTCGGCGGCGAGGGCGGCGGGGTCGGCGATGGCGGCCAGCGCGCCCTTGGAGGGGCTTGAACGCTTCACCTCGGCGATCACCGAGACCTTGTCGCCTCCGAGCGCGGGGTAGGCGTCCCGGGGCCCCGGCGCGCGCGACGCTCGCTTCTTGAGCTCCTCGATGGGCACGGTCCGCTGCCGCTCTTCGAGGTCTTCTCGCACGCCCAGGATGATGTCCTCGAGAACACTCACGCGTCCTCCTCGCCCTCGGCTCGGATCCCGCGCGAAATACCAGTCCGCTCGCTCACGCGTAAGGGTCCCTCCGGTCGGCTGCGCTCCCTGTCTTGCCTTGCGATGCTATCGGCCCGGCTCGCGCCGCTCCGCCACTGGGTCTCGTCAGGGTGCGAGGAATTGGCCGAAAGGTGTGTTCCGTACGACCCCGAACACAAGTACGACGACGAACAAACCCCAGATGTACGCGGGATGCGCCAGGCTCGTGCGCGCAGGGCGTCCCTGCCATGATCGTAACGTCCACCGGCCCCACCAGAAGAGGAGGAACGGGAGGGTCGCGACAGCCAGCGGATTGAGCCCGAGAGCAGACCCGATATCGGCGTGTCCCAGGGCGTGCATCGCCCGCAGCGAGCCGCACCCGGGACAGTACAGGCCGGTGAGGAACAGGAACGGGCAGGTCGGATAGTGACCGGACTGGTTCGGGTCGACGGCGCCGACATACGCGAACGCCGCGCCTGTGATCGCCGCCACGCCGAGCGGCGCGAGCATGGACCGAAGCCGGTCCACCCTCCGCCGCTGGCGGACGATCTGCGTCATGCCCGTCAGTATGACGAGGTGGGGTAGGACGTGCCGAGGCTGACCCCGATCACCACGAAGACGATGATGTACAGCACGGAGAAGGCGATGCCGGTGATCACCGCCGCGATCCACCACTTCTTGGCCGACTCCGAGGAGGCGAGGGCGCCCTGGTAGTCACCCGCCGCCCACTTGGAGTTGACCTGGCTGGAGTAGACGATCGACACGATGCCCAGCGGAAGGCAGCAGAGGATCGTGGTGATGATCGCCATGGCCAGGTGGTTGTTCGGCGGCGTGGGAGGCGCGCCGTACCCGCCCGGAGGGGGGTAACCACCGGGGGGATAGTTTCCGCCGGGGGGCGGGTAACCCCCGGGAGGGCCGTAGCCTCCGCCGGGCGGCGGCGTCCCCTGACCCCCCGTGTCGCCCGGCTGATTTCCGTAGCTCATCGATGCTCCCCTGAGATCATTCGTTGCGGCCGGAAGCCTATCGACGGCGACGCCCGATCTGGAGGAAACCTCAAGGTTGTGGACAAGTTGTGATCTGGGGCCAAAACGGCGCTAGGAATCGTGAGACTGCCGGGGCTCCAGGGTCGGGTCGGCTCCCTCGTCCAGGGCCTCCCACAAGGCCCGTTCTCCCGTGGCCTTGCGAGGGCGCGCGCTGCGCCGTTCTCCCGACGATCCGGTACGGCTCCCGCCGTCGGCGCGGTCGTACCGGCTCGACATGCCGGGCCATCTCGTGCTCCTGACGACGGCCACCACCCCGGCGGCCACCAGCACGAGCCCACCAGCGATGGACAGCAGGGGCCACCCCCACACCAGGGACTCCGAGACGGGCCTGCCGCTGGACATCATCGACGAGGTCGCGTGCTCGCGCGCCGCGGCCGCGATCGCCTCCGACCGCGTGCCCGTCCAGCTCGCCGCCGCGACCGCGACGCCGCACAGGCCGATCACCACGGCGATCGCCCGCCTGGCCAGGCCACGGGTGGCGAGCACGGCGACCGTGGCCGCCAGGGCCGCCAGGGTGGCCGGCGTGAGGGAGGCGACGATCTCGGTTCCCGTGACGGCCACCTTGCCCGGTCCGAGCGCGCCGGCCTGCGACTGGAAGGTCACCGTCGCCCACGTGCGCCCGGCGGCCACCAGCACCAGCCCGGCGCCCACCGCACACGTGATCAGCCAGGCCATCAGCGCGCGCCGTGCCGTACGAGCCGGGCCGGGCGCGGGCGTCCCGTCCTGCGCGGTCATGCGTTCTCGCTTACCTCGAGCACGTCCGCATCGAAGCAGGTGCGGTCGCCGGTGTGGCAGGCGGCCCCCACTTGGTCCACCTTGAGCAGAATCGTGTCGCCGTCGCAGTCGAGCGCGACGTGCCTGACCCACTGGACGTGACCCGAGGTGTCGCCCTTCACCCAGTACTCCCCGCGGCTGCGGGACCAGTAGGTCGCCCGGCCCGTGGTGAGCGTGCGGTGCAGCGCCTCGTCGTCCATCCAGGCGAGCATCAGCACCTCGCCGGTGTCGTGCTGCTGCACGATCGCGGGCACGAGCCCGTCAGTGGTGCGCTTCAGCCGTCCGGCGATCTTCGGGTCGAGTGCCATGTGCCCAATTCTGCCGCATGCGGCCATCGGGGCACGTCAGCCCAGCAACTGTCGGCTCACGTCCGCCGACCGGCGCATCACCGGCCGGAGCCAGTCTTTCCCGAAGCAGTCGAAGACCTTCTCCTCGGTGGTGAATCCCGGGCTCCCGTAGAGTCAGATGGCGATACGGTTGTCCGATCTCGGTCATTTCGACCGCCTCATCCGTTGCGCTTGGCCCTGCGAAACACCTTTGAAATGAAGTCCGCGTTTGAAGTCACGCTTTGTACGAATGGCTGTCCGGCCATGAGCGTGTCCACGTAGGAGACGAACGGCGGGGCGAAGAACGTGCGGGCGGCCGGCCACACTTCACGGAAATCAGCGAGGGCGAAGTCGGCCTCGAGAACCTTGCTCCACGCCGTCCAGACGTGTTCGGGCAGGAGGCCCGCCTCATGGTTCAGGTAGTTGAACTCGTGGAGCTCGATCTCCACGATGACATACAGCCTCTTCTTGTTCCTGCTGCGCGTGGAGGCTCCGTAGCCCCGCTGTGAGAGATGCCACGCAAGCAGACGGGGGTCATTCCAGAGGAAGGGAATCCTCGAACTGGCGGTCGCCTGCACCTGGGCCTGAAACACCGTTTGACGGAGCGAGGAAGCGAGAGATGCGTTCTGCCGGCTCAGCGCGCGCACCTGCAGAATATTCAGAACAAGGGCGACGACGACTGCGACGAGGGAAACTGCTTGAAACCAGTCACCTGGACTCATGACGTCTCAGCCCCCACATGACGGTCAAAGTCGTCTATAAGGACCAACAACCTAATTTATCAGGCTCTGATCTCTTATTGCTGCAATCGTGACTATTTTGTAGCAGGCCTTCGTGAAACGCTCAGACTTTCGCCGTGACCAGGGAGAGCGGCAGGTCGCGCACGGGCCGTACGGCGAAGCCCTCCGCGCCGCGGTAGAGGGATCCGGCGACCCATCGCGCGGTGTTCGAGGCGACCACGCGGCCGCTCGCGTTGACGAGGAACGCCGGGGCGGAAAGCTCACGAAGCGCGGGGAGCACCGCACCCTCGAAACGGCGGACGAACACGTCGGCCGCCGCGACGCCGACGAACGCGCCGTCGAGGACGACCGGCACCGAGAGCGTGAGGCTGTATTCGTCCGTGCACAGATAGTCGACGTACGGCCCGCAGATCGTGTGCCCGGCGCCGGAGAGCGGGCCGGTGTACCAGTCCCAGTGGGTGTAGTCGTAGAAGGCGCTGCTCGACGGGTCGAGGTCGCGCAGCAGTTGGACCGGGGCGCCCGAGGGGTTCTCCTGCCACCATTCGAGGTACCAGTGAGCGTCGGCCAGCAGGCCCGGCGCCGCGATGAACCCGATGCCCGCGATGAGAGCCGCGACGCCGTTCCCGTTCAGGTGCGCCCACAACGACGGCCGCAACCCGGCGAGGTCGGCGGCCACCGGCCGGCGGCCCCGGCGCCGCACGCACCGGGCAGACGCGTCGCGCACCTCGCGCAGAGTCCCGAACACGCCCTCGATCGCGTCCCCGACGCGGGTGAGCACCCCCGCGACGGCGGGGCTGTGGTGGCCGGCGCCCACATCTGTGATCATTTCTTACTCCTGGAGCCCCAGCCGAAGCTCGATGAGATGTTCTATCGCGTCGAGCACGTGCCGCTCGGCGTGGGCTCTGGCCTGGTCGCCGTCGCCGATCTCGATGGCGTGGGCGATGGCGTGGTGCTGTGCGGCCATCTCATCGTGCCCGCCCAGCGCCTCGTGAGACAGCCAGAGCAGAGGTCCGACGTCGGCCTGTAACCGGATCTCCTCCTGAGTGAGTCGTGCGGACTGCGAGGCCGCCGCCACCTCGATGTGGAACCGGCCGTCGAGTCTCCGAAGCTGAGCGATCATGCCAGGGGGCACCCGCGCGGCGACCGCGGCCATCTCGTCGAGGGAACGCCGGAGCGGCGCGACGTCGGCGGGCAGTGAGCGCTGGGCGGCCAGCCGCGCCGCCGCCCCCGCGATGGCCGTGTAGTGGTCCCCCAGATCGCGCAACTCGTCGACGGCGAACAGGCGCAGGCGGGTGGACACGTCGATCTCGGAGGGAGCGCGGACGAAGCTGCCGCCGCCGCGTCCGCGCCGGGTCTCGACCATCCCCTGCTGGCGGAGGGCCATGAGGGCCTCCCGGAGGGTGACCGTGGAGACGCCGAGGCTCGCGGCCAGCTCGGCCTCACTGGGAAGCTGCTCCCCGTCGGCGAGAAGGCCGACGGCGATCGCGTCGGCGAGGCGGCGGACGACGACGTCGACCCGGGCCGTGCTGTCCACAGGCGAGAAGACGGCGAGCCGGGCGGCGTTCACCATGCCGTCCCCACCGCCTTCGCCGTCCCAGCTGAGAGCGAGCCGATCGGCCGCTGCCGGCCGCGCCACCCCCGGGCCGGCGCTCCGCTGCGCCAGAAGTTAACACGGTGAATCCGGTCCGGGACTTTACGGGAAACATTTAACCCCATATGTTTTCGGCCATGCCAGACCAAGCAGTCAGCCTCCGCGGCCTGCGCAAGAGCTTCGGGAGCGTCGAGGCGGTCGCCGGCGTGGACCTCGATGTCGCCGACGGGGAGTTCTTCGCGATGCTCGGGCCGTCCGGTTCGGGGAAGACGACCGTGCTGCGGATGATCGCCGGATTCGAGTCACCGACGGCCGGGACCGTCGAACTGGCCGGCCGTGACGTCACCCGGCTCGCACCGTTCGAGCGCGACGTGAACACCGTCTTTCAGGACTACGCCCTGTTCCCGCACATGAGCGTGCTGGAGAACGTGGAGTACGGCCTGCGGGTGAAGAAGGTGGCCAGGGCTCCGCGGCGGGAGCGGGCCCTGGAGGCCCTGCGCACGGTGCGTCTCGAAGGCTTCGAGAAACGGCGCCCGGGCCAGCTGTCGGGAGGCCAGCGCCAGCGTGTGGCGCTGGCCCGCGCCCTCGTCAACCGTCCGCGCGTGCTCCTGCTCGACGAGCCCCTCGGGGCGCTCGACCTCAAGTTACGCGAGGAGATGCAGGTCGAGCTGAAGGCGATCCAGCGCGAGGTCGGCATCACCTTCCTGTTCGTCACCCACGACCAGGAGGAGGCGCTCACGATGAGCGACCGGGTCGCGGTGTTCAACCAGGGCAGGATCGAGCAGATCGGCACTCCGGCCGAGATCTACGAGCGGCCCGCCAGCGCGTTCGTGGCCGGCTTCGTCGGCACGTCGAACCTGATCTCCGGCGAGGCGGCGCGGGCCGTCCTCGGCAAGGAGGGCACCTTCAGCGTCCGGCCGGAGAAGCTGCGGGTGGTCGCGGGTGACGGCGAGACACCGGGGCCGGACGAGCACAGCGCGTCGGGGACGGTGTCCGAGGTGGTCTACGCCGGGCCGGCGACCCGCTTCGTCGTCGACCTCGACGCCGGCGTGCGGCTGATCGCTCTGCAGCAGAACCTGCAGGTCTCGTCCATGGACGTCATGGGCCTGCGGGGCACCAGGGTCAGCCTCGTGTGGCACCGCCGGCACGAGTTCGCGATCGCGGACGTGAGCCTGGCCGTACCCCGGGAAGCGGCACACCCATGACGCCCGCCGGCCGCGTTCCGGACATCGCGCGGCGAGTCATGAACCGTCATCGAACAAGGAGAACCCCCATGCGATCCCCCCACCGGCGTATCCGCCGGCACAGTCTCATCGCCACCGCCGCGCTGGCGCTCGCCGCCGTGGCGGGCTGCGGCGGCGGTTCGTCCACGACCGGCTCGGCCCCCGCACCGGGGAGCACCGGTTTCACGCCGCCCAAGATCGAGGCGCTGAAGTCCCTCGGGCAGGGCGAAGGCCAGGTCAACCTGGTGGCCTGGGCGGGGTACGCCGAAGACGGCTCCAACGACCCGAAGGTCGACTGGGTGCATCCCTTCGAGCAGGCCACCGGCTGCAAGGTCAACACCAAGACCGCCGGCACCTCGGACGAGATGGTCAACCTGATGAAGACCGGCGAGTACGACGCCGTGTCCGCCTCGGGCGACGCCTCGCTGCGGCTGATCGCCTCGGGCACGGTCGCGCCGGTGAACACCGACCTCATCCCCAACTACAAGGATGTGTTCGAGGGCCTCAAGCTCAAGCCGTGGAACTCCGTGAACGGAGTCCCCTACGGCGTGCCGCACGGCCGTGGCGCGAACCTCCTGATGTGGCGGACGGACAAGGTCACGACGCCGCCGGACTCGTGGAGCGTCGTGTTCGACGGGGCCTCGCCGTACAAGGGGCACGTGACGGCGTACGACTCGCCGATCTACATCGCCGACGCGGCGCTGTACCTGATGTCCACCAAGCCCGAGCTCGGCATCAAGGACCCGTACGCGCTGGACGACAAGCAACTCCAGGCGGCGGTCGACCTGCTGAAGCAGCAGAAGACGAACATCGGCGAGTACTGGTCCGACTACACCAAGGCGGTCCAGAGCTTCAAGAGCGGCGACACCGTGGTGGGGACGACCTGGCAGGTCATCGCCAACCTGACCGAGGCCGAGAAGGCGCCGGTCCAGGTGACGCTGCCCAAGGAGGGCTCGACCGGCTGGTCGGACACCTGGATGGTCGCGGCCAAGGCCCAGCACCCCAGCTGTGCGTACAAGTGGATGGACTGGATCATCTCCCCCAAGGCCAACGCCCAGGTGGCGGAGTGGTTCGGCGAGGCCCCGTCCAATGCCAAGGCGTGTGACGAGACGTCCGACAAGACGTTCTGCGACACCTTCCACGCAGCCGACGAGAGCTACTTCTCCAAGGTCCACTACTGGACCACGCCGATCGCCCAGTGCCTCGACGGCCGTACGGACGTCAAGTGCACCGACTACTCGGAGTGGACCCGAGCCTGGACCGAGATCAAGGGCTGACCCCTGTTAGGCCGTTGTTTGGCCGTTGTTTGGCCGTGATCATGCACAGGTTCGGAAGCAGGCCGACTGACCAGGCCAAACCCCGGGCGTGATCATGCACAGGTTCGGCGGCAGGTCCACTGACCAGGCGAAATCCAGTTCGTGATCATGCGCGGGTTCGGAGATGCGCCGGCCCAGCTGGGAGAACACAGTTCGTGATCATACACTCGGCGACGGCGTGCATGATCACGAACGGCATCGCCGCAAGCCGGACGGCACGTGCGCGAACTTGCGCATGATCACGGCATGCATCACCGCAGCCCAGCCCGGATGATCACGAATGTGTGCATGATCACGGCGGGGGTTGGGGCAGGTCGCACGGGGTGCCCGCGAATGTGTGCATGATCACGCGCGAGACATGCGCGCGAGATGTGCGCGCGAGAGGGGCGTGGAGAGTGAGGGAGACGGACGCATGACGGCGAGTGGTGTTTTGGGGGATGAGGAGGCCGCGGGCCTTCGGCGGGGGGTGGCGGCCTTCTTGCACAGGCACGCCCGCGTACGGCTGTCGCTGCTGCTATCGGCCCCCCTCGCCTGGCTGGGCCTGGCGTACCTGGGCTCCCTGGCCGCCCTGTTCGTGACCGCCTTCTGGTCGACCGACACCTTCACCGGCGACCTGGTCAAGGTCTTCACCTGGGCCAACTTCCAGGACCTCGTCACGGGTGAGGTCTACCGGACGGTCGCCCTGCGCTCCCTCTGGGTCGCCGCCGCGGTGACGGTCATCGACCTGGTGATCGCCTTCCCCATGGCGTTCGCGATGGCCAAGCTCACCTCGCCGCGTGCCCAGCGGTGGCTGGTGATCCTCGTCCTCACTCCGCTGTGGGCCTCCTACCTGGTCAAGGCGTACGCCTGGCGGGTGTTGCTCTCGTCCGACGGCATCCTCGGCTGGGGGTACGGCCTGACCGCGACGATCGCGACTCTCTCCTACCTCTGGTTGCCGTACATGATCCTGCCGATCTACGCGGGCCTCGAAAGGCTGCCCAACGCCCTGCTGGACGCGTCCGGCGACCTCGGAGCCCGCGGCTGGCGGACGTTCAGGACCGTGGTGTGGCCGCTGACGTTCCCGGCCGTCGTCGCGGGTTCGATCTTCACGTTCTCGTTGTCGCTGGGCGACTACATCACCGTGAAGATCGTCGGCGGCAAGTCGCAGCTCATCGGCAACGTCGTCTACGACAACATCGGCGCGGCCAACAACCTCCCCTTCGCCGCGGCCGTGGCCACCGTCCCGGTCCTGATCATGCTGGTCTACCTCGCGGCCGTCCGCCGTACCGGCGCGCTGGACAACCTGTGAAGAAGGAGACGCGGTGAATCTGTCCCGTCCGGCCCGCCTGCTGCTCAGGGCCGCACTGGTCCTCGGCCTCGGCGTCATCTACGTGCCGCTGGCCGTGGTGATCCTCAACTCCTTCAACTCCGACCGCACCTTCGGATGGCCGCCCCCGGGGCTGACGTTCCAGTGGTGGCATTCGGCGTGGAACTCCAGCGGTGTCCGCGACGCCCTGTGGACTTCGGTCCAGGCGGGGCTCGGCGCCACGGCGATCGCCCTCGTCCTCGGCACGATGGCCGCCTTCGCGGTGCAGCGGTACCGGTTCTTCGGCAAGAACAGCGTCTCGCTGCTCATCGTGCTGCCGATCGCCCTGCCGGGGATCGTGACCGGCATCGCGCTGAGCAACACCTTCCACACGGTCCTGGGGATCCCCCTCGGAATGCTGACGGTGATCGTCGGACACGCCACCTTCTGCGTGGTCACGGTCTACAACAACGTGCTGGCCCGCCTGCGGCGCATGGGGCTGGGGCTCGAGGAGGCGTCGGCCGACCTGGGCGCCGACACGTTCACCACGTTCCGTCTGGTCACGTTCCCGATGATGCGGTCGGCACTGCTCGCGGGCGGTCTGCTGGCCTTCGCGCTCTCGTTCGACGAGATCATCGTGACCACGTTCACCTCGGGCGCGGGAGTCAGGACCCTGCCCATCTGGATCTTCGAGAACCTCTTCCGCCCGAACCAGGCCCCCGTGGTCAACGTGGTCGCCGCCGCTCTCATCGTCGTCTCGATCGTCCCCATCTACTTCGCCCAGCGGCTTTCAGGCGAGACCACCACGCACTGATCAGGAGGAATGGGTGGCCGACGTCCAGGAGTCGTAGAGGTCCGCGTAGACGCCGGGCTCCTGGACCAGGACGGCGTGGGGACCCCGCTGGACGATGCGCCCGTGCTCGAACACGACGACCTCGTCGGCCGCCTGCGCGGTCGACAGCCGGTGGGCGATGGAGACGGCGGTGCGGCCGCGGGTCACGCCGTCGAGGGCGCGGGCCAGCCGCACCTCGGTGGCCGGGTCGACGGCCGATGTGGCCTCGTCCAGCAGCAGCAGGTCGGGATCCGCCAGGTAGGCCCGGGCGAGCGCCACGAGTTGCCGCTCCCCCGCCGACAGCGACTCCCCGCGCTGGCCCACGGCCGTGTCCAGCCCCGCGGGCAGGCCGTCGACCCAGTCGGCCAGGCCCAGTTCGGTCACGGCCAGCCGTACGTCGTCGAGGGTCGCGGACGGGCGCCCGAAACGGATGTTCTCCGCCAGGGACGAGTCGAACAGGAACCCGTCCTGAGGGACCATCACGATCCGTTCCCGCAGGGAGGAGAACCGCACCTTCCGCAGGTCGACGCCGTCGACGAGGATCCGGCCCGAGGTCGGATCCATGAGCCGGGTGAGCAGCTTGGCGAACGTCGTCTTGCCCGATCCGGTCTCGCCCACGATGGCCACGCGGCTGCGCGGCCCGATCTCCACCGCGACGTCGTGGAGCACGGGGGCGCCGCCCGGATAGGCGAAGCCGACGTTCTCGAACTCCACGGAGATCGGCCCCCGCGGCAGCGTCGCGCCGTCCGCGGGGTCGGCGACGTCGGCGGGTGTGTCGAGGACGCCGAGGATGCGCCGCCATCCGGCGATGGCGTTCTGCGCCTCGTTCAGCACCTCGGTCGCGGTCTGCAGCGGGCTGATGAACAGGGTGATCAGGAAGAGGAACGCGATGAGCCTGCCCGGCGTGATGGAGCCGGAGACGCCGAGCTCCACTCCTGCCACCACGACTCCCGCGACGGCGATGGCGGCGACCAGCTCGGTGATCGGGAACGTGAACCCGATGATCTTCTGGGCCCTGGTCTGCGCCTTGCGCTGCTCGTCGACCGCCGTGCCGATGCGCGCGGCCGTACGGTCCTCCGAGCCGTAGGCCCGGATGACGGCGCTGCCGACGACCGACTCGCTGACGCCGGCGAGGACGTCGCCGGTCCGCTCGCGGACGCGGATGTACGCCCGGGCGACCAGCCGCTGGAACCGCGGCAGGGCGATGACCAGCGGCAGGAAGCACGCCCAGACCAGCAGGGTGAGCTGCCAGGAGTAGACCGCCATGAGGACGGTCGCGACCAGCAACTGCCCGAGTGCGACGATGACGAGCAGGCCGCCCCACTGCATGAACGTGCTGATCTGGTCGACGTCGCTCGTCACCCGCGAGACCAGCGCGCCGCGCCGCTCGGTGTTCTGAGTGAGGACCGACAGGTCGTGCACGTGGCGGAAGCCCTTGCCCCGCAGGGTGGCGAGGCCGGACTCGGTCGATTTGTAGAGCCTGACGTTCATCAGGTAGCCGCACAGGGCGGTCAGCAGCACGGCGACGGCGCACAGGGCGGTCGCGTTCCGGATGAACGGCACGTCGGGCACGTCGCCGAGCCCCCGGTCGATCACCTGCTGCACGGCGATGGGGACGATGACCTTGCCGAGGGTCGCCAGCACGGCGAGGCACACCGTGCCCAGGAGCCCGTTGCGGAATTCGGGCGACAACCGCAGGCCGTGCCGGATGGTCTCGAACGCCGTCCGCTCGGCGGCCTGGAGGCCGCCCGGCTTTTCGCCCTCGGTCGTCGTCTCCTCTGTCACGGCGGTCATGCCACGATCTCCTCGTCGGTGTCGAGCGCGGCCCGGTCGGCCTCCTCGCGCTCGTATGCGGTGACCAGGTCCCGGTAGCCCGCGCAGCGCTCCAGCAGCAGCTCGTGGGGGCCCTGGTCGACGACCCTGCCGTGTTCCAGGTAGACGACCTCGTCCGCCAGGGCGATCGTCGCCATCCGGTAGGCCACGACGATCACCGTCGAGCCGGCCGCGCCCTCGCGCAGGCCGTGCAGGATGCGCTTTTCCACCTGGGGGTCCACGCTGGAGGTGGCGTCGTCGAGGATGAGCAGCCGGGGCGTGCGGACGATCGCCCGGGCGAGCGCGATCCGCTGCCGCTGCCCGCCCGACAACGACGTGCCCCGCTCGCCCACGTGCGTGTCCACTCCGGACGGCAGCGCGCTGACGAACCCGTCCGCCTGCGCCAGCCGCAGGGCCGCCCACACGGTCTCGTCCGGCACGTCCCGGCCCAGCGTGATGTTGCCGCGGACGGTGTCGTCGAACAGGAACGTCTGCTGGAGCACCAGGGCCACCGCGTCGCTCACCCCGCCCCGCGCGACCTCGCGCAGGTCGGTCCCGTCGATCCGGACGGACCCGTCGGCGGGATCGATCAGCCGCCCGAGCAGCAGGGTCAGCGTGGACTTGCCCGAACCCGTCGGTCCCACGACGGCGACGGTGCGGCCCGGCGCCACCTCGAAGGTCACGTCGGTGAGCACGGAGGCCTCGGGGAGGTAGCGGTAGCTCACCCCGTCGGCCCGCACGCCCGCGGGGCTCTCGCCGGCCAGGTCCGCCGTGCCGTACTCCATGGACCCGGTGGCGTCGAGGACGTCCTGCACCCGGGTCCAGCCGACGACGCTGCGGGGAAGCTCGGCGAGCACCCAGCCGAGCGCCCGGACGGGGAAGGCGAGGAGAGTGAAGAGGTAGGCGACCTGGATCAGGTCTCCGGCGACGACGTCGCCGGCCTCGAGCCGCATCGCGCCGACCAGCAGCACGGCCAGCACACCGATCGTCGGCAGTGCCTCAAGGAGCGGGTCGAACAATCCGCGCACCCGGCCGACGGCGACGTTGGCGTCGCGCAAGTCGTCGGCGCGCGCCTGGAACCGGCGGGCCTCCGCGTCCTCCCTGCCGAGCGTCTTCACGACGAGCGCGCCGTCGAAACTCTCGTGCGCCACCTCGCTCACCTCGGCCCTGAGCTGCTGCGCGCGCATCGCGAGGGGGGACAGCCTGCGCTGGTAGATCAGGTTCAGCACGGCGATAGCCGGAAATATCAGGAAACCGACGACGGCGAGGACGGGGTCGATGAGCAGGATCGCCCCCGCCGCCGTCACGAGCATCACGATGACGCCCACCGCCATCGGAAGGGGCGCGAGCGGCGCCCAGGCCGCCTCGACGTCGGAGTTGGCGTTGGACAGCAACTGACCCGTCGGGTGCAGGTGGTGCCAGGAGAGCGGCAGCCGCAGGTACTGCCGGGTCACCGCGCGCCGCGAACGGGCCTGCATCCGGTACTGCATGACCCCGGCGAGGATCCGCCTGCCCATGATCCCGGCAGCCTTGAACACCGCGACGCCGACGATCAGCAGCGCCGCCGAGACCAGCGCGCCGGTGTGGGCACGGCCGTCGCGGAAGGCGGGCAGCACGACGTCGTCCGTCGCCCGGCCGAGGGCCCATGAGGAGCCGACGGTCATGATGCCGTAGACCGCGCTCGCGAGCACCGCGCTGGTGAAGATGCGCGGCTCGGCCCTGATCGCCATGCCGATGACCCGCAGACCTCGGGTCATGACGGATTTACTCGGCCGCGCGGGGGAGTCCTTCGACGGCACGCCGGGTTTCCTCTCGGTCGGGGACCATCTGGCCGCCCGCTCCGAGCGCCAGCGAATCGGACGTTACCTACCCCGGCGCGCACACGAATCGGCCTCTCGACCGACGCCACACCAAGCCTTTAGTCCTAGATATTCCTTATCATCACGATCAACCGGATTATTCCTTGACTGGCCTGGTGATCGCGACGCGGGTGATCGGGGCTAGGCTGCCCTCGTGAGTTTTGTACGGGACGAACGTGCGGCCATCTCCACCACTTTGGACGAGCTCGGTCCCGATGCTCCCACGCTCTGCGAGGGATGGACGACGGCCGATCTCGCCGCGCACCTCGTGCTCCGTGAGCGCCGGCCCGACGCCGCGGGAGGCATCGCGCTCAGTTTCCTGTCCGGCTACACCGGCTCCGTCCAGAACCGCCTCAAGAACGGCCGGCCCTATGCCGAACTCGTCGAGTTCGTACGGCAGGGCCCGCCGATCTGGTCCCCGTACCGCATCCCCGGCATCGACAAGGTCGTGAACTCCGTCGAGTTGTTCGTCCACCACGAGGACGCCAGGCGTGCCCAGCCCGGCTGGGAGCCCCGCGTGCTGCCTCCGGAGGCCGAGGAGTCGCTGTGGCGGCAACTCAAGAGCGGCGCCCGCCTCTTCCTGCGCAGATCGCCGGTCGGCGTCCTGCTCCGGCGCACCGGCGGCGGCGAGGTGACGGCCGGGAAGACCGCGCCCGAGGTGGTCGTCAGCGGCGAGACCGGCGAGCTGATCCTGTTCGCCTTCGGCCGGGCCGAGCACGCCCGGGTGACCTTCGAAGGCGACGAGGGCGCAGTGCGGCGGCTGCGCGAGACGCCACTGGGCATGTGACACGGTAAATCGATCTAGACGGAAATCACGCGTAACCTTGGCGCGATGCGGCAGCATGAGGGCAGTGCCTCATGGTTGGAGCCCCGATGAACGCCAAGAAGATAATCACCTATGTGGTCGTCGCCTTCGTGATCTTCTACCTGTTCACCCAGCCCACGGCCGCAGCCGCCGCGGTCAGGGGCCTGTTCGGGGGCGTCAGCACCGGCGCGGAACGCCTCTCGTCGTTCTTCACGACGCTCGTGAACAGCTGACCCCGCGCCTTCTCAGCGGATGGGATGGTAGGGGCTCGTGGCCTCCCGGCTAGTTATGATCTTCCGTGTCGCCGGGTACAAACAGCCGGGAAACTGACTGCAGGAGGCCCCCCAATGCAGGTCAAGAAGGTTCTTACGTACGCGGCCATCGCGTTCGTGGTCTTCTACCTCTACAACCAGCCGCGAGCCGCAGCCGGCGCCGTCAACGGCGTGTTCGACACGATCAACACCGGCGCCACCCGTCTGGCGACCTTCTTCACGACGGTCCTGCAGTGATGTGACCCCGGCCGGTGTGCCGAAGGGGATTCCGCACACCCGGCCTTCTCTCCACCCCGCCCACCGCGCCGAAAAGACGGCGCGGTGGCGTGGCGGCACTTCCGCCGTCGGCTCTCCCGTGTTACGCAGACAGGATGGGAGACCGCCACAGCGCCGCCGTCGCTCCACCACAACTCGATCCCGCGGCCCGCAGGATTCTCGAACGTGTCGAGGTCGACGGCATCGAGCTGGTCCGATTCCTCTACGCCGACCACGGCGGAGTCATCCGCGGCAAGGCCTCGGGACGCTCCCGCCTCCCCGAACGGATCGGCACGGGCATCGGCCACACGGTGGCGATGATGGCGATGTCGATGCTCGACCATCTCCAGCCGGTCGAGGGCATGGGACCGGTGGGCGAGGTCCGCATCGTCCCCGATCCCGCGACCTTCGTGCCGCTCCCCTACGCGTCCGGCGCGGCGGCGATGCTCTCCGATCTCCGGCAGCTCGACGGGAGCCCGTGGGCGGCCTGCCCGCGGACGTTCCTCAAGGACGCCGTCGCCCTGCTCGGCTCGCAGGGCCTCACCCCCGTCGCGGCCTTCGAGCCCGAGTTCACACTCGGCCGGCGGCTCCCCGATCCGACGGGCGGTCCCGACCGGCTCGTCCCGATCGACGACAGCCTGTGCTACGCCGCGGCCGGGTTCGACCTCGCCCACGACTACACGATGGCGCTCGTACGCGCGCTGGAGGCGCAGGGGCTGCCGATCGAGCACTACTACCCCGAGCTGGGAGCCGGCCAGCACGAGCTGTCCATCCGGCCCGCGACCGCCCTCAAGGCCGCCGACAACCACGTGATCTACCGGGAGACCGTCCGCGGAGTGGCCTTCCGGATGGCGATGTGGGCCTCGCTCGCGCCCAAGCCGATCGCCGACCAGGCCGGCAACGGCGCCCACCTGCACGTCTCACTCTGGGACGCCGATCTGGAGCGCAACCTGTTCGCCGACGGCAAGGGCGGCCTGTCGGTGCTCGGCCGGCGCTTCATCGCGGGCGTCCTCGCCCACCTGCCCGGCCTCGTGGCACTGACCTGCGCGAGCGTCAACAGTTACCGGCGCCTCCGGCCCCGCACCTGGGCGAGCGCGTACACCTGCTACGGCACGGACAATCGCGAGGCGGCGGTCCGGATCTGCTCCCCCATGGGCGGAAACGTCGAGGCGTCGACGAATCTCGAGATCAAGCCCTCGGATTCGTCGGCCAACCCGTACCTGTCGCTCGGCGCCGTCCTCCACGCGGGGCTGGACGGCATCCGGCGGGAGCTCGACCCCGGAAAGGCCGTCATGGTGGACCCCGACACGCTGAGTGCCAAGCAGCGGGCCCGTCTGGGCTGTGAGCGGCTCCCCGCGTCCCTCGGTGAGGCTCTGGACGCCCTGGAGGCCGACCGGCTCCTCATGGACGCCCTGGGGCCCTTGCGGGGCGCCGCCTATCTGGCCGTCAAACGGTCGGAGGCCGCGGACTTCGCCGCCCAGGACGTCGCGTACGAGACCTTCCAGCACCTGCGGGCGTTCTGACCCGCCGTCCGGCCTCCGGCTCGTACCCCCGCATGTGCGGGCCGCGCACGCGGGGGCGCCCGCCGCCCGGCCGGCCCGTGGAAAGGCGCGCCCCCGGGCTGGCGCGGCCCCCTGGGGCTCCGTTTTAATCGGCTTCGATGAATCCGATCGGCATCAGGGAGGTCGCGGCCCACGCCGGCGTCTCCCCCGGCACCGTCTCCAACGTGCTCAATCGTCCGGAGAAGGTCGCCGCCGCCACCAGGGAACGAGTCCAGCGGTCCGTACGGGAGCTGGGATTCGTCCGGCACGGCTCCGCGTCGTCGTTGCGGGCGGGGCACAGCAGGACCATCGGGCTGTCCGTGATCGACATCGGCAACCCCTTCTTCACCGATGTCGCCGCCGGGGTCGAGGACATGGCGAGCGAGCTCGGGTACGCGGTGATCCTCGGCAATTCCGCGGGGAACCTCGCGAAGGAGGAGCGCAACCTGCTCGTCCTGTCCGAGCAACGCGTGCGGGGAGTGCTGATCACTCCGTCCGGAGAGGACCCGGTCCGGCTCGACCGCATCCGCGAGCGCGGCATCAACCTCGTCCTGGTCGACCACCCGGCCCACCGCCCCGACCAGTGCTCGGTCGCCGTCAACGACGTGGCGGGCGGCCGCCTCGCCGTGGCCCACCTGCTCGAACGGGGAGCGCGCCGCATCGCCTACCTGAGCGGCCCCTCCTCCATCCGGCAGTGTCAGGACCGCCTGGAGGGAGCGCGGCAGGCCGTGCTGCGGGCGGGCCTGGACCCGGCCGTCGCACTCGCCGAGCTGACGATGCCCAGCATGAACGCCGGGTGCGGGCAGCAGGCCGCCGAGGCGCTGCTGGCGTCGGGAGCGCTGCCGGACGCCGTGTTCTGCGCCAACGACCTGCTGGCGCTGGGCCTGCTGCGCGGGCTGCTCCAGGCGGGCGTGCGCGTGCCCGGCGACATGATGCTGATCGGCTACGACGACATCGACTTCGCCGCCGCCTCGGCCGTGTCGCTCAGCTCGATCACTCAGCCGACGTACCGGCTCGGCCGCATCGCCACCCAGTTGCTGCTCGACGAGTGCGACAACCCCGAGGCGCACACGCACCAGCAGATCATGTTCCAGCCGACGTTGGTCGTCAGGGAGTCGACGAGCGCGCAAATCGCCACCTCGTAATCGGTGGGCAAGGACAACGAACCGTCAGCCCGTGGAATGGAATGCCGTTCGGTTCGCTCTGTTTCCGGTTGATTCGCCTAGACGGAATTCGATGCCCGGGCCGACGATGGAAGAGCAAATCCCCGATCGCCGCCAAGCGGCCCTGATCGGATAGGAGAAAGCATGAACGGAAAGCGTTTCCCAGCTCTTCTGGGGCTGGCCCTTCTTCCCGCCATCGCCTTCGGGTCGGCGCAGACGGCCCAGGCCGCCACCCACGACCCCGGCACCTCGTCGGTCGCCGACACGGCGTCCGACACGACGATCGGCACCGCTCACAGCGGGACGTCCCGCACCATGAGCGACCGGATGCGGATCCCGTCGCTCGACCCGGTGGCCGAGGACTCCGAGGAATCCGAGCAGCAAGAGGCCACCACACCGGAAGAGATCTCGCAGGGCCAGTCCAGCACGGACGAGTCCCTCACGGGCGAGCCCCTGCAGCAGCAGTCCATGCGGGGAGAATCGATACCTCCCCGCGAGGAGCCCAGGAACCGCTGGTCGGACCAGAGCGGGTGACACACCCGCACCAGCCCGGCGAACAGTGAAACCAAGCGCCGCGGAAAAAGCGGCCACATGAATGGAGATGCGGCCTCCAGTGAATCTGGAGGCCGCGTTTCTCGCATATTCGGTGAATTTCCAGGAATCGCACGAGACCACATCTCCGCCGCCCGGAAATCAAACTCCCCGAGCGGCAAAGAGCCGTTTCACCCCTGCCTCAGCGGACGGGATGACCCGCGGACCGCAGCGTCTCCTTCACCTCGTGGATCTTGAGCTGGCCGAAGTGGAACACCGACGCGGCGAGGACGGCGTCCGCCCCGGCCTCGACGGCCGGCGCGAAGTCCTCCAGCCTTCCCGCGCCGCCCGAGGCGATCACCGGGACCGTCACGGCCGCGCGGACGGCTCTGAGCATCTCCAGGTCGTAACCCGACTTGGTGCCGTCGCCGTCCATCGAGTTGAGCAGGATCTCCCCCACACCGAGCTCCTGGCCCCGCGCGGCCCACTCGACGGCGTCGAGTCCCGTGCCGCGGCGCCCGCCGTGGGTGGTCACCTCGAAGCCGGACGGCGTGGGCGGACCGTCGACGACCCGGCGGGCGTCGACGGACAACACCACGCACTGGGAGCCGAACCGCCGCGACGCCTCGGTGAGCAGTTCGGGCCGCGCGATGGCCGCGGTGTTGATGCCCACCTTGTCGGCGCCGGCGCGCAGCATACGGTCCACGTCCTCGACCGCCCGGATCCCCCCGCCGACGGTCAGCGGGATGAACACCTGCTCGGCCGTACGGCGGACCACGTCGAGCATGGTCTCCCGCTCACCCGAAGACGCGGTGATGTCGAGAAATGTCAGCTCATCCGCGCCTTCGGCGTCGTAACGGCGGGCAAGCTCGACCGGGTCCCCCGCATCACGCAGGTTCTCGAAGTTGACGCCCTTGACCACCCGCCCGGCGTCCACGTCCAGGCAGGGGATGACCCGCACCGCGACCGTCATGGCGACCGCTCCCCCCGGTAGGCCTCGACCTCGACCTCGACCAGCATGCGGGAGTCCACCAGGCCGGCGACCTGGACACTCGTGCAGGCGGGCCGTACGGTCCCGAACACCTCGCCGTGCGCGCGGCCGACGGCCTCGAAGTCGGCGGCGTTCACGACGTAGAGGCGCGTGCGGACGACCTCGGCGACCGAGACCCCCGCCTTCTCCACCGCGTCGAGGGCGATGGAGATCGCCGTCAGCGTCTGGTTGTAAGCGTCGCCAACGTGCTGGATCTCTCCGCCGACGGTGGCGGTGCAGCCGGACACGTGGATGTGGGGGCCCGCGACGACCGCGCGGGCATAGCCGTACCGGTCCTCCCAGGGACCGCCGGACGAGATCCGGGTGAAGGTGACACGCTCACTCATCGCGCGCTCACCGCCGCGAGCGCCTCTTCCAGCGTGAACGCCTGGGCGTACAGCGCCTTGCCGATGATGGCGCCCTCGACGCCCTCGGGGACGAGGGTGGCCAGCGCGCGGAGGTCGTCGAGCGACGAGACGCCGCCGCTGGCGATCACGGGCCGGTCGGTCCTGGCGCAGACCTCGCGGAGCAGATCGAGGTTGGGACCGCGCAACGTGCCGTCCTTGGTCACGTCGGTGACGACGTACCGCGGGCAGCCCTCGGACTCCAGACGGTCGAGGACCTCCCACAGGTCGCCCCCCTCCTGCGTCCAGCCGCGTGCGGCGAGGGTGGTCCCCCGGACGTCGAGCCCCACCGCGATCTTGTCGCCGTACTCAGCGATGATCTTGGCGCACCAGGCGGGGTCCTCCAGGGCCGCCGTGCCGATGTTGACACGACGGCAGCCGGTGGACAGCGCGGCGTCGAGCGACGCGTCGTCACGGATGCCCCCCGACAACTCGACCTGCACGTCCAGGGCGCCGACGACGGAGGCGAGCAACTCGCGGTTGTCACCCCGGCCGAACGCCGCGTCCAGGTCGACCAGATGGATCCACTCCGCACCGGCCTCCTGCCAGGCCAGCGCCGCGGCGAGCGGATCCCCGTACGAGGTCTCCGTCCCTGCCTCACCTTGCACCAGGCGGACCGCCTGGCCGTCCGCGACGTCCACAGCAGGGAGCAAAACGAGCGACATTGGTCACGACCTCCGGTCGAAGACGATGGTGACGAGCACGGGGATCAGCAGTGTGGAGAAGATCAGGACGCCGAGCCGGGCCATCCAGCCGTCGAGCAGGAGCCAGGCGAGCACCTGGACGATGAACCACAGCAGCGCGAGAACGCCGTTCTCCGTGCGGCGCCTTCGCGCGAGCCTGCCCTGCTGCCGGGCCACCCGGACCGGCCGCGGCAACACCGCGGTGACGCGGCCGCGCAACTCGCGCCGCCTGGCCGCTCTGGCCTCACGCACGGCGCGAGCGGCGGCGAGGCGCTCGCGCTCGGCTTCACGCTCCGCCCTCCGCCTGGCCCGCTCCTTGCTCATCCTGTCTCCCGTCCCGCCCTACGGCTAGCCCGGCTCACAACGTGCGCAGCCAGTTGCCCAGCAGCGCGGCTCCGGCGTCGCCGGACTTCTCGGGGTGGAACTGGGTGGCCATCAGGGGCCCGTTCTCCACGGCCGCGACGAACGGCACGCCGTGCTCGGCCCAGGTGACCAGCGGCTGGTTGAAGCCGGGGCCGGCCGTGAGCCTCCAGTCGCGCACGCCGTAGGAGTGGACGAAGTAGAAGCGGGTGCCCGCGTCGAGGCCGTCGAACAGCACGCTCCCCGCCGGTGCGGCGACCGTGTTCCAGCCCATGTGCGGGAGCACGGGGGCGTCGAGGCGCTCGACGGTGCCGGGCCACTCGCCGCAGCCCTCGGTGTGGACGCCGTGCTCGACGCCCTTCTCGAACAGAATCTGCATCCCGACGCAGATTCCGAGCACCGGGCGCCCGCCCGCGAGCCGGCGGCCCACGATCTGGTCGCCGCGCACGCTCTTGAGACCCTCCATGCAGGCGGAGAAGGCCCCGACGCCGGGAACGACCAGGCCGTCGGCCTCCAGCGCGGCGTCCCAGTCGGCGGTCACCGTCACGTCGGCGCCCACCCGGGCCAGCGCGCGCTCCGCCGAGCGGAGGTTGCCCGATCCGTAGTCGAGGACCACGACACGTCTGCCTACTGCCACCACATCACCCCTGCCGTGATCGCCAGCGCGGCCCCGACGCCGGTCAGCGCCGCGAGCACCTTGAGTTTCTGCCGTATGGCGGAGTAGACACCTCCGAGGAGGAAGAGCCCAATGAAGATCATGCCACCCGAGGCGAAGGTCATCAGAGAACGCCCTTGGTGCTCGGCACGCCGGTCGCGCGCGGATCCCGCTCCGAGGCCTCACGCAGGGCCCGGGCCAAGGCCTTGAACTGCGCCTCGACGATGTGGTGGGCGTTTCGCCCGTACGGCACGTGCACGTGGAGGCAGACCGCCGCCTGGGCGACGAACGACTCCAGGATGTGCCGCGTCATGGTCGTGTCGTAGTCCGGGCCGATCATGGGGGCCATGCCCTCGGGCTCGGTGTGCACGAGGTACGGCCGGCCCGACAGGTCGACCGTGACCTGGGCCAGCGCCTCGTCGAGAGGGCACGACGCGTTGCCGAAGCGGCGGATGCCCGACTTGTCGCCGAGGGCCTCGCGGAACGCCGCGCCCAGCGCGATCGAGGTGTCCTCGATCGTGTGGTGCGCGTCGATGTGCAGATCGCCCTCGGTCTTCACGGTCAGGTCGAACAGACCGTGCTTGCCCAACTGGGCGAGCATGTGGTCGTAGAAGCCGACACCGGTCGCGACGTCGACGACACCGGTGCCGTCGAGGTCGACCTCGACCAGCACCGATGTCTCCTTGGTGCTGCGCTCGACCCGGCCACGGCGTACGTCACTCATCCGAGGACCCCTTCCAGGGCGGCCCGGAAGGCCGCCATCTCATCCTTCGTCCCGATCGACACGCGGAGCCAGCCCGCCGGGCCGGTCTCCCGGATCAGAACGCCCTGCTCAAGCAACCCCTCCCATACGGCACGCCGGTCCGGAAACCTACCGAATAGCACGAAGTTGGCATCCGAGTCAGCGACCGCCAGGCCACGGTGCCGTAGCCACTCGACCGTCTCGTCCCGCTCTGCCCGCAGTGTCCCAACGGTCGCGAGCAACTCCTCGCGGTGGGCCAGGGCCACCCGGGCGGCGGCCTGGGTCAGGGTCGACAGATGGTACGGCAGGCGGACCAGCAGCATGGCGTCGACCACGGCCGGGTCGGCCGCCAGATACCCGAGCCGCGTGCCCGCCATGGCGAACGCCTTGGACATGGTCCGCGTGACGATCAGGCGGGGGTTGCCCGGCAGCAGGCTGAGCGCCGACGGCGTGCCCGCCCTCGCGAACTCGGCGTAGGCCTCGTCGACCACGACCATCCCCGGGGTCGCGGCGATGATCCGCTCGATCACGCCGAGGGGCAGTGCCGTACCGGTCGGGTTGTTCGGCGAGGTCAGGAAGACGACGTCGGGGCGGTGCGTCTCGATGGCCTGGACGGCGTGGCCGACGTCGATCGAGAAGTCCTCGTCGCGGGCGCCCTCGACCCACCGGGTGTTCGTGCCGCCCGCGATGATCGGGTGCATGGAGTAGGACGGCTCGAACCCGATGGCCGAACGCCCCGGGCCGCCGAACGCCTGGAGGATCTGCTGGATGATCTCGTTCGACCCGTTGGCCGCCCACAACTGCCGGGCGGTGAGGCCGTGGCCGAGGTAGTCGGCGAGGTCCTTGCGCAGGTCGACCGCGTCCCTGTCGGGGTAGCGGTTGAGCGTGGCCGCCCCGTGCCGCACGGCCCGCGTGAGATCGTCGATCAGCGCGGCCGACGGCGGGTGGGGGTTCTCGTTGGTGTTGAGCTGGACGGGCACGTCGAGCTGCGGCGCGCCGTAGGGCTGCTTGCCGCGCAGGTCGTCGCGGATCGGCAGGTCGTCGAGTGTCATGAGGGCACTTCCCAGTCGAACCGGGCACGGACGGCGGCGCCGTGGGCGGGCAGGTCTTCGGCGTCGGCCAGCGCGCACACGTACGGCGCCGCCTCGGCGAGGGCCTCACGGGTGTAGTCGACGACGTGGATGCCGCGCAGGAACGTCTGCACGGACAGCCCCGACGAGTGGCAGGCGCACCCGCCGGTCGGCAGCACGTGGTTGGAGCCCGCCATGTAGTCGCCGAGCGACACCGGCGCATAGGGCCCGATGAAGATCGCCCCGGCGTTGCGGACACGGGCGGCGACCTCACGCGCGTCCGCCGTCTGGATCTCCAGGTGCTCGGCGGCGTAGGCGTCCACGACCTCGAGGCCGTCGCCGACGCTCGAGACGAGCACGATGCCGGACTGGCGGCCCGAAAGGGCCTCGGTGATCCGCTCGGAATGGCGGGTGGCGGCGACCTGGCCGGGAAGCTCCTTGTCGACCGCGTCGGCGAGCTCGACGCTCGTCGTGACCAGCACCGCCGCGGCGATCACGTCGTGCTCGGCCTGGCTGATCAGGTCGGCCGCGATGTGGACGGGGTCGGCGGTCTCGTCGGCGAGGATCGCGATCTCCGTCGGGCCGGCCTCGGAGTCGATCCCGATCCGCCCCTTGAGCAGCCGCTTGGCCGCCGCGACCCAGATGTTGCCCGGTCCGGTGACCATGTCGGCCCGCGGGCACTCCTCGGTGCCGTAGGCGAACATCGCCACGGCCTGGGCGCCTCCGACGGCGTGCACCTCCTCGACCCCGAGCAGCGCGCAGGCCGCCAGGATCGTCGGGTGCGGCAGACCGCCGAACTCCTTCTGCGCGGGCGAGGTCACCGCGAGCGACCGCACCCCGGCCTCCTGGGCCGGCACGACGTTCATCACCACGCTGGACGGGTAGACGGCCCGGCCGCCCGGCACGTAGAGCCCCACCCGGCCCACCGGAACCCAGCGCTCGGTGACCGAGCCGCCCGGCACGACCTGGGTCGTGGTGTCGGCGCGCCGCTGGTCACGATGGACGAGGCGGGCCCGGCGGATCGACTCCTCCAGGGCGGCGCGCACGGCCGGATCGAGCTCGTCGAGGGCTCGGGAGATCTCCGCGGCGGGGACCCTGGTCGACGCCAGTTCGACCCCGTCGAACCTCGCCGTGAGCTCCCGGACGGCCGCCGCGCCACGATGGCGGACGTCCTCACAGATGGGCCGCACCTTCTCCAGGGCGGCCTCGACGTCGAGCTCGGCGCGGGGCAGGACCTCACGCAGGTCGCCGGGCAGCGACCCACGCAGGTCGATACGGGAAATCACCGTCCTAGTCTACGGATGACCAGGGACAGATCCCGTTCTGCCCACTATGCGGGACACCGTGTTTCGCGGACGGGAACCGGGCGCCCCGAGCTGCGCGATCTTCCACGGTGCCTCCTCGGCCCATCGAAGGCGGCCGGTCGGTGACGCACCGGCCGCCCTCCGTGTTCACTGTGAGTCCCCGTGGGCTACGCCCTCTGGGACAGCTGGAACGACTGCGCCGCCGTCCCGTTGCAGGTGTACTGCTGGAGCTGGACGGAGTCGGCGGCCGAGGCGCCGGGCACGTCCAGGCACTTGCCGCTCAGGCGGTTGACGAAGTGGTAGTAACCGCCGCCTTCCGAGACCGCCTGCCACTGCTGGTTGTTGCCCCCGCCGTACGCCCACAGCTGGAGCGGGGCGCCGTCGGCCGTCGACACGTTGGTCACGTCGATCACCTGGGCGCTGTTGTTGCGGTTGTTCAGCCGGGCGAACCCGCCGCTGGTCGGCTGGACCTGGAACTGCTGGGCGGAGGTGCCGTTGCAGGCGTACTGCTGGATGGCGGTGCCGTTCGCCGAGGCGGCCGCCCGGGCGTCCACGCACTTGCCGTTGGCGCGGTTGGCCAGGCTGTACCACGCGGTCGGCGAGATCGTGTCCGGCGGCGGAGGAGGAGTGCTCCCCCCGCCCAGCCACAGCAGGCTGTCGATGACGAACCGGTTCTGGGTGTCGCTGGCGAACGTGGACGACAGCCGGGTGTTGGTCGAGTAGTTCATGGCGTTGTGGCCGAAGTTGGCGTACACCATCTTGTAGTTCTTGTTCGTCCACATGATCGGGTAGTAGCCGCTGTACCAGGTCTGGTTGGGGTCCGTCCCGACCGGGAAGCTCGACTGGTCGATGGACCCGAGGATCTTGATGTTGGGGTTGTTCCTCAGGTCGTTGTTCCAGCTGTACCACTCGCTCACGGACGAGGTGAACGTGGCGGGCAGGCGCGCCGTCGTGGGATGGCCGGCGCCGCCCTCATTGCGCACGACGACCGATGTGGGGCCCCACGTGTTGGACTTGAAGGCCCCGGTGCCCAGGAACTCGTTGTGGTACCAGGACCAGCTCCCCGGGTTGGTGTTGAACGCCGACACGTGGAACCCCATCCACGCCCCGCCGCCCCGCATGTACTGCTCGAACGCCGACCGCTGGGCGGCGGTCTGCGGCAGGTCGTCCAGGAACATGACCACCTGGTACTGCGCGAGGGTGGCGGCGTTCAGCTGGTTCCAGTTGGTGGTCGAGGTGTAGGAGAAGTTGTTCTGCGCGGCGGCCTGGGGGAACCACTGGTTCGCCTCTTTGGTGAAGTCGATGTGGGCCGCGTCATAGGTGCCGCTGTAGAAGGCGAGCACCTTGAACTGAGGGGCGGCGGCCGCCCGCGCGGGGACGTGGGCGGGGACGGCGGAGAGCCCCAGCGCGACGGCGAACACGGCGAGCAACCGGGTCCACGTGCGCGTCACCCCCATGTCGTGCCTGGTCATGAGCATGATCCTCTGTTCGATGACGAAGGTCCGGCAGGAGCGGGGCCCGTCCGCCTACGGGCACGGCGATATCCGGATCAGGACGATGATCTGTTCTCTGTCGACTTGAGTCAAGTCATGTGAAATGGACGGTAAGGAGAAGGGCCCGGCCGCGCGGATCGCTAGTCTGTCCGGCGTGAGCAAGACCAGGAGCAAGGGCGGCCAGGGCACTCCGGCGACGGTCGCCCTCACGCAGGCGAAGGCGGAGTTCACCCTCCACCCCTACGATCACGACCCGAACGCCCAGGCGTACGGCGAGGAGGCGGCCGACGCGCTCGGCGTGCCGTACGAGCGGATCTTCAAGACGCTGGTCGCCGAGACGGAGGCGGGCCTCGCCGTCGCGGTGGTCCCCGTGGCGGGCAAACTGGACCTGAAGGCCTTCGCGGCGGCGCTCAAGGGGAAGCGGGCGGCGATGGCCGACGCGGTCAAGGTGGAGCGGGTCACCGGCTACGTGGTCGGCGGGATCAGCCCGCTCGGGCAGCGCAAGAAGCTGCCCACGGTGATCGACGAGTCGGCGCTCGGCTTCGAGACCGTCTACTTCTCCGCGGGCCGCAGGGGCCTGCAGATCGAGACGGCACCCGCCAATCTCGTACGGCTCACGCAGGCGGTCACCGCCCCCATCGCGAAGACCTGAGCCTGTCGACTGTTGCCATCGCCTCCGCCCGCTCCCCCACCCGAGACTCGTAGCCGAAGGACGACGGAACGGGGGCACGAACGTGACCGAACTGGTGGACCTGACCGCGACGGAGATGTCGGCGCTGCTGCGCGAGCGGGCGGTGAGCGCCGTGGAACTCGCCGAGGCGCACCTGAGGCGGATCGACGAGGTCGGCGACCAGGTCAACGCCATCGTCACGCTGGTGGCCGAACAGGCGCTCGACCACGCGGGGAAGGCCGACGCCGACCTGGCGCGCGGTCACTGGCGCGGCCCGCTGCACGGCCTCCCCGTCGCGCACAAGGATCTGGTCGACACGGCGGGAGTCAGGACGACGTACGGCTCACGCGTCTTCGCCGGCCACGTGCCCGACCAGGACGACCTGCTGGTGCGCCGGGTCAGGGACGCCGGCGGCATCATGATCGGCAAGACCAACACCCCGGAGTTCGGCACGGGGTCGCACACGGTCAACGAGGTCTTCGGGGCGACCCGCAACCCCTACGACCTGTCCAAGAGCGCGGGCGGCAGCAGCGGCGGCGCCGCGGCCGCACTGGCGAGCCGCATGGTGCCGCTGGCGGACGGCTCGGACATGGGCGGCTCACTGCGCAACCCCGCCTCCTTCTGCAACGTGGCGGGGCTGCGGCCGACCCCCGGTCGCGTGGTGTCGGCGTCCACGGAGGCCGCCTGGTACACGCTCAGCGTGTCCGGCCCGATGGCGCGCACGGCGGCCGACCTGGCGCTTTTCATGACCGCCATCGCGGGCTTCGACCCGGCCTCGCCGTACGCGATCAGGGAGGACGGGTCGGCCTTCGCGGCCCCGCTGGAGCATGACTTCACGGGGGCGCGGATCGCGTTCAGCCCCGACCTCGGCGGGCTGCCCGTCGATCCGGAGACCGCACGGGTGACCGCGGAGGCCGCGGCCGTGCTGACCGGCCTCGGCGCCAAGGTGGAGCAGGTCGGTCTCGACCTGTCCGACGCCGAGGACGCCTTCCGGATCTACCGCTCGTGGTACTACGCGCTGGCGCTGGGCGACCTGCCCGAGGCGGGCCCCAACATCACGTGGAACGTGGAACAGGGCCGCAAGGTCACGGGGGCCGACCTCGCCAGGGCCGAACGGCTGCGCACCGGGCTGTTCCACCGGATGAACGCCTTCTTCGGCGAATACGACTTCCTGATCGCACCGGTCAGCCAGGTGCCGCCGTTCCCGGTGGAGGATCCGTACGTCCTGGAGATCGACGGCACGCCGATGCCCGACTACCTGGCGTGGATGCGGTCCTGCTACTGGATCAGCGTGCTCCACGCGCCCGCCATGTCGGTGCCCTGCGGTTTCACCTCGGGGGGGCTGCCCGTCGGCGTGCAGATCGTCGGACGGCCGTGGGCCGACTTCGACGTCCTGCGACTGGGCCACGCTTTCGAGCAGGCGACGGGCACCTGGCGGAGGAAGCCGGAGCTCCCGGGCTCTCAGGCCTGTCCCCGCAGCCGGTAGGTCAGCACGAACTCGAGGATCCAGAAGACTCCCGTCGCCACGACCGGCCACGCGAACAGCACGCCGTGCGCGGTCAGGCCGAGCGACGTCGACGTCGTCAATCCGCCGGCGGCGGAGGCCTGGATCGTTCCCTTCGCCGAACTCCCGACGAGTGAGGCGACGTAGGAGGCCAGCAGCCCCCCGCCGGCCACCCCCAGGACGGCGGATATGGGGCGCGTGCGCGTCAGGAAGTACGCTCCGGCGCCGCAGACGAGGCCGCACACCGCGCCGATGACGGCGAACCAGCCGTCGGCCGCGATGAGCGACTGGCCCTCGAGATCGGCCGGCTGCGGTCCCACGTCGGTCAGGACGTACTGGGTGGTGGGCGCGACCGCCGACCACACGAAACCGGCCACCACCCCCACCACGACCAGCACGAGAACGGTCGCGACCAGCGTCGTCAGATTGCCCCTCAAATGCCGCACCGTCCAGATGGTACCTACATGATGATCGGGGGAAGCCCCGATACCCTTGCTCCACCAGCCACCGGCGAGGAGTAGGTGTGAGTGTGCAAGGGAACGGCCGCGAAGAGGTGTGGCGGATCGACCCCTCGGGTCCCCTCCGGGGTGACGTCGAGGTGCGCGGGTCCAAGAACGCCGTGTCCAAGCACATGGTCGCGGCCATGTTGGGGAACGGCCCGAGCACGCTGCACAACGCCCCCGAGGTCGGCGAGGTCGGCCTGACGGCGGCCATGCTGGAGGCGCTCGGCATCCATGTGGAGATCACCCCCGGGGAGATCACCATCGAGCGGAGCGACGAGATCAGGCCCCGCGTCCCGGAGGAGTACACCGGGCTCAACCGCATCCCGATCCTGATGCTCGGCCCGCTGCTGCACCTGGCGGGCGAGGCGTTCGTCCCCCTGGTGGGCGGCGACCCGATCGGGCGGCGCCCGGTCAACTTCCACGTCGAGGCGCTGCGGTCGATGGGCGCCGAGATCGAGGTCGGCGAGACCGGGATCACCGCCAAGGCCACGCGCCTGCGCGGAAGCAGGATCACGCTGCCCTACCCGAGTGTCGGCGCCACCGAGACGATCCTGATGACCGCCGTACTCGCCGAGGGCAAGACGGTCATCAAGGGCGCGGCGATGGAGCCGGAGGTCGTGGAGCTCGCGCTGTTCCTCCAGCGGATGGGCGCGATGATCGAGCTCAGCCCGGACCGGCGCATCGTCATCGAGGGCGTGGAGCGCCTCCACGGCGCCTCCACGTGGCTCGCCGGCGACCGCATCGAGGCGTTCTCGTACCTGGTGGCGGGACTCGTCACCAAGGGCGAGGTGCGGGTGCACGGGTGCCCGCAGGACCGGCTGGTCACCGCCATCACGACCCTGGCGCGGATGGGCGCCCGGTTCGAGATCAACGACGACTGGCTGACGGCCTCGGCACCGGACGGCCTGCGCGCCGCCGCGGTGCAGACCGACACCCATCCCGGGTTCATGACCGACTGGCAGACGCCGCTGATGGTGCTGTTCACGCGGGCCGAGGGCATGTCGGTGCTGCACGAGACCGTCTTCGAGAACCGGCTGGTCTACGTGCCCGCCCTGCAGAAGATGGGCTGCGAGATCGAGGTCTTCGCGCAGTGCCTGGGCGGGCCGGCCTGCCGCTACCACGACACCAACGCGAAGCACTCCGCCGTGGTCCGCGGCGTGTCCGAACTGCGCGGCGCCGACGTGACGCTTCCCGACATCCGGGCGGGATTCTCGGCCGTGCTGGCGGCCGCGGTGGCCGAGGGCACCTCCACGTTGCGGGGGGTCAACCACATCGAGCGGGGCTACCACCGGCCGTTCGAGCAGTTCACCTCTCTCGGGCTGAAGATCAGCAGGGGAACGTAAAGTTTTCGCGGCCGGAGTTTGCGACACTCCGCCGCGTCGCACTGTTAACCCGTGACCTCTCGCCTCCTCAGCGCCGCCGTCGCGCTGGGCGTGTCCGGTGCGCTGGGCGGCGTCCTGGTCGCGGGACTGGTCCTGCCGCTGGTGGGCGGGGCCGGGGTCGGCGTGAAGGGGGTCGCGTCCACCTTCACCGACCTGCCCCCGCCTCCCCGCGAGGAACCGCTCCCGGAGATGACCCGGCTGCTCGATCGCAACGGCACGCAGATCGCGCAGTTCTACTACCAGAACCGGCAGTCGGTGCCCCTCACCCAGGTCGCGCCCGCCATGCAGCAGGCGATCGTCGCGATCGAGGACGCCCGCTTCTACGAGCACGGTGGGCTCGACATCAAGGGCACCCTGCGGGCGCTGATCACCAACACGCAGGCCGGCGGGATCAAGCAGGGCGGCTCGTCGCTGACCCAGCAGCTCGTGAAGAACATCATGCTCACCCAGGCCGAGTCGGAGCACGAGCGTGCGCTGGCCCGGGTCAAGAACATCCAGCGCAAGATCACCGAGTTGCGGTACGCGCTGGCGATGGAGAAGAAGTACTCCAAGAAGGAGATCCTGGAGCGCTATCTCAACATCGCCTACTTCGGCGCGGGAGCCTTCGGCGTCCAGGCCGCGGCGCAGCGGTTCTTCGACACCGACGCCGCGGACCTGACGCTCGCCCAGGCCGCCACGCTCGCGGGGGCCGTGCGGACGCCGTCCGACACCGACCCCGCCCTCGGCGACGAGGAGCAGGCGCGGCTGCTGGAGCGGCGCAACATCGTGCTCGACCGGATGGCCGACCTGAAGATGATCACGCCTGCCGTGGACAAGTCCACGGCGGCGAGCCCGCTCGACCTGCACATGCGCGGCGAGCCAGGAGGGTGCGGCGGCAGCGCCTACCCCTTCTTCTGCGTCTACGTGGAACACGAGGTGCTCACCAATCCGGCCTTCGGCTACACCCGGGCCGATCGTGAACGCCGCCTCCAGCGGGGCGGGCTCACCCTGTGGACCTCGATCGATCCGATCGCCCAGAAGTCCGCGCAACAGGCCATCGCCGAACGGGTCAGGCCGGAGGACACCCAGGTCGCCGCCGAGACCATGGTGGAGCCCGGCACCGGCCTGATCAGGGCGATGGCCGCCAGCAAGCGGTACGGCCGCAACCCGCGCAACCGGAACTCCGGCCCGAGCACCACCTACAACCTGGCCGCCGACCGGGCGCACGGCGGCGGCGACGGCTTCCAGGCCGGGTCGACCTTCAAGGCGTTCACCCTGGCCACCGCGCTGTCGCAGGGCTGGCGGTTCGGGGAGGGCTTCCAGACCCCGGGGGCCTTCGTGCCCTCCAGCGGCTTCCGCAACTGCGCGGGCAAGCCGGTGAACGATCCGTCGGCCACGATCTACAACGCGAGCGGAGAGGGCACCGGCGGGCCGTACAGCCTGGAACTGGGCACCTGGAAGTCGGTCAACATCTTCTACATGAAGCTCGAGCAGGCCGTCGGGCTGTGCAACGTCGTGAAGACGGCCAAGGCCCTCGGCATCACCCGGGCCGACGGCAAGCCGCTGCAGGAGGTCCCCACCTTCACGCTGGGGGTCAACGAGATGGACCCCACCACGGTGTCCGCGGCGTTCGCGACGTTCGCCGCGCGGGGGCGCTACTGCCAGCCCATGGCGATCACCGACATCGTGGAGCGGGACGGGAGCCGGACGCAGATTCCGCCGAGTTGCACGCAGGCGCTCGACCCCGAGGTCGCCGACGCCGAGAACCACGTGCTGTCCGGCGTCTTCACCCAGGGGACGATGCGCGGCCAGTCGATCGGACGTCCGGCGGCCGGCAAGACCGGCACGAACAACGGATACACGTCCGCCTGGTTCGCCGGGTACACGCCCAACCTCGCCGCGGCCGTGAGCGTCGGCGACATCCGCGGCTCCTACCGCTACCCGCTCACGGGCGTCGAGATCGGCGGCCAGTCCTACGGCGCCGTGCAGGGCGCCTCCCTCCCCGGGCCGATCTGGGTCGACTCCATGTCCGCGGCACTGCAGCACATCGAGCCGTCCGGTTTCGTCCCCCCGGACATGTCCCGGTTCGGCGGAGGCTTCACACCCGGCCTGAGGGAGTCCCTCGACGAGGATGACCGGCGCAGAGGCCGGGACGGCGACCGGGACGGCGGCCGGGACCACGGGGACGGCACGGACCGGGCCACGGGCGAAGGGCCCGGCGGCGCAGACGGAGGCGCGGACGCACGGCCACACGGCCGGCACGGCGCATGGCCGAACGGCTGGCAGGGCGGCCCGCGTGGCGGCCGCCCCGACATCCGGCACGACCGCCGCCACGCCGGCCCTCGCGGCCACGCGCGCGCAGACCGCCCCGGCGCCTCACACAGGACCACACCCGGGGGGCATCGCGACGCCGGCCGTGCCGTGGCCCCAGCGCCCGGCGGCGACGCCGTCCAGGCGACCAGCCCGCCGCGAGCCCCGCATGCGGCCCCCACCAGCCGGCCCCACCCCAGCCGGCCCCACCCAACTCAGCCCCACACCAGTCAGGCCCACACAGCTCAGGCCCACATCACTCGGGCCCACAAACAACCGGCACCCGCCCGCCCTCACCCTCGCCGTGATCATGCACAGGTTCGTGATCACGGCACCTGACCTGCCCGCCCACCGACCGTGATCATGCACATATTCGCGATCAAGCCCTCCGACCTGCACACTCGTCCATCGTGATCATGCACGGATTCGCGATCAACGCCCGCGACCTGCGCGGACGCACTTCGTGATCATGCACGGCCGGCGGCCGGGGCTCAGCCGTGCACACGCAGCGCGTCGACCACCCACTCCACAGGGGGGACGGCGGGCGGGGACGGCTCCCGGCCGTTCACGGCGTCCAGCAACTGCCAGTACCGCTCCACCCGGGCGTCCGCGAGCGGTTCCAGCCACTGGCGGAGCCCGGCTCGCGCCGGGGCCGGCAGATCGGGGGGAACGATGCGGTCCAGGACGGCCTTGCCCTCCGGGGACCCGGGCACGATCCCGTCCGCCAGCGCCCGCCCCGCGAACCGGACGGCCAGCGCGCGCACGTCGTAGGCGGACTCGGGCCGCCCTCCCGCCGCTCCCCCGGCCACCATCTGCCTGATCTTGCGCTGGAAGTCCTCGTCGCCGACGAGTTCGGCGAGCTCGATCCAGGCGTCCACCTGCTCGGGGGCCGGGTCGTCGGGCAGCTCGCGCATCCACTGGGCGATGACAGCGGCGTCCGCGTCGAGGCCGGCCCCGGCGGTCACCCGGTCGACGAAGTCATCGATGATCTGCCGGCGTTCGCGCACGGACAGCAGGGCCAGTTTGTGCATCAGCAGCGTCTCCTCGGTCGTGCCGCCGCGTTTGGCGACCGTGCTCAGCACGGCCCGGCGCAGCCGCAGGGTGCGGATCTCCGCGTCCAGCGCCCTGACATGGGCCTGCGCCACCTCGGCGACCGAGGCCTGCCGCAGGAGGATCTCCCGGACGGCCTCCAGCCCCACGCCGAGATCGCGCAGGGTCCTGACGAGGTCGGCGCGGGTGACCGCCTCGGCGTCGTAGAGGCGGTACCCGCCGGCGGACCGGCCGGCGGGTGGGATCAGGCCGATGTCGGACCAGAAACGGATCGTGCGTACCGAAAGCTCAGTACGGCGAGCGAGTTGCCCGATCGTGTAGAGCCGTGTCTCCTCGCTCACACGACCAGCCTGCACCCTCCAGCCGCTGGAACCTCAAGTCCCGGGATCAGGCTCCGACGTGCGGCCCCCGGTCTCGGTCGTGGAATCCGTGAAATCCGCGAGGTCGGGCGTGGTCACCTCCATCGCGATGATCTTCGCGACGTCCTCCCGCCTGTCGATCCGGCCCTTGACGAAGACGATCGCGTCCTCGGCGAGGATCGTGGCGTACAGCCGGTACGCCGAAGGGAAGATCATCACTTCGATGGCTCCCTCCAGGTCCTCCAGCATGGCGAGGACCCAGGTGTCGCCCTTCTTGGTGACCTTCCGCTGCAGGCCGTACAGCAGGCCGCCGACGGTGACGATCTGACCGTCGGGCCGGTCCTCGGACAGCAGCGCGGCCACCGAGCAGTCGGCGCCGGACGCGAGGATGTGCTCGACGCCGAGCAGCGGGTGGTCGGAGACGTACAGCCCGAGCATCTCCCGCTCGAACCGCAGCAGCGTGGTCTTGTCCCACTCCCCCGGCGGGATCCGCACGTCGAAGGTCCGGTCCTCGTCCCCCTCGACGGCACCGAACAGCGAGTCCTGCCCGATCGCCTCGTTCCTCTTGATGTCGATGATCGCGTCCACGGCCTGCTCGTGGACCGTCAGCAGGCCCTTGCGGACGTGGTCGAAGGAGTCGAAGGCGCCCGACTTGATCAGGGACTCGATGACGCGCTTGTTGCAGACGATCGCGGGGACCTTGCGCAGGAAATCCTTGAAGTCGGTGAAGCGGCCCCTCTCCTTGCGGGCGCCGATGATCCCGTCGACGACGTCGCCGCCGACGTTGCGGATGGCCGACAGGCCGAAGCGGACGTCGGTGCCGCGCGGGGTGAAGTCGGAGTCGGAGTCGTTGACGTCCGGCGGGAGGACCTTGACGCCCATGCGGCGGCACTCGTTGAGATACAGCGCCGCCTTGTCCTTGTCGTCCTTCACGGACGTGAGCAGTGCGGCCATGTACTCGGCCGGGAAGTGGGCCTTGAGGTAGGCGGTCCAGTACGAGACCAGGCCGTACCCGGCGGCGTGGGCCTTGTTGAAGGCGTAGTCGGAGAACGGCAGCAGGACGTCCCACAGCGACGTGATCGCCGCGGCCGAGAAGCCGTTGTCCCGCATGCCCTTCTCGAAGAACTCGAACTGCTCGTCCAGCTCGGACTTCCTCTTCTTGCCCATCGCGCGGCGGAGCAGGTCGGCGCCGCCCAGGGAATAGCCCGCGACCTTCCGCGCGATGGCCATGACCTGCTCCTGATAAACGATCAGGCCGTACGTCGTGCCGAGGATCTCCTCGAGCGGCTCCTCGAGCTCCGGGTGGATCGGGGTGATCTCCTGCTGGGCGTTCTTACGCAGCGCGTAGTTCGTGTGCGAACCGGCGCCCATGGGGCCCGGCCGGTAGAGCGCGAGGGCGGCCGAGATGTCCTCGAAGACGTCGGGGCGCATGACGCGCAGCAGGGAGCGCATGCCGCCGCCGTCGAGCTGGAAGACGCCCAGGGTGTCGCCGCGGCTGAGCAGCTCGTAGGTGATGCGGTCGTCGAGCGGCAGCTTGAGCAGGTCGATCGGCTCGTCGCCGTTCAGCCCGATCATTTTCAGGCAGTCGTCGATGATCGTGAGGTTGCGCAGGCCGAGGAAGTCCATCTTCAGCAGGCCGAGCGTCTCGCAGGTCGGATAGTCGAACTGCGTGGTGATCGCGCCGTCGGAGTCCCGCCGCATGATCGGGACGTTGTCGACGAGCGGCTCGGCCGACATGATGACGCCGGCGGCGTGCACGCCGGTCTGCCGGATCAGGCCCTCAAGGCCCTTGGCCAGGTCCATCGTCGCCTTGACGTCGACGTCCTCGTCGTACAGCCTGCGCAGCTCGCCGGCCTCGCCGTACCGCGGATGGTCCTTGTCGAAGACGCCCGACAGCGGGATGTCCTTGCCCATCACCGCGGGCGGGAACGCCTTGGAGACCTTGTCGCCCAGTGCGTACGGATGACCCAGGACGCGGGCGGCGTCCTTGATGGCGGCCTTCGCCTTGATGGTGCCGAAGGTGGCGATCATGGCGACCTTGTCGGCGCCCCACTTCTCCGTGACGTACCTGATCACGTCGGCGCGCCTGCGCTCGTCGAAGTCGATGTCGACGTCGGGCATGGACACGCGCTCGGGGTTGAGGAACCGCTCGAACAGCAGGGCGTGCGGGATCGGGTCGAGGTCGGTGATGCCCATGGCGTAGGCCACCAGCGAGCCGGCCGCGGAGCCACGTCCCGGCCCCACCCGGATGCCGTTCTCCTTGGCCCACATGACGAAGTCAGCGACCACGAGGAAGTAGGACGGCCACCCCATCTGGAGGATGACGCCCATCTCGTACTCGGCGCGGACCCGGCGCTCCTCGTCGAAGCCCTCCGGGTAGCGGCGCCGCATACCCGCCCACACCGTCTCGCGGAAGAACTCCTCCTCGGTCTTCCCTTCGGGAGCCGGGAAGCGCGGCATCAGGTTCTTGTGGCCGAACATGTCCGACGGGTCGACCTTCTCGGCGACCACCAGGGTGTTGCGGCAGCCTTCCTGCCACAGGTCGGAGGAGTCGACGGCCCGCATCTCGTCGGCCGACTTGATGGAGTAGCCGCTGCCGTCGAACCTGAACCGATCCGGGTCGGCCAGTCGCCTGCCGGTCTGGACGCACAGGAGGGCGTCGTGGCTCGCCGAGTCCTGCTCGTAGGTGTAGTGCGAGTCGTTGGTGACCAGCGGGGGGATGTTCAGCTCGCGGCCGATCCGGATCAGGCCGTCCCTGACCCGCCGCTCGATGTCGAGCCCGTGGTCCATGATCTCCAGGAAGTAGTCGTCCTTCCCGAAGAGCTCCTGGAACTCGGCGGCGGCCTTGACCGCCTCGTCGTACTGCCCCAGGCGAAGGCGCGTCTGCACCTCGCCGGACGGGCAGCCGGTGGTGGCCATCAAGCCCTCGGAGTTCTCCGCCAGGAGATCGCGGTCCATCCGGGCCCACTTGCGGACGAACCCCTCGGTGTACGCCCGGGAACTGACGCGCATGAGGTTGCCCAGGCCGACCCGGTTCTTGGCCCAGATCGTCATGTGGGTGTAGTGGCCGCCGGCGGAGACGTCGTCGCCCTTCTGGTGCGGCTCGCCCCACATGACCGGCTTCTTCTGGAACCGGGACTCCGGCGCGACGTACGCCTCGATGCCGAGGATCGGCTTGACCCCGGCGGCGAGTGCCTGCTTGTAGAAGTCGTAGGCCCCGTGCATGTTGCCGTGGTCGGTGATCGCGATCGCGGGCATGCCCTGGTCGCCCACGTGTTTGAACATCTGCGTCAGCCGGGTCGACCCGTCGAGCATCGAATACTCGGTGTGGACGTGCAGATGGACAAACGAATCGCCCATGAGACCCCCCACTCCGACGCACTGTCCGGGTCGCTCGGCACGCCGTGCGCCCTGCCGATCAGAGCCTGCGCGTGATCGCGAACCCGTGGGACTCAGGTGATTCAGATCCTATCCGCAGCCGGAAGATGCCAGGTCAGCGACGTGAATCCTCCTCCGCGACCCGCAGTCCCGCCTCGATCACCGCGTTCATCACGGGAGCCAGCCGCGCCTCACCGAGGCTCGGCGCCCGCCGCGCCATCGCGGCGACGAGGCGGCGCTCGCGGTCCATGTCCCGTCCCCGGAAGCCGCCGACCGGCTTGAGCCGCTGGACGGTCCCCGCCAGGGCGATCCTGCGCTCCAGCAGGGTCGCCAGGGCCGCGTCCACCCGGTCGATCGCCGCCCGCGCGGCACTGACGCTTCCAGGGGCCTCCGGCCGTACCAGTGCTCCGACGACGGAGGCGGCCTCGTGCGCCGCTTCCGCCACCTCGGACGTGGCGCCGCAGGACAGGAGCAGCCCGTCGGCGCCGGCGGCGACCGCCGCCGGTGCGAGCGCCGGGTCGTCCCCCAGGTCGGCGAGCACGGGCCGGCCGGAGCGTTCCGCCGCCGCCCGCATGAGCGCGAGGTCCAGCGTGGTGCCGCCCAGGTGGGTACGGCTCCCGCTCTCGCAGAGCACCACCTGGTCGTTGCCCTCCGCCGCGCAGTAGTCCGCGATGGCCAGCCACTCCTCCAGCGTCGCCGCCTGCCCGCGCTGCACCACGACCGGCAGGCCGACCCGCGCCACCGCCTGAACCAGGCGGAAGTCCTGCATCCACGCGGCGCCGATCACGACCCCGTCGGCGTGCCCGGCCACCGCGCCCAGGTCGGCGGCCGAGAACGGCTCCACGAGCAGCGGCCCCGGCCATCCGGCCCTGGCCTTCCCGATCACCTCGTCCGCGCTGCTGCGGCCGTGATGACCGCGCAGGCTCACCCATCTGGCGTCGTCACCGCCGATCACCGCGACGGGCGTGCCGTCCCCGATGGACAGAGTCCCGATCCGTACGGCACGGCGGCCGAGTTGTGTCGCCTGCGACATGTCCGCTCCTTGGTGGGCCGGCCGTTCGCACCGGCTCGTCGACAACGAAAAAGGCAGAGACGTGGCGTCTCTGCCTTCAGCCGGCTCCAGGTGATCGCTAGCTCACGAACGCGCGACCGGCCCTCCCGGAGCCGGCTGCGTAAACACGTGATACCTGACCATGCGTACGACCCTACCAGCCGGTCTCCACGAGATTGAAATGATCTGTCTCATATATCGAAATCCGGATAGATGACACCGCGTGGTCTGGTCGAACCATTTGCCATCCGTGGGACGATTTGGGGTTCGGGAGGAGATCAGATGCCGCAAGCGGAAGGCCGGCTCGTCGGAGGCCGGTATCACCTCGAGGAGCCGATCGGCCGCGGGGGCATGGGAATCGTCTGGCGGGCCCATGACCAGCTGCTCGATCGTGCCGTCGCGGTCAAGGAGGTCCGCTACGACAGCGCGATGGGCGACGAGCTCAGCGATCTCAACCGGCGGACCATGCGCGAGGCGCGGGCCGCGGGCCGCCTGACCCACCCGAACGTGGTCGTCGTCCACGACGTGATCGAGGAGGACGGCCGCCCCTGGATCATCATGCAGCTCGTGATCTCCCGGTCCCTCGGGCAGACGATCCGCGAGGACGGGCCGCTCTCCCCCGAGCGGACGGCCGAGATCGGGCTGCAGATCCTGGACGCGTTGCGGGCCGCCCACGCCCAGGGTGTGCTCCACCGAGACGTCAAGCCGGAGAACGTGCTGCTCACCGAGGACGGGCGGGTCGTCCTGACCGACTTCGGCATCGCGCGCCTCGAGGCCGACTCCACCATGACGCGCACCGGGATCATCGGCACTCCCGCATTCATCCCCCCGGAGCGGCTTCGCGGCGGACCCGCGCAGCGGGAGTCCGACCTGTGGTCGCTCGGGGCGACGCTCTACACCGCCGTCGAGGGCAAGCCGCCCCACGACCGGGGCATGGCCATGGCCACCATGCACGCCGTCCTCACCGACGACCCCACCCCCGCGATCCGGGCCGGGCGGCTCGGGCCGGTGCTGATCCGCCTGCTCGCCAGGGAACCGGCCGACCGGCCCGGCTACGACGAGATCGTCCGGCTGCTCAAGGCGGCGTCGCGCCCCGCCCCCGTCACGCCGTCTCCCGCCCTTCCCGAGGTCGTCCCTCCCAGTGGGCCCGTCGCGGAAGCCGTACCCGCGCCGCCTCGGCCATCTGTGAAGAACACCTCGCCGCCGGAAGCGGCATCGGACCCTGCGGCGCCCCCTGACGGCCCTCCCGCGGACGAGGAGGCGGGCACGGCCCCTGCGGAACCGCCCGCTTCCGGCGCGGTCCGCACTCCGGCTCCGGGCGAGCGGGCGGCGCAGGTGGACGGGGAGCCGGAGAGTGCCCCGGGCCCCGGCAAGGCCTCCTCCGCGGGCTCTCCCCCGGAGGCGGAGGACACGCCGGCGTCCGAGGAGATGCCGATGACACGGGCCGTTCCGCGCGGGACCCCGGCGACCGGGAGCCGGGCCCCCGCCCCCGCGCGTCCCACGCCATCGGTTCACCCCACTCCGCCGGAGCGCGCCACACCCTCGGCTCACCCCACACCGCCGGAGCACCCCGCACCCTCGGCGCGTCCCGCGGCCCCCGCCGGGTCCGCGCCCTCGCCCTCGCCCGATCCGGAGGGGCCGGCCGCGCCTCGTTCCGCTCCGCCCGGGGCGTCCCCCTCTCGCGGCACTCCCCCGCCACCGGGGTCACCCTCGTCGTTCCCCCTTCTCACCCACGACCCCGCCCCCGTGGGCGTACCTCCACGGGAGACCGTCGAGAGCCGGCTGAACCAGGCACCCCCGAGGCAGCGGACCGAGCCGGTCTCCGACTGGGGTGGGCGGCCCGGCTGGGGTCAGCCCGTGTCCGCCCCCACCCAGCGCGGAACGGCGTGGCAGGCCGAGCCTCCCGCCTCCGCGGAGCGGTGGCGGCCCTCTCCTCTGGTCAAATGGGCCCTCGTGGTGATCCCGGTGCTGGTGATCATCGCCGCCATCGCGGGATACCTCGGACTCCGGGAAGGCGAGCGCACCTCGGGCCGGCCCGAGGGCGACGGGCGCAAGGCCGCCCCCGCGGCGAGCGGGAGCGCCACACCGCCGCCGTCGCCTCCGGCCACGACCTCCGCGTCCGGCAAACCCCCGGCCTCGCCGAAGCCGACGACCTCACAGCCCACGGGCGTCCCGGCCGGCTGGCATCGCTACAAGGACAAGACGGGCTTCTCGATCGCCCTGCCCAAGGGTTGGAAGGTCGACCGTCGCGACGGTTCCAACGTCTGGTTCCGCGGCCCCGACCGTGCCTCCACCCTGCAGATCGGCATGACCAGCACGCCCAAGTCCGACGCGGTGAAGGACTGGAAGGCCCAGGAGAAGTACTATCCCTCGCGATTCCCGGGCTACCGGCGCGTGAGCCTCAAGTCCGTTGACTACTTCAAGGAGGCCGCCGACCTGGAGTTCACCTGGCGGGCCGGCAGCGGGAAGACCCACGCGATCAACCGCGGCTTCGTCACCGACAAGCACCACGGATACGCCCTCTTCTGGCAGACCCCCGACAGCCGCTGGCAGAAGGACCTGCACGACTTCACGACGTTCGCCGCGACGTTCCAGCCCGCCACCTGAACCGGACGGCCGTCAGGCCGTGAGGTCCTTGTGGTAGATGAAGTAGTCGCAGGGGGTCGCGAGCAAGGGTGCGAGACCCGGGTAGTCCTCGTCGAGGTTTCCGGCGCGCACGCGCCGGTACCCGATCCTGGGGTACCAGCTAGCGAGGAACTCCTTCGACGGATGGCTCCACTCGCGCGGGACCAGCAGTTCCAGTTGCATGGTGGCGAGCCCGCGTTCCCTGCTCGTCCGCTCGGCGAAGCGGACCAATTCCCTGCCGATGCCGACGCCCCGGTGCCGGGGATCGGCGGCGAGCATTCCGAACTCGCCCACGCCGCCCTCGAGACGCTGAATGCGCACCGAACCCACGATCTCGCCGTTCAGGCGGGCCACGGCGATCTCACCGGCGCCGATCAGCTCCACGACCTCGTCCGCGGTCGTCCGGGCCGAGCGCTCGGCCCACATGCCCTCCTCGGCGACGGTGTAGACCTCGTTGACGAGTGAGGTGATCCGCTCGACGAGCGTCTCGTCGGCGCCCGACGAGGCGGGCAGCAGTTCGATCTCGATGGCACCCATGGAGGCTCCCGCGCGAAGGGCGATCGTCGCCGGGCTCACCGTACGGCGATGCCCGGGCATTCTTGCTGGTCACGAACCCTATCCCACCCGGCGAAACGGGCGGACGACCCCATGACGAACCCCCGCCTCGATCGAGACGGGGGTCGCCGTACGTGTCGGTCCTGCCAAGAGGCTGGCCTGCGCGCCTACCAGGTGGTGGGCTTGCCCTTCTGGAAGAGCCACACGTCGAAGAAGTTCGTCAGGTCCATGCCGGAGACCTTCTCCGCGCTGCTGATGAACTCGGCGGTGCTGGTGTTGCCGTACCGGTTGGTGGCGGCCCACTTCTTGACGAGCTTGAAGAAGGCGTCGTCGCCGATCTTGCCGCGGAGCGCGTGCAGCGTCATCGCGCCGCGGTTGTAGGGGACGTTGCCGAACATGTCGACAGGACCGGGGTCGGTCGTGACGGTCTGCCAGAACGACGACGTCGCCGCACGCCCGTAGTTGCTCGTGCTGTTGAACGTCTGGTCCACGGTGGCGCCACCGGTGTGCTCGGTGTACATCCACTGGGAGTACGTCGCGAAGCCCTCGTTGAGCCAGATGTCGGACCAGCGGCTGAGCGACACGCTGTCGCCGAACCACTGGTGGGCGAGCTCGTGTGCCATCGTGCCGACGCCCGGGGCGCTGGAGAAGATCGGCTTGGTCTGGCTCTCCAGGGCGTAGCCGACGTCGGGGGCCCGGTCGATGATCGCGCCCGCCGTGTCGAAGGGATAGGGGCCGAAGATCGAGGAGAAGTACTCGACGATGTCCGGGATCTGGGCGACGGCGGCGGCCGACTGGGTGACGAGCCGCGGGTCCACCGCCGTGTAGATCGGCAGGCCGCCGGACGTCTTCGACTTGGTGACGGTGAAGTTCCCGATCGTCACCGTGGACAGGTACGTCGCCATGGGCTCGCGCGAGTCCCACACGAACGTCGTCCAGCCCTTCTTCGTCTTCTGCGACTCCAGCCGGCCGTTGCCGACCGCGGTGACGCCCTCGGGGACGGTCGCGTGGAAGGTGAAGGTGGCCTTGTCCGTCGGGTGGTCGTTGCCCGGGAACCACGCGGGAGAGCCCTGCGGCTCGCCCGGCACGAACACGCCGTCGTCGGTGGGCACCCAGCCCTCGATGGACTCGTCGGGGTCCGTGACGACCGGAGGCGTGCCCTTGTACTTCACGACCACCGTGAAGTGGCGCCCCTTGCCCAGGTCGTGCCGGGGGGTCACGACGAGTTCCTGGCCGCTGCGCTCGAACGCCGACCGGTGCCCGTCCACGGTGAGGGACGTGATCTCCGGCCCGCGGAAGTCGAGGTCGAACCGGTTCAGGCCCTGGGTCGCGACCGCGGTGATCGTCGTCGTCGCGTCCATGATCCGGGTGGCGGGGTCGTAGGTGAAGGCGATGTCGTAGTGCTTCACGTCGTAGCCGCCGTTGCCGGCGTCGGGGAAGTAAGGGTCCCCGACGCCGGCGGCGCCCGCCGAATAGTGCGGCTTGCCAGGCCCTCCGTGATCCCGGTGATCCCCGTGGTCTCCGGACGAGGCGAAGGCCGGCTGCGCCCCCTGGGCGATCAGCAGGCCGAGCAGCGCGGCCGAGGAGGCCGCGGCGCCGAGACGTCGCGATGTCATGCGGTTCCTTCCATCGGGTCCGGCCGGGGAAGGCCCGGCCGGACCCGTCGTGCGTGTGTTCTCGAGAGGGTGGATCTTCTGTCGGCGGCTGTGTCAGCCGACGACGGAACGCAGCGGGATCTGCTCGGTGCGCAGGGCGCTGACGAGGTCGCGGAGGAACGGGTGCTCGTCGGCCGCGAGTCCCTCCGGGTTCGGGATGGTGATGTAGGCCGAGCCGTTCGCCTCCGCCGTCTGCGCGGTGTCCGTGTACCGCCTGACGACGGCCTCGGTCCTGGCCAGGTCGGAGCCGGCGACCTCGATGCTGATCGGCCGCCACTGCCCGCCGAGATCGGCCGGCTCGGGAGCCTCGGCGGCCGCCGACCGCAGAGCCTCCACACCGGCCAGCGGAGCAACGGTGCGCTGCGCCGCCGCGGCCGCCGGAGCCTCGGGCTCGAGCAGCGCGTTGGCCACGAGGTGGATGCCGTTCTCGTTGTAGGCGCGGAAAAGCGGATTGTATGCGAACAGCACGGCGTGCCCGGTGCCGGTCGGCTCGTCGACGAGCGAGACCGTGCCCTTGAGGACGTCGGCCCCGACCGTGTAGCCGTTGGACCAGAACGTGTCGTCCGCCGGGTAGGACAGGACGTTCGTGCCGGTCTGGCTCGGGTTCAGGATCGGGTCGCTGTTGTTGAACTGGAAGTCCTCGGCCGGGCGGCCGAGCGCAACCGGAGTGCCGTTCGCCACGTCGACCCGGAAGTGCGAGCCGATCACCTGGTAGCCGGTCGGCTTGGCCTTCTCCGTGGTGGAGGTGAGGCCGGCGGATCGGGCGAGCCGGGTGCCCTCGTTGCGGAGCCCGACGTAGGTGCCGCCCGCGGCCACCCACGCCTTGAGGTTGGCCAGGCCTTCGGCCGTCAGGCCGCCGGTCGAGCTGTTGCCGTCCGGGACCACCAGGGCGGTGCGCCCGGTGAAGGCGGGGGTGTTGCCGTTGATGTCCGCCGCGGTCACCTGCGTGAGGTTGAGGCCCCAGTGGTCGCCCAGCACGTAGCGCGCCTCGCCGTACGAGCCGGAGGTCGTGGAGATGCCGGTGCCGGCGAACAGGCCGGTGTCGGGCAGGCTCAGCGGGGTGCCGGAGACCGGCTTGGAGCTCGCGCCGACGGTCACGCCGAGCGGCCGGGCCAGGTCGTCCAGATCGTGCTCGCTGATCTCGCGGGCGGACAGGCTGACCCGCCCGGTCGTGAGGTCACGCGAGACCGGGACTCCCGAGCCGAGCAGCCGGAAGGTGAGCTCGGACGCGGCGGCCGAGTCCATCGGGTAGGTGTAGGAGCCGTCCTTGTGGGCCCGGCCGTCCGTGCCGCCGTCGATGCGCTTGACCCGCTCCGCCTTCGGGGACAGCGTGTCTCCGGTGGCGATGGTGTCGATCCCCATCAGCAGCGGGTTGCTCCACGAGGAGACGTCGTAGAAGTACGGGAAGGGAACGTAGGGGTCCTCGGCGAGCAGCGCCTGAATCCAGTGCTTCTGCGGCTGGTTCATCGGGATCCAGTACGCGCCCTCGGGAACCGTCAGGTTCTTGGCGGACCGGCCTCCGAAGACCCGCGCGTTCGGGACCTTCAGCGAGCGCTCGACCTTGTAGACCTCGACGTCCATGCCGCGAAGCCGTTCCACGAGCTTGCGCACGTCACCGAGCTGACGGTCGGGCAGCAGGAAGTACGACTTGATCTTGACGTCGGGCACCGGGAACTGGACGGTGTTCGTGGGCTGCACGACCTCGTTGGGCTCGAGCGTGCCCGCGGCGCCCTCCTTGAGCGCGGTCTGCCAGATGTCGTAGTACCCGCCGAGGATCTCCCGCTTGTTGTCCGCGGCCCAGCCGGTGGTGGCCCACTGGGTGTTGAACTGCTGCTGGACCCGGTCCTCGACGGCCGAGGAGCTGCCCTTTTCGAAGGTCATGCCCGCGGCGCCGAAGCCCGTGGCCGGCGCGGTGTCGCCGTAACCCATGTAGAACAGGTCGTACGTCGCGTAGTTGAAGTAGCACTCCGTGGTGACCGCGCCCGCGCACGCGCCGTTGTACCCGAAGCCCGCGGCGTTGGCCGCCCCGATGCGGTTGATCCAGTCGACCGGCTGGTCGGCGATCTCGTGGTGGATCGGGTCGGCGTTCGGCGGGAAGAAGTACTGCCGCCCGCCCATCTCGTGGGCGTCGACGAAGATCTGCGGCGGGTAGTCGCGCAACATCGCGACCTTGCCGTCGGTCTCCGGCTGCGTCCGGGCGAACCAGTCGCGGTTGAGGTCGAAGCCGCGGTCGTTCGTCCTGCGGTTGGCGTCGCGCCCGTCGGGGTTCTGGGTCGGCACGATGACCGTGACGAGGTTGTCGTTGCGCTTGGTCACGTCGCAGGACAGACCGGACGACAACTCGTACAGCGTCTTGAGCGCGGCGTCGGCGCCGCTCGTCTCACCGCCGTGAACGTTCCCGGCCACCCAGACGATCGCCGGGGTGTCCTTGGCGATGCGGGCCGCCTTGTCGGGCCGCAGGGAACGCGGGTCGCGCAGCGACTTGACCTGCTCGGCGATCTCGGCCAGTTCCTTGCGGCCCATGTGGTCCTTGCCGGACACGATGGCGTACGGCAGTGCCTGGCCGGTGAAGCTGTGCGCGATCGTCCCGGTGACCACGCGGTCGGAGGCGCGTCCCACCGCGTCGACGTACGCCCTGATCTCGCCTGTCGTGACCACCCGGGACTGGCCCTTGCCCAGGGGGAACCCGAAGAACGACTCGGGGCTCGGCACGGAGGCCAGATGGGCGTTCGGATCCTGGCTGCATTTCGGCCCGTGTGTATTCGCGCTTGCCGACGGGATGAACGGCAGTGTGAACGCCGTCAGCGCGATGACCGCGACACTTGTGGCCTTGCCGAAAGGAAATCTTCTGTACGACGCCGTACTCGGCCGCACCTATGCCTCCTGGAGGGGCGGGGGACGGCGCATCCTCAGGCGAGAACCCGCCATCCTCGGAGAAATGACACCGCTGTGGTGCCGGAGAGAGCCGATAGTGATCGTATTCGGAGGTAATAAAACGGGCAAGAGGGGCAGAACTTAACAAAGTCGCAGAATGAAATGTGCGGTTTTCGGGCATGATCAAGTGCCCTTTCCGGCCCGTCCGCAGGTCTTGTGGGACGATTCAGGAGTTTCCGGAAGGGGTCAGGTGAACGACGGACGTCGCATCGCGGGCAGGTATCACCTGCTCGAAGCCATCGGGCGCGGCGGCATGGGGATCGTCTGGCGTGCCCACGACGAGGTGCTCGACCGTACGGTGGTCGTCAAAGAGGTGCTCCACCGCACGGCTGACGAGCAGGAGCGCGCGGCGTTCAACCAGCGGACCGTCCGCGAGGCACGGGCGGCCGGCCGCCTGTCCCATCCCGGCGTGGTCGTCGTCCATGACGTGATCGAGGCGGACGGCAGGCCCTGGATCGTCATGCAGTTCGTCCAGGGACGGTCGCTCGGCGCGGTGCTTCGCGAGTCGGGCGCGCTGCCGCCGCGACGGGTCGCGGACATCGGCCTCCAGGTGCTCGACGCCCTCCGTACGGCACACGCCGCAGGAATCCTCCACCGTGACGTCAAACCGGAGAACGTCCTGCTCCAGCCCGACGGCAGGGTGGTGCTCACCGACTTCGGCATCGCCACCATGCCGGACGAGACCGGGCTCACCACCACGGGCTCGGTGACGGGGACCCCGGCGTTCCTGCCGCCCGAACGGCTCAACGGGCGGTTCGCCACGCCCGAGTCGGACCTGTGGTCACTGGGCGCGACGATGTACACGGCCGTCGAGGGCCGGGCGCCGTTCGAACGCGACTCGGTCATCGCGACCATGGCGGCCGTGATCCACACGGAGCTCGATCCGCCCCGGCACGCGGGCTCCCTCAGCCCCGTCATCGAAGGCCTGCTGGCCAAGGACCCCGCCCAGCGGATGACCGCCGAGACCGCCGCCGGGCTACTGAAGGCCGTGTCGGCGGGGGTGGACGGCAGGGGCCTCGACCCGCCCTCGACCGCAGACGTCGCCGCCGGGCCTCTCCCGCACATGACGTCGGCGCTGCCGCCCGGCCCGCACATGACCTCGGCGCCGCCCTCCAACCCGCACGTGACGTCGGCTGCGCTATCCGGCCCGCGCGGGCGGGGACGTACCGGTGCCCGTGTCGCACTGGCCGGCCTGCTCTGCGTCGTGCTGGCCACCGGCGGCTGGTACGGCTATCGCCGGCTCGCGGACGCAACCGCCTCCGGCTCCGTGGCGTCTCCGGTCACGCCCGCGAAGGTCACTCGGGCGGCCACGGCGCCGTCCCCGCTCGCGGCTCGTCCCGGCGCCGCCCTGCCCGCCGGCTGGACGATCCACAAGGACCCGCTGGGCTTCTCGGTCGCCCTGCCTAAGGGCTGGACCGCCTTCGACCGGCAGGCGGCTCGCGTGAGCTTCCACGACTCCAGCCGCAGCGGATACCTGCTGGTCGACTTCACGAAGTGGGCGGCGGCCGATCCCGTGCCCGCGTTGACCGCCGTCGAAGCCGCATCGAGGAAGAAGGGGCTTCTTCCCGGCTACCAGCGCATCCGGCTCGCGGCCATCCGCCAGCGCGGAGCGCCTGCCGCCGAGTGGGAATTCACCTACATCCCGTCGTACGGCAGGGTCAGGGTCCTCGACCGGGCGTTCCGGCTGCCCGACGGCAGATACGCCGCCCTCTACTGGCAGACGACCGACCGAACTTGGACGACCACTATGTCCTATTTTAGGGTATTCTTGACCACATTCGTGCCTAATGAGTAAAAGCAAAGGCGCCTGATCGCGGGGGGAATCGGCCGTAGCGGCCTGGTTCCGCGGCATGAGCGTGTTCGAGAAGGGCAGCGCCACGGGCCATGGCTGATGCGCAGACCTCCGATCGAGTGGTCGCCGGACGCTACCGGCTGATCGAGCCTCTCGGGCGCGGCGGCATGGGGATCGTCTGGCGCGCCCTCGACGACGTGCTGCGCCGGGAGGTCGCCGTCAAGGAGCTCACGGCTTCGGCGGGGCTCTCCGGTCAGGACCGGGAGACGTTCATCACACGCACCTTCCGGGAGGCGCGGGCCGCGGGACGGCTCAGCCATCCGGGCGTGGCCACCGTCTACGATGTCTTCGAGGAGGACGACCGCCTCTGGATCGTCCTGGAACTCGTCCCCTCCCGGACGCTCGGCTCCATCGTCCGCGACGAGGGGCCACTGCCTCCCCGGCGGGTGGCGGAGATCGGCGGCCAGGTGCTGGCCGCTCTCGGCGCCGCCCACGCGGCGGGCGTGCTCCACCGGGATGTCAAGCCCGAGAACGTGCTGATCGCCCACGACGGACGCGTGGTGCTGACCGACTTCGGGATCGCGGCGCTGGAGGACGACTCCCCGGTGACCCGCACCGGCATGCTCATCGGCACCCCGGCCTTCATGGCCCCGGAGCGGGCCAGCGGAGCCACGGCACGGCGCGCGTCGGATCTGTGGTCGCTCGGCGTGACCCTGTTCCTGGCCGCCGAGGGCCGATCCCCGTTCCAGCGTGGTCACGCGCTCGCGACGCTGGCGGCGGTCGCCTACGAGGAGCCCGGGCCCATGCCGCAGGCCGGTCCTCTCGCTCCGATCATCACGGGACTGCTGGCCAAGGACCCCGCCCAGCGGATGACGGCCGAGCAGGCCGCGCCGCTGCTGCGGGCCGTGGCCGAGCTTCCCGTCTCCGAACTTCCCGTCTCCGAGCTTCCCGCCACCCTGCCGGGCGGCGCACCCGCTCCGGGGGCGCGCACCGGCTCCCCCGTGCACTCTCACCGGAGGACCGCTGGACGGCCGGCCGCCGCACCTCCGATGCCGTCGCGGCCTCCCCGGTCCCGTTACCGGCGCGTTCCCTGGGTGTTCGCCGCGGTCGCCGCTTCCATGATCGCCGTCGCCGGTGTGGTGGTGGGCGGCGTCGCCTACGTGACCACACGGGATCCCGGCGCCGGATACACGCCGGTCAGCACGCCCACCGTGACCGTGTTCACCACCCGTACGGCGCAGCCCCTGCCGGACGGGAAGCAGGAGGCGGCGCAGTCGATGACGAACGCCGGCACCGGGTCGGGCGAGCCCGCCCCGCAGACGACCCGTAAGCCGTCAACCACCCCGGCCGACGCCCGCTCCACGCCCAAGTCGCAGCCGAAGCCCCGGATCGACGAGCCGCGCCGCGGCGACGGCACGGGAGGCCGGGGCGGCTTCGGGAACGGTTACTGGAACAGGCACGACGACGGCGGGCAGAACCTCGGCTCTTCGCCGCCTAGCTCTCGTCGCTGACGACGCTCAGCGCCCGCGCCAGGTCCTCCGGGTATTCGGTGGTGAACGAGACCCACTCCCCCGTGGCCGGGTGCTCGAAGGCCAGGGAGACGGCGTGCAGCCACTGCCGGGACAGGCCCAGCCGGGCCGACAGCGTGGGGTCCGCGCCGTACATGAGATCGCCGACGCAGGGATGCCTGAGCGCGGACATGTGGACCCGGATCTGGTGGGTCCTGCCGGTCTCCAGCTTGATGTCGAGCAGCGACGCCGACCGGAAGGCCTCGATGGTGTCGTAGTGGGTGACCGAGTCCTTGCCGCCCGCGACGACGGCGAAGCGGCCGTCGCCGGACGGGTGCCGGTCGATCGGGGCGTCCACGGTCCCCCGGAGCGGGTCCATGTGGCCCTGCACCAGCGCGTGGTAGCGCTTGTCGACCGTCCGCTCCTTGAAGGCCCGCTTGAGGTGGGTGTACGCCGCCTCGCTCTTGGCCACCACCATCGCTCCCGTGGTGTTGGCGTCGAGCCGGTGGACGATGCCCTGGCGTTCGGCCGCCCCGCTGGTGGAGACGCGGTGGCCGGTGCCCAGCAGGCCACCGATCACGGTCGGCCCGGTCCAGCCGACGGTCGGGTGCGCGGCCACGCCGATCGGCTTGTTCACCACGACGATGTCGTCGTCCTCATAGATGATCGCCATGCCGGGCACCGGTTCCGCGACCGGCATCGGCGCGGAGGGGGGCGGCGGGACGGTCACGTCCAGCCAGGCTCCGGCGTGCACCCGGTCGGACTTCGCCGGGACGGAGCCGTCCACCAGCACCTCGCCCGAGGCGATCAGCTCGGCGGCGCGGGTGCGGGAGAAGCCGAACAGCCGGGCCAGGGCCGCGTCGAGACGCTCGCCCTCCAGGCCGTCGGGGACGGGGAGACTGCGCTGGTCACCCATCGGCGGTCTCCCCCGTCTGGCGCGACCCGTCGATCTGGTAGCCGCGCCACGCCAGGAAGACCGCGAGGATGCCGCCGCAGACGATGGCGGAGTCGGCGAGGTTGAACACGGGGAACCTCGTGACCGGGAACGCCTGGAGGAAGTCCACCACGTGCCCCTGCAGAGGGGCGGGTGACCGGAAGATCCGGTCCGTCAGGTTGCCCACCGCGCCGCCCAGCAGCAGGCCCAGCGTGATCGCCCAGGGAAGGCTTCTGAGCTGCCGGGCCGTCCGCAGGATGGCGACGACCACTCCGAGCGCGATCACGGTGAAGATGATCGTCATCCCGGTGCCGATGCTGAACGCGGCACCGGGATTGCGGATCACGTTCAGCACCAGCACGCCGGGAATGACGGTCGTGGGCGCCTTGTGCTCGAGGAACTGGACCACGAGCAGCTTGCTCACCACGTCGAGCGCGTACACGAACGCCGCGACGACGCCCAGGAGGGCGATCCTCCGTGCGCCGGCGGGCCGTGTTCCGGCTTCACCGCTCAGCGGCGCTCCTCCCGCGTCTTGCACGCTACGCACAGCGTCGCCCTCGGGAACGCTCGCAGACGTTCCTTCCCGATCGGCTTGTGGCACGATTCGCACTCTCCGTAAGTCCCTGCGTCGACGCGGGCGATCGCCCGCTCGTTCTGCGCGAGCAGGTCGCGCGCATTCAGGGTAAGGGCGATCTCACGCTCACGCTCATAGGTCTTGGCCCCGGCGTCAGCCGGATCGTCGCCGGCACCCTCGCTGGCGTCTCCCTGTGCGAGTTCCGCCTCGGCACGCGTGATGTCGGCGTTGAGCTCCTCGATCTCATGCAGCAACCGGCTGCGGACCTCGGCGAGCTCCTCGCCGGACCAGGTGTCTTCGCTGGTAGCGGTTCTGGCCGCGCGCGTGGCCATGAGGCCTCCCATTAGTCAGGAACGATGATCAACATATGAGCAGTCCGGGCAGCATAGGTCTCTGATAACGGCCCGGCAAACGACTCGCCGACGGTTTTACCCCGCCCTGAGCCGGGCGGCACATTCGGCCGGTTCCTCCTCGTCCCCCTGGATGTCGACCACTTCTGTCGCGGCTCGTGATGCCCGAGACAAGACGTACAGCGTCCCGCCGTACGGCGGAAACGGAGACGACGGCCCACAGGGCCGCCTTCCGTCACCCCTCCGTCGACCGCCGGGGCACACACCGTGACAACATCGCCACCCCTCCGTATGTTCCGCCCGCGGCCGCCCGGGTCTCGCCGCACCGCATATCGGGAAGCCCTTGCGCGCCGTCTGCGTTATCGTCTAAGTCTGCAAGGCGTTCGATGGGGACGAGTACCTCCGCATCCACTCGCACGAGCGACCCGGGGACGGTGTGAGCCCGGGGCGGGTCGCGGGGAGAAGATCACCCCGGAGCCGCCGGAAGAAAGGCCTTCCCGGCCGAGTAGACCCGGCAGCGGGCACGTAAAGAAGAGGGCGTCCCTCAGCGGGCGTCAAGAAGGGTGGTACCGCGGAGCCGCTCCGGCTTCGTCCCTTCACGCCGATCCCAGCGATGCGTGGAGGTTCCGCCCGACGATGTCCGCCAATTACTTCCGCTCCCTTCCCGGGCAGGTCGACCTGCCCGCCCTCGAACACGAGGTCCTCGAACGCTGGCGGGACGGGAAGATCTTCGAGCGGTCCCTGGAGCAGAACGCGGACGGCCCTTCCTGGATCTTTTACGAGGGCCCTCCCACCGCGAACGGCATGCCCGGCGTCCACCACGTCGAGGCCCGCGTGTTCAAGGACGTCTTCCCCCGGTACAAGTCCATGCGCGGGTACCACGTCCCCCGCAAGGCCGGCTGGGACTGCCACGGGCTGCCCGTCGAGGTCGCCGTCGAGAAGGAGCTCGGCCTCTCCGGCAAGCCCCAGATCGAGGAGTACGGCATCGCGGCGTTCAACGACCGCTGCCGTGAGTCGGTGCTCCGGCACGTCGACGCCTTCGAGGAGATGACCGAGCGGATGGGCTACTGGGTCGACATGTCCCAGGCCTACCGCACGATGGACCCCCAGTACGTCGAGGCCGTCTGGTGGTCGCTCAAGACCATCTGGGACAAGGACCTGCTGTTCCGCGACTTCCGGATCACGCCCTACTGCCCGCGTTGCGGCACCGGGCTGTCCGATCACGAGCTGGGCCAGCCGGGCGGCTACGAGACCGTGTCCAGCCCGTCGGTCTACGTGCGGATGCCCGTCACCTCCGGCCCCCTGGCCGACCTCGGCGCCTCGCTGCTGATCTGGACCACCACCCCGTGGACCCTGGTGTCCAACACCGCGGTGGCCGTCCACCCGGACGTCACCTACGTCGCGGCCCGCCGCGGCGACGAGGTGCTGGTCATCGCCGAGCCGCTGATGACCAAGGTCCTCGGTGAGGACGCCGAGGTGCTCGCCAGGTTCACGGGGACCGAGCTGGAGCACACCCGCTACTCCCGCCCCTTCGAACTGGTCGAGATCCCCGGCGCGCACTACGTGGTGCTGGGCGACTACGTCACCGTCGAGGACGGCACCGGCCTGGTCCACCAGGCGCCCGCGTTCGGCGCGGACGACATGACCGTCTGCAAGCGGTACGGCATGCCGGTGGTCAACCCCATCGGACCCGACGGCCGGTTCCTGCCCGACGTGCCGTTCGTCGGCGGCACGTTCTTCAAGGACGCCGACGAGCCGCTCACCGAGGACCTGCGCAGCCGCGGCCTGCTGTTCTGGGGCGACCACTTCGAGCACAGCTACCCGCACTGCTGGCGCTGCCACACGCCGCTGCTCTACTACGCGCTCCCGTCGTGGTACATCCGGACCACCAAGATCAAGGATCGTCTGCTCGCCGAGAACGAGGGGACCAACTGGTTCCCCGAGACGATCAAGAACGGCCGCTACGGCGAGTGGCTCCGCAACAACGTCGACTGGGCGTTGTCCCGCTCGCGCTACTGGGGCACGCCCCTGCCGCTGTGGGTCTGCTCCGAGGACGACTCCCACGTCACCTGCGTCGGCTCGCTCAAGGAGCTCGGCGAGTACGCCGGCCGTGAGCTGTCGGGGCTCGACCCGCACCGGCCGTACGTCGACGACGTGACCTTCCCCTGCCGGCACGGCGAGGGAGACGCGGTCTGCGGCGCCGAGGCACGGCGCGTTCCCGACGTCATCGACGTCTGGTACGACTCGGGTGCCATGCCGTTCGCCCAGTGGGGCGCACCGCACGTGAACCAGGACGTCTTCGACGCGTCCTACCCCGGCCAGTTCATCTGTGAGGCCATCGACCAGACCCGCGGGTGGTTCTACTCGATGATGACGGTCGGGACCCTGGTCTTCGACCGCTCGTCGTACGAGAACGTCCTGTGCCTCGGCCTGATCCTCGCCGAGGACGGGCGCAAGATGAGCAAGCACCTGGGCAACGTGCTGCAGCCGATGCCGCTGATGGACGACCACGGTGCCGACTCCCTCCGCTGGTACATGGCCACCTCGGGTTCGCCGTGGGCTCCCCGCCGGATCAGCCATGCCGCGCTGGAGGAGATCGTCCGGAAGGTCCTGCTCACCTACTGGAACACCGCGTCGTTCTTCACGCTCTACGCCAACGCCGAGTCGTGGTCGCCGGCCCGGCTGGCCTCCGCGCCGCCGCACGCCGAGCGTCCGCTGATCGACCGGTGGGCCCTCGCCGAGCTGCACCGGACGGTCGCCGACGTCACCTCCTCCCTCGAGGAGTTCGACACCGCCCGGGCCGGACGCCGCCTGACGGACTTCCTGGACGACCTGTCGAACTGGTACGTCCGCCGCTCGCGCCGCCGGTTCTGGTCCGGCGAGGAGTCGGCGTTCGCCACGCTCTACGAGTGCCTGGAGACCGTGAGCCGGCTGATGGCGCCGCTCGTTCCGTTCCTGACCGACTACCTGTGGGACGTGCTCCGCGGCCCCGACGCCCCGCCGTCGGTCCACCTCACCACCTGGCCCGAGGTGGACGCCTCGCTGCTCGACCCGGCGTTGACCGAGCGGATGGCGCTCGTCCGGCGCCTCGTCGAGCTGGGCCGCTCGGCCCGCGTCTCGTCGTCGGTCAAGACCCGCCAGCCGCTCGGCCGGGCACTGATCGGCGCACCCGGGTGGGCGACGCTCCCCGGCGAGCTGCGCGAGCTGATCGCCGATGAACTGAACGTGCAGAGCCTGGAGGACATGTCCGGGTTCTCGGCCGACCTGGTGACCTTCACCGTGAAGCCGAACTTCCGTGCCCTCGGGAAGCGATTCGGGTCGCAGACCAAGCTGGTCGCCGCCGCCGTCGGCGCCGCCGACCCGGCCTTGCTGGCTCAGGCCGTCCGATCCGGAACGGCCGCCGCCGTCGAGGCGGGAGAGCTGGGAACGGTCGAGCTCGGCCCGGACGATGTGATCATCACGGAGCAGCCCAAGACGGGATGGGCCGTGGAGACCGGCGCGGTCGACACCGGAACGGGTGAGACCGTGGCCCTGGACCTCGCGATCACCGACGAACTACGCAGGGCGGGCCTGGTCCGCGAGGTCATCCGGCTGGTCCAGGAGGCACGCAAGGCGACCGGGCTGTCCATCAGCGACCGGATCGACCTGTGGTGGTCGGCCGAGGGCGATCTTGCGACGGCACTGCGCGAAGGCGGCGGGACCGTGGCCGATGAAGTGCTCGCGGCGAACCTCACCGAGGGCGGCTCCGCTGAAGATCTGCCCCGGCACGAGGACGCCGATCTCGGCCTGGTCTTCCAGCTCCGCAAGGCGTGATCCACGCCTGATCGACGCCTGACCACCGAGCCCCCGGGCGGCGCGCCTGCCGCGTCCGCCCGGGGGCTCCGCCGTTTCAGTGCCCCGGGCTCACCCTGCGGACGGGTGCCGCTACGATCTCTCCTCACTGCCTTGTAGAACGGTGTTCGAGATGCGCGCGACACGTGCCGCCGCCGCCCTGATGATCACTCCCGTCTGCCTGGTCGTCTGCACCTCTTCCCAGCCGCTCGCGAAACCGCGGCCGAGGACGGCGATCACCCGGATGTCACTCGACCTTTTCCACCACCAGGTTCCGGCGCTCCGAGCGGGCAAGGAGCTCTACGTCCCGTTCACCTGGCTGAAGAAGGACTTCGGCCTCACGGTCTCCCCAGGGCGGGACGGCGTCCCGCACGCCGGGTACCTCCAGGGCGAGACCCTCATCATCCAGCGCTACGACCCCCTCGGCCCCTGGCTGAAATTCGCCGGGGAGAGCGTCGCCGGCTGGCCCCGGACCGTCATCGGAGCCGACGGGGTCCCCTTGAGCAGCTACCTGTTCGGCACCTTCGCCTATCCCGTCACGATCGTGCAGTACGGCATGGAGAACTACAGCAAGTGGGTCACGACCGGCGAGGGTGCCTACCTCGGCAAGGCGAAGGCCGTGGCCGCGTGGTTGCTGAAGGAGCAGGACGTCAAGGGGGGCTGGCCGATCCCGTTCGACTACCAGTACCGGGACGGGCTCGCCGGCGAACTCCACAAGGGCTGGTACTCCGGGATGGCGCAGGGTATCGGCGCCTCGTTCCTCGCGAAGATGACGGTCGCAACCGGTGACAAGCGGTACGGCGCCGCGGCGCTGCGCGCTCTGCGGCCGATGCGAACCCCGGTGGAGAAGGGCGGCGTCCTGCGCCGCTTCGAGGGGCGATACGACTGGTTCGAGGAATACCCGACGCCCACGCCCAGCCACGTGCTCAACGGGTACATGTTCGCGCTGATCGGCGTCTACGACGTGGGGGAACTCCTCCACGACAAAACAGCGAAGAAGATGTTCACGAGGGGCCTGACCACGCTGGACCGGGTCCTGCCGCTGTACGACCTCTCGTCCCGGACCAGCTACGACCTGCTCCAGTACACGCGGACCCCGGCCACTCCCCCCAATCCGGCGCGATGGGGGTACCACTCGTTGCACGTCACCCAATTGTCGGCACTGGACGCCATCACCGGCGGACGCTACACCGAGATCGAAAACCGCTGGCTCGGATACTTGAACGCCCAGGCCCTGCCGTCGAACTGATCTTCCCGCGCTCCGGGCACGGAACGTTCCATGCACCCTCCGCCTCCACGCTGTGAAACGCGGAGGGGCGGGTTACCGGGCCTGGCAGACCGAGCAGTGGGTGAGGCCCGCCTGCTCGGCCTCCTCCTTGGTCATGACCTCGATGCTGTCGTCGTCGATCCCGCTGATGAGAGGGCACTCCGAGCTGTGGTAGCGGCGAGTGCCGACCATCACCTTCACCGACCCCGGCGTGACGCGTCGCGCGGTGCCGGTACGGATGGCTGCGAAGGTGTTGGTGTTGTCGTCGTCCTCCGGCTCCTCGGAACGGGTGTCGCCCGCGTCCACGTTGCGAGGCCCCTGCTCGCCGCGGCCCACGGCGGCCTTCTCGACCGTGTCCTCGCCGGGATCCTTCGCCGTGTCCCCGGTCGTGTCCTTCGCCGTGTCCTTGGCCGGACCTTCGGCGCCGGAGTCCTTCGCCGCGACCTTGACCGTGTCCTTCGCCGGACCTTCGGTGCCGGAGTCCTTCTGCGTGGCCTTGACCGTGTTCACGGCCCTGTCCTCGCCCTTGGCCTTGTCGTCGATCTTGGCCTTGTCGTCGATCTTGGCCCTGTCCTCGCCCTTGGCCCTGTCCTCCGTGGAGGCTCCGTCCTTCGTGTCACCGGACACGCGGCCTGCGGCATCTCCTGCCGGCCGTACCGGGCCGGACGGGGATCCGGATCCGGTGCCCGCCTTGGAAGAAGCGGAGGCATGCCTGTCAGCGGAGGCGGCGGCCGGCGTGTCAGTGGATCCCGCGACTGACGAGCCCCGGGAAGCGGAACCCGGAACGGAACCAGGAGAGGCGGGGATGGGTCGGAACCCGGCGCGCCCGGGTTGCGTGATCTCCGCCGCCGTCTCCGGCTCCGCGTCGGTGGTCCCGGTCACGGCGTCCCCGCGGTTGGCCGTGTCCGGTCGGGACTTCCCGGTGCTCGGGGTGCCGGCTGTCCTGGCCGTGCCGCTCTCAGGCCGGACGGCCTCGCGCCCGGCGCTCTTCGGGCTCTCGCTTTCGGACTCGACCCCGGTCACCTCGGCGGCCTTCGACCCGGCGCCCGCAGGCTCAGGACTCTTTGCCTCAGCACTCTTCGGCTCAGCGCTCTTCGGTGCGACGCCCTCGGTCTTCGCGGCCGCTTTCTTCGCGCTCTCGGGCTCGGCGGTCCCCGGCCGCGGGCTGCCGGTTTCGGCGCCCCTGGTCGCGTCGTTCTCCGGCTCGGCCGTCGTGGCCTTCTCCGCGCGACCGGAACCGGCCGGGGAGGACTCGGACGAGGAGGATCCCGGCTGCGCCGGCGCCGGCCTGCTTCTCGCCGCGCTGAACCAGTCGCCCTTGTCCTGCTCAGGCAAGGTGGGCGAGCCCGCCGCCTTCTCCTCCGCAGGTGCCGGCCGGGAGCCGGTGCCCGTCGGCGTGGGCGTGCCTGTGCGCGTGGGCGTGGGCGTGGGCGACAACATGTTGCGCTGGAACCAGTCGAGCTGCGGTTTCTCGGTGCCGCCCGTCCCTGATGCGGGGGTCTCCGACCGGGTCTTGTCCGTACGGGACTGCTCCGGCCGGGGTTGCTCGGGCCAGGCCTGCTCGGAAGCGGTCCTCTGCCTGGCGGTGTCCGATCCCGCGGAAGAGCCGGGAACGTTGCCACCGGTCGCGGAGTCCTTGGCCGGGGCGGTGTCACGGGCGGAGGCCGAGCGGTGGACGGTCACCGTGTCGTCGGCCGGCACGGGATCCTTGCCGACCTTGGGGTCTGTCGTGTCCCTGCCACCCGTCGCACCCGCCGGGCGGGTGGGTCCCGCCTCGGCACGCGAGCCCTGCCGACGGGTCGGCCTGGGCTGCGGAGTCTCGTCCACCGCGCGGGGGGACAGCTCGGGCAGGCAGGTGGTGCAGGGGCTGAAGCCCTCCTCGCGGGCTTCCTCGTAGGTCAGCTCTTCGACCTCGCGCCCCATGAGCTGACGGCAGTTCGCCACATGGAAACGTTTACGGCCCGGGACGACCAGCACGATGTCCTCGGGACCGAGCGGACGACCTGTGTGAGCCGGCGAACGCCGGAGGGGGGCAGTCGCTTCGGCGTGACGGGGCGGGAATGGCGTCGGTGGCAGCGCCCCGTGGTGTGCTCCCGGCGGTGCCTGTGTCGGCGTGTCCACCGGGTGTCCCGGCGCCCCGCTGAGGGCGGCGGGGGCTCCGGCATGCGCGAGCTGGGAGACGGAGGAGGAACCCTGGGGGGTGAGATCCGGCCCGTCGGCGGCACGCCCACCGGCGGGGAACAGCAGATGACGCTTCACCAGCGCCCCGATGAGCAGGAAGACGGCGGCCAAGACCGCGATCACCATCGACCACATCACCAGGTACACCTTCGCCAGCGCCCACCCCGCGATGAGGATGAGGAGGGCGGCGATGGCGAACGCCAAAGCGGCGCTGAAGAGGATCACAGGGGGTTCTCCGAGCTTGCGGGTCGCGGGAAGGCCAGGGGGTGACCCGCGGCCTACCTGCGGTCGGTGTGCTGCCCGTCAGGTCCGGGGAACGCGCCCGTGTGCTGCGAGGGCTCCTGACCGAACGGGTTGGGAGCCGCCTGCATCGGCTGGCCGCCCTGAGCGACGGCGTGCGCCATCGCCGGTGCTCCGCCCACCATGGGGAAACCACCGCTGCCCTCCGCCGCGACGGTGAGCTCCGCGAGCTGGTTCTCCAGGTAGAGCTTCAACCGGCTGCGGTACTCACGCTCGAAGCTGCGCAGTTCCTCGACCTTGCGCTCGAGCTCGTCGCGGGTCTGCACCAGCGAGCCCATGGCCTGGCGGTGCCGCTCCTGCGCGTCGCGCTCCAGCGTCTCGGCCCGGGCGCGGGCGTCGCCGATGATCTGCTCGGCCTGGCGGCGCGCCTTGCCGAGGATGTCGTCGGCCTCGCGGCGGGCGCGGGTCACCGTCTCGTCCGCCTCCCGGCGGGCGTCGGCGATGGCCTGGTCGGCGGTCTGCTGCGCGAGGGCGAGGACGCGGGCCGCGGTGTCCATGTTGTCCTCGGCGGGCGGCAGGCCCATGCCGACGGGGACGGGCTCGGGACGCGCGGGCTCCGGGGGCTTGATCGGCTCAGGCTGAGGGATCATCATCTCCGGCTTGGGCTCGGCGATGGGGGCCGCCATCTGCATGGGACCTCCCATGCCCATGCCCATGCCACCGGGGACCTTGCCCCTCAGGCATTCGGCCAGCTTCGCACGGAGCTCCTCGTTCTCCTGAATGAGGCGGTCGAGCTCGGCCTCCACCTCATCGAGGAAAGCGTCTACCTCCTCCTCGTCGTACCCCGGCCGAAGCCGGGTGGTACTGAACTGCTTGTTCCGCACATCAGCGGGCGTCAACGGCATTTTGGGTCTCCTTGGCGCGCTCGGAGTCTTGTCCGCGGGGACGGTACCCGATCAACGAAACGCGTTCACGACTTGGATCAAGACCAAAACCACAATGAACAGCACAGTGAAGCTCAGGTCAAAGGCCACCGTACCCAACCTGAGGGGCGGAATGAAACGGCGGAGGAATTTGAGAGGAGGGTCTGTCACCGTGTAGATCGCCTCCGCCAGCACCAGAACGACCCCGGAAGGCCGCCAGGAGCGGGCGAAAGCCTGCACCGTCTCAAAGATCATTCTGCCGATCAGCAGAATCAGATAGAGAGTGAGGGCGATGGACAAGATCTCGCTAACGATCCCCATGGTCCGACCCCGCCTCCCTCTGGTTCCGCCGCATCCGGTCCCAGGGGGCACCGCTCAGCCGGTCACTGTTCATGATGGAACTCTAGCTCTGGTTGAAGAAGCCGCGTTCCGCGATTCGGGCCTTGTCTTCGGCGGTCACCTCAACGTTGGCGGGGGACAACAGGAACACCTTGTTGGTAACACGTTCGATGCTGCCGTGTAGGCCAAAGACGAGACCTGCCGCGAAATCGACAAGGCGCTTGGCGTCACTGTCGACCATCTCGGTCAGATTCATGATGACCGGCGTGCCCTCACGGAAGTGCTCCCCGATGGTGCGCGCCTCGTTGTACGTGCGGGGGTGGAGGGTCGTGATCCGCGCCAGATCGGTCGTACGACGCTCGAGCACCGCCGTCGGAGGCCGGGTGGCCGGGACGACGGTCTCGCCGTCCTCGTCACGCTCGTGGGGCGCCTGGTGCGTTCCCTGCGGCCCCGCGGCGAAGCCCCGCCGCTGCAGGTCGTACTCGTCGCCGTATTCCTCGTCGGTGCCGTACTCGGTCCCGTACCTGTCTTCGTAGTGGTCGTCCTCCACGAGACCGAGGTAGACCGCCATCTTGCGCATCGCGCCGGCCATCGCTCGTCGTCCTCCGCGTTACTGGTGCCTTCAAGGTCCCTATGGGAAGGCCAGGGCGGTAGGCGTACCCCCCGTGGAGCTCACCGCTGATCGACCTCTGCCTGTCGCGGACACCAAGGTCCACTTGGGGGACATTACCTGACGAAGGGCTTCCGGCGACCGAGCAACGCCGTACCGACACGCAGGTGTGTCGCGCCGTTCGCTATCGCCTGGGCCAGATCTCCGCTCATACCCGCGGATATGACGTCTGCCGCCGGGTGTTCCTTCTGTACGGCTTGAGCCACCGAGTAAAGCCGGGCAAAGGCTTCTCCCGGGTCCCCGCCGAGCGGCGCGACCGCCATGACGCCCCGCAACCGGAGGCCGTCCGCCCTGGTCACGGCCTCGGCCAGGGGAAGGATCTCGCCCGGTGCCACCCCGCCCCGCCCCGCTGGGCCGCCGTCTTCCCCGCCGCCCAAGGCGACCTGGATGAGGCAGCCCACCTCGCGCTCCTGCCGTACGGCCTCGCGGCTCAGCGCGTCCACCAGCCTGGAACGGTCGACCGAGTGGACGACGTCCGCATAGGAGACGACCGAGCGGACCTTGTTGGTCTGTAACTGGCCGATGAAATGCCAGGTGAGACCCAGATCACCGCATTCGGCGGCCTTGTCGGCCGCCTCCTGGTCCCGGTTCTCGCCGATGTCGGTCACTCCGAGCCCCGCGAGCACGCGCACGTCGGAGGCCGGGTACGTCTTGGTCACCGCGATGATCGTGATGTCCGAGCGGGCCCGCCCGGCCGTCCGGCAGGCCTGTTCGACACGCCGTTCGACTTCCGCCAGACCCGCCGCGATCTCATCGCGCCGTGCGTCATCCACGTGGTGCGGTGCTCACTTGAGGAAGTCCGGCACGTCGAGCTCCTCCTCCTGCTCCTCGAACACCACCGGACGGCGCGGGGCCGGCTGGGTGACGCGCGAGGTGATGGGAGTGGGCGGCTCCGGCGTGGGCCGCGGAATCGACAGCGGTCCCGAGGTGCTCGCCTGTCCCTGCTCGGAACGGGCGCCCCCCTCGGCCGCCGCGTCCCTGCCGAACTGCGCCGATCCCTCGGACGCCGCGGCGGGCTGCGCCGCCGGTGCGACCGGCTGGCTCACGGGCGGGGCGGGAGGCGCCGCGGGTCCCGCCGACGGAGCGACCGGCGGGACCGGAGAGGCGACCGGCCGGTTCAGCGGCTGGTCGGCCCGGACCTCGGGCTTGGCCGGGGCGGGCGGCGGCGCGGGCCGCGACGAGGGCGCCGGCGTAGCCGGGCGGGTCTGCTGGGGCCTCGACAGCGGCGCGGCCGCCGGCTTGGTCACGGCCGGCTCGTCGAAACCCGCGGCGATGACCGTCACACGGACCTCGTCGCCGAGCGCGTCGTCGATGACCGTGCCGAAGATGATGTTGGCGTCGGACGCGGCCGCGCTGGACACGAGCTGCGCCGCCTCGTTGATCTCGAAGAGACCGAGGTCGGATCCGCCGGCGATCGACAGGAGCACGCCGTGCGCACCGTCGATGCTGGCCTCGAGCAGCGGGCTGGACACCGCCATCTCGGCCGCCGCGACGGAGCGGTCGTCTCCCCTGGCGTGACCGATGCCCATGAGCGCGGAACCGGCGCCGGACATGACCGACTTCACGTCGGCGAAGTCCAGGTTGATCAGGCCGGGTGTGGTGATCAGGTCGGTGATGCCCTGGACACCGGACAGCAGGACCTGGTCGGCGGCCTTGAACGCGTCGAGCACGCTGACCTGACGGTCGGAGATCGACAGCAGCCGGTCGTTCGGGATGACGATCAGGGTGTCGACGTCCTCGCGGAGGGTCTCGATGCCGGCCTCGGCCTGCATGGCCCGGCGCTTGCCCTCGAAGCTGAAGGGCCGGGTGACCACACCTATGGTCAGAGCACCGAGGGACCGGGCGATGCCGGCCACGACCGGCGCGCCGCCGGTGCCGGTGCCGCCACCCTCGCCCGCGGTGACGAAGACCATGTCGGCGCCCTTGAGGACTTCCTCGATCTCCTCGCGGTGGTCCTCGGCGGCCTTGCGGCCGACGTCCGGGTTCGCCCCGGCTCCGAGACCCCGGGTGAGCTCACGCCCGACGTCGAGCTTCACATCGGCGTCACTCATCAGCAGCGCCTGGGCGTCGGTATTGATGGCGATGAACTCGACGCCCTTGAGTCCCTCCTCGATCATCCGGTTTACGGCGTTCACTCCGCCGCCGCCGATGCCGACGACCTTGATGACCGCGAGGTAGTTCTGCGGTGCTGCCACGACGAGGGGCCTTTCCGCTCGTTTACGTTTCGTGCGGGCGGCGCCCGCGCTCTCTAACTCTCACCCTCAAGTTGAGATTTAGAGTTATGTCAACCTGAGATTGATACGGACAGTAGGGTTGCCCCTCCCCCAGGGTCAACTAACCGCGCCGCACGGCCGTCCGGCGTGTCGCGCGCTGTCCTTTTCGGTCGCGGGCCCGCCGAACCGCAGGTGAGATATCTCATCTGACGGTCACCACCTTGGGCGAGCTGATGTCGTAGCTGGTCGCGGGCCTGGTGAGCAGGGACGTCAGCAGGCGTCCCTTCTCCGCCGCGCGGCCGGCGTCGCCCCAGATGACGGTCCGGCCGTCGGTCAGCTTGAGCGTGACCGACTTGGGCGACGGCGCGCGCACCTGGCTGACCAGGCGCGACACGTCCTCGGGCAGCACGCTCAGCACGGTGAGGGCGGAACGGGTCGAGGGATCGTCCGCGGCGAGGCGCTGGACACGCAGCAGCGGCAACCGCGGCGGTGCCACGGCCACTTCCCGCAGGACCACGCCGAAGCGGTCGAGCACCGCCGACCTGCCCGGGCCGAGGAGCGCGACCGCGATCGCCGTTCGCTCGACGACGGCCACCCGCAAGGTCCCCGGCCAGGCCCGGTCCACCCGGGCCGACTCGACCTCGCGGACCGCGCGCACCCGCTGCTCGACCAGTCCGAGGTCGACGGTGGCGAGCGGCGTGCCGAGCCGAACGCCCGCGGCCTGCCTGAGCTGCTCAGCGGGCACGGTGACGTCCCCGGTGACCTCGATCGACCGCACACCCAGCACCGGCGAGAAGAACACCACCCAGGTGGCCACACCCACCACCCCGCCGGTGAGCAGGGTGGCCAGGATCGTGCGCCGGGTGGCGAGCCTCACCGTGCGGCCAGCTCCGCGACGATGCGGGGGCCGAGTTCCGTCACGTCGCCCGCGCCCATCGTGAGGACGATGTCTCCCTGCCGCGCCCGGGCCGCCACGAGGGCGGGCACCGCGTCGCGGTCCGGCGCGTAGGCGACATGCTCGGACGGCAGCGGCACCTTGCCGGCGACCAGCGCGCCGGACACGCCCGGCTCCGGATCCTCGCGGGCGCCGTACACGTCCAGGACGATGGCCTCGTCGGCCAGCCCCAGCGCCTCGCCGAACTCGGTCGCGAAGAACCTGGTGCGCGAGTAGAGATGCGGCTGGAACACGGCGATGACCCGGCCCTCGCCCTTCACCACGTCGCGTGCGGCGCGCAGATCGGCGGCCAGCTCCGTCGGGTGATGGGCGTAGCTGTCGAACACCGTGACGCCGCGGGCCTCGCCCTTGGCCTCGAACCGGCGCTTGGCGCCGGTGAAGGCCGACAGGCCCTCCTTGATCTCGTCGAACGGCAGGCCGAGCTCCAGCGCCACCGCGATCACCGCGGTCGCGTTCAGCGCGTTGTGCCGCCCGGGGACGGCCAGCCGTACGGCGCCGTGCCCGGCGACGGTGAACTCCAGGCCCAGGCCGTGCGGCACCACGTCGGCGATCCGGTAGTCCGCGCCGGCGGCCTCGCCGTACGTGACGACCTTGAGGCCGCGCGCCCTCGCGATGGGCGCGAGGTCCGCCGAGCCCGGGTCGTCCGCGCACAGGACCAGCACCGAGCCGACCCGCTCGACGAAGCGGGCGAAGCTGTCGTAGACCGCCTGCGGATCCCCGTAGTTGTCGAGGTGGTCGGCCTCCACGTTGGTCACGACCGCGATGCGCGGCGCGAGCATGAGGAACGACCCGTCGCTCTCGTCGGCCTCGGCCACGAAGACCTCGCCGGCGCCCTCGTCCGCACCGAGACCGGTGGTGACGAGCTGGCCGCCGACGCAGTACGACGGGTCGGCGCCGCACTTCTGCAGTGCGACCGTCAGCATCGAGGTGGTGGTGGTCTTCCCGTGGGTGCCGGCGATGGCGATGCCGTTGCGGCCGGCCATCACGGCGGCGAGGGCGGCCGCTCGCGGGATGACCCGGAGGTTCTGCCGCAGCGCCTCCCCCAGCTCGGGGTTGGAGTCGCGGATCGCGGTGGACACCACGACCGTGTTGACGTCCCTGATATGAGAGGCGGCGTGCCCCACGTGGACGGTGGCGCCGAGCTCGCGCAGCTCGTTCAGCATCTCGGAGGTGCGGGCGTCGCTGCCCGACACCGCCACTCCGCGCTTCAGCAGGATCCGCGCGATGCCCGACATGCCGGCGCCGCCGATGCCGATGAAGTGCACGCGGCCGAGGTCGGCCGCGGGAATGGGCTCCACAAGCTTGACGAGGCTCATCGCCCGATCACCTCTCCCCGTCCCGCCGGGGCCGCGCTCATGTACACGATCATCGGGAAGCGATCTCCAGCACCTTGCGGGCGAGCGTCACGTCGGCGTCCTTGCGGCCCAGTCGGGACGCGGCCTCGGACATGGTCATGACGCGCTCCGGGTCGTTCAGGATGGGAAGCAGGGTCTCGACGATCCAGCGGGCGGACAGCTGGGCGTCGTCGATCATTATGCCGCCGCCGCCCGCGACGATGGGCTCGGCGTTGAGGCGCTGCTCGCCGTTGCCGTGCGGCAGCGGGACATACGCGGCGGGCAGGCCGACGGCGGTGAGCTCCGCACAGGTCATGGCGCCGCTGCGGCACAGCGCGAGGTCGGCCGCGGCGTAGGCGTAGTCCATCCGGTCGACGTAGGGCAGGATCACGTACTGCGGGTCGCCGGGAGGCGGCTCCACCTCGACCGCGTTCTTCGGCCCGATCACGTGCAGCACCTGGATGCCGGCCCTGCGCAGATAGGGCGCGGCCTCCAGCGCCGCCTGGTTGACCGAACGCGCGCCCTGCGAGCCGCCGAACACCAGCAGGGTCGGCCGGTCGGACTCGAGCCCGAAGTACGACCTCGCCTTGTCCCCCAGGGACAGGCGGTCCATGGTCGCGACCTCGCGGCGCAGCGGGATGCCGATGTACTCCGCGTTGGGCAGCGAGGCGTCGGGATGACCGGTGAAGACGTGGTCGGTCATGCGGGCGCCCAGTCTGTTGGCCAGGCCGGGACGCGGGTTGGCCTCGTGCACCACCATCGGGACGCCCCGGCGCCGCGCGGCGAGATAGGCGGGCGTCGCGACGTATCCGCCGAACCCGACGAGCACGTCGGCCTTGACCCGGTCGAGGATCCCGGCGGCGGTGTTGATCGCACCCGCCAGACGGCCGGGGACGGCGAGCAGCTTCGGCGTGATCGATCGGGGCAACGGCACAGCCGGCACCAGCTCGAGCTCATAGCCGCGGGCGGGGACGAGTCTCGTCTCCAGGCCCCTTTCGGTGCCGAGGCAGGTGATCCCGATCGCCGGGTCCTGCTGGCGAAGCGCGTCGGCCAGAGCGAGTGCCGGCTCGATATGGCCGGCCGTTCCGCCGCCGGCGAGGACCACCCTCATGTCACTCCTCGTTCCCTGTCAACGCCTCGGGCGGCCACCCAGGCCAAGCCAGCTTAGAGCCCTGGCGAAGGGTCCGGGTCCACGGACGGCAAGGGCCTCGGCGGCGCCGGGCTCCCGTTTGGCGAACGACAACAACATGCCGAGTGCCGCCAGGGTCGGCAACAGGGCCGATCCTCCGTACGACACCAATGGAAGGGGGATACCCGTGATCGGGAAGACCCCGATGACCGCGCCGATGTTCACGATCGCCTGACCTGCGATCCATGCCACGCAGGCGGCGGCCGCGAGACGGATGAACGGCTCGGTGGTCCGCGAGGCGATCCGCAGCCCGGCGTATCCGAGCAACCCGAACAGCGCGACGACGACGAGGGTGCCCATGAGGCCGAGTTCCTCGCCCAGAATCGAGAAGATGAAGTCGCTCTCGGCGTGGGGCACCCAGTCCCACTTCTGCCGGCTGCTGCCGAGGCCGAGCCCGAACCAGCCCCCCGAGCCCATCGCGATCTGTCCCTGCGCCGCCTGGAACCCGGAGCCCTGCGCGTTCTCCCAGACCTTCAGGAAACCCGTCAGGCGGTCCATCCGGTACGGCTCGACCATGATCATGATGACCGTGGCGAGCACGAGGAGCCCCAGGATTCCGCCGAACAGCCGCACCGGCGCGCCGACCACCCACAACAGGGCCAGGAAGATCAGCATGAGCACGATGGTCGTGCCCAGGTCGCGGCCCAGCATGACGAGCACGGCGATGATCGCCGTGCCGGGCATCAGCGGGATCAGCAGGTGCCGCCACTCGATCCGGCCGGCGCGCGCCTTCCGCGCGAGGAGGTCGGCCCCCCACAACACCAGACCGAGCTTGGCCGGCTCCGAGGGCTGGATCGACAGGGGCCCGATCGCGATCCACCGCTGGGCGCCGAGCAGCTCCTCACCGATGAAGATGACCATCAGCAGACCGATGATCGAGATGCCCATCAGCGGGTATCCGGCCAGCCGGAAGAACCGCTGCGGCAACCGGGAGCAGATCCACATCAGCGGGATGCCGATCGCGACCGACATCGACTGCTTGATGAACCAGTAGAAGGGGTTGCCGGTCTTCTGCAGCGCCTCGATGCTCGACGCGGACAGGACCATCGCGAGACCCAGGGCCAGCAGCAGGGCGCTGCAGCCGAGCACCAGGTAATAGGACGTCAGCGGGCGGCTCAGCAGTTCCCTGACCCCCGCGAGATGCGCGCGCGACCAGGTGGCGGGAGCCTGCTCCGCCTGCTGCGCCGTCACCGTTCCGCCAGGCGACGCACGGCTCGCGCGAATGCCTCCCCACGCGCTCCGTAGCTAACGAACATGTCCAGCGACGCCCCGGCGGGGGCGAGCAGCACGGTGTCTCCGGGGGAGGCGAGCCGGGCGGCTTCGGTGACGACACGGTCCATGACCCCAGTGTCTTGCCCTGGCACCTCCACCACAGGGACATCCACGGCGTGTCGCGCCAATGCCTCGCGGATTCGCTCCATGTCGGCCCCCAGGAGCACCGCCCCCTTCAGGCGCGGGGCGGCCTGCCGTACGAGGTCGTCGACGTCCGCGCCCTTGAGCTGGCCGCCCGCGATCCAGACGATCGACGGGTAGGACGCCAGGGACGCGGCCGCGGCGTGCGGGTTGGTGGCCTTGGAGTCGTCCACGTAGTCGACGTCGGCGACCCGTGCCACGTGCGCGATCCGGTGGGGGTCGGGGACGAAGTCGGCGAGGCCTTGCCGTACCGCCTCGGGGGGCACGCCGTAGGCGCGGGCCAGCGCGGCCGCGGCGAGCGCGTTGGCCACGTTGTGCGGCGCGAAGGGACGGACGTCGGCGAGCGAGGCGAGTTCCTCCCCCTCGTTGACGGGGTCGGGCACGAACGCCCGGTCGACCAGGAGGTCCTCCACGACGCCGAGCTGTCCCGGCCTCGGCACGCCGAGGGTGAAGCTCACCCGGCGCCGCCCCTGCCCGTACGGCTCGGCCAGCCGGGCCGACGCGTCATCGTCGGCGTTGTAGATGACGATCCCGGCGTTCTCGAAGATCCGGGCCTTCGCCGCGGCGTACTCCTCCATTGAGCCGTGCCAGTCGATGTGGTCGGGCGCCACGTTGAGGACGGCGGCGGCCATCGGCTCGAGGCTGGAGGACCAGTGGAGCTGGAAGCTGGACAACTCGACGGCGAGCACGTCGTACGGCCCGCGGACCGCCTCCACGATCGGAAGGCCGACGTTCCCCGCCGCGAGAGCCCTGTGCCCGGCCGCCGAGAGGATGGAGGTGAGCATCCGGACCGCGGTGGTCTTGCCGTTGGTGCCGGTGAGCGCGAGCCAGGGGGCGGCGGAGCCGTCCGACGCGCGCAGGTGCCAGGCCAGCTCGACCTCGCCGATCACGGCGATCCCGGCCTCGGCCGCGGCGACCAGCAGGGGATGGTCGGGACGCCACCCCGGCGAGGTGATGACGAGCGACGTGCCCTCGGGCAGGACCGGCTCGCCGAAGCGCACCTCGATCCCGGAGGCGGCCAGTTCGGCGGCCGCGGCCCGCTGCCGCTCGCCGTCGATCGCCTCCAGGACGATCACCCGCTCACCGCTCCCGGCGAGGCCGCGGGCGGCGGCCGTGCCGGACACTCCCAGCCCGGCGACGACGACACTCACTGTTTGGGCATCCATTCGAGGTAGAACAGGCCGAGCCCGGCGGCCACGCAGAGCGCGGCGATCAGCCAGAACCGGACCACGATCGTCGTCTCCGCCCAGCCCGACAACTCGAAGTGGTGCTGGAGCGGAGCCATCCGGAAGACACGTCTCCTGGTCATCTTGAAGAAGCCCACCTGGATGATCACCGACATGGTGATGATCGCGAACAGGCCGCCCAGGATGACGAGCAGTAACTGCGTGCGGGTGGTGAAGGCGAGACCCGCGATCACGCCGCCGAGCGCCAGGGAGCCGGTGTCCCCCATGAAGATCTTGGCCGGCGGGGCGTTCCACCACAGGAAGCCGAAGCAGGCGCCGAGCACCGCCGCGGCGACCACGGCCAGGTCGAGCGGATCGCGCACCCAGTAGCAGTTGGGGCCGAAGAACACCGTGCAGCTGTTGCGCAGCTGCCAGTTGCCGATCAGCACGTACGCCGCGAGGACCAGACAGGTCGCGCCCGAGGCCAGGCCGTCGAGGCCGTCGGTGAGGTTCACCGCGTTGGAGAAGCCCACGATGAAGAACAGCACCCAGATCGTGAAGCCAAGCAGGCCGATGGACGGGCCGAAGTCACGCAGGAACGACAGCCGCGTCTCGGCCGGGGTGATGTCGTACCCGTTGGGGAACCGGACGACGAGCACCGCGAAGATCGCGCCGACGATGAGCTGGCCGGCCGCCTTCGCGCCGCTGCGCAGACCGAGGCTGCGCTGCTTGTAGATCTTGATGAAGTCGTCGAGGAAGCCGACCAGTCCGAGCCCCGTCATGAGGAACAGCACGAGCAGGGCCGAGGCGGTGGGCGGCTCGACCCGGCCGCCCAGGGCCGTCGAGAGATGGGCCGTGAAGTAGCCGATCAGCGACGCGATCACGATGACGGTGCCGCCCATGGTGGGCGTGCCCCGCTTGTCGTAGTGCCCGGAGGGACCCTCCTCGCGGATGTTCTGGCCATACCCCCGTCTGGCGAACAGCCGGATGGCCAGGGGGGTGCCGGCCATCGAGAGCAGCAGCGAAATCGCAGCCGCGATGAGGATGTTCCTCATCGGGCGTCACCTCCGAGGATCGCCTCGGCGACCCGTTCGAGCCCGGCCGCGCGCGGCCCTTTCACCAGCACCACGTCGCCGGGCGCCAGCCGTGCGGACAGTTCCGCCGTCGCGGCGTGCGCGTCGGGGACGTGCAACGCGCCCGGGGCGCCGGCGAGGACCGGCCCGGCGTCCTCGCCCACGACGATCAGAGCCTCGAGCCCGGAGCCCGCGGCGAGCCGCCCGAGATCCTCGTTCAGGGCGGCGCTGTCCTCGCCGAGTTCGCGCAGGGACGCGATCACGGCGAAGCGCCGCCGTGCCCCGCCGATCGTCGCGAGGCTCTCGAAGGCCGCCCGCATCGAGTCCGGATTGGCGTTGTACGCGTCGTTGATCACAGTGACGCCGTCCTGCCGGTCGGTGACCTCCATGCGCCACCGGCTTCGCGGCTCGGCCGCCGAGAGCTCCTCGGCGATCGTGGCCACCGGCAGGCCGAGTTCGTAGGCCGCGGCCGCGGCGGCCAGCGCGTTCTCCACCGCGTGCGCGCCGTACAGGCGCAGGCGCACCGGCGCGGCGCCGGTCGGCGCGCGCAACGTGAAGGACGCGCGGCCGCGCTCGTCGATCACCTCGTCCTCCGCGCGGACGTGCGCGTCCGGCGACCGCCCGAAGTAGGTGACCCTGGCCTCCGTACGGCCGGCCATCGCGCGGACCAGGGGGTCGTCGGCGTTGAGCACGGCGACGCCGTCCGCGGGCAGCGCCTCGACGAGTTCGCCCTTCGCCTGGGCGATCGCCTCCTTGCCGCCGAACACGCCGAGGTGGGCGGTGCCGACGTTGAGCACCACCCCGATGCGGGGCGGCGCGACGCTCGCCAGGTGGGCGATGTGGCCGATGTTCCTCGCGCTGAGCTCGAGGACCAGGAAACGCGTGGTCCGGTCCACCTTCAGCACGGTCAGCGGGTGGCCGATCTCGTTGTTGTACGAGCCGACGGGGGCGACGGTGACGCCGATGCGCGCGGCGAGCCGGGCCATCAGGTCCTTCGTCGTCGTCTTTCCCGCCGACCCGGTCACACCGACCACAGTCACCGCGGGCATATCGGATATCACGGCCCTGGCCAGATCGGCCAGTGCCGTCAGCACGTCGCCCACGATCACGGCGGGCGCCTCGACGGGCCTGGCGGCCAGGACGGCCGCCGCCCCCGCCTCATGGGCCCGCTGGGCGAAGTCGTGCCCGTCCACACGCTCACCCTTGATCGCCACGAACAGCGACCCCGGTTCGGCGGCGCGAGAGTCGATCACGACGGGACCGTGCACCACGGCCCGGGGGTCGGCCATGCCGGTCAGGGCGCCCGAGGTGATCTCGGCGATCCTGGCCAGCGGCAACGGGATCATGCGTCTTTCCTGCTCTCTTTCGCGTGATCAGTCGAGTTCAGCAATCTTAGAAGTCGGCCCGAGATCGTGAGACCAGGTACCGGAAGGCCGCCTGGGGACGACCGGGGCTCCCGCCGAGTCCGCGCTCACCCACCGACGGCTCCTCCACCCGGCGGCCCGCCCTGTTTCCGGCGGACGGCCTCCGCCGCCACGTCGCGGTCGTCGAACGGGATGACCTGGTCTCCGATGTACTGACCCTGCTCATGCCCCTTGCCGGCGACCACGACCACGTCTCCGGGCTCCGCACGGGAGATCGCGAGATCGATGGCGGCCGCACGGTCGGGCTCCATGATCACATGGCCGCGCTCGGCCTGCGGGACTTCCCGCACGCCGTCGAACATGGCCGCGAGGATCCCGAGCGGGTCCTCGGTCCTGGGGTTGTCGCTCGTGAGGATCACGACGTCGGCCAGCCTGGCCGCCAGTTCACCCATCATGGGCCGTTTGCCCTTGTCACGGTCGCCCCCGCAGCCGAGGACGATGGTGAGGCGGCCGCCGGGACCCTCGTCCAGGACCGAACGCAGCGAGGTCAGCACCGACCCGACCGCGCCCGGCTTGTGGGCGTAGTCCACGATCACCTGGTAGCCGTCGGTTCCCCGCACCCGCTCCATGCGGCCCGGCACACCGGCGAACGCGGCGACTCCGGCCACCGCGGTCTGCAGGGAGATCCCCGCCTCCACGAGCGCCACGAGCACGCCGAGGGTGTTGGCCACGTTGAACGGCCCGGGCAGCGCCACCGACGCGTCGGCCTCGATCCCGCCGGGCCCGACGACGCGGAAGGCGCTCCCGTCGGAGCCCAGGCGCACGTTCTCCGCCCGCCACTCCGCCTCCGGCGCGCCCGAGGCGGAGAAGGTGATCATCGGGATGCCGGCCAGGCCGACCAGTTCGCGGCCGTGGGCGTCGTCGATGTTGACGACGCCGATTCGGGCGAACTCGGGGGTGAACAGCCGGGCCTTGGTCGCGAAGTAGTCGTCGAGGTCGCGGTGGAAGTCGAGATGGTCCTGCGACAGGTTGGTGAATATCGCGACATCGTAGAAGACGCCGTCGACCCGGCCGAGCGCGAGGGCGTGGCTGGAGACCTCCATCGCCGCGGCGGTCACGTCCTGCTCCCGCATCAGCGCGAACAGGCCCTGCAGATCGCTCGCCTCCGGAGTGGTCAGTTCGGGGACGAACCGCACGTCTCCCGCCCGAATCTCGACCCCGCCGACGAGCCCGGTGCGGTGGCCCGCGGCCCGCAGACCCGCTTCGAGCAGGAACGTCGAGGTCGACTTACCGCTCGTCCCGGTGACTCCGATGATCGTGATGCCGGACGCCGGCCTGCCGTACACCCAGGCGGCGACCTGTCCGAGCAGTGCCCGGGGGTCGGGCACGACCAGCACGGGCAGGCCCGTGGCCGCGGCGCTCTCGCGCCCGGCCTCGTCGGTGAGGACCGCCACCGCTCCCGCCGCGAGGGCGTCGGCGGCGAAGGCGGCGCCGTGGGCGGTCTTGCCGGGAAGCGCCACGTACAGGTCACCGCGCTGGACGCGGCGCGAGTCGATGGTCAGGCCGGTGACGGCTCCACGAGCCGGCCTTGTTCCAGGAGAGGAGGCGCCGAGCAGGGTGGCCAGCCCGGACAGCGGGCGGGCAGGAGCAGCCACAGGACGCATAGAGGACGGGGGACGCACGGCGAGAGCGTACCTTTCCTCGTCACCCACCGGCGCGAAGGACGACATGCGGCGCCTTCGTCCCGGTCGGGGGAATCTTCCTGCTCTTCAACGCGAAGGTCATGACGTCCTTGAATACGGGGGCGGCCACCTCGCCGCCGTAATGACCGTTCTTGGGATCCTGGATGACGGCGAGCGCCACGAGCCGGGGGGCATCCGCCGGGGTGAACCCGACGAATGTCGCAGTGTAGCCGCAGTATCCCTTGCACTTCTCGTCATACCGCATGGCGGTCCCGGTCTTGCCCGCGACCCGGTAGCCGTCGATCGACGCGGCCGTACCGGTGCCGTCGTGCCCGACGGCGGCCTCCAGCATGCCCGCGATCCCCTCCGCCGTGGTCTGGCTGACGACCCTCGTCTGCTTGGGCGCGGCCGCGGCCACGAAATGCCCCTGCTCGTCGGTGGTCCCCGCGATGATCGACGGCGTGATCCGGACACCGCCGTTGGCGATCGTCTGGTAGACGCTCGCCATCTGCAGGGCGGTGACCGAGATGCCCTGGCCGTACGCGATCGTGCAGCGCTGGCTTCCCGACCAGTCCTGGTAGGCGGGCAGGAGGCCCTCCTCCTCCCCCGGGACCCCGGCGCCGCTCTTGGCGCCGAACCCGAAGGACCGGAACATGTTGTAGAGCCGCTGGTCGGTGATCTGGCGCGCGGCCATGATCGTTCCGACGTTGCTGGATTCGGCGATGATGCCGGTGAACGTCAGCGGCTCGGGCGCGTGCGGGTGCGCGTCGCTGATCTCCCGGTCCGCGCAGGTGATGTGGTCGGGCACCCGGAAGACGGTCTCGGGGGTGACCGCGCCCGACTCGATGGCGCCCGCGGCCGTGATCACCTTGTTGGTGCTCCCCGGCTCGAACACCTCGGACACGGCCCGGTTCCCCCAGTCGGCCTCGGGGGCCGACTGCCAGTCGTTCAGGTCGACCTCGGGCGCGTTGGCCATGGCCACGATCTGCCCGGTCTTGATGTCCATGACGATCACGCTGCCGCTGCGCGCGTCGCTGGCCCTGACCTGTTTGGCGATGGCCTCCTGGGCGGCGTACTGGATGTCCCTGTCGATCGTCAGCCGCACGTCCCTGCCCGGCACGGGCGCCTGGCGACTGGTCCGCGTCATCGGGATGCGCTGGCCGTCTCCGCCGATCTCGACGCTCTGCTTGCCGTCCTGCCCGGCGAGCACCTTGTCGTAGGTCTGCTCGATCCCCGACAGGCCGTGCCCGTCGAACCCGACGAAGCCGATCAGCCCGCCGGCCAGCGTGTCTCCGGGGTAACTGCGGCGGTAGGTCGCCTTGGTGCCCACGCCCTTGAACTGGTAGTTCATGATCTTGTTGGCGCGCGGCGGGTCGATGTTGCGGGCGACCACGATGTACCGCTGCGTGGTCTTGGCCAGCTTGGCCGCGATGTCCTCTTTGCGGAGATTGAGCTCCAGGGCCAGCGTGGTCGCGATCTCGTCGCGGGCCGCGGGCGTGACGTCCGCCGGGTCGACGTAGATCTCCCGGGCGTCGTCCGTCACGGCGAGTTGCTTACCGGAGACGTCCGTGATCGAACCGCGCCGCGCCGGCAGCGTCTCCGGTTGGACGCGCTGCAGCGCCGCCTTGGCCTGGAGCACCTTCGAGTCCAGCCCCTGGAGCTGGATGAGCCGTCCGGCGAAGAGCGACAACACGAACGCCATGACGACGAGCGCGGCGTTCAGCCGGCGGCCGGGATTGCCCAGCCGCAGAACGGCCGGCGGGCGCGGCGGCGGCGCGGGAGGTCGTGGCGGGCGCGGCGGACGGCCGTCGCCCGATCCCTGGGCGCGCGTCGATGTGGCCTGTCCGGCGAGACCCGTCCTGCCCGGCTGGGTGCTCTGACCGGTACGGCCCGGCCCGGTCTGACCGGGCCGCGGAACCTGGCCCGGGCGAGTGGTCTGCGCGCCACGCGTGGGCGCCTGGCCCGCACGGCCGGCCTGTCCATGCTGCTGCGCTCCCGGCTGCCCGGCACGCGAGGACTGACCCGATCGGGCGGACTGTCCCTGCTGCCCGGCACCGCCGGACTGGCTCGACCGGGCGGACTGCGCCTGCTGCCCCGTACCGCCGGACTGGCCGGTACGGCCGGGCTGCCCGGAGCGACCGGACGGACCTGACTTGCCGTTGGCCGGGGGCTTCCCCGTGCCGGTCCCCTTGCCGTTCGCCGCAGGCTTGCCGCCTGCCTTCGCGTCGGACGCCGGATTACCGGCCGTCGCGCCCTTGCCGGATCCGCCCGGCTTGGCGGACTGCCCCGAGGACGATCGGCCCGCCCGCGAGGGCGGGGCCGGGTCGTCGGCACCGGGTGGCCTGCCGCCCCTCCGAGTCCCCCGCTCCTCCGTGGGCTCGTCGTGAGGCCCGAGCCGCTGAGAGCGGCCCGGGCGGCCGGGAACGTCGGGACGAGGACGGCCGGACGGCCCGTCAGCGGGCCTCGCCGGGGAACCGGGCGCCTTCCTGCCGCCACCCGGCCCCTGGCCGCCGCGTCCGCTCGGACCCCCTCCGCCCGGGCCGCCGCGCCCGCTGGGACCGCCGCGGCCGGGACCCGGGCTCCGGCCGCCGTCCTTCACTTGACCATGCCCTCTTCACGTGGCGTGGCGGCGTCGGCCGCCCCGACCGAGGGACCCGCCTTGACGAAGCGCGGAGCCGTGGTGTCCTTCTCGACGCCGAGCGGCTTGGCGGCCTCCTCGATCGCGCCCGGCTGGTCCCAGACCCGCAGTTCGCCCTCCAGGGTCGCCGCCTGCTCATGGAGCTGGTCCGTGCTGGACCGCAGATCGGTCAGCTTGAACGAGTCCTGGGCGAGGACGGTGTTCAGCAGCAGCAGGGTCACCAGGCCGCCGCACATCAGACCGACGACGAGCAGCACGAACGGCGCCCTCGGCGGGCGCCGGAACGCGGAGCGGGCCGACCGCACACGCGAGGTCGCCTGGACCTCCGGCGCCTCCGCGCCGGCCGGGCTGACCCGCACGGGAGCGTCGGGGGTGAGGGTCCTGGTGCCGCCCACGGGAGTGGCGGCGTCCGGCGCCCATGCGGGGTCGGGACGCGTGGCCTGACCCCGACGCGGGGTCGCCGGAGCCGCAGCCGCGGCCTGACCACGACGCGCGCTCGCCGGAGCCGGAGCCGATGCCGGGACCTGCCCGCGCCGCGCGCTCGCCGGGGCCGGAGCCTCGGTCTGCCCGCGCCGCTGGCTCGGTGCCTCCGGGGCGGACGCGCCGCCGCCGACCGGCCGGCCGGTCCGCCTCGGTGAGGCGGGAACCCGCCGGGGCGTCCTGCTGTCCTGCTCTGTCGTCCTCATCCCTGGCGGATCCTCTCTGCCGCCCGCAAACGGGCCGAGGCCGCCCGCGGGTTGCGGGCCACCTCGTCGTCGTCCGGGAGCTCGGCTCCCCTCGTCAGAAGGCGGAACCGTGGCTGGTATGCCTCCAGCGGGACGGGCAGCCCCGGGGGGCCGGTGTCCTTGGTTCGCGCCGCGAGAACCTGCTTGGCGAGCCGGTCCTCCAAAGAGTGGTAGGCGAGCACGACGGCCCGCCCGCCCAGCACCAGTGCGTCGAGTGCGGCGGGGAGGGCCTCCTCCAGCGCCGTGAGCTCTCCGTTCACCTCGATGCGCAGTGCCTGGAACGTTCTCTTGGCGGGGTTCCCCCCGGTCCGTCTCGTCGCGGCGGGGATCGCCGTGCGGACGAGATCGGCAAGTCGTTTGGTGGTGTCGATCGGGTTGGCGACACGTTCCTTGGCGATGAAGCCCGCCACGCGCGAGGCGAACCGCTCCTCGCCGTAGTCGCGCAGGATGCGGGTCAGCTCGGCCACGGAGTAGGTGTTGACGACGCGCTCCGCCGTCAGCTCCTGTTCGGGGTCCATCCGCATGTCCAGCGGGGCGTCGTAGGAGTACGCGAAACCGCGCTCCGCCTCGTCGAGCTGAGGAGAGGAGACGCCGAGGTCGAAGAGGACGCCGTTGATCCGCGGGCGCCCCGCGGCCGCCAGCACGGCCGGCAACTCGTCCGAGACGGCGCGAACGATGGTCACGCGCCCGGCGTACGGCGCGAGCCGCCGCGTGGACCGCTCGATGGCGGTCGGGTCGCGGTCGATCCCCACGAGGTGGAGGTCCGGATGAGCGGCGAGCAACGCCTCGGCGTGACCGCCGAGGCCGAGGTTGGCGTCGACAACGACCGGGTCGGGCCCGGTGAATGCCGGAGCCAGCAACTCCAGCACGCGATCGAGCATGACCGGAACGTGACCGCCCGTGTGCCCGAGTTCTGCCGACAACGTTTCCACCCCCAACTTGGCCGCTTCGATGCTCGCGGATATGCGGCTGCCGCCGGTGAATCACCCTCAGGGTCCCCACCCATGCCGGTCCCCCCTCGCGGGACCGACCCGTCCGGCCAGGTCCCCATCCGCATCGCCTGCCGGGACATCTGACACCGGGGAAGGTGCATCAGCTGCCGCGGGGAGCGGGTGGAGACCTCGCCGAACGTCACCGACGGGTCTGACGTCAAACGGTCACAGGATCCCGGGCAACACCTCCTCGGACAGATCGGAGAAGGCCTGCTCCTGGGCTTCCAGGTAGGTGTCCCATGCCTGGGAGTCCCAGATCTCCAGCCTGGTGTTGGCTCCGATCACCACGCAGTCGCGCTCCAGCCCCGCGTACTGCCGCAGGCTCGGCGGGATGGTGATGCGCCCCTGCTTGTCAGGAGTCTCGTCGGAGGCACTGGCGAAGAAGACACGGCTGTAGTCACGAACCGCCTTGGCGGTCACCGGCGCGGTGCGCAGGGCTTCGGTGATGCGCTGGAACTCCTCTACGGGGAAGACGTAGAGGCAGCGCTCCTGGCCTTTGGTGATCACAAGACCCTCCGCCAGCTCCTCACGATACTTCGCCGGCAGGAACAGCCGTCCTTTGTCGTCGAGGCGCGGTTGATGGGTGCCGAGGAACACCGGACCCACCTCCCGTGCCTTGCGGAGCGCTCAGCGCTGTAGCCCCTGCCCTCCACTGCGCACCACCATACTCCACTTCTCCCCACCGTCAACAGATTCAGACCGTGTCGGCATCGGTTTCGCGCCGCGTTTCCGCAGTTCAGGGAGGGTGGTGCGAAGTGGGGCACCCTGGACGCCCCTCACCCCGCCGTGGGCGTGTCCACATCCCGGAAGCGGCTCCCCGGAAGCCGATTTCGCGCGCCCGCGCGAGTTCGGTGGAGGAAAGTGGAGCGCGCCATTGTCCGGGGATTCACACGAAAGTCGGCCAAGAAGGAGAACTCGCACCGACGCCCCGTCACCGGTTCATCCGGATTTCTAGACAAAGTCGACCGGGAACCCCAGCAGTCATAAGGTCAGTACACAGAATGGAATAGCAACCTTTAACGCCCATTCTCAGGGACGCACCTTTCATGGAGGCCTGGTGGCAGCAACCCCCGACGTCACCGACGCGGAAACCCGGCTCGAGACTCTGGTCGACACGGCCGACCGGATCCGCAACGCGATCGAATCCGTGATCGAAGGCAAGAGCGACGTCATCCGCCTCACCGTCACCGTTCTCCTCGCCGAAGGCCACCTCTTGATCGAGGACGTGCCAGGTGTCGGAAAGACCATGCTCGCCAAGGCGCTGGCGCGCTCCATCGACTGCCCCGTCAGACGTGTGCAGTTCACCCCCGACCTGTTACCGAGCGACATCACCGGCGTGAGCGCCTACAACCAGCAGACCGGTGAGTTCGAGTTCAAGCCCGGCCCCGTCTTCGCCAACATCGTGGTCGGCGACGAGATCAACCGGGCCTCGCCCAAAACGCAGTCCGCCCTCCTGGAGTGCATGGAAGAGCGCCAGGTCACCGTCGACGGCGAGACCTACCGGCTGGAATCGCCCTTCATGGTCATCGCGACGCAGAACCCGATCGAGATGGAGGGCACCTACGCGTTGCCGGAGGCGCAGCGTGACCGCTTCACCGCGAAGATCGCGATGGGATACCCCGAGCCGGCCGCCGAACTGGAGATGCTCGACGTCCACGGGGCCTCCCAGCCGCTCGACAAGCTCGATCCCGTCGCCACGACGGCCGAGGTCCGCGCGCTGATCGAGGCGATCCGCGCCGTGTACGTGTCGCAGCCGGTCAAGAAATACGCCATCGACGTCGTCGCGGCGACCCGGCAGTCCCCCGACCTGCTGCTCGGCGCCTCCCCCCGCGCCACTCTCCACCTGGTGCGCAGTGCCCGGGCGCACGCCGCGCTCTCCGGCCGCGATTACGTGATCCCGGACGACCTGCAGGATCTGGCGGTGCCCGTCCTCGCGCACCGACTGCTGCCGAGCATGGAGGCCCAGGGTCAGCATCGCCGCCCCGAGCAGGTGATCGACGAACTGATCCGCCGCGTCCCGGTGCCGGACATCAAGTAACGGAGGCCCGATGACGGGGTTGAAGGCTCTGACCTCGCGGGGGCGTTCGTTCCTCGCGTCGGGCGTCGCGGCACTGCTGTGCGCCTTCATTCTGGGCGAGAGCGACCTGCTACGGGTCGCCGTCCTGATCATCGCGATGCCGCTGCTCGCCTCGATGGTCGTGTCGCGGACTCGCTACCGGCTGCGGAGCACGAGGCGGCTCAGTCCTTCGCGCGTGGAGGTGGGCAACGACAGCATCGTGACCCTGCGGCTGGAGAACGTCACGCGCCTGCCGACGGGTCTGCTGCTGGTCGAGGACAACCTGCAGTACACGCTGGGCAGCCGGCAGCGGTTCGTCCTGGACCGGATGGAGTCCCGCGGCATCCGGGAGATCGACTACAGGGTGCGGTCCGATCTGCGCGGGCGCTTCCCGATCGGCCCCCTCTCTGTGCGGATCACCGACCCCTTCGGGCTGGTGGAGCTCGCCCGGTCGTTCACGGTCACCGACACACTGGTCGTGACCCCCCAGGTGATTCCGCTGCCGGCCGTACGCCTCTCGGGAGAGTGGACGGGCGGAGGCGACAGCCGTACACGGTCGGTGGCCGCGGCGGGCGACGACGACGTGGCGCCACGCGAGTACCGCCAGGGCGACGATCTGCGACGTGTGCACTGGCGCTCCACCGCGCGGCACGGCGAGCTGATGGTCCGGCGCGAGGAGCAGCAGTGGCAGAGCAGGGGCGCGCTCCTGCTCGACACGCGCAGGCACGCCCACCGCGGAACGGGACCGTCGTCGTCCTTCGAGGTCGCGGTCTCCGCGGCGGCCTCGATCGGGGTGCACCTGTCCCGTGAGGGGCTGGGCCTGCGCCTGGTCACCGACCAGGGCGCGCAACATCTCGCCGACTCGGGGGCCTCCTGGTCGCTGGTCGACACCCTCTCCGTCGTACGGCAGAGCTCCACGCGTTCTCTCGAGCACGGGGTCACGGCGCTCCGCCAGGGTGCGGGCGACGGGCTGATCGTGGCGGTCCTGGGCTCGATCGACGCGGAGGAGGCCCGCGCGCTCGCCAGGCTGAGGCATCCCGGAGTGACCGGCGTCGCGGTCATGCTCGACGTGGCCACGTGGGACCAGTTCCCCGACGAGGCGGCGGAGTCCGCACGCGCCCTGCTCTCCGGTGCGGGATGGCGGGTCCTCAACCTTCCCGCGGGCACGTCGCTCGCCACCGTCTGGCCGGAGGCGGCCTACAAGAGGAGTGCGGCATGAGACTCCCGATCGCCGCCGGGCTGGCCACGGCCGCGGTTTCGCTCACGCTCTACCCGCTGTTCGAGGGGGGCGCCTGGTTCTGGGCGAGCATGGGGGCGATCGTCGTCACCGCCGCCATCGGAATGGGCGCCTCCCGCCTCGCGGCGCCACCGTGGGCCGCGCCGCCCGCCATGGTCCTCGCACTCGGCGTCTATCTGACGGCCGCGTTCACGGGGAGCAAGGCGTGGATCGGGTTCATCCCCACGAAGGACTCGGTGGCGCTGCTCGGCGAGCTGCTCGGCGGCGGGTTCGACGACATCCAGCGGTTCGCCCCGCCCGTGCCGGCCAACACGGGGATCACCCTCCTCACGGCCGGCGGCGTGGGGCTGATGGCGATCCTCGTCGATCTCTTCACCGTACGGCTGCGCCGGGCCGCGCTCGCGGGACTCCCGCTGCTGGCGCTGTTCACCGTGCCGGCGGCGGTGCTGACTGACCCGATCAGCTGGCCCGCCTTCGTGATCGGGGCCTTCGGATACATCGGCCTCCTGGTCGCGGACGGGCGCGAACGGCTCGGCAAGTGGGGCCGGGCCGTGTTCGTGCGCCGGGCGAGGACCGTGACCGCGGACGCGGCGCCCGACACCGGGAGGCTGGCGCTGTCGGGCCGGCGGATCGGTGTGACGGCCATCGGACTCGCCGTCCTGGTGCCGGCGCTGCTGCCGAACCTGGCCCCCGCTCCCCTGTTCAGCTTCGGCGTGGGCAACGGCCTGGGCCCGGGCGGCGGCAACATCGGCATCCCCGACGCGATCGCCGAGCTCGGAGGCGAGCTGCGGCAGGAGGCCAACGACACCGTCCTGACGTACACCAGCAGCGACGACCTGCCCCGCTACCTGCGGATCTACTCGCTCGACGTCTTCGACGGGACGAAGTGGACGGTCAACCCGCTCAGGGGACGCCCGGAGGACCGGGTGTCGGAGGGGCCGTTGCCCCCCGCCCCGGGACTCGACCCGACGATGCCGGTGAAACGGGCCGAGACGCACATCGCGATCAGTGACGACATCCGCACGCTGAGGTTCCTGCCGCTGCCCTACCCGGCGACGCAGGTCGCCGCCGACGGGGACTGGCGGGCCGACCGCAACTCCCTCATGGTCTTCTCCACCGACGACGAGGCGGCCGGGCTCGACTACCGCGTCGTGACGGGCGAGCCGGAGCCGACACCCCAGCAGTTGGACCTGGCGGCACCTGATTCGAGCGGCCGGCGCTACCTCGACCTGCCTCCCGGGCTCGACCCCCGGGTGGCCGGCCTGGCTCAGCGGGTCACGGAGGGAGCGGAGACCCACTACCAGCAGGCCGTGAAGCTCCAGGAGTGGTTCACCAAGAGCGGCGCGTTCACCTACAGCCTGAAGGCGAGCGGTTCGGGCGGCGACGCCCTGTCGCAGTTCATCCTGACCGACCGCTCGGGGTACTGCGAGCAGTTCGCGAGCGCGATGGCGGTCATGGCGCGGATGCTCGGCATCCCGGCCAAGGTGTCGATCGGCTTCACCGGCGGCACGAAGATCGGTGACGTGTGGACGGTGCGCACCCATGACGCCCACGCGTGGCCGGAACTCTACTTCGCGGGAGTCGGCTGGCTCCGCTTCGAGCCGACTCCGGGAGGCGGCGCCGGTCAGGGAACGGCCCAGGTGCCGCAGTACACCCTGCCGGTGACCCCCACGGCGAGCCCGTCCCCCGGCGCCTCGCCGGGCGCGTCGGCCGGCGCGGACGACGCCACCGGCGACGCCGCCCCCGCCCCGCGCAACCCTCGGGAGATCGACCGCGACCTCGGCGGCGTGCCGATCGTCGCCGATCCTGGCATGCCCCTGCTGGTCAAGATCGCCATCGGGGTGGCGGCGGCGCTGCTGATCCTGCTGATCCCCGCCGCAGTACGGCTTTCGTCCCGATACCGGCGCCGCAGGATCCTGGACAAGGTCGCCTTCGCCGTACCCGATCCCGACGTACCCGATCCCCGGGTAGGCGATTCCGACGCGGACCTGATCGCGTCCGGAGAGGCCTCCGCGAGGAAGAGGCGGCGGGCCGTCACCGCGGACGCACCGGTGCGGGTCGCCCCGGCGGTGGAGGCGGCGTGGGCCGAACTGTGCGACCTGCTGATCGACTTCGGCAGGGCGCGGAGACCGGGTGAGAGCCCGCGCGCCCTCGGGCGGCGGGTGACGGAGACCCTGAGGCCGGACCCCGGGACCACCGCCTCGATCACCGCGATCACCTCGGCCGAGGAGCGGCGGAGGTACGCCCGCACGGTTCACGGACCGGCCCCCGTGGCCGTCGATCTCAAGCGGGTGAGGCAGGCGCTCGCGGCCGCCGCGTCGAGGAAGCGGCGTCTGGGCGCGGCCCTCGCGCCGCTGTCCACGCTGCTGCGTCTGCGGGCGCTCGGAGAGAAGGCGCTGGACGGTTTCGACCGGCTGGAGAACATCCGGCTCGTGGCGGGAAGGTCGCGGGGCGGGGCGGGCGATATGGCGGACGACACGGCGGGGAATCGCGCGGTGACGGTGCGAGACGTTCAGGAGAATGGCTCAAGCCAGGAGCGGAGCCTCACCGGGTCCCGGAGCTAGCGGGGGCGCCTGGCCGGGTCCCGGACCGGACACCCGGTCTGTCCGGGGCCCGCGGGCGCGGCCCCCGGACAGGGGCGCGCCCGGAGTGCGGGGGGAGCGCTCAGCGTTCGTCGTGACGACGGCGCCAGCGTTCCTCCATGCGCTCCATGAAGCCCTGACGTTGAGGACGACGGCCGCGGTTCTGCGTCGCGGCCGCGCCATCGCCTCCGAACCCGCTCATGCGCTTCCAGGCGGACAGGCCCCACAAGCAGGTGGCGAGCATGACCACGAACCCGGCCACGCCGAGCGGGATCTGGTTCGCCACGGCGCCCACCATCAGCAGGACGACACCCAGTGCGAAGCCGACGGAGGCCTTCACCAGGCGCCGCTTGTAATGGCTGCGCGGGTCACTGATCCGGACGGTATTGGCCCACTTCGGGTCCTCGGCATAGAGGGCCTGCTCGATCTGGTCGAGCAAGCGCTGCTCGTGCTCAGACAGCGGCACGGCGCCTCCCAAGGACAGCCCCAGTTAGGGGAAGACGGCAACGGACGACACGGGGTGTCCGAACCTCGCGGTCGGTTATCCCCAGAATACGAGGCTGTAGACGTAGGCGAAAGAAAACGTCCAACGCGGTCCAAACCGGAGGTGACGTCATAGATCCATTGGACCAAACGGGCGCTGAACTAGCGAGGCCGGGCGGACTGCTTCTGGCCCGAATCTCCGAATCGCCTTGTCCATCGCCTGTTCGGCCTCACGCCAGCCCGTCTCCCTGTCTCCGAGACCCAGCTGACGGGTCGCCGTGGCCGCCGGCCGGAGGTTCTCCATCCGGACTCCGACCAGTCTGAGACGCACGCGATCCAGGCCGGCGGCCTCGTAGAGCTCACAAGATGTGGCGTAAATCTCCTTCGCGACGTCCGTCGGCTCACGGAGCGTGCGCGACCGGGTGATGGTGGTGAAGTCGGAGCGGCGCAGCTTCACGCTGACCGTGCGGCCGACGTGGCCGGCCGCCCTGAGCCGGGCCGCGACCCGCTCGGACAGCCGCAGCAACTCCCGCTTGATCGCCTCGGGGTCGTCCACGTCATGGGAGAACGTCTCCTCGTTGCCGATGCTCTTGTCGGGCGAATGGGGCACCACGGGACGCTCGTCACGCCCCCAGGAGAGCGCCGCCAGATGGGCCCCGGCGGCCCCGAACTCGCGCTGGAGCGTGGAAACCGGCACCTGGGCCAGATCCCCCACCGTCCTGATGCCGAGCCGTACCAGGGCCTGCTCCGTGCGCTCCCCCACACCCCACAGGGCGGCGACGGGAAGCGGGTGGAGGAACTCCACCACCGCCGAGGCCGGGACGACCAGCAGGCCGTCGGGCTTGCACTGGCGGGAGGCGAGCTTGGCCACGAACTTGCTGCTCGCGACCCCGACCGAGCAGGTGATGCCGTAGCGCTCCGCCACCTGCCCGCGGATCAGCTCGGCGATGGCCGTGGACGTGCCGAGCCTGCGTCGGGCGCCGCTGACGTCGAGGAACGCCTCGTCGGAGGAGATCGGCTCCACCTCGGGGGTGATCGTCTGAAAGATCTCCATGACTCCCTTGGAGACCTCAGAGTACTTCCCGTGGCTGGGCGGGATGATCGTCGCCTGCGGGCAGATGCGGCGGGCCCGCGTCATCGGCATCGCCGAGTGGACGCCGAACCGCCTGGCCTCGTAGGTGGCGCTGAGGACCACGCCACGGGCGCCGGGCGCGCCGACGATGACCGGGGTGCCCTTCAGCTCAGGACGGTCGAGCAGCTCCACGCTGGCGAAGAAGGCGTCCATGTCCACATGGAGGATCGGGCAGCCGCTGTCGTCGGCGGGACCCCGGGGTGAGGGCTCCCGAGGTAGCAGCTGGTTCCGGGACACCCCGCCACCATACCCGAACATTGTTGCGACAACTCGGGTTCGTGTGAGCCGGTTCGATATGCGGCAATGATCGCCGCAGGCGCCTCACCGGTAGGCGATGGCGTGGAGCTGGGTGGCGATGTCGCGCAGCACGGGGTGGGTGGCCGCCGCCTGCTCCAGCGCGATCAGCGCCTCCTGGTCGTTCTCGGCCAGCATCCCCGGCACGAGGTCGGCGAAGATCCTCACGCCGTGGACCTCGCCCACGGTGAACCCGGCCTCGGCGAGCAGGCCCGACAGGGCGTCGCGGGAGAACCTCCGGGGAGTCGGGTCGCGGTCCCCCCAGCGGCCCGAGGGGTCGGCGAGCACCTGGCGGGCCTCGTCGAAGTGGCCCGCCAGCGAGCGATGGATCGCCGTCGCGAACGGGTTGGCCGCGAGCACGCTCACCACGCCGCCCGCGCGCAGGATGCCCCTGACCGCACGGAGCGCGCCCGCCGGGTCCTCGACGTACTCGAGGACGCTGTGGCACAGCACGAGGTCGGCGCTGTCCGGCTTCAGGATCTCGCCGAGATCGGCCGCGTCCCCCTGCAGGCCCTTGACGCCCACGCCGGTCTCGGCGGCGCGGCGCTCCAGAGCGGCCAGCGAGTCGAGGGTCGGGTCCACCACCGTGACGGCGTGCCCGAGCTTCGCGAGCGGTACGGCGAAGCCGCCCGTGCCGCCCCCGGCGTCCACGATGTCGAGCGACTCGCGCCCGGTCGCCGCCACCCGGTCCGCCAGGACCGCGCGGAGCGCCCTCCACGCGACGGTCTGCCGTGGTGCGTCACGCACGCCCGGCCCTCCCTACTCCAGCAGTGCCCTTGTTACTCGCATTGTCGCGTGCGCCGTGCCGGGCCGCGCCGACGGCCCGGCCATGGCACGACGTCCGGAGCGCCCTCAGAGCGAGAGCGACGGTTTGAGCTGCTTGAACCGGGCGAGCAGGCCGTTGACGAACTGCGGCGACTCGTCGGTCGACAACTCGGCCGCCAGGTGCACCCATTCGCTGATGACCACGCCCTCGGGCACCTCCTCCGAGGAGAGCATCTCGAAGGTGCCCCCTCGCAGGATGTTCCGGTCGACCGCCGGCATGCGCTCGAGCGTCCAGCCCTCGGAGTAGGTGGAGATCAGCTCGTCGATCCGGCCCTGGTGCCTGGTCACACCCTCGACCAGGGCTGAGGTGTACTCGTTGACCGGTGGATCCGATCGTTCGACCCGCTCGGCGAGCACGCTGAGCGGGTTCTCGCTCCGGGCCTCGGCCTCGAACAGGATGTCCAGCGCACGCCGTCGGGCTTTGCCCCGAGCCGACACCTCAGGCCCGACCGAGGTACTCGCCGCTGCGAGTGTCGACCTTGACCTTTTCGCCGGTGGTGATGAAGAGCGGGACCTTGATCTCCGCGCCGGTCTCCAGCTTGGCGGGCTTGGTGCCGCCGGTGGACCGGTCGCCCTGGAGACCGGGCTCGGTCTCCGCGATGGTGAGCTCGACGGCCGCGGGCAGTTCGATGTAGAGGACGTTGCCCTCATTGATCGCGATCGTGGCCGTCATGTTCTCGAGCAGGTAGTTGGCGGTGTCGCCGACGGCAGCCGGGGAGACGTGCAGCATGTCGTAGGTCTCGGTGTCCATGAAGACGTAGTCCTCACCGTCGAGATACGAGTACTGCATCTCCCGCTTGTCGACGTTGGCCACGTCGACCTTGACGCCGGCGTTGAAGGTCTTGTCCACGACCTTGCCGGACATGATGTTCTTCAGCTTGGTGCGGACGAACGCTCCGCCCTTGCCGGGCTTGACGTGCTGGAACTCCACGACGGTCCAGAGGTCACCGCCGTCGAGTTTGAGCACCAGACCGTTCTTCAGGTCGTTCGTCGTCGCCACGTGTGGTCTCTCCCGCGTGCGGCTGCCCTTACAGGACGAGCAGCTCCTTGGTCGTCAGTGTGAGGAGCTCCGGCCCATCGTCACGCGTCACCAGCGTGTCCTCGATGCGCACCCCGCCCCTGCCCGGCAGATAGACCCCGGGCTCGACGGTGATCGGAACTCGATCCTCTAGTCTACCGGTCTTGTCCGGGCCGAGGAACGGGAGCTCGTGGATCTCCAGTCCCACTCCGTGACCGAGCCCATGCCCGAAATGTCCACCGTGGCCCGCTTCGGTGATCAGCTCGCGTGCGGCCGCGTCCACATCGTGTGCCGTGGCCCCCGGCCGCAGGGCGTGGCGGCCGGCGCGCTGGGCCTGCCGTACGAGCTCGTAGAGGTCCCGCTGCCAGCCGGCGGGCTCGCCGACGGCGACCGTGCGGGTCATGTCCGCGTGGTAGCCGTCGAAGAGCGCGCCGAAGTCCATCGTGACGAGGTCGCCGACCTCGATCGGGCGGTCCGAGGGCGAATGATGCGGGATGGAGCCGTTGGGGCCTGAGGCGACGATCGAGTCGAAGGCCGGCTTCTCCGCCCCGAGCTCCATCATGCGGAACTCCAGCCAGCGGGCGATCTCCCGCTCGGTCACACCTGGCCGGATACGGCCGATCACCAGGGAGAACGCCTCGTCGGTGATCGCGCAGGCGCGCCGGAGCGACTCGATCTCCCCGTCGTCCTTGATCCGGCGCACGGATTCGACGACGCCGCTGACCGGCGTCAGGCGGTCGTCGCCGCCGAGTGCCCTGAACTGCGCGACCGGCATGTGGTCGGCCTCGACGAGCAGGCCGCCCGGGGAGCCTCCGGCCCGCGCGGCCAGGACTCCGGCCACGTCGCGGTCCTGGATCAGCTCGATGTCGGGGCACCGGCGCCGGGCGGTCTCGATGTACCGGGAGTCGGTGGCGAGGACGGCGCCGCCCGAGGAGTCCACGAGCACGGCGGCGTTGGAGCTCGACAGGCCGGTCAGGTAGCGGACGTTGACGGGCCACGTGACGAGGATCGCCGAGGCGCCGTGTTCGGGGAGCTCCGCGGCCAGGCGGGCGCGGCGGGAGGCATGAGGCACGCATGGAGCCTACGCCGGATCCGGCCGCCGCCCCGCCCCGCGGCCGCGGTCCGCCGCCCGGGGCGGGCCTCCGGGGCGCGCCCGCGGGACGACGCGACGGTCAGGAGGTCTTGGCGTGCCGGGGGTGGCCGTCGTGATGGTCGTGGCGGTCCTGGCCGCCGGCCGCCGGGAGCCGGTCGGCCGAGCGCAGCGGGACCTCGCGCAGGAAGATCACCGCGACGAAGCCGAGGACGGCCACGGGCACGCCGACGAGGAACACCGTGTGCATCGCCGACGAGTACGCCTGGATCACGATGTCGTGCACCGCTGCCGGCAGGGCGCGGATGGCCTCCGGCGTGCCCAGGTCGAGCTTCGCGGCCGGAGCGGTCGTGGTCCCGAGCTTCGCGGAGATCTCCGACTTGACCCCGTTGGTGAGGATGGCGCCGAAGGCGGCCACGCCCACCGCGCCGCCGAGGCTGCGGAAGAAGGACACGCCCGAGGTGCTCACCGCCAGGTCCCTGCGCTCGGCCGAGTTCTGCACCGCGAGGATCAGCATCTGCATGCTCATGCCGAGCCCGACGCCGAGGATCGCGATGTCCACGCCGATCACCGGGAAGGTGGAGTCCGGCTGGAGCCGCGAGAGCAGGCCGAGGCCCGCGGCCACGAGGAGCATGCCGACGAGGGGGAAGAGCTTCCACTTGCCCGTACGGCTGACGACGCGCCCGGAGATGATCGAGGCCACGAAGAGGCCGAGCACCAGGGGCAGCGTCATGAGGCCCGACCTGGCCGGCATGAGCCCCTTGACGATCTGCAGGAACTGCGGCAGGTAGATCAGCACGCCGTACAGTGCGAGGCCGACGAAGAGCGAGGCCGTACTGGCCAGGAGGAACGTGCGGTCGCGGAACAGGCGTGGCGGGAGGATCGGTTCGGCGGCCTTCCGCTCCGCCACGACGGCGAGACCGCAGAACGCCACCGTGAGGGCGCCCAGGACGTACGTCCAGGACGAGTTCCAGTCGAACTCGTGCCCGCCGAGCGACAGCAGGAGCATGAGCGAGGTCGCTCCGCCGGTCAGGGTGGCGGCGCCCCACCAGTCGATGCGCGTGTCCCGCTTCACGTGCTCCAGCCTCAGCACCCTCTGGATGACGGCGAACGCCACGATCGCGAGCGGCACGCACACGTAGAAGCACCAGCGCCAGCCGAGCCCGTCGGCGTCCACCAGGAACCCGCCGAGGAGCGGCCCCGCGACGGTGGACACGCCGAAGACCGCGCCCACGTAGCCGGAGTAGCGGCCGCGCTCGCGGGGCTGGACCACGTCGCCCAGGATGACCTGGACCAGCGCGGACAGACCTCCGGTCCCCAGACCCTGTACGGCTCTCGCGGCGATGAGCATGCCGATGTTCTGCGACAGGCCGGCGAGCATCGAGGCCGCCACGAACAGGCCGAGCGCGACCTGGAACATCAGCTTGCGCCCGAAGATGTCGGAGAGCTTGCCCCACAGAGGGGTGGAGACGGTCAGCGTCAGGAGGGTCGCGCTCGCGACCCACGACAACTGCTCCTGGCCCCCGAGGTCCCCCACGATCGTCGGCAGGGCCGTGCCGACCACGGAGGTCGAGATCATCGAGGTGAGCAGGGCGAGCAGCAACCCGGAAAGGATCTTCAAGATCTCGCGGTGCGTGTAGGTGCGCCGCGCGTCCTCGCGGACGGTCTCCTGCGCCACGGATTCCCCTCAATCACTGGTTCCACCGAGACGCATTCGTCCGGATTGCCCTTTAGTTTCCTTTTCAAGTATACGCTTGTTTACTATCGTGTCACGCTAGTGTGCGGCTCGTGACACGAGACCGTGAGGCGACCGGCGAGCGGATCCTGGCCGCCGCCGCGGAGTTGTTCGCGGAGCACGGCTACGACCAGGTGACCGTCCGGATGATCGCGTCGGCGGCCGGGGCCAACGTCGCCCTGGTGAACCGTTACTTCGGGTCGAAGGCGAACCTCTTCGCGACGGTGCTGATCACGGCGTCCACGGTGACGGCCGCGATCGAGGGCGACCCAGCGGAGATGCCGTCCCGGCTGGCGGAGCACGTCGCCCACCGGCTGCGCACCGGCGCCTCCGAACCGCTCGTGCGGATGCTCGATCGGGCCGGGACCAGCCCGGAGATCCGGGCCGTCCTGGCCGCACGGGTCGAGACCGGGCTCGTCGACGCGATCAGCGCCCGGCTGCCGGGGCCGCAGGCACGGGAACGGGCACTGCTCGCAACGGTGATCATCCTCGGCGCGGGGTCGCTCCGCCGGCTGCTGGGCCCCGAGGGTCTCCACGACGCCGACCTCACCGTGCTGGAGGCGCGGCTCGAGACGGCGTTCCGGGCCTGCCTGGCCCCCGCCGGCGGGTGACCCTCCGCCGGCCCGGGCCGTGACACCGGGTCAGGCGGTGAGTGTCTTGATCTTCTCGATGAGTTTCAGCCGCTCCTCGTGCGTGCGGGCGAAGGGGGTCACGTTGAGCGTCGTCACCCCGGCCTCCCGCATGGCCGCGAGCCGCTCCCTGACATGGCCCTCCGGCCCGACCAGCGACATCTTCTCCAGCAGTTCCCGCGGCACCAGGGCGGCCGCCTCGTCCTTCCTGCCCTCGAGGTAGAGGTCCTGGATCCGCTCGGCCTCCTTCTCGTAGCCGTAGCGGCGGGCGAGGTCGTTGTAGAAGTTCTTGCCCTTGGCGCCCATGCCCCCGATGTAGAGGGCGGCCATCGGGCGGCCCAGCTCCATGACGTCGCCGACGTCGTCGCCGATCGCCAGCACGGCCTGGGCGATGACGTCCAGCTCGCCCAGCTCGGGGTCCCTGCGCGCCCGGCCGGCCGCCAGCGAGGGGCCCCACACCTCGCCCGCCTTCTCCGGCATGAAGAAGATCGGCTCCCAGCCCTCCGCCAGCTCCGCGGTGAGCTCGACGTTCTGCGGGCCGATGGCCGCGACCACGATCGGGATCCGCTCCCGGACCGGGTGGTTGATCAGCTTGAGCGGCTTGCCCAGACCTGTTCCGCCCGGGAGGGGCATCGTGTAGTGCTTGCCCGCGTACTCCAGCCTCTCCCGTCTCCACACCTTGCGGCAGATCTCGATGATCTCGCGGGTACGGCCCAGCGGAGCGGTGTAGGGGACGCCGTGGAAACCCTCGACGACCTGCGGTCCGCTGGCCCCGAGCCCCAACGTGAACCGGCCGTCGGAGACGTAGTCCATGCCCGCCGCGGTCATGGCGAGCAGCGTGGGCGTGCGCGAGTAGATCGGCAGGATGCCCGAGGCGATCTGGAGGCGCTCGGTGCGGGCGGCGATGTAGCCCATCTGGCTGACCGCGTCGAAGCTGTACGCCTCGGCGACGAACACGATGTCGAGCCCGGCCTTCTCGTAGTCGCCGAGCTCGGCGACGGTCTCCTTGAAGCCCCCGGCATAGTTGAGTGCCATCCCGATGCGCATCCCGACATCCTTCCCGGACCGAATACCGAATGTTGTTCCGTTTCATGCGGCATTGAGAGGTTACTCCACCCGCGCGGGAGGGATCATCGGCCGTCGAGCGACCTCAGGTCGGCGGGGACGTCGATGTCGGCGGGGTCGCCCACGTCGTCGCAGGGCACCGCGGTGACGAGATCGGGATGCGCCCGGAGGAACGGCCGCGCCCCGACGTCACCCTCGGCCATCCGGACGACCTCCGCGAAGTGGGCCCGCGCGATGAGGACGGGATTCCTCGGCGCATCGCCGTAGGTCGCCACGGCGACGGCCGCGCCCGCCTCGAACGCCCCGGCGAGCCGTCGTACGGCCTCCGGCGTGATCAGCGGCTGGTCGACCAGGGCGATCACCACGGCTTGCGCGGAGGCGGGCAGCGCGCCCAGCCCCACGCGCAACGAGGACCCCATCCCACCGGCCCAGTCGGGGTTGTGGACCACCGTGACATCGGGAACGTCGGCCGCGGCCGCGCCCAGGACGACGACGACGGGATCGCAACCGCCGTCGCGAAGCAGGCGCACACCCCGATCGACCAGCCGCTCTCCCCCGAACTCGACCAGGGCCTTGGGCGCCCCGAAGCGGCTCCCCGCGCCGGCGGCGAGCAGGACCCCCGCGACCCGCGTGTCCGTGGTCATGTGATGGAGTCGCCGTGGATGCGGCCGCTGGTGTCCGTCAGCGAGCGCCCGGTGCCGCCCCACCGGAGCTGGATCAGCTCGGCGGCGATCGACACGGCGGTCTCCTCCGGCGTACGGGCGCCGAGGTCGAGGCCGATCGGCGACCTCAGCCGGGCGAGGTCCTCGTCCTTCAGGCCGGCCTCGCGCAGCCGCGCCAGCCGGTCCTCGTGCGTGCGGCGCGACCCCATCGCCCCCACGTACGCGGCCGGGGTGCGCAGGGCCACCTCCAGCAGGGGGACGTCGAACTTGGGGTCGTGCGTGAGGACGCAGATGACCGTCCGCTCGTCGACCTGCACCGTCGACAGATAGTCGTGCGGCCACTTGACGACGACCTCGTCCGCGTCCGGGAAGCGCTTGGTCGTGGCGAAAACCGGGCGCGCGTCGCAGACGACGACGTGGTAGCCGAGGAACTTGCCGATCCGCGCGACGGCCGCCGCGAAGTCGATGGCGCCGAACACCAGCATGCGCGGGGCGGGCGCGAAGGACTGGACGAACACCTGGAGGTCGTCCAGCCGCCTTTCTCCCCGGGCCCCGTAACGGCGGATGCCCGTGATCCCCTGGGCCAGCATCCCCCGGACGTCGTCGTCCACCGCCGCGTCGAGCCGGGCCGAGCCCAGTGACCCGGAAGCGGAACCCGGGGGCCGGTCCGGCCAGATGACGCGGCGCGCCCCCACCGTCCCCGGCCCGGACAGGATCGTGGCCACGGCGACCGGGCGGCGCCGCTCGATCGACGCGGCGATCTCCCCCAGCTCGGGATAGGTCTCCCGGGAGACGTCCTCGACGAACACGTCGATGATCCCACCGCAGGTCAGGCCGACCGAGTAGGCGTCATCGTCGCTCACGCCGTATCGCTGGAGGACCGGCCCCCCCGCGTCGACGACCTCGTGGGCGAGCTCGTAGACGGCTCCCTCGACGCACCCCCCCGACACACTGCCGACGGCCTCGGTGCCGAGGACGGCCATGGAGGCGCCCGGAGGCCGGGGCGCGCTGCGGAAGGTGCCGACGACCGTGGCCAGCCCGAACCGCTCTCCCGCCTCCCACCAGCGCACGATCTGCGACAGGACGTCACGCATGACTACGCCTCCCTCTGCGGGTCGATCCGCGGGGCCCGGCCGCCAGCAGGGCGGACAGATCCTCGAACGCGGCCAGGCTGTGGCCGGCCACGAAGTCCGTGATGTACGGCAACGCGGCCATGATTCCCGCGGTGAGCGGCCGGTACGCCGGATCTCCCTTGTGCGGGTTCACCCAGACCACCCGGTGGGCCAGCCGCGACAACCGCGCCATCTGCGCGCCCAGGATCTCCGGGGAGCCGCGTTCCCATCCGTCGGACGCGATCACGACCGTCGCGCCCCGGGGATCGGCGAGCCTGAGCAGCGCCTTGACCTCCTCACCGAGCCGGGTCCCGCCGTTCCAGTCGGGGATGGCCCTGGAGACCGCGATCATGGCGACGTCGGGATCCCGATGGCGCAGCTCGGCCGTGATCCGCGTGAGGCGGGTCCCCGCGCTGAACACCTCGGTCGCCCGCGGCTCGGCCCGGACGAGGGCGTGCGCGAATCGCAGCAGGGTGTCCGCGTACGGCGCCATCGAACCGCTGACGTCGACGAGCATGACGACCCGACGCGGCCGGTCCCGATGGGTCCGCATACGGAGGCGCGCGGGCTCCCCTCCCCGCCTGATGGCCTCCCTGACCGTGCGGTGGCTGTCGAGCACGCCGCTGCGGGCGGGCGTGAACCGCCGCGAGCCGCGCCGCTCCCGCACTCCGCGCAGCAGCGCCAGCATCCGGTTGACCTGCTCCCGCTCGGCCGCGGTCATCCGCGCGACGTCCCGGTTCCGCAGCACCTCGATCTCACTGGCCGTGGCCGGCACCGCGCTCTGCTCGCCCGCCTCCTCCTCCTGGTCGCGGGAGCCGTACGGCTCGGCGACGAGCCGCGTGACGGTCACCGTCGTCCGGGCACGGCCGGGCCGCGGCCGCTCCCCCGCGAAGTAGGCCGCGAAGCAGCGGTCGTACCGTGCCAGGTCGTCCGGCCCGGCGCAGAGCGTCAGCCGGCCGGCCCAGTAGACGTCGCGCTCGGCGGCGACGTCCAGGTGGCCGAGCGCGGTCAGGAAGCCCTGGGTGCGCTGGTGGTCGGCCCCGACGCCGGCGGCTCTCAGCGTGCGGGCGAACCCGGTCATCGTGGCGACCACGTCCCGCGCTCCGCCGGATCGGGGCTCAGGCATGGCGGCCCGCCTCACCTCGGCCCGCACCCGCGCCTGTGGCCATGCCCGCGCGCGTGGTCATGCCCGCGCCTGTGGCCGCGTCCGCGAGGAGGATGCCGTCGCGCCGCACGAGTTCCTGGTCCTCGCGGTGCTTCAGCACCGCGCCCAGGGTGGCGGCCGCGAGGCCGGGGTCGAAGTCGGTCGCCCCGAGCGTCAGCAGGGCCTCGGTCCAGTCGAGCGTCTCGGCGATCCCCGGCGGCTTGACGAGGTCGGCGGCCCTCAGCCGGTCGGCGGTCCGCGCGACCTCCCTGGCCAGCCGTTCCGTGCACTCGGGAAGACGCCTGAGGAGGATGGCCACCTCGCGCTCGAAACCGGGGTGCTCCAGCCAGTGGTAGAGGCAGCGCCGCTTGAGGGCGTCGTGGACCTCACGCGTGCGGTTCGAGGTGACCACCACGACGGGAGGCGCGGCGGCGCTGATCGTGCCCAGCTCGGGAATCGAGATCGTGAAGTCCGACAACACCTCGAGCAGGAACGCCTCGAACTCGTCGTCCGCGCGGTCGATCTCGTCGACCAGCAGCACGCTGGGCTGGGTTTCGACGGCCTGAAGCAGGGGCCGGGCGATCAGGAAGCGCCGGTCGTAGATCTCGCCCTCGAGCGCCCTGACGTCGGTCACGCCCGTCGCCTCCGCCGCCTTCAGATGCAGCAGCTGGCGGGCGAAGTCCCAGTCGTAGAGCGCCTGCGCGGCATCGAGGCCCTCGTAGCACTGCAACCGGATCAGCGGGGCGCCGAGCACCGCGGAAAGGGTCTTGGCCAGCTCCGTCTTGCCCACTCCGGCCTCGCCTTCGAGGAAGAGGGGGCGGCCCATCCTCAGCGCGAGAAACGCCGCGGTGGCCAGGCCCTCGTCCGCCAGGTAATCGTGCGAAGCGAGCAGCTCGGCCACCGTCGCGGGAGAGTCGATGTCGGACGCCTTCGTTGTGCCTCCCAGCATCCTCTCAGGCTACGCGCCGGGGGCCCGCGAACGCTCTGGCCGATTCCGCCAAACGCCCGCCGTTCACGGGCCGATCGTTGCCACGATCGCACAGGGGCCCTCTACCGTCGTGGACGTGACGAATCCTCTGGGGCTTCCCGGGTCTCCCGCGGCGAGCGCGCTGGCCGCCGAGCTGGCGGCGCGGTGGGCCGAGCCGCACCGGCGCTACCACACCACCACGCACCTGCGGGCCGTGCTCGCCGCGATCGAGCCGCTCGCCGCCCTGGCCGGGGACATCGGCGCCGTACGGCTCGCCGCCTGGTTCCACGACGCCGTCTACGACGGCCGCCCGGGATGGGATGAGGAGCGCAGCGCCCAGCTGGCGCAGGCCCGCCTCCCCGCGTGCGGCGTCACGCCTCAACGGGTACGCGAGGTCGTCCGCCTGGTGCGGGTGACGGCCGATCACTCCTACGGCTCCGGCGACACGGACGCGGCCGTCTTGTGCGACGCCGATCTGGCCGTCCTCGGCGGCGCCCCGGAGGATTACGCGGCCTACGCGAGAGCCGTACGAGCCGAGTATCGCCACGTCCCCGACGACCTGTTCCGGGCGGGCAGGGCCGCCGTCCTGGGGCGACTCCTGTCTAACGACCGCCTGTACGGCACGGCCCGCGCACGCGACCTGTGGGACCGCCGGGCCAGGGAGAACATGACCCGCGAGCTGGCCACGCTCGGCGGCTAGGTCTGGCGCGGGACCGGCTCAGGGACGGGCGGCGTTTCGGGCGACTCAGGGACGGGCGGCCGGGCGGGGCGGCGTTTCGGGCGACTCAGGGACGGGCGGCCGGGCGGGGCGGTGTTTGGGCCGGCGCAGCCCCGCCGCCCGAAGCCGCCGGACGAGCTCGCCGCTCGGCACAGGCTCGGCACCGAGCTCGACCGCGCGGTCGTAAACCGTCTCGGGCACGTCGTAGTGATCGCGGTCGAACGCCCGCTCCGGCACGTCCAGCACCCTGGCGAACGCGTGCAGCTCCTCGTAGGAGACGTCGCTGACCAGGTGTGACCACAGCAGCCCGCGCGGGCCGGGCCAGTTGGGCCGATCGATCAACACGCTCACACGACCTCCCCAGCCGGACGTTTCTTCCCGGCACTGTAAGGCCTTTCGAAATTACCAATTGACTTGGTAGGAAATACGGATAATCCTGAGGAGGACATCGCACACCATCCCTGCGAGGTACCTCCATGTCCGTCCTTGAACTGGACACCCCGGTCCGGGCCGAGCCGCACCCCGGCGCGCGGACCCGGCGCCGGCGGCTGCCGGGAAAAGCCTGGCAGCGCTGGATCAGCCCACTGGTCCTCGTGCTCGCCTGGCAGATCGCGAGCACTACCGGCCTGCTGCCCACCCGACTGCTCGCCGCGCCGTCCACGATCGCCGCGACCGCGGTCGACCTGGTCCAGGCGGGGACGTTGCCCACGGCGATCGCCGTGTCGCTCCAGCGCGTCCTGATCGGCTTCGCGGCCGGGGCGATCGCGGGCGTCGGCCTCGCCCTGGTCGCCGGGCTGAGCCGCAAGGGCGAGAACGCGGTCGACCCGATCATGCAGATGCTCCGGGCGCTGCCGTTCTTCGGCCTCATCCCGCTGTTCATCCTCTGGTTCGGCATCGGGGAGGCGCCCAAGGTGCTGCTCGTGGCCCTCGCGGTGTCGTTCCCCCTCTACCTGAACACCTTCGCGGGCATCCGCGGGGTCGACGGGAAGCTCGCCGAGGTCGCGCGCACGGTCGGGCTCGGCAGGACCCAGCTCATCCGGCACATCGTGCTCCCCGGCGCGCTCCCCCAGACGCTCGTCGGCCTCCGGCAGAGCCTCGGCGTGGCGTGGCTGGCGCTGATCGTCGCCGAGCAGGTCAACGCCAACGCCGGCCTCGGCTACATGATCAACGACGCGCGGGAGTTCCTCCGTACCGACGTGATCGTCGTGGGCCTGCTCGTCTACAGCGCGCTCGGCCTGCTGACCGACGCTCTCGTCCGGCTGCTCGAAAGGAGGGCCCTCACGTGGCGACGCGAGTTCCTGGCCCGCTGACCCGGCCGGCCGCGGCCGCGACAGGACCGGTGGCCACCGCCGACGGGCTGACCCGCAGGTTCGGCGAGCGGACCGTCCTCGACCGGCTCGACCTGGAGATCGGGCGCGGCGAGTTCATCGCGCTGCTCGGCCGCAGCGGCTCCGGCAAGTCGACGCTGCTCCGCGCGCTCGCCGGGCTCGACAGCGAGGCCGAGGGCGGCCTGAGCGTCACCGGTTCCGTGGCGGTGGCCTTCCAGGAGCCGCGGCTCGTGCCCTGGAAGCGCGTCCACGCCAACATCACGCTCGGCCTCGCCGTACCCGACCCGAAGGAGAAGGCGGACGCCGCCCTGGCGGAGGTCGGCCTGACCGAGCGGGCGGGCGCCTGGCCGCTCACGCTCTCCGGCGGCGAGGCGCAGCGGGCCAGCCTGGCGCGCGCCCTGGTCCGGGAGCCGGACCTGCTGCTGCTCGACGAGCCCTTCAGCGCCCTGGACGCGCTGACCCGGATCACCATCCACCAACTGGTCCTCCAGCTGTGGTCCGTCCACCGGCCGGCCGTACTGCTGGTCACCCACGACGTCGACGAGGCGCTACTGCTCGCGGATCGCGTGCTCGTCCTCGACCGGGGGCGCATCGCGCACGAGTCGGACGTCCCGGCGCCGCGTCCCCGCCACCGCGACCATCCCGATCTCACCTCCCTCCGCACGACCCTCCTCGCCGCTCTCGGCGTGTCCCCCGAAGGAACCACATGACCAGGAAACTGCTCGCGGCCCTGTTGCTCACCGCGCTGGCCGGCACGGCCTGCGCCTCCACCGGCTCGGCCAACGACTCCCCGGCCGGCTCCGGGGCGAGCGGCTCGGGCGTCACCCTGCGGGTCGGCGACCAGAAGGCCGGTTCCCAGGCCCTGCTCAAGGCCGCCGGGCTGCTCGACGGGACCTCGTACAAGATCACCTGGTCCCAGTTCACGTCGGGCCCGCCGATGCTGGAGGCGATCAACGCCGGCGCCGTCGACATCGGGGGCGTCGGAAACACCCCGCCCGTCTTCGCCGCCGCGGCCGGTTCGAAGATCAAGGTGGTCGCGGCCTACCGGCAGAACCTCGCGGGCGCCACGATCCTGGTGCCGCAAGGCTCGACGATCACCGCACCGGCGCAGCTCGAGGGCAAGAAGGTCGCGGTCGCCAAGGGCAGCTCGGCGCACTACCACCTGCTCTCCGTGCTCCAGAAGGCCGGGCTGTCGTTCAAGGACATCCAGCCGCAGTACCTCCAGCCCGCCGACGCCCTCGCGGCGTTCACCTCCGGGACCATCGACGCCTGGGCGATCTGGGAGCCCTTCACCTCCCAGGCCGAGCTGCAGAACAAGGCCAAGCTCCTGGTCGACGGCAACGGCTACGTCAACGGGCTCAACTTCCAGGTGGCGGCGCCCGGCGCGCTGCAGGACAAGGGGAAGGACACGGCGATCCGCGACTACCTCACCCGTCTGGCCAAGGCGAGGACCTGGGCCGTCACCCACCAGCCCGAGTGGGCCAAGGTGTGGGCGCAGGAGACCGGCCTTCCCGTGGAGGTCGCGAACGCGGCCGTCGCCAACACCCTGGCCACCTCCATCGTGATCGACGACTCGGTGGTCACGTCGGAGCAGCAGATGGCCGACGCGTTCAGCGCCGAGGGGCTCATCCCCGGCGGCCTGAAGTTCTCGGATTTCGTCGATGACCGGTTCAACGACGTCGTAGCGAAGGGTCAGCAGTGAAGTTCCATTGGTTCCTGCCCACCACGGGCGACAGCAGGGCGATCGTCGGCGGCGGGCACGGCCTGCACCGGGCACACGGTCATTCCGCGGCCGAGGTGTACCGCCCGCCATCGGTCGACTATCTGGGCCAGATCGCCCGCTCGGCCGAACAGCTCGGCTTCGAGGCCGTGCTGACTCCCACCGGCACGTTCTGCGAGGACGCGTGGCTCGTGACGTCCGCGCTCACCCAGGTGACGAAGCGGCTGAAGTTCCTCGTCGCCTTCCGGCCCGGGGCGCTGTCGCCGACCCTCGCCGCGCAGATGGCCGCGACCTACCAGCGGATATCCGATGGACGGCTGCTGCTGAACATCGTCACCGGCGGGGAGACCACCGAGCAGAAGCGGTTCGGCGACCACCTGTCCAAGGACGAGCGGTACGCGAGGACCGACGAGTTCCTCTCGATCGTCCGGGGCGCCTGGGAGGGGCCGTTCGACTTCAAGGGCACGTACTACGACGTCGAGGGGGCACAGGTCGCCGAGTCCCCCTCCCCCGTCCCCGAGCTCTATTTCGGCGGCTCGTCGGCCGCCGCGGGACCGGTCGCGGCCAAGCATGTGAACGTCTACCTGACCTGGGGCGAGCCGCCGTCGCAGGTCGCCACCAAGCTCGACTGGATCAGGGAGCTGGCCGCGGCCCAGGGCCGTACGCTGCGCTTCGGCATCCGCCTGCACGTGATCACCCGGGACACCTCGGGCGAGGCGTGGGAGGAGGCCCAGCGGCTGCTCGACCGGATCGACCCCGCGGACATCGCGTCCGCGAAGGCCATCCTGGGCCGCAGCGACTCGGTGGGACAGCAGCGGATGCTCGCCCTCCACCAGGGATTCGACCACGGCAAGGCCCGTGAGCTGGAGATCCACCCCAACCTCTGGGCCGGCGTGGGACTGGTCCGCGGCGGCGCGGGCACGGCGCTGGTCGGAAGCCATCAGGAGGTCGCGGACCTGATCGAGGAGTACGCCTCCCTCGGCATCGAGGAGTTCGTCCTGTCCGGCTACCCGCATCTCGAGGAGGCCTACTGGTTCGGGGAGGGCGTGCTGCCCGAACTCCGCCGCCGTGGGCTCTTCGAGGCCCCCGTACCGGTGCTGCGCAGCGCCTGAACCTCATCCGTCATGGCGGCGCGCGCGTAGGCGCCCGGCCGGGTCACACCCGGTCGGGCGCCTCGCCGCGGTCGTGGATGAGGGCGCTGAGCTCGGAGACCGCCTTGCGGGACCGCTCGCGCTCCGTGCTCTGGATGCCCATCGCGCCCAGGCTGAGCCCGTTCGCCAGGTCGAGCTTGGGCCAGGGGTCGCCTTCCACCATCGTGACGTCGAGGATCTCCGGCCATTCGTAGCGGTGCACCCTGAGGGGGTTCACCACGGTGATCCCCCGCTCGTCGGCCACGACGCGAGTGCGCCCGAGCAGGTGCAGCAGCCCCGCCACGAGGCAGCCGAACACCACCAGGCCGAGCCGGTCGGGCAACCTGAACTGCTCGGGCAGGATCAGCGCGAGGACGACCGCCCCGACGACCATGACCACCGCCAGGCTGTACGCGATGATCGGGGCCTGCCGGGGACGCCACGTCACGGGCAGCGACGGCGGCCTGCGCTCATCCATGACGGCCTCCCACGTGACCTCGGACGGCGCCGAAGACGACATCGAAGACGACGCCGGGGACGGCCTCGCGGGGAGCGCCCGCGGTCTCGCGGGCGCCTCCCGCCGGCTTCTGCATGATCACCAATTGGGTTTTCCCAGCTGAGATGGTCAAGATGCGAACCTGTGCATGATCACGGAATGCGTCCTGGCTGGTCAAGTGAACTCTCCCCGAATCCGTACATGATCACGGGGAGGGAAGTGGCAGGTCGGACCCCTTGATCACGAACTTGTGCATGATCACGCGGAGGGGGTGGGGAGGGTGCGGAGGAGGAGGGCGGTCTCGAGGGCGGCGACCGTGGCCTCGTAACCCTTGTCCTCGGCGCTGCCCGGCACGCCTGACCTGTCGACCGCCTGGTCGAGCGTCTCGCAGGTGAGGACGCCGTTGCCGACCGGAGTCGCCTCGTCGAGGGCCACCCTGGTGAGACCGGCGGTCACCGAGTCGCAGACGTAGTCGAAGTGGGCGGTCTCCCCCCTGATCACCACGCCCAGCGCGACCACCGCGTCATACCGCCTGGCCAGGGCCTGCGCGACCACCGGGATCTCCAGCGATCCGGCCACGCGGACCGTGACGGCCGCGGCGCCGCAGTCCTCCGCCGCCTGTACGGCTCTCGCCAGCAACTGGTCGGTGATCTTCTCGTGCCAGCGTGCCGCGACGATGCCGACCGTCAGCCCGCCCGCGTCCACGCTCTGCGCCACCGGACGCCCGTCCCCGCTCATTCGTGCTCCCCTTCCGGGATGTCCCGTGGAATGTCATGGCCGAGGCGCTCGCGCTTGGCCGTGAGGTATTTCTCGTTGTACGGATTCATGGCCACCGGCATGGGCTCGCGGCCGAGCACCTTGATGCCGAAGCCGTCCATGCCGCGCACCTTGGCGGGATTGTTGGTCAGCAGCCTGACCGACTTCACCCCGAGGTCGGCGAGCATCTGGGCGGCGTTGGAGAACTCCCTGGAGTCCACGGGAAGGCCGAGCTCCAGGTTGGCGTCGACGGTGTCGCTGCCGTTGTCCTGGAGGTTGTAGGCCCGCAGCTTGGCCAGCAGGCCGATCCCCCGTCCCTCGTGGCCGCGCAGGTAGACGACCACGCCGCGGCCGTGCTCGGAGATCGTGCGCATGGCGTTGTCGAGCTGGACGCCGCAGTCGCACCGCAACGAGCCGAGCACGTCGCCGGTGAGGCACTCGGAGTGCGCCCGCACCAGGACGTTCTCCCCGTCGGCGAGGTCGCCGTAGACCAGGGCAAGGTGCTCGCCCCCATCGAGGGAGCTCGCGTAGCCGTAGGCGCGCCAGATGCCGTACCGGTTGGGGATCCGGGTCTCGGCGACGCGCGTGACCACCCGCTCGGACCGCCTGCGGTGCTCCATCAGCTGCTCGATCGAGATGAGCGCCAGATCGTGCTCGTCGGCGAACTCCCGCAGCCGGGGCAGCCGCGCCATCGTCCCGTCGTCGTTGACGACCTCGGCGAGCGCGCCCGCCGGGGACAGCCCGGCCAGCCTGGCCAGGTCCACGGCCGCCTCGGTGTGGCCCTGCCGGACCAGCACGCCGCCCTCGCGGTAGCGCAGAGGGAAGATGTGCCCGGGACGGACGAGCTCGTAGGGCTCGGTGGCGGAGTCGCACAGCGTGCGGATCGTCTTGGCGCGGTCGGCGGCGGAGATCCCCGTCGTCACGCCGTCACGGGCGTCGACGCTGATCGTGTACGCCGTGCCGAGACGCTCGCGGTTCTGGTGGACCATGAGGGGCAGCCCGAGCCGGTCGAGCTCCCGCCCCTCCATGCCCACGCAGATGACGCCGCTCGAGTACCGGATGGTGAAGGCGACCACCTCGGGCGTCGCCTTGGCCGCCGCGAAGATGATGTCGCCCTCGTTCTCGCGGTTCTCGTTGTCCACCACGACGACGGGCCTGCCGTCCCGGATGTCGGCGATCGCCCGCTCGACCGGATCGAGCCTGATGCCCGTCATGCCGTCACCGCCCGCAACTGGTGCGACTGACGCAGCCAGTCGCGGAATCCGAAGGCCACCATGACCAGGAAGACGCCGTATACGGCCCCCGAGACCACCAGGCCGGAGGAGAAGGCCAGCGGCACGCCGATCACATCGACGGCCACCCAGATCACCCAGAAGTCCACCAGCGCCCTCCCCTGCGCCCACGTCGCCACGGCGCTGCCGACGAAGATGTAGGCGTCCGGCCACGGGGCCCACGAGATGTTCAGGCCCCGCGAGTTGAGATAGGTGAACAGCAGCGCGACCGCCACCGTGCCCAGCGCCATCACCGCGACGACCAGCGTCCTCTCCCGCGAGGTGGCCGACCTGATCGGCAGCGCGGCGCCGCCGCGAGTGCCCCGCGACCAGCGGATCCACCCGTAGACGGCCAGCGCGCCGAACAGCGCCTGCTTGAGCGCGTTGCCCGTGATGTGGGCGCTGATGGAGGCGACGAACAGCAGGGCGGAGGAGGCGAACTGCACCGGCCAGGTCCAGATCGTCTTCCTGATCGCGAGCCAGACCGTCGTCAGGGCGCCCACGTTCCCGACCAGGTCGGTCCAGAGCACGTGCTGCCCCACCACGTCGAATCCCGCTTCGGTCCAGCTCATGCGCGTGTCCCCAGAGTGAGCTTCTCGACGTACTTGGCGATCACGTCGACCTCGAGGTTCACCGGCTCGCCCGGCTGCTTGCGGCCGAGAGTCGTGAGGCCGAGCGTGGTGGGGATCAGGCTGACGGCCAAGGAGTCCGCGTCCACCGCGACCACGGTCAGGCTCACCCCGTCGACCGTGATCGACCCCTTCTCCACCACGTAGCGGTTCAGGTCGGCGGGCAGGGAGAGGCGGACGACCTCCCAGTGCTCACCGGGCTCGCGCGACAGCACCACGCCGGTGCCGTCCACGTGGCCCTGGACGATGTGGCCGCCCAGCCGCTGGTCGGCCCGTACGGCACGCTCCAGGTTGACCCGCGATCCCGGCTCCAGCGCGCCCAGCGACGAACGGTCCAGGGTCTCCTTCATGACGTCGGCGGTGAACACGTCCCCCTCGACGTCCGCCACCGTGAGGCAGACGCCGTTGACGGCGATCGAATCTCCGTGCCCGGCGTCGCCCGTGACGACCTTGCCGCGCACCGACAGGCGTGCCGCGTCGGCCTGGGGCTCGACCGCGACGACCTCGCCGAGTTCCTCGACGATTCCGGTGAACATTCAGCTCTCCTTAGGTGGTGCCGGCCGGAGGACGAGCCTGAGGTCCGGTCCGATGGGGGTCACTTCCTCGAACTCGAGGCGGAGGATCTCGCCGATCGTGGTCACACCCGCCGGCCCGAGGGCGGCGGGCCCCGTGCCCAGCAGTGCGGGCGCGATGTAGCCGACGACCCTGTCGACCAGGCCTTCTCTGAGGAAGGAACCGGCGAGGGTCGGTCCGCCTTCGAGCAGTGCGCTCACGATCTGCCTCCCGTGCAGCTCAGCCATGAGCGCGTGGAGGTCTATTCCGCCGGGCGCGCGCGGCAGCCGTACGGCATGGCCGAGGTGCGCGGGGACGTCCGCGTCGTCCGCGACGGCGACGAGCGCGGGCTCCTCGCCCGCGAGGACCCTGGCCGAGGCGGGCGTGCGGGCCGCGGAGTCGACGACGACCCGCAGCGGCCTGCGAGCGGCGTCTCCGGGCACGCGGGCCGTGAGCTGGGGATCGTCGGCGATGACGGTGCCGATCCCGGCGATGACGGCGTCGCCCTCGGCGCGCAGGCGGTGCACGTCGGCCCTGGCCTCGGGGGACGTGATCCACTTGCTGGTGCCGTCCGCGGCCGCGGACCGTCCGTCGAGGGTCGCGGCGAACTTCCAGGTGACGAACGGCCTGCGCCTGCGGATGAACGTGAGCCACGCCGCGTTGACCCGCTCGGCCTCCTCGGCCAGCACGCCGGTCTCGACCTCGACCCCGCTGCGGCGGAGCCTGTCGACGCCGCCCGCGGCGAGGGGGTTGGGATCGGTCACGGCGACCACGACTCGTGCGACGCCCGCGCTGATCAGCGCACCGCTGCACGGCCCGGTCCTGCCGGTGTGGTCGCAGGGCTCCAGGGTGACGTACGCCGTGCCGCCCCTGGCCCGTTCGCCCGCCTCGCGCAGCGCCACGACCTCGGCGTGGGGTCCGCCTGCGTAGGCGTGGAATCCCTCCCCCGCGACCTGTCCCGAGGCGTCGAGGACCACACACCCGACGACGGGGTTGGGGCTCGTGCCGCCATGGCCTCGCGCCGCCAGCCCGATCGCGCGGCGCATGTGAATGATGTCCTGCGGACCCACCCGGGTCGTCCTCTCGCCTGTGTCGCCACGGCGGGCCCCGGGGGTGGGACGGACGCGATAACGCGTCACGTCAGCGGACGACACGTGCCCTCCGGGCACCGTCATCCGCTCGCGCGCTTCCTCCCATCCGGACTTTCACCGTCGGTCCTGGAGTCTCACCAGGTCCACCGGCCGATGGCTTCGGCCGGGTCGCGGACTGCCACCCGTCGGCCTCCAGTGGAGATCGCGAGTGTCACCGCCGGTTCGGAATTACACCGACCCCGGAGCACGCTTGCTCTGTCTTTACCAGTGTGCCATGCCTGGCACGGTCACCATTGTGCAGGATCCACGCAAATCAGTCATAGCGCGCCCTGCCTGGACTTTCGGCCATCCCCATCGGGCTCAGGTTGCACACGAGTCGCCTGCCGGCGTGCGGACTGTCCGCACGGCGTCCGCGTTGTGTCACCAAACCATGACACACTTAGGGTCCAGCTGACGTTAAGTGTCATACCGATCGTTTGGCCAGGTCAACTGGCAATGGGACACAAGCTGGTTTACTTTGGACAACGAAGTAGAGCAAAAACCGCGATGCCCCGGCGAAGCGATTGACCCGCGGAAAATAAGTTGCCAGGGTTCGTTCCAGTCGGATATCGCCGACCGTTATTGGCATCCGGGAGCACCGCCCACCATGACGTTCCCTTCCTCGACCGCGGCAGAGACAGGCTCGGACGCCGTCGACACAGTGGCCGCCGCAGCAGCCGGGCCCTCCGCCGCCGTCGTCGGGCGATCGCCCGGCCAGTTGATGTGGCGGCGCTTCCGCCGCGACCGGACTGGCATGATCTCGGCGGCCGTCGTACTCGCGTTCCTCCTGATCGCGCTGCTGGCACCGGTGATCTCCTGGGCGTACGGCAAGAATCCAGACACTCCCTACGGGCTGAACCAGCCCGGCCTGCTCAACGAGTTCGGTTACCCGATCCTGCCGAACGGCGGCATCAGCGGCGACTTCTGGTTCGGCCTCGAGCCCGGTCTCGGCCGCGACGTCCTCACGCAACTCGTGTACGGCATCCGCACGTCGATCACCATCGCGCTCATCGTGACGGTGTTGTCCACCGTCGTCGGGGTCACGCTGGGCATCACCTCGGGGTACGTCGGCGGCAAGGTCGACTACGCGATCGGGCGGGTCATCGACACATTGCTCTCCTTCCCGTCACAGCTCTTCCTGATCGTGCTCATCCCGGTCGTCGACTCCGCTCTGGTGCTGCCCAATCAGGAGACGCCGACCTGGCTGAGATTCGCGTCGATCTGCATCGTGCTGACCGTGCTCGGGTGGGCGACGACCGCCCGGCTGCTCCGCGCGCAGGTGCTGTCCCTGCGGGAGCGCGAGTTCATCGAGGCGGCCCGGGTGACCGGCGCGTCGCCGGCCCGGGTGATCTTCAAGGAGCTCATGCCCAACCTGTGGACCCCCATCATCATCCAGGCCACGCTCGCGCTCCCTCTCTACGTCGGCGCCGAGGCGGGCCTCGGCTTCCTCGGCGTCGGGATGCCGGAGACCACTCCCGACTGGGGCCGCATGTTCCTGGTGGGCTCCACCGTCTACCACTCCGACGTGACCTACCTCCTGTTCCCGGGCGTGTCGATGTTGATCTTCGTGATCGCCTTCAACCTGCTCGGAGACTCGATCCGCGACGCTTTCGACCCAAAGACGAAGCGCTGACCCCCTAGGAAGGACCACATGAGATCGCATCGCAGGCGAATCGCCACAGCGACGGCCGTGCTCGCTGTCGGCGCGCTGGCGCTGGCCGGCTGCGCCAAGGGCGGAGGAGGTGGCGCCCCCTCCGCGGCCGCGTCGAAGCCTCCGCTGGAGAACAAGGCGGTCAGTGCGATCACGGTCGGCACCGCCGCGGACTCCACCGGGCCCGCGCCCGAGGTCGCCGGCGCCAAGCCGGGCGGCACGGCCAACATGATCGACCGTGACGACTTCAGTCACCTCGACCCGGGCCGCGTCTACCTGAACTACAACGCGTCGGTGTCGCTGCTGTTCACCCGGCAGCTCACCAACTACAAGGAAGACGCGTCAGGCAGCATCAAGCTGGTCGGTGACCTCGCCACGGACACGGGCACCACCACCGACGGCGGCAAGACCTGGAAGTTCACGCTCAAGGACGGCGTGAAGTGGCAGGACGGCTCGGCGATCACCTCGGGCGACATCAAGTACAGCTTCGAGCGCCTGTTCGCCGACTTCATCACCGAGGGCCCGGACTACGCCGAGAGCTGGCTCGTCCCCGACCCCAAGAAGCCGTTCCGCGACCAGTACAAGGGCCCGTACGACGGCAAGGAACTCGACACCATCGAGACTCCTGACGACAAGACCGTCGTCTTCCACCTGAACGCCGCCCACCCGGACTTCAACTTCACCGTGGCCATGACCGGCTACGGCGCGGTGCCGAAGGCCAAGGACACCAAGCAGAAGTACGACAAGCAGCCGTTCTCCTCCGGCCCGTACCAGATCGTGAGTCACGTCACCGACAAGTCCCTGGACCTGGAGCGCAACCCGAACTGGGACAAGAACACCGACCCGATCCGGCACGCCTACCCGGACAAGTTCCACATGGAGTTCGGTCTCCAGTCGCAGCAGTCGACCGAGCGGTTCCTGGCCGACGCCGGCCCCGACAAGCAGGCGTTCACCTTCCACAACCCGGTCGCACCCGAGCGGGTCCAGGAGGTGCTGAACAACCCCGAGGCGATGAAGCGGTCCCTGCAGGGCCTGACCCCCTTCACGACCTTCTACAACATCAACACCAAGCGGGTCACGGACGTCAACGTCCGCAAGGCCATCGAGCTGGCGTGGCCGGCCAAGCAGTTGCAGCAACTCCAGGGCGGCGAGACCAGCATCGGTAAGATCGCCACCACGGTGATGAGCCCGACTGTGCTCGGTTACGAGGCCTTCGACCTGTACGGCAAGCTGGCCAAGCCCGAGGGCGACCCCGAGGCGGCCAAGAAGCTGCTCGCGTCGACGAGCACACCGACTCCGACGATCGTCTACGCGTACAACCAGACGCCGGTCCAGGAGAAGGTCACCATCGCCATCAAGGACGCGCTGAGCAAGGCCGGCATCAACGTGGTCGCCAAGCCGCTCAACGCGGCGACGTACTACGACGCGATCGGCCCGGTGGACAACGAGTACGACATCTACTGGGGCGGCTGGGCGGCCGACTGGCCGACCGGTTCGACCGCGATCCAGCCGTCATTCGACGGCCGCCTCATCGCGGACAACGCACCGAACTACACGCACCTGAACGTTCCGGAGATCGACACCGCCATCGACCAGGCCAACACCGTCACCGACCCCGTCGAAGCGGGCAAGGCCTGGGCCGCGATCGACCGGAAGATCATGGAGCAGGCCGCGATCGTTCCCGAGTTCTACCAGACCTACTTCGGTCTCTACGGCTCGGGTCTCGGCGGCGTCAGGTTCGACCCGATCCAGGGCGAGCAGTCCGCGCTCGACATCTGGGTCAAGTAGCAGCGACCGTCCCTGCCGCCCCGCCCCGCCCCGCGCGGGCGGGGCGGCGGGGACACCGGCCCGTTCACCGCCACGAGCAAGTGCGAGATCATGACCAGCTTTCTGGTACGCCGGGTAGTCGGCGCCATCGTGATCCTGATCCTCATCAGCCTGATCACGTTCTACCTCTTCTACGCCGTCCCCCGCGACCCCGCCCGGGCCTTCTGCGGCAAGATCTGCCCGCCGGAGACCCTGGAACTGGTCCGGCACAACCTGGGGATGGACAAGCCGCTGTTCGTGCAGTACTGGCTCTGGCTGTCCGCCATCTTCGTGGGCCGCGACTTCACCCAGTTCGGGCCCTGCCCGGCTCCCTGCCTGGGGTACTCCTTCGCCACCCAGCAGCCGGTCTTCAGCGCCATCGTGGACCGGTTCCCCGTGACCCTGTCCCTCACGCTCGGCGCCTCCGTCGTCATCCTGTCGTTCGGGATCCTGACCGGGATGCTGGCGGCGTGGAAGGTCGGGCAGCCGCTCGACAAGATCGCCAGCTCCTCATCCGTGATCGGCGCCTCGCTGCAGATCTACTTCGTCGGCCCGCTGGTGGTGTTCTTCCTGGTGGACACTCTCGGGCTGCTCCCGCGCCCCTCGTACGTCCCGTTCACCGAGGACCCGCTCACCTGGTTCGTGCATCTGCTGATCCCGTGGGTGGTGTTGTCGATCATCTTCACCGCCAACTACACCCGCATGACCCGCTCGCAGATGCTCGAGCAGCTCGCCGAGGACTACGTCCGTACGGCGCGGGCCAAGGGGATGTCCGGACGGTCGGTCTTCTTCCGGTTCGCCTGGCGCGGCGCGATGATCCCCATCATCACGATCTTCGGCGTCGACCTCGCGACACTGCTGGGCGGCGCGATCATCACCGAACAGACCTTCACCCTGCACGGCATCGGCGAGCTGGCCGTACGGGCCGTGCAGAACACCGACCTGCCGATGCTGCTCGGCGTGACCGTGGTCGGTGCGGCGGCCATCGTCATCCTGAATATCGTGGTCGACGTGCTGTACGCGTTCATCGACCCCCGCGTCCGGCTGAACTGAGACGAAGGCCTTCGCGCATGCACGCCGTATCCGTCCGCACCGAGCAGACCGGGCAGTACAGAAGCTGGAGCAGTAAGTGACCACCGTGTCGTGGAGCAGCGAGCCGGGGACCTCGCGCGGCCCTGGGCCGTTCCTGTCCGTCCGTGATCTCAGCGTGCGGTTCAGCACCGAGGACGGCGTCGTCCACGCCGTGGACGGGCTCTCCTTCGACGTGGAGAAGGGCACGACCCTCGGCATCGTGGGCGAGTCCGGGTCGGGCAAGTCCGTCACCAACCTCACGATCCTGGGGCTGCACGATCCCGCGCACACCGAGATCGACGGCGAGATCTGGCTGGAGGGCCAGGAACTCGTCGGGGCCGACGCCTCGGCCTTGGAGAAGCTGCGCGGCAACCGGGTCGCGATGATCTTCCAGGACCCGCTGACCTCGCTGTCCCCCTTCCACACGATCGGGCGGCAGATCGGGGAGGTGTACCGCAAGCACAAGGGCGCGAGCAAGAAGGAGGCCCGCGACCGCGCGATCGAGATGCTCGAACGTGTGGGCATCCCGCAGCCCGCCACCCGCGTCGATCACTACCCCCACGAGTTCTCCGGCGGCATGCGCCAGCGCGCGATGATCGCCATGGCTCTCGTCTGCGATCCCGATCTGCTGATCGCCGACGAGCCCACCACCGCGCTCGACGTCACCGTCCAGGCGCAGATCCTCGACCTGCTCAAGGACCTGCAGGAGCAGTTCGGCACGACCATCATCCTGATCACCCATGACCTGGGAGTGGTCGCCAACACCGCCGACAACGTCCTGGTGATGTACGCGGGACGGGCCGCGGAACGGGGCACGGTCCGCGAGGTCCTGAGCAAGCCGAGTCATCCGTACACCTGGGGGCTCCTGTCCTCCATGCCCCGGCTGACGTCGTCCGTCGACGTGCCGCTGACGCCCGTCCGCGGCGCCCCGCCGAGCCTGCTCAACCCTCCGGCCGGTTGCGCCTTCCATCCGCGATGCGACTTCCCGCAGCTCGTCGGATCGGATCTGTGCTTCACCCAACGACCGGACATCTCCCCCGAGAACGGGCACGGAGACGCCTGTTATCTCACCCTCCAGCAGAAGAGGGACATCCGCACCGGCGACACCGAGGAACAGGCATGAGCGAGACGCTGCTGGAGATGCAGGGGCTGACCAAGCACTTCCCCGTCCGGGGCGGCATGATCTTCAAGCACCAGGTCGGAAGCGTCCACGCCGTGGACGGCGTGGACCTGACCGTGGGAGCCGGAGAAGTCGTCGGTCTCGTGGGCGAGTCGGGCTGCGGCAAGTCCACCACCGGCCGGCTGGCCTCGCGCCTGCTCGAGCCGACGGCCGGCAAGATCCTCTACCAGGGCCGCGACATCAGCCACAGCTCGCGACGCGAGCTCAAGCCGATCAGGCCCGAGATCCAGATGATCTTCCAGGACCCCTACAGCTCGCTCAATCCCCGGCAGACCGTCGGCACGATCATCCGCGGCCCGATGGAGATCAACGACATCAATCCCGAGGGCGGTCGCAAGAAGCGGGCCCAGGAACTGCTGGAGATCGTCGGCCTGAATCCGGAGCATTACAACCGGTTCCCGCATGAGTTCTCGGGCGGGCAGCGCCAGCGCATCGGCGTCGCCAGGGCTCTGGCACTCGACCCCAAGCTGATCATCGCGGACGAGCCGGTGTCGGCCCTCGACGTCTCCATCCAGGCCCAGGTCGTCAACCTGCTCCAGCAACTCCAGCGCGACCTCGGCATCGCGTTCCTGTTCATCGCGCACGACCTCGCGATCGTCAGGCACTTCTCCCAGCGAGTGGCGGTGATGTACCTCGGCAAGATCGTCGAGGTCGGCGACCGTCAGTCGATCTACGAGCGGCCGAGGCATCCGTACACGCACGCCCTGCTCTCGGCCGTCCCCGAGCCTGACGTGACCAACGAGCCGCGCGAGCGCATCCGCCTGGCGGGCGACGTCCCCTCCCCCATCAACCCGCCGTCAGGCTGCCGCTTCCGCACCCGGTGCTGGAAGGCCCAGGACAAGTGCGCGACGGAGGTTCCGCCGCTGATCCAGCTGAACGGCAACCGCGAGGGGCACCTCACCGCGTGCCACTTCCCCGAGGCGCCCACGGTCCACGGGGACGACGTGGTGCTCGACCCCGCCCTCGTCTGACCACCCCGGCCGCCTCCAGGCGCCGGCCCGGCAGACCGTCCGGAGCCGGGAGGCGGCGCGTTCCGATCCGGGCTCAGGCCTGCTGCGCCAGCGCGCGCAGGCTCCGTACGGCCTGGGCAGGATCGTCGGCGCCGTATACGGCGTTGCCGGCCACGAACACGTCGGCCCCGGCCTCGGCGCAGCGCTCGATGGTCGCGGCCGACACGCCGCCGTCCACCTGAAGCCACACCTCGCCGCCGTACTTGTCGATGAGCCCGCGGGCCTTATTGATCTTGGGAAGCATGATGTCCAGGAAGCCCTGCCCGCCGAATCCGGGCTCTACGGTCATGACCAGGAGCATGTCGATCTCGGGCAGCAGGTCCTCGTAGGGGTCGACGGGCGTGGCGGGGTTGATGGCGAGCCCCGAGCGGGCTCCGGCCGCGCGGATCGCGCGGAGCGTGCGCACGGCGGCCTTGGCCGCTTCGGCGTGGATGGTGACGCTCGCCGCGCCGGCCTCCGCGTAGCCGGGTGCCCACCGGTCCGGATCGTCGATCATCAGATGGCAGTCGATCGGCGTGGAGGTCGCCTTCAACAGGGCCTCGACGACGGGCAGTCCCAACGTCAGGTTGGGCACGAAGTGATAGTCCATGACGTCCACGTGCAGCCAGTCGGCGACGCCCTCGACCCGGGCGGCCTCGTCGGCCAGGCGGGCGAAATCGGCGGACAGGATGCTGGGCGAGATCTGTACGGCCATAGTGGCAGCAGTCTATTTCTCCCCGGCCACACCTGGACCCCATGCCCGGACGCACCCCGGCGTGCTCTTGCAGATGAGTCAATTCATCGGTATATATCGTCCACATGAAGGATCGATCCATGCAGGAACCCACGTTCCTGATCCTGACGGCGCTGGCCGCGGGGCCCCAGCACGGCTACGGCATCATCACCGACGTCCTGGCGATCTCCGATGAACGGGTGCGGCTGCGCGCCGGCACGCTGTACGCGGCGCTCGACCGTCTCCAGGGGGAGGGAATGATCGAGACCGACCGTGAGGAGGTCGTCGACGGCCGCGCCCGCCGCTACTACCGGCTGACCTCCACGGGAGCGAGCCGGCTCGCCGTCGAGACGGAGCGACTGCGCCGGAACGTGGAGACCGCGGCCTCACGGCTGCGTGGACGTCCCGGCCTCGCGCTCGGTTCGCTCGTCCTGCGTCCGGGAACCGCGGGTGGGGGCGTCACGTGAACACACTCGAGCGGCGTTATCGCAGGTTACTGAGGTGGTATCCGAAGGACCACCGGTTCCTGCACGAAGAGGAGATGGTCGCCGTGCTCCTCGGGGGATCGGCCGCCGGGCAGAGCCGTCCGACCATGCGCGACACGTTCGACCTGGCGCGCGGCGGCCTGTCCATCCGGTTGCGTCATGCGATGGGACCGGAATCGGGGCACCTCTGGCTCGGGGCGCTCAACCTGGCGGCGCTGATCGGCCCGATCGTCCTGCTGCTCATGGAACTCACGCGGGCGACCGGGACGGCCGACGCGGCGCTCCGGGGATTCGCATCCCTGCAGGACGTGCTGCGGTCGCTCATTCCGGCCCTGCCGTACGGGCTGATCACCCTGCTCGCCTGGCTCGGGCGGAGGAGGCCCGCGGCGGTGTGCGCCTGGGCCTGGGTGGTGCTGTACACCTGGCTCGGCCTGAGTCCCGGCCTCGGCGTGCTGCCCTTCAACGTGTTCGACGGCGTCCCGCCCATCGACCTGCTGACGCCTTCGCTCCTGGTGTTCCGCGCCTGCCTGGTCGCGGTGACGCTCACACTGGCGCCGGCGCCGGGCCCCGCCTCGGTGGGCACGCGCAGACTGCTCACCTGGACGGCGGTGGCACTGGCCGCGCTCGTCGCGAGCACGTACGTTCCCGGCGCGGGCCTCGCGCTTCCCCTCTCGCTGGTGGCGGTTCTGGCGACCGTGGCGCTGCGCTCCCCCTCCGGGCGGAGAGCGGCGATCGCGTTGTTCCCCCTTGTGGCCGTGGAAGGCGTCTGGGGTCAGGCCGCGGTGGCCCTGCCTGTCGCCGCCGCGTTCTCCGCGGCGGTGCTGGCCCTCATCGCGTGGCTCGCGCGAACCGGTCGCGCCCCGTCGGCGCCCGGTGGCACCCCCGGGTGACCCCGGACGGCCCCGGACGCCTCACCTGCGGCGCATCAAGGCGACGAACATGGCGTCGGTCCCGTGCCGGTGCGGCCAGAACTGCGCGTACGGCCCGTCTCCCAGATCGGGGACCTCGGGCAGGAACTCCCTCGCGTCCAGCATCTCCACCCGGTCCCTGACGTCGTCCACGACCGCACGCGTCTCGGCGAGGTGCGGGGAGCACGTGACATAGGCGACCACGCCGCCGGGCCGTACCGCCTCGAGCGCGGAATCGAGCAGGCGGCGCTGCAGAGACGTCAGCTCGGGGATGCTCCGGGGGTCCCGCCGCCAGCGGGCCTCCGGCCGCCTGCGCAGGGCTCCGAGCCCGGTGCAGGGGGCGTCGAGCATGACCCTGTCGAAGGCTCCGGCGCGCCAGGGCGGCTCGGTTCCGTCGGCGACCACCACCTCGGCGTCCTTGGTGGTGCTCCACACCAGGCGGGCGCGGTGATACTGCGCGTCCGCGGCGAGCAGGTGCCCCCCGCCCTGTACGGCGATCGCGTCCAGCAGCCCGGCCTTGCCGCCCGGCCCCGCACACATGTCGAGCCAGCGGCCGTCGGCGTCGAGCGGCACCCGCGTGAGCGCGAGGGCCACGAGCTGGCTCGCCTCGTCCTGGACCGCCGCACGAGCCTCTCCCACGGCCCGCAGCGAACCGGGGTCCCCCTCGGGCAGGTAGACCCCGTACGGCGAGTACCTGGCGCGCTCCCCTCCCGCCTCGACGAGCTCCTCGACGGAACAGCGCCCGGGGCGGGCCACCAGGGCCACACGCGGCCGGTCGTTGTCGGCCGCCAGGAGGGCGGCCGTCTCGTCGACGTCGCCGCCCAGCGCGTCGCGAAGCGCGCTGACGATCCAGCGCGGATGGCTGTGGGAGACCGAGAGGTGACCGACCGGGTCCTCCTCACGCGGCGGGGCGACGATCGCGAGCCACTCCTCGAGCGTCCGCCCCGCGACCTTCCGCAGCACCGCGTTGGCGTATCGGGACGGGCCCGTGCCGACCCGGAGCCGCACGAGGTCGATCGTGGCGCTCACGGCGGCGTGCGGAGGGATGCGCGTCTTGAGGAGCTGGTGGACGCCGAGCCGTATGGCGTCGAGCAGGGGCGGGTCGACCTGCTCGGGAGGACGGTCGCTGCACGCGGCGATGATCTCGTCGTAGGTGCCGAGGCCCCGCAACGTGCCGTAGGCCAGCTCGGTGGCGAGCGCGGCGTCACGCCCGCTGAGCCGCCGCTGCCGGAGCAGCGAGGGCATGAGCAGGTTGGCGTACGCGTCGCGCTCGTCGACGGCCCTCATGAGGTCGTAGGCGGCGTTGCGGGCCTCGTCCCTCGTCGGGCGCTGAGGGCGGCGACGGCCTCCGGGGCCGCTTCCACCGCGCCCCTGGCCTCCGCCGCGCCCCTGCGAGCCTCCACGCCCCTGAGAGCCCCCACGTCCTTGGGAACCTCCCGCTGAGCCTCCTGACGCGCCGTGGACTCCCTGCGCGTCCCTGGCGGCCCCTCCGCCGCCTGTCTGGCTGCTCATCGGCGCTCAGCCCAGCCGGTCCTGGCCGGTGACGCGCATGCCGCGCGCCCATTCGGCCGACGTCATGAGGCGCTTGCCCTGCGGCTGCACCTCGCCCAGCTCGATCGGGTGACTGCCCGTCCCGACGAGCACGGACTTCTTGGACGCGGCCATCTCCCCGGGCTCGAGCTTGTCGGCCTCGGGCGCGAGCCGTACGGGGCCGAGCTTTACGCGCTGGCCGCGGAACTCCGTCCACGCGCCGGGGGCCGGGGTGCAGGCGCGGACGAGCCGGTCCACCCGCATGGCCGGAGCCGCCCAGTCCACCCGCCCGTCGTCCACCCCGATCTTGGGGGCGACGCTCACGCCGTCGACGGGTTGGGGCCGTGCCTCGAGGACGCCGTCCTCGACGCCGTCGAGCGTCGCCGCGAGCAGCCCGGCACCCGATTCCGCGAGCCGCGCGAGCAGGTCTCCGCTGGTGTCGTCCGGCCGGATCTCCTCGGTCACCACGCCGAAGACGGGGCCGGCGTCGAGTTCCTTCACGATCCGGAACGTCGACGCGCCCGTGATCTCGTCACCGTGCAGGACGGCATGCTGGACCGGTGCCGCTCCCCGCCAGGCGGGCAGCAGCGAGAAGTGCAGATTGATCCACCCATGGGGCGGGATGTCCAGCGCGGACTGCGGAAGCAGAGCTCCATAGGCGACGACCGGACAACAATCCGGATTTATCGCCCGCAGGCGGTCGAGGAAGCCCGGGTCTCCGGCCTTCGCCGGCTTGAGCACCTCGATGCCCGACTCCTCGGCGAGCTGGGCCACCGGGCTGGGGTGGACCTGCCGTCCCCGGCCCGACTGCGCGTCCGGGCGGGTCACGACGGCGACCACCTCATGGCGGGGCGAGTCCAGCAGGGCGCGGAGGGACGGGAGCGCGGTGTCCGGAGTGCCGGCGAAGACCAGGCGCACTACAGGGCCCTCCCGTGCGTCGCGTGCGGAGAGAGCTTCACGGCGGGCGCGGAAAGGCCGCTCCACTCGGCCTCCCGTACGGCCTTCATGGCCAGCTTGCGCTGCTTGGCGTCCATCCGGTCGATGAACAGCACGCCGTCCAGGTGGTCGGTCTCGTGCTGGAAGCACCGCGCCATGAGGTCGGTGCCCTCGAGCGTGATCGGCTCGCCGTGCATGTCGAAACCCCTGGCCACGGCCCGGATGGCGCGCGGCGTCGGGAAGGCCAGGCCGGGGAACGACAGGCACCCCTCCTCGCCCTCCTCGTCGAGCTCCTCGGACAGGTCGAGGTCGGGGTTGATCAGATGTCCCAGCTGCTCGTCGACGTAGTAGGTGAAGACCCGCAGCCCGACGCCGATCTGCGGCGCGGCCAGACCGGCCCCGGGCGCGTCCATCATCGTGTCGGTGAGGTCCTTGACGAGCTTGCGCAGCTCCTTGTCGAAGTCGACCACCGGCTCCGCCGGAGTGCGCAGCACCGGGTCGCCGAACAGGCGGATCGGCTGGATGGCCAACGGTGGGCTCCATTCACGTCGTTCTGTGGGATCAGCACAGTTTACGGGCGCGAGCGTGCCTTCATCGCCGTCTTCCTCGCCACCTTGGCGATCACGGGGTCGGGATGGTGGCCGCTGAGCATCTCCAGGACGGCGAGCGCGTCGGGATGGTCGCTCCTGCCCATCGCCGGCATCAGCGTCAGCAGGTCCTCGCCCAGGATGTCGTACTGCGTCATCGAGTCGACCGGGGCCGTGATGTAGAGCAGGGCGGCGAGGGTGTCCACGGCCACCCAGGCGCCGTCCCCCTCCCCCAGCGCCGGCGCGTCGAGGTCCCGCACGCCGAGCCAGGCCGCGGCGTACCGCGACATCATGGGCTCGTCGAGCGCCTCACGGACGGCGGGCTCCGCCTCCGGGCCCAGCTCCTCCAGGATCGTCCCCGCCGTGCCCCTCTGCGCGGCGTTCCCGGAGGCCGCGATCTTGATCAGATCGCGTGCGGCGTCCTCGGGCATCCGCTGCTCCAGCCAGAGCGTGGCGGCGCTCGCGGACGCCTTGCCCTGGAGCATCGAGTCGATCAGCTCGGCGGCGGTCAGCTCGGCGAACCCGGCGACCTCGTGCAGGGAAGGCGCGTCATGGCCCTCCCTGAGCAGGTCGCGGCGCACGGCCCACACGCCGGGCTGGGTGAGCCTGACGAGATCGCCGGTCACCTCGATCAGCCCGCAGTACTCCAGCAGTTTCATGGCCTCGGCCAGCTCGCCGGGCAGCGTCATCCGCAGCCGCTTGAGCTCCGTCTGGCGCGCCTCACACCCGACCTCGTGCGCCTGGAGGATGCCGGTGGCGAGCGCCGCGACCGGCATCCCGTCCCGGACCGAGTAGATCGTCGCCAGGATCTCCGTGAGGTGCTCGTCCACGACGCTCGAGCCGGTGAGGCCCTCCTCCGTGCGGTCGAGCACGTCCATCACCACGCCGTCCCAGAACTCCATGGGGTCGGCGACGCCGGGGCCGGGACGGGCTCCCGCACGGGTGATCTCGATGAGGCGCCCGTTCACCGCGACGACCCACAGCAGGTGGAGCCGCTTGGCGGCCAGACCCAGCTCGGCGACGGCGGCACGCGCGTCGTCGGTGGTCAGCAGGCCCTGCTCGGTGACCTCCCGGACGCCGGTCCATCCGGCCAGGCGTGCGGCGTCCCGCACCAGGGGGATCGCCCGCACCGTGTGAGCCAGCTCCGCATCGGGGGCGAGCTCGACCGGTGGAAAGGTGAGCACGTCGCTGTCGGCCATTCCAGCAACTTACTCCACACGCGTTACCGGATGCCCCGCGAACGTGCCTTGAACGCCGCCTTTCGGGCAGACTTCGCTGCCGCCTTGTCAGGAAGCGTGTTGCCGAGCAACTCGAGGACCTCGACGACGTCGGGATGGTCCACGTGCCACATGTCGTCGATCAGATGAGCGGGAGGACCTGACAGAGCGATGTTCTCCGCGAAGCCCTCGGGATCGGCCTCGGCCGCGGGAAGAGCCAGCGCGAGCATGTCGACGCTGAGCCACAACACCTCGTCCTGGGTCAGCGCCGGGGCGTCGAGCCCGCGCGTGGACAACCAGTGGATCGCGTGGGGCCGCAACTCCACGTCCTCGAGGTGGGCCCGCACCACGCCTGCGGCCTCCTCCCCCAGCCTGTCGACGATCGTGACGGCGATGCCGCGCACCTCTGCGGGCGCGCCCGCGACCGCGCCGAGCAACTCGGCGGCCGCCTCCTCAGGCGTACGCCTGGACAGCCAGGCGACGATGTCTCGCTCCGCCACCTCAGCGGGGAGCCCGTCGGTGATCAGACCGGCGATGAGGCCGCTCGCGTCCCCCTCCGCCAGGTCCGCCGCGATGGGCGCGGACACGCCCATCGCCTCGTATCGCGTGCGAAGACCCCACAGGCCATGGCCGGTCAGGGCGAGGCCGTCCTCGTCGTACTGGACCGTTCCCGCGTGTGCGAGGTCGTGGAACGCCTTCTCCAACTGGTCGATCGGGCGATCGGCCGCGACCTCCTGGAGGTAGTCGCGGATCGCCTCGAGCGGGACCGGCGCCTGCAGCCGGTAGAGCAGGTCGTGGATGGAGTAGATCTCCTTGTCGACGATCTCCACGCCGGTGATGTCCGCCGGCGCCTCGACCACGAAGTCCACCGTGCCGGCCCACAGGGTGAGGAGCTCGTCGTCGGGCACGGCGGCGAGCGGCCCGAGCCCCTCCCGGGCGAGGACGGCGGTGCCCTCCAGCCGGGCCAGCCCCAGGTCGAGGGCCAGCCGCCAGGCGAGGGCCGGCCTGCCGACGCCCAGCTCCGCCGTGAGCCGCCGGGCGTCCTTGACCCGCAGTTCCTTGCGCACGGTCGTGGTGCGCGCCTCACCGGCCATCCAGGCCGCCACGCGGTGGGCGTCCCGGAGCAGCGGCACCTCCCGTACGGCTCTCGCGACCTCCTGGGGGGACGCCAGCCGTACCGGGGGCAGCGGCGCGTACCCCGGGCGGTCGAACCCTTCTCCGGCCGTCTCGTCGAGCCCGTCCCGCGCCGGGTCCGTCCCGCCGTCGGCCATGTCGAGGGAGTCAGCGCCTATCGCGCTGAAGATGCTCTTGGCCATGCCGAACTTGGTGGTGTCGGCGAGGGCGCGGGGCATCTCGGGCTCGATCGCGTCGATCGTGGTGCGCATCCGGGCGGCCGTCTTGATGCCGATCTCGCCGGTGTCGAGCAGGAAGTCGACCAGCGTCCGCGCCGCCGCCACGGTCTCCGGTGCGCTCTCCGGCGGGGCGATGACCTTACGGGGGTAGATCTCCAGCAGGAGCTCCTCGAACGTGCCCGCACGGAAATCGCCGAGCTCGTTGACCTCCAGGTAGTCGCTGGCGTAGTCGCACAGCAGCCGCACCTCGTCGACGTCGACCTCGACGCCCTTCTCGTGCCCCCACGTGCGAAGGCCCTCGACGGCCAGGTTCACCCATTCGATCGACACAGGGAGACGCTAACGGGTTACTGTCAGCATCGCGAATCGGTCAGATCAGGTCCAGCGGATCGATGTTCACACGGACCACGTCCGCCGCTTTGCGCGCGGACCGGACGCCGCTGGCCCCCTTGAGCGCTCTGGCCAGCTTCGACCCCCCGTCACGCGAAATCCTGATCATGGCCCGCTCCAGGCCGCCGTCGACCGGCACCGGCCCCAGGATCTGCGCCCCTCCGGGCAGCGGGGTGTCGGCCAGCATCTCCCTGACGGCCGCGCCGGGGCCGGTGAGCGTCGCCATCCGCACCGCGGGCGGGAATCCCAGCTCCGCCCGGTCGGCCAGCTCTCGCTCGGCGAAGGTGACCGGGTCCCACCGCAGGAGCGCCTGCACCGCGGCCACCCCGGAGTCGGCGAGCACGACCACGTCCGCTCCCGGCCGCGTCAGGGCCGCGGCGTTCATCCACCGCCGCAGCGCCTCCTCCCCCGCGCGCAGGTCGGGACGGCCCAGCAGGGCCCAGCCGTCCAGCAGCACGGCCGCCGCGTACCCGTCCACGGGCATCGGCTCGGCCCCCGGAGTGGCGACGACGAGTGCGGGAGCCGAGCCGACCGTGGCGAGGACGCCGTCGCGGCCCGAGGTCCTGACGGTGACGGAGGGGAACGCCCGGCCCAGTTCCTCCGCGGTGCGCCGGGCGCCGACCACGACGGCGCGCACGTGGCCGCCGCCGCAGTTGGGGCAGCGCCAGTCGCCCGCCACCCGCCCGCACCACCGGCAGTACGGCATGGCATGGCCGCTGCGGAGCGCGAGCGGACCCGCGCACACCGGCCCGTCCTGCGCGGTGCCGGTGATCGCCCGGCAGCGGGCGGGGGCGCGGCACTGGCGGCAGGCGAGCGCGGGCAGGTATCCCCGCCGGGGCACCTGGACGAGCACCGGGCCGCTCTCCAGCCCCTGCTTGAGGGTCCGCCACGCGAGGTTCGGCAACCGGGCCGCGCGCGCGGCCTCGTCGCGGGACAGTTCGGCGTCGTCCCCCGTGGGCCGGATCCTGGGCGCCCGCGCCCTGACCTCCTCGCGTCGCGGCGTCAGCGGCGCCGCCCATCCCGTGGCGACGAGCTGGGTGGCCTCGGCCGTCCGCGCGTAGCCGCCGATCAGCATGCCGGCCTCCGCGCGGTGCGCGCGCAGCGCCAGCACCTCACGGGCGTGCGGGTACGGCGTCAGCCGTTCGGCGTGGACGTCGTCGCCGTCGTCCCAGATGACGACGAGCCCGAGATCGGCGACGGGGGCGAAGGCGGCGGCACGGGTGCCGACCACGGCCCGGGCCTGTCCGCGCAGCAGCTTCAGCCAGCGTCGGTAACGTTCGGCCGGGCCGAGGTCCGCGGTGATCGCGACGTGCGGGGTGCCGGCCAGCGCACGCTCGGCCACCGCGACGTCCTTGCCGTCCGGCACGACCACCACGACCCCACGCCCGCTCGCCAGCGTGACGCGCACGGCGGCGGCCACGGCCGCGGGCCAGGCCGGGCCTTCCGCGTCCGTCCCCGGGAGCGCCGACCAGACGGCGCGAGGCGCCCGTCCGGCCGCGAGAGCGGTCAGGAACGAGTGTCCCGCCGGGTAGGCCGCCCAGGCCCTCTCGCCGGCCTGCCGGTGGGCGTCGATCCCTTCGGAGCCCGCCCCCTCCGCCGGGGCGTCGGCGCGCGGCTCCGCTTCCACCCTGGCGTGCCGGGGCGGGACGGCCAGGCGCAGGACGTCGGACATGGTCCCGGCGTAGCGGTCGGCGACCGCTCTCGCGAGGCCTGCGATCTCGGCCGTGAGGACGGGCTCCGGCGAGGTCACCCGTTCCAGGAACGACAGTTTGCCCTTGTGGTCGCTGTGCTCAAGCCGTTCGAGGAGGAAGCCGTCGGTCAGCTGGCCGGAGAAGCGCACCCGCACCCGGCAGCCGGGCACGGCGTCCGCCGCCAGCTCCGCCGGCACGAGGTAGTCGAAGGGCCGGTCCAGATGGGGCAGCGGGGAGTCGATCACGATCCGCGCGACCGGCAGGTCCTCCGCGGCCTCCTTCGCGCCTTTCGCCCGGGTACGCCGGGAGGCCCTCCGGGGATCGGGAAGAAGCGCCTCCTGGGGGTAGGGTTCGCTGGTCGGCTCGGTCACGTCTACGTCCTACCAGACCCGGCCGGGGCAAGGCGCACGGCTACGGGCTGGCGGTGGCATGAACAGCGAGAACAGACTTCCGGTCTGGCTGCGCGAGACCGAGGCGGAGGGCCGCTGGACGGCCGCGGGCGCGGTCATCGCGGTGATCGTCATCCACGTCCTGCTTCCGGGCACGGTCAACATCAGTCCGCACTGGCTCATGCCCGCGCTGGAGTCGGCTCTGCTCGTCGGCCTCATCATCGCCAACCCGGTGGCCTTCACGCGGGAGAGCCGCCTGCTTCGCGCGGCCGACATCACGTTGATCGGCGTCATCAGCGCGTACAACGCCTGGATCATCGCGCGCGAGGTCACCAGGTTGATCGGCGGCCGGGAGCACGACGCCGTCAACCTGCTCACGACGGGCGCCGGCGTCTGGGTCATCAACGTCCTGCTCTTCGCCCTGTGGTACTGGGAACTCGACCGGGGCGGGCCGGTCGCCCGGGCCAAGGCACGCTCCCCGTACCCCGATTTCCTCTTCCCCCAGATGAGCGAGCGCGACGTCGCGCCGCCGGACTGGCGGCCCACCTTCGCCGACTACCTCTATCTGGCGTTCACGAACGCCACCGCGTTCAGTCCGACGGACGTGATGCCGCTGTCCCGCTGGGCCAAGATGGTGATGCTGGTCCAGTCGGCGACGTCGCTGATCGTGGTGGCACTGGTGATCGCCAGGGCCATCAACGTCCTCGCGTAGGACCGGCGAGGCGGAACAGGCCTTCACGCGAAACGGGCCTTTCGCACACGGAACGGCCCTTCACCGCGAACGGCCGTGGACGCGAAACGGCGCCCGCGCGAAGCGGGCGCCGTTTACGCGCTGTCGGTGCACCGGTGCGGCCGCCGTCAGACGGCGGGCCGCGTTCCGGCTGTCAGAGGCCGGCGGCCTTGCGGAGGGCCTCCGCGCGGTCGGTCGACTCCCAGGAGACGCCCTCCCGGCCGAAGTGGCCGTAGGCGGCGGTCTCGGCGTAGATCGGGCGGAGCAGGTCGAGCGCGCGGATGATCGCGGCCGGACGCAGGTCGAACACCTGGAGGACGGCCTCCTGGATCGTCTCGACCGAGACCTTCTCGGTGCCGAACGTCTCGATGAACAGGCCCACCGGCTTGGCCTTGCCGATGGCGTACGCCACCTGGACCTCGCAGCGGTCGGCGAGCTCGGCCGCGACGACGTTCTTGGCGACCCACCGCATGGCGTAGGCGGCCGAGCGGTCCACCTTCGACGGGTCCTTGCCGGAGAAGGCGCCGCCACCGTGACGGGCCATGCCGCCGTAGGTGTCGATGATGATCTTGCGGCCGGTGAGGCCGGCGTCGCCCATCGGGCCGCCGATCTCGAAACGGCCGGTCGGGTTGACCAGGAGGCGGTAGCCCTCGGTCTCGATGTCCAGCTCGGCGAGGACCGGCTCCACGACGTGCTCGCGGATGTCCGGGGTCAGCATCTCCCGGAGGTCGATCTCCGGCGCGTGCTGAGTGGAGACGACCACGGTGTCCAGGCGGACGGGACGGTCACCGTCGTACTCGATCGTGACCTGGGTCTTGCCGTCCGGCCGCAGGTAGGGCACGGTGCCGTTCTTGCGGACCTCGGACAGGCGCCGGGCCATCTTGTGGGCGAGCGTGATCGGCAGCGGCATGAGCTCGGGCGTCTCGCGGCACGCGTAGCCGAACATCAGGCCCTGGTCGCCCGCACCCTGGCGGTCGAAGTCGTCGAGACCCTCGCCCTCACGGTGCTCGTAGGCGTCGTCGACGCCCTGGGCGATGTCGGGCGACTGCGCGCCGATGGACACCGAGACGCCGCAGGAGGCGCCGTCGAAGCCCTTGTGGGACGCGTCGTAACCGATCTCGAGGATCTTCTCGCGGATCAGGGCGGGGATGTCGATGTAGGTCTCCGTCGTCACCTCGCCGGCGACGTGGACCTGGCCGGTGGTGATCAGCGTCTCGACGGCGACCCGGCTCTTGGGGTCGTCCTTGAGCATGGCGTCGAGAATCGCGTCACTGATCTGGTCGGCGATCTTGTCCGGGTGGCCCTCGGTAACCGACTCGGAGGTGAACAGGCGACGGGACAACTCTGTGGCTCCTCATGCAGCGGCTGCTGACGTTCGGAATCGGCCGGCGGTAGAAGCCCTACCGCGGCCGCTCCAATGCAGAGGCGAGTCTAGCCTTACGGGGCACGGCGCCGCGAAACCGTCCAGATTCCGGGCGCCGCGGCGCACCCCGCGTCGCGGGCCGGCCACGATCTCAGAGCTCGGGCAACGGGTCCCGTGGCAGGTCACCGGGGGTGAAGGCCTCGGTGTCCGCCGCCGCTACGACTGCGGCGTACTCGTCGTCGACCTCGAACATCATCCCCCCGAACTCGATCGTCGGCCCTCCTCGGGAGACGACCGGCCCCAGCCTGGTGCGGCGCGGGTAGGTCGCCCACACCCCCGACGGCTCGTCGCGGCCGAACATCGTCGTGGACAACAGCGTCACCGACAGGTCCGTCACGACGACGAGGAACGAGGCCGTGAGCGGCGGTCCGAGCGACAGGACCGGGAACACGTAGCGGATGTCGTCGCCGGAGCGCAGGTAGGTGCGACAGCGCTCCCTGATCGAGGCGGACACCGGCATGGCCATCGCTCCCTCGCGCCACCACCATGTAACGGCTGGTCGCGGCAGGCCGGGACGACTCCCGTGACGGCGAACGGAACCACCCCGTGAAACGGGCCGGATCCTGCCGGGGGCCTGTCAGGAGAGGCGCGCCACCACCAGATCCCAGACTACGTCCGCGAGATCCTCTTTGGGACCCCTGGGAATCTCCACGGACCCGCCGTCCGCGGACAGGACGACGGCGGCGTTGTCGGGCGTGCCGAACGCGAGGTTCTCCCCCACCTGGTTGACCACGAGCAGATCGCAGCCCTTGCGCTCCAGCTTGGCCCGCCCGTTCGCGAGGACGTCGTCGGTCTCGGCGGCGAAGCCCACGAGCACCCGGGGGAAGGCCGCGGTCCTGCGGATCTCACCGAGTTCCGCCAGCACGTCCGGGTTCTTCGTCAGGTGGATGGGCTCGGGCTCACCCGAGGATTTCTTGATCTTCGATTCGCTCTGCCGTACGGGCCGGAAGTCGGCCACCGCGGCGGCCATCACGACGGCGTCGGCGTGGCCCGCGGCCGACAGGACGGCCTCGCGGAGCCGCCGGGCGGAGTCGACCCGCACCACCTTGGCTCCCGCCGGGTCCGGCAGCCCGACGTTGGCCGACACGAGAGTGACCTCGGCTCCGCGCGCGACGGCCGTGCGGGCGAGCGCGTATCCCTGAAGCCCGGACGAGCGGTTGCCGATGAAGCGGACGGGGTCGACGGCCTCGCGGGTGCCTCCGGCGGAGACGACGACATGGCGGCCGGCCAGGTCGAGGCCGCGGCCGGACACCACTCGCCGGCAGACCTCGAAGATCTCCACGGGATCGGGCAGCCGCCCGGGGCCGGTGTCGGCTCCGGTGAGCCTGCCGACGGCGGGCTCGATCACGAGCGCGCCGCGTTCACGCAGGGTGGCGACGTTCGCCCGGGTCGCGGGGTGGTCCCACATCTCGGTGTGCATGGCGGGAGCGAAGACCACCGGGCAGCGGGCGGTCAGAAGCGTGTTGGTCAGCAGATCGTTCGCCAGGCCGTTGGCAGCCCGGGCGAGGACGTCCGCCGTGGCGGGGGCGACCACCACGAGATCGGCGCTCTGCCCGATGCGGACGTGCGGCACCTCGTGGACCGACTCCCACACCTCGGTCGTCACCGGGTTGCCGGACAACGCGGCCCAGGTGGGCTCACCGACGAACCTCAGGGCGTCACGGGTGGGCACGACGCGCACGTCGTGGCCGGACTCCGTGAACAGGCGCAGCAGCTCGCAGGATTTGTAGACCGCGATGCCGGCGCTGACGCCCAGAACGATCGAGCTCATGCGGATGTCACAGGGCTGTGCCTGCTCAGGGGCGCCCGGGACCGCGTGAGCGGGACGAGCGCCGCGAGCAACTCAGCCCTCGATGGGCTCGGAGGTGAGCAGACCATCGCTGACCTCGCGGAGCGCGATGGACAGCGGCTTCTCCTGCGCGTGGGTCTCCACGAGGGGCCCGACGTACTCGAGCAGGCCCTCGCCGAGCTGCGAGTAGTACGCGTTGATCTGGCGCGCCCGCTTCGCGCCCATGATCACCAGGCTGTACTTGCTGTCGACGATGTCGAGCAGCGAGTCGATCGACGGGTTGGTGATGCCTTCGGCATATGCGGCGCTGCTTGCCACGTTTGATTCCTCTAGCTAGATGAACTTCTCATCAAGGCTATCAGCCGGTGGCACACATCCTTGACGGATGTGTTGACGAGTGTGAGGTCGAACTCCTTCTCGGCCGCCATCTCGACCAGGCCGGCGTCCAGCCTGCGGGCCACCACGTCGGGCGGCTCGGTGCCGCGTCCGCGCAGGCGGCGCTCCAGCTCTTCCCACGTCGGCGGAGCCAGGAAGACGAGCTGCGCCTCCGGCATGCTGCACCGGACCTGACGCGCGCCCTGGAGGTCGATCTCGAGCAACGTCGGCACGCCTGCCGCGAGTCTCTCCATGACGGGAGAGCGCGGCGTCCCGTACCTGTTGCCGGCGAACTCGGCCCATTCCAGGAGCTCTCCGGACTCGATGAGCCGGTCGAACTCGTCGTCGTCGGCGAAGTAGTACTCGACTCCGTGCTTCTCGCCGGGACGGGGCTTACGGGTTGTCACCGAGACCGACAGCCACACCTCAGGGTGTGACCGCCGGAGCTCGGCGACGACCGTTGACTTCCCGACACCCGACGGACCGGACAGGACCGTCAGGCGCCGGTTCTGGAGCATGGAGCCACCGCCACTTGTCTCGGATCCGCTGGAAGCGGCTGCCTCGTGGGCCCGATTCTCAGCGGACCAAGACGTGCCGGTCACTCCGTACCCCCGTGATACGCGTTCGTCGAAACCGAGATCAGCTCTCGGCACCGCCGAACTCGCGCTCCAGGGAAGCGCGCTGGTTGGCACCGAGACCCCGCACACGGCGGGATTCGGCGATACCAAGGCGCTCCATGAGCTGCTTGGCGCGGACCTTGCCGACGCCAGGGAGCGACTCCAGCAGAGCCGAGACCTTCATCTTGCCGATGACGTCGTCGGTCTGCCCATCCTTCAGCACCTCAGCCAGAGAAACCCCGCCGTGCTTGAGCCGGTTCTTGACCTCGGCACGCTCCTTGCGTGCCTTGGCAGCCTTCTCAAGAGCTGCGGCGCGCTGCTCGGGGGTCAGGGGAGGAAGAGCCACGCCGGGTCACCTCGAATTTCTGTCGATGTACTCGGACGGGAGGGGAAACTAGCTGGTCTATGCCCCATCCGGCAACGTCAAGGGCTGTTTCCGTGCCCACAAAATTGATTCTACTACTTTTGGTAATGTAAATATCACGCTTTGTCTATGAAAACCGCCTCATCAGCCCTGTAACCGAGTGACCCTCGGGAGACGCGATCGGCCCGCGAAACGGCCCGCTCGAAGGCCTCGCGAGACCGCCGCGAAGCCCGCCCGGCCGTACGCCCGGGGAGGCCGGAAAGGGGCGTCCGCGACGCGTCGGCGGTGCCAGAAATCACACAAATCGGGCGCGGTTGGGGGCCCCGGAACACGCGTCCGGGGCCGGGCCGCGAGGTCGCAGTGACTCACGCGCCGCAACGCCGCGGGGTCTCAGTGACTCACGCGCCGCAACGCCGCGGCGATGCCCGCGGCGGCCGCTCCGGGGTCCGCCGAGCCGGTGATCGGGCGGCCGATGACGAGAAGATCGGCCCCCTGGCTCAGGGCGTCCTCCGGAGTCGCTACTCTTGCCTGATCCTGAGTGTCGGCACCGGCAGGCCGCACACCCGGGGTGATGAGCATGATGTCCGGCCCCACCTCCGCACGCACGGCGGCGACCTCGCGCGGCGAGCAGACGAGGGCCTGGGCGCCCGCGCCGACCGCGATCGCGGCCAGCCGGCGCGCGGCGTCGACCGGAGCTCCCTCGATGCCGATTCGGGCGAGATCGGCCTCGGAGAGCGACGTGAGAAGTGTCACGGCCGCGATCTGGGTGTTCGGCGCCGCCTCGACGGCGGCCTGGATCATCGCGGAGCCGCCGGACGCGTGGACGGTCAGGATGGCCGGCTTCAGCCGTCCGACCGCGCGAGCGGCCGCCGCCACCGTGTTCGGGATGTCGTGCAGCTTGAGATCGAGGAAGACCTGGACGCCGCTCGCCCCGCGCACCGAGGCGATCACGTCGGGACCGTAGCGAAGGTAGAGCTCGAGCCCCACCTTCACGGTCGACACGTGGGGCGTCACCAGGCCCGCCCAGCGGGCGGCGGTCTCCAGGTCGGGCGCGTCCAGCGCGACGGCTATGGGAGCGGGCGTCGTCACAGGGAACTCTCTTCCAGATCGGTTCTGCCCCGGGGTCCTGACCCCGGGGGGTGGTGGGCAAGGCCGACGGCGTCCGCCAGGCGGTCGAAACCGCGCTCCGTGAGAAGCTCCTCAAGCTCTCTCTGGATGCGGGGGCAGGCGTACGGGTCGTGGAACAGGGCAGAGCCCACAGCGACCGCGCAAGCCCCCGCCAGGACGAACTCCAGCGCGTCCCTGCCGGTCGTCACGCCGCCCATGCCGATGATGGGCACCCCGGGCAGCGCCGCGTGGACCTGCCAGACGCACCGCACCGCCAGGGGCCGGATGGCGGGGCCGGACAGGCCTCCTGTGCCCGCCGCCAGGGACGGGCGCATGGTGTCCACGTCGACGCTCATGCCGACCGGCGTGTTGATCATGGCGAGGGCGTCCGCGCCGCCGTCGACGCACGAGCGCGCGACGGCCACGATGTCGGCCACGTCGGAGGCGAGCTTGGCGATCACCGGGATGTCGTACCGCGTCGCCGCCCGGACGGAGGCCACCACCTCCGCCGCCGACGACCCGTCGCGGGCGAACACCCTGCCGCGGTCCTCGACGTTCGGGCACGACAGGTTGACCTCGACGGCCGTCACGCCCGGCGCGTCGGCGAGGCGGCGCGCCAGCGCGGTGTACTCGGCCACGGTGCCGCCGCCGATGGACACGACGGTGCGCGCGCCCCGCTCGGCGAGCCACGGCAGCTCCTGCGTCAGGAAGGCCTCGACGCCGGGCCCCTGGAGGCCCACGGCGTTCAGCAGCCCCGACGGCGTCTCCGCCATCCGCGGCGTCGGGCGGCCGGCCCGCGGCGCCATCGTGATCGATCGGGTGACGAACGCGCCGAGCCGCGTGACGTCGAAGAACTGCGCCAGTTCCCGGCCCGTGCCTCCGCATCCGGAGGCGGTGAGGACCGGGTTGGGCAGCTCGACGTGGGCGATGTAGCTTCTGAGGTCGGCCCCTATCGCCGCTCACCCCAGCCATGCTCAGGCATGCCGTCCCCCCGGCGCGCCCAGAGCGTCGAACGGGATGGTCCCGACGTCCTCGAACCGGACGCGTTCCCCCCGGAACACCGGCCCGTCGGTGCACGCCCTGACCATGCGGGTCACCCCGTCGTCGCCGATCACGGGCAGCACGCAGGTCATGCACACGCCGATGCCGCAGGCCATGGACTCCTCGACCGCGACCTGGACCGGGATGTCGAACTCGACCCCGACCGCCGTCACCCCCTGCAACATCGCCATCGGACCGCACGCGTAGACCACGTCGGCCCTGGCGTCGGCGATCACCCCCGCGAGCACGTCGGTGACCTTGCCGCGCATGCCGAGCGAACCGTCCTCAGTGGTCAGCGTGGTGGTCTCCCCCATCCGGCGCGCTCTGAGCGCGCCGAAGACCCGGTCGGCGCTCGGCGCGCCCAGCACGAAGTCGATCCGGCAGCCGCGCTGCTGCAACGCGTCGCCCAGCGCGAAGAGCGAGGCCGAGCCGTACTCGCCGCCCACCAGGACGCAGGTGCAGGGGTCGCGCGGAAGCGGGAACGGCCGTCCGAGCGGTCCGACCAGATCGAGGGTGTCCCGTGCGCGCAGGTCGGCCAGCCAGGCCGTACCGGGGCCGCGCACGGTGAAGACCAGCTCCACCGTGCCACCGTAGTCCGGCTTGACGTCGTGGATGGCGAAGGCCCGCCGAGTCAGCATCGACGTACTCGGGCCTCCCACCGCGACGCCGACGAAGTGGCCGGGACGGGTCCGGTCGGCGACGCCCGGCGCGACAACGGTGAGCGCATGGTAGGCGTCCACCCGGCGCGTCGTCAGCACCGTGCCCGTCACCTGCACCGGACTAGCCGCCACCCGCTGCCCCTCCCCTACTCTTTGAGCCTCCGCGCGTGTTCCTGGAGTGACCGTACGCCCACGTCGCCCCTGACGATGTGCTGGATGCCCTGAACCGCCGCGGCGAGCCCCTGCACCGTCGTGACGCAGGCGATGCCGCGCAGCACCGCGGCGGTGCGGATCTCGTACCCGTCGAGCCGCGGGCCGGACTGGCCCGGGCTGCCGAACGGCGTGTTGACGATGAGATCCACCTCGCCGTCGTGGATCCGCCGCACGATCGTCGGCTCACCGTCAGGACCGGTCCCGTCGCTCTGCTTGCGCACGATCTTGGCACGTACGCCGTTACGGCGCAGCACCTCTGCCGTACCCTCCGTGGCCAGGATCTCGAAACCGAGATCGGCGAGCGCCTTCACGGGGAAGATGACGGCCCGTTTGTCCTTGTTCGCCACGGAGACGAAGGCTCGCCCCTTGGTCGGCAGCGGACCGTAGGCCGCCGCCTGCGACTTGGCGAAGGCCGTGCCGAAGAACTCGTCGATGCCCATCACCTCGCCGGTGGAGCGCATCTCCGGGCCCAGCACCGTGTCCACGCCGCGGAAGCGGTTGAACGGCAGCACCGCCTCCTTGACCGCGATGGGCGCGTCGAGGGGCAGCGTGCCGCCGTCGCCGGTGGCGGGCAGCATGCCCTCCGCCCGGAGTTCCGCGATCGTCGCCCCCAGCATGACCCGCGCCGCGGCCTTCGCCAGCGGCACGGCCGTGGCCTTGGACACGAACGGCACCGTACGGCTGGCCCGCGGGTTGGCCTCCAGGACGTAGAGGACCCCGGCGGCCATGGCGTACTGCACGTTGAGCAGCCCGCGGACGCCGACGCCCCTGGCGATGGCCTCCGTCGCGGCGCGGATCCGCTTGATGTCGAAGCCGCCCAGTGTGATCGGCGGCAGGGCGCACGCCGAGTCGCCGGAGTGGATCCCGGCCTCCTCGATGTGCTCCATGACGCCGCCCAGGTAGAGCTCCTCGCCGTCGAACAGGGCGTCCACGTCGATCTCGATGGCGTCGTCGAGGAACCTGTCGATGAGCACCGGGTGGTCGGTCGACGCCTTGGACATGTAGGTCCGCAGGGTGTCGTCGTCGTAGACGATCGCCATGCCCGCCCCGCCCAGGACGTACGACGGCCGGACGAGCACGGGGTAGCCGATCTCCGCCGCGACGGCCTGAGCCTCGGCCACGGTCCGCGCGGTGCCGAACTTGGGCGCGGGCAGCCCGGCCTCGGCCAGGACCTGCCCGAACGCGCCGCGCTCCTCCGCCAGGTGGATGGACTCCGGCGAGGTGCCGACCACCGGCACCCCCGCGTCCTTCAACGCCTGGGCGAGGCCCAGCGGGGTCTGCCCGCCGAGCTGGACGATGACGCCGACGACCGGCCCCGTCTCCTGCTCCGCGTGCACGACCTCCAGCACGTCCTCCAGCGTGAGCGGCTCGAAGTAGAGCCGGTCGGAGGTGTCGTAGTCGGTCGAGACGGTCTCGGGGTTGCAGTTGACCATGACGGTCTCGTAGCCGGCCCTGGCCAGCTCGAACGAGGCGTGGACGCAGGCGTAGTCGAACTCGATGCCCTGCCCGATCCGGTTGGGCCCGCTGCCGAGGATGATGACCTTGGGCCGGTCGCCGTACGGGACCTCGGTCTCCTCGTCGTAGGTCGAGTAGAGGTAGGGCGTGCGCGCCGCGAACTCGGCGGCGCAGGTGTCCACCGTGTTGTACACGGGCCTGAGGCCGAGCGCGTGCCGCGAGGCGCGGACGGCGCCCTCCTCGGCGCCGAGGATCTCGGCGATCTGCGCGTCGCTGAAACCGTGCCGCTTGGCCGTGGCGAGGCTCTCCCCGTCGAGGCCGTCGATCGAGCGCGCCACCTCGTCGATCGCGTAGAGCTGGTCGACGAACCAGGGGTCGATCCTGGTCGCCTCGAAGAGCTGCTCGGGACTCGCCCCGGCACGGATGGCCTGCTGCATCGTGCGCAGCCGCCCGTCATGCGGTGTACGGCAGGCGCTCAGCAGCTCGGACAGATCGCCCGGCTCCCCCGCCCAGGTGAAGGACGATTCCTTCTTCTCCATCGACCTCAGGGCCTTCTGGAGCGCCTCGGGGAACGACCGGCCGATGGCCATGACCTCTCCGACGGACTTCATGTGCGTCGTCAGGGTCTGGTCGGCCCCCGCGAACTTCTCGAAGGCGAACCGCGGCACCTTGACGACGATGTAGTCCAGGGAGGGCTCGAACGACGCCGGCGTCTCCTTGGTGATGTCGTTGGGGACCTCGTCGAGGGTGTAGCCGATGGCCAGCTTGGCCGCGATCTTGGCGATCGGGAAGCCCGTGGCCTTCGAGGCGAGGGCCGACGACCGGGACACCCGCGGGTTCATCTCGATGACGATCATGCGCCCGGTGTCCGGGTCGACCGCGAACTGGATGTTGCAGCCGCCGGTGTCCACGCCGACCTCGCGGATGACCGCGATCGCGACGTCGCGCATGTTCTGGTACTCACGGTCGGTGAGCGTCAGCGCGGGGGCCACGGTCACACTGTCGCCCGTGTGGACGCCCATCGGGTCGATGTTCTCGATCGAGCACACGATCACGACGTTGTCGTTGCGATCGCGCATGACCTCGAGTTCGTACTCCTTCCAGCCGAGGATGGACTCCTCGAGGAGCACCTCGGTGGTCGGGGACGCGTCGAGCCCGGCGCCCGCGATGCGGCGCAGGTCGGACTCGTCGTGGGCGAATCCCGAGCCGACCCCGCCCATGGTGAAGGAGGGCCGCACGACGACCGGGTAGCCCAGCTCCTCCGCGCCGCGCAGGCACTCGTCCATGGTGTGGCAGACGACGCTGCGGGCGGACTCGGCGTTCAGGCGCTGCTCGGCCGCGACCTTGGCGACGATCTCCTTGAACCGCTCGCGGTTCTCCCCCGCCTGGATGGCGTCGAAGTTGGCGCCGATCAGCTCGACGCCGTACTTCTCGAGCACGCCCGCCTCGTGCAGCGCGACCGCCGTGTTCAGGGCGGTCTGGCCGCCCAGCGTCGGCAGCAGCGCGTCGGGCCGCTCCTTGGCGATGATCTTCTCGACGATGTCCGGAGTGATCGGCTCGACGTAGGTGGCGTCGGCGAACTCGGGGTCCGTCATGATCGTGGCCGGGTTGCTGTTGACCAGGATCACGCGGAAGCCCTCGGCCCGCAGGACGCGGCACGCCTGGGTGCCGGAGTAGTCGAACTCGCACGCCTGCCCGATGACGATCGGCCCGGAGCCGATCACCATGATCGACCTGATGTCCGTGCGCTTAGGCACCCTGGGCTCCCATCTCATCCGCTGTGTTCCCGGTCGCGCCCGATCGCTCGCTCGCAGGATCGAGGACCCCCTGAGCGCCGCTCGCTCGCTCCCTCCTGCGCTCCATCAGCTCGCAGAACTCGTCGAACAGATACGCCGCGTCATGCGGGCCCGCCGCGGCCTCGGGGTGGTACTGGACGCTGAACGCCGGCCGGTCGAGCAGCCGCAGCCCCTCGACGCACTCGTCGTTGAGGTTGACGTGGCTCACCTCGGCCCTGCCGTACGGCGTGGCGAAGGGCCCGTCAAGCGGCGCCCGGACGGCGAAGCCGTGGTTGTGCGCGGAGATCTCCACCTTGCCGGTGCGTCGGTCCTGCACCGGCTGGTTCACTCCCCGATGGCCGTAGCGCAGCTTGTAGGTGCCGAGGTCGAGCGCGCGGCCGAGGATCTGGTTGCCGAAGCAGATGCCGAAGAACGGCACCCCCTCGCCCAGCACGCCGCGCAGCGCCTCGACGGCGTAGTCCGCCGTCGCGGGGTCGCCGGGCCCGTTGGAGAAGAAGACCCCGTCGGGCTCGAGGGCGAGGATGTCGGCCGCCGTCGCGCTCGCGGGCAGCACGTGCACCTCACAACCACGCTCGGCCATCCGCTGCGGCGTCATCGCCTTGATGCCGAGGTCGACCGCGGCCACCTTGAAGCGGCGGGTCCCCCGCGCCTCGACGACGTACGGCTCGGCGGTGCTGACCTCCTTCGCCAGGTCGGCCCCTTCCATGCCCGGCGAGAGCCGTACGCGCTCGACCAGTTCGGCGACCGGTGCGAGGGACGGCCCGGAGAAGACGCCCGCGCGCATGGCTCCGCGCTCGCGCAGGTGGCGGGTGAGGGCACGGGTGCCCCGCATGGCGATGCCGACGACGCCCTGGTCGCGCAGGTAGTCGTCGAGCGTCCGGGTGGACCGCCAGTTCGACGGGATCCTGGACGGCTCGCGCACGACGTACCCGGCCACCCAGACCTTCCCGGACTCGGGGTCGTCCTCGTTCACGCCGGTGTTGCCGATGTGGGGTGCCGTCATGGCGACGATCTGCCGGTGGTACGACGGGTCGGTCAGGGTCTCCTGGTAGCCGGTCATGCCGGTGTTGAAGACCATCTCCCCGAACGTCTCCCCCACGGCTCCGTAGGGCGTTCCGGCGAAGACGCGCCCGTCCTCGAGCACGAGCAGGGCGGTCATACGAGCTTCCCTTCGAGAACGGTAGGACGGCCGCGCAGGAACGTGGCCACGACCCGGCCCGGCAGCGTCATGCCCTCATACGGCGTGTTGCGGCTGCGGGAGGCCATCGCGGACGGGTCGACGAGGGCCCGCGGCGAGGGGTCGTAGAGGGTGATGTTGGCGGGGGCCCCGACCTCGATCGGGTGGCCGTGACCGGCCAGACGGCCGATTCGCGCCGGACGCGCCGACATGCGGTCGGCGACGCCCGCCCAGTCGAGCAGGCCGGTCTCGACCATGGCCTCCTGGACGACCGACAGAGCGGTCTCGAGGCCGATCATCCCCATGGCGGCCACGCTCCACTCGGTCTCCTTGTCCTCGACCGGGTGCGGGGCGTGGTCGGTGGCGACGCAGTCGATCGTGCCGTCGGCCAGCGCCTCGCGCAGCGCCCGCACGTCCTCCTCCGTCCGCAGCGGCGGGTTCACCTTGTAGATCGGGTTGTACGGCCCGACCGGCGAGGACTCCGCGCGGGAGTCGGTGAGCAGGAGGTGGTGCGGGGTGACCTCGGCGGTGACGTCCCAGCCCTTCGACTTTGCCCAGCGGATGATCTCCACGGACCCGGAGGTCGAGACGTGGCACACGTGCAGCCGGGAGCCGACGTGGGCGGCCAGGAGGCAGTCGCGCGCGATGATCGCCTCCTCGGCGACCGCCGGCCAGCCGCTCAGGCCGAGCCTGCCGGAGACCTCGCCCTCGTTGAGCTGGGCGCCCTCCGTCAGCCGGGGCTCCTGGGCGTGCTGGGCCACGACCCCGTCGAACGCCTTGACGTATTCGAGCGCGCGGCGCATCAGCACGGCGTCGGAGACGCACTTGCCGTCGTCGGAGAAGACGCGGACGCGGGCGGCCGAGTCGGCCATCGCCCCCAGCTCGGCGAGCTGCCTGCCCTCCAGGCCAGAGGTCACCGCGCCGACCGGCTGGACGTCGCAGTGCCCGTGTTCCTGGCCGAGCCGCCACACCTGCTCGACCACGCCGGCCGTGTCGGCGACCGGCGAGGTGTTGGCCATGGCGTGGACGGCGGTGTAGCCGCCCCTGGCCGCGGCCTGGGTGCCGGTCTCCACGGTCTCGGCGTCCTCCCGGCCCGGCTCGCGCAGGTGGGTGTGCAGGTCGACCAGTCCCGGCAGCGCGATCAGGCCGGCGGCGTCGACGGTCAGTGTCGCGGCCGCTCCGGCGAGGTCGCCGATCTCCGCGATCACGCCGTCCTTCATGAGGATGTCTGCGGGGCCGCCGCCGAGGATCGCGGCGCCCTTGATGAGGATGGTGTTCACAGGTCTCCCTCGATGTCGCCCGGCGTGTTCATGGTGCTCACGCGGTGCCCCCGATCGCGGGCTCCGAGCCGCCCAGCAGCAGGTAGAGAACGGCCATGCGGACGGTCACGCCGTTGCCGACCTGTTCCACGATGGTCGACCGCGGAGAATCGGCGACCTCGGCCGAGATCTCCATGCCCCGGTTCATCGGACCGGGGTGCATGACGATGGCCTCGTCGTGCAACCGCGCGAACCGGTCGCGGTCGAGGCCGTAACGGCGGCTGTACTCCCTCGCGGAGGGGAAGTAGGAGGCGTTCATCCGCTCCAGCTGGACGCGCAGCATCATGACGACGTCCGACTTCGGCAGCACGGCGTCGAGGTCGTAGGACACCTGGCAGGGCCAGGTCTCGACCGACACCGGCAGCAGCGTGGGCGGCGCGACGAGGGTCACCTCGGCGCCGAGCGTGTGCAGGAGCAGCACGTTGGATCGGGCCACCCTGCTGTGCAGGACGTCGCCCACCACGGCGACCTTGAGCCCTTCCAGCCGGCCCAGCCTCCGCCGCATGCTGTACGCGTCGAGGAGCGCCTGGGTCGGGTGCTCGTGGGTGCCGTCGCCGGCGTTGACCACGCTGCCGTGGACCCACGTCGCGAGCCTGTGCGGCGCGCCGGAGGCGCCGTGCCTGATGACTACGGCGTCGGCGCCCATGGCCTCCAGGGTGAGCGCGGTGTCCTTGAGCGACTCGCCCTTGGACACGCTCGACCCCTTGGCCGAGAAGTTGATCACATCGGCCGACAGGCGCTTGGCCGCCGCCTCGAACGAGATCCGGGTGCGGGTGGAGTCCTCGTAGAAGAGGTTGACCACCGTGCGGCCGCGCAGCGTGGGCAGCTTCTTGATCGACCGGTCGGAGACCCTCGCCAGCTCCTCTGCGGTGTCGAGGATGACAAGCGCGTCGTCGCGGGAGAGTTCGCCCGCCGAGATCAGGTGCCTCATCGGGCCTCCTCCTTGATGAGCAGGACGGCATCGCGGCCGTCGGTCTCCTCCAGGTAGACCTTGACCTTCTCCGCCTTGGAGGTCGGCAGGTTCTTGCCCACGTAGTCGGCGCGGATGGGCAGTTCGCGGTGGCCCCGGTCGACGAGCGTCGCGAGCTGGACGGCCCGGGGGCGGCCCACGTCGTTGAGCGCGTCGAGCGCGGCGCGGACCGTCCGGCCGGAGAACAGGACGTCGTCGACGAGCACGACGGTCCTGCCGTCGACCCCGTCCGGCGGCAGTTCGGTACGGCCCAGCGGGCGGGCGGGCCGCAGGCGCAGGTCGTCGCGATACATCGTGATGTCGATGGAACCGACAGGGACCTTGAGGCCTTCGAACTGGGCGATCCGCTCGGCGAGCCGCCGCGCCAGCGTGGCCCCGCGGGTGGGGATGCCCAGGAGGACGACGCTTTCCGCGCCCTTGGTGCGCTCGAGGATCTCGTGTGCGATGCGGGTGAGAGCCCGATGGATGTCGGGGCCCTCCAGCACGGCGTGCGCCTGGTTCTGGACGTCGGACATCGAAAAGTCACCACCTTTCCCGCCTCACAGGACGGGTCTTAAAAGGGTGTTTGGCGGGTTCAGGCTACCAGGGCGGCTTCAGACCCCCTCTCGCCAGGGACGATGTACGGAACGCCTGGCTCGGTCGCCTACGGTGGAGTGGTCCGAAACTCCCAGGCTGCGGCACGTGTCGGGGATTTCGGCCAGAGCACTGTTTGGCGCTCTTTTTTCCAATCAGCTTGACCTTTGACAGTGACGGCTTTACCGTCACTGTCCGTAACCACAACTCGCGACCTTCCTGGGTAAAACCCGACGCAATGGTCACCGATGGTGCCTGACTCAGTGCAACCCCGGTGTTCGGAACGCTCGGGCCGAGGAAGCAGAATCAAGTGAGAACAGACATAGAAAGCCGGGGGCCATCCAATGCCGTCTGACTACGCCAAGTCCCTGGGCGCACGACTCCGCGCCATCCGCACCCAACAGGGCCTGTCCCTGCACGGGGTCGAGGAGAAGTCGCGCGGCCGGTGGAAGGCCGTCGTCGTGGGTTCCTACGAGCGTGGCGACCGTGCGGTGACGGTGCAGAAGCTTGCCGAGCTTGCCGACTTCTACGGGGTCCCGGTTTCCGAGTTGCTCCCCGGAGGGGCCGCGCCCAGCCCGCTCGCGCCCGCGCCGAAGCTTGTCATCGACCTGGAGCGGCTCTCGCAGCTGCCCAAGGAGAAGGCCGGGCCGCTGGCCCGATACGCCGCGACCATCCAGAGCCAGCGTGGTGACTACAACGGCAAGGTGCTGTCGATCCGCCAGGAGGACCTGCGCTCGCTCGCCGTCATCTACGACAAGTCGCCGGTCGAGCTGACCGAGGAGTTCATCAGCTGGGGTGTGCTCGACGCGGAGGCCCGGCGCGCTGTCGAGTCCTTCTGACCCGGCCACGTCGCCCCCCGTCCGGGGAGGCGGCCCGTCCGGGTTCGTCACGCGAGGTCGATCGTCCGGGCCGTCTCGGTCCCGGACGCGACGGGCTCTCCTGCGCTTGGCGTAGTCGCGGGTGACACCGTCCGTCACACAGGATCACCCCTGCACCTCCTGTTGCGGAGACTCTCCTGGTGGACGAGGATGTGAAGGGATATGACCTTTCATGTCGGCTCGGAGGTCGGGAAACTCCGCCAGGTCCTGGTGCACATCCCCGAGCTCGCGCTGAAGCGGCTCACCCCCTCCAACAAGGACGATCTGCTCTTCGACGACGTGCTCTGGGTCCAGCGCGCGCTGGAGGAGCACCACGAGTGGCGTGAGGCCCTCGCGGCCCGCGGCGTCCGGGTCCATCTGCTCGGCGACCTCATCGAGGAGACCGTCGCCGTTCCCGAGGCCAGGAAGCACGTCCTCGACGGCACCGTCGACGAGCGCTGGTTCGGCCCCCTCGCCGCCGACGCGATCAGGAACACCCTCGACGGCCTCGACGCGGCCACGCTCGCGCCGTTCCTGACCGGCGGGATCACCAAGCGCGAGATCATGGAGCTCGGCTGCGCCCCGAAGTCGATCGCGTTCCACACTCTGAAGGCCGACGACTTCGTCCTGCCTCCGCTGCCCAACCACATGTTCACCCGCGACACCTCGTGCTGGGTGTACGACGGGGTGTCCATCAACGCCATGCGGAAGAAGGCACGCAGGCGGGAGACGGTGAACTACGAGGCCGTCTACCGGTGGCATCCGGCGTTCGCCGCCGGCTACGACCGGCCGGAGGAGGGCGGCTTCCATGTCTGGTACCACGGCACCCGGGCCGCCCCCGCGACCATCGAGGGCGGCGACGTCCTGGTGCTCGGGAGCGGCGTCGTGCTGGTCGGGATGAGCGAGCGCACGCAGCCTCAGGCGGTCGAGATGCTGGCCACGAACCTGTTCGCCGCCGGCTCCGCGACGAGGATCGTGGCGCTGGACATGCCGAAGGCCAGGGCCTTCATGCATCTCGACACGGTGATGACCAACGTGGACGTGGGCGTGTTCACCAAGTACGCCGGACTCGGCATGCTCCCGTCGTACACGATCGAGCCGGGCGACAACGAGAAGGAGCTCAAGGTCACCGATCATGCTCCTGCGGAGATGCACCAGGCCATCGCGCGGGCGCTGGACCTGGACGATATCAAGATCCTCACCCCGTCGCAGGATGTGCGCTCCGCCGAGCGGGAGCAGTGGGACGACGGCTGCAACGTGCTGGCGCTGGAGCCCGGCGTCGTCATGGCCTACGAGCGCAACACCACGACCAACAACTACCTGCGCAGGCACGGGATCGAGGTCATCACGATCCGGGGCAGCGAACTCGGCCGCGGACGGGGCGGCCCGCGCTGCATGAGCTGCCCGCTGGAACGCGACGCCGTCTGAGCGGCCGCGCCCCAGCCTCGGCCCTGCCGCGTTTGAGCGGCCGCGCCTGAGCCCCGGGTCCTGCCACGACTCCGTGTGAGCGGCCGCGCCTCGGGCCTGCCGCGACTCCTAGCCGGCCATCGGCAGGGCCGACTGGCCGGGGACCCCCAGGATCGCCTCGACCTCGCCGACGAATCTGTCGGCCTCGGCGATGAGCTCCTCCGCATCCCTGGGCGTCACGACCCGGACCAAGCCGGCCTCGGCCGCCGCCCGCTTGGTGGCGCTGACCGCGAAGAACGCGGCCCAGTCCGCGAGCTTGGGCTCCGCCTCCGGCAGCAGTTCCCAGGCGCTGCGCAGCCGCCGCTTGCGCCCGTCCATCGGCCGGGGCCGTGCCGCGAGGATGGCCGCGGCTGCCCGCAGTGCCGCGAGGTGAGCCGAGACGTACCTGTCGGCGGGCGTGCGCCCCATGGTGGCGTCCGCCAGGCACGTCCTGGCGTCACCGAGGTGCGCCAGGACGGTCTGCGAGACCCTGGGCCCGCTCCGCTCTTCGATCTGTCCAGTCATGCCCGCCTCCTCGAGTCGTGGCAGCCGGCGGTGATCGCCGGTGAGATCACAGTTACAGGTCCCACCGACAATTCCGCCGAGGTCAGCAATCTCCGACGACGACATGGAATTCCCGAACACCGCCGGCACTCCCGAGGCCGGCCGGACGAGGAGCTTCCCCTCTCCCCGTCCGGCCCACGCCGCGGGCCGTGCCGCGTTCGTCTCCGCCGACGACGAAGGCACGGGTCCAACGGGGTGGGCGCGAGCCGCGAGTCTCACGCCCACTACATCGAACATAGATTCGACACCAGCGCGTGTCAAGGATGAGAGCGAACACGTATTCGATTCCCGCCCGCCGGGCGCCCCACCTCCGGCCACCTCTCCGGCAACGGCGAAGGCCCCGCGCGAGATGTTCGCGCGAGGCCTCGAGCCTGCCGTGCCGTACTCCCGGCGTGGGGCCGGGACCCTCTCAGCGGACGAACTTGCCGCGGACGTGGACGGGCACGCCCGTGCCGAGCAGACCGGGCAGGATCTGCGCGACCGGCATGGGGAGCCGGACGCAACCGTGGGACGCGGGGTACAGCGGAACCGACGTCGCGCCATGCAGCGCGATGCCGCCGTTGAAGAAGATCGGGTTGTACAGCGATCCCAGATAGGACGTGTGCCAGCCCTTCACGCGCCACGTCGTCTTGTAGTTGCCCGTAGGCGTCCTGGCGTTCCCGGAGAACTTCTGCCGCTTGCCGTTCCACACCACCCACTCGGTGTACGGGATCCCACTGCCGGATGAGATGTGCGAGATCAGCTTCCGCTTGCCCCCGCGGTACAACACCATGATCTGCTTGGTGAGGTTGATCTCGACCCTGGTCGGCTTGCCCTTGGGGACCAGGACCGTGGGCGCCTTCGGCTTCTCCAGCGCGTTCCACGTCTTCGACGCCACCGTGCTGGTCGGCTTGATGCCCTGGACCTTCTGGAAGGCCCAGACGGCGGCCCTCGTGCCCGAGCCGTAGACGCCGTCGACCTTCCCCGGCACGTAACCGAGCTGCTTGAGCCTCGTCTGCAGCGTCTTGACCGCGGCGCCCTTCGCACCGTACTTGAGCGTCTTCGACGGCGCCGTGAAGGCCGCCGCCGACGTGACCATGCTCTCCTGGAGAGCCGTTCCCAGCTGCGAGGCGGTCGTCGCCCCCACGGTCGCCACCTGTACGGCGGTGATCCGCGTCGTGCCCGTCCGCGCCTGTGCGGCCTCGGACAGACCACTCGCCATCAGCGTCACGGCCCCCACCGTGACCAGCGCGGCGGCGGCCAACTTCCGTCGTCCCCCCATCGCGTCCAACCTCTCGTTTAGGCCAAATTGGATCAAGGGATCCTGTGGGTATGGTGGGCCCGTCCCATCGAGGGATCAAGTGGCGATAACGGATCGCTCATGCCCACTCACCGTGTTTAGAGTGTCCGCGTGCCAGAAAAGTTGCATCCCAACGCCGTCCGGGTGGCCGAAGCCCTCCGCTCACACGGCATCGAGAGCGAAATCGTGGTCCTCACGGACAGCGCGCCGACGGCCGCGACGGCCGCGGCCCAACTCGGCTGCGAGATCGGGGCGATCGCGAACAGCCTGATCTTCAACGCGGACGACGCCCCCCTGCTCGTGCTCACCAGCGGGGCCCACCGCGTGAACACCGACCTGGTCGCCGGCCTCGTGGGGGCGCGGAAGGTGCGGCGGGCCACCCCGGAGTTCGTCCGGGAGCACACCGGCCAGCCGATCGGCGGCGTCGCCCCCGTCGGGCACCCGGCGCAGGTCCGCACCCTGGTCGACACCTGGCTCGACGAGCACGAGACCGTCTGGGCCGCGGCGGGTCACCCGCACACGGTCTTCGCCACGACGTACGGCGAGCTCCTGAAGATCACCGGAGGCACGGCCGCAGAGGTCGGATGAGGCCCTGGTGGATGGCGTGGACGGTCCGTGAGGCCCGGGAAAGATCCGCCGGCGGCTTCTCATCGGCGGGCGGGGCACGCGGTCTTTGCTAGGGTCCGGAAAGTGATCCAACTGCGACGCGTCGGGCCCGACCGGTTCATCGCGGCACTCGACACGGTGCTGACGATCTACGCCGCGGCCATGCGCCCGCCGCCGGATCAGCTCCCCGGCCGCCTCGCCATCATGCGCAACCACGCGACCTATCCCGACTTCGTGTGCATGCTCGCGGAGGCTCCGGAGATCGTCGCCTTCGCCTACGGCTTTCACGGCACTCCCGGGCAGTGGTGGCACGACGTGGTCCGCCGCGCCCTGCGGGACCGGGCGGGCGCCCCGATCGCGGAGAACTGGTTCGGGGACGCCCTGGAGATCGCGGAGGTCCACGTCCACCCCGACCACCAGGGCAAGGGCATCGGCCGCCGGATGATCCACGGGCTCTGTGAGGGCCGGCGCGAGCGCACGGCCGTACTGTCCACCCACGACGCGCCGACGGCCGCCCGCCACCTCTACCGTGACATCGGCTTCGTCGACCTCATGACGGAGTTCGTCTTCCCCGGCGGCTACGAGGACTACGCCATCGCCGGCACGAGCCTGCCTCTGTCTCCGCTGGCGGGGTGAACCCGCAGGTCAGCGGCGTACGGTCGCGGTGGCGGGGGCCAGCGCCTCGAACACCTCGCGGGTGGCGCTCGACCGGTTGAAGGTGATGAAGTGGATGCCGGGCGCGCCCTCGTCGAGGAGGGTCCGGCACAGCTCGGCGGCATGCTCGATGCCCAGCCGGCGCACCGCCGCGGGATCGTCGGCGACCGCCTCGAACCGCGCGGCCACCTCCGGCGGGAACGGGGCGCCCGACAACTGCTCCGAGCGCGCGATGGTGCTCATCTGGGTGACGGGCATGATGCCCGGGATGATCGGGGTGTCGCAGCCCCTGGCCGCGACCCGGTCGCGCAGGCGCAGGTAGTCGTCGGCCTTGAAGAACATCTGCGTGATCGCGTAGTCCGCTCCGGCGCGGCACTTCTGGACGAAGAACTCGGTGTCGGACTCGATCGTCGCCGACCGCGGATGCTTGTAGGGGAAGGCCGCGACCCCGACGCAGAACTCGCCCGCCTGACGGATCAGCCGGACCAGGTCCTCGGCGTACAGCACGCCCTCCGGATGCTTGACCCACTCGCTCAGGGGGTCGGCCCCGCGCGGGTCCCCCCGCACGGCGAGGATGTTGCGGACGCCGGCGTCGGCGAACCTGCCGATCAGGTGCCGCAGCTCGCGGATCGAGTGATCGACCGCAGTGAAGTGGGCGACCGGTGTGAGCGTCGTCTCGTGCGCCAGGCGTTCGACGATGTCCACCGTGCGATCACGGGTGGAACCCCCGGCGCCGTAGGTCACCGAGACGAACGTGGGACGCAACGCCTCCAGCTCACGGATCGCCCGCCACAGCTGGCGCTCACCCTCATCGGTCTTCGGCGGGAAGAACTCGAACGAGAACGATCGCTCACCCGCGGCCAGCAGCTCGCGGACCGTCGGAACTCGTTCAGGAAGCCGTGACGGAAGACCGAGAGCCATGGCCCCAACGTTACATGTCGCGTCAACCGGGCCAGAGCCTCTCACCCCGCCCGGCGGGCACAGACGGTGCGAGACTAATCACAAAACAGTAGCAACAGGGGTATCTCCAGATAGGACGTTCGATCAACCGCGGTTACCCTCAAAGCATGACCGCTTCCGCCGCTCCGTTCGACCTCATTCGCCCGGAGGTGGACCGATCTCTGCGCATGTTCGTCGACCGGCAGCGTCCTCTGTTCACCGACCCTCAGCTGGCCGTCCTGCTGAGCACGGCGGAGGACTTCCTCGCGGGCGGGAAGCGGTTGCGGCCGGCCTTCTGCTACTGGGGCTGGCGTGCCGCGGGAGGCGGGGACGACCCCGCGCTCCACGCCGCCGCCGCCTCGCTCGAACTCCTGCAGGCGAGCGCGCTCATCCACGACGACGTGATGGACTCCAGCGACGTCCGCCGCGGCATGCCGGCCGTTCACCGCAAGTTCGAGCAGATGCACAGGCAGGCCGGCTGGCACGGGTCCGCGAAGCAGTTCGGGGAGGGCGCCGCCGTCCTGCTCGGCAACCTGCTCCTCATCTGGGCCGGCGAGATGTGGCGCAACAGCGGTCTGGGGCCGGAGGCGCTCGCCGCGGCGCAGCCGGTCCATGAGCACATGCTGACCGAGCTCATGTCGGGGCAGTACCTCGACCTGCTGGAGCAGGCCCAGGGAGAGAGCACCCTCGACGGGGCGCTCCGCGTCGCCCTCTACAAGAGCGGCAAATACTCCGTCGAGCAGCCGCTCCGGCTGGGCCTCGTGCTCGCGGCCCGGGCCCAGCACCCGTGGATCGACAAACTCTGCGTCCAGTACGGCCAGCAGGTCGGCATCGCGTTCCAGCTCCGCGACGACATCCTCGGCGTCTTCGGCGATCCCGCGGAGACCGGGAAGCCGGCGGGAGACGACCTGCGCGAGGGCAAGCGGACCATCCTCATCGCGCGGACCCTCTCGGTGGCGTCGCCCGCCCAGGCGGAGGTCGTGCGCACCCTGCTCGGGGATCCCCTGCTCGACGCGGACGGGGTCGAGCGGCTCCGCTCCGTGATCCTGGACACCGGCGCGCTGTCGGCGTGCGAGGAGATGATCAAACGGTTCCTCGACGACGCCCTGCACGCTCTGGAGCATGCCCCCATCGACGAGAGCGCACGTACGGCCCTCGCCGCGCTCGCCGTGGCGGCCACGTCCCGGCGGACCTGAGCACGGCCGAAGCGGGTCTTACGGAGGTCCGCGTGGTCAGAGCGGAACCGAGGCGAGCCGCGCCCGCAGCCCGGCCGCGGCCTCCCGGGGGTCGTCGGCCTCGGTGATCGCCCTCACGACGACGGCACGGCGCACGCCGTACGACATGACCTCGTCGAGCGTGTCAAGCCCGATCCCCCCGATGCCGAACCACGGCCGGCCGGCACCGAGATCGGCGGCATGCTTGAGCAGGGCGGGGCCGGGCGCGTGGCGGCCAGGCTTGGTCGGGGTCGGCCAGATGGGGCCGCAGCAGAAGTAGTCGACGCCGGGCTGCACCGCCGCGGCCGAGGCCTCGTCCGCCGAGTGCGTGGACCGGCCGATCAGGATGCCGGGGCCGAGGATCTCCCGCGCGAGCGCGACGGGCAGGTCGTCCTGGCCCAGGTGAAGGATGTCCGGGCGGGCCGCGTGGGCGATGTCCGCCCGGTCGTTCACCGCCAGGAGCGCCCCATGCCTGTCGCAGGCAGCACGGAAGACCTCGAGCAGTTCGAGCTCTTCACGCGCCTCCAGGCCCTTGTCCCGCAACTGGACGATGTCCACTCCGCCCGCCAGGGCCGCGTCGAGGAAGTCCTCGAGATCGCCGCGGTCCCTCCTGGCGTCGGTGCAGAGATAGAGCCTGGCATGCGCGAGTCGCTCGCGCCGGGTGTCGGTCACCCGACCACAATGCCACGGGCCGCCGGGATCAGAATCCCAGTGCCTGAGCCCTCCGCTTGACCTCGGTGTGCCGTCCCGCGAGGACCGCGTCGATCGGCGAACCGGGAAGCGAGGGGTCCGGTGTGAACAGCCACCGGATCGCCTCGACATCGCCGTAGCCCGCGTCGGACAGCACGGTCAGCGTGCCGGGAAGCCCCTTGAGGACATCCCCGTCCGCGATGAACACGGCCGGGATGTGCGGCTCACCGCCGCCCCTGCGGGCGCCGACGAGCTTCTTGTCCTTCAGCAGCTGCTTGGCTCGTCCGATGGACAGCCTCAGCCTCTCCGCGACCTCGGAAAGGGGGAGCCACTCCCCCACCAGCCGGTCGGTCTCCACGTCGATCTGCGCAACAGTAAGCGTCACGAAACCACCATTACCACAGCCGACCTTCCAGGAAACACCTCGATTACGCCATAATACAGTCGCGGAGAGTCACTGCCGGATTGATCAACCGGGTGACGTCGAGCCGCTGGCCACCCTCGACGACGCGGCGCCCCTGCACGAGGTCCCGCGGCCGGTCGACGGTGAGGATGGCCGCCAGCCGATCATCGGCGGCGAGCCAGCATACCGCCCACTTCTCGTCCACGAGGGGATCCCCCCGCAGCAGCAGGCGCTCCGCCGTCCCCCGGTGCCCGGCGAACTGCACCATGTGGCCGAACTGCTCCGACCAGAAATACGGAACGGGGTCGTAGACCGCGACCTCGCCGAGCAGCGTCGCCGCCGCGGTGTCGGGGGCGCCGAGAGCCGTGTCCCAGTGCTCGACCCGCATCCGGCGTCCGAACCTGCGCGACCACCAGTTGGCGCAGTCGCCGACGGCGACCACGTTGGCGAGCGAGGTCCGCAGGTGCTCGTCGACGACCACGCCGTCCTCGACGGCCACGGCGGAGCCCTTCAGCCAGTCGACGGCGGGGCGCACGCCGACACAGGTGAGGATGACGTCCGCCTCGATCCTGGCGCCCGACATCAGGGTCACCCCGTCCGGGTCCACGCTGCCGACCATCGCACCCAGCCGCAACTCGACGCCCGCCTTGCCGTACCAGGGGATCGTGTGGCCGCCGGCGGCGACGCCCAGCGCGGCGGACAGCGGCGCCTCACCCGCCTCGATCACGGTGACCGCGCAGCCGGCCTTGGCGGCGGCGGTCGCGACCTCGGCGCCGATCCAGCCCGCGCCGATCACCACGATCCTGGCGCCGGGGACGAGCTGTGCCCGCAGGGCCAGTGCGTCGTCGATGGTGCGCAGGACGTGCTGACGGCCCTCGCCCCGCAGCCGTACGGGCGAGGCGCCTGTGGCGATGACGAGGCCGTCGTAGTCGAGCTCGCCCTCCGTGGTCTCCACCACGCCGTCGCGCAGGCCCTTCGCGGCGATGCCCAGGCACAGCCGGACGTCGAGGGCCTCGAGGTCGGAGTCGACGACCGTGGAGTCGGCCTGGCCGAGCAGCACCGCCTTGGACAGCGGCGGCCTGTCGTAGGGGCGATGCGGTTCCTCGCCGACCAGCGTGATCCGCCCAGCGAACCCGTGGGCACGCAGCGCCTCGACACTTCGCACGCCGGCGAGACCGGCTCCCACAACCACGACGTGATCCACGACCTGACCATAGATTGCCGACACGGCCACCCGCCAATGGAGAGTGGATAACGAATTGACTAAGTACTGCGCACAATGCGTAATGACCGCCTTGTGCGTATCCCTCCCGATCAGGGCTAGGCTAGGGGCGTAAGACGCGCGGGAGCCCGGCAGGCCGGGCTGAGAGGAGAGCGTGAGGCTCTCGACCGCAATCGACCTGATCCGGGTAATGCCGGCGAAGGGAGCGCAGTGCCTGATCTGCGACGAACCGCCGCCGAGCCCGGTTCCTCCGCCGTCCCGGACGGCTCTCCTGACGCTTCCCCGCTTTACGACGTCGCCGTCGTCGGCGCCGGCGTGGCGGGCCTGTCCGTCGCCTGGCGTACGGCGCGGCGGGGGTTGTCCGTCGTCGTCGTCGACCCGAGCCCGGGGAGCGGCGCCACCCACGCCTCCGCCGGGATGCTCGCGCCCGTCAGCGAGGTGACCTACACCGAGCAGCCGCTGCTGCGCCTGGGCCTGGCGTCCCTGGCCATGTGGCCGGCGTTCCGCGCCGACCTCGAAGGCGAGAGCGGCGAGGACCTCGACTACCGGACCGACGGCACCCTCGACGTGGCCTACGGCACCGACGACATGGCCTACCTGGACGACCTCGCGTCGTTCGAGGAGTCCCTCGGCCTCCGGGTCGAGCGCCTGACCGGGCGGGGTTGCCGCGCCCTGGAGCCGATGCTCTCGCCCTCGGTCCGAGGCGGCCTGCTCGCCCGGGACGACGCCTGGGTCAACCCGCGCCGCGTGGTCTCCGCGCTGCTGGCGGCGCTGGCCAAGGCCGGGGGCACGGTCATCACGGAGCGGGCCGGCGGTCTCGCCTTCGACGGCGACCGCGTCGTCGGCGTACGGCTGGCATCCGGCCAGGTCATCGGGGCCACGAGCGTCGTCGTCGCGGCCGGCCCGTGGTCGCCCTCTCTCGTGCCCGGCCTGCCGATCCGGCCGATCAAGGGCCAGATCCTGCGGCTGCGCGGCCCCGAGGGGTTCCTCACGCGCTGCGTGCGAGGGCTGGTCCACGGCGCTCCGGCCTACCTCGTCCCCCGGGGCGACGGGGAGATCACTCTCGGCGCGACGATGGAGGAGATGGGGTTCGACGGGAGGGTCACCGCGGGCGGGGTCTACGAACTGCTCCGCGACGCCCGCGAACTGGTGCCCGGCGTCACGGAGCTGGAGCTGTCCGAGACGACCGTCGGCTTCCGCCCGGGAACCCCCGACAACCTGCCGCTCATCGGCCCGCTGCGGGGGACGGGACCACGCGGGCCGGCCGAGCCCGCCGCACCGCGGCCGCCCCGGCCGCCGGACCTGCTGGCCGCGACCGGGCACCATCGGGCGGGCGTCCTGCTCGCCCCGATCACCGCCGACGCCATCGCGGCGTTCCTCACCGGGGAGCCGGTCCCGCAGGTGGTGGAGTCGTGCGATCCAGGGAGATTCAGCCGATGAAGATAACGATCAATGGGGGCGCCGTCGAACTGCCGGGCGGGGCGACGGTGGGCAAGGCCGTACGGACCCTGACGCCGATGACGTCCGGCGTCGCGGTCGCGGTGAACGGCGAGGTCGTGAGCAGGAGCGCGTGGGAGTCGACGCGACTGTCGGAGAGCGACCTGGTCGAGGTGCTCACGGCGGTGCAGGGAGGATGAGCGTGGACGGCGTGGAAGTGGAAGCGGGCATGGACGACGTGCTGACCCTGGGCGGGGAGAAGTTCACGTCCCGGCTGATCATGGGGACCGGCGGCGCCCCCTCGCTCGACGTCCTCGAGGAGGCGCTGGAGGAGTCAGGCACCGAGATCACCACGGTGGCGATGCGCCGGCTCGACCCGGCGGCGCGGGGGTCGGTGCTCGACGTGCTGCGCAGGAAGGGCATCAAGGTGCTGCCCAACACGGCGGGATGCTTCACCGCCGGGGAGGCCGTCCTCACCGCGCGCCTGGCCAGGGAGGCCCTGGAGACGAACTGGGTCAAGCTCGAGGTCATCGCCGACGAGCGGACCCTGCTGCCCGACCCCATCGAGACCTTCGACGCGGCCGAACGACTGGTCGCCGACGGGTTCGTCGTGCTCCCCTACATCGGCGACGACCCGGCGCTGGCCCGGCGGCTGGAGCAGGCCGGGTGCGCCGCGGTGATGCCGCTCGGCGCCCCGATCGGCTCGGGGCTCGGCATCCGCAACCCGCACAACATCGAGCTGATCGTGGAGTCCGCCGGAGTCCCGGTGATCCTCGACGCGGGCATCGGCACGGCGAGCGACGCCGCGCTGGCGATGGAACTGGGCTGCGACGCCGTGCTTCTCGCGAGCGCCGTGACCAGGGCGCAACGGCCCGGCCTGATGGCCGCCGCCATGCGTCACGCCGTCACGGCCGGGCGGGCGGCCCGGATCGCGGGACGCATCCCCATGCGGCGGTACGCGGAGGCGTCGTCGCCCTCTCGGACGGCCTGAACCCGGCCGGGGCGCCTCCGGCCCTCACCAGGGGTCAAGGCCGCCGTAAATGACGGTTATCGCAGCAAGTGACCTTTCCGTTGGCGTCGAATTGACGCCGGAAAAGGTCTCAGTTTGGGATTCCCGAGCCCGGCGAGTGGCAAATCACCCTTAAACTCGGGCGCGTGGACACGACGCTAACCGACCCGATCGTTGGGCATGTGCTCGACGGGCGCTACCGCGTCGAGTCCCGGATCGCCCGGGGCGGAATGGCCTCCGTCTATCTGGCTCTGGACGTCCGGCTCGATCGTACGGTCGCCGTCAAGGTGATGCACCACACGCTTGCCGAGGACCCCCAGTTCGTGCGGCGGTTCATCGGCGAGGCCAGGTCCGTGGCCAGCCTCAGCCACCCCAACGTCGTGCAGGTCTTCGACCAGGGCACCGACGGCAAGCACGTCTATCTCTCGATGGAGTACGTGCCCGGCCGGACGCTGCGCGACGTCCTGCGCAAGCGAGGCCGCCTGCCCGCGCGCGAGGCGCTGGAGATCGTCATCCCGGTGCTGGCCGCGCTCGGCGCCGCCCACCAGGCCGGCCTCGTCCACCGGGACGTCAAGCCGGAGAACGTCCTGCTCACCGACGACGGCCGCGTGAAGGTCGTCGACTTCGGCCTCGCTCGCGCCGTCGAGGCGACGAACCAGACCAAGACCGGCATCATGATCGGCACGATCGGCTACATGTCGCCCGAGCAGGTCACGGCCGGCGTGGCGGACTCCCGCAGCGACGTCTACGCCGTCGGCATCATGTTGTTCGAGTTGCTGACCGGGCGGCAGCCGTACGAGGGCGACACACCCATGTCGGTCGCCTACCGGCACGTCCACGACAGCGTCCCCGTCCCGTCCGCGGTCGTCGGCGACATCGCGCCGCAACTCGACGCCCTGGTCGCGGCGGCCACCGATCGCGACCCCGCCAGGCGCCCCTCCGACGCCACGGCGATGCTGGTCGCCGCCGTCGAGGTGCACCGCGTTCTGCCCAAGACGCCCAAGGCGGGTCAGCACGCCGCCCCCGTGCCCGTCTCCGGGGCGACCATGCCGGCCCAGCCGTACAGCACGGGGCAGTACCTCGCCCCCGGGCACCACACGCCGGCACCGGCCAACCACACGATGATCCAGCCGCGGACCGATCTGCTGACCGCGCCGCCGGACGGTCCCCGCCGCGGCGTGCTGAAGAGGCGGTCGACCTGGTTCATCGCCGGCCTCGCCCTGCTGATGGTCGCCGGCGTGGCGCTCACCGGCTGGTGGTTCTCGCAGGGGCGCTACACGAAGGTGCCCGACCTGCTCAACCAGAACATCACGGTCGCCAAGCATGCGGCCGAGCAGCAGGGTTTCATCGTCACGGTCGGGAAGGCGCGCTTCGACGACCGCGTGGAAAAGGACATGGTGCTCGAGTCCGACCCCGTGGCCGGGACCGAGGTGGACAAGGGCGCACGGATCACGCTCATCCCGTCGGCCGGCCCGGAGACCGTGCCGGTGCCGAAGGTCCAGGGTCTCAGCGAGGCGGACGCCCGCGAGGCGATCGGGAAGGCGGGCCTGAACGTCGGGCGCGTGAGCAAGACCGCGAGCGACACCGTGGCCCGCGGCCTCATCGTCAAGACGAGCCCCGACGTGGGCAAGCGCGTCAGGAAGAACTCGACCGTCAACCTCGTGGTCAGCGCGGGCCTGCTCATGCCGGACGTCACGCAGATGTTGCGCGACCAGGCCGAGCAGTTCCTCCGTGAGAAGGGCTTCAACGTCCAGATCGACGAGACGGCGGACGACACCCCGCCGGGGACGGTCATCGCCCAGGATCCGGCGGGCGGCTCGGAGACCGTGGCCGGAGCGAACGTCCGCCTGACGGTCTCCCGAGGCCCCGATCAGGGCTTCCACTGGCCGTGGGAGAACAACGGCGACCAGCAGGCCAACCTGATCGACGTGCCTGATGTGCGGTTCAAGGCCGTGCAGGACGCCCAGAACGAGCTGAAGGCGGCGGGCTTCAAGGTCAAGACCCGCAACCTCGTCGGCACCCAGCGGGTGGTGGGCGAGCAACCGCTCGGCCAGCAACCGGCGGGCAGCACGATCATGATCTGGCACTGACACCCCTGTCCCGCGGTCCTGCCCGGCCTCTCTGAGGCGCCGGGACGGACCGCGGCCAGGTCAGGGCGCGAGCGAGCCGAGCAGGCGGAGCCGTCCGAGGCCGCCGTCGGGGTAGACGTCGAGCCGGGCGTGGGTGATCCTGCGGTCGCTGTCGAGACGGAAGCGATGCCGGGTGTCCGGCTGGAGCGGTGTCCGGGGAAGCAGCGGGAACCACGCCTTCTCCTCCTCCAGCGCCGCCTCCCCCGCGTCGATCCCGCTGAGCGAGGCCCAGCCGGGGGCGTTGAAGACGAGGTTCGCCGTGTCGAGTTCGGCCACGGCCACGGTGCCTGCGCCCGCGAGGGCCACGACCAGCCAGTCGTTGCCGCCGTCCCTGCGCCGGGCGGTCTCCCATCCCTCGGACTGGTTCCTGGACAGTCCCGGCGCGATGACGTTGTTGGGCGAGGAGTAGAACTCGTCGGAGCAGGCGATCACGAGACCCCCGTTCTCCAGTGCCGCGAGGTCGACGGTGAGCCCTCTCAGGAAGGTGGGGTCGGGCATGACCTCCCCGTGCACGCGCAGCCGGGCCACGCCCCCGTCGGGGAAGATGTTCAGCCGCACGTGGGTGAAACGGCGCGGGTCCGCGACCTCGAACAGGTGGGCGGTGTCGCCCTTGAGCGCGCTCGCCGGCACGATCTCCACCCAGTCGGCCCGCTCGGCGAGCTCCCCCGGTGCGGGCAGGCCGTCCACGGCGCACGCCTCGACCGACGCGTGAGGCGGGAAGTTGCCCTTGAACCAGGCGGTGTCGATCACGATCCCCCTGATCACACCGGGGAGGCCGAGCCGTACGATCGCCCAGTCGTGACCCGGCTCCCGGCGCCTCCTGGTCTCCCAGCCGTCGTAAAGCTGGCCCTTCGCTCCGAACGTGTGCGGCTGGAACGACGGCGGTCCCGGCCTGATGAGAGCCTCGCGCTCCGCGAACGACTCGTCGTTGGCGGCGACGACGGCCCCGCCGTACGTCCGAAGCGCAAGATCGGGCAAGCGGGTGAAGTCCGTCATCTCATCTCCCTGGGGTCAGGAACCGTCCGTTCGGCGTGACGTAGTCGACCGCCACACCGCGTGACCACGTGGTCCGCACGACGCCCTTCAGCGTCCTGCCGTGGTAGGGCGAGACCGGGTTGCGATGGTGCAGCGCCGCCACGTCGACCGTGAACTCGGCCGCCGGGTCGAAAGCCACCAGGTCGGCGTCCGCGCCGGCCCGCAGGCCCCCCTTGTACGGCAGGCCGGCCAGTGCCGCGGGCCCCCGGGCCATCCACCTGACGACGTCGGCCAGGCCGTACCCCCGGGAGAGGGCGGCGGTCCAGACGACGGGCAGTCCGAGCTGGAGCGAGGAGATGCCACCCCACGCCGCGGCGAAGTCGGGCACCTTGAGATCGGGCGTCGACGGCGAGTGGTCGGAGACGATCCCCATCAGCACGCCGTCCGCGAGGGCCTGCCAGAGAGCGTCCCGGTTGGCGGCCTCCCTGACGGGCGGGCAACACTTGTACGCCGGTCCGGTGACCTCCTCGGCGGTCAGGCAGAGATAGTGGGGACACGTCTCGGCGCTGATCCGCACGCCGTCCCGCTGAGCCTGGCGCAGTGGTTCGACGCAGGCGGCGGCCGAGACGTGCACGATGTGGGCGCGTGCTCCCGTCTCCGCGGCCAGCTCGATGACCTGCTCGACGGCTCTCCGCTCGGCGTCCGGGGTACGAGACCTCAAGAAGTCCGGATATGTCGGGCCGGTCGGTTCGGTCAGCGCGGCGGGATCCTCCGCGTGCGCGATGAGCAGCCCGTCGAACGACGCCAGCTCCGCGAGCGCGGCCCTGAGGCCGTCGCGATCGAGCGCGGGGAACTCGTCGACGCCTGAGGGAGACAGGAAGCACTTGACGCCGAAGACGCCGGCCTCGTGCAACGGCCGCAGGTCCGCCACGTTGCCGGGCACGGCCCCGCCCCAGAAGCCGACGTCGACGTGACACTGCCCCCGGGCCGCCTTCCGCTTGATCTCCAGCGAGGCGACGTCGACCGTGGGCGGCAGCGAGTTGAGCGGCATGTCGACGATCGTCGTCACGCCTCCGGCGGCGGCCGCCCTGGTGGCCGAGGCGAACCCCTCCCAGTGGGTCCGCCCGGGCTCGTTGACGTGGACGTGCGTGTCCACCAGACCGGGCAGCAACGCGAGGTCGCCGAGGTCGGCGGTCTCCCGCGCGGGAGGCGGCTCGTCATAGGGCAGCAGGGCCGCGATCCTGCCCGCTCGTACGGCCACCACCAGCGGGCGCTCTCCGTCGGGGGTGACGGCCCGGCGCGACCGGACGACCAGGTCGTACGGCTCGTCCATGGCCGTGGCGTCCGGGACGCTCTCGGCGGCGCTCACTCGGCGGCCGCCAGCAGCCGGCGGTGGGCCCGTGCCCCCGCCTCTGCGGCCTCGGCGTCGGAGACCGTCCGCAGCTCGCCGTCCTCGACCACCGTCCGGCCGCCCACCAGGAGCCTGGCCAGGTGCGGGGTCTGACCGTACGCGAACGCCACGACGGGATCGTCGATCGCCGCGTGGTAGCCGCCGAGCCGCCACAGGGCGATGTCGGCCAGTTTGCCGGCCTCCAGGGAGCCGATCTCCTTCTCACGTCCGAGGCACCGAGCCCCGCCGATGGTGGCCAACTCGAGTGCCTGGCGGGCGGTCAGGGCGCGCGGGCCGTACCGGGCGCGCTGCATGAGCATCGCCATCCGCACCTCGCCTGCGAGCGGGGTCATCTCGCTGGAGGCCGCGCCGTCGACGCCGAGTCCGACGGGGGCGCCCGCGCGGAGCAGGTCGGAGATGCGGGCGATGCCCGCGCCGAGGCGTCCGTTGGACGAGGGACAGTGGGCGGTGCCCGTGCCGGTCTGGGCGAAACGGCGGATGTCGGCGTCGGTCAGATGGACGCAGTGGGCGAGCCACACGTCCGGGCCGAGCCAGTTGAGCTGCTCGAGGTACTCGACGGGGAGCATGCCGAACTGCGCCCTGCAGTGCTCGTCCTCGTCCGCGGTCTCCGCGATGTGGGTGTGCAGGCGGACGCCGTACGAGCGGGCGAGCTCCGCGGACCTGAGCATCAGCTCGCCGGTCACCGAGAACGGCGAGCAGGGCGCGACGGCGACGCGGAGCATCGAACCGAACGACGGATCATGATATTTGCGGATGGCATCCTCGGTGGCCTGGAGAACCTCGTCGGCCTCCTCGACGAGGTCGTCCGGCGGCAGCCCGCCCTGGGACTGGCCGCGGTCCATCGAGCCGCGGCACGGATGGAACCGCACCCCCACCCGCCGGGCCGCCTCGATCTCGGCGTCGAACAGGTCGCCGCGCCCCTTGGGGAAGACGTAGTGGTGGTCGGTCGACGTCGTGCAGCCCGACCTGGCCAGCCAGGCCAGCCCGGCCGTCGCCGCTCCCGAAACCACTTCGGCGTCCATCCGTCCCCACAACCGGTAGCTGGCGACCAGCCACTCGAACAGCGTCCCGTCGGGCGTGACGCCCTGCGAGGCCCACTGGTAGAGGTGGTGATGGGTGTTGACGAACCCCGGGGTCGCCAGGCAGCCGGATCCGTCGACGCGCTGCGCGCCCTCGGGTACGGCTCGCGCCGCGCCCGGGCCGACGGCCGTGATCCGGTCGTCCTCGATCACGATGTGGCCGGAGGGGATCTCCTCCCCGACGACCGGGACGATGTGGGCGTTCTCGATGACGACTCGCCGTATTGCATGATCACGCAAAGGAAACTCGCAGGTCAGAGTGGTCGGCGGCGAAGGTGCGCATGATCACGCCCGGAGAACGGGCAGGCCGGAGGGGTGTTCTCCGAACATGTGCATGATCACGCACGGGAGGCTCGCGGGCAGGGCGGCATGATCACGAAGGTGTGCATGATCACGGCTGGTGTTTGCGGACGGCGGCCAGGCGGACGGCGTCGAGGATCTTCTCGTACCCGGTGCATCGGCAGAGGTTGCCGGCCAGGGCCTCGCGGATCTCGGCGTCCGCGGGAACCCCGGGCGTGCTCTCGATCAGCGAATGCGCCTGGACGATCAGCCCGGGAGTGCAGAACCCGCACTGTACGGCTCCCGCCTCCACGAAGGACCGCTGGACCTCGTCCAGCTCCCCGCCCGAGGCCAGGCCCTCCACCGTGATCACTTCCCGGCCCTCCGCCTGGCCGGCCGCGACCAGGCAGGCGCAGACCGGGGTTCCGTCCAGGTAGACCGTGCACGAGCCGCACTCGCCCTGCTCGCAGGCGTTCTTCGCCCCCGGCAGGCCGAGCCGTTCCCTGAGGACGTAGAGGAGGCTCTCGCCCTCCCAGACGTCGTCCGCGGCCATCGACTCGCCGTTGACACTGATGTTCACCCTCATGCCGGCCCCCTCCCCGTGTAGTCGTTCCATGCCCACCCGAGCGTGCGGCGAGCCATCACGGCCAGCGAATGCAGCCGGTAGTCCGCCCGCCCGCGCACGTCGTCGATGGGCGCGGCCGCTCCGGCGACGAGCTCGCCGAACCTCCGGGCGGCACCGGGATCCAGCGGCGAACGGCCCTCCCAGTCGAGCGCGGCGGCGACGAACTCCTCCGCCTCCGGCGCGCGCCGGGGCGTGGGGGCCGCGGAGCCGATGCCCGTCCCCACGCGCCGCTCCCCGGGATGCAGGGCGACGGCGAACGAGCAGACCGCGATCACCATGGCGTTCCTTGTGCCGATCTTGGAGAAGTACTGCGGGCCGGCCGCCGCGGGGATGCGCACCGCGCGGATCAGCTCGTCCGGCCGCAGCGCGTTGCGTTTCACGCCGGTGTAGAACTCGGTGATCGGGATCATCCGCGTCCCGCGCACCGACTCCGCCTCCACGATGGCGCCGGAGGCCAGGAGCGGCGGATGCGCGTCCCCCGCCGGCGAGGCGGCGCCGAGGTTGCCGGCGACGGTGCCCCTGTTGCGGATCTGCGGCGACCCGACGGTCCGCGACGCCTGCGCGAGACCGGGCAGGAGCGGCCCCAGTTCGGCGATCAGCCGGGTGTAGGTCACCCCGGCTCCCACGCGGATCTCCGTCCCCTCCGTCGACCACCGGGTCAGCTCGGCCACGGGATTCAGGTCGAGCAGGGCGGCCGGCCGCCCCTTGTCGAGGTTGATCTCCACCATGACGTCGGTGCCGCCCTGGATCGGCGTCGCCTCCGGCCGTTCGGCCTTGTACGCCAGAGCTTGTTCCCAGGTGACAGGGCGCAGGAAGTCCATGGCGCTAGTCCCAGGCCGGTCCGGCGCCGGGAGCGTCCTCGCGCAGGACGGCGCCCTCGATGAGCCCGTACGGCCGATCGGCCGCGAAGTACACCTCTCCGTCGTTCTCCAGGTCGAACGGCGACAGGTCCACGAGGAAGTGGTGCTTGTTGGGCAGTGAGAGCCGTACCTCGCAGATCTCGGGGCAGTCCTTCAGCACGCGGGACCCCATGGCGTAGAGGGTCTGCTGCAGGGAGAGGCTGTAGGTGCCCGCGAAGGCCGCGAGGAGCGCCTGCCTGGCGTTCTCGTACGACTTGTCGTAGGCGCCGCCGTCCGGAGCGGCGTGCCGCCAGGTGGCGTCCACGGCCGTGGCGAGGATGCGGTCGCGGGTCTCCGGCAACGTCGTGTACTCGTCCTTGATGTAACCCCAGAACTCCGAATTCGTGGTGTTGAGGACGACCAGGCCGGTCAGCCCCGAGACGACCCAGGCCTGCGAGCCGTCGTAGTGGGCCACGCAGGTGCGGGTCTCCCCGCCCGATCGCACGAAGGAGTGCCCGGAGGCGCCGTTGCGCTCCCAGGAGTACTCCTCGATCGCGACCCGCGCGTGGTGGACGGTCGGCTGGGAGTCCACGAAGTGGCGGGCCAGGAGCAGGGCGAAGTCCTCGATCGCGCCCACGCCGTGCTTCTTGGCGAACGCGTGGACCGTGTTCTTCTGCGTGTCGGTGGCCAGCACGGCCGAGTTGTCCCCGCTGAGATGCACCTCGGCCATGTCGCCGGACAGCGAGGTGCTGACGTTGAGGTCCTTGATGTGGTGGGCGTCGCCGTGCCTGGTGACCCGCACCACCCTCGTCTCGGCCTTGCCGTACCTGTTGGGACCCAAGATGATCAAGCTAGCTCCCCCGATAGGTCGAGTAGGCGAACGGGCTGAGCAGCAGCGGCACGTGATGGTGCTCGCCGGCGTCGCGGATGGTGAACACGATGCTGACCTCGGGGAAGAAGGCGTCCTGCCCCAGGTAGGCGGCCGTGTCGAACACGAGCCGGTAGGTCCCGGGGCGCGGGTCGCCGTCCGCGATCCACTCGCGGCCCAGGGGCGACCAGTCGCGGATGCGGCCGTCGCCGTCCGTCCGTCCCTCCGCCACCGGGACGAACCCGTGCGCCGCGCGGCGCGAGAGCCGTACGAACAGGTCGGGGGCGGGCCGTCCGGTGACGGTGTCGAGCACATGGGTGGACAGGCTCATCGGCCCTCCCACAGCTTCGCCAGCCTCAACTTCACGATCGCGGTCAGCTCCTCGCGGACGATCTTCCGTTCGGACTCCTCGTCGCCCGCGAGCCGTTCGCGCAGGAACACGAGCATCTCCTCGGCGCTGCGGCCGGTCGCGCAGACCAGGTAGACGTGCCCGAACCGCTCCTCGTAGGCGGCGTTGCCGTCCCGGATCGCGTCGAGCACCGCCTGGCCGGCCGTCGCGGTCCCCGACTGCTCGCTCCGCGACCACGCGGCCTCTTTGCCGTCTCCGGCCCGCCGCTCGCCGATCCGGGGATGCGCCGACAGCGCCTCCGCCACGTCGGCCCAGCTCAGGCCTGCGATCGCGGCCTCCCCCGCGTCGATCAGCCCGGCGAGGTCCCGATACGGCCCCCGCCGCGCGACCGCCGACACCCAGGCCGTGGACGCGCAGCAGGAACGCAGGTCCTCCTGGCTGAGTTCACGCATGCAGGCAAGTAGACAACCCGGGGGCCACCAGGTCCAGCAGCGGGAACTCCCAACTGCCCGGCTCTGCCGCGGCGCCGGTTTGTACGTTGGCACAAAGGGAGCGGCCACAAAGGAGCCGACATTACCCTGGAGGCATCATGACTCCAACGAATCTCATCGGCGGGCACGTGTTCGTCACGGGGGGCCTGGCGACCGGAGGGCTGAAATACGCCGCCGAGATCGGCGCCGAGATGGTCCAGGTCTTCGTGACCAACCCGCGCGGCTGGGCGCTCAGCGAGGGCAACCCGGCCGAGGACGCCAAGCTGCGCGAATCGGGCGTTTCATCGTTCGTCCACGCCACATACCTGGTGAACTTCGGCTCACCGACCCCCGCGACGCTGGAGAACTCGGTCGCGGTGATCCGCCACACGCTGCGCCGCGCGGCGCAGGTCGGCGCGGCAGGCGTGGTCATGCACACCGGGTCGCCCGTCGGCCAGCCACGTGAGGCCGCGATGCGCCAGGTCCGCGAGCACCTGCTGCCGCTGCTGGACGAGATCGACGACGACGGACCCGAGTTGCTGCTCGAAACGATGGCCTCGAAAGCCCAGATGCTCTGCGCCACCGTTCAGGACCTCGGCCCCTACCTGGAGGCGCTCGACGGCCATCCCAAGGTGGGCGTCTGCCTGGACACCTGCCACGTGTTCTCCGCGGGCCACGATCTGGCGGCCCCCGACGGCGTACGGCTCACGCTCGACGCGCTGCACGAGGCCGCGCCGGGCAGGCTCAGGCTGATCCACGCCAACGACTCCAAGGACGCCTGCGGCTCCAACAGGGACAGGCACGAGAACATCGGGGCCGGGCACATCGGCGCCCAGGCGTTCGCCGATCTCATGCGCCATCCGGTCGCCGCCGGGATCCCGATCTGCATCGAGACCCCGGGCAAGGGCGACAAGCACCGGGAGGACATCGAACTCCTCAAGAAGCTCCGGAGCGCCTGACCCGGCCCGTCAGCTCCCGGAGCGCCAGGACCGGCCCGCGGAGCACCGGCCTGTGGGTTCCCGGAGCGCCTGGACCGGCCCGCGGAGCACTGGCCTGCGGCTTAGAGGCCTGATCTGGCCTGCGGGTCCCGGAGCGCCTGATGTGGCCCGCGCTGGGGGACGGCGCCCCCAGACGCCGTCCCGCCGCCCTTCTCCTCGCGATGTCCCCCCGGACCACCGCCTGCGTGATGACGGCGCCCCCCGACGGCCGCCTTCACTGGATGGCGTCCCCCCGGACCGCCACCCTCCGGTGACGGCGCCCCTGAACCGTCACCTCTGATCACGGCGCCCCCGAACGCCGTACCCCGCGGCGATCCGGCGCCCCCGTATGGCCGGACCGCTCCTGCGGACGCCCCCCGTCACGCGGAGCCGGGCCCTCCCCCCCGGTAGGGCCCGCCCGGTAGCCCCAAGGTGACAACCTGCTCACTTCGATGACTACCCCGCGTGTCTTGCGACGGGCCAAAGACTACGAGCCGTAATCACACAGCCGGATGGGCCTTCGGACGAGCGGTCTCTAGTTCGCGCCATGCGGTGAACGGAATCGCGATGAGCGGGGTTCCTGAGGCGATGAACGGTCGCTCCTGATGCGCAACGGCCTCCCGACGCCTCCTGTGCCGCCGTCGTACGGCTCAGCGGACGCCGGCGGCGGGCGCCCGGCCCCGTTCCTGAAGGCGTCGTACCGCTCAGCGGACGTCGGCGGTGGGCACCGGCCCGCTCCTGAACTGACGGACCAACTGCTCGCGCACCTGCCGGGTGTGCCGCCTGCTGACCGGGAGCACCTTGGTGCCGACCTGGAGGACCACGCGACCGGCGTCGAAACGCAACTCGCTGACGTGCCGGGCGTTGACCAGTGTGCTGCGGTGGGCCCGGATGAAGCCGGAACCGCCCCAGCGACGCTCGAGCGCCGCCAGCGACATGCGGACCAGGTAGGTCGAGTCCGCCGTGTGCAGCCGCACATAGTCACCGTGCGCCTCGGCATGGGACACGTCCTGCTGCGCCAGGAACTTCGTCCGGCCGCCCAGCTCGACGGGGATGACGTCGACGGCCTCCTCTCCCGTGGCGGGCGCCACAGCGGCCCACAGCCGCCGTACGGCCTCCGCCAGCCGCTCGGGGCGTACCGGCTTCAGCAGGTAGTCGACGGCCTCGAGCTCGAACGCCTGGACCGCGCAGTCATGCGCGCTGACGAAGATGAGACGGGGCGGAGAGGGGAAGCCGCCGATCAGCCGGGCGAGGTCCAGGCCGTCGAGGCCCGGCATCCGCACGTCGAGGAACACTCCGTCGAGGCGTTCCCCTGCGGCGATCATCTGGACCATGTCCTGGAGCGCGGCGCCACCGTCGGACGCCGTGGTGACGTGCTCGACCCGGGCATCCTGTCTCAGGAGATAGGCGAGCTCGGACAGGGCGGGGACCTCGTCGTCGACAGCGAGAACGCGCAGCATGGCCACACCGTGCCCCGTGGCCCGCCTCCCGCGCAAGCCATCTGTCGACAATCCGTGATATCGCGACTACAGCACGTCGTGGGCGGAGTGGCATTTGGGGACTCTTAGCCGGATTCGCGTCCCCTCACCGGGCGCCGAGTCCACCACGAGGCCATAGTCATGGCCGTAGATGTGCCGCATCCGCAGGTCGACGTTGCTCAGCCCGATCCCCGCCGTGGCGTCCTCGCCGAGGATCGCCCTGACGTGCTCGGGGTCCATCCCGATCCCGTCGTCCTCGACCAGGATGTGCGCCTCAGGGCCGGCGTCCTTGATCACCACGCGGACCTCTCCGGGCATGCCGTGCTTGATGGCGTTCTCCACCAGGGGCTGCAGGCACAGGAAGGGCACAGGGACCCCCAACACCTCCGGCGCGACCTGGACGGTGAAACGCAGGCGGTCGCCGAACCTCGCGCGCTCCAGCAGGAGGTAGCGGTCCACGCAGCTCAGCTCGTCGGCCAGCGTGGTGAAGTCGCGGACCCTGCGCAGGGCGTAGCGGGTGAAGTCGGCGAAGTCGAGCAGCAGCTCACGGGCCCGTTCCGGATCGGTGCGGACGAAGGAGGCGATCGTCGTCAGCGAGTTGTAGACGAAGTGGGGCGAGATCTGCGCCCGCAACGCCCGCATCTCGGCCTCCAGCATGCGCCTGCGCGAGGTGTCCAGCTCGGCCAGCTCCAACTGCCCGGAGACCCAGCGGCCCACCTCCGTCGCCGTACGCACCAGGACGGCGCTGACCTCGGCGTCGTAGACCGCCAGCGTGCCGATCATCCGTCCCTCGACCGTCAGCGGCACGAGCACGGCGCTCGGTTCCCCCGCGACCACGTGCGGGCGGCCGCCCATCATGACGACCCGGACCTCCGTGAGCACCTGGTCGTCGTCGGGGACGCCGTCCCCGTCGCGGGCGAGCACCCGTTCCGCCGACGTGATGGCCAGCGCCGAGGTCCCCAGCAACGTGCGCAGATGCCGTACGGACTTGCGGGCGGAGGTGCCGTTCAGGCCCGCGCGGAGTGAGGGCGCCGCCAGACCGGCGATGTGGAGGGCCAGATAGGTCGGCTCCCCCACGAGCCCGCCGCGGCAGGGCCTCCCGCGGGCGAGGGCGAACCCGAGCGCTCCGGTGACGGCGCAGAGCCCCAGCCAGGCGAGAACAGACACGCGGGTCACCGTAACGGCTCGCGCGCCTCAGAGAGGGCCGTCGCCCGGCTCCTCCTGATATGAGTAGCGCTGCTCCGTCCAGGGGTCGCCGACGTTGTGATAGCCGCGTTCCTCCCAGAAACCGCGCCTGTCATCCGTCAGGTACTCGATCCCGCGCGCCCATTTCACGCTTTTCCACGCATAGAGGTGGGGCACGATCGCCCGAAGGGGATAGCCCCGCTCCGGCGACAACTGCTTGTCCTCGAGTTCGGTGGCGAACAGCGTCGACTCCCGCGCGAAGTCGTCCATGCGGACGTTGGCGCTGTAGCCGTACTCGGCCCAGATCATCACGTGACGCACGCCCGCCGCGGGAGGGACCCGCTCGAGGAGTTCGGGGGCGGAGACGCCGGCCCACTCGTAACCCATGATCGAGAACTTGGTCACGCAATGGAAGTCGGCGATCACCGACGTCTTGGGCAGCCCGGCGAACTGGTCCCAGGTGAACTCGTGGACCTGACCGCTCGCCGTCGCCCCGAACACCTGGAAACGCCAGGTCTGCGGCCGGAACGTCGGCACTCGGCCGTAGTGGATGACGGGACGTCCTCGTGCGATGTGCTGCCCCGGGGGCAGACGGTTCTCCTCCTCAGACATCTCCGGCACGCCCCAATACTGTCACTCGGGGGTAGATCACTCGCCATGGCCCCATGGCCTGGGGGCGCGGACTTCCGCCTATGGGATATATTGCGGGACATGCGTAGCTTCTCGTTTTGGTATGGCGACGGACCCGTGAGGACCGTTCGCCTCCACGTGCTGCGCTGACAGCCAAGGCGAACGAAGGCCCCGGGTCCGAAAGGATCCGGGGCCTTCTGCGTTTTACCGGGTTCCACCGTCTCTCAGCGAGATCAACCGAGCTTTCCGCTTTCCAGCGATTTTCCGCCGTACGAAGTCAGAAGGAGCGTCACATGGTCATCGTCATGGCCCCCGGAGCCACCCAGGACGACATCGAGTCGGTCGTCCTGCTCGTCGCCTCCGCCGGAGGCGAGGCCTTCGTCAGCCGGGGAGTGAGCCGCACGATCATCGGGCTGATCGGCGACGTGGAGCAGTTCGCGGCACTGAACCTCCGGGGACTGCCGGGCGTGGCGGACGTGGTGCGCGTCTCCACGCCGTACAAGCTGGTCAGCAGGGACAACCATCCCGAACGGTCCACTGTCACCGTCCGCGGGGTCCCGATCGGCCCGGACACCGTCACGCTCATCGCCGGCCCGTGCGCGGTCGAGACTCCCATGCAGACCCTCGAGGCCGCCGAGATGGCCAAGACCGCGGGCGCGACCCTGCTGCGCGGCGGCGCGTTCAAGCCGCGGACCTCTCCGTACGCCTTCCAGGGACTCGGGGAGAAGGGCCTGCGCATCCTGGCGGACGTCCGGGAGCAGACGGGCCTGCCGATCGTCACCGAGGTGGTCGACGCCCACGACGTGGCCCTGGTCGCCTCCTACGCGGACATGCTGCAGGTGGGAACCCGCAACGCCCAGAACTTCGCGCTGCTCCAGGCCGTCGGCGCCGCGGGCAAGCCGGTCATGCTCAAGCGGGGCATGACCGCCACGATCGAGGAATGGCTGATGGCGGCCGAGTACATCGCGCAGCGGGGGAACCTCGACATCGTGCTGTGCGAGCGGGGCATCAGGACGTACGAGACGGCGACCCGCAACACGCTCGACATCTCGGCGGTGCCCGTGGTGCAGCGGATGTCCCACCTGCCGGTCATCGTGGACCCGTCCCACTCCGGCGGCCGCAGGGACCTCGTGCTGCCACTGACACGGTCGGCCATCGCGGTCGGGGCCGACGGCGTGATCATCGATGTGCACCCGCACCCCGAAGAGGCTCTGTGCGACGGCCCGCAGGCTCTGGTCGACGGTGACCTGGACGAGCTGGCCATGATCATGCAGGAGTTCCCCAAGCTCATGTCCCGCACCCTGGCCACCACCCCCCCTGGGGCGTGATCATGCACAGGTTCGGCGAACCCCCAGCCGACCTGCGCACACTCTCGCCGTGATCATGCACAGGTTCGGCGGGAGCGTGGCTGACCTGCGGCCACTCCGGCCGTGATCATGCACGGATTCGGTGAGACCCTGGCCGACCAGCACATATACGCCGCGTGATCATGCGCAGATTCGCGGTTGACCCATTCGACCTACGCCGATGCCTTTCGTGATCATGCACGGCCGGGTTCGTACGGCATGCGCGTCACAGCGCATGCCGTACAGACCCCGCGACACCACCGGGACGGCGAGCACGAGTCTCGCGGGGCACCCGGACCGGGAGGACCCCGGGGCGAGTACGCGCGCATGATCACGCACGGAGTTCCTGCAGGTCAGGTACGCCATCGGGGAACCTGCGCATGATCACGCGGCGTATATGTGCTGGTCAACCAGGCTTCCGCCGAATCCGTGCATGATCACGGCGAGAAGACGTGCTGGTCGGGCGGCCTTTCTTCGAACCTGTGCATGATCACGAAAATGATTCGGGCAGGTCAGATGGGCCGACCACGAACTTGTGCATGATCACGCCCGAAGGGGTCAGGTGTCGGCGTCCAGGCGGTAGGGGCGGATGGAGTCGGCCAGCTGGGATGCCAGGTCTTCCGCGTCCAGGCGCTTCTCGATCAGCTTCAGGTCCTCGATCTTCGCCCGGGTCTCGGCCGAACGCGGAGCCAGCAGCGTGCAGCAGTCCTCGTCGGGGAGCTCGGAGATCTCCAGGGTGCCGATCCGGCGGGCCTCCGCGATGATCTCGGTCTTGTCCAGCCCGATCAGCGGCCGGAGGATCGGCAGGTCGACGGCGTTGTCCTGCGCGGTGATGTTCGTCAGCGTCTGGGAGGAGACCTGGCCGAGTGAGTCACCCGTGACGAGAGCCTCGGCGTGGATGCGGTGGGCCACCTCCTCGGCCGTCTTCAGCATGAGCCGCCGCTGCGCGATCATGGCGAGCCGGTCCTGGCCCGACGCCCTGATCGACTGCTGGGCCTTGCCGAACGGCACGACCCACAGGCGGGACTTGCCCTGGAACTTGTCGAGGTTGCGGACCAGCGCGTACGCCTTGTAGATCGACTCAGACGTCGTGAACGGAATGCCGGAGAAGTGCAGGAAGTCCACCCGGAGCCCGCGGCGCATCATGCGGTACGCGGCGACCGGGGAGTCGATGCCGCCCGACATGAGCACCAGGCCGCGACCGCTGGAGCCGACCGGAAGGCCGCCCTGGCCGGGGATGCCGCCGGTGAACAGGAACACCTCGTCCCTGTCGACCTCGATGTGCACGGTCAGCTCGGGGTGCTTCAGGCTCACCGGCAGGCCGTAGGTGTCGTTGATCGCGCCGCCGACGAGCCGGTCCAGCTCGTTGGAGCGCAGCGGGAACCGCTTGTCCCGCCGCCGCGACCTGACGGCGAAAGGCGCCTTGCGGGCCACCTCGTCGGTGTCCCGGACGAGCTCGATGGCCGCCTTCGTGACGACCTCGGGGTCCTTGGGGACACGCCACGCGAGGTGGATGAGGACCAGGCCGGGCACCTCCGACACCCGCTGCGCCACCGCCGCCGCGACCTCGTAGGCGGTCCCCTCAGGCAGGAACAGCGCGATGACGCCGTGCCGCTGACGGATGTCCACCGAGTAGTCCTTGAGGGCGGCCTTGATGTTCGCCCGCAGCCGCATCTCGAACAGCTCGCGGTTCCTGCCCTTGAGGACGACCTCGCCTAACTTGAGCAGGACGCAGGGCTCTCCGAGTGTGGTCATCGACATAGGTGGGAACCTCCGGACGGACATTTCATGCCACGGGCGACAACGCGCCGGCCCAGCGAGAACTTCCCCACTGTAGTGCCGTGCGGCGGGGTCTCGTCCGCCCCCGCAGGTGTCAGTCCCGTTCCGTCAGGCCCTTCTCGATGGCGTAGCGGACCAGCTCGACCCGGTTGTGGAGCTGGAGCTTGCTGAGCGTGTTCTGCACGTGGTTCTGGACTGTACGGTGGGACAACACGAGCCTGGCCGCGATCTGCCGGTAGGACAGCCCCTTGGCCACCAGGCGCAGAACCTCGGTCTCCCGTTCGGTCAGCACGGGCCCCGCCGGTGCCGCGGGTTGCGCGGCGAGCCGCCGGTACTCCCCCAGCACCAGCCCTGCCAGCCCTGGCGTGAAGACGGCGTCGCCCTCCGCGGTCCGCCGGACCGCGTCCAGGAAGTCCTCCTTGCTCGCTGATTTCACGATATATCCGGACGCGCCTGCCTTGACGGCTTCGAGGACGTCCTCCGGCTCGGCACTCGCTGACAGCACCAGAACACGCGGCGGATCAGCCGATGCGCCGAGCCCTCTGGCGACCTCCACTCCGGGCAGATCCGGCAATTGGAGGTCCAGCACCACCACATCGGGCCGTACGGCCGCCGCTATGCGGAGCGCCTGCCTGCCCTCCCCCGTGGTGGCCACCACCTCGCAGCCGGCCTCGTCCAGATCGCGCGCGACGGCGTCCCGCCACATCGGGTGATCGTCCACCACCATGACCCGCATGACCGGCCGCCCTTCCCCTGGATCCCGGACATTCATACACGCCTCCGGCGACCGGCACCCGCAGGCGTCGCGGGGACCGACAACTCGACCTCGGTACCCGTCCGAGAGGACGTGATCACCACCGTCCCGCCGAGGTCCGCGATGCGGCCGCGGATGGACCGGGCGACCCCCATCCGGCCGTCGGCGGCCGCCTGCTCCAGACGGCCGTCCGGGATGCCGGGGCCCTCGTCCCGTACGGACACCGTCACCGCCTCCCCGTCCTGCTCCGCGAACACCCACGCGCGTGTGCCCTCCGCACAGTGGCGCGACACGTTGTCGAGCGCCGCGCCGACGGCCGCGCCCACCTCTCGCGCCGTCCCCGCCGGCAGGAACAGCGGGGTCGCGGGCGCCGACACCGTCACCCGCGCGTCGCCGTACGGCCGGAGGAGGTCTCGAATATCCACCCGATCAGCCGGCCCGCCCTCCCCTGAGCCATCGGGACCGCCCCTGAAGAGCCCCCGTCGAGCAGGCGCCGGCCGGTCCTGAACGGCGAAACCGCCAGAGGCCACAGAACCGCCGGAGACCACAGGACCGCTGGAGACCACAGAACCGCCGGAGGCCGCGGGGGCCTGGACGAGAGCCCGCAGGGCGGACTCCTGCTCTCCGGCCAGCCTGCCGAGCTCCGCCGCCTCGCCGCCGATCTCGGCGCCCTTCCTCTGCACGAGCGCCAGCACCTGGAGCACGGAGTCGTGAATGCCACGGGCCAGCCGTTCGCGTTCCCGGCCGGCCGCCTCGAGCTGAGCGGCCCGCCGCATGAGCTCCCCGGCCTCCCTCGCGAGCTGGGCGACGTGGCCGACGACGACTCCGGCGAGGAAGAGCAGCACCGCGCCGTTCACCGGCAGAGAGGCGAGGTCCACGCCGTGCGCGCCGCGCAACCACAGGTCGGCGGCGGACATGATCGCGGCGGCGACGGCAGCCGCCCGCCGCCCGCGGGAGACGCCCCAGGCCAGGACGGGACCGGCGACCCACGTCGCGGTGATCGGCATCGCCCCGGCGATGACGGCGGGCTCGTCCTGCACGAACGGTGTCGTGAGCAGGCACGCGACGGTCACGGCCAGATCGGCGAGTAGCAGCGGCCACGCCCGGGCGGAGGGATAGGCCGCGGCCGTGACGGCGGTCCAGGCGGCCATCACCGCGATGACGAACCATCCGGCCACGGGATGCTCGTAACCGCCGGCCCGCAGCAGCAGGACGGCCGCGTACACGACCGAGGCGATCCTGAAGACCGCGATCGCCCGCCAGAACGGCCCCTCGATCCCCATGCCCCTCCCCCACCGCCGGCGAATCACGATATGCCCCGAGCGCGCGCGGCCGTCGGCCCCACGATGGCGTCAGCCGTACCAGAAGGCAAAGGGCCGGCGCGGGGCGATTCGGCCCACATGTCCCATGTCCAGTGGCGCACAGGTCGACGGCCATTCCGTACGGCACGGCGGCCGGCGCCGATTCCGTTTCTCCCGCCTGAGCGATTTTCCTCCCGCCGAGCCACGTGGCGGACATACCTCGCAAGTGCGGCAGAAGACGTATTCATTTCGCCTACACGACGAATGGCGGTCGATGAGGCCGGAAGAGAGAAGGACAATGCCCCCAATGTCGGAACGGGGATTTCCGGCCTCACCCTGGCGCCGCCCGGCCGTACACGAGGAAACGGGCCCGTCTGGACATGACGTCCGGGCGGGCCCGTCAGGAAGGAACGGGTCGATCAGCCGAAGAAGACCTCGGCCTCCTCGTAGCGGGAGGCGGGCACGGTCTTCAGCTCGGAGGTCGCCTCATCGAGGCTCACCCGGACGATGTCGGTGGCCTTGAGGCCGATCATCTTGCCGAAGTCGCCTTCGTGGACGGCGTCGATCGCGCCGAGGCCGAAGCGGGTGGCCAGCACGCGGTCGTACGCCGTCGGGGTGCCGCCGCGCTGGATGTGACCGAGGACGGTCGTGCGGGCCTCCTTGCCCGTGCGCTTCTCGATCTCCTGGGCGAGCAGCTCGCCGATCCCGCCGAGCCGTACGTGGCCGAAGGCGTCGAGTTCGCCGGCCTGCAGGGCCATCTGGCCCTCGATCGGGTGGGCGCCCTCGGCGACGACGATGATCGGCGCGTAGCGGGTCTTGAAGCGCGACTCGACGTAGGAGCAGACCTTGTCGATGTCGAACGGCTTCTCCGGGATCAGGATGACGTTGGCCCCGGCGGCCATGCCGGCGTGCAGCGCGATCCAGCCCGCGTGGCGGCCCATGACCTCGCAGATGAGCGCGCGGTGGTGGGACTCCGCCGTGGTGTGAAGCCGGTCGATGGCCTCCATCGCGATGTTCACCGCGGTGTCGAAGCCGAACGTGTAGTCGGTCGCGTTGAGGTCGTTGTCGATCGTCTTGGGCACGCCGACGACCTTCACGCCTCGGTCGTAGAGCTGCTTGGCCACGCCGAGGGTGTCCTCGCCGCCGATGGCGATCAACGCGTCGACGCCGTGCGTGACCAGGTTCTCCTTGATCCGCTCGACGCCACCCTCGATCTTGATGGGGTTGGTCCGGGAGGAGCCGAGAATGGTGCCGCCGCGCGGGAGGATGCCCCGGACGGCCTGGATGTCCAACGGCATGGTCTCGCCCTCGAGCGGGCCACGCCAGCCGTCGCGGAAGCCGACGAACTCGTGCCCGTAAACGCCCACGCCCTTGCGGACGACGGCGCGGATCACGGCGTTGAGCCCGGGGCAGTCGCCGCCTCCGGTGAGCACTCCGATACGCATGGCGGGATCCTCCACATGAGTTACGCGCATATGAGATAGGCGGCCAGACTGGTGCAAACGCCACCGCGTCGCCGGAACGCATTCTGCCCCAGCCGCCAACAATGGTCTAGACCATCAGTGAGGCTACGCGACGGAACCGGCCCCAACAACACAGGGCACGCCCAGGTGAACCACCATTCGAAACCGGCAGGTGGGCCACCGGGGGATTCCCAGTCTCCCACTCCCGCACGCACTTCACGTACGACTCGCGTTCCAATATAATTGACTGAGTCAACAAGTTAGTTGAGGTGGGCAATGGATATGGTGGCCGAGGTCAGAGCGTTCAATCGTTTCTATACAGAGGTGATCGGCGTCCTCCAGGCGGGACTCCTGGACACCCCCTACTCCCTGACGGAGGCCCGGGTGCTCTTCGAACTGGGAACCCGGGACGCCGCCGAGGCCTCCGCCCTCCGCGACCTGCTCGATCTCGATCCCGGCTACCTCAGCCGGATCCTCACGCGGTTCGAGGCCGATGGGCTGATCTTCCGTGAGCGGTCCCCCGAGGACGGCCGCCGCCAGGTCGTGCGGCTCACGGACGCCGGCGCGCAGGCGTACGGCATCCTCGACGACCGCTCGGCCGCCGAGGTGCGGACCATGCTCGCCGCACTGACCGACGAGGACCGCCGCCGGTTGGTCACGAGCATGGCGACCATCCGGGGCCTGCTGGACGCCGACGACAGGCGGGAGCCGTACGTCATCAGACCGCCGCGGCCGGGAGACCTCGGCTGGGTGGTGCACCGGCACGGCGTCGTCTACAGCCAGGAATACGGCTGGGGAACGGGCTTCGAGGCCCTCGTCGCCCGGATCCTCGCCGACTACGCCGACGGCCACGACCCGCGACGCGAGGCCGGGTGGATCGCTGAGGTGGACGGCGCACCCGCCGGCTGCGTGTTCTGCGTGCGGAAGGACGACGAGACGGCACAACTCCGCCTGCTGCTGGTCGAGCCGTCCGCGCGCGGAATGGGGATGGGCAGACGGCTCGTCGAGGAGTGCCTGGCGTTCGCCCGGCACGCGGGCTACCGGCGGATCATGCTCTGGACCAGGGAGAACCTGACGAGCGCCCGGCGCATCTACCAGAGCGCGGGCTTCGTCCTCGCCGAGCGGCACGACGGAGAGGAGTCCGGCGAGGCGGTCGTCGATGAGATCTGGACCCGCGACCTGTAGATGGTCCCCGCCTCCTCTCGCCGAAGGCCGGGCGACCGCACTCAGCAGTGTCCGGCCATATTCAACCGTGGTCAGGCGCGTTCAGCCGTGGTCAGCCGCGGAACGGGCCGGACACCTCGTAGGTGATCCCGCCCACGCCCTCCCCGCCCCACTGGGAGGAGAAGTACAGCCTGCTCCCGTCAGGGGAGAAGGCCAGCCCTGTGATCTGGGACCTCTCGTGGCCCTCGACGCGGAGGAAGCGCTCGGCCACGCCGCCGGGACTGATGACCGTGATCTCCATGACGCCCTCGTCCTCGGCGACGTACGCGTCCCCCCACCTCACCACCGTGTCGTGCTCCGAGTCGCACTCCATGTCGTGCTTCGTGCCGTGCTCCGGGCCGCTCGTGGTGCCGCCCGGCGCGGCGTCGCGGATCCGGCCCTCCGGCCCGTACGGCTCCGCGCACCCGTCGTAGAGGACCGTGATCCGGTCGTTGGCGGCGTCGTAGGCCCACATGCGGCTGTCGCCCCTGGTCGTGAAGTAGCAGAAACCCTCCGAATAGTGGCAGTCCTCGCCACCGTTGAAGCGTCTCGCGCCGGCGACCTGCTCACGGACGGGCTCGAACATCGCCACAGGATTCGGCACGCGCTTCCAGGTCACGGCCGCACGGTCCGGAGACCCGGCCATCACCTCGAGCGTGCCGGTCGTGAGATCGCCCCAGTCATCCGGCCGGAACCGGTAGAAGCAGCCGTCGGGCTCGTCCTCGGTGAGGTAGACGACTCCCCTGTCGGGGTCACAGGTGGCTCCCTCGTGCCTGAACTGCCCCATGGCCAGGCGTGGCATCGCGGCGCGCTGCCCGTACGGATCGCACTCGAAGAGCCGGCCGTGCGAGGTCGTCTCGCCCGACAACCAGGTCTGCCACGGCGTCGCGCCGCCCGCGCCGTTCAGGTCGGTTCCGGACAGGATCCGGTAACCGCTGCCGATCGTCCCGTCCGGTTCGAACCGTACGGCCGAAACCCCGCCGAGCAGCGGCACGGCCGAGTTGGAGACGTAGATCCACCCGTCTCCGTCAGGGAAACACCCGCCGCCGCCGGGCGCGGCATGCCACGTGACGCCGCCGACGCGGTGGCCGGACCGGCCGACGACCCTGCTGGTGAAGCCCTGGGCGAGCGCGAGACCGTTGGCGTCCGGTGCCCGGAGATCGCCGTACGGCACCGCCCGCTCGCCGGGGACCGCCTCAGGTGTCGTGCTCCCAGATCCCGGGCCTGCGGCCCGTGGCGCCCGGGGAGCCGTCGCCGTACACGCCGAGCGCCAGAGCGAACCCGACAGGACGGCCAGCGCCCTGGATCGGACGAACGTACGGCTCACCGTGATCCCTCCTCCATCTGCGCGTTTCCTCTGCGTATGCGTCTGTGATCTGCGGGCCCGGGAAAGTCCGCAGGCCCGGGAATGGGTGCGTCGCCGGCGCCGGGCATCTGGATGTGCGCCATGCCGGAGGCTCCCGTCTCCGGATACGCGGGTCTCGCGTGCGTGTGCGTCGCCTGAGCACCCGCAGGCCGCTCCGCCGGGTCGCGCCGCCTGTGGTCAGACGGCGCGGCGCCGCCGGCGGTCCGACGTCGTGGTGCGACGTCCTGATGCGACGTTGTGCGTGCGCCCTTGTGATGTGACGTTGTGCTGTGACCTGGTGCCTGCCGCCGGGGGCGTGAAGCCGCCCGTACGGTGGCCCCGTCCTCGAGTGTCGGCGCGCGATGCGCCGGCTCTTCGTCCACTATCGCGCCTTCCAGCAGGTCAAGCGGCCTCAGCCTCGGTCCAGTGGACCGGAAGGCGGTGAACGCGGCGGGAAGCCACGTCCTTCCGGCGGCCAAACTTTGCGCTAACCGTGACTCCTCCGCTCCCTGACGGGAGCGGCTTCACGCTAAGCCGCTTGCGCAGCCTCACGAAGGGCAAGCCCTGCCCTGAGAATGTTGATCGCCGCTCACGTCGGCGTGCGCCTGATGGCCGCACGCCGTACATCGGAACTCGGCCTGGGTGGCGCGGTTCTCCTTCGCACAGTGCCCGCACTGCGAGCAGGTGCGGGAGGTGTTGGCAGGGTTCACCGCGATCAGCTCTCGACCGGCGCTTTCAGCCTTGCGCGACAGGATCGCCAAGAACACCCCCCAACTCGCATCCAGGATGCTTCGGTTGAGTCCGGACTTGGCGGCGACGTTTTCCCTGGCTGCTCGATCGTGCCGGACGCCGAGCGGGTCATGTTCGCGATCCGCAGGTCCTCATGCGCAATCACGTCGTAGCCGACCACCAAGGCGAGCGCGGCCTTGTGCGCTCCGTCCAGGCGCTGACGCCGCACCTTGGCATGCAGCGCGGCGACCCGCGCCACGGCTTTGCGGCGGCGCTTGCTTCCTCGCTTCTTGCGGGCAAGGTCCCGCTGAGCAATCGCGAGCCGGTCGGCGGACGCGGCCAGATGACGCGGATTGGCCACCCGCTCACCGCCGCTGGTGGTGACCAGCGACGCCACACCCAGGTCGATCCCGGCCACCCCGCCCGCCGCCGGCAGCGGCTCAGCCGGCACCTCATCGCAGGCGAGGATCACATACCAGCGGGACCCTTCCCGCTTGACGCTGATCGTCTTCACGCGGCCCTTGACCGGGCGATGCTGGTGCACCCGCACGTGCCCGATGCCCTGAAGGCGGACCCGGGTCACCGCATCGTCGGGGGTGGAGTTCCACCGGGCACCATCGCCGTCCTTGGGCCACTCGACGGTGTCGAACCAGCCGCGTCCCTTGAACCGCGGGTAGCCCGGCTTGTCTCGGGCTTTGACGCGGCGGAAGAACGCCGCGAACGCCCGGTCCAGGCGGCGGAGCGTGGCCTGCTGGGAGGAAAATGACCATCGCCCCTGCCCGCCGGGGTCGTCGGCGCGGATGTCCTTCAACTCGGCCGACTGGTCGCCATACCGGACCGTCACCCCCGCCTTCCGGTAGGCGGTACGCCGATGCTCCACGGCCGCGTTGTACAACTGCCGGTGGTCCTCCACACATTGCGCAAGCGCGACCGCCTGGCCGGCGGTGGGACGCAGCAGGAACTTATATGACCTGCGCACACTGCCACCCCCACACACGCGCACTCACACTCGGTATAGATGAGCTCACGCTACGGGCAACCACCGACAAAACTTGGACGGAGGCAAGCGCGGATCCCGCCGCCAGCTCAAGCAGGCGGTCCCCTCCGCGCGATCTGATGGCGGTTGGAGTGGTGATCCATATTGACAGTGTCATCGTGACAGTGTCATTCTGAGGCCATGCGAGAGACCTGGACCATCAGCGAGCTGGCGGAGCGGGCGGCGAGCCTGCTCGACTCGGCCGGCCCTGTCAACGGCCGGGTCCGCGAGGTGCCCAACGAACGCCTCATCCGGTGGTACACGACGATCGGCCTGCTCGATCCGCCCCTCGCCCGCCGGGGCAGGGTCGCCCTCTACGGGCGGCGTCACCTGCTCCAGCTCGTCGCCGTCAAGCGCCGGCAGGCGGACGGACTGTCGATCGCCGCCATCCAGGCCGAGCTGACCGGCGCGACCGACGCCATGCTCCTGCAGGCGGCTCACCTTTCCGGCCTGCCGGACGTCTGGGGACCGACGGACGTCGGCGCGCCCGCGGACGGTTCCACGAACCACTCCGGCGTCACGGTCACCGGCGAGGACGACCCGGGCCGCGAGCGGTTCTGGACGCGGCCGGCGCCCGCTCCCCCGACCCTCCCCGTTCGAACTCCGCCACCCGCTCCCGCACCCGCGGGCGCGCCGCTGTCCGCACCCACCTCCGGCTCCCCCGCCGTGCCACCGCCCGCACGCACCTCCGGCTCCCCCGCGGTGTCGCCGCCCGCACCCGCCGCCGCGTCGCCGCGACGGGGTCCGGCACCTGACCAGAGCGTGGTCTTCGGGGGCGCGGCCGAACCGCTCACGACCGGCGCCGACGTGGTCCGCCACACGTCGGACCGCGCGGTCTCGTTCGAACCGGCGCCCGCCGACGTCGTCTACGGCGTGCGGCTCGCGCCCGGCGTGACCGTGACGGTGGAAGCCGCGGGCCGGCCCGTCACCTCCGCCGAGGCGCGGGCACTGCGCCAGGCCGCAGAACCACTGCTGTCCATGCTGGCCAGGCTCGGGCTCACGGACCGGTCCGACCACCCTGAAGGGATGACGCCATGACCGTTCCCATCACGCCGCTGAGGCCAGAGGAATGCCGTCCCGCTCCGGACGCCGGGCTGGGAGCGCTCGAAACAGGAAGGGGGAACCTGCCGCTCGAGAGCCTCGACGTCGCGGCGCACATCACCGGACTCGTGGCCGGAGTCGAGGTGGTCCAGGGATTCCGCAACCCGTTCGACGTGTCGCTCGAGGCGACGTACGTCTTCCCGTTGCCGCCGAGAGCCGCCGTCACCGCGTTCCGGATGGAGGCCGACGACCGGGTGATCGAGGGCGTGCTCAAGGAGCGCGGCCAGGCGCGCGCGGACTACGACCGCGCCATGGCGGAGGGCAGGCGGGCGGCCATCGCGGAGGAGGACCGTCCCGACGTCTTCACCATCCGGGTGGGCAACATCGTGCCCGGAGAGCACGTCAAGGTACGGCTCAGCCTCAGTCAGCCGCTCCCCTACGAGGACGGCGCGGCCGAGTTCCGCTTCCCCCTGGTGGTGGCCCCCCGGTACATCCCCGGCGCCCCGTTGGGGGGACCGCCGGCGGGCGCCGGCGTGGTCCCGGACACCGATGCCGTGCCTGACGCGTCGCGGATCACCCCTCCCGTGCTGCTCCCCGGGTTCCCCGATCCCGTACGGCTCTCGCTGACGGCGACCATCGACGGGGCGGGTCTCGACCTGCGGGAGATCCGCTCCAGCCTGCACGAGGTCTCCCAGGAGGGTGACACGATCAGCCTCCGGCCCGGTGAGCGTCTCGATCGGGACTTCATCCTCCGGCTGCCGTTCGAGGCCTCGGCATCACTGGCTCTGGCGCCGGACGAGAACCCTGCCGGATCCGGCGGTGAAGGGACGTTCACGCTCAGCGTGATTCCGCCTTCAGACACCGTGGCCGCATCGGCCGCACGCGACGTGGTGCTCCTTCTCGACCGGTCGGGCAGCATGACCGGGTGGAAGATGGTCGCCGCCCGGCGGGCCGCCGCCCGGATCGTCGACACGCTCACCACGCGCGACCGGTTCGCCGTCCTGTCCTTCGACTCGGTGATCGAGCACGCCTTCCCCGACGGGCTCGTCGGGGCCACCGACCGCAACCGCTATCGGGCGGTGGAGCATCTCGCGAGGCTGGACGCACGGGGCGGCACCGAGATCCTCGCCCCCATGGAGGAGGCGCTTCGCCTGCTCTCCGAGTCCGCCGAGGGCGGTCCCACCACGGCGTCCGGCGACCGCGCCTCGGCCGGGCGCGACGGGGAGCCGGCCGGACCCGGCGAGGCCGCGGCCGACGGTGCCCGAGACCGCGTGCTCGTGCTCGTCACCGACGGGCAGGTGGGCAACGAGGACCAGATTCTGGAACGGACCGCGGCACGGATCAGCGGCATCCGGGTCCACACGGTCGGCATCGACCAGGCGGTGAACGCCGGATTCCTCGGCAGGCTGGCCCTGCTCGGATCGGGCCGGTGCGAGCTGGTCGAGTCTGAGGATCGCCTCGATGAGGCGATGGAGCACATCCACCGCAGGATCGGGTCTCCGCTCGTGACCGACATCGCGGTGAAGCCGGAAGGACTCGACATCATCGCGGAGACCGTCACCCACGTGGGCAGCCTCTACCCGGGCGTGCCGCTCTCCGTCTCGGGGCGCTATCGGGGGGCGCCGTCCGGAGCCGTGGCCGTGCGCGGGCTCACCTCGGACGGCAAGCCGTGGGAGACAGGCGTCACCGGCCAGGTCGTGCAGGACACCGCCGCGCGTTCGCTGTGGGCGCGGGCGTATTTGAGGCGCCTGGAGGACCGGTATCTGTCCGGCGACCGTTCACTCGAGCAACGGATCATCGACACATCGCTCACCTTCGGCGTGCTCTGCAGGTTCACCGCCTTCGTCGCCGTGGACACGCGGGTCGTCGCCGAGGGCGGGCCGGAACACCGCGTGATCCAGCCTGTCGAGATGCCCAGCGGCTGGGACGCGCCTGTCGCCGCAGCACCGCTGATGGCTTCCGGCGCTCCGATGGCGAAGATGGCCGCCTTCAGCACGACCGAGTCCATCGCCTGGACGGCTGACGAGGCACGTCGCCTGCCCGAGAGCCGAGCATTCCCACCGCCTTCCGGTGCGTACACCGACCCTGCGGTAGCCGGTGCCCCGCGCGAGGCCGTCCCGCCGGTCGTTCCCCGAAGCCCCGGCGGACGCGGCTTCTCGGTGAGTGCGCGCATGCCGCAGCCGCGCGGGAGAGCCCCGGAGACCGACCTCGACGGTGTACGCCCCCTGTTGTCAGAGGAGCTTGTCCGGCTCCGTTCGGCGGAGTCCCTGCCGGAGCGGGACAGACGGCGCTACCTCGCGGATCTGGCCAGCCGTCTCAAGGTGATCGACCAGATGGTCGGCGGTCAGCCGGACCTGGCCGCCCTGGCCGCAGAGCTCGAAACCGCCGAAAGGGCGTCGGCGAACCTGGACGCGCTCTGGCACCGAGCTGTCGACGTCCTGACCGCGATCACGACGGGCTCCGGCTCAGCTGGGCCTGAATCAACGCCCCCTGGCTCGCATGGGTCCGCAGCCCAGGGGCCTGAGCAGCAGGGGACGCGCCGCAGAGACTTCTGGAAGCGCGGCTGACGCCCAGGCCGGACTCCGCGGCTGACGCCCGGCTGGACAGCGGCTGATGGCCGGCTGAACTCCATGGCTGGACTCCGCGGCTGATGCCCGGCTGGACTCCATGACTGGGCTCCGCGGCTGATCTGCGAGTGATCGAAGCGGTCGAGCCCGGGCACGTCACCGGGCCCTCCACCGGTCGCTTAACCAGGCGATTCATCGGGGCGCTGCTCCGAACCGGGCACCGGGCGGGCCGACGCCCGGTGCCCGGCGCCCGCCGGTCAGCCCGGATCCGCCAGACAGATCACTGGGGATCCGACAAGCCCGATCGACGTCGGATCAGGCAGGCCGATCGCGGGGATCCGGAGGGCGGATCAGCTCGGTTCTGGTAGGCGGATGACATCGGATGGTGGGGTGGAAACGGGTCGCCGAGGCTCCCGCACACCTCCTGTGTCGGGTCGATCATCACGTCCGCCTGCGGGGACGCGTGAACGACGGCGTAGTACGCGGTTAATGAGCCCTTTAAGCCCCATGCACGGAGAACGCATAGGGTTGTTGAGTGAGTTCCCTGGTTCTCGACGGCGGTCTTGCCACCCACCTGGAGGCACTCGGCTGCGATCTGAGCGACGAGTTGTGGTCGGCGAAGTTGCTGATGGAGGATCCCGACGTGATCCGCCGGGCACATCTCGACTACTTCACGGCCGGCGCCGACGTGGCGACGACCGCCAGTTATCAGGCCAGCATCCCGGGGTTCGTCCGGCATGGCCTGACGCCCGGCCAGGCCCGTGACCTCATCAGACTGTCGGTGACGCTGGCCGTGCAGGCCCGGGACGCCGCGGGACACGGCATGGTCGCCGCCAGCGTCGGACCGTACGGCGCGTACCTGGCCAACGGCGCCGAGTACACCGGAGACTACGACCTGGACGAGGGCGGCCTCCTCGACTGGCACAGGGATCGGTTCGAGATCCTCGCCACGTCAGGCGCCGACGTGCTGGCCTGCGAGACCATTCCCTCGTTCCACGAGGCCCGGGCCCTGGCGGTGCTGCTGCGTGAGACGCCGTCCGTGCAGGCGTGGGTGAGCTTCTCCTGCCGCGACGGCGAACACATCAGTGACGGGACGGCCTTCAAGGACTCCGCAGCGTTGTTCGAGGACCTGTCCAATGTGACCGCCGTCGGCGTGAACTGCACCGCGCCACGGTTCATCCCCAGCCTCATCAGCCAGGGGGCGACGGTCGTCTACCCCAACTCCGGCGAGACGTGGGACGCCGCGGCGCAGCGCTGGACGGGTCTCACCGACCCCATCGAGTACGGCGAGGCGGCGGCCGAATGGCACGCGCTGGGTGCCACGCACATCGGCGGTTGCTGCCGGACCACCCCGGCGCACATCCGCGAGATCAGGTCACACCTCGCCTGAAAGCCCCGTGGCCGGAAAGCGGACCGGCCCGAACCCGCGAACCGGCCCGACTACGGACTGGCCCGAACCGCGAACCGGCCCGAAAGGAGTCCGTCAGCCGCCCATGGCGACGGGCTCGTCCCCCCGGCTCGCCAGCGGGATCTCCTTGAGGAAGAACCCCACCACCAGGGCGAAGGCCACGAACGGAATGCTGACCAGGAACACATCGTCGATCGCGCTCGTGAACGCCACCAGCACGTGCTCCTTGACGGGTGGCGGCAGTTGCTGGATGGCCTGGACGTTGTTGTAGTCCACCCCGCCCGCGGGAGCCCGCCCGCCGAACTCCACGGCGAGGTAGTGCGTGAGCCGGGTCGTGAGGACCGAGCCCATGATCGCGGTGCCGATGGCCGCGCCCATCATCCGGAAGAACGTGGTCGAACTGGTCGCGGTACCCATGTCCGCGCGGTCGACCGCGTTCTGGACCGCGGTGACGATCGTCTGCATGGTGAAGCCGAGGCCCGCGCCGAACAGATAGGCGTAGATCGCGACCTGCCAGTACGGCGTGCCCACGCGGATGGTGGACAACAACGCCAGCGCCACGATGAGCACGATCGCCCCGATGATCGGGTAGATCTTGTACCGGCCCGTCCTGGACATCAGCTGCCCCGAGGTCATCGCCGTGGAGAAGATGCCGAAGACGGCCGGCAGCAACGCCAGCCCCGACATGGTGGGCGACATGCCCTGGACGGCCTGCAGGTAGACCGGCAGGAAGATCAGCCCGCCGAACATGGCGAGACCGGCGAGGAAGGTGTAGGCGTTGCCCACGCTGTAGATCCCGTTGCGGAACAGCCGCATGGGGATGATCGGCTCGGCTGCCCGCAACTCGACGAGCACGAACAGCGCCGCGAGCGCGACGAACCCCGCGATGAGCGCGAGCGACCCCGGCGCCAACCAGCCGAACTCGCTGCCCGCCCAGTCGAGGTAGAGCAGCAGGCAGGAGACGCCTGCGACGATGATCGAGGCACCCAAGTAGTCGATCTTGTGGGGGCGGCGCACCACGGGGATCTTCAGCGCGACCGAGGTCACGATCAGCGAGATCACGCCGACCGGCAGGTTGATCCAGAAGATCCACCGCCAGCCGGGACCGTCGGTGAAGAAGCCGCCGAGCAGAGGCCCCGCGACGCTCGACGTCCCGAACACCGCGCCGAAGTATCCCTGGTAGCGGCCGCGCTCCCGGGGCGGGATGACGTCACCGATGATGCTGAACGCCAGCGCCATCAGCCCGCCGCCGCCCAGCCCCTGGATCGCGCGGAACGTGATGAGCTGACCGATGTTCTGGCTCAGCCCGGCCAGCGCCGAGCCGACGAGGAAGATGCCGATGGCCGCCTGGAAGATGACGCGCCTGCCGTACAGGTCGGAGATCTTGCCCCAGAGCGGAGTCGCGGCGGTCGAGGTCAGCAGGTAGGCCGTGACCACCCAGGAGAGCTTGTCCAGCCCTCCGAGCTCGGAGACGATGCGCGGCAGGGCCGTGCCGACGATGCTCTGGTCGAGCGCGGCGAGCAACATTCCGGCCGCCACACCGGTGAGCACGATCATGATCTGCCGGTGCGGAAGGTATCCGGAGACGGTTTCCTGTTCCTCGCGAACGCTCATGCGGCTTTCCGTTCTGGGGTACGAGGGGTGACCTAGGTCACGCTACTCCCTCACCCTGACGGTTTTCCGCTAGGAATTCTCCCGTGCGGCCCGCAACATCTCGACCTTGGCACTCGTCGCGTACTTGTCGACGTACTCCTGCGCGCCCAGTTCCATGAGGGCGTACATGATCTCGTCGGTGACCGCCCGGAGGACGAGGCGGTCGTTCTCCATGCCGTAATAGCGGGAGAAGTCCAGCGGCTTGCCGTACCGCACGCCGGGGCGGATGCCGAGCTTGGGCAGAGGATGGCCCGGCGGCATCATCTCGAACGTGTTGACCATCGCCCAGGGGATCACGGGGGCGCGGGACTCCAGCGCGAGACGCGCCACCCCGGTCTTGCCCTTGTACAGCCGGCCGTCCGGTGAGCGGGTGCCCTCGGGGTAGATGCCGAGCACCTGCTCGTCCTTCAGGATGCGAAGACCCGTGCGCAGGGCGGCCTCACTGGCCTTGCCGCCCGACCGGTCGATCGGAACGGTGCCGACGCCGGAGAAGAACAACCTGCTGAACATGCCCTTGAGGCCGCGGCCGGTGAAGTACTCGGCCTTCCCGAGCGAGATGACCTTACGCGGCAGCGGCAGCGCGCCGAAGAAGTGGTCGGCGAACGACAGATGGTTGCCCGCGAGGATGACCGGCCCCTCCTTGGGCACATTGTCCACACCTTCCGCCCACGGGCGGAACATGAAGTGGAGGATCGGCCAGAGGATGGCCTTCAATACCCAGTAGAACACTCAGGCACCTCCTCGGTCGGACGTGAAGTCATCTTCGCACGGCTCACCCTCTCGCACTAACGACGACTTACATGCGACTATCGGGCGAAACAGCCGGGTTTTCGGCCCTGCTACGCGGAGGTATCCATGCCAGTGCTCCCGGGCGCGGAGCCGTACCACCACGACGGCGGGACGGTCGGCGTCCTGCTGTGTCACGGGTTCACCGGGTCCCCTCAGTCGCTGCGCCCGTGGGGCGAGCATCTCGCGCGCGCCGGTCTCACCGTTTCACTCCCCCGGCTGCCCGGTCACGGCACCACGTGGCAGGAGATGAGCAGAACCCGGTGGGAGGACTGGTACGCCTCACTGGACAAGGCCCTCGCGGACCTGCGCGGACGCTGCTCCGAGACCTTCGTCATGGGGTTGTCGCTCGGCGGCTGCATGGCGCTGCGCCTGGCCGAGATCCACGGCGCCGCCGTCCAGGGAGTCGTGGCGGTGAACCCGTCCATCGTGAACGACACACCCATCCTGCGGCTCGCTCCGGTGCTGAAGTGGATGTTGCCGTCGGTGCCCGGCGTCGCGGGTGACATCAAGATGGACGGCGTGACCGAACTCGGCTACGCCAGAACCCCCGTCAGGGCGGCCGCCACGCTTCCGCGGCTGTGGAAGCTCGTCCAGACCGACCTCGACAAGATCACCCAGCCGGTGCTGGTCTTCCACAGCCGGGATGACCATGTTGTCAAACCCGCGAGTACGGCGTTCCTCAGAGCCAGGATGGGGGACAACCTTGAGATCAGAGAACTTCTCGACAGCTATCACGTCGCAACCCTCGACAACGACGCAACCGCGATCTTCGAGGGTAGCCTCGACTTCATCCGCTCTCACGCCTCTGTACCCTTGACGAAGGACTTGTGACCCGGGATCGAAGTGACGCCGCAAAGTGACGAGGACGAGGTCTGGCGTCAGATCGTCGCCTCATTCAACGAAAAGGCCGAGGACGCCTCGGCCGATCAGCCATGGCCTGACCGCGAGAACGTCGCCGTCGAGGCCGGCCCCGAGGACGACGACGCGCGCGAGCCCGGAGACGAGCCTCAGGACGAGGCCGACGAGGAGCCGGAAGGCTCCGTGGAGCGCGCCGACGACGAGGGTCACTACGTGCCTCCGCCTCCGCCGCCGCTCCCCCATGGCGACGCCCTCAGCAGGCTCTCCTGGGTGGCGCTGTTCGGCGGACCGGCCTACCTGTTACTCGCCGCCCTGCTGGACTGGCCCATGGAGGGCTGGATCGTCTTCACCGCCGTGGCCGCGTTCATCGGCGGGTTCGTGACGCTGGTGGTCCGCATGGGCGACGGCCCGCCTCCCGACTCCGGCTGGGACGACGGCGCCGTCATCTGAGCGGACGCCGTCGACTGCGGGCGCGGGTCACCCGGCGGCGGACCCCTCCTGTCCATCCGGGGGCCCGAACCGCTCGATGAGATCGGTGTAGTGGTCGTCGGCGTCGAGCACGTGGCCGACCGCCATGGTGAGACCCGCGACGTGGGCGACGGCCTGGAGCCGTACCGTCCGGTCGTCCGCCGCCGCACGGCCCCGTATCGTCGTCCACTTGGATCCGTCGTATCGGAGCAGGAAACCCTCGGCCCCATGGCCCGGGTCGTATCCCGACACCCAGTAGGTGCCGTCGCCGTCGCCGGTCACGCCGTACAACTCGGCCTGCTTCACCGGGGGGTCGTTCCGGGTCCAGTGCTTCCCATCCCATCGCAGGACCAATGGGGCGATCTTGCCGCTGCTCCGGAAGACGCCGCCGACGGCGATCGCGTGCTTGCGGTCGTCCACGTACACGTCCCGGAGGAAGCCGCCCTTGATGGAGGGCAGGTGCACGCTCTTCCACCCGGTGCCGGACAACCGCATGATCAGCGGTTGCCTCCCGTCGTCTCCCACGGCCCAGCCGTCGGACTTGCCGGTGACCGCCACGCCGTACAGGACGCCTTGCGGACCCAGTGCCGTGGTCCACGTGGCGCCCTTGGGCGACCCGCTGGTCGCGGCCATGAAGGTCCGGTCGTCCCTGGTGCCCACCGCGACGACCCGGCCGGCCGAGGCCGTCACGCCGCCCAGCCAGTCGCCCGCGCGGAACTGCGGCACGCTGACGCGGTCGAACCCGTCGCGCGAACCCTTCGCCACGTACGGCAGGCCGTCGTGGCCTTCGCCGACCGCCCAGACCTCGTCGGTCGAGGACACCGCGACCGAGCGCAGGTGGCCCGCTCCCGTCGTGTCCCCCTTGATCCCCACTTCGGTCCACGAGGTGCCGTTCCAGTGCGTGATCACACCGCGGTTCATCCAGATGTCCCAGACGCTCTGCTGGCCGACGGCCCAGATGTTGCTGGGAGATGATCCGGCCACGTCGGACAACGATCCGTCGGGCTGCAACCTGGCCGATGAGGCGCCCTGGGCGACCTCCGGCTGAGCCGTCTTCCGGTCCGCCTTCTGGCGGCCCGGGTCTGCGAGCGCGTGGGCCACCGATGTGGCGCGCAGGAGATAGCCGGCCATGAGTCCGACGAACAGCACACACATCGGTACCGCACGCCGTACCGGGCGGCGGGTCATGAATTGATCGTACGGGGGCCGGGGAGCGCGTCGGCCAAGAGGTCACGATTCCGCACCCGAAGCGATGCGGGGGCGCGACCTGCGCGGAGGGTCTCCGGATGCCTCTAAGCAGGGGCGATGTCGGCGACCACGGGGAGGTGGTCACTGGCGTCACACAGATCCTGCCGGGCGGCCTCCGCGCCGCCGCAGGCGAGGACGGCCAGCCCGGGATCCACGAAGATCGCGTCGATGCGCATGGTGGGGTTCCGCGCCGGAAACGTCCGGCCCTCCCCCCGCGGCGACCTGGTGTGGGCGTCGGCGTACCGGTCCGCCAGATACGTCCACACCGGCTGGCCCGGCCGCTCGTTCACGTCCACGGCCAGTACGGCTCTCGCGCCGGACGTCCGCGCCGCGTCGTCCAGGATCTCGACGATCTGCGCGGCGTGCCTGAGCCTGGCTCTGGGGACGAGATCGAGGTGGGCCGACCCGACGGCGAACCGGGCGCCCTGCTTCTCGACGACCGCGAGGGCCAGCGCCCGCCACTCCAGGCCGGGGATCCAGCGCAGCCGGTCCCCCTGCCCGCGGACGACCCGCACATCGGGGCCGGCGAGGACGGACACCCCTCCGACCCGGCCGCCCGCGGCGACGGTCATCCCGGCGTCGTGGGCGAGCGCCTCCCGTCTGCGCCTCCAGGCGGGTCCCCGCGGGGCCTCCTGCAGGCACAACACGTCGGGCCTGATCGCCCGGACGACGCGGACCAGTGCGTGGCGGTCGTCACGCAGCGACCGGATGTTGTAGGCGGCGACTCTCAGCATGTCGGATGCGCGCGGGCCCGGGCGGAGGTCAGCGCTGCCTGGCCAGGTCCGCGGCGCCGACCAGTCCCGCCGAGGGGCCGAGCTCGGCCACCCGGATCTCGGCGAGGGGACGGTGCCCGCGGCCGGTCAGCCGTTCGGCGTAGGCCGCGCGGACCTTGTCCATGAACAGGTCGGCGGCGGCGGAGACGCCCCCGCCGATGATGTACCGCCCGGGGTCGAGGATCGCGGCCAGGTCGGCCAGTCCCTGCGCGAGCCATGCGGCGAGCGAGTCGAACGCGTCCAGGGCCGCCCGATCGCCCTTCCTGGCCGCCTCCGTCACGTGCTCGCCCCGCAGGACGTCGACGGAACCGGCCAGCTCGAGCAGGTGGACGGCCGACGAGGGGTCGGCCTCCGCGCTCGCCCGGGCGTCGATGAGCAGGGAGCTCCCGCTGGCGTACTTCTCCCAGCAGCCGCGGTGGCCGCAGCCGCAGGCCCGCCCGTCGGGGATCACCTGCATGTGACCCCACTCGGCGCCCATTCCCCAGCGCCCGCGGTAGAGGTCGCCGCCGAAGACGGCGCCGCCGCCGATGCCGGTGCCGACGGTGACGCAGACCACGTGGGTCTCATCGCGGCCCGCGCCGAAGCGGTACTCGCCCCAGGCCATGGCGTTGGCGTCGTTCTCGACCACGACGGGCAGGCCGACGAGCTCGCTGACCTTCTTCTGCAGCGGCTCCTCGCGCCAGGCGAGGTTGGGCGCGAACCTGACGATCGAGCGCGTCTCGTCCACGAATCCGGCGGCGCCCACGCCGACGGCCTCGACCTCGTGCCGTGCGGCCAGTTCCGACACCGCGTCGGCGATCGTCACGGCGACCTTCTCCGGGTTGTCCGCCGGAGTGTGCCTGAGGCTCCGCTCGAGGATCCGCCCGTCGTCGTCCACGACTCCAGAAGCGATCTTGGTGCCGCCTACGTCCACGCCGATGGTCAGCGCCATGGTGTCTTCCTCTCGCCCTCAGGCGTCCGGCTCACGGCACGGACCGGCACGGGCCTTGGAGACACCGTGCGGGCCCGCGCGAGGACTGTCCTCGCCACGAGACCGCACCGCCGGAACCGACCGAAGCCACGCCCGGTCAAATCTGATCGAGCCGATCCAATCAGCCGAGGTCGATGTGTTCCACTCGGGGCTCCCCTTGCCGGGGGCCCGGCGACCCGGAAGACGACCCCGGCGACGCCGAGGACGACCCGGACGACGGCCGCTGCAGCGCGTCGAACGCCTGCCGTACCGCCGCGAACAGCTCTCCGCCCGCCGCGATCAGGTGGTCGGCGACGTCGCCGCCCGACTCCTTCCGTGCGGCGATCACCCGGCACACCGGGCAGGCGCGGCAGATGTACTCATCGCCGTGCGGCTCCGACACCGCCTCGCCCCACACGTCGTGCTCCCGGTCCCGCTTGTCGCCGCCGAAGCTGATCCCGAACCCGTTGGCGCCGCCCTTCACGACGCCCTTGCCGAACTCGCGGCCCATGCGCTGCTGAAGCGCGTCGAGCAGCTTCATCGCCTCTTCCGCGGCCGAGCCGAGCGGGTCCTGCCGCCGGCCGCCACCGCTGTCGGCGCCGCTGCCGTCCTTGCCATCTGTCATTTCGCCCCTCCTGCCTCGAACCGTACCCGGAGGCGGCCGTCGGAGAGCGTCGCGGAGGAGATACCCCGGCGAGCGAGGGCCAAAGGCAGGGCGATCACGCGCCGGTAGGGGCCGGCCGTGACGATCAGCTCGTCGCCCTTGCGGGCCAGGTCGACGTCGGCCTTGTCGGCGAGCGGCAGGTCGAGCACCAGTTCGTCGGCCGTCAGGCGCAGCGGCGGCTCGGCGTCGGGCCGGGCGAACGGGTCGGCGGAGCCGTACAGCTCCTCGGCGACCTCCGCGAGGGCGGCGGGGCCGACCGGCTCCGCCGCGAGGTACGGCACGGTGCGGACCGGCAGCGGCGCGAACGACTCGTGCACCTCGGTGAGCTGCCTGGCCTGCGCCTCCACCCACCCCTTGCGCCACTCGTCGGCGCCTTCGGCGGGGAAGACCCGGTTGGCGATCACGGTGTCGACGCGGTAGCCGTACAGGCTGAGCGAGGTCAGCGTGCGGCGGGCCTCGGCGACCACGACCGCCTCGGGGGTGAGCACGAGCCGGACGGAGGCGTCGCCGCCGGTCAGCAACTCGCGGATGTCCAGCAGGGCGCGGTGCAGGCGCTCCCCCGCCGAGATGACCTCTCCCTGTGGCACGCTCACCTTCGCGACGTGCCGCAACATCGGGGAGACCGCTTTGAGCACGCGCCGGCCGACCGGGAGAAGGCGGTTGACGTGCCAGTCGAACGCCTCTGGTAGGGCGAGCAGTCGCAGCGTCTCCGCCGTCGGCGCGCAGTCGACCACGATGACGTCCCACGTGCCCGTGCGCGCCTGCTCGCGCAGTTCGAGCAGGGCGATGATCTCCTCTGCCCCGGGCAGGACCGTGATCTCCTCGGAGGTGATCTCGTCGAGTCCGAGCTCGCCGAACAGGTTCCTGATGTAGTCCCGCAGCTCGCCCCAGTGGCGTTCGAGCGACTTCTGCGTGTCGACCTGCTGGAGGAAGAGGCCGGGAGCGGCCTCGGCGGGCTCCTCTGACGGGGTGACGGCGAGGGCGTCGGCCAGCGAATGGGCCGTGTCGGTCGACACGACCAGCGTCTTCAGGCCGCGCGCCGCGGCGAGGGTCGCGGTGGCGGCGGCGACGGTGGTCTTGCCGACACCCCCCTTCCCCGTGAAGAGGAGGATCCTCATAGGCTCTCGACGCGCTTCTTGAGCCCGTTCAGCGCCGTGTCGACGAGGACCTTCTCCGCCTTGCGCTTGATCATGCCGATCATGGGGACCTTGAGCTCCACGGCCAGCTCGTACGTCACCTCGGCGCCGTCGCCCGCGTCGGCGAGGCGGTAGCTGCCGCTCAGGCGGGAGAGCATCCGGCCCGCTTCCGCGATCTCCCAGCTGACGACCGTGTCGTCGAGCCAGTCGTAGGCCAGGACGTACTGGTCGCTGATCACGCCGGCGTCGATGACGAACCGGACCTTGGACGGCCTGCCGTCCTCCCCGACCTCCAGGATGTCCGCCGTCTTCACCTGGCCCGCCCACTCGGGGTAGGCGGGGAAGTCCGCGATCACGGCCATGATCGCCGATCGGTCGGCGCGGATGGTGACACTGGAGGTGGTGCGATCAGCCATGGGCTAACCGTACTTCACCATTCCAGGGCGAAAGGCGTGCCACGGCCGCGGAAATGGCCGACGTTGACGCACTCGGTCCTGCCGATGCGCGTCCTGCTCACCAGGGGCTGGTGGACGTGCCCGAACAGGGCGTATTTGGGCTGGGTGGCCCTGATCGCCTCGAGCGTGGCCTCGCTGCCCCGCTCGAAGCGGCGCGCCACCACGTCGTACAACAACTCCGGGACGGCCGGCGGGATGTGGCAGCACAACACGTCGACCTGGCCGACCGCCTCCACCTTCCGCGCGTAGTCCTCGTCGTCGATCTCGTACGGCGTGCGGTAGCGCGTGCGCAGGCCGCCGCCCACGAAGCCGAAGGTCAGGCCGCCGATCTCGACCTTCGCGCCGTCGAGCACCTGGTGGCCCGACCGGAGGTAGTCCTTCCAGAGGAGCGGCAGGTCGACGTTGCCATAGGTGAGGAACGCGGGCTCGGGCATCGCGGCGAAGATCTGCTCGTACTGCCGCCGGACCGCCGACTCGATGTGCCCGCGCGGGTCGCCGCCGAGGGCGGACCACAACTCGGCCGACATGGCCCTGGCGGCGTCGAACCGGCCGGCCGTGCGCAGGCCGATGAACTCGGTGGCCTTCTCCGGGCCGAAGAGGTCGGCGAAGATCCCCTGGGAGTGGTCCTGGTAGTCGACGAAGAGGATCAGGTCGCCCAGGCAGACGAGCGCGTCGGCCCCGTCTCCCGCGCGGGCCAGAGCGTCGACCCGGCCGTGGACGTCGCTGACGACATGTACCCGCATGGCGACATCGTAGTACCGCTTCCCGGCGCCCTACCAAGCGCTTGACCGCCGGTCAGACGATTGTCTCCACCCCGTCTGACTGACACTGGTAGCGTGCGCTTGACCCGGGATAACGCCTATATGACGGATCTACCGGTCCGTAACTTTGCGCGGTAACGTCCGGGGAGATCTCAGGGATGACGTCCGCGACGCCGTTCCGGCCTCGCGGAGACCGCCGGTGCGTGACAGAGGAGTGACCGTGCGCGAGTTCAGTGTTCCCGTGCTGGTGGACGTGCCCCCGTCCGCGAACTGCACCGATGTGGTGTTCCAGCGCGCGGTGGACGAGCCTGCAACCGTCGTGATCCGCCGCAAGGACGGCACCGCTGCGGACTCCCCCTGGAACCCGATCACGGCCGCCGGGTTCCGCGCCGACGTGGCCGCGGTCGCCAAGGGCCTGATCGCCGCCGGTGTGGAGTCCGGCGACCGGGTCGGCCTCATGTCCCGGACCCGCTACGAGTGGACCGTCACCGACTACGCCATCTGGGCGGCCGGCGCCGTCGGCGTGCCGATCTACGAGACCTCCTCCCCCGACCAGGTGAAGTGGATCCTGTCCGACAGCGGCGCCAAGGCCGTCGTCGTCGAACTGAAGGGCCACGAGGAGACGGTGCGGGAGGCCCTGCCGGAGTTCCCGCTGGTCTGGCGGATCGACGACGGCGGACTCGACGAGCTGAAGACGCTCGGGTCCGGCGTCACCGACGACGTCCTCGCCGAGCGGCGGGCGAGCAGGGGCGGCCACGACCTCGCCACGATTATCTACACGTCCGGCACCACGGGCATGCCGAAGGGCTGCCGGATCACGCACGACAACCTGCTCTTCACCGCGCGCAACGTCTCCCGCGGCCCCCTGGAGGCGATGTTCGACGTGGACGACCGGGCGGCGCTGCTGTTCCTGCCCCTCGCCCACAGTTTCGCCCGGATCATCGAGGTGGTGCTGATCGAGACCGGCACGGTCCTCGCGCACACCCCCAACATGAAGAACGTCGCCCCCGACCTGCAGGGGTTCAAGCCCACGTTCCTGCTCGGCGTGCCCCGCGTGTTCGAGAAGGTCTACAACGCCGCCGAGCAGAAGGCCGTGGCCGACGGCAAGGGCAAGATCTTCCACGCCGCCGTGCGCGCCGCCATCGACTGGAGCCGCGCGGAGAGCGCGGGCGGCGCGGGGTTCGGCGTCCGGGCCAGGCACGCGGTGTTCGACAAGCTCGTGTACGGCAAGCTGCGCGCGGCGACCGGTGGAGCCCTGAACACGGCGGTCTCCGGCGGGTCGGCTCTCGGCGAGCGGCTCGGGCACTTCTTCCGCGGCGTCGGCATCGAGGTGCTCGAGGGCTGGGGCCTCACCGAGACGAGCGCTCCGTCGACGGTCAACATCCCGGGCGCCAACAAGATCGGGACGGTCGGCAAGCCGTTCCCCGGTGTGAGCATCAGGATCGGCGACGACGGCGAGGTCCTCGTCAAGGGACGCCACGTCTTCGACGGCTACTGGAACAACGAGCGCGCCACCAAGGAGGCCATCGACCCCGAGGGCTGGTTCCACACCGGTGACGTGGGCGAGATCGACGGCGACGGCTACCTGAGGATCACCGGCCGCAAGAAGGAGATCCTCGTGACCGCGGGCGGCAAGAACGTCGCCCCCGCGCCGCTCGAGGACGCCATCCGCGCGCACCGGCTGATCAGCCAGGTCATGGTGGTCGGCGACGACCGGCCGTTCATCGCCGCGCTCATCACGCTCGATCCCGAGGCGATGGAGCAGTGGAAGCAGGCCAACGGCAAGGCCGAGGTCTCGACGGCCGACCCGGCCCTTCTGGCCGAGGTGCAGGGCGCCGTGGACGTCGCCAACCGCATGGTGTCCAAGGCCGAGCAGATCAAGAAGTTCGTCATTCTCGAGAACGACCTGACCGAGGAGACCGGCCACCTCACGCCGTCGCTGAAGGTCAAGCGTGCGCTCGTGATGCGCGACTACGCCAAGCAGGTCGACGAGCTCTACGGCTGAGCCCCGCCTTCACCGCCACTCCGCGGCGGGCTCCGTTCCCGTCGCGGTCGCCGTGAGGATGCCGGAGAAGCGGGCGGCGACCCGGTCCCAGCCCCACTCCCCCTCGATCCAGGCCCGGCCCCGCTCCCCCATCGCGCGGGCACGGGCCGGGTCGGACAGCAGACCGGTCAGGGCTCCGGCGATCTCCGCCTCAGACGTGCCGTCGACGACCAGGCCCGTCTCGCCGTGCCGTACGGCGTCCGGGGCGCCGCCCGACGAGCCCGCGACGACGGGGAGCCCGCTGGCCGACGCCTCCAGATAGACGATGCCGAGGCCTTCGATGTCGAGCCCGGCCAGGCGGGTGCGGCACGGCATGGCGAACACGTCGCCCGCGTCGTAGTGCGCGGGAAGCGTCGCCCACGGCACCGACCCGGTGAACACGACCGAACCCCTCGCGACGTGGCCGGCCGCCGCCCGTTCGAGCGCGTTGCGGGACGGGCCGCCGCCGACCAGGAGCAGCACGGCGTCGGGGACCTCGCGCAACACCCGCGGCCAGGACCGGATCAGCATGTCCTGGCCCTTGCGCGGCACCAGGCGGGAGACGCACACGACCACCGGCCTGTCCTCCAGGCCCAGCGACTTGCGGACGCCGGCGCCGCCCGCGCCCGGATGGAAGGCCGAGGTGTCCACTCCGGGCGCCAGCCTCACCAGCTTGGACTCCGGGATCACCGATGCGAGCCTGCGCCGCGTGTAGTCGCCGAGGTAGGTCACCACGTCGGCGCCCTGGCCGATGCGGCGGAGCATGTCACGGGCGACGGGCAGCCGGGCCCACGACGCCTCGTGCCCGTGGGTGAGCATCACGACCCGGCCCACACCGGCCGAGCGCAGGCCGGGCGCGAGCATCCCCAGGGGGGCCGCGGCGCCGAAGACCACGGTGTCGCAGCCCTTGGCCAGCTCCGCCGCCCTCCGGGCGACGCCGGGCGTGGGAAGCATGAGGGTTCCCGGATGCCTGACCACCTCGTACGGCTGCCGCCGGTCGAAGGAGTCCGATCCCCTCCACTTGGGCGCGTAGACGACCACGGAGTCCGCCGGCCGCCGCGAGGCGAGCCCATGGACGAACGCCTGGATCCCCCCGGCCCGCGGCGGAAAGTCATTGGTGACGATCAGTGTCCTCCCCATCGCCACCTCCCCTTCCCCGTGATCATGCACACATTCGGGATTGCCACCTCTGACCGGCCCTTTCCTCTCGCGTGATCATGCACGGATTCGGGAATCCCCCCATCCACCTGCGCGAACACGTCGCGTGATCATGCACACTTTCGGCAGCACACCCGCCCACCTGGGCGAACCCGCGACGCGATCATGCGCGGGTTCGGCGGGCGGCCCGCCCATCAGGGCGAACCCCTCACGTGATCACGCACGCATCCGGGCCGGGCACGCCGCGACCGCGCGCTCACGAGCCGGCCACAGGACCGAGCTGCCGCACCACATAATCCCGCCACCCCTCGGTCAGGCCGGGAAGGGTCATGCCCAGCGTGTCCCTGAGGGCCGCCGTGACACCGGACCGCAGGGAGGCACGGTACAGGCCCACCAGCTCGGGTTCGCCGAACCGCTCGGCGATGTAGCGGCACATCAGCCACGCCTCCTCGTACGCCTGCGCGAGCCGTACCGACCCGGACTGGAACTCGGCGCGCCCGGGCAGCTCGCGCGGCGGAGTCCCGGCACGCACCTCCTCGGCGAGCTCGGCCGCGACGGTGCGCACGGGCAGGCCGGCGTCCAGATATCCGACGTAGTCGGCGAAACCCTCCACCAGCCAGGCCGGCATGTCTCCCGTGAGCGCCGCACCTGTAGCGACATGGGTGAGTTCGTGAGTGAGCACCACCTGACGGCCGGTCCGGCTGAGCCGCCCGAAGCCGGACGGGTCGACGATGACGCGGCCCACCCCCGCGAACGCCGCGAATCCCTCGACGTGCGCGGGCGCCGCCAGCTCCGCGGCCTGCGCCTCCGTCGCGGGCACCAGCACGACCGCGTCGACCGGCCCCCAGACCCTCGCGACCGTACGGCCGGCCCGGTCGGCGACCGCGGCGATCTCGGCGGCCTGCCGCGCCGAGCGGCCGATGACGATGGTGCGCTCTCCCCTGGCCACGACCGCCTGCGCCCACATGCCGGGATGTTCCCGCACGATCGCCCGCGCCGTCGGCAACAGGGTGTCGGGCGCCGCGGCGGACGTCGGCCCCGCCACGGCGAACGCCACCAGGACGGCCGCCGGCACGAGTGCCGTCCTCGACCGTGCGTGAGCACGCATGCCGAGCATGGTATTGCCCCTGCCTGAGGGTTCACCGCCGTCCCGCGGCGGACGAGACGGCCGTCCGGCCCGGTACCCTTGATCCGTAAGGTGCGGCGAGCCACGTTCGGCGTGGTCTCGTGTCGGGATTTCCGGCCGGCACGACGTCACCGCGATCGGTGGCGTCAAGTCTCTCGTCATAAGAGAGTTCTTCGCCATGCCCGAAATCGGCACCTTTGTCCGCACCTCCCTCAGGTGGTGGATCTTCACCGTCATCCTGGTCGCGGACGTCCTCGATCTGCTGAGCACGACGGTCACCAACATCGTCGTGCCCTCCATCCTGCGCGACCTGCACGCTCCGCAGTCTCTGACGCCCTGGCTGGGGTCGGCGTACTCCCTGACGCTCGGCTCCGTCCTGGTGATCGGAGGCAGGATCGGCGACAGGTACGGCTACCGCAGGTCGTTCCTCATCGGCGGTGCGGGGTTCGCCGCCGCCTCGCTGCTGTGCGCGCTCGCCTGGAATCCGGCGTCCATCGTGGCCGCACGTCTCCTGCAGGGCGTGTTCGGCGCCCTGCTGATCCCGCAGGGCTTCAGCATCCTGCTTCGCGCCTTCCCCCGTGCGGAACTCGGCCGCGTCTTCGGCCTCTTCGGCCCGCTCATGGCCGTGGGCTCGATCAGCGGCCCGGTCGTCGCCGGCCTGCTGATCCAGGCGGACCCGCTCGGGCTCGGCTGGCGGGGCGTCTTCGTCGCCAACGCCGTGCTAGGTATCGCCGTGTTCCTCGCCGGCGCACGGGTCCTGCCTCGCGACCCGGGACGCCGGGCGGCGGTGATCGATCCGCTGGCGTCCGTCCTGCTGATGCTGGGAGTCCTCGGCGTGCTCGGTGGCCTCGTCCAGAGCGCGGGCCACGGATGGGACGCGCAACCGGTGCTCGCGCTCATCCTGGGCGTCGCGGGGCTGGCCCTGTTCACCCTGCACCAGCTTCGCAGCGACGACCCGCTGCTCGCCCCCTCGCTGTTCCGCGACCGGGGCTTCGTCACGGGTGTCCTGCTCGGCGCGCTGTTCTCCGCGGTCGTCGCGGGGCTGCTCTACGTCACCTCCCTGTATCTGCAGGACGGCCGGGGGCTGGCGCCGTCGCAGACCGCGGAGACGATGGCGCCCCTGTCCGTCGGCATCATCATCGCCTCGTTCTCGGCACGAGGGCTCATCGCGAGGCACGGCCGCCGGGTGGTGGCGGCAGGCCTCGCCCTGATCGGCGCGGGAGTGCTCTGCTACCTGACCCTTGTCGGCGCGGACGGGCGATCGATCTGGCCGCTGACCGCGCCGCTGTTCCTGTGCGGACTCGGAATGGGCTGCTGCTTCGGTTCGATCTTCGCCGTCGCACTCGGCGACGTCGGCGCGGAGCAGTCCGGCAGCGCCAGCGGGACGCTCAACGCCGTCCAGCAACTGTCCAACGCCGTCGGCGCGGCGGGCGTATCGACGATCTTTCTCGCCGTCGGCGCCGCCCACGGCATGCGTGCCGGCGTGTTCACCGTCCTGCTCGCCGTACTGGGCGTGATCGTCCTGTGCGGCCTGTGCCTGCCGCTACTCCCCCGCACCGCGGCGGCGGATCGGCACTGAGTACGGAATGACCTAGACGCGGCGGCGGCGGACAGGCGATCCTGTGGCGTGTTGTTGCGCCAGTTGGAATATCTGGTCGCCCTGGCGAGGGAGCGGCACTTCGCCCGTGCCGCCGCCGCCTGCCATGTCTCGCAGCCGTCGTTGTCGGCCGCCATCCGCAAGCTCGAGCGCGAACTCGGCGTGCCTCTCGTACGGCGGGGCAGGCGGTTCGCCGGGCTCACCCCCGAAGGCGACCGCGTCCTGCTGTGGGCCCACCGCATCCTCGCCGAGTGCGACGGGCTGCGGGACGACCTGTCCATGATGCGCGAGAGCCTGTCGGGCACGCTGCGCATGGGCGCGATACCGACGGCGCTGACGGCGGCCTCGCTGCTGACGACGCCGTTCTGCGAGCGCCACCCGCACGCCAGGGTCTCGTTGTCGTCGTTGTCCTCCCGGGAGATCAACAGGCAGCTGACCGAGTTCGAGATCGACGTGGCGATGACGTACCTCGACGACGACGAACTCGGCGGCGTGCGCGCGAGCCCGCTGTACGAGGAGCGCTACCTGCTGCTCACCCCGGACGACGGCGCGCTGGCCGGCCGGGACGTCGTCCGCTGGGCGGAGGTCGCCGCGCTGCCGCTGTGCCTGCTCGCCCCCGAGATGCGCAACAGGCGCATCCTGGACGGCATCTTCCACACCGCCGGTGCGGTGGCGGTGCCCGCCATCGAGACCGACACCGTCTCGGCCCTGTACGCCCATGTGGCCACGCACCGGTGGTCGAGTGTCATCGCGCACGCCTGGTTGCACATGTTCGGCGTGCCTGACGGCATGCGCGTCGTCCGGATGGAACAGCCGGTCCAGGCGCCACGGGTCGGGCTGGTGGTCGCGGACCGGAGCCCGGAACCGGTCCTCGCCACGGCGCTGCTGGACGTCACCCGCGGCCTCGACCTGCGCGACACCCTGGATCGGCTGTTGCGCGACCACCTCACGCCGCTCCCGGTGGCCGTACCGCCGCAGGGACGCACGGAGAACTCATAGAAGCGTCCTATCTCGCGATAGGAACTTTCGCTTTGACGTGCGGATATGCCCGCGCGGATGGTGGAGGCATCTGCCCCCCGTCCTCAATGAGGAGTCGACACCATGGCGAAAGTGCTCTGCGTCCTGTACGACGACCCGACCGACGGTTACCCCACCACGTACGCCCGGGACGACCTGCCGGTCATCGACGCCTATCCCGGCGGCCAGACCCTGCCGACTCCCAAGACCGTCGACTTCACCCCCGGCCATCTGCTCGGCAGCGTCTCGGGCGAGCTCGGCCTGCGCCGCTTCCTGGAGGAGCGCGGGCACACCCTGGTCGTCACCTCCGACAAGGAGGGCGCGGACTCGGTCTTCGACCGCGAGCTGCCCGACACGGACGTGGTGATCTCGCAGCCGTTCTGGCCGGCCTATCTGACGGCCGAGCGCATCGCGAAGGCGCCGAAGCTGAAGCTCGCCGTCACCGCCGGAATCGGCTCCGACCACGTGGACCTCGACGCGGCCATCGCGCACGGCGTCACCGTCGCCGAGGTCACGTACTGCAACAGCATCAGCGTCGCCGAGCACGTCGTCATGATGATCCTGTCGCAGGTGCGCAACTACATCCCGTCCCACCAGGTGGTGCTCGACGGTGGGTGGAACATCGCCGACTGCGTGAGCCGCTCCTACGACGTCGAGGGCATGCAGATCGGCACCGTCGCCGCGGGGCGGATCGGCCTGGCCGTACTGCGCCGCCTGAAGCCGTTCGACGTGCACCTGCACTACACCGACCGGCACAGGCTGCCCCGCGAGATCGAGGAGGAGCTGAACCTGACCTGGCATGCCAGCACGCAGGAGATGGTTCCGTTCTGCGACGTGGTGACGGTCAACGCACCGCTGCACCCCGAGACCGAGGGCCTGTTCGACGACAAGCTCATCTCCACGATGAAGCGCGGCGCGTACCTGATCAACACGGCCCGGGCGAAGATCGCCGACCGCGACTCCGTCGTCCGGGCCCTGGAGAGCGGGCAGCTGGCCGGCTACGCGGGCGACGTCTGGTATCCCCAGCCCGCTCCGGCCGACCACCCCTGGCGGACCATGCCCCATCACGGCATGACCCCGCACATCTCCGGGTCGTCGCTGTCCGCGCAGGCCCGTTACGCGGCCGGTACGCGGGAGATCCTCGAGGCCTGGTTCGACGGGACGCCGATCCGCGACGAGTACCTCATCGTCCAGGGCGGGGGGCTCGCCGGCGTCGGAGCCCACTCCTACTCCACCCGTACCTGACGGCAGACCCGCCCCGGTGGAGACACGGCGTCTCCACCGGGGCATCCAAGGCATTGCATGGTCATGCATTAGTGTGTATATACTTCTACTCGTGTCCAAAGTGCTCACCTCTCTGCCTGTCGGCGAACGTGTCGGAATCGCCTTCTCCGGAGGCCTCGACACCTCGGTAGCGGTCGCGTGGATGCGCGAGAAGGGTGCGGTTCCGTGCACCTACACCGCTGACATCGGCCAATACGACGAGCCCCACATCGCCTCGGTGCCCGGGCGCGCCACGGCGTACGGCGCGGAGATCGCCCGGCTGGTCGACTGCCGGGCGGCGCTCGTGGAGGAGGGGCTCGCCGCCCTGGCCTGCGGGGCGTTCCACATCCGGTCCGGCGGCCGCACCTACTTCAACACCACCCCGCTCGGCCGGGCCGTCACGGGCACCCTGCTGGTGCGCGCGATGCTCGAGGACGACGTGCAGATCTGGGGGGACGGGTCCACCTTCAAGGGCAACGACATCGAGCGGTTCTACCGTTACGGTCTGCTCGCCAACCCCTCCCTGCGGATCTACAAGCCGTGGCTGGACGCCGACTTCGTCAGCGAGCTCGGCGGTCGCACGGAGATGTCCCAGTGGCTGCTCGCCCGCGGCCTGCCCTATCGGGACAGCACGGAGAAGGCCTACTCCACCGACGCGAACATCTGGGGCGCGACTCACGAGGCCAAGGCGCTCGAGCACCTCGACGCGGGCATCGAGATCGTGGAACCGATCATGGGCGTGCGCTTCTGGGACCCCGCGGTCGAGATGGCCGCCGAGGACGTCACGGTCGGCTTCCAGTACGGACGACCGGTGACGATCAACGGCAAGGAGTTCTCCTCCGCCGTCGACCTGGTGCTGGAGGCCAACGCCATCGGCGGACGGCACGGCATGGGCATGTCCGACCAGATCGAGAACCGGGTCATCGAGGCCAAGAGCCGGGGCATCTATGAGGCACCGGGGATGGCGCTGCTCCACGCGTCGTACGAGCGGCTGGTCAGCGCGATCCACAACGAGGACACCCTCGCCAGCTACCACAACGAGGGACGGCGACTGGGCAGGCTGCTGTACGAAGGCCGCTGGCTGGACCCGCAGGCGCTGATGTTGCGCGAGTCCCTGCAGCGCTGGGTCGGGACGGCGGTCACCGGCGAGGTGACCCTGCGCCTGCGGCGCGGTGAGGACTACTCCGTCCTGGCCACGTCGGGACCGGCGTTCAGCTACCACCCGGACAAGCTCTCCATGGAACGGGTCGAGGACTCCGCCTTCGGGCCGGTCGACCGTATCGGCCAGCTGACCATGCGCAACCTCGACATCGCCGACTCTCGCGCCAAGCTGGAGCAGTACGCCGGGCTCGGCATGGTCGGCAGTCAGCACCCGACGTTGATCGGTGTCGCGCAGGCGGCCTCGACCGGGCTGATCGGCGCCATGCCCGAGGGCGGGGCCGAGGCGATCGCCTCCCGCGGGGAGATCCCCGTCGACGACGAGCTGCTCGATCACGCCGCGATGGAGTCCGGCACCGACTGACCGGGCACGACGGAGATCGCGTGCGGTGCCGGCCGGCCCCGCACGCGAACCCGCGGGTGCCGCTCTTCAGGTCAAACAGGCTCATATCCCCCTATAGATGGAAATTATCCACTCAAGGGTAGAAATTCGCCCATGATGGATGGAATCCACCAACCAGGCACGGCCCTTCTCGTCCGCACGCTCGCGGAACCGGTGATCCCATGACACTCACGGGCACGCAGGCGGTCGGAGCGACCTTGACCCGGATCGAGGGGAGGGAGAAGGTCACCGGGACGGCCCGCTACGCGTTCGAGAACGCCCAGGACCGCGACACCGCCTACACCGTGCCGGTGCAGGCGGCCATCGCCCGGGGCTCGGTCGTCGCCGTCGACACCGACGCGGCGCTCACCCTGCCGGGCGTCATCGCGGTGATCTGGTACGGCAACGCGCCCCGCCTGGGCCCTTCCGACGACCCCGAACTCGCCCTGTTCCAGTCGAACACGGTGGCGTACCGAGGACAGATCGTGGCGGCGGTGGTCGCGGAGACGATCGAGACGGCCCGCGAGGCGGCCGGCCAGGTGCGGATCGAGTACGCGCAGGAGCGGCACGACGTGGTCCTGCGGGTCGACGACCCCAAGATGTACAAACCGTCGAAGGTGGCCCCCAACTACCCGACCGACACCGAGCTGGGCGACCCGGACTCGGCGCTGCGGGAGGCCGCCGTCAGCGTCGACCTGACGTACACCACGCCTGCCCAGCACAACAACCCGATGGAGCCGCACGCGACGGTGGCCGTCTGGGAGAACGACGGCCTCACGCTGTACGACTCCAACCAGGGATCATCGGCGGTCCGCGACGTACTGGCCAGGCTGTTCGGGCTGCCCCCCGACCGGGTGCGCGTGATCGCACCCCACGTCGGCGGCGGCTTCGGCTCCAAGCTGGCGCCGCATCCGCCGGTGGTCCTCGCCGCCGTCGCCGCGAAGGTGAGCGGCCGGGCGGTGAAGGTCGCCATGACGCGGCAGCAGATGTTCTCCCTGGTGGGCTACCGCACGCCGATCATCCAGCGGGTCCGCCTGGGCGCCGGCGGCGACGGCGGGCTGACGGCCGTCATCCACGACGCCTTCGAGCAGACCTCGACCGTCAGGGAGTTCGCCGAGCAGACGACGACCCCGACCCGCGTCATGTACGCGGCGCCCAACCGCCGGACGACTCACCGGCTGACGGCCCTCGACGTGCCCACCCCGACCTTCATGCGAGCGCCCGGCGAGTGCCCGGGGATGTTCGCCCTGGAGTCGGCGATGGACGAACTGGCCATCGCCTGCGGGATGGACCCGATCGAGTTGCGCATCCGCAACGAACCCGCGACGGACCCGGAGAGTGGCCTGCCGTTCAGCTCGCGCAATCTCGTCGCCTGTCTGCGCGAGGGAGCGAGGCGGTTCGGGTGGGCGGACCGCGATCCTGCCCCCGGCGTGCGCAGAGACGGCCGCAGGCTGGTCGGGACCGGTGTGGCCGCCTCGACCTACCCCACCATCCGCCGCCCGTCCGAGGCCACGGCGCGTGCGGAGATCGACGGCCGTTTCACGGTGGGCGTCGCCGCCGCCGACATCGGCACGGGCGCTCGCACGGTGCTGACCCAGATCGCCGCCGACGCGCTACGCGCCCCTCTGGAGAAGGTGCGCGTGGAGGTCGGTGACAGCCGCCTGCCCACCGCGCCGATCGCCGGCGGGTCGATGGGCACCGCGTCCTGGGGCACGGCCGTCGTGCGGGCCTGCGAGGCCCTGCTGGAGGAGATCGACCGCCGGAACGGCACGCGGCCGATCGAGGTCCGCGTCAACACGGCCGACGAGATCGCGGCGCAGCCTCGGCTCTCGCGGCACGCCTTCGGGGCGCAGTTCGCCGAGGCCGAGGTCGACATGGACACCGGTGAGGTACGGGTGTCCCGCCTGCTCGGCGTCTTCGGCGTCGGCCGGGTGATCAACCCGAAGACGGCGAGATCGCAGTTCATCGGCGGCATGACGATGGGAATCGGCATGGCGTTGATGGAGGAGAGCGTGATGGACGTGGAGTTCGGCGACTACCTCAACCACGACTTCGCCCAGTACCACATCGCGGCGTGCGCCGACGTGCCCGCCGTCGAGGCGTACTGGATCGAGGAGGAGGACACGCGGATCAACCCGATGGGCTCCAAGGGCATCGGCGAGATCGGCATCGTCGGCACGGCCGCGGCCATCGCCAACGCGGTCCACCACGCCACCGGCATCCGGGTGCGCGACCTGCCTATCCGCATCGACCGGCTGCTGCACTGAACCGCCGGTGCGCCTCGGGGTCGACCTTTCTCAGTGGAGATGCCCCTCTCAGTGGAGATGCCCCGGGGACACCTCCGCTGAGGACGTGCAGGACGCATCTGTCTAGGGTTGCTTGAGGCGGAGCGCTTCCTTGCGGGCCTCGGCCTGGATGGACCGCTCGCGCTCCAGCCACGCCGGGTCCTCCGCCTTCAGCGCATCGATCTCAGCGGTGGTGAGCGGACCGGTGATCCCGCCTCTGATCAGGCCGGAAGTGGAGATCCTGAGCTTCGCGGCGATGACCTGCTTGGGGTGCGGGCCGTTGCGACGCAGGTCGGCGAGCCAGGCGGGCGGCGTCGACTGCAACTCGTTCAGCTCGTCCCTGGAGACGACACCCTCCTGGAACTCGGCGGGAGTGGCCGAGAGGAGGACACCCAGCTTCTTGGCCGCGGTCGCGGGCTTCATCGTCTGGATGGTCTTTGGTTTGGGCGAACTCATGGCGCCAAGAGTAGTCAGTCGGAACGGGATCCCCTGACATCGCTACCCTGAGGCGGTGACTGATGGAGAGACCGGCAGGGTGTTTCGGCTGGCGTACGTGCCCGGGGTGACACCCGCGAAATGGGTCAGCACCTGGACCGAGAGGATGCCCGGCGTGCCGGTCACCCTCGTCGCGGTTCCCGCCGCCGAGGTGGTGGGACTCCTGCGGAACGGCGGCGCCGACGCCGGATTCGTCAGGCTGCCGGTCGACCGGGACGGGCTCAGCGTGATCCCCCTCTACGTGGAGACCACGGTGGTCGTGGTGCCCAAGGACCATGCGGCGGCCGCGGCCGACGAGGTGGCCGTCGCCGACCTCATCGACGAGGAGGTGTTCCATCCTCTGGACGACACCATCGAGTGGACGGTCCGGCCCGGGGTGCCCGCGTTCACCCGCCCGGCGACAACGGCGGACGCGGTCGAACTGGTGGCGACCGGCGCTGGGGTTCTCCTGGTTCCGCAGTCGCTGGCGCGCCTCCACCACCGCAGGAGTCTCACTTACCGGCCGGTGCCGGACGCGCCGCAGTCTCAGGTCGCGCTGACCTGGCCAACGGACGCGACGACTGACCTGGTGGAAGAATTCATCGGCATCGTCCGCGGCCGGACAGTGAACAGCTCGCGGGGCCGTACCCCCGCCGCCCCTGCGGAGAAACCGGCACAGCGGCAGGCACAGAAACCCGCACAGATCAGCTCCGGTCGCCGGGCCGCGCCGGCCGGCCGTAAAAGCAAGGGCCGCCGGCCTCGGTGAGCCGCTCTCGGACATCCGTCACGAACGGGTCCCCTTTCTCAGTGGAGATGTCCAGAAGGACAAGCCGCGGACACCTCCACTGAGAAGAGGTCATCTTTTCTGAGCACCTACAGGTCTACAGACCCGGCCGAACCGCTCCCACGAACGTCTGCTTGCGGTAGGAGTTCAGCTTGTCGATCCGGACCCGCGAACCGGAGTGCGGCGAGTGGATCATCTTGCCGTGCCCGACGTACATGCCCACGTGGCCGCCGCCGCTGGTGAAGATCAGGTCACCGATCTTGAAGTGTCCCCAGGAGACCTTCTTCTTGACGGCCTTGCGCATGGAGTAGGTCGTACGCGGCAGTTTCACGCCCGCCTTGCGCCAGGCGTATTTCACCAGACCCGAGCAGTCGAACGCGTGAGGTCCGGCGGCTCCCCAGCGGTACGGGTCGCCGATGTGCTTCTTCGCGGTTGAGATGGCCCGCCTGGCCTTGGACTGCTGCAGGGCGGCCCTGCTCAGCTTCTTCTTGACGGTCTTCGTGGAGGCCGTGGTGGCGGTCGTCGTGACCGTCGCCGTGGCCACCTTCGCGGCCGTCGCCGTCTGGGCCGACGCCGGTTGTACGGAGAAGGCTCCGACGGAGGCTGTCAGCGCCACGCCCCCGAGGGAGACGAGGGCACGACGGGACAGACGTACGGGGGTGCTGGACAGGATCTCTCCTACGGTCTTCCACTTGCGCCTACCGGGTTAGCTGACGGATTCGGGCAGGGAAGTCGCCCTACGGCGCAAATCGCGCCGATTCACCCCGGACCTTCATCGAAGGTCGAATGGTTCCCCGGCTCCGTGCCTCCTGACTGCACGGACTCGGCAGGTCACCGCCGCCGGCGGGCCCCGCAGGGCCCAGGCGTGATTCAGTCGATGGCGACGGCGACGCATGGATGGCTGTTCCGGAATCGGCTCACCGATCCCGGCGACGTGCATGGCGTGCTCGTCGCGACGCCAGAAGCTATCCATTGATCGCGCGATTCGGCAAAGCGAACACAAGAAAATGGAGATCGACTTTTACTGATCACGAAAGTAAAACTGCTGGATATCTAATGGATATCTACGCTAAATGTGACTCTGCTCACACTTAATAAAACAAATGCTGAACGACGTCACATCAGTAACATTGGTCACACCAGTTAGCGATCTTCAACGGCCGTCCGGGTTCGGTCGAGCCGGCCGGGCGACCCCAGTCGAGGACCGGTCGGGGCCCGGCGGCGAAGCGCTCCAACCCACGACGACGGGCGACGGCAGCGAGACGGCTCCGGTCAGCCCATACCTAAGCGGCATACATGCCCGTACGGCATGCCCGGCCACGAGGAGGACCGGTGGACGTGCAACGCGCGTGGCACGTACCGGGCCCCGGACAGCCGAATCGCGCCGAGGACGCCCTCGACGCGATTCCCTGGTCACCATCGGCGTACGGCCCGCCGCACCGCACGCGGAACGAGTCCCGTGCATGATCACAAGAGGCGAACACCCTGGTCGCGGGCGCTACCCGCGAACGTGCGCATGATCACGGTTGGCGAAACCGCAGCCCACGGGCCGCATCTCCGAACCTGTGCATGATCACGCTCGACGGGAGGCCGGTTCAGGGATGCCTTCCACGAAGGTGTGCATGATCACGCGGGAGGGGGCGGGGGGGTCAGGGGCGGACCGCGCCGGCGAGGCTGCCATAGGCGGAGAGGCTGACGACCTTCACGACGTCGCCCGTCTGGGGCGCGTGCACGACCTTGCCGCCGCCCGCGTAGATGCCGACGTGACCGAAGCCGGGGTGGAAGAGCAGGTCGCCGGGCTGGAGCTTGCTGGTCGACACCCGGCGGTTCGCTCCCCACGACCACATCTCGTAGGTCGTCCGCGGCAGGCTCACCCCGGCGGCCCTCCAGGCCGCCTGTACGAGGCCTGAGCAGTCCCACGAGCCCGGGCCGGTGGCGCCGTACTGGTAGGGCTTGCCGACCTGCTTGTACGCGAACTGAAGGGCGGTCAGGGCGTTGCCCGACGCCGAGCCGGTGTAGGTGATGCCGGCGCTCTTGGTGTTGCCGACGTTGTAGGCGCCGAGCCTCTTCAGCAGCGCCTTCTGGTCCTTGACGAGCTTCTCCGCGTCCGCCTTCTTCTTCGCGAGGTCGGACTTGGTCTGGTTGGCCTCGTCGTAGGCCGCCTTCTGCTGGTCCCTCTTGTTCTTGAGCCCCTGGATCGCGGCCTCGTACTCCGCGAGTTGCTTCGCCCGGCCCTGCGACAGCTGGTCGAGCGCGGCCATGCCGCTGAGCGCCGACTCGGGGTCGGAGCCGTAGAAGACGCCTCCCAGCATCGAGACGTCGCCCGTCTGGTAGGTGTTCACGGCGATCGAGACGACCGTCTGCCGGAGCACGTCGACCTGGGAGTACTGCTTCTGGTAGTCGTCGTTGACGCTGTCGTACTTCTTCCTGGCCTTCTTCCACTTCTCGTTGGCCGCGTTGTAGTCGTCAACGATCTTGTCGGCCTTGGAGTTCAGCGTCTTCAGCTTGGCCTGAGCCTGAGCGATTGTGGGTTTTGGATCCGCCTGCGCACTTGTCATCGGCAACAGCAGGACCGCGGCGGCCAATCCAGTGGCCACCGGTACACGCCCTCGCATCGAGGCTCCCTCGGGATAGACCCTAACCGGCGGGCGCGACTCTACTGGGGCGATCTTGGAGCTTCAACCTATTCGCAGCTATTCACGGCAATCGTCACTGATTGCGACATAAATCGTCCGAAGGGTGACCAGCGGCACGGTCCAATCCCGCGCGCCCTCCCAGAGGGGCCCGATCAGGTCCGATCGGGCCCTCTCCCGGGCGGCCGATCAGGTCCGGCCGAGACGGCGCAGCAGGAGGGTCGACGGTACGGGACGGGCACCCATCCGCCGCACGGACTCGGCCACCTCGCGGTCGGACGACACGACCGCGATCGCCCTCCCCGAGGGCTCGGCGCGCACCAGGCGCCGGATGAGATCGTCGGCGATCTCTCCCGGCGCGCTGAACATCACCCGGACGCCACGCGGCGCGGAGACATGGACGGGGCCGTTCAGCTCGGCGCCGTCGAAGACGCATGTCACCTCGACCCGCGCCTGCACGGCGAGGCCGCCGAGCCCGGTGAGTATCCGGGACCGCTGGTCGGCCAGGGTGAGCGACGGGTACCCCGTCTTGGTCACGTTGTAGCCGTCGATGATCAGATGCAGGTTGGGTATCGCCAGCAACTGGTCGAGCAGCTGGGGGTCGTCGTTGGCCAGCGCCCTGGCGGGGACCGCGCCCACCCCCGGCTCGCCGGGCTTCACCCCGGTGACGTAGTCGGCCGGCCGGGTGATCGAGGTGGGCAGGGCGAGCTCCTTGCGCAACCCGGCGGCCGCGTCCTGGAGAGCGTCCATGAGCACGCGGATGCGGGTGTCCTCGACACTGCGGCCCTCGCGCGCCGCACGCCGGCCCTCCTCGAGGTGGCTCTCCGCCTCCGCGAGACGCTCCTTCAGCCTGCGCAGCTCGGTCTCGGCCGCGCCGCTCGCGCCGGCGGCCCTGCTCGTCGCCTCGGCGGTCTCCGCCTGCAGCTCGGCAGCCCTGGCCTCGGCGGCCCTGACGCGCTCGCGGGCGTCGTGCAGCTTGCGCCGCAGCTCCGCGTTCTCGGACCGGGCGGACCTGAGCTGCTCGCGGACCCGCTCGATCTCTTCCTTGGCCGTCGCCCGGTGGGCCGCGAGCTGCTCGCGCAGCCGCACCTCCGCCTGCTCCCGCTGGGACCCGGCGGCCGCCGCCTGCTCGAGGTCGGCCCGCGCCAGCTCCACCAGGTCGGGCCAGCCCGGCGGCCGGGTCAGATAGGCCGCGGCCGCCACCATCACCGGCTCGGCCGCGGGCGGCACCGTCCCCTCGGCGAGGGCGGCCACCAGCTCGGGCCAGGCCTCCTGGAGCGTCTCCGCGACCAGCTCGCGGAACTCCTTGTCGTTCTCCAACTGCGCGGCGATCGGGGCGCTGCCGAGCCGGGCGCGCTTGCGCGGGTCGAACTTGGCGATCCCCCGCAACGGTCCCGGAACCGTGGCCGCGGACATGGAGCCGAGCACCTGGGCCGCGAGCTCCACCACCTGTAACCGGACCTGTTCAGGCAACGGACGAGACAGGCCCTCTCCGGCTGAACTCATCCTGCCGCTCCTTGTACTTGTCCTTTCGTCAAGGGTACGGCTGACGCGCCCCTGTCCGAGTCGCCTCGTCGAGTCGGCCCGCCCGCGACCGCCACCTCCTCCCCGGCCGCGAAGCGCACTAATCTACGTTGTTCAAGTAGGAAATATATGGATATGCTGCATCAATCGAGCCGGGCATATCGCCCGTACGATGGATCTCAAGGAACAAGACGACATAGCATGCGACCTACCTCGACGTCGTCCGCCAGCGCCGCCGCGAGGTCGTCCGCCACGGCGAGCCGGCGGGTCGTGCCCGCGGACCACTCGGTGAAAGTGGGCGTCATCGTCAGAGATCTTCCGTAAAGTTCCTAATTCCTACCTGAATGCCGCAAATATAGCGGTGTCGCATTCGCGGGGGCTGTGGCGCCTTCCCCGGGCGGGGCGGGCGCGCCAATTGTCGGTCGGAGTCCCTAAGGTCATGGCCGTGGACGCGGTACAGGGCACCCTGGACGAGCTCGGCACTCCCCTGCGAGAGGTCACGTTCGTGGTCTTCGACCTGGAGACCACGGGCGGGTCGGCCGCCGAGCACGCGATCACCGAGATCGGCGCGGTCAAGGTGCGCGGCGGCGAGGTGGTGGGCGAGTTCGCGACCCTCGTCGACCCGGGCGGCCCGATCCCCCCGTTCATCTCCGTGCTCACGGGCATCACCGACGCGATGGTGCTGGCCGCCCCGCCGTTCTCCCAGGTCCTGCCGAGCTTTCTGGAGTTCGCCAAAGGGGCGGCGCTGGTCGCCCACAACGCGCCCTTCGACATGTCGTTCATCCGCGCCGCCTGCGCGACCGGCGGATACCCGCCGCCGGCCAACCCGATCGTCGACACCGCCGACCTCGCGCGGCGTGTGCTGACCCGCGACGAGACGCCCAACTGCAAGCTGGGCACGCTGGCCCGGCTGTTCCGCAGCACCACCGAGCCGTGCCACCGGGCGCTCGCCGACGCCAAGGCCACCGTCGACGTCCTGCACGGGCTCATCGCCCGGGTCGGCTCGCTCGGGGTTCACACGCTGGAGGAGCTGCGGAGCTTCGCCAGGACCCCCACGCCCGAGCAGCAACGCAAGCGCCACCTCGCCGAGGGGGTTCCCAGCGCCCCGGGCGTGTACGTCTTCGAGGACACGCGGGGCGAGGCCCTCTACATCGGCAAGAGCTCCAACCTGCGCAACCGCGTCCGCAGCTACTTCACGGCGAGCGAGACGCGTTCCCGGATCCGCGAGATGGTCGGCATCGCCGAGCGGGTCAGGACGATCGTGTGCGCCACGGGGCTGGAGGCCGAGATCCGCGAGCTGAGGATGATCGGCTCCACCAAGCCCCGCTACAACAAGAGATCCCGTTTCCCCGAGCGCGCGGTGTGGCTCAAACTCACCAACGAGCCGTTTCCCCGGCTCAGCATCGTGCGGGAGGTCAAGGACGACGGCGCCACCTATCTCGGGCCGTTCGGGAGCAGCCGCGCCGCCGACGACGCCAGGACGGCCATGCACGAGGCGCTGCCGCTGCGCCAGTGCACCGAGCGGCTCTCCTCCCGGATCCGGCGCAGCGCCTGCACGCTCGCCGAGCTCGGCCGGTGTGGAGCCCCGTGCGAGGGCCGCGAGAGTGAGGACGCCTACGCGCGGCACGTCCGCGGCGCCAAGAAGGCCATGGAGCACGACTCGGAGGCGGTCTTCTCCGCGCTGGAGGCCCGCATGCGGCGCCTGTCCACCGAGCAGCGATACGAGGAGGCCGCCGTCGACCGGGACCGGCTCGCGGTCTACATCAGGACGGCGGCGCGCATGCAGCGGCTGAGATCGCTCACGGCCATCTCCCAGATGGTGGCGGCGAGCCCGGCCTTCGACGGCGGCTGGGACATCCACGTGATCCGGTACGGCAGGCTCGCCGCCGCCGGGGTGATGCCGCGGGGCGCGCATCCCACGCCCTATGTGGACGCGCTGGTGGCCACCGCGGAGACGGTCACGCCCGGGCCGGGGCCCACCCCCGCCGCCAGCGCGGAGGAGACCGAGTGCGTCCTGCGCTGGCTGGACTCCCCCGGCGTCAGGCTGGTCCAGGTCGACGGCACCTGGAGCGTCCCCGCGTACGGCGCGGGCCGGCTCAGGGACCGGATCGAGCGCGCCTACCAGGGACTGCATCCACACCAGCCACGTGAGGGCAGGCCGCTGCGATGACGCTAGGGTCGGGGGCATAGCCGTACTCGCCACAAAGCAGGAGAGACCCGAATGGTCACCGCGATCGTGCACATCAAGGCCGATGTCCACCGGATCCCCGAGGTCGCCCAGACCATCGCCGAGATCGATGGTGTCAGCGAGGTCTATTCGATCACCGGCGAGTTCGACCTGCTGGCCATGGTCCGGGTCGAGCGGTACGAGGAGATCGCCGAGGTGATCCCCGGCCGGGTCAACAAGGTGCCCGGCGTGACCCACACCGAGACGCACATCGCCTTCCGGACGTACTCCCGTCACGACCTGGAGGCCGCCTTCGCCATCGGCCTAGGCGAATCCGACTGACCCCCCCAAAAAACCCCTCCAGCGTGATCATGCACAGGTTCGGCGGCACCCCCGCCGACCTGCGCCTCCGCATGCCGTGATCATGCACAGGTTCGCCGACATGCCTCTGACCTGCACCTTCTCGTGGCGTGATCATGCACAGACTCGACAGCGGGCCCGCCGACCTGCGCGGACATTGTCCGTGATCATGCACAGACTCGACCGCAGGCCCACCGACCTGCATGAACGCCATTTGTGATCATGCACGCCCAGATCATGTGATCATGCGCGCCGGGCGAGCCTGGCGGTCCGGCCGGACGACCTGAAATACGGCGCACGGGAGGGATCCGGGACTTCGGAAAGGCGACCACGGCGAACACGCCGCGGTGATCCTCAAGCGCGGCAGCCGCCGCGCTCCAGGCGATCGACGACCAGGCACAGGGCGCAGAAGGCCGATCCGAGGCGCCGAACGCCTCGGACGATCTACGGGGCCAGGGACCGGCTGACCTCGACCCACCGGTCGAGCGTCGTCGCGGCCCTGCCGGAGTCGACCGCGTCGGCGGCCCGCACGAAGGCCGCGCCGAGCGCCGGCGCCAGGTCGCCGTCCGGCTGGTCGAGCGCGACCAGCGCGGCGGCCGCGTTCAGGAGCACCGCGTCACGCACGGGCCCGGTCTTCCCGTTCACCAGGTCGCGTACGGCCGCCGCGTTGAACTCCACGTCACCACCCCGGAGATCTCCCGGCTGCGAGCGGGGGACACCGATCTCGGCGGGGTCGAACAGGGTCTGGGTGGCGGTGCCGTCCCTGACCACGAAGACGGTGGACGGCGCCGCGGTCGACAACTCGTCGAGGCCGTCCTCCCCGCGGAAGACCAGAGCGGAGACCCCGCGCTCGGCGAACACACCGGCGATCACCGGCAACATCCGCGCGTCGTAGACGCCGATCGCCTGGGCCGACGGCCGGGCCGGGTTGGTCAGCGGCCCGAGGAAATTGAAGATCGTCGGGACGCCGAGCTCCTTGCGGGCCGGGCCGGCGAACCGCAACGCGGGGTGGTAGACCGGCGCGAAGCAGAACGCGATGCCCGCCTCCACGGCGACCCGGGCGGTCACCTCAGGGGGCAGATCGAGGATGATCCCCAGATGTTCCAGCACGTCGGCCGCGCCACACAGGGACGAGGCGGCCCGGTTTCCGTGCTTGACCACACGGGCTCCGGCGGCCGCCGCGACGATCGCGGCCATCGTGGACACGTTGACGGTGTGCGCCCGGTCGCCGCCCGTGCCGACCACGTCGACGACCGGCCCCTCCACCGAGAGCGGGGTGGCCCGGTCGAGCATCGTCCGCGCCAGGCCCGTCACCTCGGCCACCGTCTCGCCCTTGGCACGCAGCGCGACCACGAAGGCGGCGATCTGCACCGAGGTCGCCTTCCCCGAAAAGATCTCCCCCATGGCCCACGACGTCTCGTCGGACGTCAGGTTCTCGCCGGAGAGCAGGGCGGTCAGCAGCGAGGGCCAAGTGGTGCGCGTGTCCATGGCGGGCTCCGCGGTCTCAGGTGTCAGACGGAATGATTGGAATTGCCGGAGAGGCTGAGGCGGCTGCGCATGAGGCCGGCGACCGTCTCCGCGAGGATCACGGGGTCGATCGGCTGGGCGACCACGGCATCGGCCCGGGACCAGTTCGCGAGCCAGCGGTCGTCGCGGCGCGCGATGAGCAGCAGGACCGGCGGGCAGTTGTGGACCTCGTCCTTCGCCTGCCTGCTGACGCCCATCCCCCCGGCGGGGACGGCCTCGCCGTCGAGGATCGCGACGCCGATGTCACCGGCGTCAAGCAGCTTGATCACAGCCGGCTGCGTCGCGCACTCGACGATCTCGACCAGTGGCACGTCCGCGGCGGGACGCCGCCCGATGGCCAGCCGCACCTTCTCTCGGGTGCCGGCGTCGTCGCTGTAGACGAGAACCCTCATGTCACGCTCACTGTCGAATCGCGGGGTATGGTCATCGTGATGCTACCGGCGTGGCCGCCAGGCGCGTAGCCCCGGGGTTATTGCTGTGCAATGCCCGTTTTAGACGCCGGATGAGCCCCTAACGGGGGGTCGTGCGGCGACCCGGCCCGAAGAACCGCAATAATGGCGCCCGTGGCGACAGCATCCGCAACTACTACGACGACGAGACCGCACTCGTACAACCGGCCGAACCTGGTTCAGGTCGGAACGATCGTGTGGCTGTCCTCTGAGCTCATGTTCTTCGCGGCGCTGTTCGCGATGTACTTCACCATCCGGTCGGTCAGCCTCGGGGAGCACAGTCCCTGGCCTGAGGCGCACCTCAACATCCCGTTCGCGACGTTCAACACGACCGTCCTGGTCCTGTCGAGTGTGACCTGCCAGCTTGGCGTGTGGGCAGTGGAGCGGGGTGACGTCAAGAAGCTGCGTTTCTGGTACCTCATCAGCTTCCTGATGGGTGCCTTCTTCGTGGGCGGTCAGCTGTACGAGTACGCGAACCTCGCGCGGGAGCACCACACTCTTTCGCACTCGCCGTACGACTCGGTGTTCTACCTGACCACGGGTTTCCACGGCATGCACGTGACGGGTGGCCTGATCGCGTTCCTGTTCCTGCTGGGACGCACGTACGCCGCGAAGCGCCTGACCACTGAGCAGAAGACCGCCGCGATCGTCGTGTCCTACTACTGGCACTTCGTGGACGTGGTCTGGATCGGCCTTTTCGCGACCATCTACATCATCAAATGATCGGAACGGGAAATTCGGTGAACTCCATCACCGCCCGACGGCGCCATCCTCTCGCACGATATGCCGTCGTGGCGCTCGCACTCGGCCTGCTCGGCGGCGGTTACGCCGTGGCCGCGCCGGGAGGCAGCAGCGCGGACGCGGCGATCGCGTCGGGCAAGGCCGACGACGTGGCGCAGGGCAAGAGCCTGTTCGTGGCCCATTGCGCCAGCTGCCACGGCCTCAACGCCGAGGGCACCGCCAAGGCTCCCACCTTGGTGGGCGTGGGCGCGGCCGCCGTGGACTTCCAGGTCAGCACCGGCCGGATGCCGGCCGCGGACGCAGGCCCGCAGGCCCCCCGCAAGCCTCTCGGCGAGTGGGTCACCCCGCAGGCCATCGACGACCTCGCGGCGTACGTCCAGTCGCTGGGCGGCGGCCCGGCCCGGCCGGCCGCGGAGCAGGTCGACCCCGCCAAGGGCGACCCGGCCAAGGGCGGTGAGCTCTTCCGGGCGAACTGCATCCAGTGTCACAACTTCGTCGGGGCGGGCGGCGCGCTGACCTACGGCAAGTACGCTCCGCCGCTGAACCCGGCCACGCCGACGCAGATCTACGAGGCGATGGCCACGGGCCCGCAGGCGATGCCGGTCTTCAACGACTCGACGATCACTCCCGACCAGAAGCGGGACATGATCGCCTACATCACCCACGTGCGCCAGCAGGTCGACCCGGGAGGCTCCGGTCTCGGCCGGATCGGCCCCGTGACCGAAGGCCTTGTAGCGTGGATCGTTGGTCTCAGCCTTCTCATCCTGGCCGCCATCTGGATCACGGCGAAGAAGCGACGGACGCACGCATGACAGACAACATCAACGATCAGCCTGAGGGTCGCGTGCCAGCGCGCGTCATCGGCACCCCGCCCTCCAACGGCCCCATCCTCGGGGACGAGATCGTCCACGAGGCGAAGGGCGTGCCCGGCGTCATTCCCGCCGATCCGGCCGTCGCCAAGCGGGCGGAGCGGATCGTCGCACTGCTGTTCACGATCACCTTCCTGGCGGGCGCGGCGTTCATCGCGTCCTACGTGATCTTCCAGGTCGGCACGATCGACAGGACGGCCGCCTCCAACTACGCGCTGGGCAGCTCGCTCAGCATCGCGCTGCTCTCGCTGGCGGCCGGCATCGTGGTGTGGGTCCGCCAGATCATGCCGAAGTACAACCTCGTGCAGGAGCGCCACCCGATGGCCTCCGAGGCCGACACCAAGGAGTACGTCGAGGAGACGTTCCTCCAGGGTGCGAACGAGAGCGGCTTCGTCAAGCACAAGATGCTGCGCAGGACGCTGCTGCTGGCCGCGGCGCCGCTGGGCCTGGCCCCGCTGGTGCTGCTCAAGGACATGGGCCCGCTGCCCGGCACCGCGCTGCGGCACACGGTGTGGGGCACCCCGACCAAGGACGGCAAGCCCCGCCGCCTCGTGGTCGAGGGCACGGGCCAGCCGATCCGCGCGGCCGACTTCAACTCCCCCGGCGGCATCCTCTCGGTGATCCCCGAAGGCTACGAGGAGGATCTGAACGCGCTGGCCAAGGCCACGCTGATCCTGCTCAAGTTCCGCCCGGACGAGATCAAGTCCGGCACCAACCTGAACTGGACGCACGACGGCATCGTCGCGTACTCCAAGATCTGCACCCACGTGGGCTGCCCCGCCGCCCTCTACGAGCAGACGACGCACCACATCCTCTGCCCGTGCCACCAGTCGACTTTCGACGCGGCCGACGGCGCGAAGGTCATCTTCGGTCCCGCGGCCAGGCCGCTGCCTCAGCTGCCCATCGCGATCGACAGCGAGGGCTACCTCGTCGCCAAGTCCGACTTCAACGTCCCCGTCGGCCCCAGCTTCTGGGAGCGCGGCGACGCCGAGGCGGAAGCAAGGGAGCAGAAGGCGTGATGGACACTACTCCCAAGGCCATCTCAGGGGTCTCCACCTTCCTCGACGACCGCATCGGTGCCGGCAGCTTCCTCAAGCGCAACATGAGGAAGATCTTCCCTGACCACTGGTCGTTCCTGCTGGGCGAGATCGCGCTGTACTCGTTCATCATCCTGCTGCTGACCGGCACGTTCCTGACGTTCTGGTTCAAGCCGAGCATGGGCGAAGTCGTGTACTCCGGCTCCTACCAGCCTCTGGTGGGCGTGAAGATGTCCGAGGCCTACGCCTCGGCTCTGAACATCAGCTTCGACGTCCGCGGCGGTCTGCTGATCCGGCAGATCCACCACTGGGCGGCGCTGCTGTTCATCGCGGGCATGATGGTCCACATGCTGCGGGTGTTCTTCACCGGCGCGTACCGCAAGCCGCGTGAGCTGAACTGGCTCATCGGCGTCGGACTGCTCTCGCTCGCGCTGCTGGAGGGCCTGACCGGCTACTCCCTCCCCGACGACCTGCTCTCCGGCGCCGGTCTGCGGATCACCGAGGGTGTCATGCTGGGCATCCCCGTGGTGGGCACCTACCTCACGTTCCTGCTGTTCGGAGGCGAGTACCCCGGGCACGATGTGATCTCGCGGTTCTTCACGATTCACATCCTGCTGATCCCGGGCATCCTGCTGGCGCTGATCTCGGCCCACATGGTCCTCATGTGGGTGCAGAAGCACACGCAGATGCCGGGCACCGGCAGGACCGAGAAGAACGTGGTGGGCGCGCCGTTCTACCCGACCTTCATGGCCAAGGCGGGCGCGTTCACCCTGTTCACCTTCGGCGTCATCGCGCTGCTGGGGACCTTCGCCCAGATCAACCCGATCTGGCTGTTCGGTCCCTACACGCCGGCGGACATCTCAGCGGGCAGCCAGCCCGACTTCTACATGGGATTCCTGGAGGGCTCGCTGCGGTTGATGCCCTCCTGGGAGATCAACTTCCTGGATCACACGGTGTCGCTGAGCGTGCTGATCCCCGCACTGGTGCCGTTGGGCATCGTCATGACCGGTCTGGCGCTGTATCCGTTCATCGAGCAGTGGGTCACAGGCGACCGGCGGGAGCACCACACCGCCGACCGTCCCCGCAACAACCCGCACCGCACCGCGATCGGCTTCACCGGGATCGCGTTCTACGGCGTGTTGTGGCTGCTCGGAGCGAATGACGAGATCTCGGCCAACTTCCACATCAGCCTGTACGAGACGACGATCTTCGGGCGCTTCGCGATCTTCCTGGTCCCGGCGCTCGCCTACTTCGTCGCGTACCGGATCTGCATCGGCCTCCAGCGCAAGGACGCCGAGGTGCTGTCCCACGGCGTTGAGTCGGGCGTCATCAAGCGCCTGCCGAACGGTGAGTACATCGAGGTCCACACCCCGGCGGCGCAGGACATCGCCGACCACATCCGGGGCAAGAAGGAGATCCCGATCATCGAGAGCGGCGTGGACGGCGACGGCATCCCGCCGAAGGGGGCACGCACCGCCATCGGGCGGCTGCGCGCGAAGGCCAGTGAGGCCTACGGTACGGACCACGTCCCGCTCGACGAGGGACACGGCCACGACGAGCACGCGGCCATCGGCGCCGGTGACCACTCCGACGGTCACCGCGACGGGCACTGAGAACAGAGGCGGTCGGCACGACCGCCCGCACGTGAAACGGCCCGGGTGGGGATTCCCCACCCGGGCCGTTTCACGTTTCCGGCGGCCGCCCTATGACGTCAGCGGGCTCGTCATGTCGGCCCGCAGGCGGCTCCACTTGAGCCAGTCGCCCCAGGACTCCTGCCAGTGGCCCCAGCCGTTGGTCGCCTCGAGCTTCCGCGGCGTGCCTTCGACCACGACGGGATCCCCGATCAGGGTGTTCTTGATGAACCACTTCGCGTTCTCCGGGCTGACGTTGATGCAGCCGTGGCTGACGTTGGAGTTGCCCTGGTCCCCCACCGACCACGGCGCCGAGTGGACGTACTCGCCGCTGTTGGAGATCCGGACGGTGTCGTAGACGGTCGTCTGGTAGTAGCCGGACTGGCCGGGACCGGCGTCCGGCGAGGTCATCACGGTGACGTCCTCGCGGGACATCGCCAGATGGATGCCGCTGGTCGTGTAGTGCCTCATGACGCCGCCCATGCCCGCGCTGATGGGGAAGTTCTTGATCTGCTTCCCGTCGCGGTCGATCTTCATGTGGTGCGTCTGGGTGTTGGCGACGCTGATCTGGGACCTGCCGATGGTGAAGTCCCGGGCGTAGTCCTGCTTGCCGTACATCCCGTCGGCCCCGCGCACGCCCTGGAGGCGGGCGACGAACCGCACCTTGGTGTGGGCCGGCCAGTAGTGCTTGGGCCGGAAGACGACGTTCTTGTTGTCGAACCAGTGCCAGGCCCCCTCGACGGGGTTGGACGCCTGCACGAAGAGGTTGCGCTCGATCGACACCCGGTCGGTGACCGGCTTGTCGAAGGTGAGCATGATCGGCATGCCGACGCCGACGGTGAGACCTGTGTCGCTCTTGCTCGGGAGCAGCGTCTGGATCCCGAAGGTCGTGGCCGCCTTGGCCGTGGAGAACGTGCTGGTCCGCTCGACGGTCCCGCCGCCGGGATCCGCGGCCACCGCCGTGACGCTGTAGGAGAGCCCAGGAGACATCGGGCGCTCGCTGCGCCACTGAGTCCTGTCGGCGCTGTACACGCCCGCCACAGGCTGTCCTCCGGCCCGTACGGTGACGTTCTTCAACGATCCGGCGGTGGTGCCCACCATGATGGGCAGTTCCGGAGCCAGTCCCTGCATCCCGTTGAGCGGGGTGATGCTGATCGCCGTCTTCGGTCCGGACGACGCACCTTCCTGAACCGCGGCGGAACAACCGGTCGCCATCAGTAGGGCCAGCGCCCCTGCACCAGCGCGCACGTCGATCTCCCCCCGGCCGTGATCAGTTTTCCCGGGGGTTATTCCCTGAGCATGTTCAGGACGTGCACCGGGCAGTCCTGATTCCCGGCAAAAAAGACGTCGCGGCCGGTCGACGCGATGGTCGACCGGCCGCGACGTGTGGCCTCACCGGGATCAGTGGGAGAAGTTGCCCCGGTAGTACTGGAACACGAAACCGATGGCGCTCATGATCGTCGCGAACAGGCCGATGAAGAACAGCCACCAGCCGATCGCGAAGCCGAAGAACGTCAGCGCGGCCGAGAGGCACACGAACAGCGGCCACCAGCTGTGCGGGCTGAAGAAGCCCAGCTCGCCGGCGCCGTCGCTGATCTCGGCCTCCTTGTTGTCCTCCGGCTGGTCGCCGATGCGGCGAGCCGTGAACAGCAGGTAGTACCCGATCATGAAGGCGAGCCCGACGGAGATCGCCATGGCCGTGGTGCCGGTCGGCTCCTTGGACCAGAACCAGTACACGACGTCGGCCGCGGCGAAGAAGACGCCGCAGAGCAGGAACATCCAGCCCTGGATCTTCATCGGACATCCTCCAGCTCAGACTTGTTCGCCGCGAGGTGCGGGTACTTGAGGTCGAACGCGGGACGCTCGGACCTGATCCGCGGCAGCGAGGTGAAGTTGTGCCGCGGGGGCGGGCATGAGGTGGCCCACTCCAGCGAGCCGCCGAAGCCCCACGGGTCGTCGACCATGACCTTGGGCGCGGTCTTCCAGGTACGCCACACGTTGTAGAGGAACGGCAGCGTCGAGGCGCCCAGCAGGAACGCGCCCACCGAGGAGATCATGTTCAGGTCGGTGAAGCCGTCGGCCGCCGAGTAGTCGGCGTAGCGCCGCGGGAAGCCGATGACGCCCAGCCAGTGCTGCACCAGGAACGTCAGGTGGAAGCCGAAGAACAGCGTCCAGAAGTGGAACTTGCCCAGCTTGTCGTTGAGCATCTTGCCGGTGAACTTGGGCCACCAGAAGTAGAAGCCCGAGAACATGGCGAACACGACGGTGCCGAAGACCACGTAGTGGAAGTGGGCGACGACGAAGTAGCTGTCGCTGATCTGGAAGTCCAGCGGCGGCGAGGCCAGGATGACGCCGGTCAGCCCGCCGAACAGGAAGGTGACCAGGAAGCCGACGGCGAACAACATCGGCGTGTGGAAGACCAGATGGCCTCGCCACATCGTGCCGATCCAGTTGAAGAACTTCACCCCGGTGGGCACCGCGATGAGGAACGTCATGAAGGAGAAGAACGGCAGCAGCACCTGTCCGGTGACGAACATGTGGTGCGCCCAGACCGTGACGGACAGGCCGGCGATCGCGATCGTCGCACCGACCAGGCCGACGTAGCCGAAGACGGGCTTGCGGCTGAAGACCGGCAAAACCTCGGTGATGATGCCGAAGAACGGCAACGCGATGATGTAGACCTCGGGATGGCCGAAGAACCAGAACAGGTGCTGCCACAACATCGGACCGCCGGTCGGCGAGTCGAAGATGTGCGCACCGAGCTTCCTGTCGGCCTCCAGCGCGAGCAGCGCGGCGGCCAGGACCGGGAAGGCCAGCAGCACCAGGATGCTGGTGAGCAGGATGTTCCAGGTGAAGATCGGCATCCGGAACATCGTCATGCCGGGAGCCCGCATGGTGATGATCGTGGTGATGAAGTTGACGGCGCCGAGGATCGTGCCGAGACCCGACAGGGCCAGGCCGAGGACCCAGAGGTCACCGCCGAGGCCGGGCGAGGTCACCGCGTTCGACAGCGGCGCGTACGCCGTCCAGCCGAAGGCCGCCGCGCCGCCCGGGGTGAAGAAGCCGCTCACCGCGATCGTGCTGCCGAACAGGTAGAGCCAGTAGCTCACCATGTTCAGCCGCGGGAACGCCACGTCGGGCGCGCCGATCTGCAGCGGCATGAGCTCGTTGGCGAAGCCCGCGAACAGCGGCGTCGCGAACATCAGCAGCATGATCGTGCCGTGCATCGTGAACAGCTGGTTGAACTGCTCGTTCGACACGAACTGCAGGCCCGGCTGGGCGAGCTCGGCCCGCATGACCAGCGCCATGACGCCGCCGATCAGGAAGAACACGAACGATGTGATCAGGTAGAGGTGCCCGATCACCTTGTGGTCCGTCGAGGACAGCCACTTGGCGACGACCGTGCCCTTGGTGTACGGCCTCGCGGCTACGCGAACCGGTTCCTGAATGGCGGTCACTGCGCACTCCCCGCCTGGGTCTTGATGTACTGGGCGAATTCGGCCTGCGGCACGAGCTTCACGGAGAACAGCATCCTGCTGTGATCGACACCGCAGAGCTCGGCGCATCGGCCGAAGAAGACGCCCGTTCGGTTGAGCGTCGTGATTTCGAACTTGTTGTGCACGTTCCCCGGGAACACGTCCTGCTTGAAGAGGAAGGCCGGCACCCAGAAGGAGTGGATGACGTCCGGCGAGTGCAGGTCGAACTGGATCTTGGTGTCGACCGGCAGCACGAGCTGCGGCCCCTGCGGGGTCTGCAGGCTCTGCTTGCTCAGGTCCACGGGGACACCGGCGGTGACCGCCTTCTGGCCCTGGAAGTCCGTGGTGAAGCGCCAGCTCCACTGGTAGCCCTCGACGGCCACCTTGACCGGGGCGTTGCCGTCGACCTTGGTGATCGCCGTCTCGTCGCGCGCCGTGAAGAAGAAGAACACCGCGACCATGATCACCGGTACGACGGTGTAAAGGATCTCGATCGGCAGGTTGTACCGCACCTGCGGGGGCAGCTGATCGATCGAGTTCTTCTTCTTACGGTGGAACGCCGCCGCCCACAGGATCAGGCCCCAGACGACGATGCCGGTGGCGAGTGCCGCGATCCAGGCGCCGTTCCACAACGTCTGGACGATGGTCGCCTGCTTGGTGATGCCTTCCGGCATCCCTCCGCGGCTCCACTGGTCAACGGCATCACTGCTGCACGCCGTAGCGGTCGCCAGAAGCAGCGCCACGGCGACGCCGCCGGTCAACCGGCGGCGGGCCAACGGTCGCCGTGTCGTACGGCGGGTCGGACTCACGGATCGCCTACCCCACAAATGAAGCCCAAGAGTCCTTCTCCTGGGCGGTTTTTCACATTTTGCGCTTCAAGGACGACCGGCGCTGTCCTGCCGCCGGTCCCCCCTTTACTTGGTCACTTCACGCTGGGGGACACATTAGCGCGGACCGGCCATGCCCCTCCGAGCAGCCCCCGTTAGTGTCCTAACCGTGGCCTATCTGGACGCGGCTTCCACCGAACCCCTGCACCCGGCGGCCCGTGAGGCGCTGATGACCGCCCTGGACGCCGGCTGGGCGGACCCCGCCCGTCTGTACGGCACGGCCCGCCGGGCCCAGATGTTACTGGATCAGGCGAGGGCCGAGGTGGCCGAGATCATCGGTGCGCGAGCCGACGAGGTCTCGTTCACGTCCTCGGGAACCCAGGCCGTTCATTCAGGCGTCCTCGGGACCCTGCGCGGCCGCCGCCGGGCGGGCCATCGGCTGGTGGTGAACGCCGTCGAGCATTCCAGTGTCCTGAACGCCGCCTCGGTGCACGAGCGCGACGGCGGCGAGGTCGAGACCGTCGGCGTGGACCTCACCGGCCGGGCGGACGCCGCCGCCTTCGCCGAGGCGGTCTCCCGCCCCGGCACGGCACTGGCCTGTCTCCAGACCGCCAACCACGAGGTCGGCACCCTCCAGCCGGTCGAGGAGGTGGCCGGCGCGTGCGCGGCGGCGGGCGTGCCGCTCCTGGTGGACGCCGCCCAGTCGGCGGGCCGGCTCCCGATCCCCCGGGGCTGGTCCGTGCTGACGGCCAGCGCGCACAAGTGGGGAGGCCCGGCCGGCGTCGGCGTGCTGGCGGTCCGCAAGGGCACCCGCTGGCGCTCGCCGTACCCGGAGGACGAGCGGGAGCGGCGCAGGGTGCCCGGGTTCGAGAACGTCCCCGCGATCGTCGCCGCGGCCGCGGCGCTGCGTGCCAGGGCCGCCGAGGAGGCCGAGGAGGGGCCCCGGCTGTCCGCGCTGGTGGACAGGATCCGCCGCGAGGTCCCCCGCCTCGTGCCCGATGTTGAGGTCATCGGCGACGCGGTGGCGCGCCTGCCCCACATCGTGACGTTCTCCTGCCTCTACGTGGAGGGTGAGGCGCTCCTGACAGAGCTGGACAAGGCGGGGTTCGCGATCTCGTCCGGAAGTTCTTGTACGGCGAGTACGCTTCGCCCATCGCATGTTCTGGAGGCAATGGGAGTGCTTACACACGGGAACGTCCGGGTATCGCTGCCCCGTGGCGTGTCCGAAGGCGACGTCGATCGCTTTCTCGCCGTGCTTCCGGACATCGTGCGGCGGATCCGGGCGAGCTTGGGGGTTCACTGATGTGGCGCAGGCGGTCGAATGGCGGCGCGAGCGCCTCCGAGACCCGTGAGGCCCCCGAGGCCCGGGAGGCGCAGCAGACGCCGGCGGAGCCCCAGTCGGACCTGACGATCGACGCGCTGGGCCGCAAGTGCCCCATCCCGATCATCATGCTCGCCGAGCAGATCAACGTGGTGCCGCTGGGCGGCGTGGTCGCCGTGCACGCCGACGACCCCGCCGCGTTCACCGACATCCCGGCCTGGTGCCGGCTCAAGTCGCACGGCCACGTGGCCACCTATGACCTGCCGCGCGGCGGATGGTCGATCCACGTGCGCCGCAACTACTGATCGAGCCACCCGGCCGGGCGCGGCCCCTGAACGGGGGCGCGCCCGGACCCGCGGACTCCTGTCAGGCGTAGTGGCAGCGGGCGTGGGCGGCGACCTCGTCCGCCGCGGCCTGGCCGTACGCCGCCGCGAGACGCTCGACGAAGACCTTCTGGCCGAGCTCGTACTCCTGGCCGCCGACCTGCTCGAGGACGTGTGTGGCCGTCAGATTGCCGACCTGGCCGCAGCGCTCCAGCGACAGGCCCCAGGCGAGGGCCGACAGGAATCCCGCGCGGAAGGCGTCGCCGACGCCCGTCGGGTCGGCCTTGCCCAACTCGGGGGCCGGCGAAATGTGCAGGGACGGCTCGCCCCTGCGGTCGATCCTGACGCCCTTGGGGCCGAGGGTGGTGACGCGGACGCCGACCCGCTCGAGGATCTCTTCGTCCGACCAGCCGGTCTTCTGCGCGATCAGCCCGAGTTCGTAGTCGTTGCTGAACAGGTAGGCCGCGCCGTCGACCAGCCGGCGGATCTCCTCACCCGGCATCCGCGCGAGCTGCTGCGACGGGTCGGCCGCGAAGGGGATCCCGCGCGTGCGCGCCTCGTCGGTGTGCCGGAGCATCGCGGCCGGGTCGTTGGGGCTCACCAGGACCAGGTCGAGCTCGCCGGCACGCTCGGCGATCGGGCGGAGCTCGATCTCGCGGGCCTCGGCCATCGCTCCCGTGTAGAACGACGCGATCTGGTTGTGGTCCTCGTCGGTCGTGCAGAGGAACCGGGCCGTGTGGTGCACCTCGGAGATGTGCACGGAATCACAGTCGACGCCGTGCCGCTCCAGCCAGGACCGGTAGTCGGCGAAGTCGGTGCCCACGGCGCCCACGAGGATCGGGGTCAGGCCGAGACAGCCCATTCCGAAGGCGATGTTCGCGGCGCACCCGCCACGTCGGATCTGCAACTCGTCCACGAGGAACGACAGCGAAACCCGGTCGAGCTGCTCGGCGATGAGCTGGTCGCCGAAACGCCCGGGGAAGGTCATCAGATGGTCGGTAGCGATGGAGCCGGTGATGGCGATGCGCACGGGGTCGTTCTCCTCGTTGTCAGCATCTTGGGGATAGGAAGGCAATCTTGCCGAACCTGTCGAGCGTACCCTGTCACAATGACGACGGCCCCGTACGGGAAGCCGTACGAGGCCGGTCACACGAGCTCAGGTGCGCTCTGCCGAGCTCCCTCGCTCCAGTAGGTCTCTCTTGTCGTCCAGGCGATGCGTTCTAGCTGAACGAGTCGCCGCAGGCGCAGGAGCCCGTCGCGTTGGGGTTGTCGATCGTGAAGCCCTGCTTCTCGATCGTGTCGACGAAGTCGACCTTCGCGCCGACGAGGTACGGCGCGCTCATGCGGTCGGTCACGACGCCCACGCCGCCGAAGTCCGAGACGACGTCCCCGTCCATGGACCGGTCGTCGAAGAAGAGCTGGTAGCGGAGCCCCGAACAGCCGCCCGGCTGGACCGCGACGCGCAGCTGCAGCCCTTCCTCGCCCTGCTGCTCCAGCAGGCTCTTGACCTTGGCGGCGGCCGCGTCAGTCAGCAGGATGCCCTGCTGCGTGGTCTCGCTGCTCTCAATCGTCATGTGCTGACTCCCGCGTCTGCCCCAACCGCCCACCCGGAGCGGTCGATTGATTCCGACGTCCTACTTAGACGCTACCAACACCCGCCGATCGATACACATTCCTGCCCGGGCCCCCTGACTTCGGCACGACCCCCCTTCGGCCCCCTTCCTCCACCCCGGATGGAGGCTGCCCGAGGCATGTGTAATGCTTAGTCGTCAGTTCGACGATAAGTCCCCGAAGGGGGTGTTGTCCGTGACGATCGCTGAGACCGGACTTCCGCTGTTCGTCCTGGGCCAGGGCACCGACCCGCACAGCGAGCGTGGCGTGGACTGCCCGGGTGATCTCCCGTCCGCGTCCGATCCGGCTCTGGTGGAACGCGCTCGCGTGGCCAGGGAACGGCTCGGCGACCGCGTGTTCGTGCTTGGGCACCACTATCAGCGCGACGAGGTCATCCAGTTCGCGGATGTGACCGGAGACTCGTTCAAACTCGCCCGTGACGCGGCCGCGCGCCCCGGCGCGGAGTACATCGTGTTCTGCGGCGTGCACTTCATGGCCGAGTCGGCGGACATCCTGACCGGCGACGCGCAGAAGGTCGTCCTCCCCGATCTGGCCGCGGGCTGCTCGATGGCCGACATGGCGACCTTCACCCAGGTCGAGGACTGCTGGGACGCGCTGGAGGACGCCGGGATCGCCGAGCGGGTGGTCCCGATCACCTACATGAACTCCAGCGCGGACATCAAAGCCTTCTGCGGACGGCACGGGGGCGCCGTGTGCACCTCCTCCAACGCCAGGCGGGCGCTGGAATGGGCCTTCGAGCAGGGTGAGAAGGTCCTCTTCCTGCCCGACCAGCATCTCGGGCGCAACACCGCCGTGCTGGAGATGGGGCTCTCCCTGGACGACTGCGTCGTCTACAACCCCCACCGCCCCAACGGCGGGCTCACCCGGGAGCAGCTCGAGAACGCCAAGATGATCCTGTGGAAGGGCCACTGCTCGGTCCACGGCAGGTTCACGGCCGACTGCGTCGACGAGGTGCGCGCCCGCATCCCGGGCGTCAACGTGCTCGTGCACCCCGAGTGCCGCCACGAGGTCGTGACGAAGGCCGACTACGTGGGGTCGACGGAGTACATCATCCGGACGCTGCAGGAGGCCCCGGCCGGTTCCTCGTGGGCCGTCGGCACCGAGCTGAACCTGGTCAAGCGCCTCGGCCAGATGTTCCCGGACAAGACGGTCACCTTCCTCGACCGGACCGTGTGTTACTGCTCGACCATGAACCGGATCGACCTGCCTCACCTGGTCTGGGCGCTGGAGTCACTGGCCGCCGGGGAGGTCGTCAACCAGATCACCGTCGACCCCGACACCACGCACTGGGCGAAGGTCGCGCTCGACCGGATGCTGGCACTTCCGTAAGGATCGGCCGGCCTCGCCGTACGGGGACGTCCCCGTACGGCGGGGCGGGGTCACAGGCCGGGGGCGCCCCAGACGGGGAACCAGCGGGACAGGTCGGACTCGATCTTGAGCTCGCCGGCCAGGACGCCGCGCACCTGCAGCTCCAGGGCGTTGTCACGCTGCGTGCCGCGCGCCGGGGCGAAGGGGTAGAAGGTGCCCTGCTTGTAGAGGTACACGATCGCGAGCGTGCGGTCCGACGGGTCCGAGAACGTCACGATCGAGCACAACAACGACGGCCCGAAGCCCGCGGACTCCAGCGACGAGTTGACGCCGTGAAGATCGGTGACCAGGGCGGAGACGTCGGGGTTGCGCACCAGGAGCCAGGTGTACCCGTAGGTGTCCTGGGACACCTCGACCTTGCCCAGCAGTGCCTCGACGTCCTTCTCCAGCTGCGCGAACGCGCCGCCCTCCGCGGCGCGGAACGCCACGGAACCGGCCCCTGTGGGCGTGAAGCCCGTGGCGGCCTCCAGTGTCACGGCGGCCGACGGAAGCGCGAACAGGGCGTCGAGATCCGGCTTGGCGGGCTTGGAGCGTCCGAGCAGCGTGTCGAGCCAGCCCATCAGCGACCCAGAGCGGCGGAGATCTTCGCCAGCTGGTCCAGCCGGCGCTCCAGCGACGGGTGGGTGGAGAACAGCGACGCGACGCTCTGACCAGACAGCGCGGGGGTGAAGTAGAACGCGTTGAACGGCTGGGCCTCACGCAGGTCCCGCGTGGGGATGCGGGCGATGTCCCCACTGACCTTCACCAGAGCGCTCGCGAGGGCCGACGGACGCTGGGTGAGGTACGCCCCGGCCCGGTCGGCGGCGAGCTCGCGGTAACGGGACAGGGCCCGCGTCAGCAGGAAGCTGACGGCGTAGACGAGCGCGGACACCAGGAAGATGATCAGCCCGATGGGCGGTCCGTTGTTGCTGTCCCGGCGACCCCCGAGGCCGGTGTACAGCGCGAATCGCGTCATGAGCCCGGCCACGATGCCGAGGAACGAGGCGATGGTCATCACCGCGACGTCACGGTGGGCGACGTGCGACATCTCGTGGGCGAGAACGCCTTCGAGCTCCTGCGCGTCCAGCCTGCGCATGATCCCCGTGGTCACGCAGACGACCGCGTTCTTCTGGTTGCGCCCGGTGGCGAAGGCGTTGGGCATGTCGGAGTCCGCGATCGCCACCCGGGGCTTGGGCATGTCGGCCATCGCCGTGAGCCGGTCGATGATGCCGTGGAGCTCCGGCGCCTCCTGCGGGGAGACCTCCCGCCCGTGCATCGCGAACAAGGCGATCTTGTCCGAGAAGAAGTACTGCACGAGCAGGAAGCCGGCGGCGATCACCAGGACCACCACGGCCTGAACGCCGACGGCGATCAGGATGGCCATGAAGGCCACGTAGAGCAGGCCGAGCAGGAACATCGTCACGGTCATCCGCACGGACAGACCGCGGTCAGGCGCGAATCTGGTGCCGGCCATCAGCCAGGGATGAGCCCGGTGTCACCGAGCATCTCCCGCACCTCCTCGATCGAAGCGTCGGCGGGAGGCAGGATCAGCTCGGACGGCTCGAGCGACTCGTCAGGGAGGGCCTTGCCCACCTGACGGACCTTCTCCAGCAGCGCGTGCAGCTTGGTCCGGAAGACTTCCTCGTCATCGGACTCGATGGCCGCCTCGAGCTCCACGTCAAGGGTGTTCAGGACGTCGATGTCGGCCGCGCCGATCTCGACCTGTCCCTCCCCCATGATGCGAACGATCACAGCCCCTCCCCCTGCTGGTACTGCTGGGTCGGCTGCTGCTGCGCCGGCTGCCCGGCCTGACCCGGCTGACCGGCCTCGATCGCGCTCTTCGGCGCCGGGCCCTGGCCGAGCTCGGCCTTCATCTTGGCGATCTCGAGCTCGACGTCGGAGCCGCCGCCCATGCGGTCGAGCTCGGCCTGGATGTCGTCGCGCTGGCCGGTGAAGTCCTCGAGGGCTCCGCTGGCGAGCAGTTCGTCGATCGCACCCGCGCGCGCCTGCATCTGAGCGGTCTTGTCCTCGGCCCGCTGAATCGCCAGACCGACGTCGCCCATCTCCTCGGAGATGCCGGAGAACGCCTCGTTGATCCGCGTCTGCGCCTCGGCCGCCGTGTAGGTGGCCTTGATGGTCTCCTTCTTCGTGCGGAAGGAGTCCACCTTGGTCTGCAGCCGCTGGCTGGCGAGGGTGAGCTTCTCCTCCTCGCCCTGGAGGTTGCCGTACTGGATCCGGAGGTCGGCGATCTGCGTGTTCACGCCGTTGCGGCGGTTGAGCGCCTCGCGCGCCAGGTCCTCGCGGCCGGCCGACAGCGCCTGCCTGCCCTGGTTCTCCAGCTTGTTGGCCTGACCTTCCAGCTGGTTGATCTGCAACTCCACCCGCTTGCGGCTGGTGGCGACGTCCGCGACACCCCGACGCACCTTCTGGAGCAACTCCAGCTGCCGCTGGTAGGAGTAGTCAAGGGTTTCCCGCGGATCTTCCATCTTGTCCAAAGCCTTATTGGCCTTGGACTTGAAGATCATGGAAAGTCTCTTCATCACGCTCATGCGCGTCGGCCGTCCCCTTCTCAAGGTTGTGCGTGGGTGACCCCAGCCGTTCCAGCCATCCGATAAGCGGTCCAACCGCCTGGGTTCACCCTACGCATAACGCGCGAGGGCGTCACTAAGTTGCACTCCCGGTAGGCTGGGCGGCGTGTTCCGACGCCGTATCCAGATGCCTACGGACGACTCCCCCGTCCCTGTAGCTGATCCTAAACCCCACACGACTCCGAGCAAGGGGCGTCCCACCCCCAAGCGAAGTGAGTCACAGGGCCGACGCCGCGTGCCCATGACGGCTCCGACCAACCGCAAGGAGGCCTACCGCCTCCAGCGCGAGCGGGACAAGACGTCACGTGTCCGCGAGCGGGAGGGCCGGCTGCGTGGGGACGAGCGGTACCTTCAGCCCCGCGACCGCGGTCCGGTGCGGAAGTTCGCCCGTGACTGGGTGGATTCGCGCCGGGTCCCCTGGGCCTACGCCCTGCCGGCGATCCTCGCGCTGCTGATCCTGACGGTGATCCCGTTCCCCACGCCGATCAGGGCCTTCTTCTTCTACATCTACAACTACTCGGTACCCGTGATGATCCTCCTGCTGCCGCTGTCGTACTTCATGGCGCTGCGGGTCAAGAAGGCGGCCGCCGAGAAGTTCCCCGACGAGAACCTCAAGGGCATCGGCTTCTACGCCGCCATGCGGGCGCTCCAGATGCGCCCACTGCGGTACCCGAAGCCCACCGTCCGTCCCGGCGGCGTCCCCGTCCCACCCAAGGCCTGATTCCGTACGGCGGAGCACGCACTTTCTGCCACGGCACTCCTGCCACGGCTTTCCCGATCACGGCACGGCGCCGGCGGCCTCCACGGCCACCGGCGCCGTCGTCGTATCTGGGGCGAACCGGACCAGGCGTGATCCGACGCCGCCGTTGGCCACAAGGCGGACGTCCCCCCGCGAACCCCATCGGACCGGCCGGGTTCCATCGGCCCGAACCCCCGGGCGGGCCAAGGTGCGATCAAGTTCAGCCCTCTCCCGTGGCGTTTCACGATGATCTTCGAAGTCCCCGCCACTACGCTCCAGGATTTGCCGTCGGATCGCTGGGGGGCGAAACGATCTCGACAAGGGGCTGAAGCATTGGACACCAGCAGGCGGAAGTTCTTCGGGCTCGCGACGGCCGTCGCCGTGGCGGGCGCCACGGCGCCGGCGACGGCCGCGAACGCGGGGCGGGCCACAGGAGTCTCCGGGACACCGGTCCCGTCCGGGACACCGGAGCCGCCCGTCGCATCCGGGACGCCCGGAGAGCCGGGAGCCGGTGAGGGGCGGGCCGGACCGGGCGGAGGGGGCCGGGACCTCGCGGGCGCGGACCGGCCGGTGACGGCCACTCTGACACCGTTCGCCGACCCCCTGTACGTCCCTCCCATGATCAGACCGGCCGGCGAGGAACTGACGATCGAGATGCGGGCCGTGGCCAAGCGCCTGCACTCGCAGCTTCCGCCGACCCGGCTGTGGACGTACGAGGGCTGCTTCCCCGGCCCGACGATCGAGGTGCGCCGCGAGCAGCGTCTGCGGGTCGCCTGGACGAACCGGATCGAGAACGAGACCGTCCCGGTGACGGCGGTGCAGGCGTTCGCCGAGGTCGGCAAGCCCACATTGCCGAACACGCTGCCCGGGAGCGGCGGCGCCGTGCCACGGGACGATGTCGCGGGGATCCCGCCCTGGCTGGTGGTCCACCTGCACGGCGCGATCACCGGGGGCGGCCAGGACGGCTGGTCGGAGAACGGGCACCTGGCGGGCGAGGTGCAGTACTCGGAGTACCTGAACAAGCAGCCCTCCGCGGCCCTGTGGTACCACGACCACGCGATGCACACCTCGACCTGGACGTTGTTCGCCGGCCTGTTCGGCATGTACTGGATCAGGGACGAGGAGGAGGACGCGCTCGGGCTGCCGAGGGACGCGCATGAGATGCCTCTCGTCCTGTGCGACCGGAACCTGGAGACCGACTCCGCGGGCCTGCTCACCGGCCGGCTCCTGCACAAGGTGACGTTCAGGAACGAGATCCAGCGGGTCACCCGGCCGTTCGAGGGGCCGTACACGCTGGTGAACGGGATCATCTGGCCCCATCTGGACGTCGAGCCCCGCTGGTACCGGTTCCGCGTGCTGAACGCGGCCAACTCCAGGACCTTCCGGCTGGCGCTGATCGACGAGACGACCGGCAAGCCCGTCACCGGCGCGATCAAGCAGATCGGCACCGACGGCGGCCTGCTTCACTCGCCCGTGCCGATCGAGCCCTTCCTGTCACTCGCCTCGGGCGAGCGCGCCGACGTGCTGATCGACTTCAGCGCGTACCAGGGGAAGCGCCTGCGCCTGGTCAACACCCTCGCCGGTACGACGCCGGGCGATCCGGCGGCGGGCATCCCGTACCCGGAGGTCATGCAGTTCCGGGTCGGCCGGCCGGCCGCGGGGCGCAACCGTGAACAGGAGGGACACGGCGGCGACACCTTCGAACTGCCGCGGGTCGTCTCCCCCGGCTTCGTCCGGACCACTCACGACAGCCTCCCGGTCGACCGTACGCACCGGATCGTGCTCACCAAGGTGGGCGGGGGCAAGCATTCGGAGATGTGGGAGATGGAGAAGGTGAACGCCGACTCCGTCGACCTCGGGACCGACGGGATCGTCCAGCTCAAGACCGCGGACGGCAACGTCCTCACCTACAGGCGCATCGCCAACGGGCCGGACGACGTCGTCAACTACTTCGCGATGGAGGGCGCCTGGGAGCTCTGGACGTTCATCAACGCCACCGATTTCCCGCACCCGATGCACATCCACCTGATGCGCTTCCAAGCCCTTTCTCGGGATATTTACGACATCAGTGGATTCGACGCGACGATGGGCGCCACGACCAAGCCCATCGCGTACAAGCAGCCCGGGGTGCTGGAGGAGGGCGAGAAGGGCCTCAAGGACGTCATCCAGGTCGGCGTGAACGAGGTCGTCACCATCGCCGGCCGGTTCGAGGGGGCGACCGGGCGCTTCGCCTACCACTGCCACCTGCTGGAACACCAGGACGAGGGCATGATGCGCCCGCTCGTCGTCTTCCCGCACGCGGTCATGGCGATGCGAGCAGGACACGGTCACATGTGACGGCGTTTGATCTAATGTGTCGGATCATGGAACACCGCCATCTCGGCCGCAGCGGTCTCATGGTCAGCGAGATCAGCTACGGCAACTGGATCACCCATGGCTCTCAGGTCGAGGAGGACGCGGCGCGCGCGTGCGTGCAGGCGGCGCTCGACGAGGGCATCACCACGTTCGACACAGCCGACGTCTACGCGGGGACGAAGGCCGAGGAGGTTCTCGGGCGGGCGCTGAAGGGCGTGCGCCGCGAATCGCTGGAGATCTTCACCAAGGTCTACTGGCCGACCGGTTCCGGCCGCAACGACCGGGGCCTGTCCCGCAAGCACATCACCGAGTCGATCCACGGGTCGCTCCGGCGACTGCAGACCGACTACGTGGACCTCTACCAGGCCCACCGCTACGACGTCGAGACGCCTCTCGAGGAGACCCTCAAGACCTTCGACGACCTCGTACGGCAGGGCAAGATGCTGTACGTCGGGGTCAGCGAGTGGTCGGCCGAGCAGATCGCCCGGGCCGTCAAGATCGCCGATGAGATGGGCTTCGACCGGATCGTCTCCAACCAGCCGCAGTACTCCATGTTGTGGCGGGTCATCGAGGCCGAGGTCGTCCCCCTGTCCGAGAAGGAGGGGATCGGCCAGGTCGTCTTCTCGCCGATCGCGCAGGGTGTGCTCACGGGCAAGTACCAGCCCGGCCAGCCGCCGCCCGCGGGATCGCGCGCGACCGACGAGTCCGGCGGGGCCAACTTCATCAGCCGCCTGCTCCACGACGACGTGCTCGCCCGGGTCCAGGACCTCCAGCCCATCGCCGCGGACCACGGCCTCACGATGGCCCAGCTCGCCGTCGCCTGGGTGCTGCAGAACCCCAACGTCTCGTCGGCCATCGTGGGCGCGAGCCGCCCCGAGCAGGTCCGGGACAACGTCAAGGCGTCGGGCGTCACGCTCGACGCGGACGCCATGAAGAAGATCGACGAGGTCCTCGGCTCCGTGGTGGAACGCGATCCCGCCAAGACCGTGAGCCCCGCCCGGCGTCCGTAACCCCGTCAGGCCTGGCGCAGGGACATCCCCGCATATTCGACGCGCTCGTCCTCCATGAGCGTGACCTGCTCGACACCGGTCTCGAGCAGGTCGCGCCAGGTCTCTCCCAGCCACGACTCGGCGTCGGCCTGGCTGGGGAAGATCTCACGCGGCAGCGGGCGGTCCGTCAGCTCGCCGCCCTTAGCGTCCTCGTAACGCCAACGCCATGTCATGCCCGCACGCCCTTTCCGGCCGTCCTCACCACGTGGGTCTCCCCCCGCGGGATGCAGCCGACCCTATATCGGCGTGGGCTCGGCGGGGGGCGAGGCGCGTGCCGGGAACGTCGGTGCGCGGCGCTAAGGTCGGGCACCTCGTGAGGAACCGGAGGTCGCGTGGAGGTCTATCTGGAGGGCACGGCCGGGCCCGAGGGCTGGCCCGCTCCCGGCTGCGGATGCGCGTCCTGCGGACGCCTGGCCCCCGGGCACCGCGGACCGGCGTCGATCCTCCTCGACGGTCATCCATGGCTTCCCGGTCAGGCGCCGCCCGAGGGTTACGCGGTGAGGCGGGGTCCCGACGGCGACGAGATCATCGCGCCCGACGGAGGGCGCCTCCTCCATTCCACCGCCTCCCGGCGGCCCGGCTCGCGGCCGCACGCGCCCGAGCCCTTCGATCTGGTGCTCATCGACCTCCTCGACCGGCCGGAACGCCTCGGCGACCTGCGCCGTCGCGGGCTGGTGTCCCCTCACACACAGGTGGTCGCCGTGGGCGTCGACCATCGCGTCACCTCGGAGGCCGAGCTGGCCAGGAGGCTCGCGTTCTGGGACGCGAGAGCCGTACCCGACGGAACCTCGCTCGGCGTCGTCGCCCATGGCCCGCCGGACGAGACTCCTCCCCGCCCCCGTGGCCGCACGCTGCTGCTCGGCGGCTCCCGTTCGGGCAAGTCGGCGGAGGCCGAGTTACGCGTGGCCGCCGACCCCGACGTGACCTATGTCGCGACGGGGCCATCGGGCGGCGACGACCCGTCCTGGCTGGCCCGGGTGAAGGCCCATCGGGAGCGCCGGCCCGCGCATTGGCGGACGGTGGAGACCATCGACCTCGCCCCCCTGCTCGCGGACCCGCCGGGCACGCTCCTGATCGACGGGCTCGGGACCTGGCTGGCGGCGGTCTTCGACGAGTGCGGCGCGTGGCCCGGACAGCCCGGCTCCGCGGACGAGTCCGAGGTTCCCGCGGCCGACCGAGTCGCCCGGCGTTGCGACGATCTCGTGGCGGCCTGGCGGCGGGCGCCCGGCCGGGTGGTGGCGGTGAGCGACGAGGTCGGGCTCGGGGTGATCCCCGCCACCGCGAGCGGCCGGCTGTTCCGCGACGCGCTCGGCCGGCTCAACCAGCGGCTCGCGCAGGAATCGGAGGACGTGGCTCTGGTCGTCGCGGGACGGGTGCTGTCGCTGCCGCTCTGAACCGGGCCGTCACGGTCGGTAGGACGGGTGCTGCCGCCCTGAACCGGGCCGTCCCGGTCAGTACGATCGTCTGTTGTGTCCGGAACGCCGCAACAGCCTGGTCTTCTTTCCGCATGGCGGTTCACGCTCGGCATGCTGACCGTGTTCCCGGTGCGCTTCGGGACCGTCGACCGGGCGGTCGCCGGCCGTGGCATGACACTGGCGCCCTTCGCCGGCATGTCCCTGGGTCTCGTGGCGGCGGGGGTCCTCCTCGTCGTGCAGTACCTGTCGGGGTCCGCGCCTCTGGCGGCGGCACTCGCCGTCGGGACGCTGGCCTGGCTGACCCGCGGGCTCCATCTGGACGGCCTGGCCGACCTCGCCGACGGGCTGGGCAGCCGTGCGTCGTCGCAGCGGGCACTCGACATCATGAAGCAGTCGGACATCGGGCCGTTCGGCGTCGTCACACTGATCTTCACGCTCCTCGTCCAGATCGTCTCGATCGCACGGGTCCAGGCCACCGCGCCGCATCCGGCGCCCCTGTACGGAGCGCTCGCCCTCGTGGTCGCCTGCACCACGGGCAGACTCGCCGCGACCTGGGCCTGCCGTGAAGGCGTGCCCCCCGCGCGCCCCGACGGCCTCGGGGCACTCGTCGCCGGCGCCGTACGGCGGGGCCAGGCGATCACGACTACGGCGGCATCGGCGGCCGTCCTCGCCCTGGCCGCACTCTCGATCCACCTCTGGACGGGACCCGCTCACTACTGGACGGGATCCGCCTGCCCGGCCGTCCCTGGCCTCCGGGCCGCCGGCGAGGCTTCCGTGGCCGTGGGGCCGGCCCGGCTCTGTGAGGCGATCGGCGTCCCCGGAAGCGTGTTGCTCGTCCTCGTGCTCTCGCTGACGGCGGGGCTCGGCGCCGCCGCCCTGCTGCGCCGGCGGGCCGTACGACGGCTGGGCGGCATCACGGGCGACGTGCTCGGCGCGCTGGTCGAGACCGCCACGACCGTGAGTCTTCTCGTCTGGGTCCTGATCTGACGGCCGATCTTCCTGTCGATTTCCTGGCAATGCCGCCCTCCCGCGAACTCGTGCATGATCACCAATCGTGACGTCGCCGGTGAGGCACGTGATCGCCGAATCCGTGCATGATCACGCCTGAAATCAGGGCTGGTCAGGCCGCATAACGCCGAACCTGCGCATGATCACCCCACCTTCACCCCACCCTCATCCCACCTTCATCCCACCTCCTGCCGACCGCCTGCCGACCTCCTTCTGACCGCCTGCTGACCGCCTGGGACCGCGCGGCCATTCGTAGGACGAACCCTCGTTTATGCGTGGGGGAGTAAGCAGGGCTAGCATCGGCTCACGTGACCACAGTGCGCCTCAACGCCTCTCAATCGGTCTCCATCGAGACCGATGCATTGATCGTCGGCATCCACGCCTCTCCGGAAGGACCCCGGACGGCCCCAGGTGCGGACGGACTCGACCAGGCCTTCGACGGCCGGCTCGCCGAAATCCTCACCACCGTGGGGTTCGCGGGCAAGGCCGAGGAAATCGCCAAGATCCCGACGCTCGGGGCGTTGCCCGCACCGGTCGTCATCGCCGTCGGACTGGGCGCCGCCCCCGAGGGTGACTACGAGCTGGAGACCCTGCGCCGCGCCGCGGGCGCCGCCGCGAGGACCCTCGCCGGCACGGCCTCCGCCGTCCTGGCCCTGCCCGCCGCCACGGCCGAGCAGGCCGAGGCCGTCGCGACCGGCGGCCTGCTGGGCGCATACGGCTTCTCGAAATACCGCACCAACGGGGACAAGAAGGCCCCGGTCGGCGAGCTGGTCGTGACGTCCGCCGCCGCGGGCGCCGAGGAGGCGCTCCAGCGCGCCACCACGGTGGCCGGCGTCGTCGGCCTGGTCCGCGACCTCGTCAACACGCCCCCGTCCGACCTGTGGCCGGGCAAGTTCGCGGAGATCGCGCAGGAGGTCGGCGGCGAGGCCGGACTGTCCGTCGACGTGCTCGACGACTCCGAGCTGCGCGAGCACGGCTATGGCGGCATCGTCGGCGTCGGCCAGGGCTCGGTCAACCCGCCCCGCCTCGTCCGGCTCGGCTACCGGCACCCCGACGCGACGCGGACGATCGCCTTCGTCGGCAAGGGCATCACGTTCGACTCCGGCGGCCTGTCACTCAAGCCCGCCGCCTCGATGGACTGGATGAAGTCCGACATGGGCGGCGCCGCCGCCGTGCTCGGCGCGCTTCTGGCGGTCTCCCGGCTCGGCGTCGCCGTCAACGCCGTCGGCTACCTCTGCCTCGCGGAGAACATGCCGTCCGGTTCGGCCCAGCGCCCCTCCGACGTGCTCCACACCTACAGCGGCAAGACGGTCGAGGTGCTCGACACCGACGCCGAGGGCCGCCTGGTGCTGGTCGACGGCATCGCCCGCGCCGCGGAGGACTCCCCCGACCTGATCGTGGACGTCGCCACCCTGACCGGCGCGCAGATCGTCGCCCTCGGATGGCGTACGGCAGGCGTCATGTCCAACGACGACGCCCTGCGCGAGGAGGTCGTGGAGATCGCCGGCGGCCTGGGCGAGAGCGCCTGGGGCATGCCCCTCCCCGAGGAGCTGCGCAAGGGCCTCGACTCCCCGGTGGCCGACATCGCCAACCTCCAGCCCGAGCGCTGGGGCAGCATGCTCGCCGCGGGCATCTTCCTGCGGGAATTCGTGCCGGACGGCATTCGTTGGGCTCATGTCGACATGGCGGGCCCCGCGTTCAACAAGGGTGAGCCGCATGGCTACACGCCCAAGGGCGGCACCGGCGCGATCACTCGCACGCTGATCGGCATCGCCGAGCGCTACGCCGGCAACTGAACCCCGATCTTCACAGACAAATGAAAAGATGCTGTCGGATCGATCCGGCGGTGCGTGAATCCAGCGAGGAGCATTCCAGTGGCTGATGGCAGCGGCCCCTTCGACATAGTGATCCTGGGTGGCGGCAGCGGTGGTTACGCCTGCGCCCTGCGAGCGGCGGAGCTCGGCCTGAACGTCGTCCTCATCGAGAAGGACAAGGTCGGCGGCACCTGTCTGCACCGGGGCTGTATCCCCACCAAGGCCCTGCTGCACGCGGCGGAGCTGGCCGACCAGGCTCGTGAAGGCGAAGCCTTCGGCGTCCGCACCAAGTTCGAGGGCATCGACGTCCCCGGCGTCCACTCGTACAAGGACAAGGTGGTCAGCGGGCTCTACAAGGGCCTCGCCGGCCTCATCAAGAGCAAGAAGATCACCGTGGTCGAGGGCGAGGGCCGTCTGGCCGGCCCGAACCGCGTCGTGGTCGGCGACCAGGTCTTCGAGGGCCGCCACGTGGTGCTGGCGACCGGGTCCGTGCCGAAGTCGCTGCCCGGCCTCGACATCGACGGCGACAAGGTCGTCTCCAGCGAGCACGCGCTGGTCCTCGACCGCGTGCCGTCCTCGGTCGTCGTCCTCGGCGGCGGTGTGATCGGCGTCGAGTTCGCCAGCGTGTGGCGCTCCTTCGGCGCGGAGGTCACGATCGTCGAGGCACTCCCCCACCTGCTCCCGCTCGAGGACGAGTCCAACTCCAAGCTGCTCGAGCGGGCCTTCCGCCGCCGCGGCATCAAGTCAGAGCTGGGCGCCCGGTTCGAGAGCGTCAAGACCACCGACACCGGCGTGGTCGTCACCCTGCAGAACGGCAAGACCCTCGACGCGGAGATCATGCTCGTCGCCGTCGGGCGCGGACCGGTCTCCGCCGGCCTCGGTTACGAGGAGGCGGGCGTCGCGATCGACCGCGGTTACGTCCTGGTCGACGAGTACTGCCAGACCAACGTGCCGGGCGTGTACGCGGTGGGCGACCTCATCCCCACCCTGCAGCTGGCCCACGTCGGATTCGCCGAGGGCATCCTGGTCGCCGAGCACATCGCCGGCCTGAACCCGGTGCCGATCGACTACGACGGCGTGCCGCGCATCACCTACTCCGAGCCCGAGGTGGCGTCGGTGGGCATCAGCACGGCCGTCGCCCGGGAACGGGGTCACGATGTCGTCGAGCTCGCCTACAACCTCGCGGGGAACGGCCGGAGCAAGATCCTCCAGACTCAGGGCGAGGTCAAGGTCGTCTCCGAGCGTGACGGCCGGGTCCTGGGCGTGCACATGGTGGGCAGCCGTGTCGGCGAGCTCATCGCGGAGGCTCAGCTGATCTTCAACTGGGAGGCCACGACCACCGACGTCGCCCAGCTGATCCACCCGCACCCCACTCAGTCCGAGGCTCTCGGCGAGGCGATGCTGGCCCTGGCCGGCAAGCCGCTGCACGTACACAACTGAAGCCCTCTAGGAAACGCGAGAGAGAAGGACCATGCCGGTCTCCGTAACAATGCCCCAGCTCGGTGAGAGCGTTACCGAGGGCACCGTCACCCGCTGGCTGAAAAGCGAAGGCGACCACGTCGAGGCGGATGAGCCGCTTCTCGAGGTGTCGACCGACAAGGTCGACACCGAGATCCCCTCGCCCTCGGCGGGTTATCTCACCAAGATCATTGTTGCTGAGGACGAGACCGTCGAGGTCGGCGCCGAACTCGCTCTGATCGACTCCAACGGCGTGGCCGCCGCTCCGGCTCCCGCCGCGGCGCCGGCTCCGGTCGCCGAGCCCGAGCCCGAGCCGGCTCCCGCCCCGGTCCAGGCCGCGCCGCCCGCGCCCGCCCAGCCCCCGGTGCAGCCGATCTCCTCGATCCCGCAGCCCGCGCCCGCCGTCGTGACGCCGCCCGCACCGGCTCCCGCGCCGAGCCCGGCTCCGGCCCCCGTCACGCCGATCGCCACCACGCCCGCCGTCGAGCCGGCCCCGCTCCCCTCGTCGAGCGAGAGCCCGTACGTCACGCCGCTGGTCCGCAAGCTCGCGGCCGAGCACGGCGTCGACCTGGACGCCCTGACCGGCACCGGCGTGGGCGGCCGCATCCGCAAGCAGGACGTCATCGAGGCGGCCCGCGTGCAGCGCGAGCAGGCCGCCGCCGCGGCTCCCGCTCCCGCACCGCAGGCCGCCGCCGCTCCGGCTCCCGTTCAGGCCGCGGCGGTCACCCCCGCCGCCGCTCCCGAGCCGGTCAAGGTGGACACCACGCTGCGGGGCACCACCCAGAAGATGACGCGCCTGCGCAAGGTCATCGCCGACCGGATGCTGGAGTCGCTCCAGACCTCCGCGCAGCTCACCACGGTCGTCGAGGTCGACGTGACGCGCGTGGCCACGCTGCGCTCGCGCGCCAAGGCGGCCTTCGAGACCCGCGAGGGCGTGAAGCTGTCGTTCATGCCGTTCTTCGCCCTGGCCGCGGTCGAGGCGCTGAAGGTGCACCCCAAGCTCAACGCCGTGATCAACGACGAGACGAGCGAGGTGACCTACCACGACGTCGAGAACCTCGGCATCGCGGTCGACACCGAGCGCGGCCTCATCGTCCCGGTCGCCAAGAACGCCGGTGACCTGAACATCGCCGGCCTGGCTCGCAAGATCGCCGACCTCGCGGAGCGCACCCGCACCAACAAGATCGGCCCGGACGAGCTCACCGGCGGGACGTTCACGCTGACCAACACCGGCAGCCGCGGCGCGCTGTTCGACACGCCGATCCTGAACAAGCCGCAGGTCGGCATGCTCGGCACCGGCTCGGTAGTGAAGCGCCCCGTCGTCGTGGACACCCCCGACGGCGAGGTCATCGCGGTCCGCTCGATGGTGTACCTGGCGCTGACCTACGACCACCGCCTGGTCGACGGCGCCGACGCCGCGCGCTTCCTCACCACGATCAAGCGCCGCCTCGAGGAAGGCCGTTTCGAGGGCCAGCTCGGGCTCGCCTGACACGGTCGCGCCCGCCCGGCACCCGGGCGATCGCCGTCCGGAAGCCGCCCCGCCGTCGCGCGGGGCGGCTTCCGCCGTTTCGCGGGCCCCTCACCCCCGCCAAGCCCTCCGGGCGGCGTCCTTTCACCCGGAGCCCCGCATCGGCGGGCGGAGTGGGGTACAAGCCCTACCGTGGATGAAATGACGATCGCGGTGACCGGCTCGTCCGGCCTGCTCGGCTCGGCCCTGATCGAGTCTCTGCGGGGAGCCGGGGCCCAGATCCTCAGACTCGTACGGCACTGCCCGCAAAACCCGGATGAGGCCTTCTGGGACCCGGCGGGAGGGGTCCTGGCCCCCGCCGTCCTTGAGGGCGTGGACGCGGTCGTCCATCTCGCCGGCGCGAGCGTCGGCGACCGCAGATGGACGCCCGAGTACAAGCGCAAGCTCCTCGCCAGCCGGGTGACGGGCACCCGGACCCTCGCGAAGGCCCTGGCCGTACTGGACCGGAAGCCGCGCGTCCTGCTGTCCGGCTCCGCGGTGGGGTTCTACGGCGACACCGGGGACCGCGTCGTGGACGAGTCCGCGCCGGCGGGCAAGGGATTCCTCGCCGGCCTCGCGCGTGAGTGGGAACACGCGGCCGGGCCCGCCGAGAACGCCGGGATCAGGGTCGTGCGCCTGAGGACGGGATTCGTGGTCAGCGGGCATGGCGGAGCCCTCGGCCGGATGCTGCCGATCTTCAAGATCGGAGCGGGCGCGGCGCTGGGAAGCGGCAGGCAGTACATGTCGTGGATCTCCCTGCCCGACTGGGTGGAGGCCGCCTGCTTCCTGCTGGCGAACGAGGGGATGTCGGGGCCGGTCAACCTGACGGCGCCGGAGCCGGTCACGAACGCCGAGTTCACCAGGGAACTCGCCAAGGCGCTGCACAGGCCGATCATGCCCGTCCCCGCTCCGGCCTTCGCGCTGCGGCTCGCACTCGGGGAGTTCGCACAGGAGGGACTTCTCATCGGCCAGCGCGCCGTCCCCCGGCGCCTGCTCGACGCGGGCCACCGGTTCACCCATCCCACCCTCGGAGAGGCACTGGCGGCCGTACTCTAGTGAGTCCTTCTTCTGACACTGGAGTGAACAATGAGCCGGATCGGGCAGTCGCACATCGTCGCGATCGGCGGGGGGTCGTTCCGGCAGACGGAACGGTACGGATTCATCGAGCCGACGGGTCTGATGCGCTACGTGCTGGACCTCACCGGCGAGGACCGGCCGAAGCTGGGCCTCCTCGCGACCGCCACCGGTGACGACGCCGACTGGCTGCTCAAGATGTACGGCGCGTTCAGCCACTGGGACGTCGAGGTCAGCCACCTGACCGTCTTCCCGATGCCCAATGTCGACGACCCGCGTGAGTGGATCCTCGAGCAGGACGCCATCTACGTGAGCGGCGGAAGCGTCGCCAACCTCGCCGCCCTGTGGCGGCTGCACGGCCTCGACGAGGCGTTCGCCGAGGCCTGGCGGTCCGGCATCGTGCTGTCCGGCCAGAGCGCGGGCGCCCTGTGCTGGCACGTCGGCGGCAACACCGACTCCTTCGGTCCCGAGCTGCGGCCCTGGTCCGAGGGTCTCGGCCTGCTGCCGTACTCCTGCGGCGTGCACTACAACTCCGACGCGCAGCGCCGCAAACTGCTGCACGAGTCCGTGGCGTCCGGCGAGTTGCCCGAGGGATACGCCGCCGACGAGGGCGTCGCCCTCCACTACGTCGGCACTGAATTCATCCAGGCGGTCACCGTCGATCCCAGCGGTTACGCCTACCGCATCGAGCGTGACGGCGCGGGAGTCAAGGAGTTCCGTATCGAACCTCGTCAGCTGGCCTCTACCCTGTAGGACGTGAAGGGCTTGGCCATCGTTCGGATGGGTGTCGACGTTCCGTACGAGCAGGCGTGGAGCACGCAGCGGCGTGCACACGACCGGCGGGTGGCCGGCGGGGTCTCCGATCTGTGCCTCATGCTGGAGCACGCACCCGTCTACACGGCGGGCAAGCGGACGCGTCCGGACGACAGGCCCGCCGACGGCACGCCGGTCATCGACGTCGACCGCGGCGGGAACATGACATGGCACGGGCCCGGGCAGCTCGTCGGTTACCCCATCATCCGGATCGACGACGTCTCCGCCTACGTCCACCTCCTCGAGGAGGTGCTGATCCAGGTCTGCGACGACTTCGGGGTCGCGGCGAGCCGGGTGAAGGGCCGGGGCGGGGTGTGGGTGCCGGGCGATCCCGGCCGGGGCCTGGACGACCGCCGCGTGGGCAGCATCGGCATCCGGGTGTCCCGCGGCGTGACCATGCACGGCTTCGCGCTCAACTGCGTCAACGACCTGAGCTGGTACGACCGCATCCGGCCTGCGGGGGCCGGCGAGGGCGGCGTCACCTCCCTGTCCGCGGAGACCGGACGCCGCATCACCGTCGAGCAGGTCATCCCCTCCGCGGGAAAACGCCTGGCGGAGGCCCTCGGCGCCGAGCCGTACGACCTGTACGAGGAAGATTTGGCCGAGGTAATAAGCTGAATGCGTGACGGTTGCACCAGAAGGCCGCAAGCTCCTCCGCCTGGAGGTGCGCAACAGCCAGACCCCCATAGAGAAGAAGCCGCCGTGGATCAAGACACGGCTGCACAACGGCCCCAATTTCAACGAGATCAAATCCCTGGTGCAGGGCGCGGGACTGCACACGGTCTGCCAGGAAGCGGGATGTCCCAACATCTCGGAGTGCTGGGAGGACCGGGAGGCCACCTTCCTCATCGGCGGTGACCAGTGCACCCGGCGCTGCGACTTCTGCCAGATCGACACCGGCAAGCCGGCCGAGTACGACAGGGACGAGCCGCGCCGCGTGGCCGAGTCGGTGACCCAGATGGGCCTCCGCTACGCCACGGTGACCGGTGTCGCCCGTGACGACCTGCCCGACGGCGGCTCCTGGCTGTACGCGGAGACCGCGCGGCAGATCCACGCGATGGTCCCCGGCTGCGGCGTCGAGTTGCTCGTGCCGGACTTCAACGGCGACCGCGGGCAGCTCGAGGAGGTCTTCTCCGCCCGGCCCGAGGTCTTCGCCCACAACATCGAGACCGTGCCGCGGATCTTCAAGCGGATCAGGCCCGCCTTCCGCTACGACCGGTCCATGCAGGTCATCACCATGGCCCGCGAGGCCGGTCTGGTCACCAAGTCGAACCTCATCCTCGGCATGGGCGAGGAGCGCGAGGAGATCACCCAGGCCCTCCGCGACCTGCACGACGCCGGATGCGACCTGGTAACGATCACGCAGTACCTCCGGCCCACTCCGCGCCACCACCCGGTGGACCGGTGGGTGAAGCCGGAAGAGTTCGTCGAGCTGCAGCGGGAGGCCGAGGAGATCGGCTTCGCCGGCGTCATGTCCGGGCCGCTCGTCCGCTCGTCCTACCGCGCCGGGCGCCTGTACCAGCAGGCGATCGCCGCGCGGCAGACCCTCTGATCGGTCTCGTTTTCATTAATCCACCCTGAGATTTGTATCCTTCAGAACATGGCGAAAGACCCTGCGGCTCCCGGACGGCTCAAGCAGATCCGGATGCTGGTCCAGATCACCAAACAAGGCGATCCCAAGGCCATGCCGATCGTGTACGCATCGGCCCTCGGGACGCTCGTCGTGTTCGTGGTGCTGGGCCTGTTCTTCGGCTGGACCTGGTACGTCACCGGCGTGTTCGCCGCCGTCCTGGTCGGCATGTTCCTGTTCGGCCGTAGGTCTCAGAGCGCGCAGTACACGATGATGGACGGCCAGCCCGGCGCGAGCCTCGCGGTCATCAAGAACATGCGCGGCAACTGGTACGTCGATGAGAAGCCGGCGGCGTTCAACCGCGACCAGGACTTCGTGTTCCGCGTCGTCGGCTATCCCGGCGTCGTCCTGGTCTCCGAGGGGCCGGGAACCCGGGTGCAGAAGATGCTCGTCGCGGAGAAGAAGCGCGTCCAGCGGGTCGCCATCGACATCCCGGTGTACGACATCCAGTGCGGCAACGGTGAGGGTCAGGTGCCGCTGGCCAAGCTCCAGCGGCACCTGATGAAGCTCCCCCGCAACCTGAAGAAGCCGGTCGTCTCCGAGGTCAACAACCGCATGCGCGCGCTGACACCGGCGATGCCGATTCCGAAGGGCCCCATGCCGCGCTCACAGCAGCGGCCCCGCTGATCCGCACGGATCTCGTGGATCCCGCTCAGGCGGGCCGGCAGAAGGTTCTCGGGGGTTTCCAGGATGGACGTCGGCAGGAGGGCGGTCTCGCGCGCCGAGGCCGCCACGGCCAACCGCGGCTGGTGGGACGGCGAGGCCGACGACTACCAGGCGGAGCACGGCGAGTTCCTGCGCGACGACGGTTTCATCTGGTGCCCTGAGGGACTGGACGAGGCCGACGCGCACCTCCTGGGCGAGGTGGCGGGCAGGAACGTCCTGGAGGTGGGCTGCGGAGCCGGGCAGTGTGGCCGGTGGCTGGCCGCCCAGGGCGCCTCGGTCGCCGGGTTCGACCTCTCCCACCGGCAGTTGCAACACTCCCGCCGCATCGACCTGTCGACCGGCGGGGCGCTGCCCGTCGTCCAGGCCGACGCCGAGGTACTGCCGTTCGCGGACGGCTCGTTCGATCTCGCCTGCTCGGCCTTCGGGGCGCTGCCGTTCGTGGCGGACGCCGGTGCGGTCCTGTCCGAGGTCCACCGGGTGTTGCGCCCGGCCGGAAGGTTCGTGTTCTCGGTCAGCCATCCGATCCGGTGGGCGTTCCCCGACGATCCCGGGCCGGGAGGCCTCACGGCCGACCGCTCGTATTTCGACCGGACGCCGTACGTCGAGTTCTCCGACGACGGTGTGCCGTCCTATGTGGAGCACCACCGGACGATGAGCGACTGGGTGGGCCTGATCGTGTCCTCGGGCCTCACCCTGACCGGGCTGGTTGAACCGGAGTGGCCGGAGGGGCACGAGCAGGTCTGGGGCGGCTGGAGCCCTCTTCGCGGCCGACTCTTCCCCGGGACCGCGATCTTCCAGTGCCGCCGGCCGTAGAAACCGCCCGCGGCCGTGCCGTACGGGCCCGCTAGATCTTGACCACGACCGTGCCGGCGGCACGGTCGTGCAGGCCGCGGCGGTCCCTGTCCCAGATCAGCGCCGGTACGGCGAGGCACAGCAGGAACGTGCGGATCAGCACGGGCAGGAACGCGGGGCGGCCGCCGCCCTCGATCGCGGCCACGCGGATCCCGAACAGCCGCATGCCCAGGGTCATCCCCAGGGTGCCGACGAGCAGGACGTACTCCGCGGCGAAGACGGCGAGACCGATCCAGCCCTGATCCCGGGGATCGGCGTGCAGCAGGCCCCGGGCGATCCCCACCGTGCACAGCAGCCAGTCGACCACGATCGCGGCGAGCCTCCTGCCGAAGCCCGAGACGGAGCCGGACCCCTCCTCGGGCAGGCCGAGCCGCCGTCCCGGGTAGCCGAAGTCGACTCCGGCCGCCCGTACGCCTCCGAGCCAGGTCTGTGTCCATCGGGGCTGCCGGTCACTCATGGTCCCCCAGCGTATCGGGGCCGAAGATCGGTCTTCCGCTCGGAGGCTAAGCCGTTCATCATGGGCACGGCGATCGGCTTTTTTCCGCCTGTTTCATCCACGGGGAGGGAACGATGCGGCCGAGGGATCCCGACGACATCGACGCGCGCTTCGAAGCGCTGATCGCCCAGTTCGACAAGGACGAGATCAGGCGTCTCACCGAGGAGGCCGAAGGCCTCACCGGGGACCCCGCCGAAGATCCCGATGAGACTCCTGTGGTCGCTCCCCGCCGGCGCTTCGACCGCCGGGGGGCACTCCCGATCGTGGTGATCGTGTTGTCCGGGCTGGTCGTGCTCATCGGCCTCATCATCAGCCTCAGCCCTGACCTGCTCCGCGATTCCGGCCAGGGCGACACTCCCAGCCCCCGGTACGGCGATGCCCCCACTGTCGCGAGGGCCGATCCGATCCTCACTCCCATCGCGGAAGACGACGCCGGGCAGGAGTTGCCGCGCCTCGCCGATCCCTTCGCCGGCTCCCCCGCTGCGGCATTCGCCGACGGGGAGGCAGGTCTCGTCATGCCCGCGGCCAAAGCTCTCGGCGGGCTGACCGAGGAGGAGGTCGGGGCCGCGCTCTCCCGCGTACGGAGCCTGCTCGCCGCCGGGTATCTCGACCCTGCCGCCCTGCGCGGGAAGAGTCCTGACGCCTTCGTCAAACTGCTCGACCCCGGGCAGCGCAAGTGGTTCGCCCGTCATCTCGACAAGGCGGGCGCGCCCGACACCCGGACATGGGTGTTCAGTCTTGATCCCCGTACGGCGGAGCCGAACGGGGACACCGTCAAGGTCGACGGCGAGACGACCATCGCCGCGGCCCGTAGCCGGGGCGGGCGGGGCGGCGCCGGGACGGCAGCGAAGGGGCGGAAGGGCGTCACGATCAAGGCGGACTATCTGTTCGTCTACGCGGTGCGCCCGCACGGTGATCAGGTGACGACGGTGCGGGTGGTGGCCCACTACGTGGTGAGGATCTCCGCCTACCGCGACGGCGGCCGGCTCGTGATCTGGGTGGACGGCATCGCGCGGAGCACCTTCGGCACCAGGTGCGATCTTCGCGGCGCCGCCGGGGACGGGTTCGTCCATCCCGACCTTCCCGGCCATCCCGGAGTTCCCGGCCAGCCCCGGGTTTCCGGCCTGTCGGGGGAGGCCGGGCCCTCAGGCCCACCGGTCGACCCGTACGATCGGAAGGAGAACGAGGCCGGACGCCACGGGTGCCTGCCTACGATGGGCACGTGACCTGCGCGGAGAGTCCTTGCGGGCCGGGACAAGAGTGGGTCAACCGGCGCGGGTCAGCAGGCCTTCGCCCGACCGCCGGGGATAGCGTCAAGGGACGCTCCCCTTAACACCCACGAAACAATCGAGACACCGAGCGGAAACGGCCTCGGCCTATTTTCGGGTCTGCTAGCACATGCCCTTGGGAGGTTCAAGAGTGTTTAACTCTGCCGATGACGTCCTCAAGTTCATCCGTGAGGAGGGTGTGCAGTTCGTCGACGTCAGGTTCACGGACCTGCCGGGTACGACGCACCACTTCACTTTCCCGGTTGAGAACTTTGGTCCGAACGTCTTCACCGACGGCCTCATGTTCGACGGTTCGTCCATTCGCGGTTTCCAGGCAATTCACGAGTCGGACATGCTGTTGCTGCCCGACCCGACGACCGCGGTCCTTGACTCGTTCCGCCAGCACAAGACGCTGATCATCAACTTCTTCGTGCACGACCCGCTGACCGGCGAGGCCTACAGCCGCGACCCGCGCAACGTCGCCCGCAAGGCTGAGGAATACCTCAAGGGGACCGGCATCGCGGACACCGTGTACTTCGGCCCCGAGGCCGAGTTCTACATCTTCGACGACGTCCGCTTCGAGACGAAGTCCAACGCGGGCTACTACTACATCGACTCGGTCGAGGGCGCCTGGAACACGGGCAAGGCCTCCGAGGGCGGCAACCTCGGGTATAAGCCTCGCTACAAGGGCGGTTACTTCCCGGTTCCGCCGATGGACCACTTCACCGACCTGCGCTCGCAGATGGTCCGCAACCTGATCGACGCCGGCATCGAGACCGAGATGCAGCACCACGAGGTGGGCACCGCGGGCCAGGCCGAGATCGACTTCCGGTTCGGCACGCTGCTGAAGACGGCCGACAACCTGATGCTGTACAAGTACATCATCAAGAGCACGGCGATCGAGGCCGGTCACACGGTCACCTTCATGCCGAAGCCGCTCTTCGGTGACAACGGCTCGGGCATGCACTGCCACCAGTCGCTCTGGAAGGACGGCGAGCCGCTCTTCTACGACGAGGTGGGCTACGCGGGCCTGTCGGACACCGCTCGCTACTACATCGGCGGTCTGCTCAAGCACGCGCCCGCGCTGCTGGCATTCACCAACCCGACGGTGAACTCCTACCACCGTCTGGTGCCGGGTTACGAGGCGCCGGTCAACCTGGTCTACTCCCAGCGCAACCGCTCCGCCTGCATCCGCATCCCGATCACGGGATCGAACCCGAAGGCCAAGCGCATCGAGTTCCGCGTGCCGGACCCGTCGTGCAACCCGTACTTCGCGTTCGCCGCGCAGCTCATGGCCGGCCTCGACGGCATCCGTAACAAGATCGAGCCGCCGCAGCCGGTCGACAAGGACCTGTACGAGCTTCCTCCGGAGGAGGCCGGCCAGGTTCCGCAGGTTCCCGGTTCGCTGCCGGAGGTCCTGGCGGCCCTCGAGGCCGACCACGAGTTCCTGCTCGAGGGTGGCGTCTTCACGCCCGACCTGATCGAGACGTGGATCGCGTACAAGCGCGAGAATGAGATCGACCCGATCCGGCTGCGCCCGCACCCGCACGAGTTCGAGCTGTACTACGACGTGTGATCTCCTGAGCCGTTGACCTGGGCGGAAAGCTGTACGGCTCCCGCTCAGGGCGCATCAGGGGCACACACGTCCGAAGGAAGGCCATTGGCCGGCGCCACACCGAAGGCGCGGTCGATGGCCTTTCGCATGCGTTCTTACTCAGACGGCATCAGGTATACGTCCGGGGAGCGAACCCGGGGTCATGGTGGCCCAGGAACTCGGCGAGGCTCCGGGCATCAACACGGTCCGCAAGCAGAACGCTCGCAAAGTAATGCTGGAGGGCATGGAAACCGTCCTCCCGGCTCTCCACCCACTTTCGTGACGGCCCGAGCCGTTCCTGGATCACTCCAACCGCCTCCGAACGAGTAACTTGGCCCCTCTCGCAGCAGATCATGGATCCGATCCACAAGGGCGATGCCACGGGTACTCAAGCACTACTTGCACTGTGCGACCGCGGCCCGACATGCATGTGCCGACCGTCGGGTTCGGGAAGCCTCCGCTAGGACCTGGATGGTCCCGCGGCGGGTCAGCAAGGCAATGGTCGCGCGTCCGAGTCCATGTTGCTGTCTGGAGCTACCGGATTGTCGGGAGTCAGGGAGTGGATGCGTGGTATCGGCGAGGGCAACAACCAGAGCAGCGACAGCGCTCCGCCGACGGCAGCGATGAGGAGGGTCACCCGGAGGCCGATGAGGGTAGCGAGGAGGCCGCCGAGGACGGCGCCCACAGGGCGTAAGCCGTAATTGATCGTGCTGAACGCACCGGCCACTCGACTGCGCATGCCATCGGGGATCACGGCCGCCTGAAGTGAGTTGAGGTTGACGTCGAACAGCATGACGCCGACCCCCGAGAGGAACTCGGCCAGGGCCAAGGCTCCCGCGCGAGCCCAGAGGGGGCCGCCCGCAGCAGCGGCGATGGCGATCGGTGCCGGGAACAACACAGCGCCCACGACGATGCTGCGGCCCACGCCAAGCCTTCGCGAGACCTTCGGGGCGATCACCGCGCCAAGGAGCGAGCCGGTGGCGCCGATCCCGAACGCCATGCCGATGACTCCCGCGGTCAGTCCGAGGTTCCGGCTGGCGAACAGCACGACCAGTCCGCTGCCCGCGACAAAGGTGAAGAAGTTGACGGTCGCCGCGCACCCGAGGCTCGCCCGCAGCACCGGGTGACGGATGACGAACACCAGACCCTCCCTGGCACGCCGCAGCAGCGGGGGTGCCGCTTGGTCATGGGCGGCCGGCGGTTCGTCGATCGATACCCGACCGACCAGAACCGCAGACGCCAGGAACGTCAGGGCGTCGACGACGATGGCGACGGGAGCGGTCAGCGCCTGGACCAGAACGCCACCGATCGCCGGGCCGGCGACGTTTGACACGGAACGGCTGGCACTGAGCTTGCTGTTAGCGTCAACGTAGGATGACCGAGGCACCAGGTGGGCGAAGAACGGCGGATAGGCGGTGTTGAACAGCACCCCTGCGGCGCCGGTCAGCAACGCCACGGCATACAACTGACTCAGCGTCACTGCCCCCAGCAGATAGGCGACCGGGATGGAGAGCAGTACTGCGGCGCGCACCAGGTCGGCGAGAACCATCAGGCGCCGCTTGTGGACGCGGTGGTCGACCCAGGCACCGAGGACGATCGCGAGCAGGTTCGGGGTCCAGATGAGCGCGGTCAGCCACGCCACCTGATTGGCCGAAGCGTGCAGCGCCCCCACAGCGATCAGCGGCAGGGCCAGTTCGGTGATCCGGTCGCCGAACTGCGAGACCGACTGGCCGGCCCAGAAACGACGGAACCGCCGATCACGCCACAGCGATCCGGCTATGGCCTGGTCGGCAGCGCTCATGGCGTCCCGCCGGTCTGATCCTCGGCACCCTCCGGCAGGGCGTAACGCAACAGCCGGACGCCACGGCCATCGGCCGGACGCGCGGCCTCGTCACGCGTCACATAGGGCGCGAGGATGCGTTCGATCGCGTCCTCGATGGCGGCGAGTTCGTCAGCGGAGACGACGACGCGGGTGTTGGCCAGACCCGCAAGCCGCCGCCATACCGGTTCGAGCTTGGGCTCGACCTCGGCAGCCCACCGGTTCGGCAGGTCCCCAGAGCGCAGGAACATCTCCCGGGACAGGACCCGCGCAGCCGACCTGCCCGCCTCGTCGTCCGGGTCCTCCGGCATCTCGAACCGGAAGCCGCGCGCCACCGCCTCCCACCGCCGCTGGCGACGGTCCGGGCCGGGCTCGGCATCGCGGACCAGGCCGAAGCCCGCCAGATGCCGCAGATGCCAGCTCGTCACTGACGGGGTTGCTCCCACATCGGGCGCGAGTTGCGTCGCCGTCGCCGGCCCGTACCGCTGAAGGCGTTCGAGGATCGCCAGCCGCACTGGATGCGCCAACGCCCGCATCGCCTGCGGATCAGTGATCTCGATATCGCTCAGACGATTACTGGAATCCATAATGTGAGAGTTTCCTCTCACATATTGTGAGAGTCAAGTCTCACATCTCCAGCGCCAGGCCGCCTGATGCGCGTCCCAGCGGAGCAGGCCTGATCAAGCGCTGGCGGCGGCCTGCCAACGGGCCTTGGTGTGGGTGAGGCGGCAGGAGTCGCCGGCCCGGCCGAGGTGCCGGACCAGGAACTCGTCGTCGACCCCGAACCAGCGGATGGTGCGGTGATCGCCCGGGTTGGCGTGTAACGTCTTCTCCTTCGACGCGAAGGCATCGAACAACGCGAGAGCGGATTGGCGGTCGACGTGCTCGTCGTCCCACGGGAGCAGGAACTGGACCGGGACGGTGATTCGCCTCGCCGCCTCGAGCAGGGCCTCCCGCACGACAAACCCGCCGCCGAAGATCGCGGCGGTGATCCTGGGTTCGATCGCCGTCAGCGGTATCTCGATCCCGGTACCCAACGTGATGCCACCGCCGTAGCCGATCGGCGCCTCGGTGCCGATCTCCGGCAGTTGCTGGAGGGCGTCCAGGGTCGCCTGCCATTCCGGCACGGCACGCTCCGCCAGTGCGGTGCCGTACCGGACAGTGATCGACTCGACGCGCTCGGTCTCGCCCGCCGCCATCGCCTGCCGGAGGTCGGCGCGGGCCTGCTCGTCCTCCACCGTGCGCGGGCGGTCGCCGTGTCCGGGCGCGTCGATGGCGGCCACGGTGAAACCGTGGGTGGTCACCGCGTCGTGGGCGCGGGCCATGAGCGCCGGCGTCTTCTTGTGCAGGCCGCCGCCGTGACTCATCAGCACCAGCGGGGCGTGATCGGAACCGGATACGGGCGACCAGAGCACGCCGGGGACTTCGCCCACCATGAAGTCACGTTCGAGGACACCGTTCGACGATGTCTCCGTGGTGAAACGCACAGAATGCATAGGTTTGTTGCCTTTCGAGAGTGCCTTGTTGTTGCGGCGCTCCCGGCGACACCTACGTCAATCGCCCGACCGTAACGAAGCGAGGGAGCACCCATGTGCGTACAGCGTTCATGGGTCTCACCTCCTCGGGCGGTGTCACGGTTCGGGGAACGCTATCAACCCGAACGCGGCCCCGCCTAACCGTTTTTCTCCCGACCGACGTGGCACGACCGATGGCTTTTCGCACGCGCTACTCCCCTGACGGCATCAGGTGCGCGCCCCTGTTGTCGCGATGCGACGGGGCGTCCGATCCGTTCAAGACGGCCGTCCCCTGATCAGCCCATGCTTGGGGGATGGAACAACGGATCCACTTCATCACCTTGTCGACGCCCGACCTCGACGCCGCCCGCGCCTTCTACTGCGAAGGGCTGGGCTGGACGGCGCTGCTGGACGTTCCTGGCGAGATCGTCTTCTTCCAGGTGGGCCCCGGCATGGTCCTCGGCCTCTTCGACAGGGCGCAGTTCGTCGCCGACATGCGGGGAACGACGGCTGACGGCGAACTCGGAGGTCTCACCCTCTCGCACAACGTGCCGACCCCCGCCGACGTCGACGCCACCGTACGTCGCGCGGTCGAGGCGGGCGGCACGCTCGTCAAGAGTCCTCAGATCGCGGCTTTCGGGGGCTATCACGGCCATGTCGCCGATCCGAACGGTGTGATCTGGGAGATCTGCCACAACCCCGGCTGGCGGGTCGACGAGAGCGGCCAGGTGCACCTCGGGCCGGTCGAGGAGGGGTAGACACATCGGCCCCCGGCGAGGTGGAGACGGCCGGCTCACCGCTGCTCGACCGGCGTCGCACGCCGCCCGCGATGCCGTACATGACGTTCTGTGCGCGCAACTGGACAGAACTCGCGCAACGGTAGCCGTACGTGGCGGTACAGGGGCTTGCCGGTGACTAAGTAGTTCAACGGATGTTGACGGCCAGAGGCCGATTCATGCTGATCTCGCCCCCAGACCGGACCCCGCGTCCTGGTCTGGGGCTTCAGCCCTGCTGGATCGATCAGTGAGGAATCACCATGCCCCCGGCTGGTTCTGTCGACGCGCAGTCACCCGCTTCCGCCGCGCCAACGCTCGGCACGACGGCCGGGCTCCCGCCGCACTGGTGGGCGGCGGGGCTCTCACTCGCGGAGCGGCTCCGGCTGCCGGGATACCCTGTGCAACCGGCCGGAGAGGAACGCCTGGCTAGGGCACAGCGCCGGCTGGAGCGGTGGAGGGACTCTCACGGTCTCGGGAAGGACGGGCATTTCGCACGGCTCCTGGCCGAACGCGACCTCGACACCGACCGACTCCTGGCGCTACTCGCAGAGGACCCGGAGGATCTGGCCACGCGGGCGGCGGCAGCGACCGGCCGCCCCGCCTGGGCGGGGATCGTCGAGGCCGTGCTCGAGGCGATGCCCGCGGAGCCGGACGGCCATCGTCACCATCACGCGCCACAGCCCGAGGGTTGGGAAGGGCTGGCCGGCTTCGTAATGATCATCTCGCCGTTCGTGCGGTTCGCCGTCAAACGGTTCGACTCCGCCGTGCGCGAGGACGCGCTGGACCACCTGGGTGACGTAGCCGGGCTCGGTCATCAAATGGCCGAAGTACTGGCGGAACGGCTGGCGACGCTGGCCTCCCGCACGCTGGTTCTCGAGCTCAACGTGCATCGCGTCACCGGACGGCTGCACGGTGACACGCCTGAGGAGCGTTTCTGGTCGTTCGTGCAGCATTTCTCCAGCAGGGACGCACTGGCCGAGCTCATGTCCGAGTACGTGGTCCTCGCACGGCTGCTGGCCCAGGCCTGCGACCAGGCGATCGAGACCCACCACGAACTGCTGGCACGGCTGGCCGGTGACCGGGACGAGATCATGGCATCGATCTTCCACGGCGAGGATCCCGGCGCGCTCGTGGAGATTCAGATGGGCGGCGGAGTCGGCGACGCCCACCAGGGCGGCCGGTCGGTCGCCCTTCTCCGCTTCGCCGGCGGAGCCCGACTCGTGTACAAGCCCAGGCCGCTGTCGGTGCACCGGCACGTCAACGACGCCATCGGCTGGCTCGACGAACGTCTGCCCGGCTACGACCTGCGATCTCTCAACGTCCTGGACCGCCGGCGGTACGGGTGGGTGGAGTTCGTCGACTACGCCTCCTGCGCGGACGACGACGAGACCCGGTGGTTCTATCGCCGCCAGGGCGCGCTGCTGGCGCTTCTGTACGCGCTGGACGGGGCCGACTTCCACTACGAGAACCTCATCGCCGCCGGCGACCAGCCGGTCCTGGTGGATCTCGAGGCGGTCTTTCACCCGGAGGTCCGCCGGCCGTCCCGCCTGGGCTGGATGAACGACGACCCGGCTGCCTTCGTTCTGGGGAAGTCGGTCTCCCGTATAGGGCTGCTGCCGGCCATCGTGTGGAACGAGGACGGCGACGTCCTGGACATGGGCGGCATCGGAGGCGACGCCGGTCAGACGATGCCGTTCAAGGTCCCCGGCTGGTCGGGCTCCGGGACCGACGAGATGCGCCTGACGCGTGAGAACGCCGCCTTCCCCGGAAGCCGGAACCGCCCCAGTGTCGGCGGGCAGGTGGCCGACCCCACGCATTTCATCGATGACCTCATGACGGGCTTCCGGGCCGGATACCAGGCCATCGCCGCTCATCGTGACGACCTACTCGAGCACGGCGGCCTGCTCGGGCGCTTCGCCGACGACGAGATCCGCGTGGTGATGCGGGCGACGCGGCTCTACGGCAGCGTCCTCATGGAGTCCACTCATCCGGACGTGCTGCGCGACGCCCTCGACCGCGACCGGATCTTCGACTTCCTGTGGGCGCTCGCCGCCCTCGACCCGGTCCGCCGCAGCCTGGTGCCGATGGAGCTCGAGGAGTTGTGGGCCGGTGACATCCCTCTGTTCACGACTCGTCCGGCGTCACGAGACCTGTGGAGCGGCCGCGGCACGCGGGCCCGCGACCTGCTGGACCGCGACAGCCTGTCCCGCTCGACCGGCAAGATCCGCGGGATGGGCCCGCAGGACCTCACCCAGCAGGAGTGGATCATTCAGGCGTCGATGGCCACCCGTCCGGACCGGGCGGCGATCATCGGCGCCCCGTCATCGGCCCGCCACAGCACTCCCCCGTCTCCACGACTCGACCCCGAACGGGTCGTCGCCGCCGTACGGCGCATCGCCGACCAGCTGGCCGAGCAGGCACTTGGAGACGGCGAACGCGTCAGCTGGCTGGGTGTCGACCAGGCGCAGGCGTCCCAGTCCCGGTGGGAGGTCAACCCGCTGGGGACCGACCTGTACAACGGCATCCCCGGCGTCGCGGTGTTCCTCGTCCAGGCCGCGGCCGTCACCGGCGACGACCGGTACGCGGACCTGGCGCGCCGCGCCATGACGCCGCTTCCGCAGATCGTGGATTCACTCGTGGACCCGGCGCCGGGCTCTCTCACGCCCACGTGCGGGGCCTTTTTCGGGCACAGCGGCCTGGCGTACTCGTTGACGCATCTGTCCGGGGCGCTCGGAGATCCCGCGCTTCGGGACATGATCGAGCCGTTGGTGAACGCGCTGGCCGCTTCCATCCCGGCAGACGAGACGCTCGACGTCGTCGGCGGCGCTGCCGGCGCCCTCGCGGCGCTGCTGGCCGTACATGAGTCGACCGGCCTGCCTGTCGCTCTGCGGCTGGCCGGCGCGTGCGGCGACCGGCTGGTCGAGACGGCCGGGCCGCAGGAGCAGGGCGTCGCCTGGCCGGGCACGGCGCGAGGCGGGCCGCCTCTCAGCGGCTTCTCGCATGGGACGGCAGGCATCGGCTGGGCGCTGGCACGGCTCGCCGCGGTCGCCGGCGACTCCGCCGCGCAGGCGCGCTATGCCGCCACCGCGCATGCCGCCTTCGCCTACGAACGCGGCCAGTACGACTCCCGTATCGGCAACTGGCCGGATCATCGCAGCCTTCCCGGCAGGCCGACCAGGGACGACGGCCTGCCCGATCACATGCAGGCGTGGTGTCACGGCGCACCGGGCATCGGCCTGGCCCGGGCGGACGTGCTCCGGCGCGGAGCCGCCGGAGCCGAGGCCCTGAACGGTGATCTCGACCTCGCGCTGGCGTCGTTCCTGGCCGGCCCGGTGGCCGACAACGGGCACAGCCTCTGCCACGGCGAGCTCGGCAACCTCGAGCTGCTCACCACGGCGATCGACGCCGGCCGCACACACCTGACGGAGGCACGCGACCGCCGGTTGGGCGTGGTACTGGACCAGCTCGACGCGGGCCCACGCTGCGGCACGCCTGGAGGGGTGCCCACCCCGAGCCTGATGTGCGGCCTGGCGGGCATCGGGCACGGCCTCCTGCGCCACACCTTCCCCGACCGGGTGCCGTCGCTGCTCCTGCTCCAGCCTCCGATCGATTGACCACTCGATCGACCACTCGATCGACCACTCGATCGACCACGAGTCGCATCGCCCGTAGCCGCAGTTCCGCATGTCCCTCCGAGGAGAAGCCGTGCGTCATCGTGTTCCCGTCCGTCTGCAGATGACCCGTACCGAATGCGGTGCGGCGTGCCTCGCGATGGTGCTCAGCCACCATGGCCGGGACACGCTCGTCTCCGAGTGCCGTGACCTGATCCAGCCGGGGCGCGACGGCGTTTCGCCGTCCAGTCTCATCGCGGCGGCCGAGCGTCAAGGGATGCGGGCCTCCGCCAGACGCGTTGAAGACCTGCCGGAGACCGGGCCGGACCGGCCTCTCATCGCCTACTTGGCCAAGCATCACTACGTCGTGGTGGAGCGGAACGGTCGCGGCCGGGTGCGCCTCGCGGATCCGGCGAAGGGCCGGCGCACGCTCTCCGCCGAGAAGTTCGCCGCCGAATACGGCGGGGTGGTGATCGAGATGGAGCCGGGTCAGGGGTTCGTCCAGCGCCGCATTCCCCTGCGGGAGAGCATGCTCGTCCGCTACATGCGCGAGTTCGTCGGCGTGCCCGGCGGTCGCCGGCTGCTGCTCTGGATCCTGCTGCTCGCGGCCGGGCTGCAGGTGCTCGGGCTCTCTCTGCCGCTGGCCACCAAGGTCGTCGTCGACTACCTGGTTCCCGCCGGGCGCCTCGACCTGCTGGGGATGCTCGGGGCGGGAATCGCGGGGATCGTCATCCTCCAGGGGGCTGTGAACGTCGTCCGGAGCAGGACGCTGCTCAAGCTCCGCGCCCTCGCGGACCGGCGGCTGATCGGCCGGTTCGTCACCCACCTGCTGCGGCTGCCGCTCGGCTTCTTCCTCCAGCGCACCCGGGGAGACCTGCTGATGCGGCTCAGCAGCGTGTCGTCCGGCCGCGAGGCCCTCACCCAGCAACTGCTGACGGTGGCCCTGGACGGCGTGCTGCTGATCGGCTACGTCACGGCCCTGACCTTCATCAGCCCTTGGTACACGCTGGTCGTCGCCGTGCTCGCCGTGCTGCAGGTCAGTTTGATGCTCAGCTCGTACAACAGGATGCGGGTGCTCTCGCAGCAGGAACTGACCACCCGCGCCGAGGAGCAGAGCTATCTGATCGAGGCCCTCCAGGCGATGCTGCCCGTGAAGGCGAACGGCGTGGAGGAGCAGGCACGGCTCCGCTGGAGCACGCTGTTCGACACCTACCAGACGGCCATGGTGCGCCGGGGCCGGGCCAGTTCATGGTACGAGGGCGGCCAGGCGGCACTGTCCGTGCTCGCCCCGCTGGCGCTGTTGTGGTGCGGTGTGTGGCTGGTGCTCGGCGGCCGGATGACCCTGGGCTCCATGCTCGCGGCCAACACCCTGGCCATGTCGGTGTTGTCACCGCTGATGGCGTTCGTGGGCGTCATCCAGCTCCTCTCCATGCTGCGCGGGCAGATCGAGCGTGTCTATGACGTCCTCGACTCGGCCCCCGAGACGAGCGGCGACCAGGAGCTCCCTGGCCGCCGGCCGGTTTCCGTGTGGATGCGTGACGTCACCTTCCGGTACGCGGCCGAGGCGCCTCCGGTGATCAAGAACGTCTCCTTCACTGTGGCCGCCGGAGCCAAGCTGGGCGTCGTCGGGCGAACCGGCTCGGGAAAGAGCACACTGGCGCTCCTCGTGCTCGGCCTCCTGCGGGCCGAGGCCGGCGTGGTGGCCCACGACGGCGTCTCCATCGACGATCTCGACATCGGCGATCTGCGCCGGGGCTGTGGCGCGGTCCTTCAGGAGCTGTCCCTGTTCAACGGCCCGATCCGCGACAACATCACGATGGGCAGCCCGGACGCCACGGACGCCGCCGTCATCGAGGCGGCGACCATCGCGGGGCTGCATGACGACGTGCTGCGCCTTCCGATGGGCTACGAGACCAACGTGGGCGAGGGCGGGGCCTCCCTGTCGGCGGGTCAGCGTCAGCGTGTGGCCCTCGCCCGCGCCCTGGTCCACAGGCCCCGGCTGCTCATCCTCGACGAGGCCACGAGTCATCTCGACCCGGAGACCGAGCGCCGGGTCGACGAAGCTCTGTCGGCCCTGCGGGTGACCCGGATCGTCGTCTCGCATCGGCTCAGCGCCATCCGGAACGCCGACGAGATCGTGGCCATGCACGACGGCCGCATCGCCGATCGCGGGACGCACGAGGAACTCGTGATCCGGCCCGGCGTCTACCGCGAGCTTTTCGGCGGCACGGCGGCCTTCGAACGGGCCGGGGTGGCGCACCCGGCCCTCCCCTAGCCGCGCGGCGCCTGTCGCGCGAACCCGGCACACCCCCACCTCAGAAAGGAATTCCGTCATGTCGATGGAAGAAGCCAACAACCTGGTCCGGTCCTGGAAGGACCCCGACTTCCGAGACGGCGCCGCGGCACACCCCGCCGGTGACATCGACTTCGGCATCGTCGGAGGCGAGAGCGACACGAGCGGTCCCTGCATCGGCGGGCTGACCCTGCTGGCGAGCTGCTTGCCGATCTGCGACGGCACGCTCTGGAACGGCACCTGCGCGCTGTCCCAGTGCAAGCCTCACATCGAACCCATCTGGGCCTGACCTGTCGAGCACGTGAAACCCGCGGGTGGCGGCCCGGCCGTCACCCGCTTGGGTGCCAGGGGTTCACCCCGAGGACTCGGCCAGGCGGTGGGCCAGCGCCGTGCGCGTGCTCACCCCGAGTTTCTGGAACACCTTGGCCAGGTGCGTCTCCACCGTGCGGGGGCTGAGGAACAGACGCTCGGCGATCTGCCGGTTGGTCAGCCCCTGGGTGGCGAGTTCGGCAATCTCCCGCTCTCTGCCCGACAGGCCCGCGGGCTGCGACCCGCGTTTCCCCCGGGCCCCCGCGCGGCGCTGCTCACGCCCGACCTGCCGGGCCAGCCATGACGCCCCGCAATCGGTGAACAGCTCCCTGGCCGCCCCGAGGTGACGCTGGGCGGCACGGCTGTCGCCCAGCCGCGAGGTGAGCTCCGCCAGGAGCATCCATGCCAGTCCCTCGTCGATCGGCAGTGACTCGGCCGCGAAGCAGTTCACCGCGTTCCGCGCGGCGGCCGCCCCGGCTGCGTGGTCACCGCGGGCCTGCGCGATGACCGCCCGGGCGCGGGCCACGGAGCCGAGCTGCGCCCGCGGCGCGCCTCTCTCCGCTACGGCCGCGGCGCGCGCGTACCATTCCCAGCCGGTCTTCAGGTCGCCGCAGGCGACCTCGGCCTGTGATCTCAGCGCGTACACCGACGGCGCGTGCGGCCCGAGATCGCCGGTGCCGGATCCGGAGCCGGAACCGGGCCGTCCCGCGAGCAGGGCCCGGCATCCGTCCGGGTCGCCCGCGAGGAAACGCGCCTCCGCCATGGCCTGGTCGGCGATGTCGCGCCACCACACCGAGCGCAGGGTGTGGCCGTCCCGCGCGTCCGCGATCGCCGGCAGTGCCGCGACAGGGCCTTCCCGCCACAACAGGGGAAGCGACTTGACCGCCTGAACGAACGTGCGCAGCTCCGCACTGTCCAGATGCCGGGCGATCTCCTCACCGTCCTCGGCGTCGGCGAGGGCCTGGGACGCCATGCCCAGCCGCGCGTGGACGACCGAACGCACCACGTAGAGCTGGGGCACGACATCGTCGTGGCCGTACCGGCGGGCGGTGCGGAGCCCGCGTTCCACATGACGCAGCGCGTCGCGGTGTTCGTCGACCAGGAACTCGCCCCAGGCGAGCACCGCCATGATGTCCAGGTCGTCGCACAGCTCCAGGTCGTTCAGTGCGTCGGCGGCCCGCCGTGCCTCCTCCAGCCGGGTCAGCCCTCGGCCGAATCGGCACCGGTAGAGCTCGGCGAGCGCCGTCATCGCGGTCGCGACGGCCGAGAGGCCGGGGCGGCTGCCGGGGCCGGCGCACCGCAACGCCTCCGCGGCGTTCTCGGCTCCCGCCCTCCAGTCGCCGCCGAGCATGTCGACGGCCGCGAGCTCGACCAGCAGCCCGACCCGCGCACGCGGCCCGGCGCCGGCCGTCCTGTCCAGCTCCGCGCTGAGCAGGGCTCTGGCCTCGGGCAACCGCCCGAGGGCCCGCTCGGCCGCTCCGAGGCATTCCAGGGCGGCGTAACGGCTGGGACCGTCACCCGCGACCAGTTCGTGGAGGATGGCCCTGCCCTCGTTGAACCGGCCGGACGCGTTGAGCGCCTTGGCCAGGGCCAGCCGCAGGTGGCACCTGCGCTCCGCGTTCCCCGGGTCGTCGGGCAACGCCCACAGGGCTGCCCGCAGCCACCGGGCCGCGGCCGCGGGGGCGACGCTCAGCGACTCCAGGGCCGCCGTCGCGAGGAGCCGCGAACCGTCGAGGTCGCCGGGGAATATCCCGTGGCGGAGGTGCTCCGCGCGCAGGGACAGCGGCGCGTTCTGCCCGGCCAGATGACCGGCCGCGCGGTGATGGGCCGCCGTCCGCCAGGAGTGCCCGGTCATGCGGTACGCGGCGGCGCGGACGAGGGGATGGCGGAACAGGAGCCGTCCGTCCGAGGCTCGCAGGACGTCCCGCGCGACGAGCTCGTCCAGTGCCCCCCTGACCTCGTCCTCCGTCATCTCGGCGACCACGGCGACCAGCGCGGAATCGAGAGGCTCGCCGACCACGGACGCGGCCTGGACGACCGTGGCGAGTGGCGCCCTGAGCGTGGCCAGCTCTCTGGCGATCAGGGCGCCGAGACCGACTCGGGCGCCGTCCGCGACGGCCGCCACGTCACTCAGCTGGTCGACCGCGCGCGGAGGCAACTGGCCGAGGATCTCCAGGTAGAGCGGGTTGCCCCGGCCGATCTCGTACAGCCTGCGCCCAGCGGCGGGCGACGTGCCCGGCATCAGCGATCTCGCGTCCTCGAGTGACAGCGGGCCCAGCGACATGGGGAACACGGGTGCGACGGACGCGGCGAGCGAGCGGTCCAGCATCGTGGGGAGGCGGCCGGTGCGGACGCTGATCACGACGACGGTCGAGCGGGCCGGATGCCGCACCAGGTAGTCGATCAGCTCCGCGGACGCCGCGTCGGCCCAGTGGACGTCGTCCAGCAGCAGAAGGAGCCCGGAACGCGCCGCGGCCGCCTCCACCAGAGCGCGGGACCGGCGGTGCGTCCGATGCCGCTCCACCCCCGTCACCGCGGCGGCCGGCGTGCGCGCGGCCAGCCGCGCTCGCAGCCGGTCGGCGTGGGGGGCCAGTTCCGGGCGCATCTCCGCGTCGTCCAGCGCGTCGACGAGCAGGGCCCACGGTATGCCGCTCGCCATCTCCGTGGCCCTCCCCGACAGGGCGGGTACGCCGTGATGCTCGGCCGCGGCGGCGAAGGCGGACAACAACCGGGACTTCCCGATGCCCGGCTCTCCGCTCACCAGCACGAAGGCCGCGGCGGGGCCGCCCGCGAGCAGGGTCCGCAGCCGCGCCACTTCGGCCTCACGGCCTGGCGGCGCCCCGACGCTCGTCCCTGAGGCTCGGTCGTCGGCCCGCCGGATCATCGCTGGGTCTCCATGCGTGGTGGGTGGCGAAGATGCTCCCTCGCCACGTGGCACCGCGGCGGGTCACCCCCCGGCTTCGGCGGCTCGCATACGGCCGACGGGCGGCGGGTCGTCCTGGATGAGCGCGGACTCCGGAGCGGGGAGCCCGTACATGTCATGCACGCGGCGGCGCACGCGTTCCAGGGGGTACTGGTCCTGGTAGACGGCGGCTTTGAAGATCACGCCTTCCAGGACGCTGCGGAACAGCACTTCCTCCAGGGCCGGGTCGTCCGCACCCCGGGCGGCGAAGATTCCGCGCAGGCCGTCCTCCAAGTCGGCGACCTGGTCTTCCTTCCTGGCCTCCGCGCGGGCGAAGAGCGGATGCGTGGAAGGGTGGATCACCAGACTGAGCGTCATCCGCTGTATGGGGAGGGTCTGGGCGACGGTGAGCAGGACACCGTCGATGATCGCCGCCAGACGCTCGTCGGGCGTGCCCGTCACATCCAGGATGGCGGTCACACTGTCGATGTAACGGTCGAGGAGATTGTCCACGAGATTCTGCTTGCCTGGGAAGTAGTAGGTGATCAGGCCACGAGAGACCCCGGCGCGGGCGGTGATGTCCGAGATCGTGGCGTTGTGGTAGCCCTTCTCGGTGAAGACCTCCAGCGCGGCGGCGAGGATCCTTTCCCGCGATTGCTCGCGCATCTCTTCGTTGGCCTGTGCCGATCGTGGCGACACCCTTGTCCACCTCACTGGCTCGCGTCATGGCTCATCTGAGGCGGTGGCCGCCCCGAAGCCATTCTCGCGCGAGCCGCCCTGTCGGTGGCTCGGTGGCTTGTGATCGCGCATGTACCTTCGTTCGCCGCGCTGACGGAAAGTCAGAGGGTGCCTCGTGACGAGGTTGACTGTACATGCATCCAATGAAAAATGATCAACTGCGGGATGAACATCACAGCGGGGTCCCGTACGGCACGGCGAAACGGCCGCCCTCCCCCACACGGGAGAAGACGGCCGTCAGGCGGGATGACCTACTGCTTGGTGGAGCCTGTGACGCGGGACTTGAGGCCGGTGACGCGCCGGAACATGTCCCACCAGAAGGGGGCTCCGAAGAGGACGGCCACCAGGGTGAGGAGGAATCCGGGCCAGTGGCCCGGCGACGAGAGACGGTCCCACCAGCCGCCGCCGTGCCACTCCCACTGCGGACTGGCGTCGCCGCTGCTCATGGTCACGCTCACCGGAGCGTTCGTGAAGATCTTGACGAAGGCCGGGGTGCTCAGCACGTCGGTCACGCACGTGTAGGTGTCCTGGCCCGGCGCGCACTGGTCCTGGAAGGGCTTGAGGGCGTCCTCCCCCGACTGGGCGAAGGCCGTCACCGCGCTCCGGTAGGCGTTGTCGTTGAGCAGCGTCTTGCCGTACTCGAGGGCGTCCATGCTGAACACGAGCGTCACGATCAGCGAGAGCAGCGCGACCACCCAGCGGACGTAACGCTTGTAGAGCATGGAGAGCCGCTGCATCTCGCCGTCGAACCACTCCTCGACGCCGCGGCGGAAGGCCTCCATGTCGTCGTTCGCCTTGTCCCACACGGCCTTGAGCGGCCGGTAGAGGGGGCTCTTGAGCTGGTCGAGGTCGCGCATCAGCGGCTCGACGCCGCCGTGCTCGGTGGCGATCTCCATGAGCGCAACGGCGAAGCGCGCCGGCGGGATGTCGGCGATGCTGGTCTTGCCACGCCTAGAGTGGTCGATCTCCTGAAGCCGCTCGTGGAGCAACTCGGCCATCGACTTGCCCTCGCCGGGTGGCACCACCTCGGTGGGCGGCTCGGCGGCCGACTCGGAGATCGCCTCGGCGGTCGTGGCGACGCCCTCCTGCCCCGGCTCCGCCGCCGACGCCCGCTCCTCGTCGTCGGCCTGGTCGGCCCCGTGCGCGGGATCCGCGGGGTCGATCTCGGCGGTGACGCCGCCGTCGCCGGCGCCGTCCGCCGGCACGGCCTGCGCGGGGCCGGCCGCAGGCGGGGCGGCACCCGCCGGTGCGCCCGCGGGAACGGGATCCGGCTGGACGGCCTGACCGGCGTTCGCGGCGGGGACGGCCTGTTCGGCGGCGACCGAGTCAGGCGCGGCGGCGAGCGGCGGGCTCACGGAAGGCGCGGGCAGCGGGCTGAAGGCGGGCCTCGGGTCCGCGCCGAAGGGCAGCTTGGCGAACACGCCGAGCACCGTCGCGGGCAGCCGGGAACGTCCCTCGCTCGACGGCGGCAGCAGGTCGATCAGCGGGGCCCGCAGCCTGCGCCCGAGGCCCTTCAGCATGTCGAGCAGCCGCTCCAGCATCCGGATGAAGAGCGAGGCCTGCTTCCCGGTCTCGGCACCGTCGAGCGTGTCGCGAAGGTAGGCCCATAAGAACTTGCTGCGAATTCCGAGCAGCCTGACGATGCCCTCGTTGAGTCCGCTGACCAGTAGCGACAACAACAGGAAGGCGAGAATGAGACCGATTGCCAGGTCTACGTAATACGAGATCAATGAGATCACCCGCACCGTTGATACACCGTGGCAACCGCTGGGCGCAACGCTTCAGATAATCACGATCTGGCCCATGAAGCCCTACGGCCACAGGGGTTCGCCGCAAATATGACGAATCGTCCGGCGGGCGCGCGAACACCTCGTGACGATTTCCCGAAAAATGCGTATTGGAGAAAGACTTATGTGGCGGATCGCGGCTAATCAGTCCTCGTACAGCAGGCGTTCGGCGACGACCCTCGCTCTGCGGGTGACGCGGCGATAGTCGTCGATGAAGTCCTCGGATCCGTCGGGCGGGTATCCGAGCGCCCGGGAGATCAGGGCACGCTCCTTGACGAGCCCGGGAATGCTGTCGGCCGCTCGCCCGCGCACCAGCATGATGGCGTCGCGGACGCGTGAGGCGAATCGCCACGCCTCGCCGAGCACGGCCTCGTCCGCCTGCTCCAGCAGGCCCTCCGCGACCGCCGCCCGCAGCGCGCCGACGGTCCGCGTCGTCCGCAGGGCCGGTACGGCGCCCGCGTGCCTGAGCTGGATGAGCTGGGCCACCCACTCGACATCGGTGAGCCCGCCCCTGCCGAGCTTGGTGTGGAGGGTCGGGTCGGCACCCCTGGGCAGCCGCTCGGCCTCCATCCGGGCCTTGAGCTTGCGCATCTCCCTGACCGCCTCCGGGGAGATGCCCTCCGGCGAGTACCGCAGCGGATCGATGAGATCCATGAACTCGGCCCCGAGGTCGGCGTCCCCGGCGCAGAACCTGGCCCGCATGAGGGCCTGCGCCTCCCAATGGGACGACCAGCGCTCGTAGTAGGCCCGGTAGGAGGCGATCGTGCGGACCAGCGGCCCCTGCCGTCCCTCCGGCCGGAGGCCGGCGTCGATCTGGAGCGGCGGATCGGGGGCGGGCTGGGCGAGCAGCCTGCGCATCTCCTCGGCCACCGTCTGGGCCGCGATCGTGGCGTCGCGTTCGGAGACCCCCGGTCGCGGCGCGTGGACGAACATCACGTCGGCGTCGCTGGCGTACGAGCTCTCCATCCCGCCCAGCCGGCCCATCGCGATCACCGAGAGCCGGGTGGGGAAGTCCTCCCGCCTCCCCCGGCAGACCTTGTTGATGGTCGCGTCCAGGGCGGCCTGAACGGTCACGTCGTTCAGGGACGACAGCGCCCGGCCGACCTCCTCGATGTCGATCAGCCCGAACAGGTCGGCGCACGCCGTACGCAACAGTTCCTTGCGGCGCAGCGCGCGGATGGCGGTGACGGCGGTCTCGGCCTCGGCGCCGTGGCGGTTGACGGCGGCCGCCGCCTCCCCCGCCAGCGTCGACACGGGCCGTACGGCGAGCTCGCTGGTCTCGCCGAGCATCCCGACCGCTTCGGGGGCGTGGAGCAGCAGCCCGGTGACGTAGCGGCTGGTCCCGAGGACCCGGGCGAGCCGCTCCGCCACGGCGGTCTCGTCCCGGAGCAGCCGCAGGTACCAGGGCGTGCTCCCGAGCTTGTCGCTGACCTGCCGGAAGCCGAGGAGGCCGGCGTCCGGGTCGGGGGCGTCGGCGAACCAGCCGAGCATGACCGGCAACAACGTGCGCTGGATGGCCGCCCGCCGGGAGACGCCACTGGTCAGCCCGGCGATGTGGCGCAGCGCGCCGTCCGGATCGGCGTAGCCGAGGGCTTCGAGCCGAGCCTGCGCGGCGGCGGTCGACAGGCGAGCCTCGGATTCGGGCAGGCGGGCGACGGCCTGCAGGAGCGGCCGGTAGAACAACTTCTCGTGCAGCCGCCGCACCTCGAGCGCGTGCCGCTTCCAGGTCGTGGTGAACTCTCCGACCGGGTCGGTGGTCATGCCGAGGCCCCGGCCGATCCTGCGGAGGTCCGCGGTGTCGGAGGGCACCACGTGTGTACGGCGCAGCCGATAGAGCTGGATCATGTGCTCGACCTGGCGGAGGAAGGTGTACGCCTCGGCCAGGGCCTTGGCGTCGTCGCGTCCGACGAATCCGCCTCTGGACAGGGCGGCCAGGGCGGAGAGCGTCGCGCGGCGCCGGAGCAGGGGCTCAGAACGGCCGTGCACGAGCTGGAGCAGCTGCACGGCGAACTCGATGTCCCGCAGGCCTCCCGGCCCGAGCTTGATCTGCCGCTCCGCCTCGCTCGCCCGGACGTGGGCCTCGACGCGGCGGCGCATCGCCTGGACGTCCTCGACGAAGTGGGGACGTGCCGCGGCCTGCCACACCATCTCGTTGACGGCCGCGACGTACTCCTGCCCGAGCTCCAGATCACCCGCGATCGGCCTGGCCTTCAGCAGAGCCTGGAACTCCCAGGTCTTGGCCCATCGGCGGTAGTACACGAGGTGGCTGTCGAGGGTCCGCACGAGGGGACCCAGCTTCCCCTCGGGACGCAGACCCGCGTCCACCTCCCAGAGGGATCCCTCCGGCGTGCTGGTCGAGCAGGCCTTCATCATCGCCTGGGCCAGCCGGGTGGCGGTCTGCAGCGCCTTGGTCTCGTCGACGCCCTCCCTGGGCTCCGCCACGAAGACGACGTCCACGTCGGAGATGTAGTTCAGCTCACGTGCGCCGCACTTGCCCATCCCGATCACGGCCAGCCGTACGTCGCCGGACTCGGGAGTCTCCGCCCTCGCGATGGCGAGGGCCGCGTCGAGGGCCGCGCCCGCCAGGTCGGCCAGCGCGGCGGCGGTCTCCGCGAGCGTCGCGTCCCCCGCCACGTCCCGTCCGGCGATGTGCAGGAGCCTGCTCCGGTAGGCCACGCGCAGCGCGTCCAGGGCGGCTCCCCTCTCACCGGGTCCGGCCCCGGGCGCCGACGGAACCGGGCCGTCGGCGATCGGTTCCGCGGCCTCCGGGTCGGCGCCGACGGCGAGCAGCAGCTCCTCCCGGAGCTCCTGGTCGCCAGGCCGTCCCTGCGCCTGGATGAACGGCAGGCAGCCGGGATGCCGGACGACATGGTCGCCGAGGGCGGCGCTCAGCCCGAACACGCCGGACAGTCTGCGGCGCAGCACAGGGTCGTCCCTGAACGCGCCGAGCACGCTCGGGTCGCGCTCGACGAGACGCGACAGTGAACTCAGCGCGAGATCGGGGTCGGCCGCCGCCGCGAGGTCGTCGAGCAGGTCGAAGTCGCCGACGGCCTCGGGGCCGAGCGCGTCGAGCAGCCGCTCGGCCCTCGCTCCGTCGGCGAAGCCGAGGGCGGCCAGGCGGCCGGCTGTGGTCTGGATCCGGGGCGCCGTGTTCACCGTTCCTTCCTCGACACCGACGTCGATCACGCCGGCCTCCCGCGGTGGGCCTTTCCCGTAACGGTACACATGGGACGAAGGCCTCCCGCCTAGATCAGCCGCACTGGCACCGCGCACACGGTAACCCGTGAGCTTGTGCGTCGTCCTTAGCGGTTTCTCAGCGTAATCAGCCCATCACGCGGATTGCACGCGCACTCGGAGCGTGTCCGCGGCGACGCGCTGAGCTCATGGCGAGGGGGTGGCGGCGGCGGTGCGCTCCCCCGCGGCGGAGCGCCGGAGCACCTGCCCGGCGAACGCCTCCGCGAGCGGGCGCCACGTCGCGCGCAACTCCTCCTCGCCCGCTCCCACCTGGTCGTTCAGCTCGCCGGCCTGGGACGGCGGCAGGCCGCCGCCACTGGTCCAGGATTCGAATATCGCGGCCGTGGCCTCCGGGTGGAACTGCACGGCCCACGCGCTCGCCCCCAGCCGGTAGGCCTGGTTGGGGTACTGCCCGCCGGCCGCCAGCCGTACGGCGCCGGGGGGCAGGGCGGTCATCGCGTCGTAGTGATACTGCACCGCGCGCAGGGGCCGGGCGGGCAGCGCGGAGAACAGGGGATCGTCCGCGGCCTCGGGAAGGGGCACCACGTCGCACAGGCCGATCTCGAGGCCGGCGCCGCCCCGCTCGACCGTGCCGCCGCAGGCGATGGTCATGAGCTGGGCGCCCAGGCAGATGCCGAGCGTCGGCACGCCGTCCGCGACCGACCGGGCGAGCAGAGCCCGCGTCGCCGGCAGCCAGCCGTACCCCTCGTCGTCCCACGCGGACGCCTCGCCGCCGAGGACCACCAGCCCGCGCTCGGCGGTCTCCGGGACGGGGTCCCCCTTGTACGGCCGGACCACCGCGCAGTCGACTCCGGCGTCCCGCAACCACCCGGCGAAGAACCCGAGACCGGCCTCGGCCTCGTGCTCGATGACAGTGACTCGTTCCCGCATGAGGCGAGCTTAGAGACACGGCTCACCGCACGACACTCCGGGAACGCCGTACCGTAAAGTCCGAATCATGGAATTTGATGATGTAGCCGTTCCGGGGGGCCACCTGCGGATCGCCAGGTTCGGCGAGGGACCGCGCCTGATCATCGCCGCGCACGGCATCACCGCGTCCCTCATGGCCTGGCGAACGGTGGCCGACGCGCTCCCGCCCGGCTGGTCCCTCATCACTCCCGACCTGCGCGGGCGTGGTCACAGCGCGGACGTCTCCGGCCCGTACGGCCTGCCCGTGCACGCCGAGGACCTCGAACTGATCGCCCGGCACGTGGGGGCGGACGAGACGAGCGTGCTCACCGGCCACTCCATGGGGGCGTACATCGCGGCCCTGCACGGTGCGATGCGCCGCTACGCCCGGGTCGTGCTGGTCGACGGAGGGCTGCCACTGCCCTTTCCGCCGGGCGCGGATGCTGACGAGGTACTCGAGGCCACCCTTGGCCCGGCGCTCGCGCGGCTCAGCCAGACCTACCCGAACGTCGAGGCCTATCTGGACTTCTTCCGCGCCCATCCCGCCTTCGTCGGCCACTGGACGCCCGACGTGGAGGAGTACGTCCGCTATGACGCCGACGGCGAAGGCCTCGGCGGCGGCGCCGTCCGGTCGCGGGCGCGCGAGGAGGCGGTGCGGCAGGACGGGCGCTGGCTCCGGGTCGAGACCGAAGCGATCGGGGCGGCCCTGGAGGCGGTCAAGTCGCCGCTGTCCCTCCTGCGCGCACCCCGCGGCCTGCTGAACGAGGCGGTCGGCCTGCTTCCCGGCGACCTCACCGCCACGTGGCTCGCCCGAATGCCCGAGATCCGGCATGAGCTGATCGAGGACTGCAACCACTACACGATCATCTTCGAACAGCGGTGCGCGGCCGTGGTGGCCGGCCACCTCACCGCCGGCTGAACCGCGCCCTAACCTGCATGATCACGCACAGCGAAGGCGCAGGCAGGACGACCCGCACCCCTTCCATCCGTGATCATGCACAGATTCGGCCGCGGGTGGTGTGACCTGCACTCCCACTGCCCGTGATCATGCACAGGTTCGGCCGCAGGTGGTGTGACCTGCACCCTCACTGCCCGTGATCATGCACGGGCAGTGAGGGTGCACGGGTTCAGCCGCAGGTTCGGCGATTTGCGCCTTCTGGCGAGGTTTTTCAGGCGGGGCGGGGGGTGATCCAGGTGGCCTTGGCGGCGGCGACCAGTGTGCCGTCGACCTCGTACACCGCGCTCACTCCGTGGAGCTTGCGGCCCTCACGGCCGATCGCCCGCGCCACGACGGAGTAGCTGCCGAGGGGGTACACCCGGCGGAACACCTGGCCGGTCAACCTGCCGAGCAGCGCGGACCCCACCGGCTGCACGGAACCGGCCCCGGGCTCCTCGGAGGATCCGTACTGAACCCAGCCCGTGGCGCAGTCGAGAGCCGCCCAGATGATCGAGTCGGGGACGACCCCGTGCTCGTCGGTCACCCCAACGGGGACACGCCACCCGGCCGCCACGAGATCCGTGCCCTCGACCGGGCCCGGGAAGATCCGCAGCCCGTCGCCGGGCTCGCGCAGGCCGCACGCGAAGCAGCCCGCGATGGGGTGCCGGTGCCGTCCGAGGAACCCGTCCTCCGCCCTCGCGGCATCGTTGAAGGGCACGAACGGCGGCGGCGTCAGCGCCTCGGCCGAGCCGTCTCCCGCCTGCCGGTGCAGCGCGACCGGTATCGCCTCCGCCAAATGCTGGTCACCGAGGTTCAGCGTGACGGCGTTGCCGACATGCTCGATCGTGACGTCGGTCCTCAAGGGGACCGGTTTGTGCAGGGTGACCTCCACCGCCGAGTCATGCCCACCACCGGTGAGCGAACTCGCCAGCGTCCCCGCGATCCACCCGCCGTTGGCGGTGCCCTCGGGTCCTCGGAAGCGCTCCGGCACGGACAACACTGTCCGCAGCCCCGCAGCTGCCGTCATTAGGCCACACTCTCCCCACGTAAGTCTTATTACGGTCCATCCGTATCAGGCATAACAAACGCCCATGTTTTACTCTTCCATCTGAAGACACCTAAACAGCCACGAATGTCACAGCCGTTAGCGGGCTGTGACGCGGCGATGACAGCTCGGCGCCAGAGGCGGATCGAAGCCGGGGACGGCCGTATCAGGGGACGCGGCTCTGGCCCCAGTCCGGAGGGGCAAGCCCGGGTACGCGGACGGTGATCAGCGGACGGTGATCAGGGGCGTTGGACCACGAGTTCGGCGCCGAGTTGGGCGTACAGCTCGAGCTGGTCGTAGAAGACGCAGTGGGCGGCGATGCGATCGCCGTCCATGGTGCGCAACGAGCATCCGCGTACGTTGACGCACCGGCCGGTGGCCTCGACGATCTCGCCGTTCGGCAACATGAACGGGCCGTCGTGAGTGCCGGTGATGGCCCACTGCGTGATCACGAGGTTGCCGCAGACGACGGCCGTGCTCCAAGGCGTCCAGCGTACGTCGGGGAAACCTGTGAGGAACGCGCCCAGGAACGAGGCGATCTCGTCGCGGCCCTCACCCACGCCGCACGGCGACACGTAGACGGCTCCGTCGGTGTAGCACTGCAGGGCGGCCTCCAGGTCATGCGCGTTCATCGCGTTGACCAGGTCGTCCTTCACGTTGGTCACGTTCGACATGCGCGAGTCCCCCTTCTCGCGGTCTGTGGCCGACCATGACCAGGCTATCGGGACGCCGGAAATCCCCGCAGCTGAGGGGCCGTACGGGCAGCGTTTCGGCGGCTCAGAGCACCGGCAGGTAGCGGCCGAGTTCGAACTCGGTCACCTGACGGCGGTACTCCGACCACTCGGCCCGCTTGTTGCGGAGGAAGAAGTCGAAGACATGCTCCCCCAGCGTCTCGGCGACCAGTTCGCTGTGCTCCATCACCGAGATCGCCTCGTCGAGCGACTGCGGCAGCGGCTGGATGCCCAGGGCGCGCCGCTCTCCGCTGGTCAGCGCCCAGACGTCGTCCTCGGCGCCGGGAGGCATCTCGTAGCCCTCCTCGATGCCCTTCAGCCCGGCCGCCAGGATCACGGCGAACGCCAGATAGGGGTTGCACGAGGAGTCGAGCGAGCGGAACTCGATCCGGGTCGAGCCCCCCTTGTGGGGCTTGTACATCGGCACCCGCACCAGCGCCGAGCGGTTGTTGTGTCCCCAGCAGACGTACGAGGGGGCCTCGCCGCCCGCTCCCGCAATGGCCTCCGCGCCGCCCCAGAGCCTCTTGTAGGAGTTGACCCACTGGTTGCAGACGGCCGTGACCTCGGGGGCATGCCTCAGCAGCCCTCCGATGAAGGAACGGCCGATCTTGGAGAGCTGGTAGTCGGCGCCGGGCTCGTAGAAAGCGTTGCGGTCGCCCTCGAACAGCGACATGTGCGTGTGCATGCCGGAGCCGGGGAACTCCGTGAACGGCTTGGGCATGAACGAGGCCCAGACGCCCTGCTCCAGCGCGACCTCCTTCATGACCAGGCGGAAGGTCATGATGTTGTCGGCGGTCGTCAGCGCGTCGGCGTAGCGGAGGTCGATCTCCTGCTGGCCGGGGGCGCCCTCGTGGTGGCTGAACTCCACCGAGATCCCCATCGACTCCAGCATCATGATCGCGTGGCGGCGGAAGTCGTGCCCGGCGCTGTGCGGGGTGTGGTCGAAGTAGCCGCCCTCGTCGATCGGCTGCGGCTTGTCGCCCTTCTCCGGTCGCTGACGGAGGAGGAAGAACTCCACCTCGGGGTGCGTGTAGAAGGTGAAGCCCATGTCCGCCGCCTTGGCCAGCGTGCGCTTGAGCACCCAGCGGGGGTCGGCGTGCGACGGCGAGCCGTCCGGCATGAGGATGTCGCAGAACATCCGCGCCGTGCCCGGCGACTCGCTCCGCCAGGGCAGGACCTGGAACGTCGACGGGTCGGGCTTGGCCAGCATGTCCGACTCGTAGACCCGGGAGAAGCCCTCGATCGACGAGCCGTCGAACCCGATGCCCTCGGCGAAGGCGCCCTCGAGTTCGGCCGGGGCGATCGCGACCGATTTCAGGAAGCCGAGCACATCCGAGAACCACAGCCGAATGAATCGGATATCGCGCTCTTCGAGCGTGCGGAGGACGAACTCCTGCTGGCGGTCCAAGGCATACCTCTCGAAAACACAGGTCGGGTCGACTACCAGTGTGCCTCTTGTGTGTTTCACAGGCGTTACGCGGGATTGTGAGCGGGCCTTCCGTACAAGTGCGCGGGGGACGGCAGGCCGCCCTGCCGGACCGGGCCCCGAGTACGGCAGAGGAGCTACGGGCCGTACGCGAGGGTGTCGCCCACGGGCGTGCGGCGGTAGAGCACCTCACGCCCCAGCCGCTGCCGGGTCACCAGGCCGCCGTCGGACAGGACGGTCAGGTGCTGGCTCACGGCGCCGGGGGTGAGATCGAGCCGCCGGGCGAGGGCGGTCGTGGAGGCCGGATCCTCCAGCGCCACCAGGACCCGGGCCCGGGAACGGCCGATGAGGGCCGACAGCGCGTGGGGCGTGCAGGGGGCGCCGGCCGACCAGAGGGTGCCGACCCCCCGCGCCGGATAGCTCAGCATCGGCTGGTACGGCTCGTACATGATCGAGACGGCCCGCCAGTTGAACGCGCTGGGGACGAGCACCAGGCCGTCCCCGGTGATGTCGCCCGAGTAGTCGTGGTTGTGATTTTCGGTGACCAGCCGGTCCCCGCGCCAGACGACCGACGGGTGGAGGTCCTCGAACAGTTCGCGCACGCCCCCTACGGCGAGCCTGCGTGAGCGCCACATCACGTCGCCCTCCAGCACGCCGTGGATCGCCGGCCAGAACTCCTCGAACCCGGCCGTCCAGTAGTCGTGCAGGCGGTCGGCCACCCGCTGGACGCCCGCGGCGGGATCCTCCCGGAACCGGGCGGCCACCTCCGGATCGGGGCTCTGCACCCAGGCCACCTCATCGGCCGCCATGTCCGGAGGGGTGGCCCTGACCCGGTCGAGTTCGGCCATGAAGTCCGGCAGCGGCGTGTCCGGCGGCGGCGTGAGGAAATCGGGCATGTAGCCGGTGAGCGGCACCAGCGCGAACAGTTCCGACAGGTCCACTCGGCGCAGGCGGGGCAGTACGACCCGCAGCCACGGCAGGTGCAGCGAGTGGCGCGCGGGGGCCCGCAACACGCGCAGGCTCGTGACCAGCTCCCACATCGGGGAGAACGCGAACCGCAGCCGGGCCAGGTCATCCGGCGCGAACCGCCACTCGATCGCCACGACCGACCCCCAACCCATCGGACCTTTTAGCCAGCGCTAAAAGATTGGCACGTCCCCGGGCCGATGGCAAAGGCTTGACCTGTGACTACTGTTACCGGAAGACCCGGGTTCCTCCAGTCCGCGACGGGCGGGCTGCCGCGGCCGTTCTGGGTGCTCTTCGCCGGGACGCTCGTGAACCGTCTCGGCACGATGGTGGAACCGTTCATCGGCATCTACCTGACGCAGGCCCGCGGCATGTCGCTCGCCGCCGCCGGCCTGGTGATGACGGTGTTCGGCGTCGGGTCGCTGTTGTCGCAGCCCTTCGCGGGCTGGCTGGCCGACCACTTCGGCCGGCGGGTGACGCTGAGCGGCTCCATGATCGCCACTGCCGTCACGTTCATCGCCCTCGGGTACACCACCAGCCTCCACGGCATCACGGCGGCGATGCTCGTGCTCGGCCTGGTCGTCGACGCCTACCGGCCTGCGTCCCAGGCCCTGGTCGCCGACCTCGTCTCCCCGGAGGACCGGCCGCGGGCGTTCGGGCTGCTGTTCTGGGCCGTCAACCTCGGCTTCTCGATCGCGATGATCGCGGGTGGCTGGCTCGCCCAGACGGGGTTCACCACGCTCTTCTGGATCGACGCCGTCACCTGCCTGATCTTCGGGGTGCTGGTGTGGCGGGCGATCCCCGAGACGCGGCCCGACCGGTCGGAGGACACCCCCGGCCGGTTCGCCGACGTGCTGCGGGACCGCGTGATGGTGACCTACGTCGTCATCTCGCTGACCTTCACATTCGTCTACCTGCAGGCCTACACGACCCTGCCGCTCGCCATGACCGGCGAGGGCCTGCCCACCAGCGCGTACGGCATGGCGATGGCGGTCAACGGGGCGCTGATCGTCGTCGTCCAGCCGCTGACGAACCGATGGATGTCGCGGCGGGACCCCAGCGCCGTTCTGGCCGCCGGGTTCGCCGTCGTCGGCCTCGGTCTCGCGCTCACCGCGGTCGTCTCCTCCACACTCGGCTATGCCGTGACCGTCGCGGTCTGGACGCTGGGCGAGGTCGTCACCGCGGGCGTGGCCGGCTCGATCGTCGCCTCGCTCGCCCCCGCCCACCTGCGCGGCCGCTATTCGGGCCTGTACGGCCTGGCCTGGTCGGCCGGGGGCATGCTGGCGCCGCTCATCGGAACCCGTCTGCTCGCGGTGAGTTCGACGCTCCTCTGGCTGGTCATCGGGGGGCTGGGGCTGCTCGCCGCGGTGGGTCAGCTCGCGCTCGGCCCGGCCATCCGGCGCCGGTCCCGCACCCAGGAGACCGCTCCGGCGGGGTGACCATTCACATCGGCGGATAAATCCCCTTATCGTCGCTTTGACGACAACAAACGGGACGTTCTAGGCTGGTCACCGTGGCTCAACTCCGTATCGCCCTCGCCCAGACCAATCCCGTTGTCGGCGATCTCTCCGGCAACGCGGACAAGCTCCTCGAGTGGACTCGGCGGGCCTCTGATCGGGGCGCCCATCTCGTGGTCTTCACGGAGCTGTTCCTGACCGGGTATCCGGCGGAGGACCTGATGTTGCGCTCGTCGTTCGTCGAGGCGTCGGTCGCGACGTTGTCCTCGGTGGCGGAGCGGCTCGCCGGCGAGGGCCTCGGAGAGCTGCCCGTGGTGGTGGGCTACCTCGACCGGGCCGGCGTCGCCCCCCGGGCGGGCCAGCCCAAGGGCGCGCCGCTCGACGCCGCGGCCGTGCTGTACCAGGGCAAGGTCGTCATCAAGTCCGCCAAGCACCACCTGCCCAACTACGGCGTCTTCGACGAGTACCGCTACTTCGTGCGCGGCGACCGCATGCCCGTCATCCGGCTGCGCGGGGTCGACGTGGCCATCGCCATCTGCGAGGACCTCTGGCAGGAGGGCGGCCCGGTGTCGGTCGTGGCCGAGACCGGCGCGGGGCTGCTCGTGGTCCCCAACGGCTCGCCGTACGAGATGGACAAGGACGACGTGCGGCTGGAACTGTGCGCGCGCCGCGCCCGCGAGGCCGGTTGCGCCCTCGCCTACGTCAACATGGTCGGCGGGCAGGACGAGCTGGTCTTCGACGGCGACTCCCTCATCGTGGACGCCTCGGGCGAGCTCGTCGCCCGCGCCGCGCAGTTCACCGAGGAACTCCTGGTGACCGACCTCGAACTGCCCGCCGCCACCGCCGAGCTCGGCGAGCTGCGGGTCGACGCCCACGACGGCACGATCATCACCGTGGACCGCCTGCTGCTGTCGGACACGCCCGTCGAGCCGTACGAGCCGGAGCCGCCGGTGATCGCCGAGCGGCTGGACGACCTGGCCGAGGTCTACAACGCGCTCGTCCTCGGCGTGCGCGACTACGTCACGAAGAACGGGTTCCGGTCGGTCATCCTCGGCCTGTCCGGCGGCATCGACTCCGCGCTGACGGCGACGATCGCCGCCGACGCCGTCGGCGCCTCGCGCGTGCACGTGGTGCTGATGCCCTCGCGCTACTCCTCGGACCACTCGATCACCGACGCCGAGGAGCTGGTGCGCCGCCAGGGACTGAACGCGCAGGTCGTGCCGATCGCCGACGTCGTCACCGCCTTCGAGAAGGAGGTCGAGCTCCACGGCCTCGCGGCGGAGAACCTGCAGGCACGCGTGCGCGGCATGTTGCTGATGAGCCTGTCGAACGAGCACGGCCATCTGGTGCTGACGACCGGCAACAAGAGCGAACTGGCCACCGGCTACTCCACGCTCTACGGCGACTCCGCCGGCGGGTACGCGCCGATCAAGGACCTGCTCAAGACGATGGTGTGGCGGCTGTCGGAGTGGCGCAACGCCCAGCCGGGGCCGCCGCCGATCCCGGAGAACTCCATCACCAAGGAGCCCAGCGCCGAGCTGCGCCCGGACCAGCGGGACACCGACTCGCTTCCGGAGTACGACGTGCTCGACCGGCTGCTGAGCGACTACGTGGAAAAGGACATGGGCCGGGACGAGCTGATCGCCGCCGGACACGACCCCGAACTGGTCACGCGGATCATCCGGCTGGTGGACCTGGCCGAGTACAAGCGCAGGCAGTATCCGCCGGGTCCGAAGATCACGCCCAAGAACTTCGGGCGCGACCGCCGTCTCCCGATCACCAACCGCTGGCGCGAGACCCTGGGCTGAACCCGGGCCTGAAACCCCCGGCCCGCCGTACGCCACGGGCCCGGCCGCGTCGAGCGGACCGGGCCCGGAGGGTCGTGCCAGGCGTAGAGCCTCACATCAGGTGGAGCTCACTTCAGCCGGACCTCAGCGAGGGCGGAAGCCGCGGAGGGCCTCGTCGACGATACGTTCGGCGAGGTCCGGCGGCAGGTCGTCGTCCGACGACCACTTCGTCCGCCACATCATCGTGCCGGACAGGATGGCCATCGCCATCTCGACGTCGAGATCGGCGCGCAGCTCGCCGTTCGCCATGCCCCGCTCCATGACGGCGCGCAGAGCGGCCTGGCGTGGCTTGATGGCGATCTCGTGGAACCTCTCGGCCACACGGGGGTGCCGGTCCGACTGGCTCATCGCGATGTTCATGATGCAGCGGGTGCGCACGTGGATGGACTCCGACTGGACCACCTGTAGATAGGTGACCAGGTCGTCGCGCACGGACGCGCCCTTGAGCGGGGGTATCGGCGGCTTGAGCGACGCCAGCGCGTCGACCACCAGGTCCTCCTTGTTGGACCAGCGCCGGTAGATCGTCGTCTTGCCGACGCCCGCCCTGGCGGCGATCGCCTCGATGGAGAGCTCGGACACGCCGCTGCCCTCACCGAGGATGTCGAGGGCGGCCTCGATGATCGCCTTCTCCGCCTTCTCGCTGCGGGGGCGGCCCGCCGGACGGGCCGCCCCTTCCGTCTGCTGCATCGTCATCGCCCGCTCACACTACTGCCGCTTCCTTCTTCTCCGGCTCGCCCGCCGTAACCGGAGCGGCCTCAGCGGAGCGGCCTGGCATCCACAGTCCTACAACGATCACCCCCACGAGCGCCACCACTGCCGACCCGAGAGCCGCCCAGTGCATGCCGGTGACGAAGGCGGCGTCGGCCGCCTTCATGAGGCCCGCGCCCTGCGCGCCCAGGTGCTCGGCCACCCCGGCCGCGCCGGAGATCGACTCGCTGACCGGGCCGCGAAGCTGCTCGGGCAGGGCCGAGACCTTGTCCTCCATGTCGCCGCGGTAGCTGGCCGACAGGGCCGCGCCGAGGACGGCGATGCCCAGCGTGCCGCCGACCTGCCGCACGACGTTGCTCATCGAGGAGCCGACGCCGGCCTTCTCCCTGGGGAGGGAGTTCATGATCGCGGTGGTCGCCGGCGGAAGGATGTTCGCCATCGCGGCGCCCTGGACGAAGCCGAGGATGAGGATGAGCCAGACGGGGGTGTCCACGTCGACCAGCGCGTAGCAGGCGAGCGCGGCGGCGATGACGAGCATCGCCGTGGTCCCGACCGCCTTGGAGCCGTACTTCTGCACCATCTTCGCGCTCTGCGGGGCGAAGATCAGCTGCGCGGCCGCGAACGGCAGCACCAGCGCGCCGGACTGCAACGGGGTGTATCCCCGGACGATCTGCCAGTAGAAGGCGAGGAAGAACATCACGCCCATGGCGGCGAAGAAGACCAGGCCGACACTGGCGATCGCGGTGGAGAAGCCCGCGTTCCTGAAGTTCCGCACGTCGAAGGCGGGATGGGTGATCTTCTTCTCGTACCAGACGAAGCCGGCGAGGATCGCGACGCCCACCAGGGTCGGCACGATGACCGAGACGTCGGCGACGGTGCCGAGGTCGCTGATCCTGACGATGCCGTAGACGAGGGCGATGAGGCCAACGATCGACAGCAGGACGCCGACGGGGTCGAGGCCGCTCCTGTTCGGGTCCTTGGAGTCCGGGACGAGCACGGTGTTGAGCACCAGGGCGATCAGCACGATCGGGACGTTGACCAGGAAGACCGAGCCCCACCAGAAGTGCGCGAGGAGGATGCCGCCGGTGATCGGGCCGATCGCGACCGCGATGCCGACGCCGCCCGCCCAGATGCCGATCGCCTTGCCGCGCTCATGGATGGGGAAGACGTTCGAGATGATCGCCAGGGTCGCCGGCATGATCGCGGCGCCGCCGAGACCCATGAGCGCCCTCGCGGCGATCAGCTGCGTCGGGTCCTGCGAGTACGCGCTGGCGAGCGAGGCGAGGCCGAACAGCACCATGCCGATCAGCAACATCTTCTTGCGGCCGAACCGGTCGCCGAGCACCCCGAAGGTGAACAGCAGCCCGGCGAAGACCAGGGTGTAGGAGTTCATCGCCCATTCCAGCTGGCTCTGGCTCGCGCCCAGGCCCTGGACCGGGTCGGCGATCGTCTTGATCGCCACGTTGAGAATGGTGTTGTCCAGAACCACGGCCAGAAGGCTGAAGACCATCACGCCGAGGATCTGCCAGCGGCGCGGATGGCCCGCGTTTGCGTCCACTGATCCCCCAATTAGGTTTCGATACGCTAGAGTTTCGCAACGGCAGCGTAGCGTTGTTTATTTCGATACGCAACGGTCGCGTTTCATAATATGGATCCGACCGGGCCGGCCCACTCGGGGACCCCCTGATCAGGCGGGCATCGGGTCCGTGGCGGTGTGACCGGAATCACGCCAGAACGGCAGGGCGGCCAGGACCAGCACGACTCCCACCACGCCGGAGGCGGCGAAGGCCCAGCCCGGGCCGTAGGAGTCGACGATGGCTCCCGCGATCGGCCCCGCGCAGGCGACGCCGATGGTCAGCGCGGTGCTGTGGAGGCCCATCGCCTCGCCTCGGGCCGCGGCGGGCACGCGCTGGTTGACCGCGTCGACGCTGGCGGACAGGGCCGGCGCGCACAGGAACCCGGCCGGGACCAGCGCGAGGCACAACCACCACCACCCGCCGCCCACGAGCCCGAGGGGCGCGGTCAGCGCGCACAGGCCGCCGATCAGCCCCAGTGGCGAGAACCCCCGTGAGAGCCCGCCGTAGACGAAGCCGCCGACCAGGGAGTAGGCGCACCACAGGGCGATCACCAGCCCGGTCCACGACGTGGCGCCGCTTTCCTGCATCGTCGCGACCAGCGACAACTCGGTCGAGGTGAGGACGAACGTCAGTGCGGACACCATCACCAGCAGCGTGATCAGACCGGCTCCGACCCACTGCCGGTAGGGGACCGACTTCCTCGTCTCCCGGTCCGCCTCCTCCGGCGACCGCGTCGGCGGGTCGAGCAGGAACAACGCGACCCCGGAGCCGACCAGCCCGACGCCCACCGCGTACATCGTGGCGGTGCTGGAGAAGGCCGTCACCGCGGCCGCCGCGACGGCGGGTCCCACCATGAAGGACAACTCCACGGCCATCGAGTCCAGGGCGAAACCGGTCCTGTGGTCCTCCGCCGGGACCATCGCCGCCACGCACTGCCGGATCGCCCCGAAGACCGGCTGGCTGAACACCCCCGCGATCGCCGCTCCCGCGAGCAGCGCGTGATAGGGCAACGAGGGGGCGACGCACCAAAAGCACAACTGGATGACGGTGGTGACGGCGATGACCGGCCGCAGCCCCCGCCTGTCGACGATCCGCCCCGCGAGCGGAGAGCCGAGCGCGGCCCCGACCATGCTGGCCGCACCCACGAGTCCCGCCTCGAGGAAACCGAGCTTCAGGCTGTTGACCACGTGCAGCGTCAGCGTGATTCCCGTCCCGGTCAACGGGATCCTGGCCACCAGGCCCACCAGCATCAACGCGCGCACGCCCGGCAGTGCGAGCACCCGCCGGTAAGGTTCGATCGCCATCTTGGTTGCTTACCTCCGGATGGCATTGTGCCCTGCGCCTCCGACATTTCCGACACCGGATCCCTGACCGGACACCCGGGCGGCCACCGGACTCACAGGCGGCCTCCACCCGCCCCGCACCGAACCGGAACGGCCGGGATTACAGGGCACGGCCGGGGGTGTTCCAGGCAATGGCGACATGCGATGATCTGACTGTCCGGGGACGCCATAGGGGCGCCACGAGGCCTTGGAGGTAGCCATGTCCTCTGTTTCCGCTGTACCCAACCCATCCACGTCCGGCTCGGCCGCCATGCTCTACGGCGGCGCGTCCGGCAGAAGAGTCACCGTCCGCGACATCGCGGCCGCCAAGGAGCGGCACGAGAAGTGGCCGATGGTCACCGCGTACGACGCGATGACCGCGAAGGTCTTCGACGAGGCGGGCATCCCGGTGATGCTCGTCGGCGACTCGGCCGCCATGGTCGTGTACGGCTACGACTCGACGTTGCCCGTCACGGTCGACGACCTGCTCCCGCTGACCGCGGCCGTGGTCCGCGGGTCGTCACGGGCGATGGTGGTCGCCGATCTGCCGTTCGGCTCCTATCAGGCCTCGCCGCAGCAGGCCCTGGAGACGGCCGCCCGCTTCATGAAGGAGGCGGGGGCGCACGCCGTGAAGCTCGAGGGCGGCCGCCGGGTGCTCCCCCAGGTGGAGATGCTCGTGTCGGCCGGGATCCCGGTCATGGCCCACCTCGGCCTGACGCCGCAGTCGGTCAACGTGCTCGGCGGCTACCGCGTCCAGGGCCGCGGCCAGTCGGGCGACGAACTGATGGCCGACGCCAAGGCGCTGGAACACGCGGGCGCCTTCTCCGTGGTGCTGGAATGCGTGCCGAGCGAGCTGGCCCAGCGGGTCACCGCCTCGCTGAGCGTTCCGACCATCGGCATCGGGGCCGGCCCCGACACCGACGCGCAGGTGCTGGTCTGGCAGGACCTCATGGGTCTCACGCCCCACCCGGCCAAGTTCGTGAAGAAGTACTTCGACCTGGCCGGTGAGATGGACCGCGCGGTGCGCAGCTTCGCCGACGAGGTGGCCGCCGGCGTCTTCCCCGCGCCCGAGCACAGCTACCGCTGAACCGCATCCGTGCCGCGGCCACACGCCTGACCCCCGGCACGGGCCGCTCCCCCGCCCCCGGGCTTCCCGCCCGGGGCGCGGTCAGCCGGCCAACGTCGCCGGATCGGTGTTGGCTCCGCACACGATGACCGCGACCCGCTCGTCCGCCGCCGGCACGTACGCACCGGACCTGAGCGCGGCGAGCGCCGCGGCTCCGGCGTATTCGGCGGCGACCCGGAACTCCCGCCACAGCGCGTGGCGCGCCTCGACGATGACGTCGTCGGACACCAGCACACCGGAGACCCTCCCGGCCACGGTGTCGAAGGCCACCTGCCCGATCTGGCTCGCCCCGAGGGCGTCGGCGCCCACACCGCTCACGCCCACGCGGACCGGCTCGCCCGCCTCCAGGGCGGCGTGCAGCGTGGGGATGCGCTCGGGCTCGACCGCCACGACCCCGGCCCTGCCGTCCAGCGCCGCCACGACTCCCGCGACCAGGCCTCCCCCACCGACCGCCACGAGGACGGTGTCGACGTCGGCCTGCTCGAGCAGCTCCACGGCGACCGTGCCCTGACCCGCCACCACGTCCGGCTGGTCGTACGCGTGGATCTCCAGCGCGCCGGTCTCGGCCGCGCGTTTCCTCGACGCCTCGTACGCCTCGGAGTAGATCGCCCCCACCTGTGTGACGTGGGCGCCCAGCAGGCGCAGTCCCTCCACCTTCACCGGGGCGCACACCTCCGGCACGAAGATCTCCGCCCGCACGCCGAGCGCGCGGGCGGCGTACGCCACGGCCATGCCGTGGTTGCCGCCGCTCGCCGCGATGACGCCGGCGGCGGGAAGGGGCCCGGCCTGCCTGGCCGTGAGGATGCGGTTGAAGCCGCCACGCGCCTTGAAGGAGCCCGAGTGCTGCAGCGTCTCGAGCTTCAGGACGAGGCGGGGCTCCGCCTGGAGGAGGGGCGTCCTGCGGATGTGCGGAGCGATCCGCACGGCGGCCTTCTCGACGTCCTCTCGCGCGACGACCATCGATGTCTCCTCGCTTCTCACGATCCCCCGGCGGAGTGCGGGCACCGCGGTGCGGGACGCCGCTCCCCGGTAGGCCTGCCAGTGAAGCATCAGGCCGTGCGGCACCGCCACCCGGCCCCGGCCGGGTGGCCTGTGCGCGACGTCCTCTCAGGTCACTGCGGCAGGCCGTCGAGGGCCTGCTCGAAGTCGGCCCACAGGTCCTCGTGGTGCTCGATGCCCACCGCCACCCGGACGGTGCCCTCGCCGATGCCGGCCGCGGCCAGCCCCTCCGCGTCGAGGCCCCGGTGCGAGGTGGTGGCCGGGTGCAGGATCAGCGTCTCCACGCCCCCGAGCGACGGCGCCAGCAGCGCGAGCTTCACGGCCTTCATGAAGCTTTCTCCGGCGGGGCGGCCGCCCTTCAGGTCGAAGGAGAAGACGCCGCCGAACTCGGGCATCAGCTTGGCCGCCACGTCGTAGGAGGGGTGCGACGGCAACCCCGGCCAGTGCACGGCGGCGACGGCGGGGTGCTCGGCCAGCCTGGTCGCGAGCAGCCGGGTGTTGGAGCAGTGGCGCTCCATCCGCAGCGGCAGCGTCTGGATGCCGCGCAGCGTCAGCCACGCGGCGAAAGGGTCGGCGGTCGCGCCCAGTTCGACCGCGTACGACCAGATCCTGCGGTGCAGCTCGTCGGTGGCGGCGACGGCGATCCCGCCCAGCACGTCGGCGTGGCCGGACAGGTACTTGGTGGTGGAGTGCACGACCACGTCCGCGCCGAGCTCGATCGGGCGGCACAACACGGGCGAGGCGAAGGTGTTGTCCACGACGGTGATCAGCCCGGCCTCGCGCGCGGCAGCGCTCATCCCCGGAAGGTCGGCGACCTGCGTCATCGGGTTGGCGATCGTCTCCAGATAGAGCAGCTTCGTCTCGGGCCGCACCGCCGCGCGCACCGCGGCGGGGTCGGCTTCGGGCACATAGGTGACCGCGATGCCGTACCTCGCCTCCAGGTCCTTGAACACGGTGTCGGTGCCGCCGTACAGGGCCGTCTGGGCGATCACGTGGTCGCCCGACCGGAGCAGCCCCAGCAGCACCGTGTTGATGGCGCCCATCCCCGAGCCGGTCGCCACCGCGCCCACGCCTCCTTCGAGTCCGGCGACGGCCTCCTCGAGCGAGCGGACGGTCGGGTTCGACAGCCGCCCGTACACGAATGCGCCGTCGGGGCGGCCCATTCCGTCGGCGAAGACGGCCGGGTCGTCGAAGACGAACCCGGAGGTCTGGTAGATCGGCACCGAGATCGGCCTGCTGCCGTTCAGTTCCGGCCGGGGAAGGTGGACCACTCGGGTTTCCGGGTGAAGTGAGCTCATAGCGACCAGAATGACCCAAGAAGGTGAGAATTGTCAGATCCAATCCGGTGGGATCGGCCACGCGGAAGCGACCGCCCGGACGGCCGGGCCGCTTGCCCCTCAGCGCTCCCGAAGGCGCCCGGACCCGGGGCCGCGGGCTGATCACGGGCTCTGGATCAGGGGTTACGCCTGGAGCGCAGCGGGGGCCGCGTGCTCGCGACGGTGGCGAGGATGAGGTGATGGACATCACCTTCCTGCTCGTGCACAGTCCCTCCGTCGGCCCCTCGACATGGACGCCCGTCGGCGAGGTGCTGCGATCGCGGGGTCACAGGGCCGTCGTTCCGTCACTCGTCGACGTCACCGCGGGCCCCGGGCCGTACTGGCCGCGCGTGGTGGAGCGGGTGACGGCCGCCGTGCCGTCCGGAGGCCCCGTCGCGATCGTGGCGCACAGCAACGCGGGACTGTTCGTGCCGCTCATCGCGCAGGCGCTGGGCGGGCGCGTCTCCCGCTGCCTGTTCGTCGACGCCGCCCTGCCGTCACGGCGAGGTACGACGACCGCGGCTGAGCCGGAGTTCCTCCCGTTCCTGCGGTCGATCGCCGACGAATCGGGCGTCCTCCCCCGCTGGACGGACTGGTGGGACGAGGACGACGTGGCCGCGCTCTTCCCCGACGACGCCACCCGCCGGGTCGTCGTGGCCGAACAGGCCCGGCTGCCGCTCGCGTACTACCAGGAGGAGATCCCGGTGCCCGCGGGCTGGGACCACGCCGGAGGAACGCGGACGGCCGCCGGGCCCGTCGAGGGTCCCGGCGGCCGCCGGCGGCTCAGTGCAGGTCGAGTGGCTTGGCGAGCTTGATGGTGACGAGCCTGCTGGGCACGCCCGTGTCGATCAGCTTGCCGTCCGGGCCGAAGTCGCCGAGGCCGAAGTCGTTGTCGTTTGCCAGCGCGACGGTCCACCGGTCGAGCACCGCGAGACCCTCGAGCTTGCCGGGCAGCGACGGGATCAGCGCGTTCGGCTCCAGGACGAGCGACTTGGCCGGGAGCCTGACGGCGGACGGGCCGGTCGCGGCCTCGAGCGAGGGCGTGGTCTTCGGGTCGTCGTACCGGCCCTTGAGCAGGTTGGTCGCCCGGGACAGGTCGATCTGGTAGATCCGCGTGACGTTGTCCGTCCGCTCGTCGACCAGCAGACGGTCACGTCCCGCGTAGGCCAGACCGGAGATCTTCATCTGGCTCTGGTCGCCGTTCACCTTCGGGTCGAAGGTCGTGACGTCCTCGAACTTGTAGGCGTACTCGCCCGTGACCTTGCGCGAGCGCAGGTCGAAGGTCAGGATGCGGGAGATCCTGGAGGTCTTGGCCGTCGCCGTGTCGGGGTTGGCGAGCGGGCTCTGCACGGCGAGGTACAGCGTGCGCTCGTCGGAGGACATGGCGAGACCCTCGAAGCCGCGGTTCTGCTGACGCGAGGCCAGGATCGCGGGCAGCGTGTCCTTGACGGGGTAGTCCGCTCCCTTGAGGCCGAGGCCCTTGGGGACGTAGCGCTCCAGGACCCGGCCGGTCCGCGACACGCGCAGCAGCGAGGGGCTGTACTCGTCGACGAGCCAGAAGTCGCCGCCACGCGTACGGACCAGGTCCTCGGTGTCGAGCCCGCTGGGGTTGAACGGCAGCTTCGTCAGGCCGTCCCACGTGAACGGGGTCTCGTCGTGGACGTTCTGGTTGGACATTCCCGTCACGGGCTTGCCGTGCGCGCCCACGATCGGCATGTAGTTCTTGATCGAGGCCTTGCCGTGCTTCACGGTGACGTTGACGATCGCCGGGGCGAATTCGGGCACGGGGAACGTCCGGACCTTCACGCCGTTGACGGTGGGCTGGCCGTTCGGGCCGCGGTCGGTGACCATCCAGAACTCACCCGGCTTGTCGCCGGGGAAAAGGCCGCTGCCGACGCCGCCGAGCTTGATGCCGTGGTCGTCGGCGATGGAGCGCTGTATCTGCTTGAGAGCGGGGGCGGGGATCGTCACGTCGGAGACGACGACCGGGCCCTTGGGCCCCTTCGGGGAGTGGTGATACGCCGAGGCGGCCGCCCCGGTGGCGGGGATGACGAGTGCCGCGGCGAGGGCCAGACCGGCAGATACGTGACGTAGCACTAGATGCCTTTCAGACTGGGCAACAGGGCCTGAAAGTAATGAACGCCGACGTCTCCTCGGTGAAGATCAGGTGAATGCCCGCCGTCGGCATCTCGCGCGGCTACACGTCCGTGACCCGCAGCCCGGCGTGGGACTTGTAGCGGCGGTTGATCGAGATCAGGTTGGCCGTCAGCGACTCGACCTGGCCCGCGTTGCGGAGCCGGCCCGCGTAGACGCCGCGTGCGCCGGGGATGCGGGAGGCCAGCGCCTGGACGACGTCGGTGGCCTCGCGGTCGTCACCGAGCACGAACACGTCGAGGTCGACCGACTCCACCGAGGGGTCGAGCAGGAGCACCGCCGACACATGGTGGAAGGCGGCGACGACGCGGCTCCCCGTGAGGACGGCCGCCGCCTGCTGGGCGGCGCTCCCCTCCTCCACCGGCAGGGCGAAGGCGCCCTGCTTGTCGAAGCCGAGCGGGTTCACGCAGTCCACGACGATCTTGCCGTCGAGGTGCTCCTTGAGCGACTCGAGCAGATCCTTGTGGCCCTCCCACGGCACCGCGACAATCACGATGTCGGCCTCCGCGGCGACCACGGCGTTCTCCGCGCCCCGCACGCCGATGCCCTCGGCGGCCTCCTGCGCGCGCTGGGCGCTGCGGGAGCCGATCAGCACGGTGTGCCCGGCGAGGGCGAACCGGCGGGCCAGGCCTCTGCCCTGGTCCCCCGTGCCGCCCAGGATGCCGATCGACAGCGCGGAGACCTCGGGAACCTGCGGAGAATCGGTGTGCTCAGCCATGAGACAGATCATGCCAGCCCGCCGATCCCGCCGGGTCCCCCGGGTCCGTGTCCCCGGTCCGGTGCCGTACGGGACGTGCACGGCACCGGACGCGGCTCAGCAGTTGGTCACGACGGGGAGTCCGAGGACGCGGCCGGCCAGCCACGCGACGGCGAGCGGGCCGCCCTCGACCGCGCCGACGACGTGGCTGCCCGCGGGAAGCCCGGTCCAGAGCACCCGGACACCCCGTGCGCAGTACTCCTTCCTGAGCGTGCCGCCCACGCCGTACGGGATGATCTCGTCGCCCTTCGCGTGGTACAGGAACATCGGCACCCGGGGCGCGGTCCCGCCGAGGCGGTTCTCCTGGAGCCGGGCCCGCCAGTCCGGCCGGTGCATCACGTCGGTCGTGGTGAGCTCGCTCAGGCGCCTGCCGGCGAGCGCGGACCGCAACTCCGCGACGCAGTCGTCACGGGCGCCGGCGAACAGCGCCGCGCCCTCGGGGGTCAGGTAGCTCGCCAGCGACAACTCCGGGTAGGCCGCGTCCAGGCCGAGCCCCGCGGCCGCCGCCAGACCGAAGTCGGAGGTCCCGTCGAGGTTGTCGGCGACCGCCTGCAGGTCGGCGGGCACGCCACCGGCCGCGACCCCCTTGAGCCGGAGTTCGGGCGCGTACGACGGCTGGAGTTGCGCCGCCCAGGCGGCCCCCGAGCCGCCCTGTGAGTAGCCCATCACCACGACGGGCGCGTCCTCGGACAGGTTCGCCTCGCCCACACGCGTCGCGGCCCTGATCGAGTCCAGTACGGCATGGCCCTGCGAGATGCCGGCCATGTACGTGTGATCGCCCGGCGTGCCGAGGCCCTCGTAGTCCGTCACGGCGACGGCCCAGCCCTTGAGCAACATCAGGCTCATGATCGCCAACTCGGCCTCGGTGCCCTTGGCCATCGCGTTCGAGGGGGCGCACTGGTCGCCCATGCCGTGGGAGCCCACGGCGTATCCGGCGATGGGCCGTCTGCCGAGCAGATAGGGGGTCCTGGGGACGAGCAACGTCCCCGACACCACGTTGGCCGCGCCCGTGGCCGACGTCGACCGGTAGCGGAGGTGCCACGCCTTGACCGGCACCTTCAGGAGCTTGCCCGGCGCGAGATAGACCGTCGTCGGGCTCGCCTCGACGATCTCACCGGCCGCGGTCGACCGGGCGGTCCCGCCCAGCACGGGCAGCAGGAGAAGAGCCCCGATCACGGACATGGTGGCACGAACACGCAAGTTCATTGAGCCGCCCTTCGCCTATTGGATCAATTTCCAAGAACGGCGCCGTGGGCAGATCGTTACCCGCAAGTAACGGACTGTCAAGGACCTGAATCACGGGACTTCACCAGCGGGTGTCAGGCACCATTGCGGAATGAACAGCGCGTCGGTGGACCTGCTCCGCGAGATGCTCGCCTCGACGGGGTGGCTCGAGCAGACCCGGCAGCTCGGCATGGCCCTCAGGACCACCCGCTCCCCCGGCGGCCTGCTCGTCGTCGGCACCCCCGACGAAGAGCCGTGGCACGTGGCGGCGCATCTCTCCGATGAGGCGCGACTGTCGGGGCTCGCCCAGCTGGCCCCCACCCTGCTCCGCTGGGCTCCTCCGGAGACCGCGCCCGCCCACCTGCGGGTGGGGATGGACCGGCTCCTCGAGGCGGGCCGCGGCGAGACCCTGTTCGTCGTCGCCGAGCAGCGGGCGCCCGACACGTTGCTTGAACGGGTCGACGACGCCCGGCGCACCGGTGTCACCATCCTCGCCGTCGACGGGGGCGACCCCGACCTCGAGGCGCTGGCGCACGACGCGATAGCCGTACGGCCCGATGACGCGCTCGTCAGCTTCGACGCGGCGCAACATCTGGTGAGCGCCGCGGCCGGCGACATCCGGCGCCCCGGGCTGCGGGAACGGCTCGCCCGCTTCGCCGAGCGGGTGACCGGCCCCCGGGTGAGCGACTAGCCGAGCGCCTGACCCGCGTGCGGCTCCTGACGCCGGCTGAGCTCTCCGACGTGCTGGGCCACCTCGCCGGCGGCCTCGCGCAGGACCTCGATGACGGCGCCCTGCACCGGGTCGGGCTCCCCCGACGTCGTACGGCTCACGCGGGTGAGCGCCTCGATCCGGCGTGAGCCCACCCCGTGGATCTCGGTGACCACGACCTCGCCGGGAGGCACGTCGAGCAGGGCGAGGGACGGCACGATCGCCACTCCGTGCCCGGCCGACACGAGCCCGAGGGTCGGGGGAAACTCGGCGATGACGTGGACCCGGCGGGGCTCGAACCCGTGCAGCTGGGCCAGCCGCTCCAGCGCCTGCCCGCAGGCCTGGTCCGGCACGCCCGCGACCCAGGGCAGCCCGGCCAGGTCGTCGACGGTCTCCGGGATCGTGGTCCAGCCGGGCGGGGCGACGATCCGGTACTCGTCGTCGTACAGCCGGTGCCGTGACATCGAGGGCAGCGACGCGGCCGGCTGGCTCATGTCCCGCTCGGTGACGACGAGGTCGACGCCGCCCAGGCGGAGCTCCTGCACGGCGACCGCCCCGAACAGCTCGTGGATGATCGGGGTGATGCGCGGATGCCGTACGGCCAGCGTGCGCAGGGCGGAGATGAGCAGGTGGCGGATCACGGTGGGGAAGGCGGCGATCGTCACAGGACCCGACAGGCGTTCGGTGAAGCGGTTGAGCTCCTGCCTGGCCTCGACGAGCTGCTCCTCGATCCGCTCGGCGTAGGCCGCGAGCACCCGGCCCGCCGGGGTCAGCGTCACCCGGCGCTGCGACCGGTCGACGAGCGCGAGGCCGACCTCCCGCTCGAGCTGGGCGAGTTGCTGGGAGACCGCGGAAGGCGTGAGGTGGAGCGCCTCCGCCGCCTTCATGACACCCCCTCTGCGGGACACCTCGTGCAGGACCCGCAGACGCCGGGGGTCGATCTCCATACAGCAGAGCTTACGCCCCACTTAAGATTTCTTCACTTGAACTTCATTGCCCACAAACGGGATTATTGACGCATGAACCACCTTGCTGATGGCGAGTAGCACGATATGTCCACCTTCATCACCATCATCGGCACCATCGGTGCCGTCGCCCTGCTGTACGGCTATGCCATGGTGTCGGCCGGGAAGATGTCCGGCGACGGCCTGCCGTACCAGGCCCTGAACTTCGGCGGCGCCGCGACCTTGATGATCAACAGCGGCTTCCACTCGGCGTGGCCGTCCGCCATTCTCAACATGGTCTGGAGCGGCATCGGGGTCGTGACACTCGGCCGGCTCGTCGCCGTCCGGGCGGTGGCCCGCAGGAAGAAGGAGTCCGCCGAACCTGAGCCGGCCGCGGAGCCCGGGCGCCCGCTGCTGGAGCCGGCGCCCTGACCGCGGTCGGCCCGGCGGGTCAGTCGTCCTCCCACTCCTTGTCCTGCTTCCTCCAGGCCTCGTTCCGCTCGGACGCGGTCTGGAGGGCGTGCTCAGCGGCCTCCTTGGACTCGTAGGGGCCGAGCCGGTCCTTGTTCGGACAGCCCTTCTCCCCCTCGACGCGCATGTGCTTGAGGCAGAACCACCATTGATCGCTCACGCCGCTAATGGTGCCCCGTCGAAGCGCAACTAGACTTGCCGGCATGACGACGCTGCTCCGGCCCGGGCGTATCTCGCCCACGCGCAAGGTTCCCGCCCACATCAAGCGCCCGGAGTACGTGGGAAGATCCGAGCCCAAGAAGGGCGGCTCCGACGTCCAGACCCCCGAGACCATCGAGAAGATGCGGATCGCGGGGCGGATCGCCGCCCAGGCCCTGGAAGAGGTCGGCAAGCACGTCGCGCCCGGCGTGACCACCGACGAACTGGACCGCATCGGTCACGAGTTCCTCTGTGACCATGACGCCTACCCGTCCACCCTCGGCTACCGGGGTTACCCCAAGTCGTTGTGCACCTCGATCAACGAGGTCATCTGCCACGGCATCCCCGACGACACGGTCCTGCGGGACGGCGACATCGTCAACGTCGACATCACCGCCTTCATCGGCGGGGTGCACGGAGACACCGACGCGACGTACCTGGTGGGCGACGTCGACGAGGAGTCCCGCCTGCTGGTCGAGCGCACCCACGAGGCCACCATGCGGGCCATCAAGGCGGTCGCCCCCGGCAGGCAGCTCAACATCGTCGGCCGTGTGATCGAGGCCTACGCCCGGCGATTCGGCTACGGCGTGGTCCGCGACTTCACCGGCCACGGCATCTCGACGTCGTTCCACTCGGGCCTGATCGTCCCCCACTACGACGACCCGTCGCTGTCGGTCACCCTGGTGCCCGGCATGACGTTCACGATCGAGCCGATGCTCACCCTCGGCACGATCGACTACGACGTCTGGCCCGACGGCTGGACCGCGGTGACCAAGGACCGCAAGCGGACCGCCCAGTTCGAGCACACGATCGTGGTCACCGACTCGGGCCACGAGATCCTGACGCTCCCCTGACCCGCCCCCGGCCCGGCTACTCGGCTGCCGCGTCCCGCTTGTTCAGCTTGGTGAGGTAGTCGTTGTAGGCGTCCAGCTCGGCGTTGCCGGTGCCGCCGGTCTTCGCCGCGACGACATCGGCCCGCCTGTCGTCGCGGCGGGCCTTGCGGTCGTCGTCGCGCCACCACTGGATCGCGAGCGCGAGCAGCACGATGAGCGTCGGGACCTCGCCGAAGGACCAGGCGATCCCTCCGCCGGTCACCTGGTCGGCCAGCGACGACGCCCCCCACGTACGGCCCAGCTGGTCGTACCACTCGGAGGCGAGCACCGTGCCCATGCTCATCAGCGCCACCCCGAAGAAGGCGTGGAACGGCATGGTCACCAGGAGCAGCACCAGGCGCGCGACATAGGGCAGCCGGTGCGGCCCGGGATCGACCCCGATGATCACGTAGAAGAACAGGCAGCCGCTGAGCAGGAAGTGCAGCGTCATCGCGATGTGCCCGATGTGCTCCTCCATCGCGGAGGCGAACAGCGGCGTGAAGTACAGGGCGTACGTCGACGCGATGAAGATCGCCGTGGCGATCGCGGGGTGGGCGACGACCTTCATGACCCGGCTGTGCAGGATCACCGTGATCCACTCACGCGGCCCGCGGTCGCCTCGCCGTACGGCCGGCTTGAGCGCGCGCAGCGCGAGCGTGACCGGGGCGCCCAGCACCAGGAAGATCGGCACCAGCATGGAGAGGATCATGTGCTCGGTCATGTGGACGCTGAACAGGACCGGCGCGTAGCGCGCGACGCCGCTCTGCGTCGCCAGGACCAGGATCACGATGCCCGTGAACCACAGGACCGTGCGCCCCCACGGCCACGAGTCGCCTCGGCGGCGCAGCCGGATCACGCCCACGGCGTAGAGCCCTGCCAGCGTGGCGGCGATCGCGGCGAAGAACAGGTCGAACCACCACAGCGTGAGCAGATTCGCCAGAGAGACCGGGGGCGGCATCAGATAGCCGAGCAGGTCGAAGGCCCGGTCGACCGGGACGTTCGCCGGCGGCGGCGCGGTGCGCGACAGCGCGACGGCGATCCCGACGGTCGCCGACATGAGCACGATCTCGCCGAGGGCCAGGCGCAGGAACGAGCGCGACTCCCCCGACGCGAGCCCGGGCAGCGTGCGCTCGCGATGGCGCCAGCCGATCACGCCGAGCACGACGAAGGCGGCGGTCTTGGCGAGCAGCATGAGCCCGTAGGCCGAGGTCCACAGCTCGTCGACGGACGACAGGCGGGCCAGCACGCTCGCGACGCCCGAGATCCCCACCCCGACGAAGCACCACAGCGCCATCCGGGAGAACCGGGCGGCGGCGACGTCGAGCTGGCGCTCGCCGCGCACGGCGTGGACGCAGAGCATGCCGAGCCCGCCGACCCACAACGCCAGGAAGAGCAGGTGGAAGGCCACCGAGGTCGTCGCCAGGCCGTGGTTGGGCGAGGAGGACGAGTGGCCGGTCAGAGCGGGCGGCAGCAGGGTCGCCAGGGCGAACACCAGGAGCCCCGCGGCGGTTCCCGAGGTGATCGCGCCCCGGGCGAAAAGGGCGATCGCGACGGCGAAGAGCACCACCAGCGTCAGCGCGATGCCCTGGGGCACCTGGCTCGCATAGCTGGTCAGCTCATTGCCGCCGAGGATCTCGCTCACCGGCGCGCCCAGCGTCTCCGACAGGCTGAAGATCAGCGCGGAGGCCGCGGCGACGGCCCAGGCGAGGGCGGACCAGGAGGCGGCCTTCACATATCCCTGCGCGGACTTGCCGAGCAGCCCCTTGTCACTGGGCAGCAGGGCCGCGCCGATGGCCAGCAGGCCCACGGTCAGCACGCCGGCGACGTCCATCCCCAGCTTCGAGAAGGGGAGCATCCAGCGCGTCAGCGTGCCCTGGTCGGGCAGGCCCGGGATGAGACGGGGGGTGGCCGCGCCTCCGGCGACCATCCCGATGACGAGGGCTCCGGCCGCCGCGCAGAGGGCGGCGACGGTCAGACGCAGTGTCCTGTTCACGGTTTCTTCCGCATGCTGATGACCATGCCGATGCCGATCCCTCCGACGCCGAAGACCACGACCCAGAGCCAGCCGGGGATCCTCGGCTCGTCCTGGGTGTCTGCGGCGGGGGTGGCGGCGGTGACGGCCGTGGGGGTGGCGGACGGGGTCGCGGTGGCAGGCGCGGCGGCGGTGGGCGTCGCGGCCGCGGTGGGCGTGCCGGCCGTGGGGGTCGGGGACGGCTTGTCGATCACGGTGAAGGGGATCTCCCCGGTCAGCGGGTGTCCGTCCTCGGAGACGACCCGCCAGGCGATGGTGTAGCCGCCGGTGGGGATCGCCGCGTCGACATCCACACTCACCTTCAGCCCGTTGACCACGGGCTGACCGTTCTCGTAGCGCTTGCCGTCCGCGCCGCGCACCAGCAGGGTCGGGAACCGCACCGACTCGGAGAACTCGAGGGTCACCTTACGGAGGCTCTCGACCTTGGCGTTCTTCTCCGGTGTGCTGCTCTTCAGCGTGGTGTGCGCCTGAGCGGGAGCGGCGAGGCCCAGACCCAGCACGAAGGTCACGAGCAGCGCGGCCATTCCGGCGATCGGGGATTTTTTCATAGCAGCACCAAGGCTACCGACGCGGGGTGCCGGTCCACACCCCGCTCCGCCAAGGCGCCCCCGGCCGGAGCCCGGCGGGCCCGCGGCCTGGGAGAAGCAGTCGTGTCAGAGGCCGGCTACATCTGAGGCCGACCATGCCAAAGGCCGGCTACGTCAGAGACCGGCGCAGGCGAGGGCCCGCTTGTACGCGTCCACGCTCAGATCCTGATCGCCCGCGCGGTCACGGAGTTCGGCGACGGCCATCCACTTGTCGGCCAGCTTCCTCGTCTGCGGAGCGTCCTTCAGCCAGGAGCTCACCTTGCTCAGCTCCGCATCCGACTCCTCGTCCCGGTGGAGGAGGTGGTGGGCCTGGCTGAGCAGCAGGTAGGCGTCCATGTGCATGCCGCCGCTGCTCTCACCGATCAGGTCCCGCGCCGCGCTCGCGTGCTCGGCCGCGTCCTCCGGGTGATCCATGGTCAGCTCCGCGTAGGCGAGCGACAGGGAGCACCGCGCCTTGTCCGACGTGCTGGTGGAGGTCTCGTCGTAATCACGCGCGGCACGCAGAAGCAGGTCCCGGGCCTTCTCCACGTCGCTCGGACGCACCCGCAGCATCGTGAAGGCGTAGGCCTGGTGCAACCGGGCCAGGTTGCGCTGGTCGCCGGTCTCGGAATGGATGGCCAGCGCCCGCTCGATCAGCGACATGGCCTCCTCGCCGCGGCCCGCCTTCTCCGCGACGAGCGCGGCGTTCCAGCACGAGGCGACGGTCGCCCGCGGGCTGCCCAGCCCCTCGGCGGCGGCGAGCAGCTCGTTCGCGAAGTGCCCGGCCCGCAGCAGGTCGCCGCGTACCAGGTAGGCCAGCAGGAGAGTGGCACCGAGCTCGACCAGGCCGTCGGTCCAGGCACCGGAGCCGACGTCGGCGAGCACGGCCTCACCGACCTCCACCGCGGCGGAGAAGTCGCCCCGCTCCCTGTGGCACCGGCACATCGCGAGCGCCACGGCGATCTTCCGCTCGGCCGTCACGGCCTCGGATTCGCTGAGCTCGGACAGTACGGCGATCGCCTCACCCAGCTCGCCGCAGGCCTCGAGGGCGAGGGCGAAGCCGTACTGGGCGTCCTGCCGGAGCGACGCGAGTCCGGCGAGGCTGTTGTCGGCCAACAGCTCCGCGTAACGCCGTCTGGCCTCGGCGACCTCGCCGTTCTCGAGAGCCATGCGTGCGAAGCTCAGCCCGACCTCGAGCTCCTGCATCTGCTCGGCGGTCACGCCGTTGACGAGATAGGTCAGCGAGCAGTCCAGTTTCTGCGCGAGCAGCTCCAGGACGGCGGGGGTCGGCGTCCGCTTGCCACTTTCGATCAGGGACACGTAGCTATCCGAAAGTTCCGGGTGTGCTAGTTGTGCCTGGGAAAGACCACGCTGACGGCGTATCGCCTTGATTCGCTGACCAACGAGATCTTGCGCAACCATGGGCACCTCTTGAGACAATGTGGGCCTACAGCCGAACCGAACGGAGAACCCCCGTGCGACGCCGCCGCCTTGCCCTATCCGTACTTGCCGTAATCATTTCGACCACAGTGGTCGTAGTCGGCAATGGTACGACGACCACTGCTAGTTCGTCTCCTATGCGATCATATGAGTTTGCGGCCGGATGCTGCTGATCTCCGACCGCCGCCCGTGCCCGTCCGCGTCCGCGTCCGGGCCCAGGGGGGCTCGGGCTCGGCCGCCGGCCTGAGACCTGAGTCAGCCGGCGCGCAGCGCAAGGAAGAGGTCGACCCGGTCGGCCATGGATGAGAGGTCCTTACCGGTCAGCTCCTCGATCCGGCGGACCCGGTAACGAACAGTGTTCACGTGGACGTGCAGGCGCTCGGCGCAGCCGTTCCACGAACCCACGCAATCCAGGAAGGTCCCCAGCGTCCGCACCAGTTCGGCCTGGTGCTCACGGTCGTAGTCGAACAGCGGCCCGAGCAGCCGGTCGGCGAAGGACCTGCGGACATCTCCTGGCACCGTCGCCAGCACAAGCGCGTGAGTGTAGATCTCGTCGCTGGTGACCACCCCCCCACCACGAGCGTCGGCCATCCGCCGCGCGTGTCCCGCCTCCTCCACGCCGCCGCGTATGGCCGTGGCACCCGTGAGCGCCCCGCTCACGCCGATGGAGACCCGGGTGCCCGGCAGGCCTTCCGCGAGCAGTTCCGTCCGATCCCGCAGCCGCGCGGCGACCGCGTCGGCCGTCTCCCCGCGGAGCGGGACCAGGGACACCGCGCCGTCCGCGCCCGCGGCGGCGACCACGCGGCGGTCGAGCAACTCCTCCAGCACCTGACCGCCGAGCGCGGACAGGTCCGGGCCGTCGGTGGCCCCCCGTCTCGTCGCCGTCGCCGTCACCACGGTGTAAGGCTCGGCGGTGTCGATCCCGCAGGTCCGCAGGCGTGCCGACAGCTCGGACGGGTCCGTCTGCCCCGCACAGGCGAGGGCGATGAGCTGCTCGGCCAGCCGCCGCTCGACCCGGCGTCCCCCCTCCGTCCGGGTTCGTTCCATGGCCACGCACGAGGCCAGCTCGAAGCCGGTCTCGGCGTCGATCTCCCCACGGCACACCAGGGCCCATCCGGACGCGCGGTGGGAGCGATCCACCGTGAAGAGCGTGAAGACCTCCTCCCCCGCTTTCCCGACCAGCGTGGGTAGCCGGACGGCGCCGAGATACTCGCGCGCGAGCCGTACGGCATGGGCCTTGGTCAGGTCGCCGGCGACGACGGAACCCGCGGCGTTGATCACGGCGGCGGAGATGCCCAGCTCGGCCGAGGTGAGGGTGAGCAGTTCGTCCAGGCCCGCCCCCTCGGCGACGGCGGCCACGATGCGGCGGCGCCGGCCGAGTGCTCCGCGCAGGTCCCGTGCCTGAGCGGCGGCCAGGCCTCTGCCCACGATCTCCATCACCGCTCCGAAGGACACCTCCACCGGCACCTTGAACAGAGGAAGCCCCCTGTCACGGCAGGCGGTCACGAGATCATCCGGAATGTGGCCGAGACGGGCGTCACCCGCACCCAGGGCGGAGACCTCCGCTCTCACCAGGGCGTCGACGAACCCCTGGGAGTCCGCGGGGTCCTGGCGCCACATCAGGCCGGTGAGCACGAGTTCGCCGCCGTCCAGATACCGGCCCGGATCGGGCAGGTCGGTGACGAGGGCGCCCGAGATCTCCCTGTCAAGGCTCGACTCACCCGCAAGGAGGCCGAGCCGGAGCTCCGGCATGGCGAGCAGATCCCTCAGCAGCATACGGAACAGCGTATTTGGAGAAACCTACAATCATCGTCAGCTGCCGCCCTCCGGTTTCATCTCACCGCCCCTTGGATGCGATGACCTGGGTTGATGTACTTCCATTTGTGACCGGCATCAGGACAGGATCTCGCTCGGGAGTCGGCGAGAGCGTGCTGCGGCCCGATGGGACGCTCAAGGTGACCGGGGAGTTCGCGTACTCCTCGGACCTCTGGCTGGACGGCATGCTCTGGGGAGCGACGCTCCGCAGCCCGCATCCGTCGGCGTGGATCCGCTCCGTCGACGTGGGCCCCGCCCTGGCCATGCCGGGGGTGTTCGCGGTGCTGACCCATGAGGACGTGCCGGGCGAGAAGTTCTACGGCCTGGAGCACAAGGACCAGCCCGTGCTGGCGATCGACCAGGTCCGTTACCAGGGCGAGGCGGTGGCGCTCGTCGCGGCCGATCATCCGGAGACCGCCCGCCGCGCGGCCGCGGCCATCGTCGTCGACTACGAGGTCCGTGAGGCGGTCGTCGACGCCCGCAGGGCCGCCTTCGACCCCTCCTGCCCGCCCGTCCACGCCCACGGCAATCTCGTACGGCACCAGCCGGTCAGAGTCGGGTCGACCTTCGACGCGCCGGTCGTCGTGACGGGCGAGTACGAGGTGGGCATGCAGGACCAGGCCTTCCTGGGCCCGGAGTCCGGTCTGGCCGTGCCCGGCGAGGACGGCGGCGTGGACCTCTACGTCGCCACCCAGTGGCTGCACGTCGACCAGGACCAGGTCGCCCCCTGCCTCGCGCTGCCCAAGGAGAAGGTGCGCCTCTCGCTCGCCGGGGTCGGCGGCGCGTTCGGCGCCCGCGAGGACCTGTCGATGCAGATCCACGCGTCGATGCTGGCGCTCAGGACCGGAAAGCCCGTCAAGATCGTGTACGGCCGCGAGGAGTCGTTCTTCGGGCACGTGCACCGCCATCCCGCGCGGATGCGCTACGAACACGGCGCGACGGCCGACGGCCGGCTCGTCTACGTCAGGGCCGAGATCGTCCTCGACGGCGGCGCGTACTGCTCGTCGTCTCCCGCCGTCGTCGGCAACGCCGCGTCCCTCGGGGTGGGACCGTACGAGGTCGGCAACGTCTGGATCGACGCGTACGGCGTGTACACGAACAACCCGCCCTGCGGGGCGATGCGCGGGTTCGGCGCCGTGCAGGCCTGCTACGCCTACGAGTCGCAGATGGACCGGCTGGCCGAGGCCTGCGGCCTGTCCCCCGTCGAGGTCAGGATCCGCAACGCCGTGTCACAGGGGTCGAAGCTGGCCACCGGCCAGATCGTCGACACCCCCGCGCCCCTGGCCGACATGCTGAGGGAACTCGAGGCCATGCCGGGTCCCGGGGAGCCCTCGGCGGCCAGGGACCTGCGGTCGCTCCCCGGCGGCGTCGCCCAGACCACGCACGGCGAGGGCGTGCGCCGCGGCGTGGGATACGGGGTGGGCATCAAGAACATCTGCTTCTCCGAGGGCTTCGACGACTACTCCACGGCCCGGGTGCGCGTGGAACTCCTCGGCGGTGAACCGCACGTGCTCGTGCACACCGCGGCCGCCGAGGTGGGCCAGGGCCTGATCACTATCAAGGCGCAGATCGCCAGGACCGAACTCGGCATCGACAAGGTCACCATCGCCCCGGCCGACACCTCCGTGGGCTCGGCGGGGTCCTCGTCGGCGTCCCGGCAGTCCTACGTCACGGGCGGCGCGGTCAAGGCGACCTGCGAAGCCGTACGGGAGCGTCTCGACCGGATGCGGGCCGGCCACCCCGAGCTGACCCTCGAGGAGCTCCTGGAGCTGTACGGCCCGGTCGAGGAGACGCGAGAGTACCGCCACCGGCCCACCACCCCGATGGACCCGCTCACCGGACAGGGCGACTCACACGTGCAGCTCGCGCTGTGCGTCCACAGGGCCGTCGTCGACGTGGACGTCGAGCTGGGCCTGGTCAAGGTCGTCGAGCTCGCGGCCGTCCAGGACGTCGGGCGGATCCTCAACCCCCTGGCCCTCGAGGGCCAGATCCACGGCGGCACCGCCCAGGGCCTCGGCCTGGCGCTCATGGAGGAGATCCAGGTCAGGGATGGCAAGGTGCTCAACCCCTCGTTCACCGACTACCTGATCCCGACCATTCTCGACATGCCCCCGATGCGGCTGTCGATCCTGGAGAACCCCGACCCGCACGCTCCCTACGGCCTGCGCGGGGCCGGCGAGCCGCCGACGTTGTCCTCGACGCCGGCGGTGGCGGCGGCCGTACGGGCGGCGACGGGGCTGGACCTCCCCCGCGTCCCGATCCGGCCGGAGGACATCGCGCTCGTGCCGGCGGCCGGCTGAGGGCCTGCCGGCCGGGTTGAGCCGCGGTCCAGGTGTGGTTCAGCCGCGGTCCAGCCGGGTTGAGCCGAGGTCAGCCGAGGTCGCCCGGGTCGCAGGCGACGCCGTCGTTGTCGGCGTCGACGTACCAGTAGTACTCCTGGTGGACGCCCTTGGTGTACGGGCCGTAGCCGTTGTCGTTGGCCTGCTTGCAGTCCGCGAAGCGCGTGGTCCCCGCCGTGGGTGTGCCGCCGTTCAACGTCCCGAGCGCCGGCTGCGTGAAGTTCTGCGGGGTCCCCGGCGGCGTGGCGACGGTGTTCGGAGTCGTGGGCGGGAAGGTGCCCGTCTGGCCCGGTAACGGCGTTCCGGGGGGCGTCAGGCCCGGCTGACCCGGTTGGCCCGTCTGGCCCTGTTGTCCCGTCTGGCCCGGCAGCGAGGACGGAGCGCCGGATCCCTGGCCGGACGTGGGTCCCGACAACAGCGCCATGATCGCGTCGGCCTGCGTCTTGTCGAAGCCGGCGATGCTGAGGCTGTCCTGGGTGATCGCCTGCGCGACGCGGGGAGCCGCGATCACCTGATCCCCCACGACGATCGCCAGTTGCTGCCTCACGGTCTCGCGGGTGAGCTCGGCGATCTGCTGACGGCTGGCCGGGGACAGCACCAGGCGAATCGAGTAGGTGCCGTCCTTCTCCGTCACGGACTCGATCTTCTGCACCGTCGTGACCGTCACGCCGGGGTCGAGCTGGTAACACGTGGTGCCGCTGTTGTCGGGCACGGCCTCCAAGCCCTCGCAGGGCGCCGCGTGCACACCGGTGACCGGGGCGAAGTGCATCGGGGACAGCAGGCTCTTCACGGGCGTGTCGGACAACGGAGGGGCGTCGGGGTTCCGAGTGCTCAGGACCGCGATCGCGCCCAGAACGGTTATCAGCGCGAGGACCACGATGAGGGCGACGACGAGGATGACCGTCGTCCGGCGGGTCGCGTGGGGAGGCGGCTGCGGCGGCTGGACGGGCACCGGCTGCATGAGGGCCGGGTGCATGAGGGCCGCATGCATGGGCACCGGCGCCATCGGGTCGGTCGGCGCCGGGGCGGCGGCGGCCGCCTCTCCCGTCGCGATCTCACCGGGTGTGGCCGCGGGAGTCGCGGCTTCGGCACCCGAGGTCGCAACTCCGGAGGCAGCATCACCAGAGGTCACGGCTCCGGGGGTCACGGCTCCGGGCGTCACGGCTCCGGGGGTCACGGCTCCGGAGGTGGCAGCACCCGAGGGGACGGCAGAAGCGTCTCCGGGGGTGGCGGCAGCGGCTCCGGAAGTCCCAGGTTCGGCGCCAGGCGAGGAGTCCTTTGACGTGCGCCGCTTCGATTTCTTCTTATCTGATTTATCCGGCATTGATGCGTCATCGCCGGATTTGTCACGACCGGCTCCGCGGCGGCCGCGCCACCTGCCGCGCCTCTTGCCGCCGCTCTCTCCGCCGGCCGCTTCACCACTGCCGTCGGTCCCATCACCAGCGCTGAGTTCACGACCGCCACCGGATTCACTGGCGCCAGACTCACCACTTGCGCCGGGTCCACCACTGGCACCCGGGCGACCGTCATCGGGGGTGACGTCGCCCTTCACCCCTTCGCGAGCCGTCTCGCGGGAATTCACGCTCTCAGGGCGTCCGGCATCCGGCCCGTCCGGGGCGGAGGCGGCCGCCGTCCTTTCTTGCGCCACACCGTTCCGTCCTTGGCGCGCCGACTCCTCGGCCCCGCCTCCTTGACCACCGAACCCGGCGGGCGCTGTGGGCCCGGAGGGCGGGGATCCGGATCCGCCCGAAACCTCGAACGATCCGGCGCCGCCTGCCGGCGGACCGGCCCGCCCGTCATCCGGCACGGCCGCGTTCTGCATCCCTACCTCGATCCCAGCCATCGATCGCAGAGCCTACCCACCTATGCCAATGCCAGGTAATCGGACAATCATGCGCAGGCAAGCTGAAGACCCTATTGACAATTTGTCGTGAATGTCCGCCAAATGCTTGCGCGTTGCCGCCTGACGTAGACGTTTGCGGACAACCAGAGTGAAGGGATGAAGGTCGGAGTTCCCCGCGAGATCAAGACCCACGAGTACCGGGTCGCGCTCACACCGGCGGGGGTTCACGAGTTCGCGCGGAAAGGCCACCAGGTCCTCGTCGAGCACGACGCCGGCAAGGGGTCTTCTGTACCCGACGACGACTTCGCCGCCGCGGGCGCCACGATCATCGACTCGGCCGACGACGTATGGGCGGAAGCCGACCTGATCCTGAAGGTCAAGGAGCCCGTGCCCGCCGAGTATCACCGGATGCGCAAGGGTCAGGTGCTGTTCACCTACCTGCACCTGGCGGCGTCGGAGGCGTGCACGAGGGCGTTGCTGGACTCAGGGGTCACCGGAATCGCCTACGAGACCGTGCAGACGGCCGACGGCGCTCTGCCTCTGCTGGCGCCCATGTCCGAGGTGGCGGGCCGGTTGGCCCCCCAGGTCGGGGCGTACCACCTGATGCGGCAGGGCGGCGGCCGCGGGGTCCTGATGGGCGGCGTGCCCGGGGTCTATCCCGCGAAGGTGGTGGTCATCGGCGCGGGCGTGTCCGGCATGAACGCCGCGGCGATCGCCGCCGGCATGCAGGCACAGGTGCTGCTGCTCGACCTGAACGTCGACCGGCTCCGCCAGGCGGACCTGATCTATCAGGGGAAGGTCGGGACCGTCGCGTCCAACGCGTACGAGATCGAGCGGGCGGTCACGGACGCCGACCTCGTGGTCGGCGCGGTGCTCGTGCCGGGCGCGAAGGCGCCGACGCTCGTCAGCAACGCGCTCGTCGCACGGATGAAGACGGGCTCGGTGCTGGTCGACATCTCGATCGACCAGGGCGGCTGCTTCGAGGACTCACGTCCCACGACCCACGCCGACCCGGTCTACCGCGTGCACGACTCGGTGTTCTACTGCGTCGCCAACATGCCGGGGGCCGTGCCGCACACCTCGACGTACGCGCTGACGAACGTGACCCTGCCGTACGCCCTGGCCATCGCCGACCGGGGCTGGCGGGAGGCTCTCACGGCCGATCCCGCGCTCGCGCTCGGGCTCAACACCCATGAGGGCCATCTGACCAGCCGGCCCGTCGCCGAGGCCCACGGGCTGGAGGCGGTGCCGGTCACGCGGGTGCTCGTCCCCTGAGGTCCTCGAGGTCCCCGCGGAGACGGTACGGCCCGGCGGGCGCTGTCGCACCGCCGGGCCGTACGCCGTTGTAGGTCAGTCGTTGTAGGTCAGTCGTTGTGGATCAGTCGTTGTGGACCAGTCGTTGTGCGTCAGGAGGCCGCCGGAGTCGGGGTCGGCTCCGTGGAGGCGCCGGCGCTGGGGCTGGCCGTGGGAGTCGGCTCGGGCGGCAGCGGCTGGTCGGCCGTCGTGCTGACGCCCTGGTCGCAGGCCGCGCCGAACTCCGGTGTGTAGGTGGGGTTCTGCTTGTACTTCTTGATGAACTCGGGCAGGCGCGGGTCGGACGCCCCGCTCAGGACCACCTGGTGGTTCCAGGAACTGGCGACGACCTTGCCGGGGAGCCCCGGGTAGGGGCTGAGAAGCATGTAGTCGGAGGAGGCCAGCGTCTTCAGCTTGTTCACGTCGGCCGCGGCCAGGTCGGGGCTGTAGGTGATCCAGACGGCGCCGTGCTCCAGGGAGTGGACGCCGTGCTCGTTGTGGATCGGCTTGTCGTAGATCCCGCAGTTCTGCCAGTAGTAGTTGTGCTGGCCACCAACCGGCGGGTTCTCCTTGTAGGCGACCTTGCCCCAAGTGTGGTCGGAACCCTTGTAGTTGTAGGTCTTCACCGCGGTCAGTGACTTCTGCGACCGGTCGTTGATGACGTAGAAGCCCACCAGGCCGACCACCGCGAGGACGACCAGGCCGCCGACCCCCCACATGAGCAGGGCAGTACGCCGCTCCTTGCGCCTCTGCTCGGCACGCATGCGCTCGAGATGCTCACGTCTCGACTGCGTCTTGCCCTTCGCCATCAAGCCCTCCACCAACCGGTCGCTGACATCCCCGCTGCGGTATGGAGGATAGTGGGTGAGATGCGCCTTTGGCTCAGCATGGTCGGACAGGACGGGTAGCCTGTGGGGCGATGACCACCGAGACGAGCGTCATGCTCGACACCACGCCGCAGCCCAAGAGGCGGTTTCCCCTCGTGGGGCTGGTCGCCCTCATCGTCGCGGCAGCCGTCCTGGTGCTGTTCGCGACCAGATCGGGAACTCCGGGAGACACCTCGCCCGAGGCGGGCTTCGCCAGGGACATGGCGGTCCACCATTCCCAGGCGGTCGAGATGGCCTTCGTCGTGCGGGACAAGACGACCGACGGACCGCTGCGGACGTTGTCGTACGACATCATCACCACCCAGACGGCCCAGCGCGGAATGTTCATGGGCTGGCTCCAGCAGTGGGACCTCGACCAGTCCTCGTCCCAGCCGCCGATGGCGTGGATGTCCGGCCACAGCCACGGTGGCGCGGCCCCCGGGCTGACTCCCGGCGTCATGCCGGGCATGGCCTCCACGGAGGAGCTGAACCGGCTGCGGGCGGCGCAGGGCAGGGACGCGGAGATCCTCTTCCTCCAGCTCATGATCCGCCACCACGAGGGCGGCGTGGAGATGGCGCAGGGCTTGCTCAAGGTGTCGGACCGCCCCGAGGTGCGATCGCTGGCCCAGCACATCGTCGACGGGCAGACGGCGGAGATCAGGCTGATGAAGGGCCTGCTGGCGGAGCGCGGGGCCCAGCCGCTGCCGACCATCCTCCAGAGTCCGGCGGGATAGGCGCGCACAAGGTCCCCGGCCGGGGCACGATGGAGGTGCCGTGGCCAGAGGAGAGAAGAGATTGAACGACGAGCCGGAAAGCCGCCTCGAGGTGAGCATCACACCGGAGGTCGAGGCAGGGCAGTACGCCGACTTCACCTCGGTCTGGCACACCCAAGATGGATTCGTCCTGGACTTCGCCGTGATCACACGACCGCCGGCGCTCGCCGACGATCCCCTTTCAGGGGACAGCTATGTCAGCGTGCCGACCCGGATCGTCAGCCGGGTGAGGCTCCCTCCAGCGCAGGTCTTCGAGCTGATGAAGGCCCTGGAACAGCAGCTCACCGCCTACGAAAAAGAAACCGGCCAAAAAGTCTGACCCCCATCCCCTTGTGCGTGATCATGCACAGGTTCGGAGATGTGCCGTGCGACCTGGCACAACATCGAGCGTGATCATGCACAGGTTCGATGATGTGCCGTATGACCAGCACCAATGCCCGGCGTGATCATGCACGGATTCGGTGAATGCCTGTCCGATCAGGCCTTTCACCATCGGTGATCATGCGCACTTTCCGTCAAACGCTCCACGACCTGTGGGTATGCGCCTAGCGATCATGCATGTCCGCCACAACTGGATGATCACGCGACGGGTCGCACCTGCTCAGGCCGTACGCCCCCGAACTTGCGCATGATCACGCAGTGCGTTTGAGCACGTCAGGGGATGTACGAGCGAACCTGTGCATGATCACCCAGCGCATCGTCGCCGGTCACGGGCCATTTCACCGAACCTGTGCATGATCACGCCGGGGGTCGGCGCTGGTCACACGGCACATCTCCGAACCCGTGCATGATCACGCGGAAGAGAGGGGGGTCAGGCTTGGAGTTCTTGGGTTAGGGCGGTGACGAAGGCGTCGACGTCGGCTTCTGTGGTGTCGAAGGCGCACATCCAGCGGACCTCGACCTCGCCGCCGCCGATCCGGTCGTTCCAGTTGTAGAACCGGAACCGCTTGCGCAGCCGGTCGGCCACGTCCACCGGCAGGATCGCGAAGACCGCGTTGGCCTCCACCTCGCGCGCCACCCTGACTCCGGGGATGTCCCGTACGGCTGCCGCCAGCCGCCTGGCCATGCCGTTGGCCTGACGGGCGTTGCGCAGCCACAGGTCTCCGCCGAGCAGTGCCTCGAACTGCACGGACACGAACCGCATCTTCGAGGCGAGTTGCATGCCGGTCTTGCGCAGGTACGGCAGGCCCTTCGTGGCAGCGGGGTTGAGGACCACGACGACCTCGCCCAGCATGAGCCCGATCTTGGTGCCGCCGAAGGACAGCACGTCGACCCCCGCGTCCGTGGTCAGCGCGCGGAGGGGCACGTCGAGGGCCGCCGCCGCGTTGGTGATCCGGGAGCCGTCCAGGTGGACGAACAGGCCAAGCTCGTGAGCATGATCGCAGACGGCCTTGATCTCGGCCGGCGTGTACAGCGTGCCGAGTTCCGTGGCGTTGGAGATCGAGACCGCCCGGGGCTGGGCACGGTGCACGTCCCCGAAGCCCCATGCCTGCTGGTCGATCAGGTCGGGCGTGAGCTTGCCGTCCGGGGTGGCCACCGGGAGCAGTTTCAGCCCTCCGGTGATCTCCGGGGCGCCGCCCTCGTCGGTGTTGATGTGCGCGGTGTCGGGGCAGACCACCGCCTCCCACGGGGCGCACATCGAGCGCAACGAGAGCACGTTCGCGGCGGTGCCGTTGAACACCGGCAGGGCCTCGGCCTGGTCGCCGAAGTGCCGCCGGAAGATGCCCTGCAGGGCCCCGGTGTAGGCGTCGTCTCCGTAGCTGACCTGGTGCCCGCCGTTCGCCAGGGCGATGGCCTCGAGCACCTCCGGGTGCACTCCGGCGTAGTTGTCGCTGGCGAAGGTCTTGATCTCCGGCTCGTGCCGCCGCACGGCATCCGTTGTCACGAAATATCTCCGTTTGATCGTTAAAGGAAAAACTTCAGGCGGTGAGGTCGATCCGCTGCCCGTTGACCGCGGCGGGATCCTGGTCCCAGAGCGCGGTGACGGCACGCGCGAGATCGTCCACGTCGGTGAACCCCTTGTACTGCTTGTCGGGGTTCGCCGCCCTCATCCCATCGTGCACCAACGCGGTGATCACCAGGATCGCGGCCGCGGACGATGTGCCCTTCAGGGCGTCGGCCAGGGACAACGTCCACGCCTCCGCGGCAGCCTTGGCCGCCGCGTAGGCCGCGTTCGTCCGGGTGGGCGCCTGGGCCGCCTTCGCGGAGACGATGACGAACCGGCCGTTCTCGCTGGCCCGCAGCAGCGGCTCGAACGCCAGCGAGACGTTCTGCAGGGTCCTGACCAGCAGGCCGTGCAGCAGCTCCCAGTCCTCCAGCGAGGTGTCGGCGAAGGTCTTGGACCCGCGCCACCCGCCGACGAGGTGCACGATCCCGTCGACGCGGCCGTGCTCGGCCCCGACCCGCTCGGCCAGCTCCCGTACGGCTGTCGCGTCCTGGAGGTCGACGGCCAGGGCCCCGTCGCCTCCCGACCTGCTCACGGCGACGACGGTGTCACCGAGCTCGGTGAACCGCCGGACGACGGCTCGCCCCGCCGGGCTGCCCGTGCCCGCGACCAGAATGACCCTGCTCAACGATGCCCCACCTTTCGACCGGGCCAGGGGCTCACGCCCTGATGCCCCGTGTGGACTCGACCACGTCGGTGAGCTTACGGCGCAGCGCCTCGTAGAACATGCTCAGGGGGAACTCATCGGGCAGGACGGCGTTGACCATGGCCTTCTGCTCCTCCGGCAGCGCCTGGACGCCCTTGTTCCACACCGAGGACGGATGCGGCTCGACGTAGGCGGCCACGAGCTGGTGGGCGGCGAGCCAGTGGGCCAGCTTGGACCTGTCGATGCCGTCCCGGTAGAGCTTCTCCACCTCTCCCCGCAGGTCGGCCACGCCGTCGGCGACACGTGCCCAGTCGACGAAGAGCCGGTTGTCCGTCCAGCGGACGATGCCGCGCCGGTGCAGGTAGGCGAACAGGAGCTGCCCGCCGAGCCCGTCGTAGTTGCGCACCCGCTCACCGGTGATCGGGAAGCGGAACAGCCGGTCGAACAGGATCGCATACTGCACGTACCGCGCGTGCGGCACGCCGTCCACCTCGAGCTTCACCGCCTCCCCGAAGGCGGTCAGGTCGCAGCGCAGCTCTTCGAGCGTGTAGAGCCAGTACGGCATGCGCTGCTTGATCATGAACGGGTCGAACGGCAGGTCGCCGTGGCTGTGGGTGCGGTCGTGGACCAGGTCCCACAGGACGAAGGTGTCCTGGGCCAGCTCCTGCGACGCGATCAGGCGGGCCGCGTCCGGCGGCAGGGCGAGCTTGAGCGTGGCGGCGGCCGCCTCGCTGACGGCGCGGAACCTCGCGGCCTCCCGGTCGCAGAAGATGCCACCCCAGGTGAACCGCGGCGGCGTCTCGCGGACGGCGACGGTCTCGGGGAACAGCACGGCCGAGTTGGTGTCGTAGCCGGAGGTGAAGTCCTCGAAGGCGATCGGCACGAACATCGGGTTGTCGTAGCCGTTCCGCTCCAGTTCGGCCAGCCAGTCGGGCCAGACGACGCGGATCCAGACCGCCTCGACGTTCCGGTTCGGGTTCCCGTTCTGCGTGTACATCGGGAAGACGACCAGGTGCTCCAGCCCGTCCACCCGCTGGGCGTCCGGGTGGAAGGCGTTCAGCGAGTCGAGGAAGTCGGGCACGCCCAGCCCGTCGGCCACCCACTTGCGGAAGTCGGCCACGACCGCGTCGAGATAGTCGCGGTCGTGCGGGAATCGGGGCGTGAGCCGTACGACGTGGTCGCTGATCTCCGCGATCAGCTCCACGGCCCGGTCGCGGTCGCCGGCGATGGAGCCGTCCTTGGCCTGGAGCGGCCGCAGCGCCTCGACGGCCGCCTTGAGCCCGGCCCAGGCGTCGCCCAGGTCCCCGGTGGCCTCCGAGCCGCCCGCGCCGCCGTCCGGGATCCGGGCGGCCCAGGTTACGAGGTTGGTCCAGAGTTGCGCGTGGTCGAAGTCGCTGATCGAGTCGTCGCCGAACAGGTCCGAGTCGGCGAGCGCCACGACCCGTCCACGCCCATGCCGTACGGCCAGGGCCAGCGGGCGACCGGCGGGGTCGGCGGTCCCCGACGTCTCGAACAGGACGGTCGCGCCCTCGGGGGCCACGAGCGTGCCGGCCCGGTAGAAGCAGGCCTGGCGGACACCGGCGAGCAGGTCCTGCCGTACGCCCGGCGCGTCGGCCGGGCCCGCGCCGCGTACGCCGAGGACCCACGTGGCGACCTTGTTGTGGGAGCCGGAGGGGTCCTGGACGGTGGTGTGCTCGATGCCGACGCCGAAGCGGCCGAGCAGGTCGGCGAGGTTGCTCCCGTACTTGTCCTGCTCACACTCGGCGAGCACGATGAGCCCGCCGCCGGCGGCGACGTAGGCCTCGATGGCGTCCAGTTCGGCGGCCGTGAAGACGGGGCTTCCCGCGCCGGTCGTCCGCTCCCAGTGGTCCCCTGACGGGTGCGCGATCACGAACACGTCGTGGGGGTCCAGCACGGGCGCGTCCACCGGACCCTGGGTGTGCGCGGTGACCGTCTGGCCGAGCCGCCGCAGGATGCCGGCGGCCGTGGAGTAGCCGCTGTCGTCGGGATGCGCGGGATTCATGGCCTCGGCGACCTCCCGCCGGATGCTCCAGGCCTCGCTGTGCGCCTCATCGAACAGGACCGACGGGAATGCCCTCATGTAATATCTCCTGAACTTTGCGCCATCTGCACAAAAATATACACAAAGACTACGCATGTACCGATAAGTCACCCGCGAGAGTGAGCCCCCGTCACCCTCGCGGCGGACGTGCCGCGGCCCGTCCCTCGCCTACCGGCCTCGGCTGTCAGACCCGACCCGAGGAGACCCGATGTTGAAACTGTCCGACGCCGCCGCCTTCGGGTCTCGCCCACTGGTGGGTCCCCGTGGTGGGCGGCCTGGTGTGGATCGCGCCCAACCTCACGGCGTACGGCCCCGTCGGCCTGCTCTGGAGCGGCGGCAACCTGCTGATCCTCGGGTATCTCGGCGTCCGGATGCTCCGGATGAGCCGCACCGAGTGGGCCTCGTACCACCCGGCGCGGGCGAGCGACCGGAGGACCTGCCTCCCCCGGGGCGTCAACTCGGCGAGCCGGGGCGGCCGCACCGGCTCGTGCCGCCGGCGAAGGAGGCGAGCCGATCCCCCGCACCGGGCCCGGCGAGCGAGCACCGGAGCGCCCCGGCCCAAACCGATTGCAACCGGCCGCGAGACCGGCCGGGGCCTCAGCCGAGCTGCCGCTCGACGTCCGTGATGATCTCCTGGATCCTGAGCCCGTGACGGGCGTCGAGCGGATGCCCGCCCCCACGGCGGACGGTCCTGGCGAACTCCCCGGCCACGACGGGGAAGACGTCGTCACCGATCTCGGATCCGAGCAGCGTCGCGCTGCCCTCCGCCCCGTAGACGTCAGCCCGGGCGGGCGGCAGATCGCCGCCCGCGGCCATGGTGAGCGAGACCTCGCTCACCGCGCCGCCCGTGTGCTCGAGCAGCAGGCCCACCCAGCCGAGCGGGTCGCCGTGCGCCCTGACGGAGACGACGGGCCCGAGGGCGGCGTCCATGAGGTCGATCACGTGCGGCCCGATGTCGAGGACGGCCCCTCGTTCCAGCCGCCACGGCGTGGCGAACGACCCGCCGTGCAGCACGCCCGAGAGGTTGGAGGCGTGGCCGCCGAACGGCCGCAGCGCGCGGGCCCTGTCCAGGAAGGCCGTCGTCGCCGGCGAGTAGCGGAAGGTGAACACCATCTGGGAGGCGACCCCGGCCTCGCCGATCGCGTCGGCGAGGCGCCTGGCGCCGTCGAGGTCGGCCGCGAGGGGCTTTTCCAGCAGCAGGGCCTTGCCCGCCTTCGCCGCGAGGACGCCGAGTTCGGCCTGCACCGCCGGCGGCACGCAGAACGCGACCGCCTCACACAGGTCGAACAGGTCCTCCAGCCGCTCGAACGAGGGAACGCGGTGCCTGCCCGCGAGCTCGTCGGCCGCCTGGGGCCTGCGGGCCCACACGCCCGCGAGCATCGTGTGCGGCCCGGCCGCGAGTATGGGGGCGTGCACCATCTCCGCCCACGGTCCCGCGCCGACCAAACCTACTGAAACCGGCTCCATCTCACCCTCCGCGGCGACCTTACTGCAGCGTGCGGGACCAGGAGCTAAGCGGGACCCGGGCCACCCCGGGCTCGCGAAAGCCGTACCGGCATGATGGTCCCCCTATGGACGTCATTCTGCTGAGGCACGGCGAGACCGAGTGGAGCAGGGCGGGGCGGCACACAGGCCGGACCGACCTGCCGTTGACCGAGCGGGGCGAGGAGCAGGCCCGCGCCCTGACCAAGGTGATCAAAGGCAGGCAGTTCGCGCTGGTCCTCGTCAGCCCGGCGCAGCGGGCACGCCGTACGGCGGAGCTCGCCGGGGCCGCCTCCTACGACGTGGACCCGGACCTGTGGGAATGGGACTACGGCGGCTACGAGGGGATCACCACCCCGCAGATCCGCGAGAGCCGTCCCGGCTGGTACCTGTGGCGAGACGGGATCGTCCCGGGAGACGCGGACCACCCGGGCGAGACGGTCGGTCATGTCGGGGAGCGCGCGGACCGGGTCATCGCCCGCGTCCGGCCGGCTGAGGGCGACGTGCTGATCGTCGCGCACGGCCACTTCCTGCGTGTGCTCGCCGCCCGCTGGTTGGGCCTGCCGGCCGACGAGGGACGGCATCTGCGGCTCGACACCGGCACGTACTCGGTTCTGGGGTACGAGCACGAGGAGCCCGTCCTGCTCCACTGGAACGCGCCCGTTCAGGACCCTGCCTGAGACGGGCGCGACGCGGTGTCCAGACCCCGGCAGGGTCAGACGGCGACGGGCTGGGGCTGCGGGCCGCGGCCGGTCAGCCACTCCAGGACCCTGTGGTGGCCTCGCCTGGCGTCCTCGAAGTGGCCCCAGCGCCAGCACCTGGGCTGGTCGCGGACTCCGGTGACCCACGTCCGATAGGCCACGCTCCGTGTCTCCCCGCCCTCGGGGCCGGCCGGGGAGGCGACGCCGTACGTGCGGATCACCACGCGGCCGCCAGGTGCGAAAAGCACGTCGTCGGCCACAGGGTAGAGATTCATCTGGTCCAGCACGGCGGGTCCCCCTCGATACTTCAACGTTCTCAGGGTCCAAATCTGCCGGACCGTTGTTACGCCGCCTGCGCGCGACTGTTACGCGCGTGCGCGGCGTGTAAACAAGCGGTTAAACCAGCAGGCCGTCGAACTCGCCGTCCTTGACTCCCAGCACGAGGGCCCGGATCTCGTCGCGCGTATAGATGAGGGCCGGCCCGTCGGGGAAACGCGAGTTGCGGACGGCCACGCCCCCGTCGGGGAGCTCGGCCAGCTCCACGCAGTTGCCGGTCGAGTTGCTGTGGACGCTCTTCCGCCAGGTGACCCCGGTCAGGCTGTTTGCGGGCATCCCGTTATAAGTCTGCATCATGTCTCTCTGAGAAATTCGCCGAGAATCTCGGCGGTGCCCCCGGGCGTGGTGCTCTCCACGCACAACTGCTCCATGGCCGTGAGGTAAGGATCGATGTCCTCACGCTTGTCCAGGTATAGGGCGCCCCACAACTGTTCGACGTAGACGACGTCGGACAGGTCGGACTCCGGGAAACGAAGGATCGTGAACGCTCCCCCCTCGGCCGCGTGCATGCCGAAACGGAAGGGCATCACCTGCAGGGTGATGTTGGGCAGCGTGGCGACCTCCAGCAGATGCTGAAGCTGCTCACGCATGATCCCTCCGCCTCCGATGGGACGCTTGAGCGCCGCCTCGTCCACGACGGCCCAGAGCCGAGGACCGTCGGGGCGCGTCAGCCGTTCCTGTCGCTGCATGCGCAGATGCACGCGCTGTTCGATCTCTCCGTCCGGAGCGTCGGGGTAGCCCAGCTGGATCACCGCCCGCGCGTACGCCGCCGTCTGCAGCAGACCCGGCACGAACTGCACCTCGTAGGTGCGGATCACGCTGGCCGCTTCTTCGAGACCGACGTAGGTGATGAACCAGTTCGGCAGTACCTCGCCGTACTTGTGCCACCAACCCGGCGTGTTCGCCTCGCGGACCATCTCCAACAGCCCGCGCCGTTCCGCGTCGTCACTGACGCCGTACAGCGTGAGCAGGTCCTCGACATCGCGTGTCTTGAACCCGACCCGGCCGAGCTCCATCCTGCTGATCTTCGATTCCGAGGCGCGGATGTGGAATCCGGCGACCTCGCGCGTGAGCCCCTGCGCCTCGCGCAACCGGCGAAGGCTGGCACCGAGCATGATTCGCCGAACTGTGGAGCCTGATCCCGGCGGATCTATCGACACGTGCTATTCCTCCGCTTTGTGGACTGGTTCACAGTCTGTCAAAGATCGCCCCCTTCGTCCCGGGATTGTTTCGGGTAACCGTAGCGGGTGCAACAGCCGCTTGCACGTGCATTCGCTCTTGCACATGCACAGGAGTGTCCACCATCATGATCTCGTGCAGTCCACGAACGTGACCCGTGGCCGAAATCAGTGGTCGGGGCTCGATTGGTGGCCCCCGATCGGCTGGTGGCCGGAGCCCGCACGCGATCTCCTCGATCCCGGATCGACCACCACGAGCGCCACCTTCGCCCTCCCCCCGAAGGCGGAGTCGGTCCATTCGGCGCGCAGTTTCGCCGCGGGAACCCTCTCCGGCTGGAACATGAGCCAGTTGCACGACAGCATGGAACTGGTCGTCTCCGAACTGGCGACGAACGCCCTGCGCCACGGGCTGATCCTCAGCGCGGCCCGTGACAGGGAGGTCATCCGGCTGTCGCTGATCCGCAGGGGCGCCCTGGTGACCTGCGCGATCACCGACCCGGGAGCCGAGGCCCCGGTGATGCGGGACCCGGCCCCCTTCGAACCGGGCGGCCTGGGGTTGCACATCGTCGAATCGCTGAGCGTGCGCTGGGGCTGGTGCTCCCTCGCCCCGCAGGGCAAGGCGGTCTGGGCCGTCCTGTCCGGCTGACCCCCGTCCCCGACCCCCTCCGATGATCGTCCGGCTCCGGTTCACACTCCGCGGAGCCCGGCGAACTGTCCCGGCGGCGAACCCGGCGCCTGTCCTGACAGTCACACCTCAGTGGCGCCGGACCCGGTCCGCCGGCCGCGGAGCGCTCCCGTGCAGCCCGGAATGCACGGGAGCGCCCTCCGGCCGACGGCCCGATGGTGCGAATGCTCGGCACGGCAGCACCAGATGTGCTGAGATCGAACCGTAATAGGCGAACGGCATGGCCGTTTCGCAGCGATCGATGGAGAAATGTCGTGATCTCGGGGCTCGTGACCGCGCGCTGTATCCTGGCTCGCGACCCCCGTCAAGAGTGTGATCCGCATTACGGTGGCTTCCTGAGACTTCCGAGAGATCTGTGATGGACGATCACCTAGTCGGCTGGCTGACCGCTCTCGATGAAGACCGGCTCGCCCGCGTCCTGGCCAACCGCCCGGACGCCATCGCCGCGCCGTGGCCCCGCAGGATCGACGCGCTCGCGCACCGGCTGACGAACGGCTTCGCCCTCATGGAGGTCATGCGCGGCCTTCCCCTGCCGCCCCTGGAGATCCTGCAGGGGTGCCTGGTCATCGGCGGGCGTCCCACGGAGGACGAACTGGCCCGTTTCCTCGGGGTGAGCACCTCCGAGGTCATCCCGTGGCTGGACCGCCTCTACGACCACGCTCTCGCCTGGCCGGCCCCCGACGGCAGGATCGACCTCGCGGAGGCCGTCGCCCAGTGGTGGACGGCGCCGTGCGGGCTGGGCGAACCGCTGGCCGCCTACCTGGACTCCTGGATGCTCAACACCGAGGCGCTGCGTCGGCTGTGCCGCATCCTTGACCTGCCGTACCAGGGCGGCAAGCGGCAGGTGGCCGTGCGGATCATCGCGCTGCTGAGCGATTCGGAACGGCTCGCCGAGCTGGTCCGGCAGGCGCCGGACGGCACGATGGGGATGCTCGACGACTTCGCGTGGGACGGGCCGGTCCGGAGCGTCGACGGCAACCGCTTCGTCACACCGGGGACGCCCGAGAAGTGGGCGGCCGAACACGGTCTGCTGTTCCGTACGCAGTGGGACGTGGCGGAGATGCCGCGCGAGGTGGCGCTCGCCCTGCGCGGGCCCGACTACCGCGGTCCCTTCACCCCCGACCCGCCCGACCTGGGCACGACGCGGATCGACCCCGAGGCCGTCGAGCACGCGATGTGCCTCGCCGCTCCGCACCTCGTCGACCGAGCCACCGCGTTGCTGGAGAACACCGACAAGACCCCGCTGCCGCTGCTGAAGAACGGCGGCGTCGGCGTGCGCGAGGTGAAGCGGGTGGCCCGTGAGACGGGCTGCTCCGAGGAGGAGACCCGGCTGCTGCTGGAGATCTCCGCCGTGGCCCGGCTGATCGCCTTGGACGAAGGCGCCGGCGGCCTGGTGCCCACCGACAGGTTCGACACGTGGCGGCTGGAGGACGCCCCGGTGCGGTTACGGGTGCTGCTGGCGGCGTGGTGGCGCATGGAGCGCTCGTCGCTGCGGCGGACGGAGAACCGCTACCCGACCGTCCTCGGCGACGACCCCGCGGGAGAGACGATCGCGCGAATCCGGTGGGCCGTGCTCGGCGCGCTCGCGATGGTCCCCGAGGGCAGGGGGTTCGCCACGCTCCCCGAACTCGTGCAGTCGGTCCACTGGCGGGCGCCGCTGCTCGACAGGCAGCTCCTCGCCGACTGCGCACCGGCGATCATCGAGGAGTCCCGGCTGCTCGGCCTGTGCGCGCACGACACGCTCACCGACCTCGGCCGGGCACTGGCCGCCCTCGGCACGATCGCCGGGAACGAGGGCGACGAGACCGCACCCCAGATCGAGCACGATCCGGTGCTCGCGAAGTGCTCGGTGATGGCCCTCGCCGGAGCGCAGCGCACCGCGCTCTTCGGCGCCGATCTGACGGCCGTGGTCACCGGGCCGCCGTCGGTGGAGCTGTCGTCGCTGCTCGACCGGGCCGCCGACCGCGAGTCCCGGGGCGCGGCGTCGGTGTGGCGATTCAGTCCCGCGAGCGTACGGCGGGCGCTGGACTCCGGGGGCACCGCCGAATCCCTGCTGGCCGACCTGTCCACGGCGGGAACGCTTCCCCAGCCGCTCACGTACCTGGTCCATGACGTGGCCAGGCGGCACGGCGAGGTCACGGTGTCGTCGGTCGGCTGCATCATCCAGGGGTCCGATCCGGCGCTGCTGGCGGAGCTCGTCGCGCACCGGAGGCTGGCCAAGCTCGGGCTGAGGTTGCTCGCGCCGACCGTGCTCGCCGGATCCGCGCCCGCGGCGACGGCCCTGGCGACGCTGCGCGAGGCGGGCTACGCCCCGGTGCCCGTCGACGACGGCGCGGAGATCACGATCCGGCGCGCGCCCAACGCGGGCCGGTTGACGCTGCTTCCCGGCGGCCGGGTGGCCGAGCTCGACCCTCCCCCCTCGCTGCTCGAGCCGCCGCCCGATCCGCGCGAGCATGCCAGGCGCCTGCTCGTGAACGGCGGTTCCGCCGGGCCGGGCGGCCAGACCTGGGCCGTCATCGGCCGGATGGCGACGCGACTGCCGACCGCGCAGCAGTCGCTGCTCGGTTTCGTGGTGGACCGCGACGTCCGCGCGCTGATCACGTTGTCCGACGGCGTCACCGCGACGATCAGCCATGGCGAGCTGCGCAGCGGCGTGCTGGACGCGTGGTGTGAGGAAGCGGGCGACTACCTCGAGTTCCCCCTCAACGAGATCGCCTCCGTCACCAGCACGTACTGACCGTCACGCTCTCCCGCGCGACGCTTCACCGCGTACCGCGTCACGTCACCGGCACTTCCCGCGGACGGACTCACATCGTGCCGCGGCGCAGCACCGGCACTTCCCGGCGGACGGCCTCACAACGTTCCGCAGCGGCGCAGCACCAGAAGGGCGAGCGCCCGCGTGACCTCGTGCATCTCGCGCAGGTCGACCTGCTCGCGCGGCGCGTGGGCGAACCGCACGTCGCCCGGGCCGTAGTGCAGCGTGGGGACGCCGCCCGCCGCGTACAGACGCAGGTCGCTCCCGTACGGCGCGGCCGTGGTCCCCGGCCTGTCCCCCGTCACGTCGGCGACCGCCTGGCCGAGTTCACCCAGCAGGGGGTGCCCCTCGGGAAGCCGGCCGCTCGCGAACTGCCCGCCCGGCCAGGTGACGGCGACGGGGTTGGCCCGCAACCACGGGTCGTCGAGGTCGGCCAGCGCGCCCTCCAGCGCGGCCCGGGCGTCGGCGGGGTCCTCGTCGAGCCGCACGCCGAGACGGCCTTCCGCCACCAGCAGGTCGGGCACGCTGCTCGCCCAGTCGCCCGCTCGCATGGTGCCGATCTCGATCGGATAGGGCAGGGGGTTCCCGGTGAACAGCGGATCGGCGTCGCGGTTGCGGTCCGCCTCCAGCCGGCGGACCGCCTGGAAGACCGGCCAGAACGCCTCGATCGCGTTGACGCCTTCGTATCGGGTCGCACCGTGGGCGGCCCGGCCCGGCACTTCGAGGCGGAAGGTGAGCGCCCCGGCGTTGGCTGTGATGATCTTTCCGCTCGTGGGCTCGGTGATCACCGCCGCCTCGCCGCCGTGTCCGCGGGCGAGCGTGGCGAACGCGCCGAGCCCGCCGTCCTCCTCGCTCACCACGCAGTGCAGGGCGAGCGGGCGGGCGAGCCGTACTCCGGCCCGGCGGATCGCCCGGACGACGGCGAGGTTGGCCGCGAGACCCGCCTTCATGTCGCAGGCGCCCCGGCCGTGCAGGGTGGTGCCCGTGAGGCGGGCGCCGAACGGGTCCTGCCCCTCCCATTTGGCCGGGTCGCCGATCGGCACGACGTCGACGTGTCCCTGGAGGATCAGGCCGGGCTCGCCCTCGCCTTCGGTGACGCCGACGACGCCGTAGCCTTCGGACCGCTCCGCCTCGGTGCCGGGGAATCCCTCCCTGGACCTGAGGTCGCCGAGGTCCAGCTTCCACATGTCGACGTCGAGGTCGCATTCGGTCAGCATGCGGGCGAACCGGTCCTGGAGTTCGGACTCGGCGGCCGTGCCCGTCACGCTCGGCACCCGCACCAGATCGGCGAGCAGGCGCACGGTGCCAGCCTCGTCCACGGCGTCCAGGACCGCCGCCTCGACACTCGCCGAGCTTCCGGGTGCGTCGTCGTTCATGCGGTGACTGTACGGCTTTCGCCTCGGCGTCGCGGAGCCGCGGTCAGCCAACGGACAGGCGGCTGAACCGGACCTCGAATCCGCCGCCTCTCGGTGCGGCGCACATCGCTCCCGCGAGCGCCCGGACCTCTGGGGGGAAGTAGGCCAGGCGGAGCATGTGCACCGGCTCGGCCCCGTCGAGGCCGTACCGGACGATGACGGTGTCTCCCTCGCGCGCGATGTCGATGGTCACCGATTCCGGCGTGCCCGGCGCGGGGACGACCGACCAGTCGGAGTAGCCCCGGGTGACGACCACGCTGAGCTGGTAGGCCCCGTCGACGAACTCGACGCCGGCCTTGACCCAGTTCTCCTCGTCGATCCGCAGGATGGCGCCGGCCTGGTCGTACTGGTCGGCGTAGTCGGCGGAGAACGTCGCCGTGACGCGCGTGTCCCCCTCGACCTCGCGGACGAACATGGGGGCGTTGTCGAAGGAGTAGCCGTAGTGGGCCTTCTGCCACAGGTCGGTGTCGGGGTCCGCGACCACGCGCAGCCCGTCCTCCGCGGCCCACTCACGAGGTTCGTTGATCCACTTGTAGGCGTCGAATGACATTCTGCGATCTTGTCACGGGGCGGGCCGGCAATGCCAGACCGGGACAAAGGTGCCAAATAAGATCTACCATCCCATTTGATCCTTTTGTCCACTTTACTGTCTCTTTGATTATAGTTGAGGCAGAAGTCATGCTTTGGTAAGGCATATCCCCATATCGCAAAGCCGTCGTGTTCCTGGCCCCACGGGAACGTGTCCGCCCCCGCAATGAACCCCGCCCGCGCGGGGCCGTTCGCCCGACCCAGGCGTACGCAGCGCTCGCCGTACACTCACCGATCCTTCCGGAGGCCTTCCTCGACGGTCGCCCGCTCCCTCGCGGGCCCCTGCGATCGAAGCGAAAGGCCCCCCGATGCAGAAGCGAACCTCTCAGGCGATCGCCACGATCACGTGCTGCGCGGCCCTCACCGCCGGCACTGCGTCAGCCGCACACGCCGCGACTCCCCAGGCGCCGCCGGCGTCCTCGCCCCGCGCCGCCACCGCGACACCCGCCGCCCTGCCGTCCGGTACGGCGACCGCCACCTCGTTCTGGGACGGTGTGACCGCGTCGGGCAAGCCGATGCGGTATCAGACGATCGCGAGCCCGTACTGGCCGCTCGGCACCACCGTCAAGATCACCTACGGAGACAAGACCGCGGTCGGGGTCGTCGAGGACTTCGGCCCGGCGGAATGGGCCGTCGCGCAGCACGACATCCCGGCCATCGTCGACCTGTCCGAGGAGATGATGGCGGGCCTCACCGGCGTGCGCTCCAACAGCGTGCACGTCCGGTTCCAGGTCCTCAGCTGGGGAACCGGCCGTGTTTTCCGCAGCGCCGGCACCGGCTACGACCTGGCCATGGGGCGCGGCTGACACCCTGCCGCCACGACTTCCCGCCGCTGCGCCGCCATGACGGACGGCCTGCCCGTCGCGCGTACACTTCCACCGTGGCCGACCCCAAGTTCGAAATCCAGATGCTGCACGACCGCGTGATGGTCATGGTGGAGCCGGAGACCGAGGAGCGGCGCAGCAGCGCGGGCATCGTCATCCCCGCCACCGTCAAACTGGCCAACCGGCTCGTCTGGGGTGAGGTCTGCGGCGCCGGTTCGAGCGTCCGGGCCGTCAAGGCCGGCGACAAGGTCCTGTTCAACCCCGAGGAACAGTTCGAGGTAGAGGTGCAGGGCCGGCTCTACCTCGTGATGCGCGAGCGCGACCTGCACGCCGTCGCCACGCAGCAGACCGACCACGGCACCGGCCTCTACCTGTAGACGCGTTCGCCGGGCCGTACGAACACGGCGTCCGCGTCATACGTGGTCGCAGCCGTTCGCGGGTCAGGCACGCGCCGATGTCACCCGCCTGTGCGCTCCGCCTGCCGGTCCGCTGTCTGTCCCGGACCGTTTTCCAAGTGGAATTCGAATCTGTTTCTAGAGTGCCGACGCGTGCCGCACCAGGGGCCCTGGTATAGCGCTTTCCCGTATTCATAGGCATTTTCGCCCCCGGACCCGTGGATCACGCGGGTATTGCCGGCCCATATCGGAAGTCGGGTTACCAGTCGGTAACACAGCTCGAATGAGCACACCCCTCCCTCTTCATTGACGATGACCGGCCCGTACGTCTCGACCGGGTGGGATATCAGGAGAGCGTCCTCGCGACCTGCGGCGACCACGAGGCCCTGCCCGGACGGGGGTTTCAGGCCTCCGGAGCCCGACTCTCGCGAATACCCGGCACGAAATTACCGAGCTTGTTGTGGACACCTTTTGATGCTCGCTTTGTTGCATCGCCGCTAAACCTGCCATCGGGTACAGGCCCGGCGGTTTCTCCGGCCGACCGGAAGCGCCTTAAGGAATGAACGGATAAAAACAGCCGTCCAGTGGCGTTCATCCGGCGATTTGCGCCGTTATTGGGGGTATTGTCCGAATCGTCACAGTTAGAGAAACTGCCACAGGGAGGGATCGATGAGCATAAGCAACGTCTTCCCGTCGGGGGCTCGCACCCCCAGTAGTTGGGGCAGCTGGGGCGGCGGCTGGCGGCGGTGCGGGTGCCGGCGACGCTGGCGCTGCAGGCGGCGCCGGTGCTGGTGGTGAGTTCCCTGCCACAAGAGGATGGGAGCCGGCGGGTCACCCGCCGGCTCCCCCACTTCCCGGCTTCGGGACGGACGAGCGCATCGGCCGATGTCGCACCGTTCGTCTCGATCAGGTCGAGCTTCCGGCGCTTCTGGCCCTACACCCGGGGCCTGCGCCGGCTGTTCGCCGTGGGCGTGGTCGCGGCGATGGTGGGCACGGTGTGCGAGGTCGCGGCCATCGCGTTGTTCGGCCGCATCACGGACGAGGTCCTCAGCAACGGGAACCTGTCCGCGTTCTGGACGCCCGCGGCGACCTGGATCGGCCTCACCGCGCTCGCCGCCGGCGCGGCGTTCGCCAGCGCCTACACCGCGGCCCTCGGCGGTGAACGTTTCCTGCTACGCGTGCGTGACGGCGTGTTCGAGCATTTGCAGACGCTGACGCCCGACTATTTCGAGAACCGCAAGCTCGGCGACCTCATGGCGAGGCTGACCGACGACATCGAGGCCATCGAGGAACTGGTGGTCTCCGGACTGATCAAGCTGATCACGGCACTGATAAGTGTGGTCTTCTTCGCGACGGCCGCCGTCTTCATCCGGTGGGACCTGGCGCTGGTGACGTTCGCGCTCATTCCGGCGTTCGTCCTGGTGTCCAAGGGCTTCGCCGGGCGCTTCCGGCAGGCCGCCGCGCGCGAGCGCCTCAACAACGGCGCCATGAACAGCGCCATCGAGGAGGCGCTGTCCAACCAGACGCTGGTCCAGGCGTACAACCGGCAGGACACGGAGGCCGAGCGGCTGCACGCCGCGGGGCAGGGCTGGCTGCGTGCCAACCTCTCCCAGGCGCGGTTGTCCGCTCTGTACGGCCCCGCCGTACAGGTCATCGAGACCGGCTGCCTGCTCACCATCATCGGGGTGGGCGCGTGGGAGATCGCCTCGGGACGGCTCACGCTGGGCGGCCTGCTCGCCTTCGCCGCCTACCTGGCCTACCTCTATCCGCAGGTCCGCGGGCTCGGGGAGACCGCGCTCACCGTCTCAGAGGCGGCCGCGGGCTCCGACCGCATCCTCGAGGTGCTCGACGCCCGGCCGGCCGTCGCCGACAGGTCCGGCACGGCCACCGACATCGAGACCACCGGCACCATCACGACCGGCACCATCACGACCGGCACCATCACGACCGGCGTCGTCGCCGGCCGGCACGGCTCGGTCGCCGAGAGGACCCGGCAGGTCGCCGCCGCCCGGGGCGGTGGCCGCATCGAGTTCACCGGCGTGCACTTCACCTATCCCAACCGGACCCGGCCGACACTGGCCGGCCTGTCGTTCACCGCCCGGCCCGGCGACCTGATCGTGTGCACCGGCCCGAGCGGTGCGGGGAAGTCGACGGTCGCCAAGCTGCTGCTGAGGTTCTACGACCCCTCAGGCGGGCGCATCCTGCTCGACGGAGTGGACATCCGCGACCTGCCGCACCGGAACCTGCGCGATCGCGTCACCCTGCTCACCCAGGAGAACATGTTGTTCTCGGGGACCGTGCGCGACAACATCGCGTACGGCAGAGCCGGATCGGACCAGTCCGACATCGTACGGGCCGCGGTCGCGGCCGGCGCGCACGACTTCATCCGCAGGCTCCCGGAGGGGTACGACACACCCGTCGGCCAGAAGGGACGGCTGCTGTCCGGCGGACAGCGGCAGCGGATCGCCATCGCGCGTGCCATCCTCCGCGACACTCCCGTGCTGATCCTGGACGAGCCGATGACGGGGCTCGACGAGGTGACGGCCGCCCGCATCATGGAGCCGCTGGGCCGGCTCATGTCCGGGCGGACCACGATCCTCATCACCCATGACCTCCGTCTCGTGCCGGACGCGGCCGAGAAGGTGGTGCTCGGCCTCGCGCCCGTGACGGGGCGGGGACGATCGCTCCGGCTGACGCGGCGGCGCCTCGGCACGGCGCTGCGCGTCACCTGAGCGAGCCGGCGGCCGCGCACGGGAGAGCCGGCGACGGGAGAGCCGGCGACGGGAGGGCGGGCGACACGGCGATGTCGCCCGCCCTTCGCCGTGCGGCCACGTGCGATTTCTCCGTGGTACACGGCGCATTAGGGTGACGATGGCGACAAGGTCGTCTCCCGCTCCGGATGAGGATGTGCCATGACTTTTCAGGATGAGTTGGTCGAGCTCCGCCACGCTTTACACCGTGAGCCCGAAGTGGGCCTGGACCTCCCGCGCACCCAGGAGAAGATCCTTGCCGCACTCGACGGCCTTCCTCTGGAGATCACCACGGGTGAGCGGCTGTCGTCGGTGACCGCCGTGTTGCGGGGCTCACGCCCCGGTCCGACCGTGCTGCTCAGAGCCGACATGGACGCGCTTCCCGTGCACGAGAACGCCGACGTGCCGTACCGGTCGGTGCACGACGGCCGCATGCACGCGTGCGGCCACGACCTGCACATGACGATGCTGACCGGAGCGGCCCGCCTGCTCTCCGAAAAGCGCGCGGACCTCGCCGGCGACGTGGTCTTCATGTTCCAGCCGGGTGAGGAGGGCCAGGAAGGCGCCAAGCTCATGATCGAGGAGGGCGTGCTCGACGCGTCCGGGTCACGACCCGTCGCGGCATATGGCATGCACGTCTTCTCCATGACGATCCCCCGCGGCCTGGTCCTCACCAAGGGCGGACCGATCATGGCGGCGGCCGACACGCTCTTCGTCACCGTGCGGGGACGTGGCGGCCACGGTTCGAGTCCGCACGCCGCGCTCGACCCCATCCCCGCGGCCTGCGAGATCGTGACGGCCATGCAGACCCACGTGACGCGGACGTTCGACGTGTACGACCCCGTAGTGGTCACGGTGGGCAGCTTCCACGCCGGGACGGCAGACAACGTCATCCCCGACGAGGCCACGTTCTCGACGACCATCCGTACCTTCTCCACCGAGTCCCGCGACCGGATCAGAGACGGCCTGGTACGGCTAGCGCGAGGCATCGGTGAGGCACACGGGCTGACCGTCGAGTGCGAGTTCGGCATCGGATACCCCGTGACGGTGAACGACCACACCGAGGCCGAATTCGCGGCGGAGACCGTGCGGGAGACGCTGGGCCAGGGCAGTTATTTCCCGCTGCCGCACGCGACGCCCGGCTCGGAGGACTTCTCCTTCGTGCTCCAGGAGGTGCCGGGCGCCTTCCTGCTCGTCGGCGCCTGCCCGCCCGAACGCGACCCGTCGTCGGCGCCCGCCAACCACTCCCCCGACGCGATGTTCGACGACTCCGTCCTGTCGGACGGCGCCACCCTGTTCACCGAACTCGCCGTGCGGCGGCTGGCTCTCGCCGGTAGCTGAACCCCGCCGCCGCGGGTCACTCTCGCCCTCGCCTTCGTTCTCACCCTCGCCCGAGGAGCTCGCGCGCCTTCTCGATCAGATCGATCCCCAGGGTGAACTTGACCGTCGCCCACACGATGGCGGCCGCCACGAGCAGGGTCAGCGCCCCTACCACGATGCGGACGACCCAGTTCTGCCGCTTCAGCCAGTCGGTGGCCGCCATCACCTTCTCCTTGGCGATCTGCAGCAGCCTCGACGCCCAGGCGAACTCCGTGGCCAGCACGGCGAGGCCCGCGAAGACCACGAGCCAGCCCGGTCCGGGGAACGGCACCATGATGAGCCCGGTGACGATGATGGCCGTGCCGAGCACCCCTACGACGATCTTGAGCGTCAGCCGGCCCGCCGGAGTGGCACGAATACGATCGAGAAAGCCCATCTCCTCCGTCAGAACGACCTTCCCCGTGTCGCCGTGCTCCTCGGTCGTCGCCATACGGCCCACCCCCCACAAATAAGAATAATGACCACCCCCACCCCCTGCGCGTGATCATGCACAGGTTCGGGTGCGGCCCGTCTGACGTGCCCAACCCCTTCGCGTGATCATGCACAGGTTCGGAGAAGCGGGCCCCGACCTGCGCGATCCCCCATCGTGATCATGCACAGATTCGGCGAAACGGGCTCCGACCTGCACCGATTCCCGCCGTGATCATGCGCAAGTTCGTGGATCACTCACCCGACCTGGGCGTACAACAGTCGTGATCATGCACGAGGAGCACATCGGGCGTCCACGTCTCACACGTTCATTCCCCGCCAGGTACTCCACAACGACCTGGCTGCATGATCACGAATATCGAATGCGCAGGTCAGCCGGGCCGTCCCCGAACTTGTGCATGATCACGACACAGGTTGGACCAGGCCAGGGCCCACTTCTCCGAACCTGTGCATGATCACGCGCGGGGGTTGGGCACGTCAGACGGGCCGCATGCGAACCTGTGCATGATCACGGCGGAGGGGGTGCGCAAAGGTTGGGGAGAGGGGTGGATTTGTCGGATTCGGGTGAGGCAGCATGCCTTACATGCTCGACCGGACACGCCTCCACGCCCTGCTCGAACGCGAGCGCCGGAACTACGAAGCGCGACTGCCGCGTAGCCGTGCGGCCTACGACAGTGCCGGCTCCCTTCTCGGTCGCGTGCCGATGACCTGGATGAACAAGGCCGCCGGGCGGTTCCCCGCCTACCTCGACGAGGCACGCGGCGCGCGCGTCCGCGACATCGACGGCTTCGAGTACGTCGACTTCTGCCTCGGCGACACCGGCGCGATGGCCGGTCACTCCCCCGAACCCGTCATGCGTGCCGTCCGGAACCGTCTGGGGTTCACCGCCATGCTCCCGAGCGAGGACGCGGAGTGGGTCGGTGCGGAGCTGACCCGCCGGTTCAAGGTCGGCCTGTGGAGCTTCAGCCTGACCGCGACCGACGCCAACCGGTGGGCCATCCGCCTGGCGCGCCAGATCACCCGCAGGCCGAAGATCCTGGTGTTCAACTACTGCTACCACGGCACCGTCGACGAGACCGTGGTCACCCTCGGCCCGGACGGCACCCTGCCCCGCCCCGGCAACGTCGGTCCTCCCGTCGACCCCGCGGAGACCACCCGGGTGGTCGAGTTCAACGACCTGGAGGCACTGGAGCGGGAGCTCTCCCACGGCGACGTCGCCTGCGTGCTGATGGAGCCCGCGCTGACCAACATCGGCATCGTGCTGCCGGCCCCCGGGTTCCTGCCCGCCGTACGGGAACTGACCCGCCGGCACGGGACGCTGCTGATCAACGACGAGACCCACACCTTCTCGGCCGGACCCGGAGGGTGCACCCGGGCGTGGGACCTCGACCCGGACATCGTGACCATCGGCAAGGCGATCGCCGGCGGCGTCCCGATCGGCGCGTACGGCGTCACGCGGGAGGTGGCCGACCGGATCCTCGCCGAGGAGGGGGCCGACCTCGTCGACGTGGGCGGGGTCGGCGGCACGCTCGCGGGCAACGCCCTGTCGATCGCCGCCGCGCGCGCCACCCTCGAGGAGGTGCTCACGGACGACGCCTTCGCGTACATGACCACGCTGGCGTCCCGCTTCACCGGCGGCGTGGCCAAGGCGATCGAGGGCCTGCCGTGGTCGATCACCCAGCTCGGAGCCCGTACGGAATACCGTTTCGGCACCCCGGCGAACGGGGGCGAGTCCGCGGCGCTGTCGGACGACGATCTGGACGACTACTTCCACCTCTTCATGCACAACCGGGGTGTGCTGATGACGCCGTTCCACAACATGGCCCTGATGTGCCCGTCGACCACCACCGAGGACGTCGACCTGCACACCGAACTGTTCACGGCGGCCGTCAGAGAACTCACAGGTTGAGCCCCCCTGCTTTCGGCGATCACGTCCCACATAATCGGGATATGACTAGTGCATTGGTGCTCGGCGGCGGAGGAGTCGCCGGGATCGCCTGGGAAGCCGGGATCGTCGCGGGCCTGCGCGAGCGTGGAATCGACCTCGGTACGGCCGACCGGATCATCGGGACCTCCGCGGGCTCGGTCACGGGCACGCTCATCGCCACGGGCGCCGACCTCGAGGCCGCCGTCACCCACCAGATGTCCACCGACACCGGCCCGGTCCAGACGGTGGCCTCCGAGGCCGTCATGGAGGCCTTCGGCATCCTGTTCGACCCGAACCTCGAGCCTCAGGAGGCGCGGCGCAGGGTGGGGCAGATGGCCCTCGCGGCTCCCACCGGACCGGCCACGGCCCGGATCGAGAGGATCGGCGACCGGCTCCCGATCAAGGAGTGGCCCGACCGCGAGCTCCTGATCACCTCCGTGAACGCCGCGACCGGCGAGTTCGTCGTCTGGGACAAGGACTCCGGCGTCCCGCTGGTGCTCGCCGTGGCGTCCAGTTGCGCGGTCCCCATGGTCTACCCGCCCGTCGAGATCGCGGGTGAGCGCTACATCGACGGCGGAGTGCGTTCCCCCACGTCCGCGGACCTGGCCTCAGGAGCCGACCCCGTGGTGGTGCTGGAGCCACTGGGCCACATGTCTCCCCACGCCACGCTGGAGGCTGAGTTGCTCGCCGTCGGCACGGCCTCGACTCTGGTGATCCGGCCGGACGAGGCGACGATGGCCGTGTTCGGCGAGAACGTCCTCGACCCGGCCCTGTGGGGTCCGGCGTACAAGGCGGGGGTGGCCCAGACCGACGCGCTCGCCGAGTCCGTCGCGGCGGTGTGGAACGCATAAAGCAGGCCGTGCCTGACACATGGTGGCAGGAATTCAGGTCAGTATGCCCTCATGGACGACATCCGTGAGATCAACCGGAAGACGATCGACGACTTTCGCGCCCATGAGGGCGGCGGGCCCTTCGAGGGGCGGCCGATCCTGCTGCTGACCACGCGCGGCCGCAGGACCGGCAAACCGCACACCACCCCGATGATGTACATGCGGGACGGCGACACGCTCGTGGTGTTCGCCTCCAACGCGGGCGGCGCCGCCCACACGGACTGGTATCACAACCTCCTCGCCGAGCCCAAGGTCACCGTCGAGATCGGGCCGGAGGTGTACATCGCGATCGCCACGGCCACGTCGGGCGCGGAACGGGAACGCCTCTGGACGGCCGCCAAGCGGGACTACTCCTTCTTCTCCGATCACGAGAAGTCGGCCGCACCACGCGAGATCCCCGTGATCACCCTGGAGCGGATTCCGGAGATCTGATCCGTTGAGTAGCGCCCGGCCGACGCGCCCGATTCCCCGGAAGAGGAGCCGGACGGCTCGCTCAACGCGTGACGCTCACGGACGGCCTCGCGGGCCCGGCGGGACGGCGGACGACTTCGCCGGGAGCCAGCAGCCCGTCCCTGACCACGGTCGCGATGACGTTGGCGCTCGTGACCACGACCGGGGGCGTGATCATCGCCGGAATCGCCACCGTGGTCCCGTTGACCACTGTGGCCGTGCCGTACACGATCCGGCCTGAGCCGAGGTCGACGGCGAGCCGGGCCGCGTTGCCGGCCTCCGGCGCGACGGGCTTGTACACGGTCATCGTCTGAGCACCGTTCAGGATGCGCTGGATGGCCGAGACCTCGGCGCCCTCGCCGGTCAGCGGGGTTCCGGGACTCAGACGGGCACGCACCATGATCGCGGCCACCCCGGCCGCCATGCGGTCGTCGGCCACGTAGACACCGACGACCTTCTGCGCGCCAAGGACGGTGAATGCGTTCGCGGCGGCCGCGGCGGCCGTCTCCGGACTGCGGGACGGGATGTCGTACTCCCTGCCGATGGTCACCTGGCCGTCCAGGACCGCGTGCGCGCCCGCCTTGACGTCGGCCGCGGCCCGGTCGGACGGCGACCCGTTGATCATCACGATCGGACCGCGCCGGAGATCGCCTCCGGCCCTGATCGCCTCGAGCAGCGCCTGGCCCTGCATCCGGCCGATCTGGCGGTCGTCGTAGGAGACGTAGCCGTCGATCGGCCCGTTCGCCAGCCGGTCGTACGCGACGACCTTGGCTCCGTGGAACTTGGCCCTGGCGACGGCCGACGCGATCGCCTTCACGTCCACGGCGCCGAGGATGAACACCTTGATCCCCTCGGACAACATCGCGTCCATCTGCCGTTCCTGCCGGCTGTGGTCGCGCTCGGCGTTGGCGTAGACGACCTCACATCGGGGGCACAGGGCGGCCAGGGCCTTGGTGATGTACGGCCGGTCGTACTTGTCGTAGCGGCTGTCGCCCTTCTCCGGAAGCAACAGGCCGATTCTGAAGCCTTCGCGGACTGTGCCGACCGCGCCGAGCGGCCGTGGCGCACCACATGCCGCGAGGCCGATGAGGGAGATGAGGAAGACGCCGGCCACCGCGAAGCGAAAACCCTGTCTCCCCACAGCAAAACCCCCAGGTAGCCGCAAGAGCCATCAACCCAGGCCGTACCCGAGCATTTGCCGCATGATGCCCGCGTATACCTCGTGCGGGCCGCACGCTGGGCTGTTCTTGGCGCTGATCACCCGAGTCGCGGCGGAATCCCGGCATCGGGGCGGCCAGAGGCAGGGGAAATCCCGGGGATCGCCATGATGAGTGGGCGTCAGAGTGGACGGGAGCCCGGTGGCCACCGGTCCGGGGTCCGGCTCCCGGCGATCTCCCGCCCGATTGCCGTACGACTCCGAGTCCGTATGTCTTCACAGGCCTCGACGTCGCCTCGGGCTGATAACGATCAGCACGACTCCTCCGTTGGGACGATCCACACACGGACTAAGTTGTGAGAGACTCCTTCACTGCGGGGCGGTAGCTCAGCCGGTCAGAGCATCGGACTCATAATCCGTGGGTCGTGGGTTCAAGTCCCACCCGCCCTACCAGTTTGATCAGGGATTCGCCGCCTGAGCTGTGGTTTCTCTCTTGATCGTGGTTTCGCTGGCATGCAGCCGAGGGCCGCCGAAAGCAGCCGTATGCCAGTGATCGCGGAACATACGCGGAATGCCCATGGGGCCATTTGCCCAGGTGAGTACGGCGGTTTCGGCGCCTCGTTCGGTAAATTCCGCGCCCATACGCTGAAGGACCCCGAGAGATCACCCGGGGTCCTGTCGGCCGGGTTTTAACGCCTCATACGGAGGCGCGATCCCGCCGGGCCGCAGCACCAAACAGAACGGACCCGCGGTCTCGGCAGACGGTCGTTCGCCGAGACTCACGAGCACTGGGCTCACCAAAGTCCCGCGGACTGGGGGCCCGGTCGATTACGTCCATGTTCCCGCCTACCAGGCCGAAGACGGCCGTCAGCCCCCCGCGTGAATGCCCTCGACCACCTGGGCCAGCTCGGGTTGCGAACCCGCCGAAACGGTGACGGCGACGCCCAGGCCCGTGTCCTCCCGCCAGGCGAACCTCTGTTCCCGCGCCGACCTCCACACCATGCCTTCGACTCCGCCGATGACGTCCGGCTCCGCGTCGACGCCGGCGACGCCGCCTGCCCAGTCCCGATTTCCGACGGCGGTTCCGTGATACACCTCCACAGACACTTGACGCGCCGGATCGTCGGGCGAACGCCAGCGCCGGGCCGTCATGACCCAGTCGGGGCCCGTCGACGAACGCGCCGCGCCCAGGCGGAGCCCCTCGGGTACGTAGGGCACCCGCACCTCGTCGACCGCGTTTCCCTTCAGCGGCGCGATGGGGGCGATGCCGCGGGCGATCTCCGGCATGGTGTCCACGAGATCCGGTGACGCCCATATCCGTACGCCCAGACCCGGCCGGATCACCCAGAGGAGCATCCGGCCCTTGTCCCCGAACCCGTTCGTCGACAAGACCCGCCCCTCAAGCGCGGGCGTCCCCCGCATGGCGATCTCGCGCACCTCGGTCTCACGCACCTTGACAAGCCGCTCGTCCGTCGGCCACGCCGTGACCTCGCGAAAGCTGTCAAGGTCGTGCGCTATGTCGCCCCAGACGACCACCACCGACAGGCTCCCGCCGCCGCGGTTGAACCACCGGCCGATACCGTCGGTGATCATGGACGCATTCCCCTGTTCGGTCGTGAAGCCGTCCGGCAGGTGGCCCAGCCGTACACCTCCGAACGAGCGGGGATCATCGGCGCGGCGGGATGGTGCGGCGGCGGGCCGCGTGCTCGAGGAGGACCGGCTCACGCGCAGTCCCTTGGCGATGCGGTCCAGCTCACCCTTCATCGACACCGAGGTGATGACCCTCAGCAAGACGCCCGGCTGGGCGACCCATATCCGGTCGGTACGGTCGGTGGTGGAGGCGAAGCCCTGGCGGGCCGTCGACTCGTCCACGTCACGCAGCACGTTCAGCGACCAGATGTCCATAACATCGGTGATCTTGTTCTTGGGCCGGTAAACGGACACCTGGATGAACCGGTCTCCCGCCGACCACCTCAGCCCTTCGCCCCAGAGGCGGATCGTGTCCCCGCGGTCGCGCTCCTCCAGCGACACCCGTTCCGGCTCGCCCATGTCGGCGGGCAAATAGTGCACCTCGACCCCATCAACCTCCGCGACGACCCTGTCAGAAACAGACCGGTCGGTTCGCGACAGTGTCACGAAGGCCGGTACGGCTCCCGCCGCGACGACGACGGCGGCAGCGGCGGCCACCAGCTTCAGGCGGCGGGACTTGCGGCGGCGCGAGAGCCGTACGACCCGGTCGGCCAGATCGGGCGCGGCCCGCAATATGGCGGTTTCCTCCGCCATGGCCGCGCGCAGCTCGTTCTCAAGCCTCGACATTCGTGACCACCTCCCGGTCCAGCAGCATGCGGAGCCGCGCCAGGGCCTTGGATGCCTGGCTCTTGACCGTCCCGACCGAGCACCCGAGGATCAGGGCCGTCTGCGCCTCGGTCATGTCCTCCCAGTACCGGAGCACCATCACCGCGCGCTGGCGGGGCGGCAGCGCGCGGAGCGCGTCGAGCAGCACCTGGCGCAGCTCGATGTCTGCACCCGGCACAGGCGTGTCCGGCGGGGTGTGCATGGGAATCAGCCGCAGGATCGCGCGGCGGCGGGCCCGGTTAATGGCCAGGTTGACGATGATCCGTCGCACGTACGGTTCGGGGTCGGAGTCGCGGTGCAGCCGGTGCCAGTTGCGGTAGGCCCGTTCGAGCGCGCTCTGCAGCACGTCTTCCGCGTCGGCCGCCGATCCGCAGGTCAGATATGCCGTACGCAACAGGGCTGTGGCCCTGGCCGCCACGAAGTCGGCGAACCCCTCGGCGGTCGGGGTCATAAAGCTCCTCGGGTCATGCCCTCATATACGCGTGATCGGAGAGAAAGGTTGTCCGCCGGTTTGCGCGATCCCGACGAGCACGGCGACCAGCGTGCAGCCCTGCTCCTCGTGGAGGCGCGCGCACAGGTCGAGGATCTCGATCTGGTGGTGGTCTCACTGAAAGCGTGCAACCACGGCTGATCGTCAGCATGGCGGCGGACGAACCTGGCGTCGTGCACAAGGAAGTGCCCTATGTAGCTGTTGCTGCTTCAGTGTGTCTCCCGGGACCACTCGCAGCCGGGCTTTGGCCAGGACGTCCAGGCCCATGTAGCGGCGGGCTTCAGTCCATTCATTGGTCTGCTCGGCAGGACGGCGCCGACGAGTGGGATGACGGCTTCCCGGTCGGGGAAAATGCCGACGACGTCGATGCGGCGGCAGCTTCGGCCGCAGCCCAAATGCGCGCCATCATCCCAGCCAGGCTCACCAACTTTCTGATCGCGACAGCCGTCATCATGGCGTCATGGGCACCTGGGTCTACATACGCGGCTGGCTGGAGTTCAACGGGCAACGGTCGGAAGCGGAACGCATCATTCGCGAAGGAAACTCCGAAGGCTGGACCTTCCCCGAAGGCGGCTGGCTCGACGCGGCTTGCTACGCCCGAGCTGTGCGCGCAATTGCCGTCGACGACGTCCTCGATCAGATCCGGCGAATCAGCTCTCTTCCTGCCACTGACGAAGACAACGATCGTGTCTGCGGCCTCTTCTTCGCCTTCCACGAGGTAGACGGTCAATCCGAATGGCAGGTCCGCAACGGCGAGGTCTTCATCAGCCCAGCCGCACCACGCTACGACTACCTATGGAAATAGACACACGTCATACGTACGGGCCACCACACAGTCTCCGGCGGGGGCACGCCGGCTCCGGGATGATCGCCCGCTCGTCACCATCTGGCCCGTAGACGGCTGAGGTCGGAGCCTGATCAGCCCACCCGCCATCGACCCGGCACAAGCCGAGCAGACCATGGCTGTCGGGTCCACCTTCGGGCGGGTCGGGCGGCAGACGGATGATCAGTCGGGCGAACCTCGCGCGAGCGCGCGGAAGAATGAACCCGTGCAACGATTCGACGCCGCTGGAGCTGACCTCGTCCCTGGTCAACACGTCCGAGTCCGGGTGACTGATCAGCACCCGTGGGGAGTCATCGCGACGATCATCGGCCATGAGGACATCGGCGCGTCAATCGACGGCGCATCGATCGACAGTCCTTCCGGCGAAAGCCGCGCTTGGTTAGGGGAGTATCCCGCTGTCGGGTCGGAGATTGACGCGGTGGTTCAGGAGATCCGCCGCTGGCATCCACCGGCATGGGTGCGGTTGACCATACGCGCCCGGGACCTAGACAGCTTTCAGTGGCCGTGCGACTTCTGCGGCACTCCCACAATCTTGAGCCCAGGTGGCGATGGGGTGGTCATGGATGTCAGGAGCGCCGACGGCCCCGGCAGTCATGCCATCGTCGCCCATCGGGAGTGTCTGAGAGGTCATCTGAATGAGCGGAGCCACGAACGCGCTCGTGTCGACTCGGTAGGTCGACGCTGAATGAGGATGGCAGACGGAGACGGCTTGGCTGCGGCCGGCGACGTACGCAACCACTGGATAGCCGCCTATCAGCTCAACCAACTCCATGCCCAACTCCCCGAGCAAGGAGAAGGCCGACGGGTGTTCGCCCGCCTGGCCTTCTTCGCACTGGACAGCGCGGAGAAGGCCGGCTATCCCAAGCAGGATGCGGACGCCGTACGGTTCAACCTCCGTGCCTTGCTGATCAGAGAGCTTCCGTCGGACGGAGATCCCCTGTGGGATCCCGATGTGCTCGGCGCGGATGTTCTGGCAGCACTACCGCTGGCCTTGCTGGAGGCCCAAGCGTGGAGCACTGATTGGGCCACCCGACCCAGAGTCGAAATCCTGGCTCTGCGCACCTGCAAGAACCTGCTCGGGTCAATGAGGACGATCGCCGACCGTGTGACCGGCGAACCGCTGAGAACGCAGCTTGATCAATGGTTGGAGCTCTGGCCGCGTCTCCCCTGATCGTCGTGTCATTAGCGTGCCATTAGCCCCGGTAAGACGAGGGCACTCACGGTCACTCGCGACCGACCCCAGCCGCAGGTCAGTGCCTCCACAAGGCATGTTCCCTACAATTCCCAAGCTGACAATGCGGTTCATCCTCCCCGTGCCGAAGTTGTTCGATCAACAGTTACTCGGGCGTCTGTCAGATGCGGCTGGGATGATCGTGGACATGTCCACGGATTGGTTACATCTCGAGCACGCGTATGGTGCCGCAACCGACGTCCCACGACTCTTTGAAGAGGCCGCGGATCCGGAATTGGCTGTCGAAGCGTGGGATGAACTGTGGTCTTGTCTCTGCCATCAGGGAACGGTTTACCCGGCGAGCTTTGCCGCTCTGCCTGTTCTGGCGGACATCGCCACCGGTCGTAGGCCGGGCGATTCCCGGCGCGCGATTTCCTTGGCTAGCCGTATCGTCGTCGGGGAGGAGCACCTCCATCAACCGGGATATTGCCGTGAGCACTACCCGGCAGCGATCGAAGACCTGCGCCGGATGACCCAGCACTACATGACGGCGGAACCGTTCGACGGCAGCGAACGCGACTATCTCTATCCGCTGGAGGACCTCCTGGCCTTCGAGGGGGTACCGGTGTGGAGCCACTGCTTGCTCCCCGATCTCCACGACGCGATCTGCCCGTCGTGCTCAGAGTGCCTGGAGATCGACTTCTACCACGCCCCTCCTGGCACTCGTCGTCGCGATCCACATGAGAGCCTGCGCAAGCTCAACTTCAAAGGGCCGACGCTGACCGGTGTCCGCCCGGCGGCGCCCGCCGACCTCCAGCAGCCGGCCTCCCGGCTGTATCGCCTGGCCGTCAACGCCGGCCAATCAGCGGCCGCTGAACATCTGACCTATCTGTTTGGGCGTGCGACCTGCCCGAGTTGCGCTGCGGACTTCTCAGTGCCGGAGCAGATTGAAGCCTGCAATTCATAGCAACCCCCAGTTCTCTCCCGGCAGCCCTTGCAATCGCCGCGAACATGGATGCGAGCATCCGGCCCCCGCGTCCGACCGCAGTACGTGACCGCGACCAGGAGTTCCCGAGCCTGAGCCGGGTTGACGACAGAACCTCGATCTATCTCGCCATTCGCCTTGGGGCGACGCAGCTTCACCCGGTCAAGGGCGGCGCTCCGCGCCGCCTCACGGCCCTACGCCCGCACGGCGGCCGGGCATGCGGTCTGGAGGCCGGTCCCGACCGCCGGCAACTCGGGCCGCCCGTACCCATCGTGTACCTGCTGACCCGTTTCGCGCCCGCGCACGGCGATGCCTACCGCTCCACTCGACGAGCGGAAATCAGCTCCGGCGCCCCAGCGGTCGCGCAATAGCATCCGAGCATGGACACGTCGTCTGATCCCGACCGCGCGTTGGACGCTCTCTACGCGGCCTTCTCTCGGTATCCGCTTCCAGCCAAGGCCGACGTGTGTGACCACTGCGTGCCGGCTGAGCTGGTTCGCGCGGCGCGTGCCGCACCGCTTCGGATGCTTAGCGCGTCCGCGCTGGAGCCATACGTCTGGAATGGCCTGTTCACATGGGGAGACATCGAGGAGTTCAAGCACTATCTGCCCCGGCTGCTGGATCTGCTCATCATCGAAGAGTTCGGCGCCCTTCACGCCTCTTCTTTGATGCTGCGAGTCGGTGTCAGGTGGCGAAGGTGGAGAAAGATCGAGCAAGAAGCCGTCATCGCCACCGTCAGCTCGTGGTGGCGACACACCCTCAACGGCTATCCGCGTGACGTCGACGTCATGACGTTGATCGAAATCATCGGTGACAGTCTGGAGCTGGACCTGGCTCCGTACCTGGCCGAGTGGGAGTCGAACAGCACGGAGGCGGCGGCTCGTCACATGGCGTGGTTCATGCACGACTTCACCGTCAGCGTCGCCCATGACACCGAGTGGTTCGTGCTCCTGGACAACTGGATCAGGGGGCCGGCACCCGCGGCGATCCTGGAACGCGGATTCTTTTCCGCCAGCTCACCCCAGGTAGCCCAAGAATTCTCTGACGCACTTGAGACCCACCGCATCTGGAGCCGACACTGAACCGCCACAAGGCGCCTCCGTGGGGCTTCCGTGCGTCGGGATGCCTGCCGGTCCCCGCCGCGAGCAGCTCGGGCCACCCGGTCACTCACCAGCCGTCCGAACCCGCTAACCCGTCGGCTCTCCGTCAAGTGCCTCGCTGTCCGAATGCTCGAGAGCCGACTCATCAGACCAACGGTGCCAGTCGAACGGCTCCCGCCAACCTGGCAACCGGTACAACCACATCGTGAACGCCTGGCACATCAGCCCAAGGTTCCGACTGGACGTCTGGAAGTGAGCATCGGCATCGCCCTCCCGATACTCCAACCAGTAAGTCCCATCGTCCCGAAGATAGGCCTGCATGTAGTGCTGATCATTCTCAACGTCAAGCCGCTCCACGATGGCGAACCGATTGGTCCCTGTAAGACCGAACAACAGTGCACGGATATCTTCCGAGTTCGGGTCCTCTACCGCATCGCCGCGCTGATTCCATGCGCGCGCCCCTGTAGCCATGGGAGAGAAGGTAACAAGGCCGGCCTCCGGCGGGAGCTCTCCGGCTCCGGGGTGATTGCCAAGGGCCTGCTCATGGTCGCTGGCCGTAGATGGCTGAGGTAAGGGTCTGATCAGGATGGCGGAGGCGTGCGCGCCGCACATCGCGATGCAAGCCGGTCTATGCCAGGCCACGTCTGTCGTAACGCCACTCCGCGGCATTCCACCCCGCATAGGTGGCCCCCAAAGGACCGAACGAGATACGGGGATCGTCAGACTGCACGAGGCAAAACATGCGATGCCCCACCAGCATCGCCGTCTGCGCGTTTCCGGTGATGATGTCGAGGGTCTTCTCCGCAACCTCGGGAAGGCGCTCCGTGAACTTGTCGTAGCCGGTCAGTACGAGGACCAGACCGGTCGCATCCGGTCGAGCCCCGTACTCGCAGAACGCAACGTCACTCAGACAGTCATTCAGCGCAGCTAAGACGCCCCCGTAGTAGTCCGGGAAATCAAGAGCCGTAGCGAAGTCCCGATGCAGGTCATCCTCTGTCAGCCAGACTGACGCATCGAAGTGAATCACCTGGTAGCCATGCGCGAGTAGCCAGCCGATCGTCTCATCCAGAACCGACCGCCGCCAAAAGAGCGTCACGAACGAGCCCGCCATGAGGCGGTAGTCCAAGGGGTGGTGAAGCGGGCATCCCGATCAAAGACGGCCATGATGGTCAGGCTAGTGATCGCCAGGTATAGCAAGATCTCAAATCGCGTGGCCGCGCATTTCAAGTCCGGCACATACGCGGAATACTTCCAGGCCGTTCGGCTCAGGTGCGCATAGCGATATCGGCGTCTCCCGGAACAATTCCATGCCCGTACGCCGAAGGACCCCGAGAGATCTCCCGGGGTCCTGTCGTTGGTTCTTGTGCTTCATACCGCGTGTGCTTCCAAGATCTGGCGGTTGGCCGGGTCTCATTCGCTCGGGTGAATCAGACCCTCTGCCTGGTTCGGCCGGCCGCGACGAACGACGTCAGTACGAGCAGGGTGAGCACGCCCCAGTAAGCGAAGGCATTTCTGCCGTGCAGGAGGAGGGTCTCGCCAAAGTAGGTCAGGCCAGGGATCAGATAGAGGGCGGCCGCGAGCGCCCATCGGGCGTCCCGGATCGCGACAGTGGCCCAGATCACGACCCCGAGCGCCAGCACCTCGACGCCCGCCCGGAAGAGGTGCTTCAGCCCCAGGAAGCCATAGATGGGGACGGCGTACTCCGCCACCCAGACGAGCGCCGGGATGAGGAGCCATGACCACGATCGGGTGGGGAGCCTCTTCCCTGTCCGCACTGCGAGGACGGCCAGGCCGATGACGACTATCCAGTAAGGCAGCATTTGCCCTACAGAGGTATAGAACGGGCCAACTTTGAGCACCCCGTGATCGGAGCCGTCCAAGAACAGCCAGCGGCTGGTGTCGAGTGCGGCGATCAGCGCAAGGGGCAGAGCCAGCCACACCCATCCACGGATGATCGCCACCATCAGCACGATCGCACCGAGTGTCCAGACAGGTCGATCGAGGGCATCCCAGATAGGTCCCGACCGAATACTAATTTCCAGGGCGAACGTGGTCGTCGCGACGGCGAGCACGCCCAGGTGCAGCCCGTCCGCCCACCAGGGCACCCCCTCTGGCCTGGCGTTCCTCGCACGAGCGGCGAACCCGCCGGCGATGAGAGCGAACGCCTCCCTCAGCGCGGGACGGCCCGCCTGAGGATCGGACGCCTCCATCAGCGTGCTGACGAGCTCGTCACCGTGCGAGTCGCGATAGATCTTCGGGTAGGCCCTGAGGAGACTGCGGTAGCGCCGTTCGAGCGCGGCCTCGGTGCTCATGCGCCCATCACCGCGATCTGACCCGTGACGACCCGGGCGGCCTGCTGGAGCCGTACCGCCTCCTCGCGGACGGCGGTGCCGCCGTCGTCGGTGATCCGGTAGTAGCGTCTCGGCCGGCCATCGACGACCTCTTCCCTGTCCAACACCACCAGGCCCGCCTCCACGAGCCGGTCAAGTGCGCCATACAGGGTGCCGACGGCCAGTTTCACGCGGCCGCCCGACTGATCACCCGCGCGCTTGATGATCCCGTAGCCATGGAGCGGAGCCTCCAAAAGTGCGGCGAGGATGAAGTACGTCGCCTCTGTCATCTTGCTCACGAACGGCACCATATATCGGATCCCGATATATGGTCCAGCGCTTCCGGCCAATTGCACGCCCACCCGGCTGAGGTCTCCGGCATCCAGAGCGCGGAGGCTGGTTCGAGGGCTGATACACGGCTGATACGCGGCCGAGCGTCCACGAACGCACGGCCTCGACAACATGGACACCTGCACCGCACAGGGTGGCTGACGTGCGCGATTACGGCGCGCCGGTCTCCTGGAGGTGCTTTGCCATGTGCTCTACCCGTCCGCTCGGCGGATCCAGTTCGCCCGGCCGGGAGGGTCGCCGGCTCCGTTCCGCTATGGGCATCACGGCACGGGTCCTGGCCGTGGCCGCGCTCGCCGTCGCCGTTTCCGGCTGCGTCGGCCAGGGCTCCAGCGAGGTGGAGGGCGCGGTCGTCGCGATGCCACTGCCGTGGCCGACGGAGGGGCAGTCGAGCGTGGAGGTCGAAGGCCTCGGCAGCCTCGGCAGGCAGGGTGAGCGGGAGCCGGTGCCCATCGCGAGCGTCACCAAGGTGATGACCGCGTACGTGATCCTCAAGAACCACCCGCTGCGGGGAACCGAATCCGGCCCGGTCATCAAGGTCGACAAAGCCGCCGCCGAGGAGTCGCTTTCGCTCGAGGAATCCAGTGCGCCGGTCAGGGAAGGTCTGGAGCTCACCGAGCGGCAGTTGCTCGAACTGATGCTGATTCCCTCGGGCAACAACATCGCCCGGTTGCTGGCTCGATGGGACGCCGGCAGCCAGGAGGCCTTCGTGGCGAAGATGAATCGGGCCGCCGTCGACCTCGGCATGGCTCACACCATCTACACCGGCGCGAGCGGCATCGAGCCGACGACCACGAGCACCGCCGTGGACCAGTTGAAGCTGGCCCGGCAGGTCATGAAGGACCAGGTCTTCCGCTCGATCGTCGCCAAGCCCAGCATCACGGTTCCCGGAGTTCCGGGCACGATCATCAACACCAATACGCTGCTGGGCACGTCCGGCGTGATCGGCCTCAAGACCGGCTCGAGCACCCCGGCGGGCGGCGCCCTGATGTGGGCGGCAGAGGCCGAGGCCGGCGGCAGGACCCGGCTGATCCTCGGCGTCGTCCTCCACCAGCGCGCGAACACCACCCCCGCGGAAGGACTCCAGGCCGCTCTCGACAACAGCCGGAAGCTGGTCATCGCGATCCAGCAGGGACTGCCTCAGTCCCTCTTGGCAGAGCGCAGCACCGAGTGAGACGCACCACGGATAAAGCAATAGGGCCGAAGTGATCACGGGAAGGTCCGCGCACCGGAAACCCATTGTCAGGAAACCTGGAGATACGGGATATTTACGCCCGTTCTATCCTGATAGAGGAGTATCCCGTGTACCCCGCACCACCCCCCACCGCGCTGCGCCCCATTCATGGGCGAGCCGTCGCGGCTTCCGTCGCCCTGGCCTTGAACGCCCTTGTCGGATTGACGGCATCTGTAGTGGGCGTGCAGCGCGTCGCACTCATCAGTGAGTTCTCCGCCGACCCGGATTCGGTGGACATCGCCGAGATCGAGGCCGGAGACTCGATCGCCGGCGCAGTGGCCATGGTCCAGTCCGTCGCCTACGTCCTCGCCATTGCCGCGTTCCTGGTCTGGCTCTACCGCGCGAGGAAGAACGCCGAGCCGCTTGCCCTGTGGCCGCATCGGCTGTCCACACCGTGGCTGTTCTTCGGCTGGGTCGTCCCGGTGGTCAGCTTTTGGTTCCCGAAGCAGATCATGGATGACATCTGGGCCTCATCCAAGCCAGGCGGCCTGCACCTGGCACCCAACTTCGGAGCAGCGCGGCGCTCCGGCCTCATCTGGGCCTGGTGGCTGGCCTGGCTGGCGGCAGTCTGGGCGTCGAAGCTGGTGTCCAACGGTTTCCGTAACCCCGACGACCTTGAGTCGATCAGGCGAGCGGTTCTGGTCGACGTCATCACTGACGCCCTGCTCGTCATCGCGGCCATACTGGCCGCCATGATCGTCCTGCAGATCAGCCGTTTCCAAGAGGCGCGTCGAAGCATCGCCGCGCATCAAATCGCCGCCGCCTGATCGGTCGGCTCCCGTGTCCCCGTGTCGTAGGTGACACGGGGCACTCAGTTGAATGTGAGCAGCGAAAAAGGGCGGCCTGGCGGCACGGACATCGTCCGGTGCTCCTCTCCTCGAGTGTTCGACCACCGGAAGGCCGGACCGGTCAACGAGATCGAGTCGAGAGCCAATTCCTCGTGCGTGAGGGCGGCGTTTCGGGTGCTCGCGCACGTTCGTTTGACGTGGCGTTCTGATTCACTTCCTTCTCGCAGGAGAACGAGGTCGATTCTGGTCAGTTGAAGCCCCGGGAAAGGCCGTGGAAAACGCCAGTGCCACATGGACGCCACGACGGGGATGCGGTGACAGGCGATCTGGCCCCTCATCGGCCCGCGGGCACCCATGCCGACATGAGTATTGGAAAGGGGAACGGCGAACAACGAGAACCCGTCCCGCAGCCTCGCTCTTCCAGTGAAGGCCACCTTGGTCATCTCGCCCTGGGTGGCGATGTACAGCCGGGGATAGGCGAGCACGTCGAGTGAGCTGTCACCCTGCCCGAACACCTCTTTGAGCGCGGGCATGTCTCCCAGGATGTTCTCCGCCAGGGTGAGGCAGGAGACCAGCAGCGCCAGAAAGGCCAGGGTGTTTCCTTGACCCCGCGGAACCACCCGGCGAAGTCCCGACACCTTCGGCTCTCTGTCGGTCAGCGCCGCGACCGCCTCCTCCATGCCGGCCTGGCTCTCTCGAAGCGCGTCGATCTCCGCCGCGAGCCTCGCGGTCTCCTCACGCCGCAGAGCGGCGGCGCGAACGGTGTAGATGATCGCGAGGGTGTCCCGTATCGCTTCGGAACCGTTCATGAATCCACAGATCGGGCACGGATCACCCGCCCTGGGAATCCCGCCCAATGGCATCTTGTGAGGATCGAACTCGAAAAGCGAGGAGGTGGACGGTATATCCGTACCTGACTGGAAGTGCGTCCCACAGCGGGCGCACAGAATCGGTAACTCCACGAAATCTTCTTATCATCTGCGCATCCGCAGAAAGAGCCGCCGAGCAGCCTGACCACGCGTGTAGCCCAATCCGGGTCCGGCTGCTCGGGCGGGTGACATCGGACTCCGGTGTCAGAAGTACTGCGAGGTGAGGTCGGTCGTCGGCCAGGTGGTGACCTTCCCGAAGGCCTCGTTCATGCGTGCGCTCAGCACGTCGTAGTCGGGAGTGCCGGTCTCCTCGCGCCGGTTGAAGAGCGCGGCGTAGGTGATGCCGTTCTGAAGCCTCGCCAGATAGGTGTAGGTCCCCGGCATCGAGCCGCTGTGCCAGGTGTTGAGGTGGCCGGTCACCTGGCGCACGTACCAGCCGCAGCCGTACCACGAACCGTCAGCGCTCATCCCGATCTCCGGCTTGGCGACCATCGTCGCGATCGACGCGGCGTTGAGCACCGGCCCCGCCGCGTCAAAGACGCCGGAGAACTTCACCAGGTCGACGGCGGACGCGAGCCAGCCGCCGTTGGCGCCCTGGTTGGGCATGTTGAACCCGCCGTACGGGTACGGCACCACGGCCCGGGACTCATCCATGACGGTCGTGTTCGTGTACTGGGAGTAGTAGCCCACCTCGCTCGCCGAGGACTCCGCTCTCAGGCTGTGGCCGATGCTCATACGGCTGATGCCGACGGGCGTCAGGAGCTTCTGCTTCACGTACGCCTCGTAGGTCATGCCCGACACCTTCTCGATGATCCGGCCGAGCAGGAGGTAGCCGTAATTGCTGTAGACCATCTTCGAGCCGGGGGCGAAGTCGAGTGGGCGCGGCGTGGCGTACGCGACGATGTCTGACTGGCTGATCGGGAGCGGGACGTCCAGCACGGCCGAGATCGTGTGATCCAGCCAGAGCTGGTCGCCGCTCACGTCCCTGTCCCAGCCCCCGAGGTGCTGCATCAGGCGGAGCACGGTCACGTCCTTCAACCGGGAGTCGCCGGCTGTGGACAGGCCCAGCAGCGTGGTGACGGGGGCCGAGAGGCTGAGCTTGCCGTCCTGGACGAGCCGCAAGATCGCGGTCGCGGTGATGTGCTTGCTCAGGCTGGCGATCCGGAACAGGCTGGTCGGCTGGACGCGCGCGAGGAACTGCTGCTCACCCGGCGGCGCGGGCGTCATGTAGGTGCCGTAACCTCGGGCCAGCACGAGCTTGCCGTTCTTGACCACCGCGAGCTGCGCACAGGTGATGCCGCGTTCGGCGATGTACGTCTTCACCACGGTGTCGAGTCCGGCGAGAGCCGCGGGGACGACGCCCGTGACCAGCACGTCGGCCGGCCGGTCAGGAAGGGTGCCGGCCACGAGGACGGGCACCGTCCCCGCGGCCGTCTTGAGCAGGCTCCTCCGACTGAGCAAAGTCACCCATAACCCCCTAAGTCATGATCTGTCAGGTAGATCAGCATCTTAGGAGACTTCGCGATCATGGGATGCCTGATCCACATCACCGATCCGAGCAAAGTCACAGGCACCCCGCCTGCCACCGCCCCCATCGGGCGTCCCGACCAGGTCACACCCCGCGAAGCTGGGGCCCCATCCTCTTCTCCGGCGTTTCGCGTCCGCGCACAACGGGACGGGAATATCCCATTTGACCGTTTCGGGTCGGCCACGTCATCGGCGAAGACGTGGCCCCGATCGGGAGGAGGCGCCATGCGCGGCAAGCCTCGATTCCTGCTTCTCGGTACGGCATTGCTCACGGTCCTCACGCTCACACCCGCCGAGGCGTCCACGACCTCCGTGCCCTGCTCCGAGGCCGCGGCGGCGATGAGCGCTCCGACCGGCACCTCCGCCACCGCGCGACGCTGCTGGTGGACAGGCCCCTACCGGTGCTGCACGTACGCCGTCGGCGAGCACCAATTCGTCAAGCGCTGCATGCGCGCCCGAACCCGCTACTAGCCCCGGGGGGATTCCATGATGAGACGGATCATCGTGCTGCCGGCAGCCCTGGCGATCGCGCTCGCGGGCGGGACAGCAGGTCTCGCCGCGGCTCCCGACGTCAACGACCAGGACCGGTCGTTCCTCGTCGCGGTGCACCAGGGGAACCTCGCGGAGATCCAGTCGGGACGGCTCGTCGAGAAACAGGCGGCCGGCAAGGCCGTCCGCGACGCCGGGACGACGCTCGTCGACGACCACACCAAGCTCGACGAGGAGGTCCGGCGCGTCGCCGGCGAGGTAGGGGTCCGATTGCCCGGCGAGCCCGGCGACACCCAGCAGGCGGGCCTTCGGAAGTTCTCCGCCATGAGCGGCGCCCAGCTCGACAAGGCCTGGGTGGCCGCTGAGATCACCGATCACAAGGAGGACCTGGCGGCCATCGCGAAGGAGCGGACCGACGGCGCCTCGGACAAGGTCAAGCAGCTCGCCCGCGACGCCGAGCCGGTCGTCGAGTCGCACCTCAAGCTGCTGGAGCACATCCGTACCGGCTGACCTCGATCAGCGAGACCAGAATGTGACATAGGGGTAAAGATCCTGGTCAGAGACGCATTGCAGGCATCGCGCCCATCCCTGGGGCCGACTGCAAAGAATATTTTCCACAGAGATATCCCCAGCATGTCCGCCTATTTATTGGGAGGTCCACAGGCGTTGCCCACAACGTTGTCCACAGGCTGAGGCTCAGCACTGTGGATGCCGGAGGCGGGCCGGGATGACAGCCTGCCTAGGAGTATCACGGCCACTTTCGCGGGCCGATCGCCGCGTACCCTGGTCAAGATGGACACGGACAGGCTCCTTGGAGACTTCCTCCGTGCTCGACGCCAGACCACCACCCTCGATCAAGTAGGTCTCTCACACGGCGACCATCGTCGCCGGACACCGGGATTGCGCCGTGAAGAGGTGGCCATGCTGGCCGGCGTCAGCACGGACTACTACATCCGGCTGGAACAGGGCAGGGAACGCCGCCCGTCGGATCAGGTGCTCGACGCCCTCGCTCAGGTGCTCCAACTCGACGCCTGGGCCACCGACCATCTCCACGAACTCGCGCGCCCGAAGGCGATCAAGCGCACGACGGAGGGGCGGACGGACCGGGTGAGCCCGACCCTGGAACGGCTCATGCTGGGCTGGCGGAACACGCCCGCGGTCGTGGTGAACCGCAGGCTGGACGTGCTCGGCGGCAACTCCCTGGGCGAAGCCCTCTACGAAGGGCTCGATCACAGGGACAACCTGCTGCGGCTGACCTTCCTCAATCCCGACGCGCGCGTCTTCTACCGGGACTGGGAGAAGGACGCCGCTTCGAAGACGGCCCAGTTGCACACCGCCGCGGCGGCCGACCACGACGACCCCCTCCTGATCGAGCTGCTCGCGGAGCTCTCCCGCGAGAGCGCGGATTTCCGGCGCATGTGGGCCCGCCACGACGTTCGGGCCAAGACGACCGACTCCGTGCGCTTCCATCACTACCTGGCCGGCGACCTGACCCTCTCCTACGAGGCCTTCACCGTGAACAGCTGCCCCGACCAGGACCTGTTCATCTTCCAGGCGGAGCCGGGCAGCCCCTCGGAGCAGGCCCTGACCAGGTTGAGGAGCCGGGTCGCCATCGCCGGGTGATCCTCCTCAGCTCACCCTCGCGACGGTGAGCATGTGCCCGAATCCGAGAAGCGCCGGCTCGTTCTCCGTACGGCGGGCGACGTCGAGCAGCAGGGCCCTGCGTCCGGGATCGTCCAGCCACTCCTCCGCGTAGAGGGCGAACACGCCTTCCAGCGCGTATCGCTCGGCTCCGGGTAGACCGGCGTCGGCGAACTCGGTGAGGACCTCGCCGGGGTCGTGGAAATAGGCGGTGGTGAAGCCCACGCTCGCATCTCCGTCGAGCATCCCCGTGCGGGCGGACTCGTCGGCCGCCCTCCGCACATGCTCCTCCGCGTAGCGACCCAGGCGGATCATGTCGTGCACCGCGGCCCACCGGGCGATCGTCGCCGCCACGACCAGCCCGCCGGGCCTGGTGACACGGCGCGCCTCCGCCAGCGCCCCGACTCGGTCCGCCCGCTCGGTCAGGTGGTAGAGCGGCCCGAGAAGCAGGACCGCGTCGGCCCAGCCGTCCGGCACCTCCAGATGCCGCGCGTCGCCCACGCGGGCGATCACGCCGGGCAGACCCGACGCCTGCTCGACGTGCGCGGGCACCGGGTCGACGAGTTCCACCCGGTGACCGGCGGCGGCCAGCCACTCGGCGTGCACCCCACTGCCGCCGCCGACGTCCAGGATGCGTGCCGGTACGGCCGGCAGCAGGCGGCGCAGCACGTCCTGGGTTCGCCAGAACTCCAGCCGGCCGCGCCCCGACCGCAGCCGGCCGTCCTCCTTGCCCTGCAGGTAGTAGTCCATGATCTTCGCTGCGAGCTGCCGTGACTCCGCCATGATGGCGAGCATGCCTAACCGCCGCCGCCCGATTCAACCGAATTCGGGCGGCCACGTCCGCCGCGGCGGGGGCCTCGCGATCTTCACGGAAAACCCGTTGCCGCCGCCGGTGGCGGGGCGGGATGCTCGGACACGACACCGCCTGAACATTCGGAAGGAGCGGGTCATGCTGCGCCACCATCACTGCCGTCGCCGCGGTCACCGCGTCCATCGCCGAATGCGCATGCGCTTCGACACCCACATGTGACGCCCGCCGCGGCGAAGCCGGCTCGGACCACCCGGTCCTGAGCGGCTCCTCGATCACCCGGCGGATTCCCGGCGGGTGAGGGCGCTGGTGTGCCCGGCGGTTTCATAAGCCGCTCCGGGCGGGTTCGATTCCCGCACCCGCCACTCCTTTCACGCCTCTGTGGCGCAGTGGAAAGCGCGCCTGCTTGCGGAGCAGGAGGTCGCTGGTTCGATTCCAGCCAGAGGCACCGTCTGACCAGCAGAAAGGCCACCCCCATGATCGGAAGTGGCCTTCTGGGTAGCTAAGTGAGCGTCTAGGGCCCGTATCAAAGTCGATCAGACGGATGGTGGGGCGAGCCGATGGCGGAGAGCAGGACCAGTTTCTCCGCAGTCGGCGTGCCAGGGGTGGGCGTGAAGAGAGCGAGGATCTGCGAGCGGTCGTCATCGAGGAGGGCCTGGCAGTCCAGCTCCAGCAGGCCGACCACGGGGTGGGCGACGCGTTTGCGTCGGCTGCGGAGGACGGCGACTTCATGGTCGTCCCACAGGCCTGCGAACTCCGGGCTTTCCGCGCGCAGGCGTCCGACCAGGTCGCGGGCTTTGGCGTCGTTGCGGCGGGCGTGGGCGGCGCGCAGGTCGGCGACCAGTATCCGGGACTCCTCTACTTGCAACTGCGGCGGGTATGCCGTGCGCGCCCGCGGTGTGGTGAACCACTGGTAGACGACGTTGCGGGCCATGCCGGTGAGTTCGCGGTGGTCGCCGAAGACGGAGCGCGCCAGCTGGTTCTGCGCGATCGTTTCCCCGAGATCGGTCATGACCTGGGCCGGTATGTCGTGCAGCCGGTCCATGACGCTCAGCAGGGCCGGGGAGACGTGGTCGTCACCGCGGGTGCGGTCGGGGACGTTGTGCCCGGCCAGACGGTAGAGGTGGTCCCGCTCGTCGAGGGTCAGCCTCAGCGCGCGGGTCAGCGATTTCAAGACGGTGGGCGACGGCTGCGGCGCACGGCGTTGTTCGAGCCGGGTGTAGTAGTCCGTGGAGATGCCCGCCATCTGTGCCACTTCCTCGCGGCGAAGCCCGGGCGTACGTCGCCGGAGTGTCGGTGACATCCAGGTCTCGGAGGGAGTGAGCCTCTCCCTCCGCGTCCGCAGAAAGTGGGCCAGATCAGGGGCATCCATATCTGCAGTATTCGCCTTTCAGAAAAGCCTTGCCAGGGACTGCGAATCCGTGGATAAGCGACTCTGCCCGCGACTCGCATCAGGTCACACACTGACTCCGCGGCCGAATCCGGCTGCGGACGATGCGATGTGGAAAGCGAGAGCGATCATGGATACCCCCGTCACCTCGAGTGGCTCGGCTTCGGCTCGGCGACATCGCCGCCACCGGACGCGCCCTCCTCGAACCGGCTACCGCTCCCGGACCGCGTAGGTCAGGTGGGTCACCCGCTGCGTCGGCTCCGCGCGGACCGGCTCCAGGGCGACGCGGCCCGCGTCCACGCCCTCGAACAGGCGGATTCCGGAGCCGAACAGCACGGGTGAGAGCGCGATCGAGAACTCGTCGACCAGGCCGGCGTTCACGTACTCCAGGATCGTCGCGCCGCCGCCTGCGATGCGGACGTCGCGGTCGCCGGCGGCCTCGCGGGCCTGGTCGAGCGCGGTCTCGATGCCGTCGTTGACGAAGTGGAACGTGGTCCCACCCGGCCGCTCCCAGGGGTCGCGCTTCTCGTGCGTCACGACGAAGACCGGCGTGTGGAACGGCGCCTCCTCCGGCCACATCTGCTCGCCGAGGTCGAACATGCGCTTGCCCATCACGCTCGCGCCGGTGCGCTCGAACGTCTCCCGCGCTACGTCGTTGTCGCGGCCCTCCTCGCCGCCCTCGCCCAGCTTCAGGTTCTCCCGGAAGAACCGCAGCGGGAATGCCCACTGCTGCAGCTCCATCCACTGCGCCATCCAGCGCTGCGCATCCGGGTCGTCCATGCGCTCCTCGGGCGCGACGAACCCGTCCAGCGACATCGTCACGCTGAAGAACACCTTTCCGGCCATCAGTCCTCCGCTCCCTTCCGAACGATCTCGGTGACGTAGGCAGCCAGGTTGCTCAGGGTCTGCCGGCCGCCCTCGATCGCGTGGTACTTCTCGACAGCCTCGTCGCGCAGCTCCTTGGTGGGGAACACCGTGAGCATCTCGATCCGGGTCGCCTCGCCGTCGGGCGCGAACGTGAGGACCGACTCGAAGGCGTTCGGGTCGTCGCGGGACTCGCCGTGCACAAGCGCGATCCGCTCCGGCGGGGCGATCTCGGTCCAGGAGATCCACTCTTGGTAGTCCGTCCCGTCCGGTCCGTGCATCACGAAGTCCCACTCCCCGCCGACGCGGAACTCGAACGCCCGCGTGGTGGTGGTGAACCCCTCCGGTCCCCACCATCGCGACAGGTGCCGGACTTCGGTGAACGCCTCGAACACCAGCTCCCGTGGGGCACTGATGACCCGGGAGATCACGATCTCGCGGTCGGCCGTCGCTGACTGCGCCGGCGCGTCCCGTCCTATCGCTGCCATCGGTTACTCCTCCTGCCTTGCCTGCTTGAGGTCCTGCACGTACGCGTCCAGCCGGTCGAAGCTCTCGTTCCAGAACCGCTCGAACCCGCCGGTCCACTCGTGGACCGGTCGCAGCCCGCGGGCGTCAAGGCCGTACAGGCGCTGTTTGCCTGCCTTGCGGTCCCGTACCAGCCCGACCTCCCGGAGCACCCGCAGGTGTTTGGACGCCCCCGGCTGGGTCATCCCCAGCTCCTGGGCCAACTCGGTCACCGGCCGCTCACCCGCCCGCAGCAGCAGCAGGATCTCCCGGCGCTGCGGCTCGGCGATCGCGTTGAAGACGTCCGACGTCGTCGCTGCTCGTGCCATGGGCAGCATCATATGCCGATATCGGCATGCGTCAAGCCGGCCGAATCCGCGGTCGGCGTCATCGCCGACGTGCTGGTGTCCACCGACACCTTCGGGGTCTCCGCGGCGGTCCTGCGGGAGCCGCGCGAGGATCACGACAGGTGCTCGCGGGGCAGGAGTTCTAAGCCGGCCGGTCGAGGTTGAGGGCAGTCAGGCGACGACCTCCGGCACGCGCAGGCCAAGCTGGCTGAGCAGCTCCAGCTGATCGTAGTATTCCCGATCGCTGATGATCAGCCCGTTCTCGATGGTGCACATCCCGGCTGCGCGAACCGCGATGCGACGCCCGGTCGCCTTCAGCGCCGCCCCTCCGGGCAGCAGGAACGGCCCGAGATGCGTCCCTGTCATGACGTACTCCGAGACAGCCGACACAGCCGGATCGCAAACGGGAACTTTGCACCACGGTGTGAGCTGTAGATCCGGAAAGGCTTCGAGCAGATGCTCGAAGTACCAGCCGATCTGTTCGCGCCCTTCAGCCGTGCCTACCGGGCCGACGTAGACGGCGTCCGGGGCGAAGCACTGCTTGGTCACTTCGAGATCGTGATCGTTCAGAGCGCCGATCACTCGATCTTTCAATTCTCGAGCGGTGATCATCATCTTCGCTCCCCCCGATGCGAGCGTCACCAGCTCATACGAAAACCAGGCTAACGCGGTACTCCAGGTTCAGCCCACGCCAATCAGCCGGAAGGCGGATGAACATGGGTGATTCCTGGCGCCGCCCACGTCTTCCCTTTGAACGTCGCGCTCGGTGCGGCGCCGTCTCCAGCAGGTTCAGAGTGGTGTCCACGGTGCGGGCCAGATCGCGGATCACTTCACGGCCGGCGCCAGACCAGTGTGTAGCGCCAGAACAGCCGTCGGCGCAGCCGTGCGCCGGGCAGCACACGGCGAGACTCACGAACGATGTCGGGGAAGATCATGGTCGCCGGTCGGGTCGGCGCGGTCATCGAGGCCGGCCACGGTGCCTTGCGGCCCTTGTTCTTGATCCAGGCCATGGCGACATTCGACGGAATGGCGGCGGCGCCGAGCAGACGATCGCCGCGAGACCGCGCGTCGGCGAGGCCGACGACGATCAAGGTCCCGCCGGGCGCCAGGTGCTCGCGGAAGCGGGCGAGGGCGTCGCTGAACGGCAGGTGGTGGATGGTGGCACTCTGGCCCGCGAGGCCAGGAGCCTGGCCAGGTCACCGCTGCCGCATCCGACGTCCAGAGCGCTGTCGAAGCTCCTGGGGAGCTGCCGCAGGATCCACCGGTGGTAGTGGGCGTTGTGGTCCCAGGGGTGGGCCGCATGGAACCGGTCAAGTGCTTGCAGGATGCGGGGCGACGGCTCAGTCATGGCGTGAGTCCACCAGGTCCTCGGTCGTCCGCGATATGGCCGGCCTCTTTCCACGACGGCGTGAGTCGGTGACGGTCAGTCCGGAGACCAGCCCGGACAACCCCCGGTGCGACCTCGGCAGGGCGAGCAGCAGGCAGGCGAGCAGCAGCAGATTGGCCAATCCGCCCGCCGCCGGGACGAAGGAGTCGAGCCCGACGAGAACGCAGTAGCCGAAACCGCCGAACAGCAGCGCGGGGACGATCCGGATACCGGCCCGGGTTCCGTTTGCGCGGGTCCGGCGCAGCCGTACGGCATGCTGCCCCAGAGTGGCGCCGTCCGCACCCAGTGAGGGGAGGGCGAGCAGGAGCACCGCGGGCAACCAGGGGTTCAGCGCGGAGTCCGCCAGGGCGCCCCACGGATGCTCGGCCATCTGGACGTGACCGAACCGGACGACCAGATGGAGCCCGGTGGCGAGGACTCCGCCGAGCAGGAAGACCGCGACGAGGTCCACGAGCATCCCCAGCAGCCTCCGCCTGGCGGTGAGGGGACGGGCGACGTTCGCGGGGAGGGTGGCATGCCGTCCGTAGACCAGGTGCAGCAGCGGCGCGAACATGACGCCGATCGCCGCGCCCAGGCTGTTGGCGAACAGGTCGTCCACGTCGAACAGCCGGTAGGGGCATGAGAAGAGGAACCAGTTCCCGGTGAACTGGGTGACCTCGATCAGCAACGACACCACGGCCCCCGCCACCACCGCGGTGACCACACCGCGCCGGAAGTAGTGGCGGATGTAGGCGCCGAGCGGTACGAACAACGCCACGTTGAACACGACCTGCTGCACCGCCGGATTCGCCGGCAGCCCTCGCAGGCCCGGCGTCCGCCGATCCTGCGCGATGTCGTCGAGGAAACGCAGCGGGTCGAGTTGCGGGTGGCTCATCGCCGTGTTCGCCGCACACCAGGTGCCGTCGATCCGCGGCACGGGGAACAGCGTGTAGGCGAGGAGCGCCAGCCCGTAAACCAGGAGGCCGAACGCCAGCAGTGCCGCCCCGAGCCCCACTTCCCCGCGCCGCCGGTAGCTGAGGAAGACGAACGGCACGAACAGGATGACGGCGAGCAGCGCGCCGCCGAACAGCGCCGGCACGGCGGGCAACAGCCGGTCGGACAACAACGGTCGACTCCGTTCCACTCATTTTCGGTCTGCCCGATCAGACCAGAGTTCCGGCCGTATCGATCATTGAAATCTAGTTCATCGTGTTTCGCGGCTTTGATCCGAGGTTCCGGAAGTCCGGTGCCGGCGGTCGCGACGACCGCTGTCGCTCAGGGACGGCGGTGCTCGCGCTCCGCCTTCCTGCTCGTCGGAACGGTGGGGTAAGGGTGACAGGACTCAGTCCTGGCGCGGGATCAGTCTCCGGATATCGGTGAAGATCCGCTCGTGCGCGGCCGCCGCATCGGAACTGGTCAGATCCATGCCCTGGATGAATCCGTGGACGAGGCCGGGTTCACAGCGGTGCGTGACGTGGACGCCGGCCTCGGCCAGGCGGTGGGCGTAGGCGTCGCCCTCGTCACGCAGCGCGTCATGTTCTGCGGTCACCACCAGGGCGGTCGGCAGGCCGGACAGGTCGGGGTGATGCAGTGGGCTCGCAGCACGGCGACCCTCCGCGTCGGGCATCCACTGGGCGGCGAACCAGGCGAGCATCTCGGCGTCGAGCCCGTAGCCCGTGCCCTTCTCGGTGATGCTGGGCCACGACAGCGTGAGGTCGGTGTTGGGGCATATCAAGATCTGCACGGCAGGCGACGGCCCGCCCTCGTCTCGCAGTCGAAGGCAGGCCATGGTGGCGAGATACCCGCCCGCGCTGTCCCCCGCGACGGCCACCGGCCTGGCCCAGCGGAGCACCTCGACGGCGTCGTCGATCGCGGCCGGATACGGATGCTCCGGTGCCAGCCGGTAGTCGACGGCCAGGACCTCGACGTCGCACTCCTGGGCAAGGCGGCGACAGGTCCTGTCATGAGTCTCCAGATCGCAGAAGACCCATCCGCCACCGTGCAGGAACACCACCAGCGGGCGCGGCTCGGCGGAAGGGCGGTAGCGGCGCAGCGGCAGCCCCGACGGGCTGGTCAGGTCCTCGACGTACGGCAGGGCGGGCCCCTTCGGGCGCGTGCCGTTCCGCTTGCGCGCACCTTCACGCAGCTCGCTGACGATATCTCGCGACATGCCTGCAAATGTTAGGTGGCGTCCGGCTGGTGCGATGCCGGGCGGCGTCGTGCATCGTCAGCCGGCCCCCCGTCCGCTTGGGGAAACCGCTGAAGCCGGAGTGACCGCCGGTGCCCAAGGGACAGGCGTTGCGTCGGGCCGATTCCGCGTTTCGATCGCACAGGAGGCAATCGTCCAGCGGCAACTGTTTTGCCGGTGTTGACACCCGGCTTGAGCGGGCGAGAGACCACGACAAGCCCCGTGGTGCGCACACGACATAACCGTGACCAGAGACCGACTTCTCACTGAGTAGCTTGGAGCTATTGGTTCGATTAGGCCCGATTCGCCGGGGGGCGTCCGTGCTTACCTACTGGGACCTCAAACATCGGCTGACCGACGCGATCAACGCGCACGACCTGCAGGGAGTGCTCGACTGCTACAGTCCGGACGCCGTCTACGTCGCACCGTCAGGCGTGGCGGAGGGACATGAGCAGATCGCCTGGCTCTACGAGCAGTTCTTCAGGGGATTCCCGGACTTTCACGGGACCGCCTGGTTCGAGATCGCCGACTGCGACAACCCGGCCGTGACGGAATGGACCTATACCGGCACCCATACGGGACCTTTCCTTCTGCCGAATGGGCAGGAGATACAAGGAACGGGCCGCCGCATCACCATCCGCGCCACATGCGCCGCCCATGCCGAGAACGGCAAGATCGTCACACACCGTGAATACTTCGACCAGTTGGAGCTATACAGCCAACTCGGTTTCGGCTTGGAGAAGCTTGAGCCGGGGTCGACGGCGGACGGAGGAGGCGAAGACCTGACATCGTCGGCTCCGAACGGGGACGACGACCTGACATCGAAGTCCGGGCATCCTCAGCTCCGTTCCGATGCCGTCCGGCATCACAGGCCGCTGGGAATCTTCGGGAGACGTTGAGCGCCGCATCGCCTGGCCGGAGCGCCGACCCACGCTCCTGACGCGGGTCGACGCTCCTGACGCAGGGTCGCCGATCCCCCGTCATTCGTCGGCGTGTTCGCTTTCGCCGGGCTCGCCGAGCATGCTGTCGAGCTGCCTCCGGGTCTCCGCGAGTTCGGCCATGACCTCTTCCGACGGACCGCCCTCCGCGAGCGACTCCAGTTCGGTCAGCACCGCGCGCATCGCGACCACTGCGGGCCACTGCGCCGCGTCCAAGGTCGCTCCGGCGTCTTCCGGGGCCGCATCGTCCATCTCCATCAGCAACCACGCGGCAGAGCGCAGGCAGCGCACGCGCGGCGTCACCTCGCCGAGCTCGCTCCAGAGCAGGGCCGCCTTCCGGTAGGCCGCCAGGGCCTCGTCGCTCTGCCCGGCGTCCCTGAGCGCCTCGGCCGCCGCCCAGGCCAGCCGGGCATGCGGGACCCGGTTGTCCGGGTCGTCCTGAAGCAGCCGTGCGGCCTCGAGGTACTGCTCGGCGGCCTCCCGCGGCCGTCCGATCGCCGCCAGCGAGTCGCCGTACTGCTTGCGCGTCATCGCGACGCCGTACGGGTCGTAGGGGATCTCCACCCGCGGCATGGCCTCCTCGAACAGCGCCGCGGCCTCGGCGTGCCGGTCGAGGAAGTGGTAGGCGCGCGCCGCCATGAAGGTGTTGTGGAGGGTGTCGGGCTCGGACAGGCCGTCCCAGCGGGTGGCCGCGGCGAGCGCCGCGGTGACGAGGTCGAGTTCGCGGCCCTCCTGGCGTGAGATGGTCTCGACGAGCAGAGAGCTCAGGTGCGCGGCACGCTCGCGCTCGATGAGGCCGCCGCCGTACTCGATCGCCCGGGAGGCGAGATCCTCGGCCGCCTTCGCGTCCCCGTCCTCAAGGGCGAACTGCGCGAGCATGGCCGCCGGGTTCACGGCGTGCCAAGGCTGTCCGGCGTCGACGTAGCTCGTCAGCGCGGACGACAGGTGCGCGCGGGCGGCGTTCACGTCCTCCAGCTGAAAACAGAGCTGGACGAGCATGTCGTGGTACTGGCCCGCTCGGCCGGTGACACCGAGGTCCTCGGCCAGGGCGAGCTCGGTCTCCAGCAGCGTGCGTGCCGCCGTGACCTCGGCGGCGGGCGGGTTCTCCTGCCCCGCGAGACCGTTCATCGCGCAGAACGGCGCGCCCTTGCGCACGGCCAGGTATTCGGCGGGCGTGAGCGCGCCGCCCGCGTACTCGCGGTCCGCCTCCGCGAGCAGAGCCGCCAGCGGCGCCTCCGCGGCGGCCCGCCCCTTCGCCAGGAGCAGAGCCACGGTCGCGGCCGCCCGCGCCTCCAGCGCCTTGGCCGGCGAGCCGAGCCTCGCGAACCGCTCCGCGGTCGCCGACAGCAGGTCGTGGGCCCGGCCGGGATCGGAGTCCATCAGTGCGGTCGCTCTGCTGCGCTCGACCTCGGCGGCAACGAACTCCGGCAGTTCCTCGCCGCCTTCCGCGACCCGGGCCCAGGCCTCATCCGCGAGAGGATGCCGGGCCGTGGTCAGCCGCCGCGCCTCGGCGACCAGCTCGTCCAGCGTGGCGCCGGTTCGCCGGGCGGGCGCGGGCGCGTCGGACGGCCGCGGGGCCGCCGGCAACGTCGCCGGCATGCCGAGCGGCAGCCGATCGAGCAGCGGTTCGCGGGCGAGCCGCCTGGCGACGCGCTCGCTGTAGGCGGAAGTGCCGTGCCGGGCGTCGTACCGGGCGCACAGGTCCCCGACCTCCAGTTCCAGCGCGGCGAGCGTCGCTTCGACCGTCCCGGCGCCGACCGGCAGGTCACCATGGCCGAGCGCGTTCAGGCGGCGCAACAAGACGATGACCCCGCTCAGGAAATAGGCCCGCTGCGAGAGGTCGTGCGGCTGCTCGGACACCCATGACGCGTGCTCGGTGAGGATCTCGAGCCCACGTGCCTCGTTGCCGGTCAGGGCGCAGAACTCGATGTGGTTGCCGACCGACGCGCGCAGGCTCACGTTGTGGCGGACCAGTTGATACCCCTTGAGGAAGGCGCTGCGAGCCTCCTCGAGGCGCCCGGTCCGCACAAGGGGAAGCAGGGCCTGGGACAACGCCCGATGCGGCTCCTCCGCGCAGACCAGCTCGCCGTCGATCAGCGGCGTCCAGAACTCGAGCGCCCCCTCGTCGTCGTCGACCGTCTCCCGCCACCAGCCCCAGGTGTTGCGCTCACACGCGTCGCAGTCGGCCATCTCGTCACGGGGAGCGGCGATGGACGACTCCATCGCGGTGGCGGCCGCCTCGTCGTCACCGACGAAGTGCGCCAGCTCGGCGCGCAGCGCGAGCACCGGGCGGGCGCTGTAGCCCCGTTGCCGGTAGCGGCTGTGCAGCTCGTCGAGCCAGCGGTACGTCGTCGCCAGCGGCACGGAGGGGTTGTTCACCAGGTTGTGGGTCATCCACTTGAGCTCCCAGTGGATGGACTGCGACAACCTCCCCAGCTCCGCCGGGTGGTCGTCGAAGATGCGCAGCAGCCGTCCGAAGGCGACCGGCATGCGGTCCCGCTCGCCGCCGTAGGCGTAGGCCTCGATCAACGTGAGCAGCACCTCGCCCTCGAGCCCCCGGTCCTCGGCCGCCTTGGCCGCCGCGGCGAGCGTCTCGAGGCGTTCGGCCTTCAGCCGTCCGTTGGGGATCGTGTGGCTTTCGTGGAGCCCGGCGCGGATCTCTGCGGCGTTCATGCCTGGCCATCCTCTTCGGCGAGTTCGGTCACGTTCTGGGAGGCCCAGCCGAGCAGCTCGTCGAAGGCCCGGTTGAGCAGGGCGGTGTCGACCGGCCGCAGCGGACGGTGGGTCATCAGCAGGGCCTGGCCGTACAGGGCCTCGACGGCGGAGACGAGCAGCGCCGGGTCTCGGATTGCGGCGAGCCGGCGGACGACCGGGCTGCGGTGGTTGAGCACGAGCTGCGCGCGCGGCTCGGCGGACTTGAGCGCGCCGAGGATCTCCGCCCACAGGTCGTCCGCTTCCGCCGCGGTCTCCTCCCGGGTGCGTTCGTTGCGCGCCTCACGGGTGTCCAGGTGCAGGGCGGATACCGACGCGGGGAAGAAGGCGCGCAGGATCACGTCGCACCCCAGGGGGTCGAGCGTGGAGCGGGCCGTGGCGAGGAACCCGGCCATCGCGAGCTCGGCCGCACCCTCCACGGGGTCGAGCGCGGCGGTGACCACGTCCGTGCCGAGCTCCTCGACGGTCACGCCGGGCACGACCTCCGGGAGGAGGGAGACCAGCTCGCTCTCGTAGGTGTAACCGCCGTTGACGACCCCGATGCCCTGGGCGGACGCGATCGTCGCGATCTGGCGGAACTCCTCGACGGTGGACGTGACCCGCACGACGGGGTGCTTCCTGGCGAACTCCGCGAGTGTGACCCGCCCGTCGGTCGTCTCGAACGCGAGGTACGGCAACATGATCCGGAACAGGTCCTTGTCGTGCCTGGCCAGCGCCTTGACCCCGAGACTGTGCACGGACAGGAACGCGGCCAGGCGGCCCGGCTCCTGGGCGGCCAGCCCGGTGAGCCAGTCGCGCACCCGGACGCCGAGGGCCTCGCGGACCGCCGCCAGCGTCTCGTCCTCGTACAACCCCTCGCGTGAGGCGGTCGGACGGAGCGTGTCCGTGTCGATCACGCAGCGAACGAAGAACGCCCAGTCCGGCAGCAGGCCGGTCGTCACGTCGCTGAGCAGCATGCCCTTGAGGTACACGCGATGGCGTCCGCTGCCGGCCGGGTTGGCGGCCTGCGGGAGCACGTAGGCCGCGCCGCGGACTCCCGCCAGCTCGACGTCGAACTCGATGACGTCGAGAGCGGTGAAGCCGAGCACCCGCTCGCCGTACTCCATCAGCGCGGACCTGCGGGCGGCGGCGGAGGAATACGCGCGGTCCCACACCGGTGGGCTGTCGGTCGTCCTGGTGGTCCGCCCGTCCGCCTCCACCGTCACCTCGTAGGGCAGCAACGAGCCGAAATCACGGGCGAGGCCGGACACGAGGTCGGGCGCGAACCAGCGCCCCGCCCCGGCCCTCGGCGTCAGGCGCACCGTCGTCCCCGGTTCCGCACGCTCGCCGGGTTCGAGGCGGCGGACCGAGTACGTCCCGTCGGAGGCGGCGAGCCATTCGACGCCCGGCTCCTCCGGGTCCGTGGCCGAACGCGTCAGCACCTGGATCCGTTCGGCGACGGTGAAGCAGGCGAGCAGGCCGATGCCGAACTGCCCGAGGAACTCCCTGCGGGCCCCCTCGAGGTCGTCGCGCTTGGACGAGCGGCCGATGGTCGCGAGGAACCGGTGCACGTCGGCCTCGGTCAGGCCGATTCCCGGATCGTCGATGCGCAGTCCCGCCTGGTCCACGACGATCCGGATGGCCGTCGGCGCGGAGGGGTCGATCCGCCGGCGCGCGGTGACCGCGTCGACCGCGTTCTGCAGCAGCTCTCGCACGTAGACCCGGGGGCTGGAGTACAGATGGTGCGAAAGGAGATCGACGAGACCCCGCAGGTCAACCTGGAACGAGTGGGACTTCGCCGACTTATCGTCCAACATGGCGACGATCGTAGCGGCGGTCGGCGAAGCTATTCGATCAATATCGCAGGGTTCAGACGATCGACACCGTTCAGTCGCGGCATTCGGCCGCCCGCGTCCTGGACGCCGGCGGAAGGGCTTTCCCATCGCTGGCCTGATGCCTCTACTCTGGGGAGCGAAGGTCGATTCGCCGATGGCCCGGGCGTGCCGCTGAAAGCGCCCCATCACCATGTGCATTCATCTCCACGCGGAAGACGTCCGCGTTCCACGATGAGCGGGCCCGCCGTCCGGGTCCGGACCCGCAAGGATCTCCGGAGTGAACGGCGACGCCGCCCGCCCCGCTGCCTCGACCACCTGATCGCCGCTCCGCTCTGGCCGATGCACGGAGCCAACCTCGGAACGCTGCTCCGCACCTGCGACGCCGTCGGGGCCTGCCTGGCCGTACCCCGCCTGCCGTGGGTGCCCGAAGCCCTCGAACGCGGGAACACGTTGCGCCGGCCGGCCTGCGTGCACTGGGTGGGCGACCCCCTGCGCTGGCTGGAACGCCGGCGGGAGGCGGGACTCCACGTGGTGGGCGTCGAACTGGCCGAGGAGGCCGTACGGCTGGCCGACCTGCCGATGGCCCGCCGGCCGACGGTCGCGGTCCTCGGCCACGAACGCGGGGGCATCCCGCCCGAGGCGCTCGATCTCCTCGACGCCGTCGTGGAGATCCCGATGATCGGGACGGGCGCGAGCCTCAACGTCGCGGTCGCGGGCTCGCTCGTGCTCTACAAGCTCGCCGGCTTCGCGTGAGGTCCGGCCGGCGGACCGGCGGCGTGCGGGCCGCCGGTCCGTGTCTCCGGTCCCCCGGCTAGGCGACCTCGACGCTCTCGAGGACGCCGAGGGCGTCCGGCACCAGGACGGCGGCCGAGTAGTACGTGGTGACCAGGTAGGCCGAGATCGCCCGCTCGTCGACGCCCATGAAGCGGACGGAGACTCCCGGCTGGTACTCGTCGGGCAGGCCCGTGCGGTGCAGCCCGACGACACCCTGGTCGTCCTCCCCCGTACGCATGACCATGATCGAGCTGAGCCCCTCACGGCTGACCGGGATCTTGTCGCACGGCAGGATCGGCACCCCGCGCCACCCCATCACCCTGGAGCCCCCGAAGTCCACGGTGTCGGGATAGACGCCCCGGCAGTTGCACTGACGGGCGAAGGCGGCGATGGCCGCCGGGTGCGCCACGAAGAACTGCGACTTCCTCCGCCGGCAGAGCAACTCGTCGAGGTCGTCGGGGGTGGGCGGGCCGGTCCGGGTGTGGATCCGCTGCCCCAGATCCGCGTTGTGCAACAGACCGAACTCACGGTTGTTCACCAACTCGTGCTCCTGCCGCTCCCGCAACGCCTCAATCGTCAACCGCAACTGCTGCTCGGTCTGATTCATCGGCTCGTTGTACAGATCAGCCACCCGCGAATGCACCCGCAAAATCGTCTGAGCCACACTCAGCTCATACTCCCGAGGCGACACCTCGTAATCCACGAACGTCCCCGGCAACGTCACCTCCCCCACATGACCCGCCGCCAACTCGATCCCGGCCTCGCCGTGCTTGTTCTGGGGCGCGCGGGCACCGGCCGCCGACCGCCGGAGATGAGCCTGGAGGGACTCCGATCGGCCGAGCACCTCCTGGAACTCCTCCAGCGGAAGGATCAGCACCGTGCACGGGGTGATGGCCGTGGCGGTGAAGCCCCACCTCATGGCCGGCCCGATCAGCGCCTGCTGCCCGAGGTGGTCGCCGTCGGCCAGGACCCGCAGTTCCCTGCTCCGCCCGTACTCGCCGGCCGCCGTCGCGTCGGCCCTGCCGTACGCGATGAGGACCACCCCGTCCACCGGGGTGTCCGCGGAGACGATCCGCTCGCCGGGCTGGAACTCGTGCCGCTCGAACCGCGCCGCGAGGGCGCCCAGGACGCCGTCGTCGGGGAACCCCCGCAGAGCGGGCAACTCCCCCAGCGACGCGGGGACGACGTCGATCCGCGACCCGGTGGAGAAGAACGTCACCCGCCCCGACCCGGGACGATGAGTCAGCCGGCGGTTGACCCGGTAGGCGCCGCCGCTCACCTCCACCCAGGGCAGCGCGCGCAGCAGATGACGGGAGGTGATCTCCTGCATCTGCGGCGCCGACTTCGCCGTCGAGGCCAGATTGCGCGCGGCGGCGGTGCCGAGACTCAAGGCGGGGCTCGCCTCGGGACTCTCCGTCTCGGGAACGCTCATGTGCACACCACCGATCCGGCGACGGGACGTGCGGCGCCGCTGAGGGAGGCCAGCCGTGCCGTCGCCGTCCCGAGCCCGCTCGGGACCCCGGCCGCCCGCGGCGCCGCCGGGCCGTACTCCAGCGCCGACTCGACGTATCGGCTGGTCTTCTGATGCCACAGGAGGATCGCGGCCATCCAGTCCTTCAACTCCTCCGCGTACGCCGTGAGGACCTGTCTCGCCTCGCCGTCCAGGTCGTGGTCGTCGAACAGGACGGGCAACTCGGCCGCGACGAGGTGCTCGAACTGCCGTATCCGCGACGTCATCAGGTCGGCCACGATGTCGGCCGCCCGCCCCGCGTCGCAGCCGAAGAAGCTCTGCACGACCAGGACGCAGTTGTGCAGCTCACCTTCGAACTGGATCTCCTTCTGGTAGGAGAAGAGGTCGTTCAGCAGGCAGGCGTAATCCGCGGTCGCGTTCTCGAGCCCGAGGATCGTGCGGGTCTCGTAGATCTCCCGCGGGACGTGCCGGCCGTGCGCCAGGCGCGCCAGCGCCCGTGTGAGGTCCGATCCGAAGGTCCTGCGCCGCATCTCCACGTAGTCGATCGGATCGGGAATCCTGTTCTGGATGTGGTTGGCCAGTTCCCACAGCCAGCTTCCGGTCATCCGCTCGACCGCGGTGCGGAACTGGCTCCGCGCCTCGGACGTCATGTCCGACGCGGTGCGGGCCCACAGATCCGCGAGAGCACGCTCCACCGGGTTCACCGGCTCGGGGGTGACGCCGAGGTCCAGCGGCATGAACAGCGACAACCGTCCGTTGAAGACCCGCGCGCCCGCCATGTCCCTGGACGATCCGAAGACCGCGGGGAAGTAGTCGTCGGAGTAGGTCCCCCAGGTGAGCCATTCGGCCGACAGGGTCAGCTCCGCACCGGGCGCGTCCGGATCGATCCCGGCCGCGCACAGGGCGAAGTCGAAGCCCTCGTTCTTCCTGGCCGTCCACAGTCCGGCACCCGCGAGCTGGGGCAACGGATCGTAGAAACCCATCCGCCCCGCCCACTCCCAGCTCTCACGCCGCGCCGCGTCCAGGTGCGGGTTCAGGCTGACGCCGTACGGCATGACGATCTCGGGCAGCGGCAACGGACCCACGTCCTGGTAGGGGACGTGGGTGTGGTTGCGGGGGCCGCCGGCTCCGGTCACGCCCGCCGCCAGGCTGATCCGGGCCGACGAGGTCCCCAGCCCCGTGGGCCCGCCGAGCACGGGCCCCGAGGCTTCACCCGCGGCGCCGTTCATGTAGCGGCTGGAGCGCAGGTGCCACTCGTGGCCGCCGGACTGCCAGTCCTGCAGTCCCTTGACATAGGCGAGCACGGCCATGCGCTCGGCGGGGTCGAGCGCGTGCTCGTCGAAGAGCGGGGACAGTTCGGTGAGGGTCGTGTTCTCGAACTGGTGCAGCCGCGAGGTGAGCAGGTCGTTGACGGCGTCGGCGGCCTGCTGCGTGTCGAGCCCGAGGAACCGCTCGAACACCAGGACTCCGTTGCTCAGCTCGCCCTCCTCCTCGACCTCCCGCTGGTAGGAGAACAGGTCGTTGCGCAGGTGCACCGCGTCGGAGAAGGCGTCTCTGAGCACGCACAGCGGCCGGGTCCGCGCGACGCGGGCCGGGATCTGGGCGCCGACGGCGTGCTCGACGAGGTTCGCCGACCAGGGCGCCCCGCCGACCCGCCGCCGCATCTCGATGTACTCCATCGGGTTGGCGACCCGTCCCGCGTTGATGTTGGACAACTCCCACAGGGACTCGTCCAGCAGGTTCTTCGTGCTCTCGGCGAACCGCAGCCGCCAGTCCGCGGACATGCCGGGGACCGTCCTGGTCCACAGGTCGGCGAGGCCGCGTTCCACGGGGTTCACCGGCTCGGGCATGTCCGTCCCCGGGTCGGCGGGCATGAAGGCCGGGAGCCTGTCCAGGTACTCCTTCGCGCCGTCGGTGTCCCCGCTGCGCTTGAAGAGCTCCAGGAAGTGGTCGTCGAAGAAGAACACCCACACGTACCAGTCGGTGATGAGGTCGAGTTCGGGGGCCGGGGCGTCCGGATGGGTGTAGGCGCACATCAGCCCGTAGTCCATGGCGTCGAGCTGCTCCTCGTTCCAGACGCCGAGCTCGGCGTCGAGCATGCCCATGCCGTCGGCCCATCGCTTCGTGTGCGCGCGAGCCGTCTCCAGGTGAGGATTCAGCCTGGCCGGATACGGCACGTAGAAGTCGGGAAGCGTGAAGGGTTGCATGATCGCTCCGCTAGCCGATCTCGACGCTCTCGAGGACGCCGAGGGCGTCCGGCACCAGGACGGCGGCCGAGTAGTACGTGGTGACCAGGTAGGAGATGATCGCCTTGTCGCTGATGCCCATGAAGCGGACGGACAGCCCCGGCTGGTACTCGTCGGGCAGGCCCGTGCGGTGCAGGCCGATGACGCCCTGCTCGGCCTCGCCCACCCGCATCGCCATGATCGAGCTCAGCCCGCGGTCGCTGACCGGGATCTTGTTGCACGGCAGGATCGGCACGCCCCGCCAGGCCGGGACCCTGTTCCCCTGCAGCTCGGTGCTCTGCGGGTACAGGCCCCTGCTGTTGCACTCCCGCGCGAAGGCGGCGATCGCCTTGGGGTGGGCGAGGATGAAGGCCGGCTCCTTCCAGACCTTGGCGAGCAGGCTGTCCATGTCGTCGGGGGTGGGCGGGCCGGTCCGGGTGTGGATCCGCTGCCCCAGATCCGCGTTGTGCAACAGACCGAACTCACGGTTGTTCACCAACTCGTGCTCCTGCCGCTCCCGCAACGCCTCAATCGTCAACCGCAACTGCTGCTCGGTCTGATTCATCGGCTCGTTGTACAGATCAGCCACCCGCGAATGCACCCGCAAAATCGTCTGAGCCACACTCAGCTCATACTCCCGAGGCGACACCTCGTAATCCACGAACGTCCCCGGCAACGTCACCTCCCCCACATGACCCGCCGCCAACTCGATCTCCGCCTCGCCGTGGGCGTTGGCCGCCCGGTGCGTGCCCGACCGGAGATCCGCGAGATGGGCACGCAACTCGGGCGACTGGGCGGCGACGTCCTGGAACGCCTCACGCGTCATGATCAGCACCGTGCACGGGGTGATCGCCCTGACGGTGAAGTCCCAGGCCTCCGCTTCCTCGGTCAGGAGTTGCTCGCCGAAATGGTCGCCGTCCGCCAGGACCGCCAGGGTCGTCTCGTGCCCGTACGCGCCCGCCCCCAGCTTGTTCACCTTCCCGTGGGCGATCAGGACCACCTGGTCCACCGGGGCGCCCGCGGAGACGATCACCTCGTCCGGCTCGATCTCCCGCTGGACGAACCGGCGGGCCAGGGCCGACAGCACATCGGTGTCGTCGAAACGCCGCAGGGCCGGCAACTCGCAGAGCTCGGCCGGGATGACCCTGACCTCCGCGCCCGTGGAGACGAACGTGATCCGCCCGTCCCCCACGTCGTAGCTGAGCCGCCGGTTCACCCGGTACGCCCCGCCGACCACCTGCACCCAGGGGAGCACACGCAGCAGATGACGTGAGGTGATCTCCTGCATCTGCGGCGCCGACTTGGTCGTCGTCGCCAGGTTCCGTGCGGCGGCCGTACCCAGGCTCAGCTGCGACTGCTCGTTCGTGGGGGCTGTTTCGGTCATGACGAAATCACCTTTTCTGTCGTGGTGGGAACTGCCGGGGCCTGAGCGTGGCCCCGGTGTGAACTACCGGCTCCGGTCGCGGAGCCCAGGGGGAAGGGAGAACGTCAGGGTCTCCTCGGCGAGGGTGACCGGGGTGGTGTCGGCGTATCCGTGGCCGGCGAGCCAGTCGAGCAGCTCGCCGACGAGGTGCTCGGGGACCGAGGCGCCGGAGCTGACGCCGACGGTCTCCACACCTTCGAGCCAGAGCTCGTCGGCGTCGCCGACCCGGTCGACGAGGTGGGCGGCGCCGGCGCCCGCGCCGAGCGCGACGTCGACCAGCCGCTGGGAGTTGGATGAGTTCGCCGAGCCGACCACGATGACGAGTTCGCATCGCGGAGCGATGGCGGCCACGGCCTCCTGCCGGTTCTGGCTTGCGTAACAGATGTCGTCGCTGGGCGGGTCGATCAGGCCGGGGAACCGTTCACGCAGGCGGGCGACCGCGCCCATCGTCTCGTCGACCGACAGGGTGGTCTGGGACAACCAGCTCACCGGCGCGCCCTCGGGCAGGCGGACGTCGTCGGGCCGCGCGGGATCGACGACGTGGATGCGGCCGGGGGCCTCGCCGAGGGTCCCCTCCACCTCTTCGTGCTCGGCGTGGCCGATGAGCAGGATCTGGTGGCCCGCCTCGGCGAACCGGACGGCCTCCTTGTGCACCTTGGTGACGAGCGGGCAGGTGGCGTCGACGGCCCGCAGCCCTCGCCTTTCGGCGTCCTGCCTGACGGCCGGGGAGACGCCGTGCGCGGAGAAGATGACCAGCCCGCCGTCGGGCACCTCGTCGAGTTCCTCGACGAACACGGCCCCCCGCCGGGTCAGGTCGCCCACGACGAAGGTGTTGTGCACGATCTGCCGTCGCACATAGACCGGCGGGCCGTACCGCCGTAAGGCCTCCTCCACGGTGACGACGGCTCGTTCGACGCCCGCGCAGTATCCACGCGGGGCGGCCAGCAGTACACGCCCCATGAACTGGTTTCCCCTTTATCCGGTTTATCGGGCTTACCTGGGCTAACCGGTCTTACGGATCTCCGCTTCTCAAGGTCATCGGGTGCGGTTGATCAGGCCGTCCGCCAGGACCGCCAGCCCGCCTCTGGCCTCGGGGCCGATCGGCGCGGCATGGAGGACGCCGAGGGCGTCGCGGGCACGTTCGCCGATCATCGACTCGACCCGCGCCAGGGCTCCGGTGGTCACCACGATCTCCCGCAGTTCCGCCGCCCGTTGCTCGGTCAGCTCGGCGTTGCCGTGCCAGGCCCGGAGGTGGTCCGCCTCGCCCGGCGACGCGTGCTGGAAGGCATGGGCGATGAGAATCGTGTGCTTTCCCTCTCTCAGGTCGTCGAGCACCGACTTGCCGGTCACCGCCGGGTCGCCGAACATGCCGAGCACGTCGTCGCGGAGCTGGAACGCCTCGCCCAGCGGGAGGCCGATCTGGGAGTACGTCTCGAGAAGATCCGGCTGCGCGCCGGCCAGCGCCCCGCCGATCTGCAGCGGACGCTCGACGGTGTACTTGGCCGTCTTGTAGCGGATCACCGTCAGCGCCTGCTCGACCGTGGACAGGTCGCGGACCTGGGCGAGGATGTCGAGGTACTGCCCCGTGATCACCTCCGTGCGCAGCCGGTCGAACAACCCGCGGGCGGTCCGCAGGCGAGCCGGTTCGACATCGCCGGCGGACAGCAGCTCGTCGGACCACGCCAGCGTGAGGACGCCCATCAAGATGGCGGCCGCCCGCCCGAACGACGCGACCCCCGGCCCCTCATGCAGGCCCGCCAGGCTGCGGTGCATCGTGGGGCTGCCGCGGCGCAACTCGCTGCCGTCCATGATGTCGTCGTGGATGAGCAGGCCCGCGTGGCACAACTCCAGCGCGGAGGCCGCCGAGATGATCTCGTCGCACTCCTCCCCGCCGGCTCCCCGCCATCCCCAGTAGCACAGGAGAGGCCGGATCCTCTTGCCGCCGCCCAGGATGAAGTGACGAAGGAGCCGATAGGCCCTGGCCACCTCCGGATCGGCGACCGGGGCGGCATGCTCGTCGAGGAACCCCTCCAGGTGGTGGTCGACCAGCGCCCTCACCCGCTCGGCGGTCTGCACGATCGACGCCTGCTCGGTTCCCACCGTCATGGCTCGTCCCCCTCGAAGAAGATCCGATGCACACAGCAAGCTATTGACTGGCTACGGAAAGTTGAAGGTTCCATTCCGAAGAACGGAACGTGTCATGGCGTCCCGCCGCTACCGAGAGTGGTGTTACGTTGCCGGGGGTAGTCATGCTTTGCTTTGCTGATCCAAGGGACTGATCCGCACCAGGAGCATGGCTTCTCATCACCGGATGGGTGCCGAGCGGAGAATGCCGCGAGGCATAGTCAACGAGGAATCACCACTGTCACGACATCTGACGCCTGACCAGCCGAGCAGTCTGGAGAAGGCCATAACGATCATCACTTCACTGAGCACGGCCCCCCAGCCGATGAGCCTGGCGGAGTTGTCGAGGAGGACCGGGTTGCCGAAGACGACCGCTCATCGCCTGCTCGGCGTGCTGTGCAGGAGGGGGTTCGCCAGGCGGATCGGCATCGATTACGCCATCGGTGACCAGCTGATCAGCCTGGCCGGCCCCGGGCCGAGGACCATTCCCGGCACCCGGCGCATCGTCTTGCCGTACATGATCCGCTTATACGAGCTGACACGTCAGACGGTCAACTTAGCCGTCTCCCGGGGACTGGAGGTGACCTACATCGAGCGCGTCTACGGCCACACCCGCGTGAACTCGCCCTCCGACGACGTCGACCGCGCGCCTCTCCACTGCACGGCCACGGGCAAGGTGCTCCTCGCGTTCAACAACGAGCTCAACGCGAGCTTCCGCGACACCGGCGCCATGCAGAAGATGACCCGCAGGACGCTCGCCGGGCCGGCCGCCCTCGACCGTGAGCTCCAGATGGTCCGGCGCAACGGCCTCGCCTATTCACGGGAGGAGTTCGCCGAAGGGGTGGCCTGCGCCGCCGCGCCCGTTTTCGGGCCCGACGGCAGGATCTGCATGGCGGTGGGCGTGGCCGGCCCTTCGGCGAACTCGGTCACGCCGGAGGTCGCGGGGATGGTCAGGAAAACGGCGCACGCCATATCCGCGACCATCGCCAAATCGATCGCCGGAATGGCGGGCAGGCAGAAGGCCGACGGTCCTGGTGCCTCCCTCCTCTGAGGGCCCCGCCGACCGTCCGGCCGAGATCACCGTTTCCTGTGGCGGCAGAGGGCAATTTTCCGGGCTCGTTGCGCAACTTCCGGAAAGAAGCGGACCGGCACGACCGGACATCCTGCTGTTGTGCCTTCTCGCACCGCATACCGCGGCACCGCTCCGCTGCCCGCGCACCCGGCGCTGAGCGCGCCGGAGACGGGTTCCGCCACCGCGGCCGGAGCGGACCGCGCGCAGCCGGTGCTCGGCCTCGCGGGGCTGACGTTCGTGATCCCGCTCTCTTTCCTTGTCGCCTTCGGCGCGGGCGGAGCGGAGGCGTCGCTACGCGTGCTCGGGCCGCTGACCACGTTCGCGCTGCCGGCCGTCGCAATGATCGCGTTCTGGTGGGAGGACTGGCCGGGCAGCGCGCTGCGCGCCGGCTGGTCGGGTCTCACCGACACGCTCATCGTTGCGGCGGCCGGGGTGGCACTCGCCGTCGCCGGCCAGGCCGTCGTGAGCCGGATCGATCTGCGGGCTCTCGTCGACGCCCAGCCGGGCACCGGGCACATCCCGACGTTCCCGAGCACGATGCCGCTGGCCGTCGGCGCGTTCACGGCGATCCTGCAGCTCACCCTGGTGTCCGAGGGCTGGCCGCTTCGCGGTCTCGGCCGTTTCCGATCCGGGCTGACGGCTGTGGCGCTCTCCTACGCGGCCGGCACGGCCGGATACCTCCTCTTCGTCGACGTGGACGACGCCGCGGCGGCGGGGACTCCCCTTCACGACCCCGGCGGGCCGTTCCCCGCGGGGGTTTACGGCGCCTGGCTGACGGCGCTGGGCGTCTGGCAGATGGTGTTCTTCGTCGCTCTGCGCGGCCGGCCGTTCTCCGGCATCCGGCGGCGCGGACATCGGCTGGCCGCCGGCAACATGGCGGTGATCGTCCTCGGCTGGGCGACCTACGCGGTCCTGCGTCACGCCTTCGGCTGGGAGACCGACCGGATCACGGCGGTCTGCGGAACGGTGATCACCGCTGTCCTGATTGTGGGGATGCTCTTCGAGGCGTGGCCGGCGACCCGGTTGCGGCCGTTGCCCGGCCGCACCTGCGCCCTGGTTCTCATGGGAGCCGTCGCGGCTCTGCTGTACTGGACGCTGTCCGCCTACGCGCGGAGCGTCGTCTGGCTGCACGCGACGCCCGACGAATGGGTGACGTTCACTGCGCTGAACGGCATCGGCACGGGAGTCATCCTCCATGTGGCGATCTGGCGGCGCTGGCCGGTGATCGCCGGAGCGGCAGGGCGCCCGGACGGGGCGAGACCGGCCGCCGACAGGCGATCCGACAGAGACGGGGAACCGACATGACGTACGAAATCGACCCGGCGGTCCAGGCATTGCTGGACGCCGCGAACGCGGGTGACCTCGCCGCGTTCCTCGCGGGGTTCACCGACGAAGGCGTCGTCGACGACTGGGGCCGCGAGTTCCGCGGCGCGAGCCGGATCACGGCCTGGAGCGACGCCGAGTTCATCGGCAAGCGGGTCACCCTGGCCGTGGAGGGGGTCAAGCGGTTCGGCGACGACACCGTGGTCGCCGCGCAGGTCGGCGGCGACGGCTTCAACGGCCCGAGTCACTTCACCTTCCACGTCGTGGGCGACCGCGTGTCCCGCATGACGATCCGGGCGTAGCGGCGGACGGCACATTCGCCGCCCCGGTCTGGCGCGGCGTCGTGATCGCCCAGCAGGGCGAGCGCGCGGCGGAGGAACGACCGCGGAAGCGCTCGAAACGATCAGCCAGTGGAGAGCGGACCGCCGCACGCGTAGCGTTTCCCCCATGACGCCCACCCAGCTCCGCGCGTTCGCCGCCGTGGTCCGGCTCGGATCGGTCAAGCACGCGGCGGCGGAGCTCGAGGTGTCGGAGGCCGCCGTCTCCCTGCACGTCAGTCAGTTACGCAAGGAGCTGGGCGACCAGCTCTTCACGCGGACGGCGTCCGGACTGGCCTTCACCCCCGGTGGCCTGCGGCTCGCGAGCCGTGCCGCCGAGATGCTCAGCCTCCAGGAACGCACGATCATCGAGGTCGGCGAGGCGGCACGCGGCAGGCGGCTCCTGCGCATCGGCGCGTCGAGCCTGTTCGCCGAGCACGCCGCGCCCGGGCTGATCGGGCTGTTCGCCGGCCGGGCGGCCGACCTCGACGTCGAGCTGAGCGTGCACGATCCGCGGACGTTCGGCGCCCTGCTGAGCTCGCGGGCCGTGGACGTGGCCATCGGCCCCCACATCGGGAACGTCGACGACTCGCTGGTCCGGCGGCCGTTCCTCAACTACCAGGTGATCGTCGTGTCCAGCCCCGACCATCCTCTCGCCAAGGCCGACGTCACCGCCCGCAGGTTGCGCGATCAGACGTGGCTGCTCGGCCCGTCGGCCGCTGTGGACATCGGCGTCATCCCCGCCGTCCTGCGCCGGATCAACGTCCCCGAGGCCCACCAGCAGATCTTTCAGAGCCACGCGGCGGCCCTGGAGGAGGTCATGCGCGGCAACGGCGTCGCGCCGACGGTCTCCTTCGCGGTGTCCCGCGACCTGGCGAACGGCCGCCTCGTCCGGCTCGCCGGACCGTCACTCCGCTTCGACGGCTCCTGGGCCACGCTGACGCTCGACGAACGCGGCGCCTCCACGACGGTCGACGAGCTGGTCCGGTTCGTCACCACCCCGCGTGCCACCCAGGCGATGTTGCGCGGCCCCGGGGTCAACATCAGCCGGTTTCGCCCGTCGATCCACGTCACCCTCTGGAGCTAGCGACCCGGTCGTGAGGACGGGAGGTATTCCGCCAATGTGAAGACGATCACGGCGCCGATCACGGCGAACACGCCCACCATCGCGACGCGAACCGGAAAAGATCGGCGCATGAGCGACAACTAACACAGCCAACGCGCGAACGGAAGATCAGCCGTTCATCCCGGTGGCCCTGCCGGGCCGGTGGCACGCCTGCGGCCTTCTGAGAGCCGGACGGGACCGGCGGCCTTCAGCGGATGCGGGAGACCTCGTCGATCACCTGCCGCAACGACCGGAAGGTGTCCGCGGGCAACAACCGGTCGCAGTACGGCAGGGCGGCGGCCATGCCCGCCACGCTCGGTTCGAAGCCCGGAGCGGACGCCCGGGGATTCATCCAGATCACACGGTGGGCACGCCGGCGAAGCCGCGCCATCCCCGCCGCCAGGGACTCCGGCTCGTCGCTGTCCCATCCGTCCGATCCGATGATCACGATGGCGCCGCGCAGCTTGCTCCCGTGGTGGGAGGCCAGCAGCGCGTGGACGTTCGCGGCGATCCGCGTCCCGCCGAACCGGTCGGCGACCTTCTCCGTGGCCTGCTCGACGGCGACGGCCGCCGACCTGTGCGTCAGCACCGGGGTCAGGCGCGTCAGCGACGTCGCGAACGCGAACACCTCCGCCCCCGCGACCAGGGCGAGGGCCCGCATCAGGTGGAGGTAGCCCGCCGCCTGCGCCTGCATCGACTGGCTGACGTCGCACAACATGACCACACGCCGCGGCTTGTCGACGGGTCGTTCCCGCATCAGGTGGAACGGCTCCCATCCGGTACGGCGGGACCGCTCGGCCGTGGCGCGCACCGAGATGCGGCGCCCCCGGGGACCCGCCGCCAGCCGCCGGCTGCGTCGGGTGGGCCAGGTCGCGACGGCCGCCCTCAGCCACTCGCCGAGCACCTCCGTCGCCCGATCGTCGAGTTGCTCGAACGGCACGTCGGCGAGCCCCGCGACGTCGCTGGGGAGCCGCTCGGGGACGGCCTGCGCGGCGTCGGACGTCTCGGCCTCGGCGACCACCGGAGGCAACGTCACCCACGGCAGGCCGCCCCCGCCTTCGGTCTCGGCGGACGGCGCCGGGAGAGGGGCGAAGGCCTCGTCGCCGTGGCGTTCGGGGGCTCTGCGCCGCCGCCCGTTCGGATCCAGCGCCGTGACCACCCCGCCGAACACGGCCGCGAACACGGCGTCGAAGGCCTCCACCTCCGTGTGCCGCCGGACGAACGTGATGCGCGCCGTCCAGTACAGGCGCGACACGGAGTCCGGTGGGGAGACCTCCAGCGCACGGACGAAGTCCTCCGTCGCCGTGAAACCGACCGGCACTCCCCGCTGGCGGAGGCGGGCCGCCAACGCGACGGCGAGCGCCGCGCGATCGACGCCGGGCGACAGCACGGCCGACCGGTCAGCGGGCATGACGCGCGGGTTCGCCGGCGTGACACGCGGGTTCGCGGACCCCCCGCACGGGCGTGCCGTACGGCTCAGCCCCTGGCCGGTTCACGAGACGAGGAGGTAGACGGCGACGCCCACGACGACGATGAGCACCACGAGCACGGGAATCGCCCGTTTGTAGACCGAGCCGCCCGCCATGCTCATCACGTCGAGCGGCTCAGGCTCCGGCGCGACGACTCGCCTGGCGGCGGGCTCGGATTCCACGTCAGCCGGGGCAGCGGCGGTGTCCGCCGTCACGGGGGCCGCTTTCGTTCCTCCGGGCGCCCCGGACAGGGCGGCGATCGGCGTGGCCGTACCGTCTCCGGTCTGCCCGGCGCCGGCCCTGTGCTGCCCGGCATCCGTGGAGACGGCGTCCGCTCCCCCAGGCGAGAGGCTCGCCGCGGCGGCCATGGAGGGGTCGCCGGCCAGTTTCTCCTCCAGGCGCTCGACGAACTGGCCGAGCAGCTTCTGCGAGACCTCCTTGATCATCCCGCTGCCGAACTGGGCGATCCGGCCGGAGATCTTCAGGTCCGTGTCGACGGTGACGACCGTCCGATCGTCCTCGGACGTGAGCTGGGCGGTGATGACCGCGGCCGCCGTTCCCGCCCCCCGCGAGTCGCGCCCCTTGGCGTCGATCACCGCGTGATGGTTCACGTCGTCCTTCTCGGCGAAGCGGACGGTCCCGGCGTACTCGGTCACGACCGGGCCGACCTTCACCTTCACCTTGCCGGAGTAGACCCCGTCCTCCACGCCGGTCAGCTGGGCTCCGGGCATGCACGGCGCGACGGCCTCCAGATCGGTGAGCACCGCCCACGCCCGTTCGACCGGAACGCTGACGGTGAAGTCATGGGTGATCTTCATGGGCTCTTCTCCCTGTGCCTTCTCCCGACGTGCCTGCTTCCGACGCGCCTTCTCCGGATGTGCCGCCGCTCAGGCGGTCGCGCCACGGGCGCCCCCCACCAACCGGTCGAGGGCGCCGATGATCGTCTCCCGGTCGTCCGGCGTCTTGGCGATGGTGCTGAGCGTCCGGACGACGTCCGCCCTGACCAGGTCGGCGGCCCCGAGCGCGGACAGTGCCGAGACCCAGTCGATGGCCTCCGCCATGCCCGGCGCCTTGTCGAGGTCGAAGCCGCGTACCCGGCCGACGAACTCGGTGGCCGACCTGATCAGCGGCTCGTTCGCCGCGGGCACCGAACGCCGCAGGATCTCCACCGTCCGCTCCGCGGACGGGAAGTCGATCCAGTGATAGAGGCAGCGCCGCCGGAGCGCGTCGTGCAGGTCCCTGCTGCGGTTGGAGGTCAGGACGACGATCGGCGGGCGTTTCGCGGTGAACGTGCCCAGCTCGGGGATCGTGATCGCGGACTCGCCGAGGAACTCGAACAGCAGGGCCTCGAACTCGTCATCCGCCCGATCGATCTCGTCGATGAGCAACACCGGCGGGACGGGCCCGTCGTGCCGAATCGCCCGCAGGATCGGCCGTTCCTGCAGGAACTCGGCGGTGAACAGGTCCGCGTCCCGCAACCTGTCCTGCCGCGACTCCGCCAGCCGGATGGCGAGGAGCTGGCGCTGGTGGTTCCACTCGTACAGGGCCTCGCTCACCGTCAGCCCCTCGTAACACTGCAGCCGGATCAGCGGTGTCCTCAGCGCACGGGCCAGCGCCTTGGCCGCGGTCGTCTTCCCGACGCCCGGTTCGCCCTCGAGCAGGAGAGGACGGCCAAGCGTGAGCGCGAGGAACAGGGCCGACGCCGTGCCCTCGTCGACCAGGTAGTCGACCTCGTCCAGCCGCCGCCTGATGTCGGCGGTGTCGGTGACGACGCGATCCCCCACGCCCCTACCGCCCGCCGGCCGCGTACCGGTCACGGCAACCGGTGCCGCAGAACCACATGTGCTCACCGCCGGCGACCAGATGCGGCGTGTCCGGGGACACGGCCACGGTCATGCCGCAGACCGGATCGACCACCAGTGTGCCGGAAGCCGGACCGGGCGGCGTCTGCGCCTGAGCGCCCGTAGGAGCGGGGACGAGCCCCTGTGTGCGGACGGCGGCGACGATCTCCGCTAGGACCGACAGCGCGATCTCCTGCGACGTGCGGGCGCCGATCCTGAGCCCGACGGGCGTGTGGACCCGCCGGAGCTCGGCCTCACTCAGCCCCATCTCGGCGAGCACGGCCGTACCGCGCCTGCCGCTGGCCACGAGCCCGACGAAGCCGACTCCGGCGTCGAGCGCGGCGCGGATGGCCGGGATCTCGTCGCGCCCGTGGCTCGACACCACGACCGCGGTCGCACCGGCGGGCCCCCGTTCATCACGCGTCCGCCGTACGAAGAAGTCCAGCGAGCGCGCGAGCCCGGCCAGCGCCTCGGCGATGGGCGAGTCGCCGACGATCCAGAGCACCGGCGGCGGCAACAGCGGCCGCAGGAAGATCTCCAGAGCGCCTCCGGACAGGCAGGGGTTCACCACGATCCGGGCCCCCGGGGACTCGGGAAAGTCCAGCTCTCCCTCGGGAAGCACCCTGAGCAGCACGGAGCGGCCGTCCTGGAGTGCGCCGAGAGCCGCCGTGCGTACGGAACTCTCGGCGCACTGGCCGCCGACGAAACCCTCGATGGACCCGTCGGGCAGGACGATCGCGTCGTCGCCGGCGCTCACGGCCGTCGGGAACTGGGCGCGGACCACGACCGCGTGGACGAAGGGGACCCGGTCGTCGGCCAGTTCCTTCATCCGTGCCGAGATGGTGGGGGCCATCGGCGCTCCGCCCCGGTCAGACCGGCGGCCGCGGCACGCCGCGCATGGCGTCCCACACCCGGGAGGGGGTGAGCGGCATGTCGGCGTGGCGGATGCCGAAGGGTTTGAGCGCGTCGACGACCGCGTTGACGATCGCGGGTGGAGAGCCGACCGTGGCGGACTCCCCGACGCCCTTCGCGCCGATCGGGTGATGCGGCGACGGCGTCACGGTGAAGCCGGTCTCCCAGTCGGGGACCTCGAGAGCCGTCGGGATGAGGTAGTCCATCAGGGATCCGCCCAGGCAGTTGCCGTCCTCGTCGAACGCGATCATCTCCATGAGCGCCATGCCCACGCCGTCGGTCAGCCCGCGGTGCACCTGCCCCTCGATGATCATCGGATTGATGCGCGTGCCGCAGTCGTCGACCGCGACGAACCGCCGGACCTTGACCTGGGCGGTGCCCGGGTCGATGTCGACGACGCAGATGTAGGCCCCGTGCGGGTAGGTGAGGTTCTCGGGGTTGTAGCAGATCTGCGCCTCGAGCCCGCCCTCGATCCCTTCCGGCAGGTCGCCCGCACCATGCGCTCTCATCGCGATGTCCTGGATGGTGACGGACTTCTCCGGGTCGCCCTTGACGTGGAAGGCGCCCTTCACCCACTCGAGGTCGGCGACCGACACCTCCAGCATGCCCGAGGCGATGATGCGCGCCTTGTCGCGCACCTTGCGGGCAACCAGGGCGGCCGCCGCGCCGGACACGGGCGTCGACCGGCTGCCGTAGGTGCCGAGCCCGAAGGGCGTCTGGTCGGTGTCGCCGTGCACGACGTCGATGTCGGCGGGCGGGATGCCGATCTCCTCCGCGACGATCTGCGCGAACGTCGTCTCGTGCCCCTGGCCCTGCGACTGCACCGAGAGCCGGACGACCGCCTTGCCGGTCGGATGCACCCGGAGCTCGCATCCGTCGGCCATGCCGAGGCCCAGGATGTCCATGTCCTTGCGGGGACCCGCCCCGACCGCCTCGGTGAAGAAGGCGACGCCGATCCCCATCAGCTCGCCGCGGGCACGCCGTTCCGCCTGCTCCTTGCGCAGGTCGTCGTAGCCCGCGATCTCCAGCGCCTTGCGCATGGTGGGCTCGTAGTCACCGGAGTCGTACAGCCAGCCGGTCTTCGTCCGGTACGGGAACTGCTCGGGCTGGATGAAGTTCTTGATGCGAAGCTCGACCGGGTCCATCTTGAGCTCGTACGCCAGGCAGTCGACGATGCGCTCGACGAGGTAGACCGCCTCGGTGATCCGGAACGAGCACGCGTAGGCCACGCCGCCCGGCGCCTTGTTGGTGTAGACCGCGGTCATCTTGCAGTACGCGGCCTGCAGGTCGTAGCTGCCGGTGAACACGCCGAAGAACCCGGCGGGGTACTTGACCGGCGCCGCGACGCCGTTGAACGCGCCGTGGTCGGCCAGCACGTTGGTGCGGACGGCCAGGATCCTGCCGTCCCTGGTGGCCGCGATCTCGCCCCGCATGATGTAGTCGCGGGCGAAGCCCGTGCTCGTGAGGTTCTCCGATCGGTCCTCCATCCACTTCACCGGCTTGCCCGTGACGATCGATCCCACGATCGCGCAGACGTAGCCGGGATAGATCGGGACCTTGCCGCCGAAGCCGCCGCCGATGTCGGGTGAAATGACCCTGATCTTGTGCTCGGGCAGGCCGGCGACGATCGCGTACAGCGTCCGGTGAGCGTGCGGCGCCTGACTCGTGGACCACAACGTCAGCCGGCTGTCGATCCGGTCGTAGTCGGCGACGCAACCGCACGTCTCCATGGGGGCCGGGTGCACGCGGGGATAGACGATGTCCTCGCTCACGACGACGTCCGCGCTCGCGAACACCGCCTCGGTGGCCGCCTCGTCGCCGGTCTCCCAGTCGAAGATGTGGTTGTTCCGCTTGCCGTCCAGATCGTCGCGGATGACGGGGGCGCTCGGATCGAGGGCCTTGCGGACGTCGACCACCGGATCGAGCACGTCGTACTCGACGTCGATCAACTCGAGCGCGTCGCGCGCCGCGTAGCGGTCCTCCGCCACGACGAACGCGACCTCCTGCCCCTGGAAACGCACCTTGTCCGTCGCGAGCACGGCCTGCACGTCACCCGACAACGTCGGCATCCACGCCAGCCCCAAGCCCGTCAGCGTGGCTCCGGTGACGACCGCCTTGACCTTCGGATGCGCCTCGGCCGCGCTGGTGTCGATGCTCACGATCCTCGCGTGCGCGACGGGGGACCGCAGGATCGCGCAGTGCAGCATGCCCGGCAGTTGCACGTCGTCGACGTAGCGGCCCTTGCCGCGGATGAACCTCGGGTCCTCCTTGCGGAGCATCCGGCCGTGGCCGACCGGCTTGTGGTCGTTGTTCTCGAATCCGGCCGGCCGTTCGTCGGTGGTGGTCATGAGGCACCTCCAGCGGGTGAGTTCGCCTCGTGCGCGGCGGCCCATCTCACCGAGCGGACGATGGTGGCGTACCCCGTGCACCGGCAGATCTGGCCGGAGATCGCCTCACGGATCTCCCCCTCCGACGGGTCCGGATTGCGGTCCAGCAGGGCTCGGGCCGTCATCATCATGCCGGGCGTGCAGAACCCGCACTGCAGGCCGTGGCACTCCATGAACCCGCGCTGCACCGGATCGAGTTCGCCGCCCCGCTCCAGATCCTCGACCGTGCGCACCTCGTGACCGCCGGCCATCGCGGCGAGCACGGTGCACGACTTGACCGGCTCCCCGTCGAGCCACACCACGCACGTGCCGCAGTTGCTCGTGTCGCATCCCCAGTGGGTGCCGGTCAGGCCCAGATGGTCGCGCAGGAAGTGCACGAGGAGCAGCCGGCCCTCGATCTCCCTGGTGACTTCCTCACCGTTGACGATCATGGATACCTGCATGCCAGCCCCTCTCGTTGATCCGGACGACGGATCGGCGCAGGGCGCGCCTGGTGAGTTCCTCGGCGAGGTGCCGCTTGTACTCGGCGCTGCCGCGCATGTCGGTGACCGGGCTGCAGTTCTCGGCCGCGAGGGCTCCCGCCTGTTTGTAGAGCTCCTCCGAGGGCTCCCTGCCGCGCAGGGCGTCCGACACCGCCGGCAGCCCCGCCGTGTTCGGCCCGACCGCCGCGAGACCCACCCGCGCGTCGGCGATCAGCCCGCCGTCGAGCCACACCGCGGCGCCCGCGGACACGATCGCCCAGTCCCCCGCGCGGCGCTCGACCTTCTCGTACGCGCTGGACCCGCTGGGCCGTACCGGGATGCGGATCTCGACGAGCATCTCGGCGTCCTCGACGGCGGTCTCGTACGGCCCGCGGTAGAACTCCTCCATCGTCACGACCCGCTCCCCCGAGCCGCCCCGGATGACGCAGTTCGCCCCGAGGGTGGTGCACACGGCCGACAGGTCCTCGGACGGGTCGGCCTGGCACAGCGAACCGCCCAGGGTGCCGCGGTTGCGGACGACCGGATCGGCGATGACGCGCTCGGCGTCACGGAAGATGGGGAAGACCTCGGCCAGCTCGCCGGACTCCAGCAGCTCCCTGTGCCGGGTCATCGCCCCGATGCGGACCTCGTCCGGCTCCACCCGGATGTATCCGAGCTCGCCGTGGAGGTCGTTGATGTCGATCAGGTACTCCGGGCTCGCCAGCCGGAGCTTCATCATGGGGAGCAGACTGTGGCCGCCCGCGACGAGCCGGGCCGAGCCTCCCAGCCGCTCCAGCAGGCCGATGGCGTGATCGACGCTGGTCGCGCGCTCGTACTCCACCGGCGCGGGAACCTGCATGGCGGACCCCCTTGACTTGTGGGTGGTCGGCCAAGTGGACCCCTGCCCGGCGGCACTGTCAACGGCCACCTAAGGATTCACTTAATCCACCGCTCCCCCGTGAGCCGCCGGAATCGCCACCTCTGGACGGGGGCCGATCGGGGACCGGCCTTCGGCCGTCCCATGGCTATCCTCATGACGGTGACAGGCGTCGATGCCGGATTCATCCGCGACATTCGCGTGGACACACGGCAGATCCACCAGGGTTATCCCTTCAACCTGCCCGTGGTGGCCTGGCTGGCCCGATCGCGCAGCCTGGAGATGTCCCCCACGGTCACGTTCCTGGTCGGCGAGAACGGCTCGGGCAAGTCGACCCTCGTGGAGGCTCTCGCGGTCGCCTGCGGCTTCAACGCGGAGGGCGGCTCGCAGTCCTTCACGTTCGCGACGCGGGCCAGCGAGTCATCTCTCGCCGGCCATCTCGTCATCAGCTGGAGACTGAGGAAACCCCGAACCGGATACTTCCTGCGCGCCGAGTCCTACTACAACGTCGCGACAGAGATAGAGCGCCTCGACGAGATCGGACCTGTGCCGCTTCTGCCGGCGTACGGGGGTGTCTCACCACATGAGCGTTCCCACGGGGAGTCGTTCCTCGACCTGGTCACACACCGCTTCGGGCCACAGGGCCTGTACATCCTGGACGAGCCGGAGGCCGCGCTCTCGGTACGTGGCTGCATGGCCGTACTCGCCAGGATCGACGCCCTGGTCCGCCAGGGCTCCCAGTTCGTCATCGCCACGCATTCGCCGATCCTGCTCGCACTGCCCGGCGCCACGATCCTGCACTTGAACGACGACGGCATCGCCCCCGTCGCCTACGATGACGCGCTACCCGTCACCCTGACACGCGACTTCCTCGCCGCCCCCGATCGCTATCTCCGTCACCTGCTCACCGAATAGCCCTCGCCGTGAATGGCCGGCTTCATCAAGGCACGGTGACATTCCAGAACCCGGGACCCTGACCGCAGGGCTCGGTTCCTGACGTACGGCCTCGCTCCGTGCATGATCACGAACAGCGTCGCCGCAGGTCGATGGCCGTTTTCCCGAAAGCGTGCATGATCACGGCGGAGGAAGCGCCTGGTCGGAGGCCCGATCCACGAACCTGTGCATGATCACGGCACATGGGGAATGGCGGGGGGTGAATCGGTAATGGCTCGATGGTAATGGTTTTTGACGCATATGAGATGGGCGCATATGGGATAGGCCACTACGAGGCGGCAGCCCGAGTGACGGATCGTACATAAAGACATAATTCAGTCGCGCGGAGGAATTCGGCCCGCCATGCACGCGATCCGACAAGAAACCTTCTCAATACACACGTCCGCCCAGCTCAACCGGCCCGTACGGCAAGGCCTCCCCCGCCTCTCACCTCTCATCGAATAGCCCCGCACCTAAAGGGTTGACATGGCCAATTTCGGGTGTAACCATCGCGAAAATAGTGCAGAAATATGAAAATGGATTCGAGTTACTCGAATGAAGAGCGGGCGGAAATCCTCGAGTGTCGACAAGGCCTTCGAGCTCATCAATGCCGTGTCGGAAGCCGGCCAGGCCGGCGTCTCGCTGGGTGAGCTCGCGGGCCAGGCCGGCATCGCGGTCAGCACGGCGCACCGGTACGTGACGTCGCTGCTCGAGCTGGGCGTGCTCGACCGCGACGCGGCGGGCTCGTACCACCTGGGCGTCACTCTGATCACGCTGGCCGGTCAGTATCTCGAGGAGGACGGCCTGCGCGCGGCGGCCCGGCCGTACCTGGTCGAGCTGGTCGAGCTGAGCGGCGAGACCGTCCATCTGGGCGTGCCGGTCGGCAACCAGATCGTCTACGTCGACAAGGTCGAGAGCGCCAAGTCGGTCCGGCTGGTCTCCCGGATCGGCAGCCGGTCCCCCCTGCACTGCACCGCGATGGGCAAGGCCGTCCTCTCGCTGGACGACCGGCGGGCCGAGGAGATCCTGGTCGGCCCACTGGACCGGCGCACCCCGAAAACGCTCACGGGCGACGCGCTGCTCGCCGAGCTCCGCGTCGTGCGCGACCGCGGCTACGCGATCGACGACGAGGAGAACGAGGAGGGCGTGCGCTGCGTGGGGCTGCCCATCATGAACGCCTCTGGCCAGCCCGTCGGCGCCTTCAGCGTCTCCGCGCCCGCCAACCGGTTCAGCCTCGACGACTGCCACCGCCTGGCGCCGACCGCGCTCGCCATGGCCGCCGACATCAGCCGCCGGATCGGTTACGTGATCCCCCGGCGCGCCCGAGCAGACGCCAGAACACCCAACGGACGAGACAGCACACTCATCTGAGGAGTCGACCAGGATGTCCCAATCGTCAGCGGGGCCGGCCATGACCGTCCGCAATCCCGGCACGGGAAGAGCACTCGGGGAAGTGGAGGCCATGACCCCGGAGGCGGTGGCCAGGATCGTCGACGACGCCCAGGAGGGGCAGCGTTCGATGGCCGCCATGCCCGCCCACCAGCGGGCCGGCCTCTTGCGCCGGGTGGCCGACCTGATCGAGGCCGAGCAGGAGGGCCTCGCCACGTTGCTCGCCGAGGAGAACGGCAAGCCGGTGCAGCAGACGAGGGGCGAGGTCGAGGCCGCGATCCGGATCTTCCGGGGATACGCGGGAGAGGCCACCCGGCTGTTCGGCCGCCAGATCCCGCTCGACGCCGTGCCGGGCCTGGAACGCCACTTGGCGGTGACCATGCGGGAGCCGCTGGGCGTCGTGGCGGCGCTCGTGCCGTTCAACTACCCCGTCGAGCTCTACGCGCACAAGGCGGCCGCGGCGCTCGCGGCCGGGAACGCCGTCGTCGTCCAGCCCCCCGCGCACTGCCCGCTCGCGCTGATCCGGGTGGCCGAGCTCGTGGAGCAGGCGGGCGCGCCTCCCTACGCCCACCAGCTCGCCACCGGCCGGGTGGAGGTGTCCCAGACTCTGGCGGAGCTGCCCGGCATCGCGGCGGTGAGCCTCACCGGCAGCACCAACGCCGGCCGCGAGATCGCCCGCAGGGCGGCGGGCACGCTGAAGAAGGTCCTCCTCGAACTCGGCGGCAACGACGCGCTCATCGTCTGCGACGACGCCGACGTCGACGAGGCCGCCCAGGCGGTGGTGCTCGGCCGGCTCGCCCGCGGCAACGGCCAGATCTGCTGCGCGGTCAAGCGGGTCTACGCGCAGGACGGCGTGCACGACGCCTTCGTCGCCTCTCTGCTCGCGCAGACGGCGAAGCTCACGGTGGGAGACCAGTTGCTGGAGTCGACCGACGTCGGTCCCCTGATCACCGAGGAGGCGGCCGAGCGCGTGGAGGCCGCCGTGGGCAGGCTCGTCGAGGACGGCGCCCGTCTGGTCGCGGGAGGTGCTAGACGCGGGGCGTTCGTCAACCCCTCCGTGCTGGTGGACGTCCCGGCGGCCAGCCCGGCGTTCGCCGAGGAGATCTTCGGCCCGGTCGCGCCGGTCGCCAGGTTCGGCGACCCCGCCGAGGCGGTGCGGATGGCCAACGAGTCGCCGTACGGCCTGCACGCCGCGGTGTTCACGCGGGACGTCTCCCGGGCGTTCACCCTGGCCAGGCATCTCGACGTCGGCGGCGTGGTCATCAACGGCTCGACCGCGCTGCGCGCGGAGAACCTGCCGTTCGGCGGCACCAAGGACACCGGGGGTTACCGCGAGGGCCTGCACGAGACGGTCCTCGACTTCACCCGCCAGAAGACGGTGCTCGTGATGGAGGCGTTCGGATGACCCTCGAGCTCCGCGGCGTGCGCAAGGACTACGGCGGCGTCGAGGTGCTGCACGGGGTCGACCTCGTGGGGCGTCCCGGTGAGGTGCTCGCCGTGGTCGGCGCGAACGGAGCCGGCAAGTCCACCCTCATCAAGATCCTTTCCGGGGCGCAGTCCATGAGCGCCGGCGAGATGCGGATCGACGGCGAGGCGGCGGAGTTCCGGTCTCCGCACGACGCGCACGCGCGCGGCATCCGCACCGTCTACCAGGAGCTCTCCATCGTCCCCGGCCTCTCGGTCACCGAGAACCTGCTGATGGGGAACTTCCCGAAGCGGCGGGGGCTCATCGACTGGGCGGCCGCGCACGCCCGCGCGAGGGAACTGCTGGAGAGCATCGGTTTCGGCGCGATCGACCCGCGCACCCTCGCGGGCCGGTTGTCGGTGGCCAGGCAGCAGATGGTGGAGATCGCGAAGGCGCTGGTCAGCGAGCCCAGGGTGCTGGTGCTCGACGAGCCCTCCGCCGTCCTCGCGGGAAGCGACCTCGAGTCGCTGTTCGCGCTCGTCCGGCGGCTCCGCGAGCGTGGAGTGCTCGTGATCTACGTCTCCCACCGGCTGGCCGAGGTGATGGAGCTGGCCACGTCCATCGTCGTCGTCAAGGACGGCCGCGTGATCGCGACGACCGAGCCCGCGCGGACCAGCGAGAGCGAGCTCATCGGTCTCATGGCGGGGCGGCGTCTGGAGCAGATCTACCCCGACCGACGCGCCGAGCCGGGCGAGGTGAGGCTGAGCGTCCACGGTCTCACCCGCCGGGGCGAGTTCGAGGACGTCTCCTTCGCCCTGCGCGCCGGGGAGATCGTGGGATTGTTCGGCCTGGTCGGCTCCGGCCGCAGCGAGCTGGCCAGGTGCGTGTTCGGCGCCGAGCCCGCGACGTCCGGGCAGGTCAAGGTCGCGGGTGGAGACGTGCGGTTCCGCGCGCCGTCCGACGCGATCGCGGCCGGGCTCGCGCTGGTGACCGAGGACCGCAAGCGCACGGGCCTGGTCGGCGGCATGAGCGTGCTGGACAACATCGGCCTCACCACGATGTACGGCATGCGGCGCGGCCCGCTGATCGACGCCGCGCGGCGGCGCGAGCGGGTCGGGGAGATGATCGATCGGCTGAGCATCCAGCCGGCCCACTGCGCCTCGATGCGCGTCGTCAACCTCAGCGGCGGCAACCAGCAGAAGGCCGTCCTGGCCAAGTGGCTGCTGGCCGAGCCGCGGGTGCTCATCCTCGACGAGCCGACGCGGGGCGTGGACATGTCGACGCGGATCGCGATCTACCGCATGATCGACGATCTCGCCCGCGACGGCCTCGCCGTCCTGCTCATCTCCTCCGACCTCACCGAGGTGCTGGGCGCCACCGACCGGATCCTCGTGATGAACCAGGGCCGCGTCACCGGCGAGCTGCGCTCGGACCGGACCACCGAGGACGAGATCCTCGCGCACGCGATTGGACAGGCCGCATGACCGGGCAGCTCACCGAGCCGGCGCCGACCACGACCGATCCCCGGGGCCGCAGGGTCCCCCGATTGGTGGTGGGCGGACGGGACGTCACGATGGCGGCGGCGTTCATCACGCTCATCGCCGTGCTCGTCCTGGTGGCGGCGCTCACCGCCGACACCTTCCTCACCCCGACCAACCTCACCAACCTGCTCAAGCAGATGGTCACCACCGGCCTGCTGTCGTTCGGCATGCTCGTCGTCATCCTCACCGGCGGCATCGACCTGTCGGTGGGCTCGATCGTGGCGTTCTCCGGCATCGTCACCGCCGGCCTCGTCTCCGGCCTGCCGATCCCGGTGGCCATGGCGGTGGGCGTCGTGTCCGGCATCGGCTTCGGCCTGGTCAACGGCGCGCTGATCGCCAGGTTCGAGCTGGCGCCGTTCGTCGTCACGCTGGCCGCGCTGACCACGATCCGGGGGCTCGCCTTCGTCTACTCCGAGGTGCCCATCGCGCCCGAGGACCCGGGGTTCTTCACGCTCGGATCGGCGACGCTGGGGCCCGTTCCGGTGAGCACGCTCATCATGCTGGCCGTCTTCCTGGTCGGGGGCGTCTTCCTGACCCGCACTCCCCCGGGCCGCTCCATCGTGGCGATCGGCGGCAACGCCGAGACCGTACGGCTCGCCGGCATCAACGTGCGCAGGCACGTGGTGCTGGCCTACACCATCAGCGGCGCGTGCGCCGGGCTCGCGGGCGTGGTCCTGGCGAGCCGGGTGGGCATCGCCCAGCCGAGCGTCGGGGTGGCGTTCGAGCTCGACGCGATCGCCGCCTGCGTCATCGGCGGCGCGAGCCTGGCGGGCGGACGCGGCTCGGTGCGCGCCACGTTCGGCGGCGTGCTCGTCCTCGTCCTGATCAACAACCTGCTCAACCTGTACGGCGTGCAGAGCTTCTGGCAACAGGTGCTCAAGGGACTGATCATCATCGCCGTCATCCTTGTCCAGCGCACCAACCGGGTGCGCTCCTGATAAGTCACCACCAATGGGAGGCCCCTACATGAATGGGAAGAAACTCAGCGGTCTACTGGTCGCCGGCGTCCTCGCCGCCGGGCTGGCCGGCTGCTCATCCGGGTCGGACGACACCGCCACGGCGGGCGGCGACGGCTCCTACACGATCGGCGTGGCCAACTTCACGCTGGGCGGGCCCTACTTCAGCGGCATGGACAAGGCGATCGCCGCGGAGGCCAAGAAGAAGGGCAAGATCGAGGTCATCAGCACCGACGCCAACGGGGACGCGGCCAAGCTCGCCTCCAACGTCGAGGACCTGCTGAGCAAGAACGTCGACGCGGTGATCATCTCCGGCGGCCCGCTGGAGTCGGCGCCCGCGGCGCTCAACGCGATCAAGACGGCGGGCAAGCCGGTGGTCCTGGTGGACCGCAAGTTCCAGACCGGCGAGTACACGAGCTGGATCGGCCCGGACAACGAGGCGATCGGACGGCAGAACGGGGAGTTCCTGGCGCAGAAACTGCCCGACGGAGGCAAGGTCGCCATCATCAAGGGCGGCCCCGCCGACAACAGCATCGGCCTGGCCCGCACGAACGGCGTCAAGTCGGTGCTCCAGAGCAAGACGGGCATCACCCTGGTCGAGGCCCCCGACTTCGGCAACTGGGGATCCGACGGCGGGCTGACCGTGATGGAGAGCCTGCTGGCGACCGACTCCGACCTGAAGGCCGTGTTCTGCGAGAACGACGCGATGTGCCTGGGCGCCCAGCGCGCGATCGCGGACGCCGGCAAGTCGGACCAGATCATCATCGCCGGCGTGGACGGGCAGGCCGAGGCGCTCAAGGCGATCCTCGACGGCACCAACTACCTCGTGACCGGCCTCAACGACGCCGACGTCATCGGCGCGATGGGACTCGACCGCGCGGTCGAGATCCTCGGCGGCGCCCAGGTCGAGAAGGACACCGTGGTGCCCTCCCCGATGATCACCAAGGAGAACGCGGCCAAGTACCAGAACCCCGACGGAAGTTTCTGACGATCAGCCCGCGGTCAGGTGGCGTGCGGCGACGCCACCCCCGACCGGCCACACGACGCCTCCGGCGTCACGCAGGAGCGACGCTCCCCGACCGAAGGGCAGCACCATGCGAAGGAAAGCCAGGAGGGTCGTGCGCGCGACGACCTTCGCCGCGATCGCCTCCACCGTCATCAGCCTCGCGACGTTCGCCGCGGGCGTCCCCGCCTCGGCCGACGACCCCACCCGCCCGGGATGGACCCTCCTCTACTCGGAGGACTTCTCCGCACCGCTCACCGGCGCGAACGCCCCGTGGGTCAAGGAGACCTACAGCCAGCCGTTCGACACGATCATGGACGACTCGGGGCTGTGGTACCAGAACGACTACGGCCCGGCGTGGAACACCGCCTTCAACTCCTTCGCGACCTACCGCAAGGAGTTCACCGTCGGCCAGAACGGCTGGCTGACGGCCTCGTTGTCGGCCCGCGACTTCAACAAGGACGGCGTGCTCGAATCACCGCCGTCGATCACCACCCAGGCACTGGGGTCCGAACACGTCGCGGTGCTCAACGTGCCGGAGTCCACCGGCGGCGCCATCTTCCGGCCCACCAACAAGCTGCCCGAGCAGTACCGCATCGAGTACAAGCTCAAGACCCTCGACTTCGGCGGCAAGCGCAACGGCACCATCAACTACGGCGGCCGGGTCAACGGGTACTCCACCGCAGGCTGCAAGACCCAGCATCCCTGGGGTGAGGGCTCGCGGTCACCCGGCTGGACCGGCGACGCGTCCGTGCCCTACTGCGAATGGCAGAACGTCAGGGAGGGGAACTACGGCTACAACGGCTACCACTTCCTGTCGATCGTCGACTTCGCCAACCCCGCGCCGCGGAACAACCACTTCTGGCACTACCACCGCAAGGTGCTGATGGACGCCTTCTCCCAGCACCCCGACCGGGTGGGGACCGGCACCGGCGGCCGGGTCTGCAACTCGGCGAACAACACGTACTACAACTACCGCGACAGCAGCTTCAACACGGTCAACATGTGGATCAGCGGGCTGCCCAACTGGACCCCCGGCCCCGGCGGCCTGGCCGGCAACTCCCAGTGGTTCATGACGAGCTGCTCGGGCGGCGTCGCCGAGCAGCAACTGTCGTCGGCCGCCGAGCTGCAGCCCGAGCTCATGCCGAACCAGTTCTACACGTTCGCGATCGAGCGGGACGCCACCGGCTACACGCTGGAGGCCAGCGGGAACTTCGCCCGCGCGGGGCAGAAGACGTTGCGCTTCCACCGGAACTTCATCGTCGGCAACGACCCGATCTGGCACTACAACGTCAAGCCGGGCGAGTACGACGGCAGGTACAACGCGAGCCTGGTGCAGAACGACGCCCACGGCGGCACGACGTGGCCGAACCAGTGGCCGGCCGGGTCGCAGTACCCCGACTACTTCGTCATCGGCGACCTGTACACCAACGTCTACGAGGGCAGCGCGAGCCTGACCGACATCCGGCTCTACGTCCCCCAGCAGGCGAGCACCACGAACCTCGCGCTGAACAGGCCCGCCACCGCGGACAGCCAGTGCGCGGCCGCCGAGAGCCCGGCCAAGGCGGTCAACGGCAGCTGGACGGGCGGCACGTCCGACAAGTGGTGCTCGCTGGGCACGAGCAAGTGGCTGCGGGTCGACCTGCAGTCCACCACCAAGGTGGGGCGGCTGGTCGTGCGCCACTCGGGTGCGGGCGGTGAGAAGACGAGCTGGAACACCCGCGACTTCGACCTCCAGACCAGTGTCAACGGCACGACCTGGACGACGGTGGCGACGGTGCGCGGCAACACCTCGAATGTCACCACCCACACGTTCACTCCGCTCGACGCCCGGTACGTGCGGGTCAACGTGATCACACCGACCAGCGACTCCGACAAGGCCGCCCGGATCTTCGAACTGGAGGCCTACGCCTCCTGACGGCCGTACGGCGCATGAGAAAGGGCACCGGCGCATCGCACCGGTGCCCTTCCTCATGTCCTCCAGCGGCGGCCGCACGTCCTCCGGAGCCCGTACGGCCGGCCGTTCAATCTTGCGCCTTGCCTCCGGCAAGCCGGCTGATCATGAGAGCGACCAGGATGATGGCGCCGTAGACGAGGTTCCTCCACTCGCCGGGGACACCCTTGAGGGTCAGGATGTTCTCGACCAGGCCGATGACGAGGACACCGGTGAGGGCGCCGAGGATGGTGCCCTTGCCGCCGTCCATGCTGACTCCGCCGATGACGGCGGCGGCGAAGACCATGAAGATCCAGCCGTCGCCCTGGTTGGCGCTGATGCCGCCGAGCCTGCCGGTCTCCAGCATTCCCGCCACCGCCGCGAGGGTGCCGGAGATCACGAAGACCACCCAGGTCACCCGCTCGACCCGGATGCCCGCCGCCCGTGCCGCGTCGGCGTTGCCGCCGATGGCGTACAGCGCCCGGCCGGTGCGGAAGAAGCGGAGCACGACGATGCCGGCCGCGAACAGCACCGCGGTGATCCAGATGGCCGCGGGGATGCCCAGCCAGGTGGCGCTGCCGAGGTAGAGGAACGACGGGGGCAGGGCGAACAGGCTCTTGCCTCCGGTGATGCCGGTCTGGAGGCCGCGGACGACGATCAGCATCGCCAGCGTGACGATGAACGCCGACAACTGGAAACGCAGAATCAGGAAGCCGTTGAACGCGCCGACCGCGGCCCCGATCAGCAGGCACAGCGGGATCGCCAGCGCGACGGGCACCCCCAGGCCGAAGCCGCCCGCCGACGTCGGGATGACCAGCATCACCGCGAGGGCCGGGGCCAGGCCGACGGTCGACTCCAGCGAGAGGTCGAACTTGCCCGCGATGAGGACCAGCGCCTCGGCGAGCACGACCAGCGCGAGCGCCGACTGCTGCTGGAGCACGTTGGTCAGGTTGCCCGTGGTCATGAAGACCGGATCGGCGAAGGAGCCGACGATCAGCAGCAAGATGATAACCGGGACCAGCGTGAGGTCCCTGAACCTGCCGAGCTTCAGACCCGTCCCGCGTGACCTGACGGCCAGGGAGTCGGGCACGGCCGATTCGGTCATGAGTCGATACCTTCCATTGCCGCCACGAGATCGTTCTCACTCCAGCCTCGTGGCACGTCCTTGACCACCTTGCCGTGGAACATGACCAGCACCCGGTCACAGATCCGAAGGTCGTCCAGCTCGTCGGAGACCAGCAGGACGCCCGTTCCCCCGGCCGTCGCGTCCTCGACCGCGCCAAGCAGCGACTGCTTGGCCTTGACGTCGACGCCGGCGGTGGGGTTGATCACCACGAGCGCCGCCGGGCTGTCGGCCAGCGCGCGCGCGAGCACGACCTTCTGGGCGTTGCCGCCGGACAGGTCGCCGACCGGCTGGTCCGGCCCGGTGGTCTTGATGTCCAGATCCTGGATCATCGTCGTGGCCCGGGCCTTGCGGCGCTCTCCGGAGATCATGCCGAACCTGCCCAGCTTGTGGGCGATGGGCATGGTCGCGTTCTCCGCGATCGACAGCAGCGGCACGAAACCCTCGTGGTGACGGTCCTGCGGGACGAACCCGAGGCCCGCCTTCAACGCGGCGGACACGTCTCCGGGGCGGATCGCCGTCCCGTTGACCGTGACGTCGCCGCCGTCCGGCTTGCGGAGCCCGACCAGCGTCTCCGCCAGGCCGACCTTCCCGCTGCTGCCGGAGCCCGCCAGCCCGACGATCTCTCCCGAGCGCACGGCGAGGTCGACGTCCTCGTAGCGGTCCTTCAACCGCAGGCCGGACGCCGAGAGCACGACCTTCGCCGCGCCGTCGATCTCCCGGGCCTTGGACTCGTACGCCTGGGTCTCCTCGCCGGTCATCGCCTTGACCAGCTCGTCGTGCGGGAGATCGGCCACCGGGGCGGTGACGACGTGCCGGGCGTCGCGGAAGACCGTGACGCTCTGGCAGACCTGGTAGACCTCCTCCAGGTGGTGCGAGATGAACATCATCGTCACGCCCTGGTTGCGCAGGTCGCGCATCCGCTCGAAGAGCCGCTCGATGGCCGGGCCGTCGAGCTGGGCCGTGGGCTCGTCGAGGATGATGAACCTCGCGCCGAAGGACAGCGCCCTGGCGATCTCCACCAGTTGGCGTTCCTCGACGTTGAGGTCTCCCGCGAGGGAGTCGGCGTCCACCGCCACGCCGTACTGGTCGAGCAGTTGCCGGGCGCGGGCGCGCAGGGCGCGCCAGTTGATCGGACCGCGCTCGGTCTGCCGGTTGATGAAGAGGTTCTCGGCGACGGTCAGGGAGGGGATGATCGTCGACTTCTGGTACACACACGCCACGCGGCGACGCCAGGCGTCCCTGTCGGTCAGCGGCGGCGACGGCTCACCGGCGAAGAGGACTTCGCCGAGGTCGGGGCGCTGGAGCCCGGTCAGGATGGAGACAAGGGTCGACTTGCCTGCGCCGTTCCGGCCGACCAGCGCGTGCGTCTCACCGGGGGCGATCACGATTCCGGCGTCGTTGAGGGCGACGGTGGGGCCGAAGCGCTTGGTGATGCCACGCGCTTCGACCGCCGCCGTTTCAGTAACTGTCATTACTTGACCTGGTTGCCCCAGAGCGCGGGGTCGTCCACGTTGTCCTTGGTCACGAGCGGAGCCGGAAGCTGGTCCTCCAGGCCGTTGGGCAGCTGGATGATCGTGCTGTCGTGGTCCGTCGGGCCGGGCTGGAAGGTCTTGCCCTCGACCGCGGCCTTGGCGTAGAAGAGCGCGTACTTGGCGTACAGGTCGGCCGGCTGCGACACGGTGGCGTCGATCGAGCCGTCACGGATCGCGGCGAACTCCTGCGGGATGCCGTCATTGGAGATGACGAAGATGTGCTTGGGGTCCGTCGGCGGGACGATCAGGTTCTTGGCCTTCAGCACCTGCAGGGTCGGGGCCAGGTGCACACCGCCCGCGTGCATGTAGATGCCCTTGATGTCGGGGTTCTGCTCGAGGCGGGTCTGGAGCATGGACGCGGCCTTGGTGCCGTCCCACTCCGTCGGCTCCTCGAAGACGGTGATTCCGGGGAACTTGGTCTTCATGCACTCGCGGAACGCCTCGGCGCGGTCACGGCCGTTGATCGAGGACAGCGCGCCCATGAGCTCGACGATCTTGCCCTTGCCGCCCAGCTTGTCGCCGAGGAACTCGCACGCCTTCTGGCCGTACGCCCGGTTGTCGGCGCGGACGACCATGTAGACCTTGCCGGTGTCCGGGCGGGTGTCCACCGAGACGACGGGGATCTTCTTGCTCTCGAGCGACTGCAGGGTCGAGGCGATCGCGCCGGTGTCCTGCGGAGCCATCACGATGGCCTTGGCGCCCTGGCTGACGAGCGCCTGGGTGTTCGCCACGACCTTGGCGATGTCGTTCTGCGAGTTGGTCGGCGGCATCAGGTCGACGCCGAGTTCCTTGCCCATCTCCGGAACGTACTTGTTGTAGGAGTTCCAGAAGTCGGAGTCGGCCCGGGGGAAGTCGACACCGACCTTTCCGCCGGCGGCCGCGGTCGAACCGCCGCCCGTCGCCGTCGAGTTGTCCGAGGTGGAACCGCAGGCGGCGAGCGCGAGCGCGAGGGCGGCGACGCCCGCGGCGCTGAGGAAATGTTTCATGCCATTTGGCCTTTCATGACGTGGGGGGTAGAAGGCGAGGACACGAGGTGCCCCCGCCCGCGGCAGGTCAGGTGCCTGGGTGGCACCGACAAGCGGACCGGCCGGCGCGACGGTGTGGGACCGCATCCGGCCGGAGAACACGACTCACCGAACTCAACCATTCGCGCCCCTCCAGACGGGACCGTCGGGGTAGGAGAATTCGGCGATCGACTCGGGGTGCATCGTGGAGCCGAAGCCCGGTGCGGCGGGCGCGACATACCTGCCGCCCTGGATGACGACAGGGTCCACGAAGTGCTCGTGCAGGTGGTCGACGTACTCGATGACCCGGCCCTCCGTGGATCCGCTCACCGCGACGTAGTCGAACATCGCCAGGTGCTGCACCAGCTCGCACAGCCCGACGCCGCCGGCGTGCGGGCAGACGGGCACGCCGAACTTGGCGGCGAGCAGCAGGATCGCGAGGTTCTCGTTGACCCCGCCGACCCTGGCCGCGTCGAGCTGGAGGTAGGAGACCGCGCCCGCCTGGAGCAACTGCTTGAAGACCATTCGGTTCTGCACGTGCTCGCCGGTGGCGACCGGGATGGGCGCGATCCTGCGCGCGATGGCGGCGTGGCCGAGCACGTCGTCGGGGCTGGTCGGCTCCTCCACCCACCACGGGTCGAACTCGGCCAGCGCCTCGACCCACTGGACCGCCGTGTCCACGTCCCAGCGCTGGTTGGCGTCGACGGCGATGGGGAACCCGACGCCGCACACCTCACGGGCGACCCGCATGCGGCGGATGTCGTCGTCGAGGTCGGCGCCGACCTTCAGCTTGATCTGCGTGAAGCCGTCGTCCAGGGCCTCCTTGCAGAGGCGGCGCAGCTTGTCGTCGTCGTAGCCGAGCCAGCCGGGCGAGGTCGCGTAGGCGGGGTAGCCGTTCGCCCGGAGGTGGGCGATCCTCTCCTGGCGGCCCGGCTGGGCCTTACGGAGGATCTCCAGCGCCTCGTCGGGCGTGAGGGCGTCGGTGATGTAGCGGAAGTCGACGAGGCCGACGATCTCCTCGGGCGACATCTCGCTCAGCAGCAGCCAGACCGGCTTGCCCTCCCGCTTGGCCTTGAGGTCCCACAGGGCGTTGACCACGGCGGAGATCGCCATGTGCATGACGCCCTTCTCCGGGCCGAGCCAGCGCAGCTGCGAGTCGCCCACCATGCCGCGCGACAGCGCGCCGATGTCGGAGCAGTCACGCCCCACCACGTAGGGCTCGAGGGCCCTGATCGCGGCCGTCTGCACGTCGTTGCCGCGGCCGATCGTGAAGGCGAACCCGTGCCCCTCGTGACCGTCCTCGGTCCTGAGCACCACGTAGGCGGCGGAGTAGTCGGGATCGGGGTTCATGGCGTCGGAGCCGTCCCGCTCCCGCGACGTGGGGAAGCGGATGTCATGCGTCTCCAGGGAGGTGATCTTCACGCCTGTCCCGCCGTCCGGCCGGCCCCGGCCTCGTGGGAGCGATCCATCCGACCAATGGACGCCGCCATCCTCATCTCAAAGAACGCCTTTGGGTTATTCTCCCCGAAAGAGGCACCCGCGAGAGCACGGGAGGCCGGTTCCACCGGTGCCGGGAAAGTCGCCGCACCGCGGTGATCCAGCTGCGAGAAGCCGATGGACGTGGCCGAGCGTGGATGAGCGACGCCACTCGGACCAACCCGCAGCAGCTTCACAACGCCTCCAATACATCCGATGTTTCGCCAAGAATGTCCGCTGGTTGCGTGCAAGTCAAGAGGTTTCCGGCAGGAATACATCGGATAACTTGGCTTCCAGAGGCCGTGTTAGGCGGGAGAGTCAAAAGAACATCGGACCTCCCGGAGAGACAGGGCCGGGCCGGGTCCGCCAGGAACTCCGGCCCGGCCGTCACTCAGGTGCCGTAGACCTCGAACTCCCACAGCGAGTAGCCGTACTGCGTCAGCGCCCGCTGCGTGCCGTACATCCGGACATAACGCCCGGTCCCCGAGACGACGAGATCGTCGACGCCGCCGTCACTCGTCGTGGTGGCGTACACGTTCGTCCAGTTGGCGTTATCCGCAGATGTCTGGATCTGTACGCCGCCTCCCAGTTCAGCCGCACCCGGCTGATCGAGCGGGACGAGCCCAGGTCGACGGAGATCCACTGCGGGTCGCTGTAGTCGCTGCTCCACCGCGTGGCGGCGTTGCCGTCGACCGCCATGGAACCCACCCGGCCGTTGTTCGGCTCCACACTGGACGTCGCCGTCGGGCGCCCCTGGGCGAGGTCGCTCGTGGTGATCGGCGGCGTGCTGACGCCCGGGCCGGTGAAGGTGTAGCTGTCGAGGTCGAACAGCGCGTTCGTGCCGGTGTTGTTCCCGGTGAACACCAGATAGAGGTCGTGGGTGCCGTCATCGGGCCTGGTGACCGGCGCGGTCACCTCGGCGTAGTTGTCCCAGCCTCCCGTGCCGGCGACCGCGACGCGCGCGACCTCGGGACCCGTGGGCGAGTCGTAACGGAACGAAAGGGTGCCGCCGGCGTTGGCCGAGGACACGCGGGCCTTCACCCCGGTGATGCCCTTCAGGCTCACCGCGTGATGCCTCACCCACTCGCCGCTCTGGATGTCGCCGAGACGTTTGCCGCCCTCGGCCGCGGCCTGGTCGACGACCTTGGGACCGTTGAGCTGGACGAAGTGCTCGGCCTGCCACTGCTTCGGCCAGACCGAGATCTCCTTCTCCCCCGTCAGCGCCACCGTGCCGGAGGCGCCGCGGTCGGTGTAGGAGGCGCGCAGGACGAAGAACTGCACGGCGTCGGGGCCGGCGTGCACCGGACCGGTGTTGACGGTGAACCCGCAGCCGGTGCCCTGCCCCTCCTCATGGGCGTGCTCCTGGTGTCCGAGCGCCGCCCGGATCACGACGTCGGCGCAGTTGATCGTGCCGTCCTGCGGATCGGTCGCGCTCGCGGTCGAGGTGAGGTTCTCCCCCCAACTCCACATGCCGCCCGCGGGGATGCCCGCCAGGGTGACCGCGGGCCGGTTGTTGCCGACCACGATGGGGATCACCGCCGTGCCCGTGTGACCCGCGGGGTCCCGTACGGTCAGACGCGCCCGCTTGTCGCCGTTGGTGGTGTAGGTGAACGACGGGTTGGCGGCCGTGGAGTCGGTGGTGCCGTTGTTGTCGAAGTCCCAGGCGTAGGTGATCGGATCACCGTCGGGATCGGACGAGCCCGCGCTGGAGAACGTCACCGCGAGCGGCGTCAGGCCGTTGTCCTTGTCGGCCGTGGCCGCCGCGACGGGCGAGCGCCCACCCTGGACATAATTGATCTTGTACAGCCCGGCGTCCGCGGCGCCGGAGAAGTAACCGCTGCCGTACTCCAGCAGGTACAGCGACCCGTCGGGCCCGAACTCCATGTCGATCGGGTGGACGAGGTTCATCCCGGCCAGGACGGGCTCGATCACAGTCGGGTTCCCGGTGGCCGGGTTGCCGTTGTCGAACTGGACTTCCTTGATCCAGTTGCGGCAGTACTCGGAGATGAGCCACTTGTTGTCGTAGTACGCGGGCCACTTGGCGTCCGAGACCAGGTTCGGGTCGTAGTGGTAGACCTCGGCGTGGTTGGGCGCTCCGCAGCCGCCCGGGTTGTCCAGGGCGGGCCACTCCTTGCTGCCGCCGTGCTGCTCCCACACCAGGGAGGGCTTGGTCGGGGGAAGCTGCTGGAGGCCGGTGTTGCGCGGCGAGTTGTTCACCGGGCCGGTCGTGCCGCCGCACGGGAACCAGCCGCGTGGGGCGTTGGCCGCGAAGTCCCAGTCGTTGTAGGCCACGTTCGGACCGCCGCAGTACGGCCAGCCGTAGTTGCCCGGGCCCGTCGCCCTGTTGAACTCGTCGTAGGCCGCCGGGCCGCGGTTGGCGACGGTCGCGCCCGCGTCAGGTCCGACCTCGCCCCAGTAGAGGGTGTTGTTCGCCTTCTTGTCGACCCAGATCCGGTACGGGTTGCGGTCGCCCATGATGTAGATCTCGGGACGGGTCTTCGCGGTGCCCGGCGCGAAGAGGTTGCCGGCCGGGATCGTGTAGGTGCCGTTGTTCTCCGGGTGGATCCGGTTGATCTTCCCGCGCAGGTCGTTGGTGTTGCCCGCCGTGCGCTGGGCGTCGTACTGGGGGTTGCTGGTCGGCCGCTCGTCGATGGGCGCCATGCCCGCCGAGTCGCCGCCGGAGTTGGTGTTGTCGCCCACCGCGAAGTACAGGTTTTCGTTGGAGTCCCAGGTCATGGACCCGGCCGAGTGGCAACACAGGTCACGCTCGGTCGGCCACTCGATGATCATGTCCTCGCTGGCGGGGTCGAGGACTCCTCCCGTGGTGTTGAAGGTGAACCGGGAGATCCGGTTGACCAGCGGCGTCACCTTCGGCGAATAGAAGAGGTACACCCAGTGGTTGGCGGCGAACTGCGGGTGGATCGTGATGCCGATCAGGCCGTCCTCGAACCGGGCGTCGAGTTGCACGGTCAGCGCCACCGTCGTGGCCTTGGTGACGGGATTGTACAGGCGGACCTGGCCGCCGCCGGTGGTGCTGCCCCGGTTGATGTAGAGGACCTTGCCGTCGGGGAGGACCGACAACTCGATGGGCTCGCCCATCGAGAGCCCGCCGTCCAGCTTGACCTTCTCGAACCCGCTCGTGGGAGGCGGGGCGAGAGCGGCCGTGGCAGTCAGGGCCGGGACCGCGGCGGAGGCGGGAACGGGCGCTCCCGCGACGGCGGTCCCCGCGAGCGCGAGGATGAGGGCGCCGACGGCTGTCCGAAGGCGCGCGAAACCGAACACGAAGTCTCCTGGGGGGTGCGGAGGCGGATGTGCGTGGTTCCGGGGAGCTTCAGGTCCGCGGCGGACCTGAAGCCCCCCGACGGTCATGTCGTGGTTCCGAGAGGCTCAGGTGCCGTAGACCTGCAGTTCCCAGAGCGAGTAGCCGTACTGCGTCAGCGCCCGCTGCGTGCCGTAGACCCGCACATACCGGCCGCTGCCCGACACGGTGACGTCGTCGACGCCGCCGTCACTCGTGGTGGTGGAGTACACGTTCGTCCAGTTGGCGTTATCCGCAGATGTCTGGATCTGGTACGCCTTGCCGTACGCCGCCTCCCAGTTCAGCCGCACCCGGCTGATCGAGCGGGACGAGCCCAGATCGACCGAGATCCACTGCGGGTCGGCGTACAGGCTCCCCCAGCGGGTCACCGTGTTGCCGTCCACCGCGTTGGCCCCGACCAGCACGTTGCCGGTCTCGACACTGGAGGTGGCCGTCGGGCGCCCCTGTGACAGCAGCGTGCCGCCACCGCTCGCGGGGGTGCCGTAGACGTTGAGGTCCCACAACGAGTAGCCGTACTGCGTCAGCGCCCGCTGCGTGCCGTAGACCCGCACATACCGGCCGGTCCCCGAGACGGTGAGGTCGTCGACGCCGCCGTCGCTCGTGGTGGTGGAGTACACGTTCGTCCAGTTGGCGTTATCCGGAGATGTCTGGATCTGGTACGCCTTGCCGTACGCCGCCTCCCAGTTCAGCCTGACGCGGTTGAGCGCGTAGGAGGCGCCGAGGTCGACCGAGATCCACTGCGGGTCGGCGTACGCGCTGCCCCAGCGGGTGGCGGCGTCGCCGTCCACCGCGAGCGATCCGGTCAGTGTGCTGCCGCTCTGCACGCTGGACGGCGCCGTCGGGCGGCCCTGCGCCAGGTCGGCCGCCGGCGGCGGGCCGCCGTCCTGCTTGATCCGGATGTTGCGGTAGTTGATGTCGGCGCCGTCGCCGTCGTTCTGCACGCCGATGTAGCCGGCCGCGATGTTCCGCGTGCTCGTGTAGTCGTTGATCTTGACGCCGTTCAGGAAGATCTCGACGTGCTGGCCGTGCACGGCGATCTCGTAGGTGTTCCAGGATCCCGGCGGGTTGAGCGCCGCGGCGCGCAGCGCCGTGTCAGGCGCCTTGAAGCTGTACACGCTGCCGGTGGTGCGGGTGGGATCCGCGTCGCTGGCGTCGATCTGGATCTCGTGACCCGCGTCGACCGGCTTCCACGGGTCGCCCTGCGGGTCGGGGAAGCCGATGAAGACGCCGCCGTTGTCGTCGCCCGGCATCATCCAGTCGAGCTTGAGGGAGTAGTTCGAGAACGTGCTGACCGGATACCACAGCAGGCCCATGCCGCCGAAGGAGGTCAGCGTGCCGTCGGCCAGGGTGAAGCCGCCGGGACCCGCCATGCGCCACCGGCTGAAACTCGCCTGGGTGCCGTCGAACAGCGGGGTGTAACCGGTCTCGGGACGGCAGTCGGCCGGCTTGGCTCGGGACGCGATCTGGATGCCGCCGAGCAACATCTTCGTGAAGTTGGGGTCGGCGTAGGACTCCTCGGTGTGGCCGAGGCCGGTGTACCAGGATCGGCCGCCCATGTAGTCCTGGCACCACGTGATCGGGTGGTCGCCCATGGCCCCGCCTGAGTACGACGACTCGTCGAGGCTGGCCAGCACCTTCACGTTCGCCCGGGGATTGGTGCGGTAGTTGTACCACTCGTCGGTGCGCGTCCAGGTCGGCGGCAGGTGCGAGGTGGAGACGTTGGCCCGGTCCTCGACCCGGACGACCGCCTGCTGGGTCGCCGGATGCGAGTTGAACCAGGCGCCGACGAGGCCGCCGTACCAGGGCCAGTCGTACTCGGTGTCCGCGGCCGCGTGGACGCCGACGTATCCGCCGCCCGACGCGATGTAGGACTGGAACGCCGTCTGCTGGGCGGCGTTGAGCACGTCACCGGTCGTCGACAACCAGACGACGGCCTGGTACTGCGCCAGGTTCGCGGTGGTGAACGCCGCCGCGTCCTCGGTGGCGACCACCGTGAACCCGTTGGCGGCGCCCAGCTGCTGGATGGCCGCGATGCCGTTCGGGATGGAGGAGTGCCGGAAGGCCGCCGTCTTGGAGAAGACGAGGATCTTGGTCAGCGGGGCGGAGAGAGCGGCGGCCTGCACGGTCAGGACGGCCGCGGCGGCGACGACGAGCGCGAGAACGGTCCGGATGATCGCACGCATGAGCCGGCCCCTCTCAACCGGTGAACGCGAGACGGGATGTCACCGGCACGGGCCGGGACACCGAGAGAGGGACGAAGGCGGGCACACATGGGCACATGCGGTACTCCTTCTGGAGAAAGAGGAGCGCGCCGCCGCACCTGGGTGAAAAAGAATCAACGACTACAGGGATACTTTTGTCGCCGTCGACGAAAGATTGGCACATCGAAACGAAAGCGTCAATATTCGTCGGGTCGGTCGGACGGATAACACCCGGCAGTGATCCAGATGAGCATTATTGATCTTCATACATCGGATGTGTCGGAGATCAAGATCTTTGAATTTCGAATTCGAAACGACAAAACTCTTGCCTGATCGGCGGCACGGGCGGGTTTCTGGGGCGATCCCGCTGACACAGTGGCCCGTGAGACGTCTATTGACTGGTCAATACATCCAATGTTAACTGCGCCTGACAGTCCTGATTCGGGGCAAGTGCGATGGTGCGCCGGGCCGACGGCCGCCGTCCACTCGCGCCGGATCCGTGCTGTGGAGGGGCCGGTGAGCAAGCATGTCAGCCGGTCGCCGATCGCCGATCTTACGGCGGCTCACCGGCCCCTCTACCCCTCCGCCCACCGCCGTACGGCCGATCCGCCGCGCCATGCGGGCTCCCCGGGCACGTGCGGGGATCAGGCCGTGTCCGCCTCGTGCTCGGGCTTCTTGCGGCGGCCGAACAGGGCCGCCGCCCCGGCGACGACGAGCAGCGCGAGCCCGCCCCAGAGCAGCAGGGGATTGTTCGAGCCCTTGTCGTCGGCCACGGACGTGGAAGGGGCCGTCGCCGACAGGGGCGCGGGAGTCGAGGGCGTGCCGGCCGCCGCCGCGTCGGAAGCGGCCTTCACCGTGAAGGGGATCTCCCCCTCGACGGGATGACCGTCCGAGGAGACGACCCGCCACGCGACGACGTAGTTCCCGGACGGGAGAGGTCCGGCGACGCCCTGGACCACCTTCGGCCCGTCGGCGCGCGGGGTGCCCGACTCGAAACGGTGCCCGGCGGCGTCGTGGAGGATCACGACCGGGAAGGTCACGTGCGCGCTGAACTCCAACTCGATCCGGTCGAGGGTGGAGACGACGGCGTTCCTGGCGGGTGAGCTGCTCTTCAGGCTGTCATGGGCGAGAGCGGGTGGAGCGAGTGCCGCCACGAGCACGCCCCCCAGGAAGAGGACGAGCGTCGCCTTGATGGCGGAGAACTTCATGGGACCAACTCCGAACGCGTGAAGAAGGCGTGAGCCGCCACACTTTCCGCGAGCCATAAAGGGCAGATAGGCGCGCATGACGCGACAAATTCTGTCACAGAACACCCTCGGTCCCCCGGACGGCCACGCCGCCGGGGGCCGACCTGCTGAGGAGAACCACCAGGTCAATAGGATGCGGCTCCCGGGCGTCCGCGGGCGGGAGGACCCCCGTCCGACCCATTGAGAGAGAGCAGATGACGATCGAGCACGCGCAGGAGTTCCGTCTGGTCGCGCCGGGGGACGCCGCGCTCCGCCCGCTTCTCGACGATCTCGCGATCGAGTATCACCGCCGATACGGGGCCAACAACGAGCTGACCCGCTTCCCCGCATCCGACTTCGCGCCGCCGGACGGCGGTTTCCTGATCCTCGTCGAGAACGGTGAGACCACGGCGGGCGGCGCCTTCCGCCGCTACGACGAGACCACGGCCGAACTGAAGCGCATCTGGACGCATCCCGGTCACCGCCGCCGCGGGCTCGGCCGCCTCGTCATGCGGGAACTGGAACGCGAGACGGCCGGGCGCGGATACCTGCGGGTCGTCCTGACCACGGGTCCCCGCCAGCCGGAGGCGACCGCCCTCTATCTCGCGACCGGCTACCGCCCGCTCTACGACGTGACCGCCGACCCCGAGACGGTCGGCGAGCACTCGTTCGAGAAGTCCCTCATATAGAACTCGTCCAGAACTCGTCACAGCACTCCGGCCGGGCGGCTCCCCCCCGCCCGGCCGGAGTCCTCAGCGCAGGATGTACAGCACGCTGTCGCCCATGTCGCGCCGCTCCACCTCGAGCCCGTCGACCGACCGTTCGACGGCGTTCTGGAACGCGGTCCCGGCGGCACGCTCGCGGGGCACGACGACCTCGCGCACGCCCATGTTCCGCAGATAGGCGATCGAATACGGCTCGGGGAACGCCCTCGTGACGTCGAGGACCTCGGTCATCATCGCGGGCGTGAACGACGCCGCCCCGTTCACCATCGGGTAGAACCGGCCCACTGACCAGATCAGCGACAGGCTGTCCTGCCCGAACTCGTCGGGGAGCGTCAGCACGGGCCCCCGGACCTGGGAAAGCGCGGCGGGCGGGCGCGGCACCTCCGGATGCGCGACGGCCGGCAGTCCCTCGGCGCAGACGAGCAGCGGCACCGCCAGCAGAACGTGGCGGAACCGGCCCGCCCGGACGGCGAGGCGGGTCACGGCCCCCGCGGCCAGCAGCCCGAGCAGGAGAACGGTGTACATGACGAACCTGCCCGGCGTCCGCAGCGCCTCGATCCCCGGAAGCAGGTGCCGGGCGGGCAACCACGTCACGGCCCCGCCCAGGAACGTCGTGCCGAGGGCCAGCACCACGGTGCCCGCGACGCCGATCAGCAGCAGGAGACGGGTACGCGGAGCCCAGATCGTCACCCCCAGGCCCACGAGCGCGACGACCACCACGATCAGGCCGGGGAACAGGCAGGTCTCGATCGGCCAGACGAAACCCGCGCGCGCTCCCGCGGTCAGCCGCCCCCACACGGCGGAGTATTCGGGGGCGGCCCAGAACGCGCGGAGCGGAGGGGAGAAGAACGCGAGGGCCTTCTCGCTGCGGGCCTCCGCGACCTCCGGGTTGTCCCTCGCCACCCGCATGTAGACGCTGCCGAGCGCGAGCGTGGCCGCCGCGAAACCGGCGCCGCCCGCGAGGTCGGCGACCAGCAGCCCGCGCGGCAGGCGCGGCCGCCCGGCCCGCAACCAGCCGGCGACCCCCGCCGCCACGAGGAGGACGAGGATGTACAGCGCGGGCAACCCGATCGCGAAGCCCAGGCTGAGCTGCCAGGCCGCGAGCACCCAGGCGGCGACCACGAGCCAGGGCCGCGCCGGAGCGGCGAACCAGCCTCTCCGCCCGATGCCGTTTCCCCTGAGCAGGAGCGCGATCGACAGCGGGATGGCGCCGCTGACGAGGATGTTGAGGTGGATCGCGTGGGAGAGGCGCCACGGGCAGAAGGCGAAGGCCGCGCCCGCCACGAGGGCGCCGATCCGGCCGCTGCCGAGCTGGCGGGCGAGCAGGTACGCGCCTGCGAAGTTGAAGGCCGAGGCCAGGACGTACGCCACGTTGTAGCGGACGAGGGCGTCCCCCATGTCGGACACCCCGATGCCGAACGGGGCCAGGCCGAGCAGGGTGTCGCTGAACACGCCGGTGTGCGGCAGCGGCCAGTAGGCGTTCGCGTCGAACGGGTGGCCGATCTGGCTCAGCAGCGCGTGGCCGTACCAGGAGATCTCCCACGCGAAGAACAGCGGGTCGCCGAAGTCCCCCGGGATGGTGCGGGACGGGTGGGCCAGTGCGGGCCACGTCATGAGCACGGCGAGGGCGAGTGCCAGCAGCCCGAGAGCGCCGACCTCCACCGGCATCCGGTCGCGGAGACGGCGCCCGGTCCCGGTGCCCGGACGTGAGTCGGTCAGGATGACGGGCATCGCCCTTCCTTTCATCCCGTTCATCGGCGGTCGCAGGGTGGGTTCACGACGTGCTCAGCCGACGGCCTCGCGCGCCCGGCGCGGGTTGAACACCCACGCGCGCAGCAGCAGGAAACGGACCAAGGTGGCCAGCCCGTTGGCGACGACCACGGCGCTGAGCTCCGCATGGGTCGACGGCCCGGGCACGAGCAGATGGAGCATCGCGAGGCCGCCCGTGCTGAGCACCAGGCCGACCAGGAAGGCGATCCCGCCTTCCAGCTGATGCCGTACGGCTCTGGCCCGGCCGGTCACCAGGAAGGTGAAGCGCCGGTTCGCGGCGGTGTTGGCGATCGCGGTGGCGGCGAGGGCGAGCCCGTTGGCGGCGAACGCGGCCATGACGGTCCGCAGGCCCATGTAGAGCGCGAGATGGACGAGCGTGCTGATCAGGCCGACGATCGCGAAGCTCGACAACTGCCGCGCCATGCCGGCGGGCAGCCTGGCCTGCTGCACCTTCGCGGGGATCGGCAGCCGCGCCGCGCCGGAAAGGGTCTTGCGGGCGACCCGGACCATTCCGCGCAGGTCGTCGCGGGCCGTCCTGAGGATGTCCACACGGCTGTCGGGATCGTCGACCCAGTCCACGGGCACCTCGTGGATGCGCAACCCGTGCTGTTCGGCCAGGAGGAGCAGTTCGGTGTCGAAGAACCACTCCTCGTCCTCGACCGCCGGCAGCAGCACCTGGGCGACATCGGCGCGCACGGCCTTGAAGCCGCACTGGGCGTCGGAGAACCGCACCCCCAGGGTCGACCGCAGGAGCAGGTTGTAGCCCCGCGAGATGAACTCACGCTTGGCACCACGCGTCACGTTCGACCCACGGGACAACCGGGTGCCGATCGCCAGGTCGCTGTGCCCGGACAGCAGAGGCGCGACCAATGGCAGGAAGGCGTTCAAGTCCGTGGAAAGGTCCACGTCCATGTAGGCGACCACGTCCGCCTCGCTGTCCGCCCACACCCTGCGCAGTGCCCGGCCCCGCCCCTTCTTCTCCAGGCGCACGGCCCGGACGTTGGGCAGGTCGCCCGCGAGGTCCATGGCGAGCGGCCACGTCCCGTCGGTGCTGTCATTGTCGGCAATCGTTATGAGATATCCGTACGGAAACGTCGTCGCCAAGTAGTCGTGTAGGCGGCGAATGCTGTCATCCAGCACACGCTGTTCGTTGTAAACGGGAACGACCACCTCGACGACCGGGTTAATGCTCCTAGCTGCGGTCATCTGACTCATGCCGCACGTCCTACCCGAGCACCGATCCGTCTTTAACCGGCCTGATTGGATTATTGATGAAGCATTCCTAATAACAGGAAGACATCGCGCGGAGCCTCATTGAATCCACTTAATACGCATTAATCCGAAAACGGATATATCATCGTAAATTGAAATCCGGCTCCGGCCGGCACGGTTCCCGGTCCCGGTGTCGGTGTCGGTGTCGGTGTCGGGGGCTTCCCCGGTCCTGGGTGTGACAGGGCCAGGTGACCCCACCTTCGCGCACGTATCGTCGAAGACGTGGAGACGGAAGGCCGGATCGGCGAATACCTCCGCGCCAGGCGAGAGCTGATGCGCCCGGAGGACGTCGGGCTCTCCGATCTCGGGCGCGGACGGACGCTCGGGCTCCGGCGCGAGGAGCTCGCCATGCTGGCGGGCATCAGCACCGACTACTACCTGCGGCTGGAGCTGGGGCGCGACCAGCATCCCTCCGAGCACGTCCTCGAAGCCCTGGCCCGGGCGCTGCAACTGGACGAGGACGCCACCGCGCATCTCCATCAGCTCGCGCGGCCCAAGCGGCGCCGCCGCCGCTTCCCCGACCACCCGGAGCGGGTGCAGCCCGGCATCCGGCAACTGCTGGCGACGTGGTCGGACACCCCGGCGTACGTCCAGAGCCGCTTCCTCGACGTACTCGCCGCCAACCCGCTGGCCTGCGCCCTGTCGCCGGTCTACCGTCCCGGTGTCAACGTCCTGCGCGCCCTGTTCCTCGACCCGGGAGTCCGCGAGTACTACCGCGACTGGGAGAAGATCACCTCGGGGACCGTGGGGACGCTGCGCGAGCTCGCCGGGCCCGACGTCGACGACCCCAGGCTCACCGATCTCGTCGGCGAGCTCTCCGTGCGCAGCGAGCTCTTCCGCCGCCTGTGGGCGCGCCAAGACGTCCGGGCCCGGCGGTGCGGGTCCAGCATCATCGATCACCCTCAGGTCGGCCCGCTGGAGCTCCGCTTCGAGAAACTCTCGATCAGCGGCGCGAACGGCCAGCTTCTGGTCGTCAAGCATGCCGAGCCGGGAAGCCCCACCGCCCAGAGTCTGGCGCTGCTCGCCAGCATGATCGCCAAAACGGACCACCTGGGCGAACGAACGCGGAAGTCCCTGGAGCGATCGGCCGAGCATGGCCACGTCCCCGAGGAGGAACGCGGCGAGTAGCACGCCCCAAGCGGCCCGTATCGCTACATAGCACCGTGAACTGCCGATTCTCTGTGGGCCGTAACCGCCCCCTGCCATGCTGACCGTCATGTCTGACACGGGTGAGGTGCGTGAGGCGTTCCGCCGGGCGTCCGCGCTCGTCGCCGACCACCGCGCCGACCTCGACCAGGCCGTGCATCTGATGGCCGCCCACGCGTGGGTCGGCGGCGGCGCGCCCCGCTTCGCCGCCGAGCTGTCCAGGCACCGCGCGATACTGCAGTCGTGCCTGGAGACCGCTCTGGCGGAGATCTCCCGGCTGGTCGTACGGCACGGCATGCTCCCGCCGGGGATGCCCTCCGCCCAGACGTCGGTGACGAGCATGACCGCCACCTCGAGCGCCTTCCGCGGCGTGAACGTCGAGACGATGAACGGACTGGTCTGCGCACTCGAACGGGCCGCGGAGCGGATGTCCGATCTTTCCGTGCGGCTGCACGCCGAGCTCGCCGTGCTCTGCCTGCCGACCAACGCGGGATGGGACGTGGCGCACAGCGCCGACTGGGCCCGCGGGCAGGCTCGCGACCTGAAGCGGCGCCTGTCCTGGATCCAGCGGGCCGAGCCGGACGCCTGGACCCCCTGGGACAGCGGCGTGGTGCCCTCCGGCGTGATCGGCTTCGGTCTCTTCGAGGCGTTCGCCCCCGACCCCGGCATGGCGGCGGCACTGCTGCGCAGGATCGCCGCCGGAGACCACACGGCGCTCATGGCCGTGGTCGCGCTCCAGGAGCAGGGGCAGGACCCGGGCCTGGCGGCCCGCGTCCACACCTGGTGGCGCGGACTCCCCCGCGGGCTGCGCGAGCAACTGGTCTCCGCCATGCCGCAGGGGGTCGGGTCGCTCAACGGCCTGCCCGCCTCGATCCGCGACCGGGCCAACCGGCTGTTCCTCGCCATGGAGAAGGCCCGCCTGCGGACCGAGTCCGCCCGCCTCACCCGCCAGATAGCGGAGTCGGGCGAGCCCACCATGTTCCTGCCGCTCGACGCCGTCCTGAGCGCGCTCAAGAGAATCGACATGATCGAGCGGACGCTGGCGCTCGGCGGCGCCGACGGCCATCCGCCCGTCTTCCTGCTCTCCTTCAACCACGCGGGGCTCGGCCGGCTCGTCGTCTCCTGGGGCGATCCCGACACGGCGGATACGACCGTCACCTACGTCCCCGGGCTGGGTACGCGGCTGGACACCTTCGACGAGGGCGTCGAGCGTGCCCGGCGCCTCTGGCAGCAGTGCCAGACGACCGCGGGCGACAGACGGGTCGCCTCGATCGCCTGGCTGGGTTACGACGCTCCCCAGCTCGATCCTGGGATCGTGTCGCCCAGCCGCTCGGTCGCGATGGGAGGCGCCGCCGACAGGGGCGCGGGCGCACTGGCCGCCTTCGTCGACGGCCTGCACGCCGCCCATCAGCCGGTCGCCTCCGCCAGGAACGTGCTCCTCGGGCACAGTTACGGCTCCCTGGTCACAGGAAAGGCCGCCGTCCTGCGTCCCGGGCTCCTGGCCGACGACATCATCTTCGTGGGCAGCCCCGGCGTCGGGGTCGAGCACGCGAGCGATCTCGGACTCGCGCCCGGCCATGTCTGGGTCGGCGAGGCAGGTAACGATCCGGTCGCCTATCTCGGCAGGTTCGCGGCCGATCCGGGCGACACCGGCTTCGGCGCCCGGCGATTCCTCGTCGAGCGCAGCGTGATCACCGAAGCCCACTCCAACTACTGGAAACCCTATTCGGCTTCCCTGCGCAACATGGCGATGATCGTCAACAGCCAGTCCACACACCTGATCAAGGCCGAGCCTCTGTCGCAACCGCAGTTGCTGATGCCCGAACTCGCTCCCCCGGCGGTGAGAGAGCTCAACAGATGACATCCCTCCGGCAGCACGCCTCAATGGGCGCCCTCCTGCTGGCCATGCTGGCCGGCTGCACGGAACCAAGGTCTTCCATGCCCCAAACGATCACTCCGACGCAGGCCCTGACGCGTGTGGAACAGCTCCTGACGAGCACCGCTTCCGTCCTTGATCCCGGCCCGCGACTGGAGCTCAACGCCATCTTTCCGACCGCCTCCTCATGCCTCGATCCCGGCCCGGCGGAATCCTCGAAGCAGGTGGTGATCAGCCGCGCGTACTGGCTGCGTGACGTTCCCGCCTCAGCCAACACGGCCATCGCCCGCCAGGTCATGGATCACTGGAAACAGCAGGGACACGTCATCACCGGCACAGGCGGCGTGGAGGCCGGGCACCCCAACATCTCGGGCGAGACGCGTCCCGATGGTTTCATCCTGGCGTTGGGCTGGGCGGAGGGGAACCACCTCTATCTCGCCGCCACCTCCCCCTGCGTCTGGCCTGACGGGACGCCCGAGCCATAGGGGACATCTCGCCAAGTGGGTTGCCGAGCCGGGACTCGGTAACCTACGAAAGGTCGAAAATGTTCAGGAGTGTGGGATTGTGCGCGTTGTTGATGCTTTCCGGCAGACCTATGGCGGCGAGCCCGCAGGGGTGTGGCACGCACCGGGCCGGGTCAACCTGATCGGGGAGCACACCGACTACAACGACGGGTTCGTGTTGCCGTTCGCCGTTCCGTGGGGCGTCACGGCCGCGGTGCGCCCGCGCGAGGACGACACCGTCCGTCTCAGGTCGCTCCAGGCGTCCGCCGAACCCCAGGTCCTCGAGCAGATCGACCAGGCCGAGGGCTGGGCGCGTTATGCGGCCGGGGTCTTCTGGGTCATGCGCCAGGAGGGCCTCCCCATCCGCGGTGCCGACATCGTGATCGACGGCGACGTGCCGCAGGGCGCAGGATTGTCGTCCAGCGCGGCCCTCGAGGTCGCCGTCGCGGTCGCCCTCGACGACCTGTACGGCCTGGGCCGGCCCAAGATCGAGCTGGCCAGGATCGCGCAGAAGGCCGAGAACGACTTCGTCGGCATGCCGTGCGGGATCATGGACCAGGCGGCCTCCGTCCTCAGCAAGCAGGGCCATGCGCTGTTCCTCGACTGCCGATCGCTGGCCTCCCGCGCGGTCCCGCTCGACCTGGCCGCGCACGGGCTGCAGCTGCTGATCATCAACACCGGCGTCCATCACGAGCTGGCCGACGGCCAGTACGCCCGCCGCCGCCAGGACTGCGAGAACGCCGCCAAGCACCTGGGCGTCGCCTCCCTGCGAGACGTCACCGACCTCGCGGGCGCCCTCCAGAAGCTGACGGGCGACGAGCGCAAGAGGACGCAGCACGTCGTGACGGAGAACCACCGGGTCGAGGCCCTCATCGGGCTGCTGCGCGCGGGAGCCGTACCGGAGATCGGGGCCCTGCTCATCGCCTCCCATCTCTCGCTCCGTGACCAGTTCGAGGTCTCCTGCCCAGAGCTGGACGTGGCGGTCGAGGCGGCGGTCAAGGGCGGAGCGAGGGGCGCCAGGATGACGGGGGGCGGCTTCGGCGGCTCGGCCATCGCCCTGGTCGCCGAGGAGAAGGCGGATCGGGTGCGGGAGGAGGTTCTCCGCGCCTACGACGAGCGCGGCTGGGCCGCTCCGACGATCTTCCTGGCGCCGGCAGCGGCCGGCGCGCGCAGGCTCGCCTAGCCACGGCCGCGATCCCGGTCGAACGGGTCCGGCTTTCCGCTGCTCAGCCGAGCGGCGGGAAGTCCGGTGGGCGGTGTTCGAGGAAGCTGGCCACGCCCTCGGCGAAGTCGGCCCGTTCGAACGACTCCCGCATCAGTCCCTCCGCCGCCTCCCTCGACTCGTCGAGAGACCCGCTCCAGTCGCCCCACACCTGCCGTTTCATCACCGCCATCGACGCGGGCGAGCACCATGTGGCCAGCTCCCTCGCGTAGGCCAGGGTCTCGTCCATGAGCCGGTCACGCGGTACGGCCCGGCCCGCCAGGCCGAGCTCGTACGCCTCCGAACCCGTGAACACGCGGCCGGACAGCAGCAGGTCCATCGCCCTGGCCTGCCCGGCGAGCTTGGGGAGGATCCAGGCCAGGCCGTACTCGGCGACGAGGCCCCGGCGCGAGAAGGCGGTCGTCCACTTGGCGTCGGCGGCGGTGAACACGATGTCGCACACAAGGGCGTGGACCATGCCCAGCCCGGCGCAGGCGCCGTTCACCGCGGCGATCACCGGCTTGCGGATCGTCACGGGGAAGGTGTTGGGCCGGGCGTCCGGTTTGCCGTCGTAATCCCCCGTCTGTATGGCTGTCAGGGTCGCGAAGTCGGCGCCGGCGCAGAAACCCCTCCCCGCGCCGGTGACCACGATGACCCTGACCGACGGATCCCGCTCGGCCTCCTCGAGGAGGTCGAAGTAGCGCCGTCCCATCTCGTCGGTCCACGCGTTCAGCCGTTCCGGCCGGTTGAACGTGAGAATCCGCACACCACCGTCGTCCTCGGACAGCACCACCATGTCGACCTCCCCTACCGAATTATGTTCTACACCGGGAGGGGTCCCTCCGTGAACCTCCCGGGTCGCTACTGCCGCAGGCGGCGGGTGAACGTCGGAGTCAACTGCACGTCGTCGTAGTAACGGTGGAACACGGGGGTGGCCGCTCCCGACAGGGGTGGCACGATCCAGGACCAGTCCGCCGGGCAGACACGGCCGCTGCGCTCCTCCTTCTCCAGATGGATCATGAAGCGCCTGGCCTCGGTGTGGTGATCGGTCACGGCGACTCCGTCCTCCTCGAAGGAGTGCAGGACGGCCAGGTTCAGTTCGATGAGGGCCTGGTCGCGCCAGAGCGTGCGGTCGTGCGACATGTCCAGGCCGAGCCGCTCGGCGACCACTCCGAGCTGGTCGTACCGGTCCGCGTCCGCGAGGTTGCGGGCGCCGATCTCGGTGCCCATGTACCAGCCGTTGAAGGGCGCGCACGGATAGCGGATGCCGCCGATCTCCAGGCACATGTTCGAGATGACCGGTACGGCATGCCATTTCAGCCCGAGCTCGGCGAACCACCGGAACGTCGGGTGCCGGAGGGGGACTTCGAGGACGACCTCGGGGGGCAGACCTCGCAGGGCAGGTGTGCCCTTGGCCTCGATGATGAGTGGAAGGACGTCGAATCTGGTGCCGCGCCCGCGCCAGCCCAGTCGTATGGCGGCCTCGGTCAACTCGGCGTTCGCGGGGTCGCCGACGACCGATCCGTCGGGCCGCGTGTACCCGGCGTACCGGATGAGCTGGTCGTTCCAGATCACCGGGGCCTGCTCGCCGGGCCTGTCCGGCGCGAACACGGTGATCGTGGGCCGGATCTTGCCCTTGTTGGTGGCCACCCGGAGGTGTTCCACGGACTCCTCCGCGACACCGTCGGCCGTGTCGACGTGCCGGCGATCTCGGACACGGAGGGATTTCCAGTAGAGCCGGCCGATGCACTTGTTGCTGTTGCGCCACGCCACCCGAGCCCCGAAGGCGAGCTCCCCTGGCGTGTGCGTGTAGGTGCCTGTCTGGGAGATCTCTCGGGCGACCTCGCGAAGCCTGGGCTTGACCGACCCCGCGGACGGGTTCTCCGCGTGGTAGAGCCGGATGAAATCCTCAGCCTCCCCCTTGTCGATGCCCTCCTCGCATCCTGGTTCCTGCACGGCTTCCGTAACCTGCTTGGACCTGAACCATGTCAGCACGACCGCCACACACTTCGTACTCACGGACATCACGCCGGTTCCGGGGTGGCGATGACGCCCTCTGCCGCAGTGGCCCTCACCCCACTGCGCGTTTGTGGTCCGCGGCAGCCACGACCTCTCAGAAAAGGCGCAGCGCCTCACATTTTCGGCGAAGTCCCGTGATTTGTCCCCCGCATTTGGATACAAGGGGGCAATCTTCGGGAGAAACGTCCGGAGCCCCTCTCGGCGCCGCCGGGGGGTGAGCGGGCCGTCGCACAGTCGCCGCGGAGTCGCCGCGCAGGCCACAGGGGTAACGGGAGGGTTCGGGGGATCGGCGACGGCCGCGAACCCCAGACACACGAAACCCCGGCCCGGCGATCTGAGGTCGCCATGTGACCGGGGTCAGCGCTCCCGCGATAGGACTCGAACCTATAACCTGCCGGTTAACAGCCGGCTGCTCTGCCGATTGAGCTACACGGGATTGCGGTGACACCGCCTGATCGGGCCTTGCGGTCCATCTTGCGGCGCGGAACTAGATTAGCGCACTCCTGGGGGAGTCTGTCACGTCCATTCCGCTTGGATAGATGCAGGCCTCCGGGGTAGAAGGGGCGGAGAGCACGAGCGCGGAGGTGGAAGATGCGGTACAAGGCGATGTTCGCCGCCGGGCTGGCCATCGGTTACGTCCTGGGAACCCGAGCCGGGCGTGAGCGCTACGAGCAGATCAAGCGCGCCGCACAGCGGGTGGCGGACAGCCCGAGCGTCCAGGAGGCGGCGGGACTGGTCGGCGCTCAGGCTTCCAAGGTGGCGGGCAAGGCGAAGGATCTGGCCGGCGACAAGTTCGGCGGCAAGTTCCTGAAGAGGCAGGACGCCTGGGAGGACGAGAGGGTGGGCGTGGCGACCGGCTGGCCGAACGCCGACCCCGACCGGATCACCTGAGCGACCCGCACAGCACGACGAGCCCCTGGCCCAGGCCGGGGGCTTGCGCTCGTCCGGGCCCGCGTTCTCAGACGCCGAGGCTCCGCCGTACCTCTTCCAGTGCCTGCTCCGCGAGCGCCCGCAGTCCGGGGTCGGACGAATCAAGGCCCGGATCGAAGATGAACTCCCACCGGGGGGTGTCGTATCCCGGCACCCTCCGGGCGACCAGCCGCACTCCCCCGCGCGCGTCGAGCTGGACCCGTCTGCTGGCCACGATCGAGGCGGTGACCCGCTCACGGACCGTCTCAGGCAGCAGGCCGGGCTCGGGCAGCAGAACGCGGTGCGAGACGCCGTCGGTCATCGTGACCGTTACGCCCTCCTCGTCCCAGACCGCCTTGTCCATGAGGTGCCACGGAAGCCGCTGGCCGTCAGGCAGGTGCAGCGCGTGCGTGGTGGCCACAACATGGTCACCTTCGGCTACCAGTGCGTGGCTGATCACCCGCTCACGCGGATCCAGGGCGAGAGCCGTACGGACCTCGGAGGGCAGACGGCGAGACCCGAACCGTCCCCCGGATAGGCCGAAAAGAGACAACTTCGAACCAGCCAACGAGCACCGCCACTGAGCACGACCATTGATACCGGCAGGCTATCCGGCGCGCGGCCCGTGGCCGAATCCGCCCGGCGGCGCCGAGCCCGGGCACGGGGGGACGCCGGGCCGCAGGCCGGGACGCGGGACCCGAGGCGCGGGGCCCCGCCTGAGGCAGGCGAGACCCCGCACGGGGTCAGTCGAGGTAGTCCCGGAGCATCTGCGCCCGGGTCGGGTGGCGCAGCTTGGCCAGCGTCTTGGACTCGATCTGCCGGATCCGTTCGCGTGTCACGCCGAACTCGCGGCCGACCTCCTCCAGCGTCCGCGGATGGCCGTCGGCCAGGCCGAACCGGAGCTGGATGATCCGCTGCTCACGTTCGGACAGCGTCGCCAGGATGTCGTCGAGCTGGTCCTGCAGCATGATGAACGCCGCCGCCTCGATCGGCACCACGGCGTCGGCGTCCTCGATGAAGTCGCCGAGGTCGGAGTCCTCCTCACCGATCGGCGACTGGAGCGAGACCGGCTCCTGAGCGATCCGCTGGATCTCCACCACACGGTCGATGGGCAGACCCATCTCCCCCGCGATCTCCTCGGGAGCGGGCTCCCTGCCGAGATCCTGGTGAAGCTGGCGTTGCACCCGGACCAATTTGTTGATCGTTTCGACCATATGGACCGGAATTCGGATCGTGCGCGCCTGATCCGCTATCGCCCGGGTGATCGCTTGACGAATCCACCAGGTGGCATACGTCGAGAACTTATAACCCTTGGTGTAGTCGAATTTCTCGACGGCGCGGATGAGCCCGAGATTGCCCTCCTGGATGAGATCGAGAAAGAGCATTCCGCGGCCCACGTATCGCTTGGCGATCGAGACCACCAGCCTGAGGTTCGCCTCGATGAGCCGTTGCTTGGCCCGGACGCCCTCCCAGACGAGATCCTCGAACTCCGGACGGGCGAGCCGGAGCGCGGTGTTCTCGCACAGCTTGTCCTCGGCGAACAGCCCGGCCTCGATGGCCTTGGCGAGCTCCACCTCCTCCTCAGCCGTCAGCAGCGGAACTCGGCCGATCTCCCTCAGGTAGATCCTGACCAGGTCACTCGTTGGAGCTCGTTTGGCAACGTCCTCCTCGTCGGGCTTGCTGGGCTCCTCATCCCCTTGCGGTTCGAGGACCTCAACGCCGTTCTCAGCGAGCATGCGCACGACGCGCTCAAGCGCGTCGGCAGGCAGCTCTGACCGGTCGAGCGCGGAGGCCACGTCATCTATCGTGACGCTTCCGCGTTCCCTTCCCTTAGCGACGAGCTCCGCCACCTGGTCTACCGATGGCGGCCTGCTTGGCAGCACCGATGCACCCACGGAACACAGTCTGCAATATAGATACGGGAAAATGGCAGGCCTATTTTTGGCACTCAAGGTAAGACAGAATCCAACACCGTATTGAGATCAAAAATAATGTTTGACCATCGCGAGATGTGGACAGGAAGGTTTATTCAGGCCCCTGCGGCGCGTTCTCTCAACACACGGTGCTGCTGCTCGAGAGCCACCAGTTCGCCGAAGAGCCGCTTGTACTCCTGCTGCTCCTCGACCGGATTGAGCCGTTGCAATCGTGACTTCACCTGGGCCAGCGCCCGGCCCACCGCGGTCTCGTGGAGCTTCGCCAGCATCGCCGAGGCGTACCGCTCCTCCACGGCGGTGTCGGCGCGCAGCGCCTCGACGGCGAACCGGGTCGTCATCGACCGGAGATCCGCTCCCTGTTCGCCCGAGGCGGAGCCGGCCTGCTCGAGCAGCCGGTCGACCCATTCGCGGCCGCCGGGACCTCCCACGGCGGTCCCGCCGACGGCCATGATGATCGCGTACAGGCCGACGTGCTCCGGCAACGTGAACGTCTCCGCGCCGAGCGCGTCGAACTCCGGGCCGAGGAGGGCCGGCCGCTGGACGGCGAGCTTGAGCACCTCGGCCTCCAGTCGCACCGCCGGGTCGACCGCCTCCTGCCTCGGCGCGCGCGCCTGGCCGGGGCCCCGGTCCTTCCCGATGACCTGCTGGATTCTCCGGATGACGAAACCCTCGTCCATGAAGCCGAGCCAGCGGTCCAGGTCGACGACGTAGGTCTTCCGCAGGCCCGGGTCCTTGATGGCGGCCACCACGGGGGCGACCGCGTCGAGCGCGCCCAGGCGTCCCTCATTGGTGTTGAGGTCGTACCGGGACAGGACGCTGCGGATGGCGAACGCGAACAGGGGCTCGCGGCTGGCCACGAGGTCTCGCACGGCCGCGTCGCCCTGCTTGACCCTCAGGTCGCACGGGTCGAGCCCGTCCGGCTGGACGGCGACGAAGGTCTGGGTGACGAACTTCTGCTCGTCCTGGAACGCCCGCAGGGCCGCCTTCTGCCCGGCGGAGTCACCGTCGAAGGTGAAGATCACCTCACCGCGGAACTCCGCCTGGTCGAGCAGGAGCCGCCGCAGGACCTTGATGTGCTCCTCCCCGAACGACGTGCCACAGGTGGCCACCGCCGTCGGCACACCCGCGAGGTGGCAGGCCATCACGTCGGTGTAGCCCTCGACGATGACCGCCTGGGACCGCTTGGCGATCTCGCGTTTGGCCAGGTCGACACCGTAGAGGACGGAGCTCTTGTGGTAGATCGGGCTCTCGGGGGTGTTCAGGTACTTCGGGCCGTCGTCGGACTCGAGCAGCTTGCGCGCTCCGAAGCCGATGACGTCGCCGGTGATGTCCCTGATGGGCCACACGAGCCTGCCGCGGAACCGGTCGATCGGTCCCCTGCGGCCCTCCCGGGCGAGGCCGCCCCGGATCAGCTCCTGTGCGGTGAAACCACGGCCCATGAGGTGCCGCGACAACGCCTCCCATTCGGCGGGCGCGTGGCCGACGCCGAAGCGTTCCGCGTCGACGCGCTCGAAGCCGCGCTCGGACAGGAAGCGCCGTCCCGGCGCTGCGTCCGGCGCCGCGAGACGCTCGGCGTAGAACTCGGCGGCCGCCCGGTGCGCCTCGATGAGCCTGGTCCGCTCCCCCTGCTCGCGGCCGGGCACGTAACCGCCCTGCTCGTAGCGGAGCTGGATCCCGCCCCGCTGCGCGAGCCGCTCGACGGCCTCGGTGAACGTCAGGTTCTCGATCTTGCGGACGAACGTGATCACGTCGCCGCCCTCGGCGCAGCCGAAGCAGTAGTAGTAACCGCGGGCCGGGGTGACGTTGAAGGAGGGCGACTTCTCGTCGTGGAAGGGACACAGGCCCTTCAGGTTGCCGCCGCCCGCGTTGCGCAGCTGAATGTGCTCACCGACCACATCGGCGATCGGTGATCGCTCGCGAACGATCGCGATGTCCTCGTCACTGATCCGCCCTGCCACTCTGGCGAGTTTAGGCCCTGCCGGCGGTACCGTGGGCTCCCCTCCCCACACGGTTCCGGCCGGCATGGCGGGGGGCGACGGGACGATCTCCGCCCGAGACGGGGCGGGGTGACTTCATCGAACGGGTCGTGACGAATGCGGCGGTCCGTTACAAAGGAGAAGTTCAGTAAGGTCAACCAGGTGGAGATCATGCGATCGGGGAAATTGGCCCTCCTCGCGGGTGCCGGATGTCTTGTCGCGGCCTGCAGCGGCCCGGCCGGGGACGCGGGTGCGACTGCGGCGCAATCGTCGTCGGCCACGTCCACAGGCGGCACGTCCACGAAAGCCACCCCCACACCGCGGCCCGCGGCCGGGGTGGTCCCCGCCGGAGGCACCCCGGTGCGGGTCCTGCCCCCCAAGGTGTCGCCTTTCACCTATGCGTTCCCGGTCAAGGGATGCCGGGTGACCTACGCGCGCAAATTGCTGGCCGGCCTGCCCAAGAGCACGATCTGGGCGGCCAAGGGATGTGCCTTCGTTTCCCCGGTCGACGGCGTCGTGCGCGAAGTGAACGCCGAGAGCACGTGGAAGCCCGAGACGGACGCCGGCGCGGACCGGGAGGGCGTCTTCGTGACGATCCTCGGCAAGGACGGCGTGCTCTACCTGGGCGGCCACCTCGCCACCGTAGCGCCGGGCCTGAAGCCGGGCCTCCAGGTCAGCGCCGGGCAGCGGCTGGGATCGATCGGCAACTCCGGCAACGCGGTCGACACGGCGAGCAACCTCTACTTCGGCATGTCGTGGCCGACCGACCCCAAGAACTGGTGGATTCGCCGGGGCATGGTCGAGCCGTGGACCTTCCTCGACGCGTGGCGCAACGGTAACCGTACGTTGTCCCCCAAGCAGACCATGATCAACGAGCGCAGGCGCGTCGGCGCGCTCCCCAAGTGCACGGTGCTCTGCGTGCCCAAGCCCGTGAACAAGCCCGACCCGCAGAACTCGCAGGCCGCCACCACCACCAACTAGCCCGTACGGCGACGGCGGGCGGGTCAGGCCGGCGCAGGTGAGGCCAACTCAGGTCAGCTCGGCTCAGCTCAGGAGGTCGCTGAGAGGGATCTTGGGGTCGGCGAGCCGGCCGAGATCCACGGCCCTGCCCGCCTGCCCCGCCCGTACGAGGGCCTGGATCTCCTCCGTGACGTCCCACACGTTGACGTTCATCCCGGCGAGCACGCGGCCCTGCTCGACCCAGAAGGCCAGGAACTCGGGCGTGACCGCCCTGTGGATCGCCGGGTCACCGCGGTACACGACCTGGTCATGACCGGCGACGTCCCCGGAGAACTCCATGCCGAGATCGAACTGGTCGGTGAAGAAGTACGGCACGCGGTCGTAGACGACGTCCTGCCCCAGCATCGCGCGGGCCGCGGCCGGGCCTCCGTTGAGCGCGTTGGCCCAGTGCTCCACCCGGATCCGGCGGCCGAGCAGTGGGTTGACCGCCTCCGCCACGTCGCCGGCCGCGTAGATGTCCGGGTCCGAGGTGCGCAGCGACGCGTCCACGACGATCCCGTCCGCGATCTCCAGTCCGGCGGTCCTGCCGATCTCGACGTTGGGCGAGGCGCCGATGCCGACCACGACGTCCGTCGCCGGCAGCACCTCACCCTCCGAGGTCACCACCTCCCGGACATCTGACGTGCCGCGCAGCGCCTGGACCGAGGCGCCCAGCCGGAACTCGACCCCGTGCGCCCGGTGCAGCGACGCGAAGATCTCACCGACGGCCGGCCCGAAGGTCCGGTACAAGGGCGTGGGATCGGGCTCGACGACCGTGACCGCGCACCCCGCCTGACGGGCGGCGGCCGCGGTCTCCAGGCCGATCCACCCCGCCCCGACGATCACCACGTCGCCGCCGCGGGCGAAGGTGTTCCGCAACGCCTGGCTGTCGGCGACGGTCCTGAGATAGTGCACGCCGCCGAGATCGGCGCCCTCCACGCGCAGCGGCCGCGGGCTCGCGCCGGTCGCGATCAGCAGCTTGTCGTACGGCTGTGCCGCGACGACGTCCTGCCCCTCCCCCGTGGTCAGGCTCACCACCCGCGCCCGCGGGTCGATGCTCGTGGCCGTGGTGCCCAGCCGCAGGTCGACCCCCTGGGCGTCGTACCACTCGGGATCGTGGACGTAGACCTTGGTCAGCTCGGTCGATCCCTGGAGGTAGCCCTTGGAGAGCGGCGGGCGCTCATACGGACGCTCCCGTTCGCTTCCGACGAGCACGATGTCCCCGGTGAAGCCCTCGGCACGAAGGGTCTCGGCGGCCTTCGCCCCGGCCAGCCCCGCGCCGATGATCACGTAAACGGGCATGGATCCTCCTCGACCGGTCCTCGCGCCCACGACGGGTCGCACGCCGTCGAAACTATCTCAGGCCGTCCGGCGCCCATGGGACTTCCGTCAAGCGACCGAATCACCCCGGTCACGCATGGGCCGACAACCGGCGGTGCCAGGCCGGCGCCGAGGCGTCGGTGAGCGAGGCGATCTGGTCGACGACCGCGCGCAACCGCCCCGCGTCGTCGGCGGCCTCCTCGAACCGGGGGCGCAGGGCGGGCTCGAGCGTCGCGGGAGCGCCCAGCATGATCAGCGATCCGAGTTCCGCGATCAGGTCGCGCTGCCTGGCCTGAGTGGCATGGTGGTCGTCCCTGGACATCACGTAATAGGCCGTCACCCCCTTGAGGAGCGCGCACTCCAGCCGCGTCGCCGCCGGCACGACGAGATCCGTCGAATGGCGACCGGCCGGCTCTCCCCCGGCCCGTGCCCCGCGGACGGCGCGGGAGCCGTACACGTCGCGGGTGGCGACCTGCGCGGACGTGCAGAAGCGCCCGATCAGCCCGCTGGTGAGGCGCTTGAGCCCCGCCAGGTCGACCAGGCCGGCGTCGAAACGGCCCGGCCAGAGCGGGTCCGCGACCAGCCTCGCGAAGATCTCCGCCAGCTCGTTCAGGTCGGCGTCGGGCACGTACCAGTCGCGCGTCAGGCGGCAGACGGCCGCCCTCTCCTCGGGGTCCCGCAGCGCCTCGAGGGTGACGTGGCCGGAGGTCAGGGCGTCCTCCAGGTCGTGGACGGAGTAGGCGACGTCGTCGGCCCAGTCCATGATCTGCGCCTCGAAGCTGATCGAGTCGCCGGGCGCTCCCTCCCGGATCCACTGGAAGACCGCGAGATCGTCGGGATAGACGCAGTACGGCCGGCCCTCACAGGCGTGGGGCACTCCGGGGGCCTGGAAGGAGTGGCTGGTCCAGGGGTATTTGCACACCGCGTCGAGGGTCGCGCGGGTCAGGTTGAGCCCGGCGCTGCGGCCGTCCTCGGTCATGACCTTGGCCTCCAGGCGGGTGAGCAGGCGCAGGTTCTGCGCGTTGCCCTGGAAACCGCCGCACCGGACGGCCATGCGGTCGAGCGCCATCTCGCCGTTGTGACCGAAGGGCGGGTGGCCGAGGTCGTGGGCGAGACAGGCCGTCTCCACGAGATCGGGGTCGCGGCCGAGGGCCTTGCCCATCTCGCGGCCGATCTGGGCGCACTCGAGCGAGTGCGTGAGCCGGGTGCGCGGGCTGTGCATGCTGGCGTAGTCGGTGGGGGTCACCACCTGGGTCTTGGCCGCGAGCCGGCGCAGCGAGGCGCTGTGCAGCACCCGCGCCCTGTCCCGCTCGAACGCGCTCCGCTCGGGGTTCCCCGGCGGCTCCGGCGCCCATCGCGCCTGGTCGTGTTCGTCGTAACGGGTCATCCGTCCTCCCCCTTCCCCTCCCCCGGCCCCGTACCTCTCCCGCGGCTCCGGAGACGGGGAGAGAACCGTACCCCTCGGAACCCGACCTCACGACGAACACCCTGGGAACACTTCGGGCCGCTCGGCCCGGCCCACCGGTGAATGCCGGTCTGAATGCCGGTCTGCATCTTGGCCGGAATGTTGGTCGACTAACACATATTTCGACATTGATGACTTTGGTCGGGTCAAGCACCATGAGTGGAACTCGGGAAAAGTCGGGGATTCCGTCACGCCTGAGAAGGAGCTTCGGTGGCCGATCGTGAGCTCGTGGAGGTTCTCCGTTCCGGACCCTTCGAGCACGCCCTGCGGGTGGCGATCCGGGCGCGGGGACTGAGTCTCGACCGCATCCACGCCCGTCTGCGCGAGCGGGGCGTGCACATCAGCCTGTCGAGCCTGAGCTACTGGCAGCGGGGCCGGTCACGTCCCGAGCGTGCCGCCTCACTCGTGGCCCTGCGCGAACTCGAGACCATCCTGGCGCTTCCGGCGTACTCGCTGATCGGCCTGCTGGGACCGCCCCGCCCGCGCGGACGCCGTACGGACGCGTCTCCTGGCGTGATCACGGTCCTCAGCCAGCACGAGCAGGTGGTCGTGGGAGCGGACCGGAGGCGGCGGCTGGCCCGTGCCCGGCTGGTCCTGCGGGCGACGGCGGCGGGCGCCGATCGTTGCGTGGTCGCGCACCCGACGGGCATCCGACTGCTCCGCACCGACTGCTGCAGGCCGGGGCGCAGCGGCACGGACGAGACGGGGACCACCACACTCGATGAGCTGATCTTCGACCGGCCGCTGGCCGCCGGGGAGACGCGGATACTGGAGTACTCGACCGGGTTCTCCGGGGGCGCGCTCGACGCGGACCACCACGTCCGCCTCCTGCACGTCCCCGTCCAGCAGCACGTCGTGCAGATCCGGTTCGAAGGCCCGACGCTGCCGGTCCGCTGCTTCCACACCTGGTCCCCCGACCCGTGGGGGGAGCCGGGGGACGCGGGCGAGTTGCACGTCGACGCGTACGGGACGGTCCACCTCATCGACGCGGACGCCCGTCCGGGCGCCCGCGGGATCCGATGGGAGTGGGTCTGACAGGGACAGGGACAGGGACGGGGGTCAGGACTGGGTGATCTTCACCTCGTCCACGCCTGCCTCCACGAGGCTGGCGCCGGAGGCGTCGGCCGCGTCGACGAGGATCCGCACGCTCTGCCCCGCGAAACCGGTGATCGTCGCGGTCGCCGTGCTCCAGGCGGCGTCCCGGTCCGTCGCGGCGCCGAGTTGCTGGAAGACGGTGCTCGTCGTGTTGCCCACGACCCGCACGCGCAGGTAGTCGGCGCTGGAGGCGTTGGACCCGTGCCCGAGGTACCACGAGAACGACAGGGTGAGGGTGCCCGACGACGGAAGCGTGATCACCGGGGACCGGATCGAGGTCACGCCGCCGTCCACGTCGAAGTCGCCGGCGCTCGTTCCGGCCGCGGCGCCGGTGACCAGGTCGAAGCTTCCGCCGGCCGTCGTCCCCAGTTGCTTGGCGCCGCTGGAGTTGGTGTCGGCCGGGTTCGCCCGCTCCCAGGTTCCGGAGGTCGCGGTGTCGGTGCCGGAGGGGTTGGCGGTCCAGCCGGTCGCGGTCTCGAACGTGTCGGAGTAGACGGTCGTGGGCGCGGGCCCGCCTCCACCGCCGCAGTAGGTCGACTCCTTCCCGATGACGCGGTAGACGCAGTCCGAGTACTCCAGCAGCATGAGCACGGCCGCCTTGTTCCGCGCGGTCTGCGTCGCGATCTGCTCGTCACCCGGGTAGAAGCCGGGGTTGTTCGCGACGGGATACATCTCGAACGTGTAGCTGAAGATCTTCTGGGTGGCCCACAACCAGTCGTCGATGGAGCCGTCGGTGATGTAGAGGTCGCTCGCCTGCTCGGCGGTGTAGCCGTTGGTCGCCGCCATGTTCCGGCCGAGCGTGGCGAAGGCGTTCCTGTCGTCGGCCGTCAGGCCGGGGCCGGTGTCGGCGGTGGTGTACCCGTAGGGCCACAACACGAGTTCGCCGTAGGTGTGGAAGTCGATGTTGGTCTTGATCTGCTGGACGCCGCCGACGACCCGGCTGCGCACCCAGTTCGCGGTGGCCTTGACCTCGGGCGCGGACTCGCCCGCCGAGCCGCGGTAGGTCTCGCTGGAGGTGCTGCCCGACGAGCCGCCGCAGCAGCCCCAGTTGTAGGCCCAGTTGCGGTTGAGGTCGGTGCCGACGCTGGAGGAGCCGGAGTTGGGCTGGCGGTTCTTGCGCCAGGACCGGTACGACCCGGTCGCGACGTCGTACTCGCCGCCGTCGGGGTTGAGGTCGGGCAGGATCCAGATCTCCCGCGTGTTCACGAGGTTGGTGATCTGGCTGTCGCTGCCGTAGGAGTCGGTCAGCAGATTCATCAGATAGATCGCCATCTCGACGGTGAGATGCTCGCGGGCGTGCTGGTGGGCGGTGAACAGGACCTCGGGCTCGCTCTCGTCCGTTCCCACGTTGTCGCTGATCTTGACGCCGATGAGTGCCCTGCCCTCGTACGACGTGCCGTAGGTGAACTTGCTCGCGATGGTCGGATGATCGGCCACGAGCTGGTTCACCACGGCCGTCAGCTCGGCGTAGTTGTGATAGCCGGAGTCGGCCGGCGGGAAGTCCAGGGTGTGGACCTGCCCGTCGTCCGTCTCCGCCGGGAGCTCGGTCGCCGTGAAACCGAGCCTGCGGATGGCCTTGACCTCCTCGAGGTTGGCCGTGACCACGAGGTTCCTGCCGTGGACCTCGTCGATCGCCGCACCCGTGCGCGCCACCGCGGACCGCTGCGTGACGTTCGACGGGCCGTCGACCTGGTATTGCTTCGACGGGGGCGGCTCAGAGGCCGATGACGCCGGCGGGCCGGCCACGAGGACGGCCGCCAGGACCGTCAGGATGCCTAATAAAGGTAGGAACAGGCCTCTTCTCACTCCACGTCCTCCCTGAAGGTAGGTACGTAGAGTGATCAAACCGATTCAGGGCATCAAGAGCCGCCGGATCCACGGCCCCATTCCGTCAACCGTCCTGTCTTCCGACCAGGGCCTTCCACAATGAATCCGGCGGATCTGTGGAACTTCACAATCAGCGGGTGTCACTCTCCGACGAGACGAGGGTCGCCCGCCCGGCCTCTAACCGCGCGACGGGCACGCGGAAGGGTGAGCAGGAGACGTAGTCCAGCCCGATCTCGTGGCAGAAGTGCACACTGTCCGGATCGCCGCCATGTTCTCCGCAGATGCCGAGTTTGAGCCCGGGCCGGGTGCGCCGCCCCTCCTCCGCCGCGATCCGCATGAGCCGCCCGACCCCGTCCCTGTCGATCGACTCGAACGGTGAGACGCCGAAGATCCCGAGGTCGAGGTACTTGCCGAAGAACGCGCTCTCGACGTCGTCGCGGGAGAACCCCCAGGTCATCTGGGTCAGGTCGTTGGTGCCGAAGGAGAAGAACTGGGCCGCCTCGGCGATCTGGCCGGCGGTCAGGGCCGCCCGGGGCACCTCGATCATCGTGCCGATGAGCGCGTCGACGCCCATCTCGGCGAGGATCGCCTGGGCCTCCTCGCGGACGATCTCCAGCTCCTGTACGGCCCCGACCAGCGGGATCATGATCTCCGCGTGCCGGGCGCCCGTCCGCCCCGCGGCCGTGGCGATCGCGCGTACCTGCATGGCGAACAGGCCCGGAATCGCGAGGCCGAGCCGTACGCCGCGGAGGCCGAGCATCGGGTTCTGCTCGTGGAGCCGCTTGACCGCCTCCAGGAGCCTCCGGTCCTTGTCCCGCGCCTCGTCACCCGCCCTGTCACCCGCCAGGGCCACCCGGACCGACAGGTCCGTCAGGTCCGGCAGGAACTCGTGCAGGGGCGGGTCGATCAGCCGGATGGTCACGGGTAGCCCGTCCATGGCCTCGAACAGCCCGGTGAAGTCGGCGGTCTGGAGGGGTTCGAGCGCGTCGAGCGCGGCCTGCCGCTCCTCCGGCGTGGTGGCCAGGATGAGGTCCTCGACGAGACGCCTCCGGTCGCCGAGGAACATGTGCTCGGTACGGCACAGCCCGATGCCCTGCGCTCCGAACCTCCTGGCCCTGGCGGCGTCCTCCGGCGTGTCCGCGTTGGCCCGCACGGCGAGGGCCCGGACGGAGTCGGCGTGGGCCATGATCCGGTCCACGGCGGCGACCAGTTCGTTCTCCGGCCGCCTTCCCTCGAAGTACTCGACGACGGGAGACGCGACGACAGGGACCTCGCCCAGGTACACGGCGCCGTTGCCGCCGTCGATCGAGACCACGTCGCCCTCCTCGACGACCGTGCCGTCCGGAGTGGTGAACCGCCGGGCGCTGACGTCGACCTCGAGCTCCTCGGCCCCGCACACGCAGGTCTTGCCCATGCCGCGGGCGACGACGGCGGCGTGCGACGTCTTGCCTCCGCGCGAGGTGAGGACGCCCTTGGCCGCGATCATGCCGGAGAGGTCGTCGGGGTTGGTCTCCCGCCGCACGAGGATGACGTCCTCACCGCGCGCGGCGAGTTCCACGGCCCTGGCGGAGGTGAACACGGCCTTGCCCACGGCTGCCCCCGGGGAGGCGTTCATGCCCGTCGTCAGCCGCCGGTTGTCCTCTCCGGTCGCGAACCTGGGGAACATGAGCTGTGCGAGCTGGTCGCCGGTCACCCGCGTGACGGCCTCGGCCATGCCGATCAGGCCCTCGTCGACGAGCTGGATCGCGATCCGGAACGCCGCCTCCGCGGTCCGCTTGCCCACCCGGGTCTGCAACATCCACAACTTGCCGCGCTCGACCGTGAACTCGATGTCGCACAGGTCGCGGTAGTGGCCCTCCAGGGTCGCCATGATCTCGAGCAGCTCGTGGTAGGCGGCCGTGTCGATCTTCTCCAGCTCCTGCAGGGGCACGGTGTTGCGGATCCCCGCGACGACGTCCTCGCCCTGGGCGTTCTGCAGGTAGTCGCCGTAGACGCCGCGCTGCCCCGACCCGGGATCCCGGGTGAACGCGACACCGGTGCCCGAGTCCGCCCCGAGGTTGCCGAAGACCATCGCGACCACGTTGACGGCGGTGCCGAGCCCCGAGGGGATGCGCTCCTGGCGCCGGTAGAGCACGGCCCTGGGCGCGTTCCACGAGTCGAAGACCGCCCTGATCGCGAGGTCCATCTGCTCGCGCGGGTCGGTGGGGAAGTCACGGCCGCTCTGCGAGCGGACGATGCCCTTGTACGTCTCGACGAGCCGCTGGAGGTCGGCCGCCTCGAGGTCGGTGTCCTCCCGGTCGCCCTTGAGCTCGTCGATCGCCCTCTCGAACAGGTCTCCGTCGATGTCCAGCACGGTCTTGCCGAACATCTGGATCAGCCTGCGGTAGGAGTCCCACGCGAACCGCTCGTTGCCCGACTGCTTGGCCAGGCCGAGCACGGAGTCGTCGTTGAGGCCGATGTTGAGGACCGTCTCCATCATGCCGGGCATGGAGAACTTCGCCCCGGATCGGACGCTGACGAGCAGGGGGTCGTCGGAGTCGCCCAACCGCTTGCGCATCCGGGACTCGAGATCCGCGAGATGGGCGGCCACCTCGCCGTCGAGTCCGTCCGGCATGCCGCCGTGGCCCAGGTAGTGGCGGCACGCCTCTGTCGTGATCGTGAAGCCGGGAGGCACGGGGAGGTCGAGATTGGTCATTTCCGCCAGATTGGCGCCCTTACCACCGAGCAGATCCTTGAGATCCTTGTTGCCCTCGGTGAAGTCGTAAACGTACTTGGGCACGTGAGCTCCTTCGCGACTTCAAATCCAACGCGCAGATGCCCGGACTCTACCGACAAATAACAGGGTGAAACGTCACACCTCTAGTGATAGGGCATATGCCCTGGTAGAAGGGCATGCATAGGTCTAATCCACTGCATAGTCACGTAAAAGTCGATCATTTTTTCGCTGTACCGCCGGTGGTATAAACCAATTTCACGACATCGCCGGTGATTCACCTCACGTTTCAATCGGGTTAATTGGTGTAGACCATTTCTTCGGCGAGTGCCGTTTCCGGTGAGTCTGCTCACATCGCGCGGGACCGTACGGTATAAAAGAGCAACCCTCCCGATACAACCGATTACGGAGGGTACTCGTGTCGCGAAGGCTGTGGCGTGCCACGCTGGCGGGGATCGTGAGCTTCGGCGCGGCGGGGCTGGGCGCGGCGGCCTGCGGATCCCGGGAGGTCGCCACGGCCGGCGCCACCCGCCTGGACCCTCTGGCATGGACGCAGTGCGAGCAGGTCTCCACGTCGTCCGGGTTCGAGTGCGCGACGATGCAGGTGCCGCTCGACTACGCGAAGCCCGACGGCGAGCAGATCGGCATCGCCCTGATCCGGCTCAAGGCGGCCGAGCCCGGCAGACGACTCGGCTCGCTCGTGTTCAACTTCGGCGGCCCGGGCGGCTCAGGCGTCTCCACGCTGCTCAACGCGGCCTCCGCCTTCTCCGTCCTCGGCCGCCGCTACGACCTCGTCAGCTTCGACCCCCGCGGCGTGGATCGCAGCAGCGGGGTCAGGTGTCTCGACGACCGGCGGATGGACCAGTTCCTCGCCGAGGAACCCAGCCTGAACGTCGACACGGAGCGCGCCCTCGACGTCGAGTTCGCCAACGCCTGCTACAAGAACTCGGGCAAGATCCTTCCGTACGTCGGCACGATCAACGCCGCACGGGACATGGACGCGCTCCGCGCGGCGCTGGGCGACTCCCACCTCAACTACTTCGGCTTCTCCTACGGCACCCATCTCGGCGCCGCGTACGCCACGCTCTACCCCAAGAACGTCGGCCGGATGGTGCTGGACTCCGCGCTGGACCCCTCGGTGAGCATGCTCGAGATGTCCAAGACCCAGGCACTGGGCTTCCAGCTGGCCTATGAGGACTACCTGACCGACTGCGCGAAGACCACTCAGAGCTGCCCGCTCGGCCCGGACAAGGCCGCGGCCAACGGCGCGGTCCTCTCCCTCCTCGACGACCTGGAGAGCCGCCCGGTGAAGGTCGGGGACCGCGAGGTCACCGCGACGCTCGCCAGGACCGGCATCACGCAGGCCCTCTACAGCAGGCTGACCTGGCCCCTGCTCACCGACGCGCTGGTCGACGCGAGGAAGGGCGATCCGAGCGGCCTGCTCGCGCTCGCCGACCAGTACGGGGGCCGCCAGCCGAACGGGACCTACTCGACGCTGCAGTCGTCCCTCCCCGCCATCCTCTGCGCGGACACGACGGATCGCCCGACCGTCGCCCAGGCGGGCGCGCTGGCGCGGCAGCTGCTGAAGCCCACCCCGATCTTCGCCGCCACCGCGGCCAGCGCGGGCATGTGCAGCCTCTGGCGGACGCCGGGTGAGGACACCAACCAGCACGTCGACGCCACGGGGTCCAACCCCATCGTCGTCGTCGGCGTCACCCACGACCCGGCCACGCCGTACCAGTGGGCGCCCAGGCTCGCCAACCAGCTCCGCACCGCCGTGCTGCTCACCCTGAACGGCGAGGGTCACGGCGCGTACGGCCAGAGCCCGTGCATCGACACCGCCGTGAACGCCTACCTGAACGACGGCAAGGTCCCCGCCAACGGCCTCACCTGCTGACCCGGGGTCAGGTCGCGCGAGCGGCGGCGAGGCTGGCCACGACGTGGTCGACGAATCCGTAGTCCTTGGCCTCCTCGGCCGTGAACCAGCGGTCACGGTCGGAGTCCGCCTCGATCCGCTCCAGCGGCTGGCCCGTGTGGGTGGCGATGCGCTCGGCCATCAACTTCTTGGTGTAGCGCATCTGCTCCGCCTGGATCGCGATGTCGGCCGCCGTGCCGCCGATGCCGCCGAGGGGCTGGTGCATCACGATCCGGGCGTGCGGCAGGGCGTACCGCTTGCCCTTGGTGCCGGCGCAGAGAAGAAACTGACCCATCGACGCGGCGAATCCCATCGCCACGGTGACGACGTCGTTCGGCACGTATTGCATCACGTCGTAAATGGCCATCCCCGCCGACACCGAGCCGCCCGGAGAATTGATGTAGAGGCTGATGTCGCGCTGTGAATCCTCCGCCGTCAGCAGGAGCAGCTCCGAGCAGATCTTGTTGGCGATCTCGTCGTTGACCTCCTGGCCGAGAATGATGATGCGCTGGCCCAGCAGGCGGTCTCCGAGTTGCTCCCTGCGCTCGCCCCGGCGTCCCTGATCCGTCATGTGGTCTCCCTCGTAGTAGCAGATCGTTCAGGCGACAGTAACTCCGAACATCGGGGGGAAGCCCGGTCTTTTCGCCGTCGGCACATTTCACTCTCAGCGCATACGCTTTAAGCAAATCCACTTTTCCCGGCCTGCTTTGCGTGATCCGAAAACATGGTCCGTGAACGCGGAAAGGCGCCTTCCCCGAATTCGGGAAGGCGCCTTTCGCGCTCTGTGAACTCAGTCGCCGCTCAGTCGTTGAGGTGCTGACGGAGGTAGGACTCCACCTGGTCGAGGGACACCCGCTCCTGGGCCATGGTGTCGCGCTCGCGGATCGTCACGGCCTGGTCCTCCAGGGTGTCGAAGTCGACCGTGATCGCGAACGGCGTGCCGATCTCGTCCTGGCGGCGGTAACGGCGGCCGATGGCGCCGGCGTCGTCGAAGTCCACGTTCCACCGGCGGCGCAACTGCGCGGCCAGGTCGCGGGCCATGGGCGACAGGTCCGCGTTGCGCGACAGCGGCAGCACGGCCACCTTGACCGGCGCGAGCCGGTGGTCGAGGCGCATGACCGTGCGCTGCTCCATGACGCCCTTCGCGTTCGGCGCCTCGTCGACGGTGTAGGCGTCGAGGAGGAACGTCAGCGTGGCCCGGTCCACACCGGCCGCGGGCTCGATGACGTACGGCACGTAACGGTCGCCGGACTCCTGGTCGAAGAAGGACAACTCCGTCCCGGAGGCCCCGGCGTGCGTGGTGAGGTCGAAGTCGGTGCGGTTGGCGATGCCCTCGAGCTCGCCCCACTCGGTGCCGGTGAAGTTGAACCGGTACTCGATGTCGACGGTCCGCTTGGAGTAGTGCGCGAGCTTGGTGTGCTCGAAGAGGCGCAGGTTGTCCTTGCTGATGCCCAGGTCGACGTACCACCGCAGGCGCTCGTCGATCCAGTACTGGTGCCACTCCTCGTCGGTGCCCGGCTTGACGAAGAACTCCATCTCCATCTGCTCGAACTCGCGGGTGCGGAAGATGAAGTTGCCCGGCGTGATCTCGTTGCGGAACGACTTGCCGATCTGGCCGATGCCGAACGGGATCTTCTTGCGCGCCGACTGCTGCACGTTGAGGTAGTTGATGAAGATGCCCTGCGCGGTCTCCGGGCGGAGGTAGGCCAGGCCGGACTCGTCCTCGACCGGGCCCAGGTAGGTCTTCAGCAGGCCGCTGAACTGGCGGGGATCGGTGAACGCGCCCTTGGTGCCGCAGTTCGCGCAGGTGATGTCGGCCAGGCCGTTCTCCGGCTCCTTGCCGCCGTGCTTCTCGGCGTACGCCTCGATCAGATGGTCGGCGCGGTACCGCTTGTGGCAGGACTGGCACTCCGTCAGCGGGTCGGTGAACTCCTTGACGTGGCCGCTGGCCTCCCAGACCTCGCGGGCGAGGATCACCGAGGAGTCGAGGCCGACGACGTCGTCGCGGCCCTGCACGACGGACTTCCACCACTCGCGCTTGACGTTGTTCTTGAGCTCGACACCCAGGGGACCGTAGTCCCACGACGCCTTCAGACCCCCGTAGATCTCGCTCGACGGGAAGACCAGCCCACGCCGTTTGGCGAGGCTGACGATCGTTTCCAAGACGTCGGTGCGACGTGCCATCAGTGGAGCTCCATCCGGCTGGGTGTCGGCCCTGAGATCGGGTTCGGGTGGATCGGGCGCTCCGGCGGGATCCCACGCCGGAGGCGGCCGGAGACTCCGGCACCTGCCCTGATCCGTCATCAAGCTTAGGGGAATCCCCCGGCGGCTCGCTCAGGCGTTGCCCACAGTCCCTTCACGACTACGGTCGGAAACACCAGGCCGCCCGTCCACGATCTCGAAGGCGCTCGGCTCGTTGATCATGAGGATCATGAGCGGGTACATGGCCATGCGGGCGGCCGACAGCGCCCTGCGGTAGAAGCCGGCGCCCTCCCACTCGGTGACCAGCGCCCACAACACGGGCTCGTCGACGGACCTGCCGACCTGCCCGCGCACGTAACCGGGCTGGGCCGCCAGCACGTCGAGGATCTCGCGGGCGTGCGCGGCGAACTCCTCGGTCTGGGCATCGGGAACCGAGTAGCGGATCAGGGCGAGCATGCCGCCCAGGATGCCATCCGCACGTGGCGGCGCGCGGAGCCGGGCCGGGAATGGCTAGGCTCGGGCACGTGGGAAGCGAATCCGATCCGACGCGCGGCACCCCGGCTCCGGGCCGCAGGGTGCCGAGCCATCCCCTGGCGCGCAAGCCCGTTCCGGGAACCGGGCCGGCGCGACCGGTGAAGCGCCCGCTGCCGGCGGGCGAGCAGTTCTTCACGCCGGGGGCGACCGGCCTCAGGCGCGCGATCGAGCTCAAGAGCGCGACTCCGCTGGTGTTCCTGTTCCAGCTGCCGCGCTGGGTCATGCCTGTCGTGCTGGTGGTGCTGCTGCTGGTGGGCCTGGCGGTGGCCGACTGGCGCGGCGGCGTCGCCCTGCTCCCCGTGCTGGCCTTCGTGGCCTGGCTCGCCTACATGTCCTGGCCGTCGCTGGAGTTGCGCGGCCGCCTGCTGCGCGTGGCGGTGCTGGCCTTCCTCGTCCTGTTCGCCGTCACCCGCTTCGGCCTCCTCTGAGCCCGGCGCAGGCGTGTACGTGCGGCTTCGGCACGTGCGGATCATGTATGGTTCGCGATCGGCTCCAGGGTCGGTAGATTCGAAGTGCAAGCCGTACACAGGAGTCCCTCATGAGTAAGAGCCGCGACGCCGTTCACGAGATCCTCCGCCACAACACGGGGTTCCGGAGCGCTCAGGACGTGTTCACCGAGATGCGGGCCGACGGCGCCAAGATCGGCCTGACCACGGTGTACCGGGCCCTCCAGTCGCTCTGTGACGACGGGCGCGTCGACGTCCTGCGCAACGACGACGGCGAGTCCGTCTACCGGGCGTGCCAGAGCCAGGCTCACCACCACCATCTCGTCTGCCGCCACTGCGGGCGCACCGTCGAGGTCGCGGGGCCCGACGTCGAGCGCTGGGCCGAGGTGGTCGGGGCAGAGCACGGCTTCACTCAGATCACCCACACCGTCGAGGTCTTCGGCACCTGCGCCTCGTGCACGGCGGCCATGAGCGATTGATCGCGATGCACAGTCGCGACCGCAGAAGGAGGTGCCGTGCCGTTCAGCCATGACATGGTGTACTCGCTGTCCACCGTGGTCGACCTGATCAACACCTCGCCCGAGGCGGGTGAGCACGACGGGCTGGCCGACCTCGCGGACCTGGAGACCTTCGTACGGCTCCGCCAGGTCAGCGGGGTGGCGGCCCTGACCCGGCAGGACCTCGCCGAGGTGCTGGAGCTGCGGCAGGCCTTCCACAACGTCTTCACCGCCCCCGACCGCACGACGGCGGTCTCCCGGCTCAACACGCTGCTCGGCCGTACGAGGATCACACCGAGCCTCACCGAGCACGACGGCTTCCCGCTGCACGTCCACTACTTCGCGCCCGGCGCCTCGGTCGCCGAGCACCTGGCCGCCGACTGCGGCGTGGCCCTCGCCCACGTGCTGGTCGAGGACGAGTGGGAGCGGCTGCGCACCTGCGCCGCCCCCGACTGCTCCCATGTGTTCGTCGACGAGTCGCGCAACCGGTCCCGGGTCTACTGCGACAGCCGGACCTGCGGCAACCGCATCCACGTCGCCGCCTACCGGGCGCGCAGGCGGGCCTGACCCAGAGCGCTCCTCAGACCGCTCCTCAGACCGCGTTCGGTACGGCCCCGCCGTACCTTCTGTCGCGCTTGGCGTAGATCTCGCACGCCTGCCACAGGTCCCGGCGGTCGAAGTCGGGCCACAACTGGTTGAGGAAGACCATTTCGGCATAGGCGGACTGCCACAACATGAAGTTCGAGGTGCGCTGCTCTCCCGACGACCGCAGGAAGAGGTCGACCTCGGGGATCTCGGGCTCGTCGAGGTAGCGGGCGAAGGTCTTCTCCGACACCTTGGCGGGGTTGACCCTGCCCGCGGCGATGTCCTGCGCGAGCTTCACGGCCGCGTCGACGATCTCGGCCCGGCCGCCGTAGTTGACGCAGAACTGCAGGGTCAGCGTGGAGTTGCCCACGGTCATCCGCTCGGCGTCCTCGAGCTCCTTGATCACGCTCTTCCAGAGACGCCCCGGACGCCCGGCCCACCGGACCCGGACCCCCATCTCGTTCAGCTGGTCGCGCCGGCGGCGGATCACGTCGCGGTTGAAGCCCATGAGGAAGCGGACCTCGTCGGGCGAGCGCTTCCAGTTCTCCGTGGAGAAGGCGTATGTCGACAGGTAGGGGACGCCCAGTTCGATCGCGCCCTCGATGACGTCGAACAGCGACGCCTCGCCCATCTTGTGGCCCTCTGTCCTCGGCAACCCCCGTGACTTGGCCCATCGGCCGTTGCCGTCCATGACGATCGCGACATGGCGCGGCACGAGATCACGTGGGATGGGAGGCGGAGTGGCACCTGACGGGTGCTGGGCAGGAGGACGGGCCATGTCACGAGCGTATTGGGTGTCAGACGCTCCTCATGCGCGCGAGATGTGCGGATTCTGTGCTGATTCCCACACTTCTCGCGTGCCTCGCTCCGCGTCGATCCGCGCCCTGTCCGCCTGGTCTCTCTCCACGTGGCGGAGCGACCGGATCCCGTGCTCCAGGTGCCACTGGAGGTAGGCGGCGACCAGGCCGCTGCACTCGGTGCGGTTACGGGACTCGGAGGCGTCCGCCGCCTGCCAGTCGCCGCGCAGCAGCGCGATCATCAGTGCGATCGTCTCGGCCGACGGCACGGCCGCTCCCGCGGGGCGGCACGCGCCGCACACCACCCCGCCCGCCGCGATCGCGAAGGCGCGGACGGCCTCCGCCCCGCACCGGGCGCACTCCGACAGCGCGGGGGCGTACCCGGCGACCGCGAGCGAGCGGAGGAAGTAGGCGTCGAGCACCAGGCGTGCCTCGTGCCCGCCCTCGACGAGCGTGCGCAGCCCTCCCACGAGCAGCAGGAACTGGCGCAGCGCCGGCTCCTTCTCCCCCACGGTCAGCCGGTCGGCCGTCTCGAGCATCGCCGTGCCGGCGGTGTAGCGGGGATAGTCGGAGACCAGCGCCTCGCCGTACGGGCGGAGGGTCTCGACCTGGGTGATCACATCGAGCGACCTGCCGGTGTGCAGTTGCAGGTCGATGTGGGAGAACGGCTCAAGCCTGGCGCCGAACCGGGACATCGTCTTGCGCACGCCCTTGGCCACGCCCCGGACCTTGCCTGTCCGTTTGGTGAGGATCGTGATGATGCGGTCGGCCTCACCCAGCTTCTGGGTCCGCAGCACGACGCCTTCATCCCGATAGAGGCTCACCCCGCAATGGTAGGAGAGCCAGGGCGTATCCGGGCGTTCACCGTCCGGTAAGGCCATCCCAGAGACCAGAAATGGTGAAATTTCGGTAAGGATCCGGCGACGACAACCGGGTGAATAGCCTTGTCAAGCTGGACATCAGGTGTACATACGGTAAACCTGGGACGCGACGGCTTCACCGAAAGGTCACTAAGCTTTGACCTCCGGCGGAACTCCCCCGCGCCGGACAAGCCGCCCACGGCCTGATCCCCCCGCCATGTGAAAGGGTGCCATGACCCGCGTGGTCCTGCTGGGCTCGCCGCCCGGCCCGATCGGTTCTCCCCTGCCAGGCGGCCAGCGTGTCCCCGCCACGGACATCTCGCTGGCGTCCCAGCCCGGAGCGCCCACGGTGTACGGCAGGCTCCTGGAACAGCTCACCGCGCTGGACCCGCAGCCGACGACGATCGCCAGACCCGGCGACGCCCCGGCATACCGGGCGCACGCGGGGCAGGTCGTGGAAAGCCGGGATCTGGCAGGGGATCTGCGCGCACTGGCCGACGTGGCCGAGGGCGCCACGGAGAACATGCTGATCATGCCGGCCGACTCCATGGCCCACGACGAGCTGATCTACCAGCTGACCAAGGCCAAGCGCGCCGCCATCGCCCTGATCGTCCTGGATCCCGAGAGCGCCGCGGAGGAGCCCTCCCCCGGCGAGGCCCGCCCCGAGATCGGCGGCGAGGTCCTGGAGGGCCTGCCGATGCGCACACGCGTCGGCCTCGGCCGGGTCATCTCCGTCGGCACGGCCTACCACGCCGTCACCCGGCCGAACGCCGCGCTCCTCGGCCCGCTGCACCTGCACCTGCGGCACACCGCCCTCCTCGCCGAGACCGCCCGCGAGCTCGCCGACCTGGCCCACCTGTTCGGGCCCGAGGACGACGTCACCGAACTGCTCGTGCTCGGCCTGGTCCGCAGGGGCGTCTCCGTCGGCCTCTACGAGCGGGCCGGCGAGTTCTACGCCCGTGTCCGCGACCAGCGGGAGGCCGACGAGGCCCAGGTGGCCATGGCCGGCTACGACGAGGACCGGGTCCGCCTCGACAACGCGGTGAAGGGCGCCGACGGCTTCTTCACCACGTTCTTCGTCAGCACCTACTCGCGGTTCATCGCCCGGTGGGCGGCCCGCAGGGGGATGACGCCCAACCAGGTCACCCTGATCTCGATCGCCCTGGGGTTGTTGTCGGCGGGCGCCTTCGCCACCGGCACCCGATGGGGCGCGGTCGCCGGCGCGGTGCTGATCTACTTCGCGTTCGTCTTCGACTGCGTCGACGGCCAGGTCGCCAGATACGCCCGGAAGTTCGGCGTCCTCGGCGCCTGGCTGGACGCCACCTTCGACCGGTTCAAGGAATACGCCGTCTTCGTCGGCCTGGCGGCCGGAGCCACCGTGTCGGGCAGGTTCGGCGACGGCGAGGGCGTGTGGACGCTGGCGCTGGTCGCGCTCGCCCTGCAGTCCGGACGGCACCTGCTCGACTTCTCCTTCGGCGCGGCGAACCGGCGCAAGCCTCCGGCGCCGCTGCCCACCCTCGAGCTGAAGGTCGCCGACGACGTCAAGCTGCGCGAGGAGCTGGAACGGCGCAGCGCCGTCAAGCGCGGCGGCGTCGGCGGCCTGCTCAAGCTCTGGACCGACGCCGGCCGGTTCAGGTCCGTGCACTGGGCCAGAAAGATGATCGTGTTCCCCATCGGCGAGCGCTTCGCCGCCATCGCGATCACCGCCGCCCTGTTCGACCCCCGCGTCACCTTCCTCACCTTGCTCATCTGGGGCGGCGTGGCGGCCATCTACACCCTCACCGGACGTCTCCTGAGGTCACTCGCATGATCACCCAGCCGCATGTTCCCGCCATCGCCGCCGATCCCGAGGAGGAGCAGCGCCGCGTGCAGACCGAGCGGCTGCTCGCCTATCGCGACGACGGCCCCCTCGTCAGCGTGCTCAAGGGACGGGTCGGGCGTGGTCTGCCTCCCATCCCGTCGCTCCTCGTGGCGTTGCTCGCCATCGTGGCGCCGGCGGTCACGGGGACGCTGAGCGACGGCCCGATCCTGCTCGCCCCCGTGCTGGTGCTCGTCGTCCTGGTCGTGACGACCGGTTCGCGCGACCACCTGGGCCGGTTCGACTGGCTGGCCCCACCGCTGCTCCGCGCGGCGGAGTTCGTCACGATCATCCTTCTCGGGCTGGCCGAGGACACCCCCAAGTGGCTGCTCTTCGTGCTCATCTACATCGTCGGCTACCACACCTACGACACCGTCTACCGGACCCGGCAGGGCATCTGGCCCCCGGCGTGGCTCTTCATGGCGGGGCTCGGCTGGGAGGTCCGCCTCCTCATCCTGGGCGTGGGCGCGGCCATCGGGCAGCTCACCGTCGTGGCCGCGATCTTGACCGCGTACCTCCTCGTGCTGTTCTCGGTCGAGAGCGTGCTCAGCTGGGTGCGCCTCGACAAGGCCTCCGCACAGGCCAGGGCGGAGCAGGACCTCGAGCAGTCCCCTGAGGAAGCGGCGGAGGAGCTCACCGGCCGAGCCGACCGCAACTGAAGGGGCCGCACCGAGTCCGAAGAGGAGAGATGACTGTGGAAGAGCGCTTGCCCGTCGTAGGAGTGGTACTCGCGGGAGGCATCGGGCAGCGCGTCGGCCTGCGCACGCCCAAACAGCTGCTGAAGATCGCCGGGAAGCCGATCCTGGAGCACACGCTCGCCCTGTTCGACGGCGCGCCCGAGATCGACGAGATCCTCGTCGTCATGGCTCCGGGCCACACCGCCGAGGCCGAGAAGATGGTCGCCCGCCTCGGCAAGGGCGGCAAGGTCATCGAGGGCGGCGCCAGCCGTACGGAATCGACCTGGCGGGCCCTGCAGGAGCTCGGCGAGCGCGAGTGCAACATCCTGCTGCACGACGCCGTGCGTCCGTTGCTCGAGCAGCGGATCGTCACCGAGTGCGTCCGCGCGCTGGAGACCTACTCCGGCGTGGACGTCGCGATCCCGAGCGCCGACACGGTGGTGGTGGCGGAACCGACGCCGGACGGCGAGATCATCCGCGAAATCCCGGATCGGGCGCTCCTGCGGCGCGGCCAGACGCCGCAGTGCTTCCGGCTGTCGGCGATCCGCGAGGCGTACCAGCGGGCCTTCGCCGACCCCGAGTTCCTGCTCCACCCGCCGACGGACGACTGCGGGGTGATGTTGCGTTACCTGCCGGACGTGCCGATCGCCATCGTGCCCGGCAGCGAGCACAACATGAAGGTGACGCACCCGCTCGACGTCTACCTGGCCGACAAGCTCTTCCAGCTGGGCAGCGCCGGAGCTCCGGCCGCTTCGCCGGAGGCGCTGCGCGCCGGGCTCGACGGCAAGACGGTGGTGGTGTTCGGGGGCAGCTCCGGCATCGGCGCCGACGTCGCCGCGCTCGCCCGGGATCACGGGGCGAACGTCCACTGCTTCTCACGCACGCTGAACGGCGTCCGCGTCGAGGACTTCTCCTCGGTCGAGGCGGCGTTCGAGAAGGTGGGCGAGCCGATCGACTACGTCGTGAACACGGCGGGCGTGCTGCACACCGGCCGCCTCGCCGAACTCGACGACGCGACGGTGGCCGAGGCGATGAACATCAACTACCTCGGTCCGATCAACGTGGCGCGCGCCGCCATCCGCTATCTCAGCGTGAGCCGCGGACAACTGCTGCTCTACACCTCCTCCTCCTACACACGAGGCCGGGCGACCTACAGCCTGTACTCCTCGGCCAAGGCCGCCGTGGTCAACCTGACCCAGGCCCTGGCGGACGAGTGGACCGAGTTCGGGGTGCGCGTCAACTGCATCAATCCCGAGCGGACCAGCACCCCCATGCGCCTGCGCGCGTTCGGCGAGGAGCCGGAGGGCTCCCTGCTGACGTCACAGGCCGTCGCCGAGACATCCCTTGACGTGCTGGTCTCCGATCTCACAGGCCAGGTAATCGACGTCCGGATCCGCAGATAAGGGCCTTAATGCAAGCAAGATCGTGGCGCGGCCGCGCAACCATCGCCGCGTTATTCCTCTCCTACCCGTTGCTGATGGTCACCGCGCTGTGGCCGCTGCCCTGGGCGTTCGTCGTCGTCGCGCTCGTCTCCTACGCCGCGGACAACCAGACTCCGCGAGTGGCGCCGGCGCTCAACGACATCCTCAGCAAGGTGCACCTGGGGACCACCCTCCGCTTCGTGATCCGGGAGACCGCGACGCTCCTGCTGGCGGTGCGGGTCCTGGGGGCCGACTCCTCGTGGTTCATCGCGCTCGCGGCCGGGGTGTTCCTCCTGCACGGGGCGCGTTCGGTGCAGACCACGCTCGCGTTCCACCTCAACCGCTGGATCAACGTGCTGCCGGTGGTGACCCGCAACGTCGACCTGACGGCCCTGCGGATCCCGCCGCCGCCTCCCGCAGCGCTCGTCAGCTACAGGGGTGCGCGACTGCTCTACCTCGACATCCTGCCGGTGGGCGGCGCGGCCGTCGGCGTCGCGGCCGGCGTCCCCTGGCTCGGCGTCGCCGGCGCGGCACTCGCGCTCGCCGTCTGCGCCGGGGCCGTCGTGGCTCTGCTCCCCCATTTCAGGCGGGCCGCGGCGCTCCGCGACCGGGACCAGGTGATCGCGCATGTGGACGAGCAGGTCCGCGCCTACGACCCGGAGGTGGCCCTCTACTTCTCCGGGTCGCTCGACTCCGCGTACCAGGCCTCGATGTGGCTGAACACGCTGGCGCGCATCGACCGCCGGGCCATCGTCGTCCTGCGTGAGCGCGGCATGGTCGACAAGCTCGGCCCGACGACGCTGCCGGTGATCTGCATCCCCTCCGGTACCGACCTGATGAACTTCCGCGGCCTCGACTCCGTCCGCGTGACGCTGTTCGCCTCCAACGTCGGCAAGAACATCCACATGTTGCGACTCCCCGGCCACCTCAGCGTGTTCATCGGGCACGGCGACAGCGACAAGGAAGCCTCGTTCAACCCCTTCACCAAGGTCTACGACAAGGTCTGGGTGGCCGGACAGGCCGGCCGCGACCGCTACATCAAGGCGCAGGTCGGCGTGCGCGACGAGGACGTCGACGAGGTCGGCCGTCCGCAGTTGGCCGGGATCTCCACCACCCGTCCCGGCGGGCAGCAGCAGACCGTCCTGTACGCCCCCACCTGGGAGGGCTGGCAGGACGACCTGTTCCACACCTCGATCATCACGATGGGCCCCAAGATCGTGAAGGCACTGCTGAAGTCCGGCGTCCGGGTGATCTACAAACCCCACCCGTTGACCGGGCACCGCGACCCCGCCGCCGCGACGGGCCACAAGAAGATCATGTCGATGCTCGCCTCTGCCGGGGGGAAGCACAAGAGCGTCACGGGCCCGGAACCGCACCTCTATGAGTGCTTCAACGAGGCCGATCTGCTGATCAGCGACATCTCCAGCGTGGTGGCCGACTTCCTCGCCAGCGGCAAGCCGTACGTCGTGACGAACGTCGCCGGGCGTCCGGAGGAGGAGTTCAAGGAGCGCTATCCCAGCGCGGACGCCGCGTACCTCCTGGGGCCCGCCCTGCGCGAGCTGCCTGAGATCATCGCCGAGCTGGAGCGGCCCGAGGACACGATGGCGGGGGCGCGGCGCAAACTGAAGACCTACCTGCTCGGCCCCGACCAGCCGGACGCGATGACCCGTTTCAACACGGCCGTCAACGCCCTGTACGACCAGGCGACCGCGAAGGCCTCGAACCAGGCCTGAGGACTTCTGCCGGGGTGGCCACGCGCCATCCCGGCACCGGTCTCATGACGGGGTTGATCGCTCAGGAGGCGCGAGCCTCGAACAGGGCCCAGACGACCTTGCCTCCGCCGCCTCCGCCGCTGTTTCCGTCTCCGATGAGGATCCATCCCCAGGTGGCGGTCAGCGCTTCGACCAGGTGGAGGCCCCGCCCGGTCTCGGACAGGTCGCCGCCCGCGGCCGGAGCCGGGACGCGCTCACTCGAATCGCGGACGGCACAGCCGATATGAAACCGGTGGTTCACCAGCCGGAGCTGGATGGGCGGCCCGGCCGCCACATCGGCGCGGGCGTGCCTGAGGGCGTTGGTGACCAGTTCGGACACCACGAGTTGTGCGTCGTCGATGAGGCAGGGAAATCCCCACTCGTCCAACGTCACCGCGGTGAAGTCACGGGCGGCGGCCGCCGAGGTCACCCTCCCCTGGAGGGTGCACGTGGCCGACAGCGGAACCGGAGGCGGGACGGGCAGGTCGGCGACGTCGTCCCGTTCGAACATCGAGGTCAACCATGGAGGCGCCGCCGCGGCTCCAGGGCCTGCCAGATCTGCGGTCATCGCCAATCCCTCAGGTCGTCACCTACTACATGATGTGATTAACCCTGTCGCGCTGTATCTTGCCCTGTACCTTGCGTGTGCAAGCACGCGTGCACGTGCAAATGTTGCCAGTCGGCGATTTTCCCCTGAGCCGCCCGAAACCCCTCCAGCCGACCTGCATCAGGTGTCAGCGAGGGCGGTGAAGAACGCCTGACAGGTTTCGGTGAAGGCGCTCGCCCTGGCGGTCGGCCGGACTCCGCGCACGGACGCCAGCACGACGTCGAGCGGCGGCACGTCATCGCTGATCGGCACGCTGACGACGTGTCCCCCCTCGTAGGTCTGGTCGGTCAAGGCCCGCTGGTTGAGTATCGAGTAGCCGTGCCCGCCCGCCACCAGCGAACGCGCCGTCTCATAGCTCGAGGTGCGGAACCGAACCCGCGGCTCGGCGGTGTACAGCGCGCGGAAGTAGTCGCGGCTGCGCGGCAGATCGAGCAGGATCATGGGCTCGGCCGCCAGGTCGGCGAGCGACACCGCCTCGGCTCCGGCGAGCGGATGGCCCGGCGCCAGCAGCACGTACGGCCTGGCCTGGGTCAGCGGCTGGACATCGAGGTCCAGAGCGAGATCGATCGCGTAGACGAGGGCCACCTCGCACCGGCCGTCGAGCAGGGCGCTCTCCATCGCGGAGACCTCCCCCTCGGCCACGGTGACCCGCACCCCCGGATGGCGCGCGGAGAACTCCCGCAACAGCCGTGACAGGTAGAAGGGAGCGAGGGTCGTGACGCACCCGATGGCGAGCTCGCCCGTGAGCGAGCCCGCCAGCCCTCGGGCGGACGCGGCGAGCGCCGCCGCGTGGGAGAGGAACTCACGCGCCTCTACGAGGAACCGCTCGCCGGAGCGGGTCAGCGACAACCCTCTGGCGTGATGGCGGATCAGGAGCTGCACGCCGAGCTCGCGCTCGACCTGGGCGATGGCGGCGGAGATCGCCGACTGCGCCACCATCAGCTCCCTGCTGGCAGCGGTCATGCTGCCGAGCTCGGCCGCCGTTACGAAGTAACGCAGCTGGACGAGGGTGAAATTGACGTCCGCCACGCAACCCATTGTGACCGCCGCAGTCCTTCCCGACTCCGGAACCCCCAGGTGCGCGGCCACGAATTGCCTGAACCGTTCCAGCCTTTGATCAGGTGTTTTCCCTTTGGAACACCTTCGTGCCGATCGTGAACCCCACGCCGACGAACACCAGCGTCACCAGGACTCCCCACAGCACCGTGGGTGACGCGTACGAGCCGGCGAACAACGCGCGGAGCGCCTCGACGGCGTAACGGAAGGGAGTGAACCTGGACACCACGTCGAGCCACGCCGGGGCGAGGGACATGGGAAGCAGCGCGCCGGAGAGCAACATCAGCGGGATCACCAGCGTCGACATGAGCGGGGCGAAGAGCTCCTGCCTGATCGTCAGCGCGGCCGCGTACGACAGCGCGGCCATCCCGACGGAGAGCACCGTGAGCAGCAACAGGCCGAGCAGCACACCCGTGAGCCGCGCGTGCAGCCCGAGCGCGTAGCCGAGCGCGATGATCACCATGGCTTGGATCAGCAGGACGAGGCTGTCCTTGAGCACCCGCCCGAACAGCAGCGTCGATCGGCGGGCCGGTGTGACCCGCAGACGTTCGAGGACCCCGAACCGCTGGTCGAAGACGATGCCGAAGCCGACCAGCCCCGAACTCATCAGGCCGAGCTGGATGAGCAGACCGGGCACGAGCGTGTCCCAGGAGCCGACGCCGCTGCGGGAGAACAGCGGGCCGAAGATCACGAGATAGAACACCGGCTGAACCGCGCCGAAGACGACGGCGAACTTGCTCTTGAAGCTCGCACGCAGGTAATAGCCCGTCAGGGCGGCGAGAGCGGTCACGCCGCGGCCCCCTCGCGAAGCTCGTGACCGGTGACCGAGAGGAAGACCTCGTCGAGCGTGCCCGCGTGGTGGGCGGCCTTGAGCTCGGCCGGTGTGCCCGACGCCACGATCCGCCCCTGATCGATGATGAGGATCCGATCGCACAGGGCGTCGGCCTCCTCCAGGTAGTGCGTCGTCAGGAAGACCGTCATCCCGGCCTCCTCGCGCAACCGGCGGACATGGCCCCACAGGTTCGTACGGCTCTGCGGATCGAGCCCGGTGGTCGGCTCGTCGAGGAAGAGCAACTCGGGCCGGTGAAGCAGCCCCATGGCGATGTCCACCCGGCGCTTCTGACCACCCGAGAGCGATCCGGCGAGCCGCTTGTCCACGCCCGTCAGGTCGAGTTCGGCCAGGAGCCGGGTCACCCGGTCGCGGGCGTCCGCCCGGATCAGGCCGTACAGGCGGGCCTGGAGCACGAGTTCCTCTCCCACCTCGGAGAACGGGCCGACGGTGCCGCCCTGGGCGACGTAGCCGATCCGCCGCCGGACCCCCGCGGGGTCGGCGAACAGGTCGTGGCCCGCGACGGTGGCGGTGCCCGACGTGGGGCGCAACAGCGTGGTGAGCATGCGAAGTGTCGTTGTCTTGCCGGCGCCGTTGGGGCCGACAAAGCCGACGATCTCCCCCTTGGCGACGTCGATGTCGACGCCCCGGACCGCTTCGACGGAATCGAAGGATCTGGTGAGCCCTCTGACTTGAATCATGTTTCTTAGAGTAACATCAATTTTGGAGTCACTTAAAAATTGCGTCGTCTACTAGAATCCGCCTCATGGAAGAGGGACTGCGAGAGCGGAAGAAGCGGGAGACCCGCCAGCGGATCGCCGACATCGCCATGGGCCTGTTCCTGCAGCGCGGGTTCGACAACGTCACGGTCGCCGAGGTGGCCAGGGCCGCGGACGTGTCCGTGAACACCGTCTTCAACTACTTCCAGACGAAGGAGGACCTGTTCCTCGACCGCAGCGACGAGGTCGAGAGCCTGCCGAGACGGGTCATCGAGGAGCGGCGCCCCGGAGAGTCGGCGGTCCAGGCCGTACGGCGTGACTTCTTCGACGCGCTCGACACCGGCGACTGGCGATACGGGATCCACGAGGGCAGCGACCTGTTCGCGCGGCGGGTCCGGGAGAGCCAGTCCCTGTCCGCGCGCCTCACCGTGCTGGACTACAACCGGGAGGAGCAGTTCGCCCGGGCGCTCGCCGACGCGGTGGACGCCGACCCGGACGACCTCACTCCGTGGCTGGTGGCGGCCCAGATGAATTCCGTCCTCCGTACCCTGACCAGGCGTTTCACGATCCGGCGGATGGCCGGCGAGGACATGGACCGGGTCGTGGAGGGCATCCGGCTGGACGCCACACTGGCCTTCGACCAACTGGAGTACGGCGTGGGCGACTACGCCCGGCGACAGGCCGATACCGGCACCCCGGTCGTCACCGACCGGGTCCAGACCTGAGCCGTACCCCACGGCCGCGAGCACGGGACAGGACGTAGAAATCAGGACACGGGAATCGGGGACCCACGCGGGCGCCGTGCCGGGCTCGGCGCCCGGTATACAGGTCCACGTGAAGTTGGACGAGCTGGATCGCACCATCATCCGGGCCCTGGTCGAGGATGCCCGTTCTACATATGCCGAAATAGGCGCTCAAGTTGGGTTGTCCGCTCCGGCGGTCAAGCGGCGGGTCGACCGGCTCGTCGCCACCGGCGCGATCACGGGATTCAGCGCGAGGATCGAGCCGTCGGCCCTCGGCTGGACGACCGAGGCCTACGTCGAACTGTTCTGCCGGGGGAAGACCTCTCCCGCCGAGATCGGGGCCGCTGTCGCCGTGCATCCGGAGGTCATCTCGGCCTGCACCGTGACCGGCGAGGCCGACGCCCTTCTGCACATCCGCGCGACCGATGTGCGGGACGTGGAACGCATCATCGAGCGCCTGGCCGCCGAGCCGTTCGTCGTGCGGACCAAGAGCGCCATCGTGCTTTCCCGGCTGGTTAACGGATCACCGCAAACAGGCTGAAGGACGCAACCAATCCACGCCAAGGCGCAACGCGCACCGATTGGCCTGGTCTTTCGGCGTTCTTACGCTAAGGGGACCGCTGACCGGTTTTCCGCATGGAGTCCTGAATGACCACACCTTTGGCCGTGACGACGCGTAGTGAACGAGCCGGTACGGCACGGCACTACCTGATGTGCCGACCCGAGTTCTTCGCCGTCTCGTACGCCATCAACCCGTGGATGGACCCCCTGGCGGGGGCCGACACCGCGACCGCCGTCCGGCAGTGGGAGGGCCTCCGGGAGGCCTACGAGAGCCTGGGGCACACGGTCAGCCTGATCGACCCGATCGCGGGCCTGCCCGACATGGTGTTCGCCGCCAACGGGGCCCTGGTCGTCGACGGACGCGTCTACGGCGCCCGGTTCACCCACCCGGAGCGGGCGGCGGAAGGTCCCGCCTACCTGCGGTGGTTCGCGGACCGCGGCTACGAGACGATGGAAGCGTCGTTCACCAACGAGGGTGAGGGCGACTATCTGACGCTCGACGAGATGATCTTGGCGGGGACCGGCTTCCGCACCGACGTGGCCGCGCACATGGAGGCCCAAGAGTTCCTCGGCCGCCCGGTGGTCACGCTCCGGCTGGTCGACCCGCGGTTCTACCACCTCGACACGGCGCTGTTCCCCCTCGACGGACACAACGTGGCCTACTACCCCGAGGCGTTCTCCTCGGGCAGCCAGAAGGTGCTCCAGCGATTGTTCCCCGACGCCGTCATCGCCACGGCCGCCGACGCGGAGGTCCTCGGTCTCAACGCGGTCAGCGACGGACGGCACATCGTCGTGAACGCAGAGGCCAAGGAGCTGTCGCTGGAACTCGAGACCCGGGGTTACGAAGTCGTCCCCGTCGACCTGAGCGAGCTGCGCAAGGCCGGCGGCGGCCCGAAGTGCTGCACCCTGGAGATCCGCCGATGAACGCCCCGACGAATGCGCCGTCGAACGTGCCGTCGAATGTGCCCCTGAGCACCGAGGACCTCATCCGGCTCGGCGAGAGCCGCAGTGCGCACAACTACCACCCGCTGCCCGTCGTCATCCGGTCGGCGGAGGGCGCCTGGGTGACCGACGTGGACGGGAAGCGTTATCTCGACTGCCTCGCCGGCTACTCGTCGCTGAACTTCGGCCACGGCAACCCGGCGATCATCGCCGCCGCCCGTGAGCAGCTCGACCGGCTGACGCTCACCAGCCGGGCCTTCCTGCACGACCAGTTCGCGACGTTCGTCTCCGGCCTCGCCGACCTGTGCGGCAAGGACATGGTCCTGCCCATGAACACCGGCGCCGAGGCCGTGGAGACCGCGATCAAGGTCGCCCGCAAGTGGGGCTACGAGGTCAAGGGCGTACCCGCCGACCAGGCGAACATCATCGTCATGGAGGACAACTTCCACGGCCGTACGACGACGATCGTCGGCTTCTCCACCGACCCGGACGCGCGGGGCGGTTTCGGCCCCTTCACGCCCGGCTTCCGGATCGTGAAGTACGGCTCGGCCGAAGCGATCAGGGAGGCCGTCGACGAGAACACGGTGGCCGTCCTCATCGAGCCCATCCAGGGTGAGGCAGGCGTGCTCGTGCCGCCGGACGGCTACCTGACGGCGGTCCGCGAGATCTGCTCGGAGAACGACGTCCTGTTCATCGCCGACGAGATCCAGTCGGGCCTCGGCCGTACAGGCGACACCTTCGCCTGCGACCACGAAGGGGTCGTCCCGGACATGTACGTCCTCGGGAAGGCGCTGGGGGGCGGCGTCGTCCCCGTCTCCGCGGTCGCGGCGAACGCCGACATCCTGGGAGTGCTCAAGCCGGGTCAGCACGGCTCGACGTTCGGCGGCAACCCCCTGGCATGCGCGGTCGGCAACGCCGTCATCACGCTGTTGAACACCGGGGTGTACCAGACCAGGGCACGTGATCTCGGTGCGTTCCTCCACACGCGGCTGCGTGAGCTGATCGCCCCGGATGCGGACGGACGCACACCCGTGCTGGCCGTGCGCGGTCGCGGGCTGTGGGCGGGTGTCGACATCGACCCCTCTCTCGCCACCGGCCGCGAGGTCAGCGAGGCGCTCATGCGCCGGGGCGTGCTCGCCAAGGACACCCATGGCTCCACGATCCGGCTCGCCCCACCCATCGTCGTCACGGAAGAGGACCTCGGCTGGGCCGTCGACCAGCTCGCCGCCGTGCTGTCCGAGTTCGCGAGTCGCTAGATCACTGGCAGGCGGACCCAGTTACGGGTGACGTGCGACCGCCCTCGTCGGCATGGGCCCGACGGGGGCGGTCGCGCGCCGGTGTGAAGGCCGGGCCGCCGGGTCAGGTGCGCTGAGCGGCGACCTGCTCCAGCCAGCGCCGGGTGCGGCGGCGGCTGGTCAAGCGAATCACCGTGGCGTGTCCACCATGCTCGTGGATCTTGGTGAGGACCTGTGGGCGCATCCGGCGCCGGTAGGTCGCCACGTAGCGCAGCACGGCCACGTTGATGCGGTTGTAGACCCCCGCGGAGTGCTGGCCGGCGCCATGCCGGAACTGCCGGGAGACGATCCCCCACAGGGCCGCCCAGGTCGGCACATCCATGAAGACCACGGTGTCGCAGGCATCCAGCCGTACCCGGAGTGTGGAGTTGTAGTTCCCGTCGACCACCCAGCTCCGTGCGGCCACGACTTCGCGCTGGGCCGCTTCGAATTTCCCGGGAGGCAGCGAATTCCACTCGTCGTCGAAGAAGATGCCGTCCAGGTGAGTCACCGGTGCGCCGAGCAGCCGGCCCAGTTCGCGTGCGACGTATGACTTGCCGCTGCCGCCGCAGCCCACGACGGCCACCCGGCGCATCTGCTGCATGGCGCTTCACGATAGTCGACGAGTCGTCAGGGCTGCCTGAAGCGTCGTTGCCCGACGGTCCGGTCATGGTGCGTTCGGCCCCCTCCCACCCGCTGATGCGCTGTCTTGAGTGTCGCGTGATCTGCTCGCACGCGAGGAAGGCGATCTACGGGTGGTGTAGCGCCGGCCGGTGTAGGTGTAGGCCCAGCGGTCTTTGCCTTCGCGGCGGCGTTGGTAGCGGTCGGGGTGGCGGTAGCGGTCGCGGTCGTGGAACTGGCAGGCCGGTCCGAGCAGGCGCAGGTCGGTCATGCCGCCGTCGACCCAGTTGTCGGCGTGGTCGATCTGGCACAGGGTCGCGGGGAGGGGGCAGCCGTCGATCCAGCAGGTGGCGTAGCGGGCGTAGACCGCTCTTCTCTGGGCTCCGGTGGCCAGCCGTACCGCACGGCCCATGTCCAGGACCTGTCCATCGGCGTCCATCACCATCCGGACCAGCGAGGAGGTGCGTGCCAGCCGGTTGATGTCGTCCTGGGACAGGAGTTGGCCGGTGGCCAGCAACAATCCCGGCACCGTCCACCCCAGCCCGGGCCGGCCGGGCACACTCCCCCAAGGTCCGCTGGGATCGGTCTGACCGCGTGCGGTCTGAGCAGCTCTGGCCTGAGCATCCGCAGCGTGTCCCGCCGCCTGACGGCCATACATGGCCTGTCCGCCTGCGGCCTGCCCAGCCGTGTGACGGCTTCTCGTGTCCTGTCTGCCCGCGGTCTGACCAGCCCTGTGATGGGCGCCGTCAGTCTGCCCGCTTACGGTCTGCCCGTTTGCGAGCTGGTCGGGCGTGATCTGGTTGGGCGTGATCTGGTCGCTCGTATGCCGGCTGTCGCCTTCGTCGAATTCGGGCTCGCGCCCCGGATGCCCGACGGTGGCCTTGTCGGCATGGTCGCCTTCACCGGCTTCATCTGCGTCGTTGCGGGCGGGGTGGTCTTTGGGGAGGGATTCGGCGTTGACCAGAACGAGTAGCTCAGTAGTGATCTTGTTTTCCAACAGCGCGATCAACGCATCGGCATTGCGGACCCGCAACGGGCGCTCATCACCCTCGACCCTGGGCTTGGCATAGGCGTCCAGCCATGTCCGCAACCGGGCCGCCGCCTCACGAGGAAGCCGGAACTCGCCCTCCAACCCACCAGAACCGGTCGGGCGGACCACCAAGAACCGGCGCCCATAATCATCATCTCCCTCCTTGCCCGCCTGGCCGGGATCCAGCAGTTCCCGCAAATACCAGCCCGCCTTGGCCACCTCGGCCGGGCTCGCCCGATCCGCCAGCCCCACCAAGATCGGCTCAGCGATCCCTGCCTGCTCATCAGTGAGCCCGCTCGTCGCCGCGCAGATCGCACTCACCTGCCCCTCCGACAAACTCCCCTCAGCGAACCGCACCCGCACCACCGGCAACCGAGCCAACTCTGTCGCCAACACAACCAGCCGCGACGCCGACCCCGAACTTGTCCCACACCCGCCCCGCAACCACATCCGGGTGCTGGCATGCCCCTGCGACCTGGCCGCACCCACCCGATGCGCCCACTCCACCCGGGCTGCGATCGCCGAGATCAACCGATCCCGCGCGAACACCAACTCCTGAACCTGCTCCAGACACCCCGCCACCGAACTCGGCAACCCCGCAAGCGCCAATCCCGAGGCCGTCTCGACGATTGCGGCCACCAAGACATCCGACTCGGCTGCCGCACCACCTGAGCCGACCGAACCGGCTGCGCCGGGTGCGTCGGGCGCGTCGCGCCCATCAGCGGATCCAGCGGAATCCGAGCGGGCCGAACCGGCTTCTGCTGAACCCGACGTCGACGTTCCGTTGCTCGCTGAACCTGAACCCGAGCCTGATCTCGGGCCCGGGTCCGAGGCCGAAGCCGGGTCCGGGTCCGGGTCCGAAGAGGAAGCCCGCGCTGCGCAGGGGCCCAAACCCCAGGAGGGCGACGCCGCTTCAGCCGACCCCGCGTTGGACGACCCCGCGTTGGACGACTCTGAGCTGGACGACTCTGAGCTGGACGACTCTGAGCTGGACGACTCTGAGCTGGACGACTCAGGGTGGGGTGACTCTGGGTCGAGTGACTCCGCACTGGGTGATTCCGGCCAGTCGGCATCCGGCAAAATCGAGTAGGGCCGCGATGCCCTCGGCTCGGAGAAGTCGTGCCACACGTCCTCCAACGGCGGACGACTCAAGGCCGAACTGCCGTCGGACGACCACGTCTGGGCCTGTGCCGCCACCGCCGCCCACCACCTCGGGCCGCACGGCATCTCCTCGACACCGGAATCGGCCCCAGAAGAACCCGAGACGTGCCGCCCGTGTGAATTGACCACGTCCCTCTCCCTCCCGTCCATTTGAGTCGAAAGCCTGTACGAATAATCTCACACTCCGTAACCGATCGACTACAAATTTCGAACAGAATTTCTATCTGTTCGCTCGTAGTAGGCAACCCCGCGGAGACCGGCCAACCAAGCCCGAGACCGGGACCGGGACCGGGACAAGGAAGGGGCGCGGCCCGCCGGCCAGCTCGGATACGGCAGATGGCGAGGCCAGGACAGGCCAGGCGGGTCAGCCGGACAGCGCGGCAAGACAAGCCCGGGCAAGCAAGGACAGGCAAGGACGGACCAGGCGGGCCAGCCAGCGGGTCGGTCAGGCGGGTCAGTCAGGCGGGTCGCCGAACGGCCCCCGTACAGCGCCTCTCTGCAGCCTTCACTCCGTCCGCAGCCGGCCCCCGGCGAAGGCGGCAGGCAGAGCCTCCCCGTGCCGCCCCGTCCCCCCGTGCCGGGCTCACGGCGCCAGCCGTACCCGGACCGTCTCCCCGAAGTCGGGACGCGCCGCATACCAGCGGACGACGGCCGAACGGCCCTCGAGGTCGAGAGCGGCCAGCGCGTTGGGGAACCACGGGCCATCGGTGATCTTCCAGCGGAAGGAGCGCCGGGGCAGCCGCACCATGCGCGCCAGGACGGCACCCGCGACACCCGCGACGCCGAACGAGGCGACCACGTTGGCCAACCGCAGCGTACGGCTCAGCGGGTTGCGGATCGGCGAGCACACCGCCTGGTAGATGCGGGCCGCGTCGAGGTCGGCGGACGCGGGTCCCGCCGCCGCCAGATACGAGTAGTGCACGTCACCGGAGAGCAGCACGATCGTGGCGGGCGCCCGCCCGCGCCGGCCCGCGGCGACGTCGACGAGCAGGCGGCCGAGGTCGTCGAAGGACCTGCGGAACGCGCCCCAGTGCTCGAGGTCGAGCCCCTGACGGACCTTCTCCCCCCAGACGGCCGCGCGCCGCCCCCACGCCCCGTCGGCGACGGCCTCGCTCCAGCTCTCCACGTCGAAGATGCCGCTCGGCAGGAACACCGGCACGGAGGAACCGATGAGCAGGTGATCCACGCCACCCGTGGCCAGATCGGTGAACCAGGACCATTCCTCGTCGTCGATCATCCTGCGGCGCCCGGGATCGAGGCTCCTCGCGCACCGCGTGTCCAGCATGATCAGGCGCGTGCCGCCGATGTCGCGCGCGTAACTCCACCGCGTCGAGGGGGGATCCTCGTCGGCCCGCTTCGCGAACGCGTCGAGGATCACCGCGCCGTCGTCGTCGCCCGCCCGGATCGCCGCGAGCGTGGGATCGGCCTTCCGCTCGGACGGCGAGAGGTTCCCGAGGTGCTGGTAGATCCAGTACGCGCCGAGCGCCGACACCACCCGGGACGGCCACCACGACACCACGGCCATCTGGCGCCGCCACACGTCGGAGGTGTTCCAGTCGTCGCGCACGTCGTGGTCATCGAAGATCATCGCTGTGGGCACGGTGGACAACACCCAGCGGACCACCGGGTCGGTCCAGGCCTGCCGGTACAGCTCGGCGTACTCCTCGAAGTCGACGATCTCGTCCGGCCCGTCCTTCCGGCGGGCCCGGATGAAGTCGATCATCTCCGGCGAGGGCTCGTCGGCGTAGACCTGGTCGCCGAGGAACAGCAGGAGGCTCGGCGGGTCCTCCCCCGCCATCAGGCGTAAGCCGTACTCCCTGAGCACATCGGGGCCGTGGACGCTCTCGTGCGCGTCGTCGTGCGGGACGCTCGTACGGCAGGAGCCGAAGACGACCCTGCCCAGCTCCGCGAGCGGGCGGACCCGGCTCGGCGGGAAGCCCTCGACCGGCCACACGGGCCGTCCGTCCAGCTCGACGGTGTACTCGCCCGCGCCCTCGGCGTCGACGATCGCGTAGTGATGGCCGTGCACGGTGAAGGTGTGCTCCGTGCTGCGTCCGCCGCCCAGTCCGACGGTGACCTCACACGGCTCGCTCGTCTCCACCCAGATGGAGGCGCTCGTCTCGTCGACGTGGCGCAACATCGGCCCCACCAGCAAGTCGGGCACGTAGCCTCCTCGGGATCGGGGATCGGGGATCGGGGGTCTCAGGGGATCGGAGGATCGGGTTAAGAACAGGAGACGTCGCGGGTCAGCCTTCCAGTGACCGCACGAGAACCTCCAGTTCACGCATGAGCTCTCCCGTCCTGGCCGTGCCGTACATCGCGAGGATCGCCCGGTGGTGCTCGGCGATCCCCGCCTCGAGACGGCCCAGGAGGTCACTGCCCCGATCCGCCAGGAATACCGCCACCTTCCGGCGATCGGCGGGATCGTGTCCCCGGTAGACGACGGCACGCTCGACGAGCCGATCGACCGCCTTGGTCAGGGTGGGATGCGGCATCAGCGCGGCCTCGGCGAGGTCGCCCATCGAATGCCCGCGCCCGTCCGCGAGCGCCTGGAGGATGCGCCACTGCTCGACGGACACGTCCTCGGACGCGAGGGCGGCGGCGAGCGCCCGGTTGACGCTCCGCTCGGCCCGGCTCAGCAGGTAGGCGAGCGAGGAACCGAGCCCGGTGGCCGCCGGAGGGGGCTCCGGACGCACCGGGGGAAGGGGGGTCTCACGCCCGCCGTCGGGTCCCGCCGTCACCACAGAGGGCTCCCTTCGTTCGCGAGCGCGCAAGCGCCATACTCGTGCACGTGGCCGATCCTGTCACGGTGGTCATCGACCCCCTCGAAGCGCATCTGCTGCGTGCCGAGACGCTTCGCGTCGGCCTGGTGGTGCCCGTCTCCGGCGTGCTCGGGTTGCTCGGGCCGTGCGCGATCAACTGCGCGATGCTCGGCGCCGCCGAGGTCAACGCCGCGGGCGGGGTGCTGGGCAGGCCGGTGGAACTGGTGCTGGTCGACGGGGGAAGACGACCGGCGGAGGTCGCCCGTGAGGTCGCCGGGCTGGTGCGCGCGGGTGTCGTGCAGGCGGTCGTCGGCACGCACGCCAGTGACGTGCGGGTCGCCGTCGAGCGTTCGCTGTCGGGCTCGGCGCCCTTCGTCTACACGCCGCCCTACGAGGGAGGCGCGCGCAAACCGGGGGTGTACTTCCTCGGAGAGCCGGCGTCCCTCCAGGTGGGACCGGGACTCGACTGGCTGGTCGAGCACCGGAGAGCCCGGCGGTGGTTCCTGCTCGGCAACGACTACGTCTGGCCCCGGCTGGTGCACGCGTCGGCCCGGCGTCACCTGCGTGCCCGGTCCGCCACGATCGTCGGGGAACGACTCGTCCCCTCCGGCACGACGGCGATGGACGCGCTGATCGAGGAACTCGCCGCGGTACGGCCCGACGCGGTGCTGCTCAACCTCATCGGGAGCGACCTGGTCACGTTCAACCGGGCCTTCGCGGCGAGCGGCCTGCGCTGCGCGCGCCTGTGCGGGGCGCTGGAGGAGCATGGCCTGCTCGCCATCGGGGGCGACACCACAGGCGAGCTCTACGCCGCCATGGGCTACTTCGGCAGCCTCTCCACCGACGCCAACCTCGGCCTGGGCGAGCGTTACGCCCGGATGTTCGGGCCGGACGCCCCGTCGCTCAACGGGCACGGGCACGGCTGCTACGAGGGGGTCCTCATGCTGGCGGCCCTGGCGGGCCGGGCGGGCACCCTGGTCGTGCCGGCCGTCGAGGCGGTGGCCGACGGCGTCACCGTCACCACGGGCCGCGGGCGGCTGACCCTCCGCGACCGCCACGTGCTGCAGCGCGTTTACGTCGGCCGCGCAGACGGGCTCGACTTCTCTCTCGTCACGTCCGCCTAGATCATCTCGGTGCGCCCGCGGTGGGGAGCCGCTGCCGGGCGCATTGGGGCCGTTATGTCCGTCGCGTAAAACTTTCAAACGAAACCTTTTCGTCTTAAAGGGTTCGCTCTATCGTACGGCTCCGTACCCGCGTGTTAAGGAGCCGTCAATGCCCTCTCCCTCTGAGGCCTCCCCATCGCCCGCATCACCACCCACCGCCGGAGTCGAGCAGTTCGGCTACAAGCAGGAACTCCGGCGCTCACTGAGCTTCACCGACCTGCTGATCTACGGCCTGATCTTCATGGTCCCGATCGCGCCGTTCGGCATCTTCGGCAGCGTCTTCCAGGCGTCCGGCGGGATGGTGGCGCTCGTCTACATCATCGGCATGGTGGCGATGGCCTTCACCGCCCTGTCGTATTCGGAGATGGCCAAGGCCTTCCCGATGGCGGGCTCGGTCTACACCTACGCGGGCCGCGGCATCGCCGCCCCGGTCGGCTTCCTCGCCGGCTGGGTCATCCTGCTCGACTACGTGCTCGTGCCCTCGCTGCTGTACCTGATCGCCAGCGCCGCGATGGCGTCGTTCGTCCCCGCCATCCCGATCTGGGCGTGGCTGATCGGCTTCATCGTGCTCAACACGGTGGTCAACTACCTCGGCATCGAGATGACCGCCCGGCTGAACAAGATCATGCTGGTGGCGGAGCTCATCGTGCTCGCGATCTTCCTGGTCATCGGCGTCGTCGCCCTCGCTCAGGGCAAGGGTCACGGCGGCGGGCTGACCCCGCTGTTCGACTCCTCGACGTTCTCCTGGTCGCTGGTGTTCGGAGCCGTGTCCGTGGCGGTGCTCTCGTTCCTCGGCTTCGACGGCATCTCGATGCTCGCCGAGGAAAGCCGGGAGAACACCCGCCGCCTCGGCCGCTCCATGATCGCCGCGCTCGCGCTCGCGGGTGTGCTGTTCGTCGTGCAGACCTGGGTCGCGGCGCTGCTCGTCCCGAACCGCGCCGACCTGATCGCGAACGGCGACCCGGCGGGTTCGGCGTTCTACGACACCGCCGAATACGCCGGCGGGCACTGGCTGAGCGTGCTCACCGCCGTCGCGACCGCCATCGCGTGGGGTTTCGCCAACTCCCTCGTCGCCCAGGCCGCGACCTCCCGCCTGCTGTTCGCCATGGCCCGCGACAAGCAACTCCCGAGCTTCCTCGGCAAGATCCACCCCACGCGCAAGGTGCCGGTCAACGCCACCTTCCTCGTGGCGGCGGTGTCGCTGGCCCTCGGCCTGTACATGAACTCGCGCGACGACGGCATCTCCCTGCTCACCACGCTGGTGAACTTCGGCGCGATGACCGCCTTCCTCGCGCTGCACGTCTCCGTCGTCGTCCACTACCTCGTACGGCAGCGCAGCCGCGACTGGTTGCGCCACCTCATCGCGCCTGCGATCGGATTCCTGATCCTGCTCTACGTCGTGATCAACGCCAACATCGCCGCCCAGGCCGTCGGCCTGATCTGGCTGGCCATCGGCGTCCTCATCCTCGTCGGCTCCTACCTGCTGGGCCGGCGTCCCACCCTTTCCGCGATCAACACGGAGGTCAGCGAGTGAACGTCTTCTCCTACCGGCCGGCGCCAGAGGAGCTGTCCTACACCTTCGGCGGCCGTCCGGCGGTGGCGAGGATCACCCCGGGCACGGTGGTGGAAATGTTCACCGAGGACTGCTTCGGCGGCCGGGTCCGCGGGCTGGACGACCTTCCGTCGAAGGTGTGCGAGTTCCCGTACCTGAACCCGGTCACCGGCCCCTTCCACGTGGAGGGCGCCGAGCCGGGCGACACCCTCGCGCTGCACTTCGTCTCCATCGAGCCGGCCCGCGACTGGGCGGTCTCGACCACGTTCCCGCACTTCGGCGCGTTGACGGCCACGCACACCACGGCGATGTTGCACCCGCCGCTCGACGAGGTCGTGTGGCTCTACGAGGTCGACGCCGAGAAGCGGATCGTCCGCTACCACGCGCGGAGGGGCGACTTCACCGTGGAGATGCCGCTCGACCCGATGCACGGGACGGTGGGCGTCGCGCCCGCCGCGTCCGAGGCGCGGATGACGATCACCCCGGACGCCCACGGCGGCAACATGGACACCCCGGAACTGCGCGCGGGCGTCACGGTCTACCTCGGGGTCAACGTGGAGGGCGGCCTGTTCTCCATCGGGGACGGCCACTGCCGCCAGGGACACGGCGAGGTCTGCGGCACCGCGGTCGAGGCCGCGATGAACACCGTCGTGGCCGTCGAGCTCGTCAAGGGCGTCTCGACGCCGTGGCCGCGGCTGGAGGACGACGGCCATCTGATGTCGACGGGGTCGGCCCGCCCGCTCGAGGACGCCTACCGCATCAGCCAGCACGACCTGGTCACCTGGGCGTCCTCCCTCACCGGCCTCGACGAGCTGGACGCCTACCAGCTGGTCAGCCAGGGCGGCGAGGCCCCCGTGGGCAACGTGTGCGACACCAACTACACGATGGTCGCCAAGCTGCCCAAGGCGTACCTCGGCGGTCCCGAGATCTACGGGGCGGCGCACAGTCGTCTCCGGACGCTCGGCGAGGAGTACCTCTCCTCCCGCTGAGCACCCGGGGGCATCGGGGGCACAGGGCATCGAGGCATCTGGGGACACGGCCCATCCTTGTCGGCGCTCAGCCGTACGAGGGTGGGCCGTGTCCTTCTAGCCCGCCGCGGCCACGATCTCCTCGCACAGGGCGTGGGTTCGCAGCGCGTCGTCGGCGGTGATCAGGCGGCCTTCGCGCACCGACGACAGGAATTCCCGACAGGCCTGCTCGATGCCGCGCTGGCGGGCCACCGGCACCCAGTCGCCCCGGTGGCTGACCGCCTCCGTGCCCGAGTAGTCGACCACGTCAGCCAGGTTGACGACCCGGCGCTTGGCGCCGCCGCCGAGGACCTCGCAGGTCTCCTCGCTCGCGCCGCTGACCCTGCTCATGATGCCGATCGCGGTGAAGTCCGCGTTCCCCGATTCCCCGGTCGCGGCGGCGCCGCGCAGATGGAGGACGATGTGCTCCAGCAGCCCGCCACGGACCCGGACGTCGATCGACACGTCGGAGACGTCGCCGGGGGCGAGGAAGCGCAGTGTGTCCACCACGTGGATGAAGTCGTCGAACACGACGCGGCGCGGGTCGTCCGCCTGGCCGGCGCGGTTCTTCTGCATGACCACGAGGTCACGCGGCAGGTCGCGCAGGGCGGCGTACCCCGGCGCGTATCTCCGGTTGAACCCGACCATGAGTGACCGCCGGTGCTCCCCCGCCAGCCGTACGAGCCTGTCCGCGTCGGGGAGGCGGTCCGCGAGCGGCTTGTCCACGTAGACGTGGACGCCCGCCTCGATCAACGCCGTCACGATGTCCACATGGGCGGGCGTCGCGGCGTGGACGAACGCGGCCTCGACGCCCGCGGCGACGACCTCGCCGACCGAGGTGCACCTCGCGGGGACGCGGTAGGCGTCTCCCAGCCGGTCCAGCGTCTGCCTGTCCCGCGTGCAGAGGAGGAGGTCGATGCCCGGCGTCGCCGCGAGCACCGGGAGGTAGGCCTTCTGCGCGATGTCCCCGAGCCCGATCATCGCCACCCGCATGGGGGGCCGGCTCGCGCCGTCCTGTGGCGACGTCACCGGTCGTCCACGGTCAGCCGCGTGTGGTTGGCGGGCGAGCGCCGGTAGCGGGCGTCGGCGGCCCGCCGTTCCCGATCCGCGTCGTCCGGTGCTTCTGTCGCTCGTTCAGTCACGCGGATCACCCTGTCACAGTCTTCACCTTTGCGGTGTTCTGTGATCACTGCTCACGCCACCAGGCGATGGTGGCCTTCAGCGCGTCGTCCGTGGACGTGGGGGCGAGGCCGAGCACGGCCTCCGAGGCCGACGAGTCGAGGACGAACGGCCGGTCGAACTGGTAGCGGGTCTCCCTCATCTCCTTGAGCATCGGGACGGCGAGTCCCGCGGCGTTGAGGACCCACTCGGGGATGCGCCGCAGGCGCGGCGCGGGGGCTCCGGCGAGCGCCGACAGGCTCTCGGCGACCTCCCGCAGAGTGAGGGGCGCGTTCGTCGGCACGTGCCACGCACGGCCCCAGGCCTTCTCCTCCGCCGCCGCGGCGATCAGCGCACGGGACACGTCGGGGATGTAGGTCCAGCTGTGCGGGATGTCCGGGTCGCTCAGCACCGTCACCGGCTTTCCGCCCAGAACCGGCCCGAGGAACCGCCCACCCAGGTACGACTGGTCGGACGAACGCGGCCCGAAGTAGTCGGAGCCCCTGACCTCGGTGACGCGCACTCGACCCGCCTGGTGGGCGGCCAGTGCCTGCGCCCACATCTCGGCCCGCACGCGGCCCTTGGTGCCGGTCGACGCCAGCGGCAGGTCCTCCGTCATCGGGCCGTCGACGGGGCCGTAGCCGTACAGGTTGCCGATCGTGGCCAGGACGGCGCCGGAGGCCTCCGCGGCCTCCAGGAGCGCGGTCGCGACGGGCGGCCAGTCCCGGACCCACTCGTGGTACTTCGGGTTCATGCAGTTGTAGAGCGCGTCGGCCCCTTCCGAGAGACGGCGCATCGCGGCCGCGTCCGCGGCGTGCCCGGCGACCAGGCTGATCCCCCGATGCTTCGGGCCGGAGCCCGACCGCGTGACGACGACCACCTCGTGGCCCTGCTCCGCCAGCGACTCCGCGACGTGCCCGCCGACCTGTCCTGCCCCGACGATGACGTGCTTCCCCATGATGACCTTCTCCTTCAGACCTGGTGCCAGACGAGCCGCAGCACGGCGTTGACGATGTAGACGGCGGCGAAGACGGCGCCGGCGGTGACCAGCCCGGAGGCGACCAGAGCAGCGGCCCCTCCCCCGAACCAGAGGATCTCCAGCACGGCGCGCGCGGCGCCCTTGAGCGGAACAGGCGGGTTGTTGGCGGCCCCGAAGACCGCCCACACCGCGATGAAGAGGGCGGGCGCCCCGATGCCGGCCAGGAGACGCAGTGCCAGGCTCTCGCTCACCGTGAATCCCCAGTGGCCGACCGAGAAAAGGACGCCCAGCTCCAGGAAGAACATCAGTGCGGCATTCGCTGCCTTGGCCATTTCCGCCTCCGTCGTGCTCACCACTTCGTTATGAGAGCAATGCTCTCGCTTGAGAGCACGGGTCGTCAAGAGCAGTGCTCTCATTTTCTCTCACTGCTCTGATAGCCTGCGGACATGAACGCGAGCCGTACCGCGAGAGAGCGGGTCAGGGCGGAGTTGATCCGGGAGATCACCGACATCGCGCGCCGCCACCTGGCGACGGACGGAGCCGGAGGACTGTCGCTCCGCGCCGTCGCGCGGGACATGGGGATGGTCTCGTCGGCGATCTACCGGTACTTCCCGAGCCGCGACGATCTGCTGACGGCACTGATCATCGATGGATACAACGCCATCGGCGAGGCCGTGGAGATCGCCGACACGGGATGCGCGCGGGACGACTTCACCGGGCGCTGGCTGGCCGTTTGCCATGCCGTACGGACCTGGGCCCTGGACCACCCCCACGAGCACGCCCTGCTGTACGGCTCGCCGGTGCCGGGCTACCAGGCGCCCGAGGACACGATCGGACCGGCCACCCGGTACACGGTGGTTTACGGGCGGATCATCTCGGAGGCCCACGTGGCCGGCCGCCTGACTCCGCCCGACATGTGCCCGGCACCTCCCGAGGTGTTGTCGTCCGACGCCGAAGCGGTGCGACAGGTCATGCCCGGCGTCTCGGACGACGTGGTGGCGCGCGGGATCGTCGCCTGGACCGGACTGTTCGGGATGGTGAGCTTCGAGTTGTTCGGCCAGTTCAACAATGTGATCACCCACCGGCGAGAGCTCTTCGAGCACAACATGCTGTGCCTGGCCCACCTGATCGGCCTACCCCCCACCCCCGGCGCGTGATCATGCACAGGTTCGGGGGGCGCGCCCTGACCGGCGCATTCACCGTTCGTGATCATGCACACTTTCGGCGCGACATCGTCCCACCTGCGCATACACAAGCCGTGATCATGCACGAATTCGGCGGCACACCGCCTCACCTGCTTAAACGAGAGTCGTGATCATGCAATGAAGGCGGCATCCCGATTACGGGGTGCCGCCTTCAACCGCTCCGTCACCACATCTCACGCGTCTGCCGTGCGCTCGTCTCCGCGAATCACCCATGCTGCATGATCACGAACGCCAACCGCGCCGGCCAGCGCGCATCTCCACGAATGCGTGCATGATCACGTCAGACATCGGTGCCGGTCAGCGCACACATCTCCGAACGCGTGCATGATCACGAACGGTGTGTGCGCTGGTCAAGCCCCACCCTCACGAACTTGTGCATGATCACGGCCGGTGTTCGGGCTGGTCAAAGGCCATGATCCCGAACCTGTGCATGATCACGCGGGAGGAGGGCGGTCAGGGGTGGGTGGCGCGGTTGGCTGCGGAGATGATGGCCTTGAGCGAGGCGGTCGTCGTGTTGGCGTCGATGCCCACTCCCCACAGCACGACGGCGCCGTCGGGCCCCATGACCTCGCACTCCACGTAGGACGCGGCCTTCGCGTCGGCGCCCGCGCTCATCGCGTGCTCGGTGTAGTCGAGCACCCGCACCTCGACGCCCACGCCCTCCAGCGCGTCGCAGAAGGCCGAGATCGGGCCGTTTCCGACGCCCTCGATCTCGCGGATCTGACCGGAGATCCGCACGTCGGCGCTGATCATGTCCTTGTCGTCGACCGTCGAGGAGTGGCGGTGGGCCAGCAGGCCGAGACGGCCCCACGGCTTGTCCGGGTTGGGCAGGTACTCGTCGGCGAACGCCTCCCACATCGCGGCCGCCGTGACCTCGCCGCCCTCGGCGTCGGTGTGGGCCTGGACGACGCGGGAGAACTCGATCTGCAGTCGCCGGGGCAGGTCGAGCTGGTGGTCGGCCTTCATGATGTAAGCCACGCCGCCCTTGCCCGACTGGCTGTTGACGCGGATCACGGCCTCGTACGAACGGCCGATGTCCTTGGGGTCGATCGGCAGGTACGGCACGGCCCAGGTGAACTCGTCCACCGGGACTCCGGCGGCCGCCGCGTCACGCTCGAGATGGTCGAAGCCCTTCTTGATGGCGTCCTGGTGGGAGCCGGAGAAGGCCGTATAGACGAGCTCGCCGCCCCAGGGGTGGCGAGGGTGGACGGGCAGCTGGTTGCAGTACTCGACGACGCGCCGGATCTCGTCCATGTCCGAGATGTCGACCTCAGGGTCGATGCCCTGGGAGAAGAGGTTCATCCCCAGCGTGACCAGGCAGACGTTGCCGGTCCGCTCGCCGTTGCCGAACAGGCAGCCCTCGATGCGGTCGGCTCCCGCCATGTACCCGAACTCGGCGGCGGCGACGGCCGTGCCCCGGTCGTTGTGCGGGTGCAGGGACAGCACCACGGAGTCCCGGTAGGCCAGGTGGCGGTTCATCCACTCGATCTGGTCCGCGTAGACGTTGGGCGTGGCCATCTCGACGGTCGCCGGCAGGTTGATGATCACCTTACGGTCGGGCGTCGGCTGCCAGACGTCGTTGACGGCGTTGCAGACCTCGACCGCGTACTCCAGCTCGGTGCCGGTGAACGACTCCGGCGAGTACTCGAAGAAGATCTCGGTGCCGTCCATCTGAGCGGCCAGCTTCTTGCACAGCTTGGCGCCCTCGACGGCGATGGCGGTGATGCCGTCCTTGTCCTGGCCGAAGACGACCCGCCGCTGGAGCGTCGAGGTCGAGTTGTACAGGTGGACGATGGCCTGCCGGGCCCCGCGCAGCGACTCGTAGGTGCGCTCGATCAGCTCGGGCCTGGCCTGCGTGAGGACCTGGATGACGACATCGGAGGGGATGCGGTCCTCTTCGATGATCTGGCGGACGAAGTCGTAGTCGGTCTGCGACGCGGCGGGGAAGCCGACTTCGATCTCCTTGTATCCCATTCGCACCAGCAGCTCGAACATCTTGAGCTTCCGGTCGGCGTCCATGGGGTCGATCAGCGCCTGGTTGCCGTCACGGAGGTCGACGGCGCACCACCGGGGCGCCTTGGTGATGACCTTGTCCGGCCAGGTGCGGTCGGTCAGCCGGATCGGCTCGAACGGCGTGTAGCGGTGGAAAGGCATGGGGCTGGGCTGCTGCGAATTCATCATGCTCCTCATCGGGCACACGGCGACGCGGGAAACGAAGTCCCGAACAGATGAGAGGCGTCGCCAGTGAGAGAGATCATTGACGGCCGACGCGCGTGAGCCTCACCGCGACGAGGGAGCCGACCTCTTACAGGCCCTCGACGCGGCGGATAAGAAGGAGCCCGCGCAGCATGCCGCCGAGACTAGCAGACATCCGCACGCCGTCCGGACCGGGACCCCGGTCCCGCATCCTCGTCCGTCCCGCCCGTCCCACCGCTCACAGAGCCGCCTCCGCGAGATATTTATATACGCCCAAATGTTCTGATTACCTCGCACGCTAGGGTGACTCACAACGAAGGGGGTTGCGCCATGAAGGACAACGAGATCCTTGATCAGATCGGTGAGCTCATCGACGAGGAGCACGCCCTGCGCCGCCGCCTGGCGGCAGGTGAGCTGAACTCCGACGACGAGCACACCAGGATTCGCGATCTCGAGGAGTCGCTCGACCGCTGCTGGGATCTGCTGCGCCAGCGCCGGGCCCGCCGCGGCGTGGGCGAGGACCCCGACGACGCCGCCGCCCGCCCGGTCGGCGAGGTCGAGAACTACCTGCAGTAAACCCCAAGCCGCCTCGACGTCCTCCGCCGTCTCACCAGCCGAAAAACACTCGCGCTCGCGGACGGCGGTGCGATTGTCTTGATGGCATGCAGATCGAGCGCCTCGACTTCGCCGTCCCCGACGATCGCATGTCCGGCCTCTACGCCGTCTACCGCGCCGATCTGAGGCGAGGGCCGGGAATGTCGTTGCGCCATTTCCGGGTCATGACCGAGCGCGGCTGGTCCGAGGAGCGCACCGAGGCCTGGGTGGCCCGTCTGGCGGGCGAGATCGTCGGCGGGTACGCCCTCCTCTATCCGCAGTCGGACAACACGCATCTGGCGCTGATCCGCACGTTGGCCGTCCATCCCGGCCACCGGCGCAACGGCGTGGGCAGTTCCCTGGTCACCCACGCGATCGGCCGGGCCAGAGCCGAGGGGCGGCGGATGATCGTCGCGGAGGCCGCCGTCGACCAGCCGGGCGCGCCGTTCGCCAAGGCCCACGGCTTCTCCCCCGCCACAACGGAGGCGCGGCGGGTGCTCGACCTGCGCACGGCCGACTGGTCCGGTTTCGAGCTCATGCGAGGCGACGCGGTACGGCACGCGCGTGACTACTCGATCGAACGCTGGGCCGGCCCGGTGGGCGAAGAACAACTCGGCGACATGGCGGCACTCATGATCGGCATGAACGACGAGCCCCTCGGCGATCTGGACATCGAGGACCAGCGCTGGGATCCCGCCCGAGTCCGGGCGAACGATCAGGTGATGGCAGCGGCGGGACTCAGGGCGTACACGATGGTCGCGCGGCACGCGGCGACCGGCGAGCCCGCCGGATTCACCCGGATCGCCGTCGACGCCCATGAGCCGGAGGGGTGGGCCCGGCAGCACGACACAAGTGTCCTGCGCCCCCATCGGGGCCGGCGGCTCGGTCTCATCCTGAAACTCGCCAACCTCGCCTGGTTCCACGCCTGCGAGCCGTCCGTCGAGCGGGTGGTGACGTGGAACTCGACGTCGAACAGTCACATGCTCGCCATCAACGAGAAGATGGGCTACCAGGTGCTCGACGTGTGGAACGAGTGGCAGTTGCACATCTGAGCCCGGACACGGCCCGGCGGCGATGAGGAAGCGAATCGGCCATGCTCAAGGCCAGGTCCACAGGACTTCTTGATCGAGCAGTCCCGGCGAGGCCGAAGGCGTTCAGGCATACGATCGCTTCCTCCCTTCGACCATAACCCGGACGACGCCCCGAACCACCGACGACCCCGTACGGCCGGCATCGGCCGGGCTTCGATTCAGACCGCGAGCAGGCGGTGGACGTCCTCTCCCCTGAGCTCTTCCGCGGTGCCGGAACGGACCACCCTGCCGGCGTCGAGGATCACGAAGTCGTCGGCCAGGCGGAGCGCGAGGTCGAGGTACTGCTCCACGAGCAACATGGCGAGCCCGGAGGCGTGCAGCCGCTCGATCGCGTCCTCGATCTCGATGATGATCGACGGCTGGATGCCCTCGGTCGGCTCGTCCAGGATCAGCAGCCGGGGCCGTGTCACCAGGGCTCTGGCCATCGCGAGTTGTCGCTGCCGCCCGCCCGAGAGGAAGCCGGCCGGCCTCTTCAGCAGCGGCTTGAGCCGGGGGAAGACCTCCAGCGCGTCGTCGACCGCCGTCGCGTCCTTGTGCGGCGAGGCCTCCAGCGTGACCATCAGGTTCCCCATCACGCTGAGCTGGGGGAAGGCGTCGTGGCCCTGGGGCACGTAGCCCATGCCGAGCCGTACGCGCTCGTCCGGCCTGAGGCCGGTCACCGGCCCGCCCTCGAAGGTCACCGATCCGCCCGTCGCCGGGACGACCCCCATGATGGTGTTGAGCAGGGTCGTCTTGCCCACGCCGTTGCGGCCCATCACGCAGGTCAGCCGGCCGTCGCCGACCTCCACGGAGACCCCGGAGAGCACCCGCGCCCCGCCGTACCCGGCCTCGAGTCCCTCAACGGACAACATCATCGGCCTCCTCGCGCGCTTGTCCCAGATGAATCTCCTGTACCCGCGGATCCGGCCTGACCCGCTCGACCGTCCCGTACGGCGAGCAGGAGCCGTCCGTACCTGCTGCGCAGGAGTCGCCGCGGACCCATCCGCGTGAATATATAGGCACATATGTACGCACACCGATATAGAGGGCGCCGAGTGTGCAAAACGGCATCCGGGCCGGCCTCGGCGATTTCGTCTTGATGATTTCGCCGGCCGTTCCGGGGAACACGTGGTCGCCACCGACCGGGAACGGTTTCCTATTTCCCTGTTCCTTGAGATAGTCGAGGCCGGGCATGATCTGCGGGTGCTCGGTCAGGCCTGAGGAGAAACGCACAGCGAGCCTTCCAGGCCTTCGTACTGCAATGCCGCCCTTGGGGGGTGGACGATTCTCCTGCACAGCCGGCGAACCCCATCGCCGGAATCGCGGCAGACGACTCCGCCCCGACAGGCCGAATTGCGCAATTACTCCTTCTTGCCGATACGGCCCCCACGCCGACCCGTCTACGGCCACGGTGATACCGTGAGATTTCTCGAAAACCTCCGGAAAGTTAACAACTCATTAGCCGACGCTCCCGCCGAACTCGATACACGCTGGAAATGAACAGGTAACGCGGGGGAAACGGCGATTATCTATCGTCCCGCCATGCGGCTCACTCCACACGAACAGGAACGCCTGCTCATTCACGTCGCGGCCGGCGTGGCCCGCGACCGTAAGGAACGGGGTCTGCGCCTCAACCACCCCGAGGCGACCGCGATGATCGCGTCCTTTCTGCTGGAGGGTGCGCGTGACGGCAGGAGCGTGGCCGACCTCATGGACGCGGGCCGCAAGGTGCTCCGCCGCGACGACGTCATGGACGGTGTGCCCGAGATGCTCGACTCCGTCCAGATCGAGGCCACGTTCCCCGACGGCACCAAGCTCGTCACCGTTCACAACCCGATCACATGAGCACGAGCGCCGCGCGCGGCGGCACGGTTGCGGGGCACATCGCCACAGGCCGGGGTCGCCCGGCGAGAGCCGTACCGCACGGAGAGGGAGGCGGCCGATGAGCGGCGCGAGCACACCCGGCACACCCGGCGAGATCGTGTACGGCGAGGCGCCCGTCCCGCTGAACCCGGGCAGGGAACGCGTGACCGTCCGGGTGGTCAACACGGCCGACCGGCCCATCCAGGTCGGCTCCCACTATCACTTCGCGGCGGCCAACCCGGGCCTGGAGTTCGACCGGCAGGCGGCGTGGGGCACGCGCCTGGACGTCCCCGCCGGCACCGCGATCAGGTTCGAGCCGGGCGTCGAGCGCGACGTCACGCTGGTGCCGATCGCCGGGAACCGCATCGTTCCCGGGCTGCGCTCCGAGTGGGCCGGCCCGCTGGACGGCGGCGCCCGTGCCTGACATCGAGCGGTCGCGTTACGCGGCCCTGTACGGCCCGACCACGGGCGATCGGGTGAGGCTGGCCGACACCGACCTGTTCATCGAGGTCACGGAAGATCTGTCGATGGGCCCTTCGGGGGCGGGCGACGAGGTGGTCTTCGGCGGCGGCAAGGTCATCCGCGAGTCGATGGGCCAGGCCCGCACGACCCGTGCCGACGGCGCGCCCGACCTCGTGATCACCGGGGCGGTGATCCTCGACCACTGGGGCGTCGTCAAGGCCGACATCGGCGTGCGCGACGGGCGGATCGTCGCCATCGGCAAGGCGGGAAATCCCGACACGATGGACGGCGTGCACCCCAGCCTGGTCATCGGACCGTCGACCGAGATCCTCGCGGGCAACGGAAAGATCATCACAGCCGGGGCCGTGGACTCCCACGTCCATCTCATCGCCCCGCAGATCCTCGACGAGGCCCTCGCCTCCGGCATCACCACGATCATCGGTGGCGGCACCGGTCCGGCCGAGGGCACCAAGGCGACCACGGTGACCGGGACGTGGTACCTCGCCCGGATGCTGGAGTCGCTGGACTCGTATCCGATCAACGTGGCACTGCTCGGCAAGGGCAACACGGTCAGCACCGAGGGCCTGCTGGAACAACTGCGCGCCGGAGCCTCCGGGTTCAAGCTGCACGAGGACTGGGGCACCACTCCGGCGGCGATCGACGCCTGCCTGAGCGTCTGCGACGCCACCGGCGTGCAGGTGGCCATCCACACGGACACCCTGAATGAGGCGGGGTTCGTCGAGTCGACGCTGAAGGCCATCGGCGGCCGGGTCGTCCACGCCTACCACACCGAGGGCGCGGGAGGCGGGCACGCCCCGGACATCATCAAGGTCGCCTCCCACGCCAACGTGCTGCCCTCCTCCACCAACCCCACGCGGCCGCACACGGTCAACACCCACCACGAGCATCTCGACATGCTCATGGTCTGCCACCACCTGAACCCGTCGATCCCCGAGGATCTGGCGTTCGCCGAGTCGCGCATCCGGCCCACCACGATGGCGGCCGAGGACGTGCTCCACGACATCGGCGCGATCTCCATGATCGGCTCGGACTCGCAGGCGATGGGCCGGGTCGGCGAGACGATCATCCGTACCTGGCAGACCGCGCACGTCATGAAGGCACGGCGTGGCACACTGGGCGGCGAACCGGGCAATCCGGCGGACAATCTCCGCGCTCGCCGCTACATCGCGAAATATACGATCAATCCGGCTATCGCCCATGGGCTGGACGCCGAGGTCGGCTCGGTCGAGGTCGGCAAGCTGGCGGATCTCGTGCTCTGGAGCCCCGCCTTCTTCGGTGTGAAGCCCGACCTGGTCGTCAAGGGCGGCGTGATCGCCTACGCCCAGATGGGCGACGCGAACGCCTCCATCCCGACCCCGCAGCCGGTCCTCCCCCGGCCGATGTTCGGGGCGGCCCCGGCCACGGCGGCCGCGACGTCCCTGCACTTCGTGGCGCCCCTGGCCATCGAGGACGGGCTGGCCGACCGCCTGGCCGTACGACGCCGGCTGGTGCCGGTCGCCGACGTGCGGAGCCGGCACAAGGACTCCATGCCCCTCAACGGCGCCCTGCCGGCGATCGAGGTGGATGCCGACACGTTCACCGTCCGCATCGACGGTGAGCCGATCGAGCCTGCCCCCGCCGAGCGGCTGCCGATGGCGCAGCTCTACTTCCTCTTCTGAGCCGACAGGGGGCTGGGGGATGCGCCAGGACATCGGGGACGGAAGGGGAGACGGGATGCGCGACAAGCCGACCGGCGACGCGGCGTTGCTGCTGCTGGCCGACTCGCGGCTTCCCGCGGGCGGCCACGCCCACTCGGGCGGCGCCGAAGAAGCGGTGCGGCTCGGCACGATCACCGGCCCGGAGGACCTGGCGCGGTTCCTCCGTGGCCGGCTGGCCACCGCGGGGCTGGTCACCGCGGCACTGGCGGCCGCCGCCTGCGAGCTCGCCACCGCCACCGCGGACCACCCCGCCGGGCCGTACGGCCAAGCCGACGGCGACGGGAATCCACCGGACGCGGGAACGGGCGCGGGAACGGGCGCCGATCCGGCCCACCCCTGGCGGCGACTCGACGCCGAGGCCGACGCGAGGACCGCCTCACCCGCCCAGCGCGAGGCGAGCCGGGTCCAGGGACGGCTGCTCCTCCGCACCGCCCGCAGGATCTGGCCGTCGACCGTGCTCGACACGCTGGCGCGAGCCGTACCGGAAGGCGCACACCATCCCATCGCCCTGGGAGCGGCGGCCGCCTCGGCGGGCTGCGACCCCTACCAGGCGGCCATGGCGGCGGCGTACATCTCGGTGACGGGCCCGGCAACGGCCGCGGTGCGGCTGCTCGGGCTCGACCCGGTGACCGTGCACCGGCTGCTCGCCGACCTCGCCCCGGCACTGAACGACGCCGCCCACGCCGCCTGCGCGTCGCTCATCGACGACGTCGTGCCCAACGGCCCAGCCCAGAACGGCGCAATCCAGAACGGCGCAACCCACGACGGAATAGCACAGAACAGCGCAATCCAAAACGGCGCCCCGGCGAACGGCGCGGCCGCGAAGGCCCGGGGATCGGGATGGCCCGCTCTGCCCGGCCACACCGCCCCGGCGCTGGACCTGCTCGCCGAAGGCCATCTCAACAACCCGATGAAACTCTTCGTCTCCTGACGAGGTCATCTCCAGCCGAGAAACGACACCCCAGCCGCCATCAGATCGAAAGCCGAAGGACGGGCCACATATGGGCGCTCAGCACGACGACCTCCACGACGCGGCCGACCCGCACGGGCGCGCGCTGCGCCTCGGCATCGGCGGACCCGTCGGAAGCGGCAAGACCGCCCTGGTGGCGGCACTGTGCAGGAGTCTCGGCCCGTCGATGCGCCTGGGGGTGGTGACCAACGACATCTACACGACCGAGGACGCCGAGTTCCTCCGCCGTGCGGGTGTCCTCGACCCCGAGCGGATCCTCGCCGTGCAGACCGGCTGCTGCCCGCACACGGCGATCCGCGACGACATCGCCGCCAACCTCGACGCGGTGGAGACGCTGGAGGAGCGCTTCGGCCCCCTCGACCTCGTGATCGTCGAGAGCGGCGGCGACAACCTGACGGCGACCTTCAGCCGGGGCCTGGCCGACCGGCAGATCTTCGTGCTCGACGTCTCGGGCGGCGACAAGGTGCCCCGCAAGGGCGGCCCCGGCGTCACCATGGCCGACCTCCTGGTGGTCAACAAGACCGACCTCGCCCCGCTCGTCGGGGCCGACCTGACCGTGATGTCGCGCGACGCCGCGGCCGTGCGGGACGGCAGGCCGGTGTTGTTCACCTCTCTCAGGGAGGACCGCAGCGCCCACTCCGTCGCCGAATGGGTGACCAGCCTGGTGAACACCTGGAAGCACGCCAACGCCCACGACCACGAGCGCACGACCCCGACGACGGCCGCCTGAGCGCCATGACGACACCGCCCAGCAGCCCAGCGGCGTCTCGGGCGTCGGTGACGGCGCGAGCGGTCATCACGACGGAGGCGGCAGGGGGCCGGACACGTCTGGAGACGTTGCGGTCCGATCCGCCGCTGACGCTGCGCCAGACGGGTCCCGGCCTGGTGCATCTGGTCTCGACCGGGGCGGGCCCGCTCGGCGGAGACCGCCTGGAACTGGTGATCGACGTCGGCCCCGGCACCGATCTGGAGGTGCGTTCGGTGGCGTCAACGCTGGTGCTGCCCGGCTCCTCCCCCGGCGACTCGGTCATGATGGTCGACGCCCGCGTCGGCGCGGGCGCGTCGTTGCGCTTCTCGCCGGAGCCGACCGTGCTCGCCGCCGGGTGTTCGCACCGCATGGCCGTACGGCTCTCGCTCGCGGAGGACGCCACGGTCCTGTGGCGCGAGGAGATCGTCTTCGGACGGCACGGCGAACGGCCCGGCCGCTGCCGTACCAGGTTCGACGCCACCGTCGCCGGATGGCCGCTACTGCGGCAGGAGCTTCTCATCGGGGATCCGGCGGTCGACGCCAGCCCCGCCGTGTACGGCGACGCCCGATGCGTCGGCTCCACCCTCATCGCGGGCCCGGCGTGGGATGCCGAACGTGATCAGAAAGGGGAACGCCGGGCCACGATCGGCGACGGGTGGGCCACATTGCCCCTGGCGGGGCCGGGAGTGCTCGCCTCCGCCCTCGCCCAGGACACCGTGGAGTTGCGCGCCCGCCTCGAACGCGCCGAGAGCATGGCCGATGTCTACGCCACCTCATGGCAGGAGAAAACGGAGCTTGCCGTGCCGCAACGGACACCAGCGGTGGACGCCGGGCCGTAGCCTGGTGATCGTGTCGGAACCCACCCTGCCGGGCTACGGAATGCCGGGCCGGAGCACCCCCAGTCTGCTGCTCGCCATCGGTGTGATCGTCGCCGGCCTCGCGCTGGCCGTGACGGCGCTGCTGCCATGGGCGGGGGTGACGGCCCGGTTCAGCGTGCTGGACACCGAGGTCAACCACGTGGTGCGGGGCGTGGGCGACGGAGCGGGCTGGGCCGTCATGGTCGCCGGACTCGTGGCGATGCTGCTCGGAGTGCTCGGCGTCGTGCGGAGTTGGCTGTTCACCGGGTTCGCGATCCTGCCAGGCGCGGTGGCCGCGTTCTCCATGGCGATGTTCCTCATGGATCCCCAGGACCTGGCCGACCGGCTGAACTTCCGCGTCCCGGGGCTGATCGACGTGCATCCCACGATCGAGTACGGCTGGTTCGCGGGACTGCTCGCCTCGGTCGTGGTCGCCGTGCTGGCCGCCGCCTCCCTCATCCGCCGCCGCTGAACGCCGCGGCCCAGAGCCTGCCCCGGACGCAGCCGGCGCGGCGGGAACGAAGTCCCGCCGCGGAGGCGCGTCAGTCGTAGAAGCCCAGGCGGCGGAGTTGCTTGGGATCGCGCTGCCACTCCTTGGCGACCTTGATGCGCAGGTCCAGGTAGACGCGGCTGCCGAGGAGCGCCTCGATCTGCTGCCGAGCGCGGGTGCCGACGTCCTTCAGCCGGGCGCCGCCGGGGCCGATCACGATCGCCTTCTGCGACTGGCGCTCGACGTACATGAACGCGTAGATGTCCAGGAGGTCGTCGCGGCCCTCTCGCGGGCCCATCTCCTCCACCACGACCGCGATGGAGTGCGGCAACTCGTCGCGGACGCCCTCGAGCGCCGCCTCCCTGATCAGCTCCGCGACCAGGATCGCCTCCGGCTCGTCGGTCAGCTCTCCTCCGGCGTACAGCGGCGGGGACTCCGGCAGCCGGGCGATGAGCTGCTCGGCGAGCACGTCGAGCTGTTCCCCGCTCTCGGCCGACACCGGGACGATCTCCGCGAAGTCGGCCAGCTCCGAGACCGCCAGCAACTGGCGGGCGATCTGCTCGCGCGAGGCGAGGTCGCATTTGGTCACGACCGCGACCACCGGGGTCTTCTTCACGGCGGCGAGCTTCTCGGTGATGAACTTGTCGCCCTTGCCGATCGGCTCGTTGGCCGGCACGCAGAAGCCGATCACGTCGACCTCGGTCAGGGTGGACAACACGAGGCTGTCCAGCCGTTCGCCGAGAAGCGTGCGGGGCCGGTGGAAGCCGGGGGTGTCCACGATCACGAGCTGTGCCTCGGGCCGGTGCACGATGCCGCGGATGGCCCGCCGGGTCGTCTGCGGCTTCGACGAGGTGATGGCCACCTTGGTGCCGACGAGGGCGTTCATCAGGGTGGACTTGCCGACGTTCGGCCTGCCGACGAAGCAGGCGAACCCGGCGTGGAAGTCGTCAGGGAAGTCGCTGCGGAAATCGCTCACGTCAGACGTACCGGCCCTTCAGGGAACCGTCGGGACCGGCCAGGAAGAATGTGCCGCCGCCGAGGTCCCGCACGACCGACAGGTCCTGCTCCTCGGGGCCCTCCGCCTCGGAGACGAGCGCGGCGGCCTCCAGGGCCTTCGCCCCGCTCGACACCGCCATCGCGACCGCGACCTGGACAGCCGACAGCTGGAGCGAGGGCAGATCGACGCCGCTCGCGGCATACGTCCGCCCCGTCTCGTCACGCACCGCGGCTCCCTCGGCGGAGCCGTTACGGGCGCGAATCGAACGCGCCAGCGTGATGATCTTCGAATCCTCGGGGTCCAGCGTCTCTGTCACGGGTCAAGGCTACCGACCTCGCGGACCAGTGACCGGGCCAGTTCCTCCGTACGGCCGGCATCGGGCGCCGTCAGACCGGCGTGAACGAGGGCGACGAGAGTGTGCCGGACGTTGACGACGACCAGATGCATCTCGTACGGGTATCCCCCGACGCGGCCGGCCAGCCGGCGGGCCTCGACGTCGTCGCCGACGTCCTCGAGCGGGAACGGGGACGCCACGAGCCGGTCCCCCCGCCCCGCGCGGCCACTCTGGGCGGTGGCGCACTCGCCCATGGCCTCGCGCAACTCCTCGAAGTGGTCCTCGGCCTCGTCGCCCAGGTAGACCGCCAGACCGACGCCGGCCAGTTCCCCGATGCGGTCGCCCTCATAGGTGACCGTGGCCGTGCCGCCGAGCCCGTCCGAGGGCGGCTCGCCCGCCACGGCGTCGAAGAGCACGCGGCACGCCTTCTTCTTCGGCCGGAAGGGGGGTCGCCACCCGTCTCTGGCTCGATCGGAGAAGCCGGCCGGCAGGTCGTCCATGGTGCCGAGCGCGGCACGCAGCCGCACGGTCTCGGCCGTGGATCTCGCGCGTGCGTGGATCATGTCCTCGGTGCCGCACGCCCCCGTCATCGCGATCAGTCCGCATACGAGGGCCGCCTGGATGATCCGCATACCCGTCGTCTCCTCCGCCGACCCGTTCCTTCCCCGGACGGAAATCGACAACCACCAGGAGTGACGAGCGGCGATGTGCGACGACGTATGGGGCGCTCCCACCCGATCCGGCCGGGTGAGAGCCCCCACGAGCCCCCGAGCGAGGGTGCCGGTGCGCCGCGAACCCCTTCCGGCGCGCCGGGCTCCCCCCTCCGGCGTCCCGAACCCCTCCCGGACGCCTTGCAAGAACTGTGGCCCAGCCCACTTGCAGAACGCTTAACGGACGCTTGCCGCCCAAGCCACATGAGACACAAATCCGACAATCGGCGCGGATTAGTCTCGCTCAGCCGAGGCCCTGACGACGTCGTCGTCCCCCGCGGCGGGCTCGACCGGGCGGACGACCACGGTGCTGATGCGGTTGCGGCGCCCGGCCAGGGTCTCCGCCGTCAGGCGCAGCCCGCCGACCGTGGTCTCGGAGCCCGCGATGGGCACGCGTCCCAGCGCGTGCGCCAGCAGCCCGCCCACGGTGTCGACGTCCTCGACCTCGATCTCGGTGTCGAACAGCTCCGCCAGCTCGTCGATCGGCAGCCGCGCGGTCACCCGTACGGCGCCGCCGTCGAGCCACTCGACCCGGGGCGCCTCCTGGTCGTACTCGTCGGCGATCTCGCCCACGATCTCCTCGAGCACGTCCTCGATCGTGACCAGGCCGGCGGTGCCGCCGTACTCGTCGATCACGATCGCCAGGTGGATCTGCCGCGCCTGCATCTCGCGCAGCAGTTCGTCGATCGGCTTGCTGTCCGGCACGTAGGTGGCCGGGCGCATGAACCCGTCGATCCGGGCCCCCGAGTCACCGTTGTCCTGCATCCGCCTGACGATGTCCTTGAGATACGCGATGCCGACGACGTCGTCCTCGTTCTCACCGACCACGGGGATGCGGGAGAAGCCGCTGCGCAGGGCCAGCGAGAGCGCCTGGCTCAGGGTCTTGCCGCGCTCGATGAAGATGATGTCGGTGCGCGGCACCATGACCTCGCGCACGAGCGTGTCGCCCAGCTCGAACACCGAGTGGATCATTTCCCGCTCGTCGGGCTCGATCACCCTGCGCTGTTCGGCCAGATCGACCAGGTCGCGCAGCTCGGCCTCAGAGGTGAAGGGGCCCTCCCGGAACCCCCGGCCGGGCGTGAGCGCGTTGCCCAGCAGGATCAGCAGCTTCGGCAGCGGGCCGAAGATCCGGGTCAGGCCGTACACGATCGGGGCGCCGGCCAGCGCGACCGGCTCGGCGTGCTGCCGGCCGAGGGTGCGCGGGGAGACGCCGACGATGACGTAGCTCACCACGATCATGATGACGGCCGCCACCGCGTACGCCTGTCCCTGGTCGCCGAGCCAGTCGACGGTCAGCAGGGTGGCGATGACGGTGGCCACCAGCTCACAGCTCAAGCGAAGCAGGAGCAGGAGGTTGAGATAGCGCGGCGGGTCGGCGACGATCGCCCGGAGGCGCACCGCACCGCGGCGGCCCTCCTTGACGAACTCCTCAGCGCGCACCCTGGAGATGCGCGTGAGGGCCGTTTCCGCACTCGCCAGCAGGCCGCCGATCACGATCAGGATGACGGCCGAAATCAGCCAGCCGTTGTTCACGGCTTCCGCCGCACCTCCCGCCACGCCTCGAGCAGCTCGCCCTGAAGGCCGAACATCTCGGCGTGTTCCTCTGGTTCCGCATGGTCATAGCCCAGCAGGTGAAGGATGCCGTGGGTGCAGAGCATCTCCAGCTCGTCCTGGGCGCCGTGCCCGGCCTCCGCGGCCTGCTTGGCGGCGACCTGGGGGCAGAGCACCACGTCGCCGAGCAGCGCGGGGTCGGTGGAGGAGTCGTCCTCGCGGCCGCCGCCGGAATTGGGCCGCAGCTCGTCCATGGGGAAGGCCAGGACGTCGGTCGGCCCCGGCTCCCCCATCCACTGCTCGTGCAGGACGGCCATCGCCGCCTCGTCGATGATCAGGATCGACAGCTCGGCCAGTGGGTGGATGCCCATGCGGCCGAGCACGTGACCGGCCAGCTCGACGAGTGCCGACTCGTCGACCTCGACGCCGGACTCGTTGGCCACCTCGATGCTCACCGGATCTCCTTCGCGCGCGTGCTCGTCATCGTCTGCCCCTGGCTCGCTTGGCGATCTCACGGGGCTCGGACGCGACCGCCGCGTCATAGCGTCCGTAGGCGTCCACGATGTCGCCGACCAGCCGGTGACGCACCACGTCGGCGCTGGTCAGCCTGCTGAAGTGAATGTCCTCGATGCCCTCGAGGATGGTCTGCACGACCTTGAGGCCGCTCTCCTGTCCGCCGGGCAGGTCGATCTGCGTCACGTCACCCGTGACGACGATCTTGGAGTTGAACCCCAGGCGGGTCAGGAACATCTTCATCTGCTCAGGCGAGGTGTTCTGCGCCTCGTCGAGGATGATGAAGGCGTCGTTGAGGGTGCGCCCGCGCATGTAGGCCAGCGGCGCGACCTCGATCGTACCCGCGGCCATCAGACGCGGAATCGAGTCGGGGTCGAGCATGTCGTGGAGGGCGTCGTAGAGCGGCCGCAGGTACGGGTCGATCTTCTCGTAGAGCGTCCCCGGCAGGAACCCCAGCCGCTCGCCCGCCTCCACGGCGGGCCGGGTCAGGATGATCCTGTTCACATGCTTGTTCTGCAGGGCCTTCACGGCCTTGGCCATCGCCAGGTAGGTCTTGCCCGTGCCGGCGGGGCCGATGCCGAACACGACCGTGTGCTTGTCGATCGCGTCGACGTACCGCTTCTGGTTGACCGTCTTGGGACGGATCGTCCGGCCGCGAGAGGAGAGGATGTCGAGCGACAGCACCTCGGCCGGACGGTCGGTGGTCATCCGCAACATCGCGATGCTGCGCTCGACGGAATCGGGCGTCAGCACCGCGCCCGAGGTGACCAGCTCGACCAGCTCCTCGAACAGGCGCACGACGACGCCGCTCTCCTCGGGGCTGCCGGTGACGGTGATCTCGTTGCCGCGCACGTGGATGTCGGCGCGGAAGGCCTTTTCTATGACCCGCAGCAGCTCGTCGCGCGAGCCGAGGAGGCTGACCATCGGCTGCCCATCGGGGATGACCACCTTGGCCTGGGTTTTATGGAATTCCTGTGATTCGGACATGGGCGGCCCTACGGCCTGCTCGCCTCCCTAGTTTCCTACCGTCATGCTAGCCGCTCACCCCGGTGGCCACAGGAGACTCCTGCCCCCGAGGACGTGCGCGTGGACGTGGAAGACGGTCTGCCCGGCGCCGGGACCGGTGTTGAGGACCACGCGATATCCGGATTCGGCCACGCCTTCCTGCACGGCCACGGCGTGACACGCCTTGAGCAGATCGTCGGCCAGGCCGTCGTCGGCCTCCGCCAGCGCCGCCGCGTTCTCGTGGTGGGCCCTGGGGATCACCAGCACGTGCGTGGGCGCCTGCGGGTTGATGTCGCGGAACGCGAGCGCCCGATCGGTTTCCAGGACGATTTCCGCGGGGATCTCCTTGGCCGCTATGTTGCAGAACAGGCAGTCGGTCACGAGCGAAAGAGTAGCCGTTGCCAATCAGTGATGCCGTGGAAAGATCCCCGTAGATAGTCTGTGTGTGCGACACTGCACCGAAAAAACACCCCTAGTGTCGGGCGAGGACACCACTGGGTCATGCCCCCTAATGATTCGGAAGAACGTAAACTTCCCGGGAGTGACGAGCGTCCTACTGACGTGACCACCGAAACCCTCGTGGCCGACAGGTCGCTGGGGGCGGTGCCCGTCGGGTGGGATGCCGACATGGCCGTGACGGCGCTTTACAGCGCCCATTATCGGTCATTGGTGCGTCTCGCGGTGTTACTGGTCCGTGATGTGGCCAGTGCGGAAGAAGTCGTGCAGGACGCCTTCGTCGCCATCCATGGCGCGTGGCGGCGGCTTCGTGACACCGACAAGGCACTCGCCTACCTCCGCCAGTCGGTCGTCAACCGATCACGATCCGTGCTGCGCCATCGTGCCGTCGTCGAGAGATACGCGCCCAAGGGCCTTCCCGACGCGCCGAGCGCGGAGAACGGCGCGATCGGAGAGTTGGAGCGCACTGCGGTGATCGAGGCACTCCGTGGTCTGCCCACCAGGCAGCGGGAGGCGCTCGTGCTGCGCTACTACGGCGACCTGTCCGAGGCTGAGATCGCCAACGCGATGGGAATCAGCAAGGGCGCGGTGAAGAGTCACACGGCCCGCGGCATGGCCGCACTACGGATGGCACTGGAGCAGTTCTCATGACCTTCCCCGACGACGACTTCGAGGAGTTGCTCCGCGCTTCCATGCGCGCGGAGGCGGACTCCATCGTGCCGTCTCCCGAGGGACTGAACATCATCCGCGGCCGGATCGAGAAGCGCGGCCTGCGGGGGACGTTTTGGTGGCGAGCGGGAGTCTCCGTAGCCGGAGCCGTCCTCGTGGCCGGCACGGTCGTCATGCTGGTCCCCGACCTGCGCACCCAGGTGAGCCAGAGCACGGGCATCTCGGTCGCGGGAGCAGACGGCTCCGAGCTTCCCGACACCTCCTCGACGGGACGTCCCCCCGCCGGAACGGTTCCCACCCCCGTGATCTCCCCCAGCGGGACGCCGCACTCTCAGGTGACGCCGACTCCCTCGCACAAGCCGACCACGAGCCTGCGGCCGCCGCCTCCCAAGGCGACGGTCTGCGCCACGCACCCGCCCGGCAAGATTGCTCCGTCTCCGTCGTGCCCTCCGGAGAAGGAGACGCCGTCTCCTCCGGTGACCACGTCCGCGACACCGAGCCCGACCCCGACGCCGACGGTCACCCCCACGCCCACGCCGACACCCACCCCGACGGAGACGGCCACGCTCGACGCGGGCGACGAGGTCGCGGTGGCCTCCTGACCTCGCCCGTCTGAGGCCTCCGTCACCAGCGCCCGCAGCGGGACAGCAGCACCGCCGCGGCGGCGACCCCCGCCGTCGAGGTCCGCAACACCGTCGGCCCCAGCAGGGCCGGTACGGCTCCCGCCTGCGCGAACCTGTCGAGTTCTTCGCCGGCGATGCCGCCCTCGGGGCCGACCACGATCACGATGTCGCCCTTCTCGGGGAGCGTGACGCCGGACAGCGAGGCCGTGGCCTCCTCATGCAGGACGATCCCGAGGGCCGCCTGCGAGATCAGCTGTGCGACCTGGCCGGTCGTGGCCTGCTCCGTCACCTCGGGGAGGTGGAAACGGCGGGCCTGCTTACCCGCCTCGCGGGCGGTGCTCCGCCAGCGGGCCGTCCCCTTGGCCGCCCGGTCGCCCTTCCACTGGGTCACGCAGCGGGCGGCCGACCAGGGCACGATGACGTCCACGCCCGCCTCGGTCATCATCTCGACCGACAGCTCACCCCGGTCGCCCTTCGGCAGGCCCTGGACCACGACCAGGCGAGGCGCCGGCGCCTCGACGCGGTGGCGCCCGACCACCTCGGCGGTGAGCGAATCCTTGCCCACCTCGACGACCACGCACTCGGCGAGAAGGCCGGCGCCGTCGGTGAGGTCGATCCGCTCGCCCGCGCGCATCCGGCGGACGGCGGCCGCGTGCCGTCCCTCCGCGCCGTCGAGCACGACACGGTCCGCCTCGAGGTCGGCGGCGTCGGCCAGGAAGACGGGAACGCTCATGCGCCGCTCACAACGGACCTCAGCGGCCGTTGAAGGCGTCTCGCAGCCGGGAGAAGAAGCCCTGCTGCCCGGGCGTGAACTTGCCCGGGGGCCGCTCCTCGCCCCGCAACTTCGACAACTCCTTGAGCAACTCCTCCTGCTGGGGATCGAGCTTGGTGGGGGTCTCCACGGTGACGTGGATCAGCAGGTCGCCGCGGCCCGTCTCGTTGAGACGCTGCACGCCCCTGCCGTACAGGGGGATGACCTGGCCCGCCTGCGTGCCGGGCCGTACGTCGATGTCCTCGGCGCCGTCGAGGGTCTCGACGGTGAGCGACGTGCCGAGGGCGGCGGCCGTCATCGGGATCTGGACCGTGCAGTGGAGATCGTCGCCGCGCCGCTCGAAGATCTGGTGCGGACGCTCGACGATCTCCAGGAAGAGGTCGCCGGCAGGGCCGCCACCGGGGCCGACCTCGCCCTCGCCCGCGAGCTGGATGTGGGTGCCGTCCTCGACACCGGCGGGGATGCGCACCTTGATGGTCCGGCGGGTGCGGACCCGGCCCTCGCCGGAGCACTCCATGCACGGGTGGCGGATCACGCTTCCGAAGCCGCCGCACTGCGGGCACGGGCGCGAGGTCATGACCTGGCCGAGGAACGACCGGGTGACCTGCGAGACCTCTCCGCGGCCGTGGCACATGTCACAGGTGTCCGGATGGGTGCCCGCCGCCGCGCCGGACCCCTGGCAGACCTCGCACAACACGGCCGTGTCGACCACCAGCTCACGCGTGGTGCCGAACCCCGATTCCGCGAGGTCGAGCTCGACCCGGATCGTCGCGTTGCGCCCGCGCCTGGCGCGTGATCGCGGCCCTCGCGAGGCCCCCGAGGACCCGAAGAAGGCGTCCATGATGTCGCTGAACGGGAACCCGGCTCCGAAGCCGCCCGCCCCGGCGCCCGCGCCGCTGCTGAACGGGTCGCCGCCGAGGTCGTACATCTGGCGCTTGCTCGTGTCCGAGAGCACCTCGTACGCCTGGGTGACCTCCTTGAACCGCTCCTGGGTCTCCGGATCCGGATTCACATCAGGGTGCAGCGCCCGGGCGAGACGGCGGTACGCCTTCTTGATCTCTTCCTGGCTGGCGTCACGGCGTACCCCGAGGGTCGCGTAGTAGTCCTGGGCCACTTATGACCCCGCCAGGATCTGGCCCACGTAGCGCGCCACGGCGCGCACCGCACCCATCGTCACGGGATAGTCCATTCGAGTCGGGCCCAGCACTCCGAGCCGGGCCAGTTCCTTGTCGCCCGAACCGTATCCCGCGGCCACGATAGAGGTGCCGCGAAGTCCGGTGTACGGGTTCTCCGAGCCGATCCGGACGGTCAGCTCGGACAGTCCGCCTGTCTCTCCGAGGAGACGCATCAGGACGACCTGTTCCTCCAGCGCCTCCAGCACGTCGCGCAGGCCGACGCTGAAGTCGGCCGCCGCGAGGTTGGCGGTCCCGGCGAAGACGAGTTTCTCCTCGTGCCGCTCGACGAGCGTCTCGAGGAGCACGGACAGGATGGTCGCCGCCACCGACCTGTCCTCCTGCGGAAGCCGTTCCGGCAGCTCGGCGACGGTCTCCGGGACGTTGGACAGGCCGCAGCCGTCGAGGCACGTGTTGAGGACGGCCCGCAGATTCGCGATCCGGTCCTCCGCAACGTCCTCGACCAGATCGATCACGCGCTGCTCGACCCGGCCGGTGTTGGTGATCAGCACGAGCATGACCCGTCGCTCGCCGACGGGCACGATCTCCACGTGCCGGACCGTCGACCGGGTCAGCGACGGATACTGCACCACCGCGACCTGACGGGTGAGCTGGGCGAGCAGGCGGACCGTCCGCATGACGATCTCGTCGAGGTCGACCGCTCCCGCGAGGAACGTCTCGATCGCCCGGCGTTCGGCGCCCGAGAGCGGTTTCACCTGTGAGAGACGGTCGACGAACAGGCGGTATCCCTTGTCGGTCGGCACCCTGCCCGCGCTCGTGTGAGGCTGGTGGATGTACCCCTGCTCCTCGAGCGCGGCCATGTCGTTGCGGATCGTCGCAGGTGAGACGCCGAGATTGTGCCTGTCGGCAAGGGCCTTGGAGCCCACCGGCTCGTTGGTGGACACGTAGTCCTCGACGATGGCACGCAGCACGGCCAGCTTGCGGTCGTCGAGCAAAGTGTCACCTCCCTGTGCGGGGAACACGCGCTCTGGCACTCTGTGTTCCCGAGTGCCAAGTGTACGGCTACCGCCCACGGGGTGCGATAACACAGACGATGCCGCGGACAAACCATCCACGAATCACTCTCAAGTCACATAACAGGAATACCCCTCCGCAGAAGGTCCGAGCCCGATCCCCCGCGCCCTCTCGCCGGACTCTCGTCAGGACCCGCGATCCCGTGATCAGCAGCCCGACCTCACGCCGCGCCTGTCCGTGATTTGCTAGCGTTCCCGGCATGTACGGGCAGGACGTGCTTTCCGGAGACTGGCGGCGCCCCAAGCGGGGGCAGATCCCCAAGGTCCCGGCCGAACCGGACCTCGTGGTCGAGGACGCGGAAGGCCGCTTCTGCGGCGCCGTGGTGGCCTGCGACAAGGAGGCCGTCACCCTGGAGGACCGGTTCGGGCGACGGCGGGTCTTCCCCCTCGTGCCCGCCGGGTTCCTCCTGGACGGCAAGCCCGTGACCCTGGTGCGGCCGGCCGCCGCGCCGCAGGGCGCCAAGCGGAGCGCCTCGGGCTCCGTCGCGGTGGAGGGCCTGCGCGCCCGGGTGGCGAGGGAGAGCCGGATCTACGTGGAGGGCGTGCACGACGCCTCCCTCGTGGAGAAGATCTGGGGCCACGACCTGCGCGTGGAAGGTGTGGTGGTCGAGTTCCTCGAAGGCGTCGACGATCTGCCGGCCATCGTGGCGGAGTTCGCCCCCGAGCCGGGCAGGCGCCTCGGGGTGCTGGTCGACCATCTCGTCCCGGGCTCCAAGGAGAGCAGGATCGCGGCCCAGGTGACCGGGGACCACGTGCTGATCGTGGGACACCCGTACGTGGACATCTGGCAGGCGGTCAAGCCGTCGGCGCTCGGTATCGCCGGGTGGCCGGACGTCCCTCGCGGGATCCCGTGGAAGGAGGGCGTGATCGCCGCTCTCGGCTGGCGGATGGACCCTCAGGAGGCGTGGCGGCACATCCTCGGCCGGGTCGAGACGTTCGCCGACCTCGAGCCCGAACTCCTCGGCCGCGTCGAAGAACTGATCGACTTCGTCACCGCCCAATCCCCCGCGTGATCATGCACACCTTCGGCGCGAGGCCACCCGACCAGCTCAAACCTCCGTCGTGATCATGCACACCTTCGGCGCCAGGCCGTCCGACCTGCGGGAACATCAACCGTGATCATGCACGAAACCGCTACGGCGTCAGATCACGCACCAGAGCGTCGGCGAGCAGCCGCCCGCGCAGGGTGAGCACGGCCCGTCCCCGCTTGAACGGCTCGACCTCGAGCAGGCCGTCCCCCAGCGCCCTGGCGCACACCGTACGCGCCTGAGTGGGCAGGTCGGACAGCGGGAACCCGGAGACGAGGCGGAGCTCCAGCATGATCCGCTCGACGGCCCGGTCCTCGGCGGTCAGTTCCTCCCTGGCGTGCCCGGGCGAGGCGCCCGACGCCAGGCGGGACGCGTAGGCCGCCGGATGCTTGACGTTCCACCACCGGGTGCCCCCGACATGGCTGTGCGCCCCCGGGCCGACGCCCCACCAGTCCCCGCCGGTCCAATAGAGCAGGTTGTGGCGGCAGCGCGCCTCGTCGGCGGCCGCCCAGTTGGAGACCTCGTACCACTCGAGGCCCGCGGCCGAGAGCATCTCCTCGGCGATGAGGTACCGGTCGGCGGCGACGTCGTCGTCCGGCATCGGCAGCTCACCACGGCGGATGCGCGCGGCGAGCCGGGTGCCGTCCTCGACGATCAGCGAGTAGGCCGACACGTGGTCGGGCCCGGCGGCGAGGGCGGCCGCCAGCGAGTCGCGCCAGTCGTCGTCGGTCTCCCCCGGGGTGCTGTAGATCAGATCCAGGTTGACGTGCTCGAAACCGGCCTTCCTCGCCTCCTGTACGGCCTGCTCGGGCCGGCCTCGGCTGTGCCTGCGGTCGAGCACCTTGAGCACGTGCTCGCTGGCGCTCTGCATGCCGAAGCTCATCCGGTTGAAGCCGCCCTCCCGCAACGCCTCCAGGTAGGCCTGGTCGACGGATTCGGGATTGGCCTCGGTGGTCACCTCCGCGCCCGGCGCCAGGCCGAACTCGTCGTCGATCGCGCCGAGCACCCGCACCAGGTCGGCCGCGGGCAGCAGGGTCGGCGTGCCGCCCCCGAAGAACACGGTCTCCACGGGCAGGGCGGCCGTTCCGAGCACACGCCGCGCCAGCCGTACCTCTTCGATCGCCGTGGCGGCGTAGTCCCGCTGCGACGCCCCCGGGCCCAGCTCGGCGGCGGTGTAGGTGTTGAAGTCGCAGTAGCCGCACCGCGTGGCACAGAACGGGACATGCACATAAAAACCGAACGGGCGTGAACCAAGCCCGTCGAGCGCGGTCTGCGGCAGGTCGCCGGACGCGGGAACGGGATCACCGTCGAGAAGGGCGGAAGGCACACCCCCAGTCTGCCGCCAGTCCCCCTGTGCCATCGACGCCGTGCCATTGACGGCCCGATCACCCCGGTCTACGATCGGCGACAATTTACAAGAAAGTTTCCTAATAGTTGTCCCAACGACAGCAGGAGACACAGCGTGCGCCGATTCCTGAAACACCTCCTCGTCGCGGCGGTCGCCGTCGGCCTCGCGGCCGTCGCCGTGCCCCCCGCGGCCCAGGCCCAGACAGGCAAGAACGACCGCTTCAAGCGCGTGGCCTACTTCATCCAGTGGGGCATATACGCGCGGAACTACCACGTCAAGGACCTCGAGACCAGCGGCGCCGCCGCCAAGCTCACCCACATCAACTACGCGTTCGGGTTCGTGGGCCCCGAGGGCACGTGCTACTCCGCCGATCCGTGGGCCGACTGGCAGCGCGGCGTACCCGCCGAGGAGAGCGTGGACGGCGTGGCCGACGCCGACGCCCAGCCGCTCAAGGGCAACCTCAACCAGCTGAAGAAGCTCAAGGCCGAGCACCCCGGCCTGAAGGTGCTCATCTCGCTCGGCGGCTGGACCGGCTCGAAGTACTTCTCCGACGCCGTCCTCACCCCCGCGGCGCGGTCCACGCTGGCGGCGTCCTGCGTCGACCTGTGGCTGAAGGGCAACCTGCCCGGACTGCCCGCGGGCGCGGGCGCGGGCGTCTTCGACGGCATCGACCTCGACTGGGAGTGGCCCGGCTCCTCCGGCAACGACGGCAACGTCATCCGCCCGGAGGACAAGCGGAACTTCACGCTGTTCCTCACCGAACTGCGCCGCCAGATGAAGGCGGCCGACCGGAAGTCGGAGCTCACCGCCTTCCTCCCCGCGGCGGCCGCCAAGATCGACGCCGGCTTCGAGGTCAAGAAGGTCTTCAGCCAGCTCGACTTCGCCACCGTCCAGGGGTACGACCTGCACGGCCCGTGGGAGCCCCAGACCGGCCACAACGGCAACCTGTTCACCGACCGGCGCGACCCCAACCCCGTGCGCTACAGCGTCGACCAGACGGTCCGCGACTACATCAGCCGCGGAGCACCCGCCCAGAAGATCGTCGTGGGGGTCCCCGCGTACGGCCAGGGCTGGACGGGCGTGAAGTCCACGGGCAACGGCCTCTACGCCCCGGCCACCGGACCCGCTCCGGGCACCTGGGCCCCCGGCAGTGACGACTACAAGAACCTCGTCGCCAAGCCGGGCAAGCGCTACCGCGACCTGCTCACCGGAACGCTCTGGCTCTACGACGGCAACGAGTTCTGGTCCTACGACGACCCGGCCGTGATGGTGGAGAAGGCCGCCTACATCAGGCTCAAGGGCCTCGGCGGATCCATGTTGTGGTCCATCGACCAGGACGACGCCAAGGCGTCACTCACCTCGGCGCTGTACTCCGTACTGCGCTGATCCCCGAACCCACCTGTGGGGGTGGGCCCGCCCGCCGCAGCACGGGCGGGCGGCATGAGGGGGGGCTGGAGCCCCTGGGTCGGGCTCCGGTCCCCCTCGTGATCCACAACGGTCAGCTCTTCAGCACTCTTTCCGCGATCGCGTCCCATTTCTCGCCGTGGCCGGGGTAGGCGAGGATCTTGCGCATCAGGTCCCTGTCCCCGTGATACGCGGCGAACGCCTCACGGATCGTCGCGCCGTTCCGCGGCCGGACCAGCACCTCGATCTCGTCGCCCGCGCCCAGCTCACCCTGTTCGACGACCCGGAAGTACGCGCCCGGGCGGGCGGCCTGGGTGAAGCGCCTGACCCAGCCGGACTCCCCCATCCATCCGCGGAACGTCACGCAGGGGATCCGGGGCGCCGTCACCTCGAGGAGGGCGGTCCCGATCCGCCACCGCTCCCCGATGAGCGCCTCCGTCACGTCGGCTCCCGACGTGGTGAGGTTCTCCCCGAACGCCCCGTCGCCGAGCTCCCTGCCCAGCCGCGCCTGCCACCAGTCGTGGTCCTCCCGCGCGTACGCGTAGACCGCCTGGTCACGATGGCCGTGGTGGACGAGGTCGGCCCGCTCGTCCCCCGCCAGGCCGTTTTCGTGTACGGCGACGCGCCCCTCGGCCGCTCTCTTGTCGATGGCGGTCCGGCGAAGCTTCCCTGCCCACTCGGCGGCTACGGCATGGCCCACGTTCACCGAAAGGATGCGCATGAGCCGACGCTAATGAATCCGCATCACCGCGGGCATCCGGTTTTCCGGGGGCACGTCGAGGATCCACCCGGGGGGTGGAGAACTGGATCTCCACCCGTGGTCCGATCCTCTCGCCGCCCGGTTTGCCTAATTTCAGGTCCATGAACGAACAGCTCGCCATCCTCCTGGCCCTCGCCGTCCTCGCCCTGTCGATCTACCGCCAGATGCGCACCCGCCCCGTCGGGGAAGGCCGCGCCCTCGTCCTGCCGCTCGTCCTCATAGCCCTGGGCGCGGCCCAGGGCCACCTCGTCGACGGCGACCACGCCGCCCTGAGCATCTGGCTGCTCGCCGGAGAACTGGTCGTCGGAGTCGTGCTCGGCCTCGTGCGGGCCTACACCATGCGGATCTGGCGCGATGAGAGCGGCAGGCTCTGGCGCAGGGGCACGCCCTGGACGATCGCCGCGTGGATCGTCGCGATCGCCACCCGCGCCGGGTTCGTCGCCGCCGGAATCTCGGCAGGCGTGGCCCTGGAGACCGGAAGCATCCTGATCTTCTTCGGCCTCTCGCTGGTCGTCCAGGCCGTGGCGGTCGTCGCACGGGCGCGCTCGACCGCCCCGCCCGCGGCCGCTACCGTCAAGGCGTGAACAGGGAGCGGACCATCAGGCTCGCCATACGAATCGCAGTAGTGGTGGTGTTCCTGATCGCCCTGCTGCAGTCCGACCCGGGGCCACGGCTCTCCGGCGCGAGCCTGGCGAACTCCCTGCTGTCCGTCTGCTTCGTCGCGGCGGCCTTCCTCGCCCTCCAACGGCACGACCGGATGACAGCCCGCGCGATCGTCGCGTCGTACGGGATGGTCGCCAGCGCGCTCCTGCTCCACCTCCTGCGGCCGGAAGGCCCCGCGATCTCCGCCGTCTTCGTCGCGATCGGCGTCATCGCGTTGCGGCTGCCGCTCGCCTTCTCCCTGCCCGCCGCCGTCACGGCCCTGGCCGGACTGGCGGTGGGCACGCTCGAAGAGGGAAAGGGCCTGTCGTGGGACGTGATCGCCATCGGCGGAGTGATCTACCTGCTCGCCTATGTCCGGCGGACCACCCTTGCCGCGCGGGCGGCGGAGGACCGCGAGGCGGTCCTTGCGGAGCGGGCGCGCATCGCACGGGACATCCACGATATCCTCGCCCACTCCCTCTCCGCCCAGATCGTCCACCTCGAAGGTGCCCGGCTCCTGCTGCGGGCGGACAGGTCGGACGAGGCGCTGGAGCGGGTCGAGCTCGCGAGGGACATGGCCAAACAGGGCCTGGAGGAGACCCGCAGGGCGATCACCGCGCTGCGGGAGGACATGCCGCCGCTCGTCGACGCCGTCTCCACGCTCACCGGGGAGTTCGAGACCGCCACCGGTGTGGGCTGCGAGCTCACGATGGCCGGCGACAGGCGCCGCCTCGATCCGGAGGCCGAGCTCGCGATCATCCGTACCACCCAGGAGGCCCTGACCAACGTGCGACGGCACGCTCCGGGGGTGGCGCCCGGCGTCCGGCTGATCTTCGGTCCCGAGACGTGCTCACTCGAGGTGACGAACGAACTGGCCGCCTCGCCGGGGACGCCCGGCAGCGGCTACGGCCTCGTGGGCATGCGCGAACGGGCCGAACTGCTCGGAGGGCACCTGGAGGCGGGCGAGCGCGACGGCGTCTTCCGCGTACGGCTGGAGGTGCCCGCGTGACCCGCGTGACCCGTGTGCTGGTCGCCGACGACCAGACGGTCGTCCGCGAGGGACTCGTCCTGCTTCTCGGCCTGATCCCCGGCGTCGAGGTCGTCGGGGCGGCGGCCGACGGCGAGGAGGCGGTCCGTCTGGCCGGTGAGCGTCGCCCGGACGTCGTGCTCATGGACCTGCGCATGCCCCGGATGGACGGCGTCGAGGCCACCCGGCGGATCCGCGAGGGCTACCCGGCCGTCCAGGTGGTGGTCCTCACGACGTACGCGGACGATCAGTCGGTGTTCTCCGCGCTGCGGGCCGGCGCGCGAGGTTTCCTCACCAAGAGCGCGAACGCGGAGGAGATCGCCCAGGCCGTCACCGTCGTGCACGAGGGAGACGCACAACTCGACCCCTCGGTCCAGCGCCGCCTGCTGGAGAGCATGACGGCCAAGGAGCCGCAGCGGAGCAGGACCGCCGGCCTCACCTCGCGGGAGGAGGACGTGCTCAGGCTGATCGCCCGGGGCCGGACGAACGCCGAGATCGCCCGTGAGCTGTTCATCAGCGAGGCCACGGTCAAGACGCACATCAACAACCTGTTCGCCAAGGCCGGTCTCCGCGACCGCGCCCAGGCGGTGCGGTACGCCTACGAGCACGGCCTCGCGGAGCCGCCCGACGATCCGGGACCCCGCTGACGCGCTACTTCTTGGCCTTGTCGGCCGCGGCGCCCGAGTCGGTGGACAGCGCCGCGACGAAGGCCTCCTGGGGCACCTCGACCCGGCCGACCATCTTCATGCGCTTCTTGCCCTCCTTCTGCTTCTCCAGCAGCTTGCGCTTACGGCTGATGTCGCCGCCGTAGCACTTGGCGAGGACGTCCTTGCGCATGGCCCGGATGTTCTCCCTGGCGATCACCCGGGCGCCGATGGCGGCCTGGATGGGCACCTCGAACTGCTGCCGGGGAATGAGGTCCTTCAGCTTCTTGGCCATCTCGACCCCGTAGGCGTAGGACTTCTCCCGGTGGACGATGGCGCTGAAGGCGTCGACGGGCTCGCCCTGCAGGAGGATGTCGACCTTCACCAGATCCGCGTCCTGCTCGCCCGACGGCTCGTAGTCGAGCGAGGCGTAGCCGCGCGTCTTCGACTTGAGCTGGTCGAAGAAGTCGAAGATGATCTCACCGAGCGGCAGGGTGTAGCGGATCTCGACCCGGTCCTCCGAGAGATACTCCATGCCCATGAGGTTGCCCCGGCGGCCCTGGCACAGCTCCATGATGGCGCCGATGAACTCGGAGGGCGCCAGCACCGTGGCCTTCACCATCGGCTCGTGGATCTCGGCGATCTTGCCGCCCGGGAACTCGGACGGGTTGGTGACCACGAGCTCCTTGCCGTCCTCCATCACCACGCGGTAGATGACGTTGGGCGAGGTGGAGATGAGCGAGAGGTTGAACTCCCGCTCCAGCCGCTCCCGGACGATCTCCATGTGGAGCAGGCCGAGGAAGCCGCAGCGGAAGCCGAATCCCAGCGCCGCCGACGTCTCCGGCTCGTAGACCAGCGCGGCGTCGTTCAGCCGGAGCTTGTCGAGGGCCTCGCGGAGCTCGGGGTAGTCGTCGCCGTCGATCGGATAAAGGCCCGAGTAGACCATCGGCTTCGGGTGGTCGTAGCCGCCGAGCGCGTCGGTGGCGGGCTTCACCGCGCTGGTGACCGTGTCGCCGACGCGCGACTGGCGCACGTCCTTCACACCGGTGATCAGGTAGCCGACCTCGCCGACGCCGAGGCCCTTGTCGGACGGCACGGCCTCCGGCGAGATCACGCCGATCTCGAGGAGCTCGTGCTGAGCCTCGGTGGACATCATGAGCACCCGCTCGCGCTTGGACAGGTGCCCGTCGATGACGCGGACGTAGGTCACGACGCCGCGGTAGGTGTCGTAGACCGAGTCGAAGATCAGCGCGCGGGCGGACCGGTCGGGGTCGCCGACGGGCGCGGGAACGTGCTCGACGACATGGTCGAGCAGTTCCTTGACGCCCACGCCGGTCTTCCCCGACACCCGCATGACGTCGCCCGGGTCGCAGCCGATGAGCCCGGCGATCTCCTCGGCGTACTTGTCCGGCTGCGCGGCGGGCAGGTCGATCTTGTTGAGCACCGGGATGATGTGCAGGTCGGCGTTCATGGCCAGGTAGAGGTTGGCCAGCGTCTGCGCCTCGATGCCCTGCGCCGCGTCGACGAGCAGGATCGCGCCCTCGCACGCCTCGAGCGACCGCGACACCTCGTAGGTGAAGTCGACGTGGCCGGGCGTGTCGATCATGTTGAGGACGTGGCCGTCCCAGGGGAGCCGCACGGCCTGCGACTTGATCGTGATGCCGCGCTCGCGCTCGATGTCCATCCGGTCGAGGTACTGCGCACGCATCGACCTGTCGTCGACCACACCGGTGAGCTGGAGCATCCGGTCGGCGAGGGTCGACTTGCCATGGTCGATGTGCGCGATGATGCAGAAATTGCGGATCAACGCGGGGTCGGTCTGGCCAGGCTGGGTGCGCACCGAAGTCCGTTTCAACAAGGTAGGTGTGTGCCCGATCGGCCGAACCGCCTCGCCTCACGCTCAGCGCGCTCTCCGGTCGGGGCTGGCGGAGCAGCCACCCTCCATGGTGGCATGTCCGGATGCTTGCCTTGACCATCAGACGGACCATCAGGCACGTTCTCCGCTGGGCGATGATCGTCCTGGCCGTGGCGCTGGCCCTGGGGCTGATCGCGGCGGGCGCGCTGAGGCTCCAATTCGCCGGCTCTCCGGCGGCCTGGGCCAGGACGACGGGACACGACGCGCTGTGGATGGGGCACGCCTGGGTGGACGGCAGGAAGACGGCCGCCGACGTGGACGCGCTGGCCGTCCGGTTACGCCAGAGCGGGATCCGGGATGTATACGTGCACAGCGGCCCGTTCGACGCCGACGGCGCGCTCCCTGCCGACAAGTACCCCAACGCGGCGAACTTCCTCAAGTGGTGGCGGGAGAAGCTCCCCGGAGTCCGGGTGTCCGCCTGGCTCGGCCAGGTCGTGGACGGCGGAGTCCAAGGCGGCCTCGACCTCGCCGATCCGGCGACCCGGACGAGGATCGTCGCGGGGGCGAAGGCGCTGTCCGATCTCGGGTTCGACGGCGTCCACTACGACTTCGAGCCCGTGCCGGACGGCGACCGGCCCTTCCTGGACGTGCTGACCGGAACGCGGCAGGCGATCGGCTCCAAGCTCCTGTCGGTGGCCACACAGCAGATCGAGCCGCTGCCCGGCATGCGGTTCCCCCTCCGCCTCATCGTCGGCCACGACAAGTACTGGACGCCCGGCTACTTCCGGCAGGTCGCGGATCTCACCGACCAGGTCGCCATCATGACCTACGACTCCTGGACCCCCCTGCCGTCGCTCTACGGCGGCCATGTCGTACGGCAGGCGAAGCTGGCCATGGGCCTGGTGCCCGAGGACAAGACCATCCTCATCGGCGCCCCGGCCTACCACGACCACCTCGTCGGCCTGAGCGACTTCGCCGAGAGTGTCGAGGCGGCCGCCGACGGCGCCCGGCTCGCCCTCACGGATGAGGGCCCCCGGTCCAACCTCGGCCTCGCCCTCTATGTGGACTTCGCGGCCACCGAGGAGGACTGGAAGGAGTACGAGACGGCCTGGGTCCGACCCGGGTAAACACCGTTCACCCGGAATCGCGGTTCCGGCTTCGGCCCCTGCCCGGCTGACGCAGGGTAGGATCCAGACACAGGCCCCTGCTCATGCGCGATTTGAGCGGTGAGCCGGACTGTTGGTAATCTGATTCATCTGCGTGTGGCGCGCCCTCTCTCGAGCCCGCGCGCCCCATCCGACCAAGACTTACCGAGGCTTCTTCGTGGCGAACATCAAGTCCCAGATCAAGCGCAACAAGCAGAACGAGAAGGCCCGGCTGCGCAACAAGGCCGTCAAGTCGTCTCTGAAGACGGCGGTCCGCAAGTTCCGCGAGACCGCCGACCAGGGCGACGTCGAGGCGACGGTCGCGGCTCTCCATGCCGCTTCCCGCCAGCTCGACAAGGCCGTCAGCAAGGGCGTCATCCACAAGAACCAGGCCGCCAACCGCAAGTCGGCGATCGCCAAGCGCGCCGCCGCTCTGCAGGCCGCCAAGTAGCAGTCCCATAGCGGACGTCCACGCCGCATCCCGTCTTCGGGATGCGGCGTTTTGACGTTCCCGCCGCACATGGCGGCCCGTGTGCACGGAACGTCCGGTTCATGTCACGATTTCGATATCACAGCGGCGTCCCCGCACCGTATCGGCTCGATCACCGATCATCCACGACCCGTTCCGGATCCCTAGAGTGTCAAGCTCTGGATTCGGCGCGGACAGGGACGGTTCATGCGGGGGCGTACACCGATGGTTGTCCGGCGCGCGCTGAGTGAACCGCTGCTGCTGATCGCGGCACTCGGCTCGGTGCTTCTCGCCACGACCACACTCGTCGCCCTCATGGTCTACGCGGTGTCCGTGACCGAGGACGGCGTCCGCCGGGCGATGGAGACCGCTCCGCTCGCCACCCGGGTCGTCACGGTCACCTCCTCCGTCACGTCGGCCGACTTCACCCGGATCGACGGGCTCGTCCGCGAACAGGTCGCCGCCCGGCTCGGCGACGTGCCCGCCCAGGTGACGTCGAGCGCGCTCTCCGACTCCTACGCGATGCCGGGCCAGGAGAAGGCCGAGCGGCCCGAGCTGACCAGGTTCGCCACCTATGAGGGCCTCGACCGGCACTCCACGCTTCTCAGCGGGACCTGGCCGGCGGACGCGGGCGCCGCGCCCGGAACCACCGTCCAGGCGTCGGTGTCCGAAGCCGCCGCCCGGGCGATGAGCCTGTCGGCCGGTGATCGGCTGAGGGTCGTGGGACGGCTCGACGGCCGCCCGGTCACGGTGCGGATCACGGGAGTGTTCCGTCCCGGCGACCCGTACGGCGACAGCGGCATCGGCGACGAACTGCTCCTGGCAGGCGTCCAGAACGGCGACTACACCACCTACGGCCCACTCGTCGTGTCCGCCGGCACCTTCCTGGACCGGTTCACCACGTCCGTCTCCGCGAGCTGGCATGCCGTACCCGACCTGAGCGGCCTCCCCCGGGAGCGGCTGCGTCCCTTCGCCGGATCGGTCGCCGCGATCGAACCGGGGGTCAGGTCGAGCTGCCCCGACTGCACGGTCACCAGTCTCCTGCCCGACATGCTCACCCAGCTCGACCGGGCGGCACTGGTGGCCCGCTCGACGATGCTCGTTCCGGTCCTGCAACTGCTGCTCCTCGCGGCCTACGCGCTGACGCTCACCGCCCGCCTGCTGTCGGACCACCGGCAGATGGAGGTCGCACTGCTGCGGTCGAGAGGCGGCGGCTCGGTCCGCCTCGCCGTACTGGCCGGAGGCGAGGCGCTGCTGGTCGCCCTGCCCTGCGCCGTCGCGGCGCCGTTCCTCGCACCCGTCCTGCTCCGGCTGACCAGCCCGACCGACGTACGGCTCTCGCCGCCGTCGGCGCCGGCCATGTTCGCGGTCTCCGCGGCCGTGGCGCTGGCCTGCGCCGTGCTCCTGGCACTGCCCGCGATCAGGAGCGCCCGCCGCACCTACGTCGAGGAACGCGGGGCTCGGGGCCGCGGAGCGCGACAGGGCATCCTCCAGAGAGCGGGCGCCGACCTGGTGCTGCTCGTGCTGGCCGGGCTCGCGATCTGGCAGTTGCGCCACTACGGGGCACCGGTGACGTCGACGGCGGGCGGCGGCCTGGGGATCGACCCGCTGATCGTGGCGGGACCGGCGCTCGCGCTGCTCTGCGGGGGAATGCTCGGCCTCCGCCTGCTCACACCGGCGTCGGCCCTCGTGGAGCGGCTCACCGCGCGCGGCACCGGGCTCGCGTCGGCTCTCGGGTCGCGCCAGGTGAGCCGCCGCCCGACCAGATACTCCGGCCCCACCCTGCTGCTGACCATGGCGGTCGCCATCGGGGTGCTCTCCCTGGCCACGGGCTCGACCTGGCGGGCCTCCCAGGACGACCAGGCCCGGCACCTGGCCGGAGCCGATCTCCGGATCGCGGTGCCCCCGGGAGGCGACGCCAGGCAGGCGGCCTATGAGACGTTACCCGGAGTGACCGCCGTGGCCGGCGTCCACCGGAGTGTGGCGTCCATGGGCGGCGGCGACGTCACCCTCCTCGGCGCGGACGCCGCGAAACTGGGCACGATCATGTTGCTGCGGCCCGACCTGTCGGACACCCCGCTGGCCACGCTGACCTCACGGCTTCAGCAGAAGGGCGCGGCGCTGCCGGTCGTGGTCACCTCCGGCCTGGCCCAGCTCAAGACGATCACGATCGGCTCGCAGGTGGTGCCCGTCCACGTGGCGGGAACGATCGCCGCGATGCCCGGCACTGCCGCGGGGACCCCCGCCGTGCTCGCCGACCTGTCGGCGTTGCGGGCGGCGAAGGTCCCCCGCGATCCCACGGAATGGTGGATCTCCATCAGCGGCCATGACACCTCGCGTGCGGTGACCGCACTGGGGGCGGATCCCGCGGAGACCGTCACCGATCTGGGCGCACTCGCCCGGCGGCTCAGTGACGACCCGCTGGCGGCCGGCCTCCAGGGGGCGCTGACGCTGGGCTTCGCCGCCGCCCTGGCTTTCGCCCTGCTGGGCTTCCTCGTCAACGCGGCGGTGTCGGCCAGGGAACGCCGGGCGGAGTTCGCCCTGCTGAGGGCGCTCGGCGTGACCTTCCGCCAGATGATCGCCCTGCTGGCCGTCGAGCAGTCGTTCGTCATCGCCCTTTCCCTGGCGGGCGGAGTCCTCCTCGCGGGGGTCGTCGCCGCCGTCGTGGTGCCGGCCATCGTGCTGACCGGGCAGGCGACCGCCGTCACGCCTCCGGTGCTGCTGGACATCCCGTGGCCGACCGTGACCGTTCTCATCCTGACGATCGCGGTGAGCCTCATGGTGGTGGTCGGCGGCCTGGCCCGGTCGCTGCACCGGCGGGGACCGGGCGGCGTGCTGCGAACCGGGGAGGACCGATGATCCGGCTGCTGGCGGCCCACCGGGGCGTGGCGGCCCTGCTGGCCGCGCTGGTACTGAGCGTCTCCCTGCTCGTGGCGGCCCTTCCACGGATGTTGGAGGCGTCCTACGACGAGGGCGCCCAGCGGTTGCTGTCGAACTCGCCCCCGCAGCTCACGTCGCTCGGCGTGGTCCTGAGCACGAGCTACTACGCCGAGCCGCTGGGCGGCATCGAGCAGATCGTCGCGAAGGACGACGACTGGCGCACGGAACTCCCTCCCGCCCTGCGGCAGGTGACGAACGCCGAGAAGCTGATCAGCGTCGAAATCGAGCAGCAGCGGATCCTCAACAGGCGCAATGAGCATCTGACGCTCGCATGGGTCTCCTCCGCCGAATCCGCCGTCCGCTATGTCAAGGGCCGGCCGCCCGGGCCCAGGAAGGGCAACCGGTTCGACGTCGGCCTCGCCGCACCCGCGGCCGCGGAAGTCGGCATCAAGGTGGGTGACGTCCTCCAGCTCGACGGCTTCTCCGCCAAGGTCACCGGACTGTACGAGCCGGTGACCGGCGCCAAGGCGTTCTGGGCCCACTACGACAGCCTCGGCCGCGTCATCAGGGCGCTCCCCGTCGGAGCGATGGAAGAGCAGATGTACCTCGCCGGCCTCACCGACGGCGACAGCGTGGCGACCATGAACACCAAGCGGACTTACCAGTGGTTCATGACCGTGAAGTCCGGCGCGGTCACGGCCCGCAACGCGGAAGCCGTCCGCAGCGGGGTCGCCGACTTCCGCTACCGCGTCTCCGACAGCGGCTCCGGCATCTCCCTGTCGACCAACCTCGACCGGCTCATGACGCAGTTCCTGGACCGGCTCGCCCTGACGCGGACGCTCATCGCGGTGCTCCTCGGCGGCCTCATCGTGGTCTGCGCCGGCACGATCGCGCTGGCCGTACGCCTGCTCGCCGAACGCGTACGCGGCGACCTCGCCTTGATGCGCGCCCGCGGCGCCTCGCTCCGGCAGGTCACCCTCATGGGCACCGGAGCCGCCGCCCTCATGGCCGTGCCCGCGGCTCTCGTCGGCTACCTGGCCTCCTTCGCCGTACCGGGGCCCGTCACGCCGATCGTCCACATCGGGCCCGCGCTGCTCGCCCTGGCGGCCGTCGGCTTCTGCGCCGCCTGGGTGGCCGGCGCACACCGGAAACCGCTGGACCAGCGCAGAGACGACATCGTGGCGGCGCGGCCCTCTCCACGGCGGATCGCCATGGAGGTGCTCGTAGTCGCGCTGGGTGTGGGAGGCGTGCAACTGCTGCGCACCCGCGGGCTCGGCACCGACGACCCGCTCCTCTCGCTGGCTCCCCTGCTTCTCGCCCTCGCCGCCGCGGTCGTGACGTTGCGGGTCTATCCCCTGCCGCTCAGGCTGCTGGTACGGCTGACCGCACGAGGCCGCAACGCCTCGTCGTATCTGGGCCTGACCATGGCGGCGCGCGCGGCGGCGGGCGTGGCGCTGCCCGTGCTGGCGCTGCTTCCCGCCCTGTCCATCGGCGCGTACGGCTCGGCCACCGTGCAGGGCATCGACACCGCCCAGCGGCAGGCCGCGTGGCAGATGATCGGCGCGGAGATCCGGGTGGAAGTGGATCGGGACATCCCCACCCGCCTGGTGGAAGAGCTACGGCGGACACCCGGCATCGACGCGGTGGTGCCGGCCTCCGTGGGCCCGATCACCGCCGATGTGGGCTTCCGCGGGCTTCCGGCAACCGTGGTCGCCGTCGATCTGGAGGCCTACCGGCGGCTGGTCTCCGGCAGCCCGCTGACCTTGCCGCGCGCGCCGGACTCCGGAGCCCTCATCACCCGCGGTCTGTCCGCCATGTCGAGCTTCGACATCAGTTGGCCGAAGCAGATGTCCGTGGTGCCGAAGGGCATTGTCACGTCGTTCCCCGGCGTGGACGTCGCGGGTCAGGATCTCATCGTCGTCCCCGCTGTCGCCGGGAAGGCCAACACGCTGCTCATCAGCGGAGACGCCGAGGCGGTCCGATCGGCGGTCAAGGCCGGGATGCCGTCGGGCGCCGTGATCAGGACCGTGGACGGGGCGCTCGACGGCATCGCGGGTGAACCGCTCGCGTCGGCACTCGTCACCGGCCTGTGGGTGGTCACCCTCGCACTCGCCGTGTACGCGCTGATCGGCGTGGCCATCGCCTTCGTGTCCCGCGCGCCGGAGCGTGCCCGGGCCCATGCGCTGCTGGCCGTGCTCGGCCTGACCGGACGGCAGGCGAGGGTCCTCACCCTCCTGGAGGTGACCCCGCTGCTCCTGCTGACGACCTGCGCGGGGGTCGCTTTGGGCATCGGCCTGCCCGCATTGCTCGGAGCGGGCGTCGACCTGGCGGCCTACGCGGGCCTGCCGGCCGGCACCCCGTCGCTCGCCCCGCGGACGCCCGCGCTGCTGTTCGCGGCCGGCGTCGCCCTCATCGCCCTCGTAGGCTCCTACCTTGGAGGTGGCCATGCCAAGTCTGGCCGATCTTGAGGCGCAGGCGGGAGTCACACGCCCCGCCTTCGGTGAAAACGCCCATATCCTGTGCGACAACCTGGTGCGCATCTACAAGACCGAAGGCTCATCGCGTGGCTCGGATCGGAGCGCCGCGGTCGAGGTGGTCGCTCTGCAGGGCCTGGACCTGCTGATCGACAAGGGTGAGCTGATCGCCATCGTCGGCGCGTCAGGCTCGGGCAAGTCCACCCTGCTCAACGTGCTCTCGGGGCTCGACATCCCGACCGCTGGGCTGGCCCGGGTCGCCGGGATGGACCTGCTGTCGATGACCTCCCGCGACCGGCTGCGCTTCCGCCGCTCCATCGTGGGGTTCATCTGGCAGCAGACGGCGCGCAACCTCCTGCCGTACCTGACCGCGCGGGAGAACGTGACGCTCCCGATGCGGCTGGCCGGCCGCAAGGTCGACAAGGCACGGGCCGACGGCCTGCTGGAGCTTCTGGGCGTCGCCGAGTGCGCCGCCCGGCGGCCCGGCGAGTTGTCCGGCGGCCAGCAGCAGCGGGTCGCCATCGCCGTGGCCCTGGCCAACTCCCCCGAGGTGATCCTCGCCGACGAGCCGACGGGCGAGCTCGACAGCGACACCTCCGAGGACGTCTTCTCCGCACTCCGCGGCGCCAACCGCGAGCTCGGCGTCACCTGCGTCATCGTGACCCACGACCCGACGGTGTCGGAGCAGGTGGACCGCACCATCGGCATCCGCGACGGGCGCACGTCGAGCGAGACGCTGCGCCGCACGTCACAGGACGGCGGAGTGATCGCGGAAGAGTACGCCGTGCTCGACCGAGCCGGCCGTCTGCAGCTCCCCCGCGACTTCATGAACGAGCTCGAGATGGAACGCCGGGTCCGGCTGGAGCTCGAACGCGACCACATCGGAGTATGGCCGGCCGATCGCGAAGGTGAGCCGAATGACTGAGCCGCTGGTCGTCGTAGAAGGCCTGCGCAAGACCTACCAGAAGGGCCCCAAGGAGGTCGCGGCGCTGAAGGACGTCTCGTTCGAGGCGTTCCCCGGCGAGCTGATCGCCATCCGTGGACGGTCGGGCTCGGGCAAGACCACCCTGCTCAACCTGGTGGGCGGGCTGGACCGGCCGGACGCGGGGCAGGTCACCATCGCGGGCCGTTCCGTCACCGGCATGGCGGAGTCCGGCCTGGTGGAGCTGCGCCGGGACGTGGTCGGGTTCGTCTTCCAGACGTTCGGCCTGGTGCCGGTGTTGTCGGCGGCCGAGAACGTGGGCGTGCCGCTCCGGCTCGCGAAGGCGGCGGCGCAGGAGCGCGAGGAACGCATCCGGGTGCTGCTGACGCTGGTCGGGCTGGCCGATCACGTCAACCAGCGGCCCTACGAGCTGTCCGGCGGCCAGCAGCAGCGGGTGGCGATCGCCCGTGCTCTGGCCAACCGGCCGCGCGTCCTCATCGCGGACGAGCCGACCGGGCAACTCGACTCGCAGACGGCGCGCCAGATCATGGAGCTGATCCGCGCCCTTGTCAGGAGCGAGGGCGTCACCGCCGTCGTCGCGACGCACGACCTCGGCCTGATCGCGCTGGCCGACCGGGTGCTCGAGCTGCGTGACGGCTTGCTCGAGGAGGCCGCCTCCTAGCGTGCGGTTCGTCTCTCGGGAGCAGCCATGGGGGTACCCGCTTCGCGGACGTGGTCCGTACGCTCTCGAGCCTGGTCCGTACGCTCTCGAGCCTGGTCCGTACGCTCTCGGACCTCGGGCAGGGCGATGACGGCGAGGTTGACCGAGGCGACGAGCACCGCCGCGGCGGTCAGCGGGATCGCGGTCCCCGCCCAGGCGGCGAGAGGAGCCGCGACGGCGAGACCGAGCGGGCGCGCCGCGAACGAGATCAGCGCGTCGAACGATCCGACCCGGCCGAGCGCCTCCTGCGGGATCCGGCGCTGCATGGCGGTGTCCCACAGCGGGATCAGCAGGCCGAGGCCGAACATGGCGATGGAATAGGCGCACGCGACCACCACGAGCGGCGCCGGGATAGCCAGGGCAACCAGGGGGACGGCGTAGAGGGCGGCCGAGCCGTTCGCGACGGCGATCGGCCGTGAGATCGGAAGCCTCGGCGCGAGGAAGACGCCCGCGACCGTCGCCACGGTCCCGGCCTGCGCGATGACGATCCACGCGGACTCCCCGCCCAGGCTGCGCACCGCGATGATGGGTCCGAGCGTGAGCAGGAAGCCGGCGGCGAGGTGCCAGACGCCGTGACCGAGCAGGCTGGTGAGAAACCATCGGTGCCGCTTGGCCTCACGCCAGCCCTCATGCAGGTCGGCGAAGAAGTGCCGCCGCGGGCCGGTGGGCGGCGCCGTGACGAGCCCGCCCAGGGTGACGGCCGAGCCGGCGAACAGGATCCCCGTGATCACGAAGGACCAGCCCGTGCCGGCCCAGAGGGTCAGACCTCCGGCGAGCGCGGGCCCGCCGATCTGGGCGAACCCGTTGACCATCCCGAGTCGCGCGTTGAGCCTGAGCCTCCCGTCGGGCGGAGCCACCGCTACGACCAGTGGTGACACGGCCGGAATCCCGAACGCCACGGCCACACCGGTCAGCGCCGCCAGCCCGGCGATCTCGGCGACGGAGGGAGCACCGAGTAGCAGCCTCGCGCCGATCATCACCTGGGCCGCGCATCGTGCCAGGTCCGCGACGAGGATGACGCGTCGTGGAGGCAGCCGATCCGCCACCACCCCGCCGATCGGCAACAGCAGCAACATCGGAATCGTCTCGGCGGCGAGCACGATGCCGAGATCGAGCGCCGAGCCGGTGGCCCGGATGACGGCGAGTGTCAGCCCGGTGGGGATGAGTGCGGTGGCCAGTGCGGCGACCGCCCGTCCGGCGAGGAGTCGAGCAATCATGTCTCGCAATGTATTTCGCCAGCGAATTATTCGTCAACTAAATATATCTCGGCGTATGATTGGTGGGTGGACGACTCGGTGGACCGGCACATCGCCCGTTGGCGTGGCAAGGCGCCCTTCGACGAGCGCGCGGAGGCGATCGTCACCAGGCTGCAGTTCCTGGTGAAACATCTCTCCCGGGGCAAGGACGCCGCGCTCGCCATGGTCGGCCTCCAGGACTTCGAGTTCGAGACGCTGCATCGGCTCGCCTCACGTGGCGAGCACGGCCGAGCCACTCCCTCAGAGCTGGCCGCGGACCTCAAGCTGTCACCGGCCGGCATGACGGGGCGGCTCGACACCCTGGAGAAGGCCGGTCTCGTGCGGCGCGTCCGCAGCGAGGAGGACCGCCGGCGCGTGGACGTCGAGCTCACCGAACAGGGGCGGGCGACCTGGCTGAGGGCCATGGGCGTGCGAGGCGAGGCCGAGGGGGACATGGTCGGCGTTCTCACCTTGGCCGAGCAGGATGTGCTGGCCGCACTCCTCAAGCGGATGTTGCTGCAGGTGGAAGGGCCTCCAACTCCGGCGGGTCCAGCGGCTCCGGCCGAGTGAGCTCGCGCCCCGCCAGGGTCCGCCGCCGGTGCGGCGGCTCAGCGGGCGGTGCGGCTGGTACGACGGTTCAGCGGCCGGTACGGCTGGTACGACGCGGTTCAGCGGCCGGTACGGCTGGCGGCGATGACCTGGACGGCTCGTTCCAGGGCGTACGCCGGGTCGGTGCCGGCGCCCTTGACCTGCTCGTCGGCCGACGCGACCGCCTGCATGGCGATGGAGATGCCCTCCGGCCCCCATCCACTGAGCTGGCGCTTGACCCTGTCGATCTTCCAGGGGGGCATCCCGACGTGGCCGGCGAGCTGAGCTCCGCGCAGGTTTCGCGGTGCGCCCCCCACCTTCGCCAGTGAGCGGAGGCCGCCCGCGAGGGCGCTGACGATCAGCACCGGCGCCACCCCGGTGGCCACCGCCCAGCGGAGTTGTTCGAGCGCCTCGCCGAGCCGTCCCTCGACGGCGAGATCGGAGATGGCGAATCCGGTGACCTCGGCCCGGCCGCGGTGGTAGCGGGCGACTGCGGCCTCATCGATGTTCTTCCCCGAGGTGTCGAACGCCAGTTGGCCGCAGGCGGCGGCCAACTCGCGAAGGTCGCTGCCCACGGCGTCGAGCAGCGCTTGGGCCGCGGCGGGGGCGATCGTCCGGCCGTGCCGCCTGACCTCGGCCTTGATGAAGTCCAGCCGCTCCCCCGGCTTCGTCGGCTTGGCCACCGTGACGACCTCTGCGCCCGCCTTCTTGACGCCTTCGACGAGGGCCTTGCCCTTGACCCCGCCGGGGTGGGCCAGGATCAGGACGGTGTCGTCCGCCGGATGTGCGGTGTACTTCACGATCTCGGCGATGACGTCCTTCTGGAGGTCCTGGGCCGAGCGGATCACGACGACGGACCGGTCTTCGAACAGGGACGGCGAGGCGAGCCGGGTCAGCTCCCCGATCTCGACCTTCCCTCCGACGAGGTCGTGCACCTCCGCCTCGGGGTCGGTCCCGCGCACCGCCGACACGATCGACCCGACGGCGCGGTCCACGAGGAACTCCTCGTCGCCGACGACAAGGGTCACGGGAGCTGGGTTCGCCATGTCTGGCAGCATGCCACGCCGGGCCGGGTGTGGCACATCCGCCGGTGCATGGATCTCAGCCCTTCCGCGTCACGATCCCGAGCCGGCCCTCCCGGGCGGTCACCGCGAGGTCACCGGACAGGTCGGTACGGTAGACCCGCATGCCGAGCCGGCTGAGCCGGTACGTCGTCAACGGGGCCGGATGCCCGTAATCGTTGACCGCACTGACGCTGATCAGTGCGGCACGCGCCCGGGTGGCGGCCAGGAAAGCCGGATCCTGACGCCCGCTGCCGTGATGCGGGACCTTCAGGATGTCGACGGGTGGGACTCCGAGACGCGACAGGACGGCCTGCGACTCGGTCTCGAGATCTCCGGCGAGCAACGCGGATCCGAGGAGCCTCCCCGACGGCTCGAACCAGCGCACGAGCAGCACGACGCTGGCGTTGTTCGCGATGGCTCCCTCCCCCGGACCTTCGCGCGGGGCGTCAGAGGACGGGGCGATCACGGTGATCTCCGCGCCGCCGAACCGCCACCGCGTCCCTGGCGGCATCACCCATTCGGGGACTCCCTTCGTCCGAAGGCGCCAGGAGACGCGGGCGCTCTCCCGCTCGGGAACGCGACCCGGGCTCACCAGCGCCGCGCCCACCGCTCTGCCTCTCATAGCTCCCTCCAGACCTCCGACGTGGTCGAGGTGGGGATGAGTGAGCACCATCAACGGCACCTGCCGGACATCGAGGTCACGCAGGCACCGGTCGACCGGTCCCGGCTCCGGGCCCGTGTCGATCACTATGGCCTTTCCCGGCCCCGCCGATACGGCCAGCGCGTCTCCCTGGCCCACGTCGCAGGCCACCAGTAACCAGCCCGGAGGCGGCCACCGCGAGGCCACCGGCCCGGCGACCAGGACGGCGACCAGGGCGCCCGCCAGCAGAGCGAGGACGATCCGCCTGCGCGCCCGTCCGCGAAGCAGCGCCCAGGTGGTCACTGCCGCGACCGCCAGGAGAACCAGCCCGCCCGGACCTCCCGGCCAGCCGATCGTCGCCATCGGGACTTCGGCGGCGTGTTCGGCGACGACGATGATCCAACCGACCGCCCAGCCCGCGGGATGGACCAGGATCTGCGCCGCTCCCATGCTCAAGGGAGCGACGATCGCCGCGGCGAAGCCGAGCACGGTGGCCGGTGCGACGGCCGGCCCCGCGAGCAGGTTCGCCGGGATGGCCACCAGGTCGATCTTGCCCGACATCAGCACCAGAACCGGGGTCACGGCCGCCTGGGCCGCGGCCGGCACCGCGATCGCCTCGGCGGCGAGCATGGGCATCCGCTCCGCCAGGCGTTCGCGCCAGGGCGGGGCGAGGACCAGGATGCCGCCGGTCGCGAATACGGAGAGGGCGAAGCCGTACTGCCTGGCGAGTCCCGGATCGAAGAGGATCAGGCCGAGCACGGTGGCCGAGAGGATGGCCACCCCGTCCTTCGGCCGGCCGGTGCCGAGTGCGACGGCGGCGATCGTCCCCATGACGAGCGCGCGCAGCACGCTGGGAGACGGCCTCGCGACCAGGGCGAAGCCCACCATCGCGACGACCGCGACGAGGGCGCGCAACGGCAGCGAGAGCCCTCCGAGCCTCGCGAGGGCGAGGGCGGCTCCCGCGATCAGGGCGAGGTTGGCGCCGGAGACGGCGGTCAGATGGCTGAGCCCGGCCGTCGTGAGGTCCTGCTTGACCTGGTCGTCCAGGCGTGACACGTCACCCACCACCAGGCCGGGCAGCAGGCCCCGCTGGTCGGGAGAGAGCACATCGCTGGCCTCCCGCAGGCCGGCGCGCAGCGCGCCGGCCACCGTCTGCGGCGCCGAGGGCCCGGAGAGGGTTCGGGGCGGCCCGCGCACGAGCATGACGGCCGCGGTGAGCTCGCCCGGCTCCGCGGGCCCGAGACGCCCCTGGACCCTGACCCGCTGGCTGGGCAGCAGGGAACCCCATCCCTCCCCCGACCCGAACAACACGACAGGGACGTCCACGGCGAACCGCGCCGTGCCCGCGCTCACGGACACCATCCGAGCCTCGACCACCGCGCTGTCCCGGCGGGCGATCCCACCGCGATGGGGCCGGACTCGGGGGTCGTCGGTGATCACGACGTTGGCCGTCACCGAGGCACTCCGCGCCGCCAGTCCGGGCACCGGGCCGGTGCTGACGGTGTGCACCTTGAAGGCCACGACCGCCGCGGTGGCCGACAAGCAGGCGAGGACTCCCACGACCACGTTCCGGACAGCAGGAGATCTCGCGCCGCGGACCCACCGCCGTGTCCCCCGTGTTCGCAGGCCGGATGGCCCGGATGGCCTGGATGTACGCGATCGCAGGCCGGGTGGCCTGGACGTACGCGGTCGCAGGGTCCAGCATGCCACCGCCGCGACGGCGGCGGTGACCGCCACCACCGCTCCGACGACGGCCGAATGCCCCAGAAGGACGAGCGCCGCCGCCCAGGACGCCAGAGCGGGTGCGACCAGCAGCAGCGAGTGCGCGATCCCGGACTTCGGCATCGGGCCGCGTCCGGGATCGGCCTGCCCGGCGGTCACAGCGCGACCTTGTCCTTCAACTCCGCGAACCGCTTCTCTCCGACTCCGGAAACCTCGCGCAACTGGTCGACGCTCTGGAACCCGCCGTGGGCCTCGCGGAACTCGATGATGCGCGCGGCGAGCACGTCGCCGACTCCCGGCAGGCCGTTGAGCTGCTCCGCCGTCGCCGAGTTGAGGCTTATGAGGCCGCCCGCCGCCGACCCTGCCGCCGACCCTGCCGCGGAGCCGTCGCCGGGAGTCATCGGCGTGGGAGACCCCACCACGATCTGCTCGCCGTCCACGAGACGCCGCGCCAGGTTCACGGCACCCGGCTTCGCACCCGGCCGGACCCCGCCGGCGGCTTCGATGGCGTCGGCGACCCGGGACCCCGTCGCCAGCGACAGCACCCCCGGTCGCCGCACCTTGCCGGTCACGTATACGACCACACTCGCCGTCGGCGAGGGGGAAACCACGGCCGAGGCCACGCTCACTGGGGCGGGCGGAGCCAACGGCTCGGCCACGGGTCGTGACCGCAACGCGAAGATGCCGGCCACGATCGCCGCGAGCGCGCCGAGGACTACGAGCACCCGGAGACCCGGCACGCCAGGATCGAGCAGCGGCCCCGTCCCGGACAGTCGCCCGCGTATCCGCGCCCCGAGTGTGTCCACGGTCGGTGGTTCCTCCTCCGATGGGCCGGGTTCGTCAGGCTCGCGCGTCGCGGCAGCCGTACGAGCCTCATGGGGTGAACCGAACGACGGCGGCGCGCCTGGCGACGGTGGCGAGCCTGGCGACGGCGGCCCGAACCGCGCCGACGCCGACACCGACGCCGTCAGACAGCGCAGGCGTGCCTCTACGGCGACACGATGAGCCGCCTGCTGCGTGGTTCGCACACGGGAGACGCTAGGCGCGCGCAAGTGTTCCGGCCTCGCCAGAACGGTGCTCTGTGGATGACGGGATGCCTGTGGAAACCGCGGCGCCACCGCGGCCGCTCACTCCCTCCGGGCGCTGGGAACCCGGACCGCGCTGGACCGCGCTGGAACTCGCTGGACCGCGCTGGACCTCACACCATTCGGGACGAGCCGGATCGCCTACCGCGTCACCGGGCGCCCGCCGAATCCCAGTCGCTCACCTGGATACCCGGCGCTCACCGGACCGTCGGCGAGATCGTCACCCCCAGCAATCCCGGGCCGACATGGGCGCCGAGCGCCGGCCCGACCTCGACGACCATCATGCGGGCGAGTTTCGGCAGCCGTGCGCTCAGCTTCTCGGCGAGCGCGTCGGCGCGTGCGGACGCCATCAGATGCTGCACGGCCACGTTCACCGGTTCGTCCGCGGCCGCCCCGACCGCCAGGTCCTCGAGGCGGGCGATCGCGCGCCCCGCCGTACGGACCTTCTCCAGGACGGTGATCGCACCATCGCCGAGATGCATCAGCGGCTTGATCGCCAGGGCGGAGCCGACGAGGTTGGCAGTGGCGCCGATGCGGCCGCTCCGCCGTAGGTGCTCGAGCGTGTCGACGTAGAAGAACGTCCGGGTGACGTCGGCGCATCGTCTCGCCGCGGACACCACCTCGGCGAGCGCGGCCCCCCGCTGGGCCGCCTGGGCCGCGGCCAGCACGGGGAACCCGAGTCCCATCGCGACGGACCGGCTGTCGATCACCTCAACGGGGATCGGCGCGTCCCGCGCGGAGATGAGGGCGGAGTCCACTGTGCCTGACATCTCGCTAGAAAGGTGGATGGACACGACGCCCGTCGCCCCTCGCGCGGCGGCCTGGTCGTACGCGTCGGCGAACACCTGCGGCGACGGCCTCGACGTGGTGGCCCTTCCGCGTAGAGCGCTCGCCACGGCGGCGGTGTCGATCGGGGTCCGGTCCTCAAGGATCTGATCGTCGTAGGCGACCTGGAGCGAGACGACGGCGACGCCCCACCTGACCGCCTCAGCCTCACCCAGATACGCGGTGGAATCCGTGACGACAGCGATCATCGAGGACATATCGAGAGAGTAACCCTCCCGATCCGCCGGGCACGTGCATGATCACAGAATGTGTCATCGCAGGTGAGGACACACATGAGCGAAAGTGTGCATGATCACGAACTACATCACCGCAGGTCATGGTCCCCCTCAGCGAACCCGTGCATGATCACGCACAAGGGAGGGGCAGGTCGGCGGGGGTTCGGCCGAACCTGTGCATGATCACGCCGAAGAGAAGAAGCCTGGGGTTATTGGACGGGGGTGCCACCGCGCCAGACCCGGCGAGGCTTGAGGCCGTACGACCAGGCGAACGCGCCCTCGTGGTCGGCGTCCCACTGCACGATGTCCGCCAGACGACCCGGCGCGAGGATGCCGCGGTCGGGGGCGCCCAGCACCTGGGCTCCGCCCAGCGTCGCCGCGCGGAGCGCATCCCCCACGCTCATCCCGAACGCCGACACGGCCAGACTGATCACCAGGGACATCGAGGTGATGCCGCAGTGACCCGGGTTGTGGTCGCTGCCGAGCGCGATCGGGACACCCTGGGCGATCATGCGGCGCACCGGCGGAAGGGTGCCACCCTGCAGAGCGGTGGCCGGGCAGACGACGGCCGGCACGCCGTACCTGCCCATCAGTGCGATGTCCTCGTCGGAGGTGTGGTGGAGCAGGTCGGCGGACGAGCATCCCATCTCGGCGGCCAGCTGGACCGCGCCGCGGCGGTTGTAGGCGCCCGCGTGCACGCGGGGAAGAAGGCCGACGTTGCGGCCGGAGGCGAGCACCCAGCGGGCCTCGTCGACGCTGAAGTGCCCGTCGTCGCAGTAGACGTCCACGCTGTCGGCCCCAGCGGCGGCGGCGTCCGCGCACCAGGTGGCGACGGCCTCGACGTAGTCACGCTGGCGGCCGAAGTACTCCGGCGGGACCACGTGCGCGGCCAGGAACGTGACGTGCACCCGCGGCATCATCGGCTCTTTCTCGAGCTCGCGCAGCAGGCGGACGTCCGCCAGTTCTCCGTCGCGGGTCAGGTGGTAGCCCGTCTTGGCCTCGACGGTCGTCGTTCCGGCCAGCAGCCACTCGCGCAGCCTCTCGCGGACGCCGTTGCACAACGTCCACGGGTCGGTGCCGCGGGTCACCGTGACGGTCGAGCCGATGCCGCCGCCCGCCGCGTTGATCGCGGAGGCCGTCGAGCCGCCCGACCGCATCGCCATCTCGGCGTAGCGGTTCCCGGCGTAGACGGGGTGGGTGTGGGCGTCGATGAGACCGGGCGTGACGAGGGCGCCGCCGAGGTTCTCCACATGGTCGACGTCGACGATGTCGTTGACGACCCCGGGAACACTCTGGGGCAGGTCAGCCGCCCGTCCGACCCAGGCGATGCGGTCGTTGTGGACCAGGATGGCCGCGTTGCTGCATACGTCGTGACCGGTCCAGAGCCGGCCGATGTTGGTGAGCAGCCGAACGGTCATCCGACCACCTGCCCGTCATCCCGGAACACGACAAAGTCCCAGGTCATGGGCGCCGCGCCCACTGGGTCCGCTCCGTGTCCGGACGTCATTGGGGGGTCTCCTGCCTCATCGCGCACCGGTTGTTGTGCGATGACCCTATCGCCAGGATCTTGAACCCGGGCGATTTCAGTTCAGTTACGTTATTTCACAGGTCGACTGGATGTACAGGGCTATTGAGAAAGAACGCCAATACGCCACAGCCGTATCGATACGTCACATCTGTCCCCGACTTCGCACCGGCAGCCGTTCCCCGCGACTTGAACCCGATGCCCTCGCACTCGCCAACGCGTAACAGCACTTTCTAGTGTCATTTTGTTACCCGCGCCATAAGGTCTCGTTAGGCTGGCGTTATCGTACCAAGGTCACCCCCGGAGGGCCACTAACCAATCGTGACCCTCGCAGGGGCGTGTCGGGACGACGGAAAAGCGCCCCTCAGACGGTCTCGACGGGCTTGGCGACCCGGTCCAGTTCGGCGAACAGCGCCCCGAGAACCCTGGCGTGCAGGATCGTGCCGTCACCGGTGTGCTCGAGGGACAGCACCTCGCCCTCCTTGTGGGCCCGCGCGACCAGATCCGTCCTGTCGTACGGCACGAGCATCCGGACCTCGTGGTCCAGGCGGGGAAGCTCGGTCTCGATCAGCGTCATCAGCTCGTCGATGCCGGAGCCGGTGCGCGCGGAGACCACCACGCTGCGCCGTTCCTTCATGGTCAGCCGGGCGAGCGTCACCGGGTCGGCGGCGTCGGCCTTGTTGATCACGACGATCTCGGGGATCTCGCTCGCGCCCTCGATCTCTGACAACACCTCGCGGACGGCCGCGAGCTGCGACTCGGGATCGGGGTGCGACCCGTCCACCACGTGCAGGATCAGGTCGGCGTCGCCGACCTCCTCCAGGGTCGAGCGGAACGCCTCGACCAGCTGGTGGGGCAGATGCCGGACGAACCCGACGGTGTCGGCGAGCGTGAACAGGCGGCCGTCGGGCGTGCGCGCCCGGCGCACGGTGGGGTCGAGGGTCGCGAACAGCGCGTCCTCGACCAGCACACCCGCACCCGTCAGCCGGTTGAGCAGCGACGACTTGCCGGCGTTGGTGTAGCCGGCGATCGCCACCGCCGGCACCTCGCGGGCCTGGCGGTGGTGCCGCATGGTCTCGCGCGCCGTCGACATGCCCTTGATCTGGCGGCGCAGCTTCGACATCCGCTCGCGGATGCGGCGCCGGTCCAGCTCGATCTTCGTCTCACCGGGACCACGGCCGCCGATGCCGACGCCGCCGGCGGCACGGCCGCCGACCTGCCGGGAGAGGTTGCCACCCCAGCCTCGGAGGCGCGGCAGCAGGTACTGGAGCTGGGCCAGCTCGACCTGGGCCTTGCCCTCGCGGCTCTTGGCGTGCTGCGCGAAGATGTCCAGGATCAGCGCGGTCCGGTCGATGACCTTGACCTTGACGATCTCCTCCAGCTGGCGCAGCTGGCCGGGGGTGAGCTCGCCGTCGCAGATCACGGTGTCGGCGCCGGAGGCGGCCACGGTGTCACGCAGCTCGATCGCCTTCCCCGACCCGATGTACGTCGCGGGGTCGGGCTTGTCACGGCGCTGGATCAGGCCTTCCAGGACGTCCGATCCGGCGGTCTCCGCGAGGAGCCTCAGCTCCTGCAGGGAGTTCTCCGCGTCGAAGACGGAGCCGCTGGTCCAGACTCCTACGAGGACGACCCGCTCCAGCCGCAGCTGGCGGTATTCGACCTCGGTGATGTCCTCGAGCTCCGTCGAAAGACCGGCCACGCGGCGGAGCGCCTGGCGCTCTTCCAACTCGTAATCGCCCATGGCAAGGTCTTCGGGCTCGTCATGCATATATGTCATCTCTTCTAGGAGAACGATCCGACACCCCTGGTGTCTTCCCATCGATGGTTGCACGACGCCCCGATGTCCGCATCTGGTTATGGTCGTGCCGCGTTCCGCCAGGCCCGGAGCCCGGGGAGACCCTCACGCCTTGAGGACCCTGGCGTCACCGGAACCGGTCTTGACCACGACGGTCCGCGCGGACGACGGGTCCTGGACCACGGAGACCTCCCTGTCCCCCGAGCCCGGTTCGGCCGTCACGTTGTAGGACCCGGACGGCACCCAGACCGACCCTTCGCCCGAGCCGGTCTCGACGCGCACGTTGTCGGGGGCGGCCGCGAAGCGCAGCTTGACCTCGCCCGACCCGGTCGTCGCGGTCACCTGACGGCCGGCCAGCCCTCGCGCCTCGATGTCGCCGGAGCCCGTCGCGGCGCTCACCGGGCCGGTCAGCCGGCGGAGGGTGATCGTCCCCGACCCCGAGTCGACCTTCACGTCCAGGCCCTTGGGGACCTCCACCTCGTAGTCGACGGAGCAGTCGTCGCATCGGTAGCGCAACGTGAGCGTTCCGGCGTCGACCTGGTGCCCGTTCTGCGGCTTGTCACCCCGCCAGTGCAGAGTCTCGGTGACGTGGACGCCGGCCCTGTCGGACTCGTTGATGACGATCTCGCCCGCCCCCGTGTCGGCGTGCAGGGCCGTGATCGCGTCGGTCACGTCGTAGGACTGGACGGCCTGCTCGCCGCCGAAGCCGACCTTGCTCAGATCGATGTCCGTGCCGCACGCGGTGAGAGTGAGGGCGGAGCCCAGGGCCACTCCCACGATGATCATGCTCTGCTTTCTCATGACACCGATTCTTCAGGCCCGTACGGCCCGCCCCATCAGGGAAATCCCCAAGAGCGCCCCTGACGCGTCCCCCGCATTGACCCTCGGATCAGCGGTGGAGTAGCGTCGATTCCACCTTTTAGAACTATATTTCCGCATAGTGGAAAGGGTGCCGATGGAAGGCGTTGAGATCACAGGTCCCCTGCTCGATCGGTTCGACGAGATCCTCACCCCCGAGGCGCTCGCCTTCGTAGCTACCCTGCATCGCGAGTTCGACACGACGCGTAGGGAGTTGCTGGCCGTACGTGACGAACGGCAGGCACGGCTCTCCGCGGGCGGGACACTCGACTTCCTCCCGGAGACCAGGCAGGTGCGCGAGTCGGAGTGGCGGGTGGCGCCGCCCGCCCCCGGGCTCGAGGACCGCCGCGTGGAGATCACCGGCCCGGTCGACCGCAAGATGACCATCAACGCGCTGAACTCCGGCGCCAAGGTCTGGCTGGCCGACTTCGAGGACGCCAACGCGCCCACGTGGGAGAACACGATCAGCGGGCATCTCAACCTCCGGGACGCCCTCGACCGGACGATCGACTTCTCCTCGGGCGGCAAGGACTACGCCCTCAAGCCCGACGAGGAGCTCGCGACGGTGGTGGTCCGCCCCCGCGGCTGGCACCTGCCGGACAAGCACGTCCTCGTCGACGGCTCGGAGATCTCGGGCTCGCTGCTCGACTTCGGGCTGTACTTCTTCCACTGCGCCCGGCGGCAGCTCGACAAGGGGCGTGGGCCGTACTTCTACCTGCCCAAGATGGAGTCGCACCTCGAGGCGCGGCTCTGGAACGACGTGTTCGTCCGCGCGCAGGAACTGCTGGGCGTCCCGCACGGGACCATCAGGGCGACCGTGCTGATCGAGACGTACCCGGCCGCGTTCGAGATGGAGGAGATCCTCTACGAGCTGCGGGACCACTCCGCAGGCCTCAACGCCGGCCGCTGGGACTACCTGTTCAGCGTCATCAAGAAGTTCCGCACCCGCGGGCGGGAGTTCCTGCTGCCGGAGCGGAACTCCGTGACGATGACCGCGCCCTTCATGCGTGCCTACACCGAACTTCTGGTCCGCAGCTGCCACAAGCGCGGTGCGCACGCGATCGGCGGCATGGCGGCGTTCATCCCGTCCCGCCGCGACCCCGAGGTGAACAAGGTCGCCCTGGAGAAGGTGCGGGCCGACAAGACGCGCGAGTCCGGCGACGGGTTCGACGGCTCGTGGGTCGCCCACCCCGACCTGGTGCCGATCTGCCGTGAGGTCTTCGACGGCGTGCTGGGCGAGCGCCCCAACCAGCTCGACCGACTCCGTGAGGACGTCCACGTCACCGCCGAGGACCTGCTGGCGGTGTCCAAGACCCCCGGCCAGATCACCGAGACCGGCCTGCGGAACAACGTCGACGTGGCGTTGCGCTACCTGGCGGCGTGGATGGGCGGGCTGGGCGCGGTCGCCATCCACAACCTCATGGAGGACGCCGCGACGGCCGAGATCTCGCGGTCGCAGATCTGGCAGTGGATCCACAACGACATCGAGCTCGCGGACACGGGCGCCGTCGTGACCCGCGACCTCGTCGAACGGATCATCTCCGAGGAGCTCGGGAAGATCGCCGGAGAGCCCGGCTACGACGAGGGTCTGTACGCCCAGGCGACCGCGCTGTTCAAAGAAGTCGCACTCGACGACGATTTCGCGGAGTTCCTTACCCTCCCCGCATATGCCCGCATGCAATGACATGACCGATTCGAAGGTCAGGAATCTTCCCGCCCGGTGGAAGGTTCCTGATCTCGAACGGTGTACGACTAGACGAGCGCATCCCTCCAGATGTCGCTACATCTGGAGCATGACCGAATTCAGAGAGACCGGCGACCACGCCGACGCCCCCGCGGAGCCGCCCCGGACGATCACGCGCGAGATCGCCAGAAGCCACTACCGGTCGGCGCTCACGGCCAACGGCGAGCTGATCCACCAGTACTGGCGCATCGGCCGCCACATCCTCGGCCACCGACTGGGCGACAGCCGGTACGACGAGGTCCTCGCACGCCTGACGGCCGAGATCAGGGCCGAATATCCCCGGGCCATGGGTTACTCCCGGGCCAACCTGCACCGCATGACGACCTTCGCCGCCGCGTGGCCGGAGTTCGTCCCGCAGTCCATGGAGCTGATCCCATGGGGACACGTCGTCGTCCTGCTCGACATGCTCGACGACCGCGCGACCCGGGAGTTCTACGCCATGAAGGCGGCCCACGAGGGCTGGACCCGGAGCACGCTGACGATGATGATCCGGAGCGGGCTCCACCTGCGGCCCGATCATCCCCTGTACGACACCGGCAGGACGGTCCCGCTGGAGGACCGCGACTGCGTCAGGGACATGCTCACCGACCCCTACGTCAGGGAACTGTTCGACGGAGGCGAGCGTCGCGGGCGCGACCTCGAGGCGCGGATCGTCGACGCCGTCGTCACGTTCCTCCAGGACCTCCGGGTGGGTTTCGCGTTCGCCGCCAGGCGGCGCCGCCTGTCCGCCCGAGGCGAGGAGTTCGTCGCCGACCTGCTCTTCTACCACCTGGCGCTGCACCGCTACGTCGTCGTCGATCTCCGGACCGACGGCTTCGCCCCGGAGCACACCGACCGGCTGGATCTCTGCGTCGCGGCCGTGGACGACCAGGTCCGCGACCGGATGCGGGACGAGCCGACGCTGGGCGTCCTCCTGGTCGCCTCACGCGATCAGATCATGGTCGAGTACAGGCTCGGCGCGATGATCTCACCGCTCTCGGTGGGTCCGCACACGCTGCCCGCCGACCTCCAGGCCGCCCTTCCGACGCCCGCGGAGCTGGCAGGTGCCATCGCCCCTGCTCTGCGAGATGATTCAAGGGAAGACGACATTCTCGAGCGAACCATCACAGAAGGCCCGGCCGGCCCATGAACGACGAGGACCCGGGGCCGCAGACGCACGAGGAGGAACGGTAGCGATGTCCACCCTCCAGCGGCTGACCGCACGGCTGGGCGAGATCCTGGACCGGGACTCGGTGATCACCGATCCCGTACGGCTGCGCACCTACGACTGCGACGGGCTCACCTACCACCGGGCCACCCCCGGCGTCGTCGTGCTTCCGGAGTCGGCCGAGCAGATCGCGGCCGTGGTGCGGCTGTGCGACGAGTACGGTGTGCCGTTCGTGGCGCGGGGATCCGGGACCGGATTGTCGGGCGGCGCCCTCCCCCGGACCGACGGAGTGCTCATCGTCACCTCGCGCATGCGCGAAATCCTGGAGATCGACATCCCCAACCGGCGCGCGGTGGTCGAGCCAGGGGTGACGAACCTGGCCATCACCGAGGCGGTCCGCGACCGGGGTCACTACTACGCACCCGACCCCTCCAGCCAGCAGATCTGCTCGATCGGCGGCAACGTCGCGGAGAATTCGGGCGGCGCCCACTGCCTGAAATACGGCTTCACGGTCAACCACGTCGTCGGGGTCGAGCTGGTCACCCCGCAGGGGGAGATCGTCGAGCTGTCGGACCGCGATCCCGGCTACGACCTCCTCGGGGCCTTCATCGGCTCGGAGGGCACGCTCGGAATCGCCACCAAGATCACCGTACGGCTGTCGCGGACGCCCGAGGCGGTCACGACCGTGCTCGCGGCCTTCACCGGGATCGAGGGCGGCGGCCGGGCCGTGTCGGCGATCATCGGCGCGGGAATCGTCCCGGCGGCCATCGAGATGATGGACGCCCTGGCGATCGAGGCGGCCGAGGCCGCGGTCCACTGCGGCTATCCCGAGGGGGCGGGGGCCGTGCTCGTGGTGGAGCTCGACGGCCCGCACGCCGAGGTGGACCACCAGTTCGCCGCCGTCGAGCGGATCTGCCGCGAGACGGGCGCCTTCGAGATCCGGGTCGCCGCCTCCGCGGAGGAGCGGGCCGCGATCTGGAAGGGCCGCAAATCGGCCTTCGCCGCCGTGGGGCGGATCAGCCCCGCCTACATCGTCCAGGACGGGGTGGTCCCCCGGACGGCGCTGCCCGAGGTCCTCGCCGGGATCGACCGGCTCCAGGAGGAGTTCGGCATCCGGGTGGCGAACGTGTTCCACGCGGGCGACGGGAACCTCCACCCTCTCGTCCTGTTCGACGACGCCGTACCCGGCCAGGGCGAGCGCGCCGAGACCGTCAGCGGCCGGATCCTCGACCTGTGCATCGAACACGGCGGCTCGATAACCGGCGAACACGGCGTCGGTGTTGATAAATCTCGCTACATGCCGCGAATGTTCAGTGAGGAGGACCTCGACACCATGCAACTCGTCCGGTGCGCCTTCGACCCGAAGGGCCTGTCCAATCCCGGCAAGGTCTTCCCCACCCCACGGCTGTGCGGGGAGGTCCCCGGGGTGCGCAGGGGCGTCCACCCGCTCGTGGAGTCCGGCGCGGCCGAGCAGTTCTGATGAGCACCTGCCCGCAGCCCCCGGCCGACTCTCACAGGAGGTGGCTGTCATGAGCGCCGACGCCGATCTCGCCGCCTGCGGCACGACCGTCCGCCCGGCCGGCGACGGTGACGCGGTGGCCGGCGTGCTGCCGCGCTGGGTGGCGCTGCCCGAGACGACCGAGGACGTCTCGGCCGTGCTCCGCGTGGCCGCCGCGCACGACCTCGCCGTCGTGCCCACCGGCGCGGGGACGATGCTGGACTGGGGCCCGCCGCCCGGGCGCTGCGACCTGCTGGTCGACACCTGCTGCCTCAACGAGGTCCTCGAACACGCCGCCGGTGACCTGGTGACCCGCGTCCAGGCCGGGGTGACGCTCGGCTCCCTCGCCGAGACGCTGGCGTCGCAGGGCCAGCGCCTCGTCGCCGAGCCGCCGCTCGAGGGCTCGACCGTGGGCGGGATGCTCGCGACCGGAGTCGCCGGGCCCCTCGGGTTCCGGTACGGCACCAGCCGCGACCTGCTCATCGGCGTCACCGTCGTGCTGGCCGACGGCACGATCGCCAAGTCGGGCGGCAAGGTCGTGAAGAACGTCGCGGGATACGACCTCGGCAAGCTGTTCACCGGCTCGTACGGCACGCTCGGCGTCATCACGGAGGCGGCGTTCCGGCTGCATCCGCTGCCCGCCGACAGCCGGTGGGTCACCGCACCCTTCCCCGAGGCGGGATCCGGGGACGCACCCGATCTCGCCGGAACACTGGCGGCGTCCGTCCTCGAACCCGCCGCGATCGAGCTCGACCGGCCCGTGCCCGGCGGCGGCATGCTCGCGGTCCTCGTCGAAGGCGTCGCCGCGGCCGAGCGGGCGAAAGCCGTACAGGACCTGATGGGGGCGGACGCCGAGATCGGCGAAGAACCGCCGTCCTGGTGGGGCCGCCTTCCCGGAGACGACCTCCTGCTGTCGTTGCGCGGGCTGCCGGCGGCGCTCGCGGCCACGCTCCGGGTGGTCGACGCGCAGGGCGCCCGCCTCGCCCTGACCCCGCACGTACGCGGCTCAGCGGGCACCTGCGACCTGCGCGTCGCCCTCCCGACGTCGTCGGATCCGGATCGAGTCGCCGACTTCGTCACCGCCGTCCGCGACGGGATCCGGCCACTCGGCGGCCGGCTGACAGGCGTGACGCTGCCGCCCGATGTCGCGGTGGACTTCTGGGGCGAGACCGGAGCGCTCGGTCTCATGCGCCGGGTGAAGGACCGGTTCGACCCCGGCCACCGGATGTCGCCCGGCCGGTTCGTCGGAGGCATCTGATGAACCCCCGCAGCCGCAGGCCGCCGGACCGTCACAGGGAGGACGCCGCATGGACCCCGAGCTGATCAAAGATTGCGTGCACTGCGGGTTCTGCCTGCCCACCTGTCCCACGTACGTGTTGTGGGGCGAGGAGATGGACTCCCCTCGCGGGCGGATCCAGCTCATGGACCAGCACGTGCACGGCACGCCGGTCACCGACGAGATGGCGGGACACCTGGACGCCTGCCTCGGCTGCATGGCCTGCGTGACCGCCTGCCCCTCAGGCGTGCGGTACGACCGGTTGATCGAGCAGACGCGCGCCGTGGTCGAGGAGGAGCACACGCGGACGCCCGAGGAGCGGGCCCTGAGGGCCATGGTCTTCGCGCTGTTCCCCTATCGGCGCAGGCTCCGGGCGATGCGCCTGCCGATGGCGCTGAGCAAGCGGCTCCAGCCGCTGCTCGAACGCGCGAATCCGACGCTCGGCGCGATGGCCGAGCTCGCTCCCCCGACTGCCAGGCCGGTACGGCTCCCGCCGGTGGTCAGGGCGCGCAGGCGGCGCAGGGCCACGGTGGGGCTGCTCACCGGCTGCGTCCAGGGCGAGTTCTTTCCACAGGTCAACGCGGCCACCGCCCGGGTGCTCGCACTCGAGGGCTGCGACGTGGTCATCCCGCCGCGGCAGGGGTGCTGCGGCGCGCTGTCGCTGCACTCGGGCCGCGAGGCGGAGGCGAAGAAGTTCGCCATGCGCACGATCGCGACGTTCGAACGGGCCGGGGTCGACACGGTCGTGGTCAACGCGGCCGGGTGCGGATCGAGCATGAAGGACTACGCCGAGGTGCTGAAGGACGAGCCCGGCTGGTCCGGGCGTGCCGACGCGCTGGCGGTCCGCGACCTCGCCGAGTTCCTGGTCGAGCTGGGGCCGGTCGCCGAGCGCCACCCCCTGCCGGTCTCCGTCGCCTATCACGACGCCTGCCACCTGGCCCACGCCCAGGGCGTGCGGTCCCAGCCGCGTGAACTGCTGGGCGGCATCCCCGGACTCGACCTGCGGGAGATCGCGGAGTCCGCCATCTGCTGCGGGTCGGCCGGCACCTACAACCTGTTCCAGCCTGGGGCGGCCCGTGAGCTGGGCGACCGCAAGGCGGAAAGGGTACTGGCCACCGGCGCCGACCTGCTGGTCTCCGCCAATCCCGGCTGCACCATGCAGATCGCGGCCGCGACCAGGCGCGCGGGCAAGGGTGAGATCCGCGTCGCGCACACCGCGGAGGTGCTCGACGCCGCGCTGCGCGGGCTCTCCCCGCAGACCCTGGGGTGGGTCACGGAGGACGCCGGGTGAGCGTGCAGAGCGTCGACAGGGCGCTCGACGTTCTGGAGGCCCTCGCCGAGCAGGGCGGGCAGGCCGGCCTGTCGGAGATCGCGGCTCGGACGGGCCTGCCGTACGGGACGATCCACCGGCTCCTGCAGACGCTCCTCGCGCGCGGGTACGTCCGGCAGGAGTCCGACCGTCGTTACGCGCTCGGCGGGGCGCTGCTGCGGATCGGCGGCACGGCCGAGCGCATGGTCGCCGCCCGGGCCGAGCCGTACCTCGCGCGACTGGTGGAGTTGTCGGGCGAGACGGCGAACCTGGCCGTGCTGGAGGGCGACTTCGTCGTCTACGTGGCCCAGGTGCCGTCGCCGCGCAGGTTGCGCATGTTCGCCGAGGTGGGCCGGCGGGTGCTCCCCCACAGCACGGCGGTCGGGAAGGTGCTGCTCGCCGAGCGCGCGGACGCCGCGGCGGTGTTCCAGCGGACCGGCCTGCCGCGCCGTACGGACAAGACCATCACGACCGTCGACGGCCTCCTCGGCGAGCTGGACGAGGTCCGCACCCGGGGGTACGCGCTGGACCTCGGCGAGGAGGAGGGCGGCGTGCACTGCATGGCGGTCCCGGTCGTGGACGGCGGCAGGACCTTCGCGGCGATGTCGGTGTCCGGCCCCGCCGACCGGATCGACGCCATCGACCGCGACGAGCTGGCCTCGATGTTGCGGAAGGTGGCCGGCGACTTCGGCTCAGCGGTCTTCGGTCTCTGAAACGGTCGCTGATCCCCCACACTTTTGCGGCGTTTCCGTGGAGGATGAACGTATGTGTCGAAGCATCAAGACCTTGCGTCCGCCGTTCACCGACGAGGTGACGGAGCAGGACATCCACGCGGCGGCCCTGCAGTACGTGCGGAAGATTTCGGGATTCCGGGCGCCCGCCTCGCACAACGCGGAGGCCTTCCAGCGCGCCGTCGAGGCGATAACCGAGGCCAGCGCGGCGCTTCTCGCGTCCCTGGAGGTCCGCGGCCAGCGACCTCCCGGCGAGGCCGCCGCGTCGTGAATCCGTTCCGCGGGAAGTAGGGAACAGCCCGAGCGGGTCCGGCGGAGTAGGGGTGAAAGGCGCGAAGCCGCCAACGGAAGGATTCCCCCTATGAACGGACAGAACGGGTGGTGAGTACCGCGGCCACCGAACAGGGCACCCGACCCTGGAGTCGCCGTGCCGCCGCGCGAGGCCTCCAGGCCGGTCCGGGAGAAAACGCCACCGACGCCGGCCTGATCCGCGCGTCGCTGGCCGACCCCGACGAGTTCGCAGGCGTCTTCGACCGGCACTCCGACGAGATCCACGCCTACGCGAGCCGGCGGCTGGGCCTCGACCACGGGCACGCGGATGACGTGACGGCGGAGACGTTCCTCGTCGCGTTCCGCAAGCGGCACCGGTACGACCTGGACCGGCCGGATGCCCGGCCATGGTTGTACGGCATCGCCGGCAACCTCATCTCCGGCCACCGCAGGTCGGAGGTCCGGCGTCTCAAGGCCCTCGCCCGGACGGCGGGCGGCGCCGAGACGCACGAGCTCCACGAGGAGGAGCGAAGCGCCGAACGAGCCAGCGCCGCGGCGCTGCGCCCCGTCCTCGCGGCCGCGCTCGCGCGGCTTTCCGCAGCCGAGCGGGAGTTGCTCCTGCTAGTCGCCTGGGCCGACCTCACCTACGAGGAGACCGCCCAGGCATTGAAGATCCCGGCAGGGACGGTCCGCTCCCGGTTGCACCGGATCCGCGCGAAACTCCGCCGCCACCTTGACCTTCCCGAGGAGGGCACCCCATGACCGACGAGTTCGACCTCATCGCCCAGGCCCGGCCCGAGGTGCGGGCCTACTCCCCCGCCGCCAAGGCGTCCGCCCGCCGCCGGCTGACCGCCGTTCCCAGCAGGCGGAAGCCGTACGGCATCGCGATCGCGGGAGTGGCCGTGGTCGCGGGCGCGAGCGTCGTGGCGGTCAACGTGCTGACGGCCACCCCCGGCGGCACCGGGCACGCACCCGCCGTGGCCGCGCTGCCGAAGGTCACGAACATGTCGGCAAGCGAGGTGCTCGGCAGGGCCGCGCAGGCCGTGACCGACCTCAAGCCGCGTAACGACCAGTTCATCAAGGTCATCTCGCAGACGATGTCTCCCGTCATGGGTGGTCACGCCGTGAGTGGAAACGATCCCGCTCCACCGCCCCGGCCCGATGGTGCCGTGACGAAGCCGACTGGGCAGACCAGCACGGAGTTCCGGTACCTCTACCAGGCGAAGCGCACCATCTGGCTCTCGGCCGACGGCAGCAAGGATGGCGCACTCAAGACTCAGCACCTGAAGCCGCAGGCCTATCCGGGCTGGCCCATACCCGAGGGGGCCTACGCGGAGGCGGGCTCAACGGAATTGCTGAAGCTCCCCACCTGCGGCTATGTGCCGGAGACCACCTACACCAAACTCAAGAGGCTGCCGGCCGATGTGGAGGGGATGCGCGCCTACCTGTACTCCGGAGCAGTCAACAAGAATCCGCCTGACGCTCGGGCGTGGACATCGGTGGGAGACCTGCTCAGGGAGACCTACATGCCGGCGGCGCAGCGAGCGGCGTTGTTCAAGGCGGCCGCAACGATCCCCGGCGTCAAGGTGACCGCGGGTGTCACGGACGCCGCCGGGCGCACAGGCATCGGCGTCGGCCGGGCCTCCATCGGCATCCGGTCGGACATCATCTTCGATGCGAAGACCTTCGAGTTGCTCGGCGAGCGGGGAACCGTCGTGGACGAGAAGGAGGCGAAGTCGCCCGTCGGCAGCGTCGTCGCATCCACCGCCCAGCTTCAGGTCTCGGTCACGGACACGGTGCCCAAGGCGCCGGATCCGATCAGCGAGAAGAAGGGCGTGAGCTGCGGCTGACCGGCCGTCCGCGCCGCGGCGCCCGCCCCTCGAGCGTGAGAGGCGGGCGCCGTGCCGTACCGCTGGATCTAGGACTGGAGGGCGGGCTCCTCATGGTCCTTCGGCGGTGTGGGTGCGTCCTCGTCCAGCAGGGTGGTCTCGTCGAACGGCTCCCGTCCGGCGAGCACCTCCTCGGCCCGTTCCCGGTCGAACTCGTTCGTCCATGTGGCGACGAGCACGGTGGCGATCGCGTTGCCCGCGAAGTTGGTCAGCGCGCGGGCCTCGGACATGAACCGGTCGATGCCGACGATGAGGCCGACGCCGTCGACCAGTTCGGGGCGGTGCGACTGCAGGCCGCTCGCGAGCGTCGCGAGGCCCGCGCCGGTCACGCCCGCTGCGCCCTTCGACGCGATCATCATGAAGGCCAGCAGGGCGATCTGCTCACCGAGCTCGAGCGGAGCGCCCGTCGCCCTGGCCACGAACAGGGTGGCCATCGTGAGGTAGATGGCGGTCCCGTCGAGGTTGAACGAGTAGCCCGTCGGCACGGTGATGCCGGCGACCGGACGGCTCACGCCGAGGTGCTCCATCTTGGCGATCAGGCGGGGCAGCGCCGACTCCGAGGACGACGTGGACAGGATGAGCAGGAACTCCCGCCGCAGGTAGTTCAGCAGCGCGAGCACGTTGATCCGGGCGACCGACCACAGCAGCGGCCCGAGGATCACGAAGACGAACACCAGGCAGGTCGCATAGAAGCTGACCATGATGAGGCCGAGGCTCTTGAGCGCGTCCATGCCCGTCGCGCCGACGACCGCCGCCATCGCGCCGAACGCGCCGACGGGCGCGGCCCACATGATCATGGCGAGGATGCGGAAGACGAGCCGCTGGATGTGCTCGATGCCGGCCAGGATCGGCGCCGCCTTCGGGCCCATGGCCTGGAGGGCGAACCCGGCGAGGAGGGCGACGAGCAGCGTCTGCAGGACCTGGCCCTCGGTGAACGCCGACACGAGCGTGGTCGGGATGATGCCGAGCAGGAACTCGGTGGTGTCGCTCTCACCGCCGGTGGCCGCCTGGGCCTCCGCGGCCTTGCGGAGCTCGTCGGTGAGCTGCAGCCCCTGCCCCGGGTCGATGAGGTTGCCGACCACCAGGCCGATCGCGAGCGCGACCGTCGACATCACGAGGAAGTAGACGAGCGCCAGCCCGCCGACCTTGCCCACACTCGCCGCCTTGGCGACCGAGCCGACTCCCAGCACGATCGTGCAGAAGATGATCGGGCTGATCATCATCTTGATCAGCGCGACGAAGGCGGTGCCCAGCGGCTTGAGCGCCGCGCCCAGGTCGGGGGCGACGAAGCCGACGGCGATGCCGGCCAACACCGCCACGATGACGGCGAGGTACAAATAACGGGTCCGGTCTGGGCGCATGGAGGTGGCGGCCTGGGGTTCATCCGGGGACGCGGACATGGACACTCACTTTCCTCGGGGGAAGGAACTTCAGTGGAGCGACTATGCGGCCCGATATGACCTGGGTCACTATTGCGTACATTTCGTTCATCACCGAAGTGCGCTCGTGGAAGTGAGACAGCAGATGGTGATCTCCGGCCGGGTGCGGCGCTGGAGTCTCGCCCGGCAGATCCTGATCCTGCAGATCGTCATCGTGGGCGTGACCGTGGCGGTGAGCACCACTATCGGGTTCCTCCAGGCGCGCGACCTGCTGACCGACGAGGCCACGGGCGTGACCACGGCCGTCGCGGTCAGCGTGGCCGACTCCCCCGCCGTGCTCGACGCGCTGAACGGGTCCGACCCCACGGCGGCGCTGCAGCCGTACGCCGACCGCGTCACCGCGGAGACGAAGGTCGACTTCATCACCATCATGAGCCCGGCCGGCATCCGGTTCACCCACCCCAACCGCAGTCAGATCGGCGGCCACTACCTGGGCAACATCACCCAGGCCCTCGCCGGAAAGACCTACAGCGAGACCTACACGGGAACGCTCGGCCCCTCGGTGCGTACGATCACTCCCGTGAAGGATCCGGCGGGGAGAGTCAGAGCCCTGGTCAGTGCCGGAATCACGGTCGAGAGGCTCAGCAGCAGGCTCCGCGCGCAGATCGGAGCCGCGGGGCTGGCCGGGCTGGTCGGCCTGTCGGCCGGGGTGGTCGGCTCCTATCTCGTCGGCACCCGCCTGCGGCGGCACACGCACAGCCTCGGGCCGACGGAACTGAACCGCATGTACGACCACCACGAGGCGATCCTGCACGCCGTACGCGAGGGGCTGCTCCTGATCGACGCCCGGGGCACGCTCACGTTGTGCAACGACGGCGCCCGCGAACTGCTCCGTCTCGGCGCCGACGCGGAGGGCCGTCAGGTGACGGATCTCGGTCTGCCGCCGTCCCTCACCGAGCTGCTCGCGTCCGGTGAGAACCGTACCGACGAGATCCACCTCACCGGTGAGCGCGTGTTGCTGGTCAACGTCGCCGTCGTGCGGTCGGGGGCGCGCTCGCTCGGCACCGTGGTGACCCTGCGCGACCACACCGAACTGCAGGGGCTGGCGGGGCAGCTCGACGCCGAGCGCGGCTTCGCCGAGGCGCTGCGCTCCGCGGCGCACGAGGCGGCCAACCGGCTGCACACCGTGATCACCCTGGTCGAGCTGGGCCGTCCCCAGCAGGCCGTGGCGTTCGCCACCGCCGAGCTCAGGGCCGCCCAGGAGCTCACCGACCGCGTGGTCGCGGCCATACGCGAACCGGTGCTCGCCGCGCTGCTTCTCGGCAAGTCCGCCGAGGCGGCCGAACGCGGCGTGGAGCTGTCGATCAGCGAGGACACCGAGCTCGACGACGTGGGCCTCGACGAGCGCGACCTGGTGACGGTCCTCGGCAACCTCATCGACAACGCGATGGAGGCCGCGATGTCCGGCAGCCCGCCCGCCCGTGTGACCGTACACGTGCGGACCGACGGGACGGACTGCCTGATCCGGGTGACCGACAACGGCCCCGGGCTCGACCCGGCGGCGGCGCAGGAGGCGTTCCAGCGGGGGTGGACCACGAAGGGCACCGGCCGCGGCATCGGGCTCGCCATGGTCGCCCAGGCCGTGCGGCGGCTGAACGGCACGATCGAGGTGTCCGACGACGGAGGCGCCGTGTTCACCGTACGGCTCCCGCTGCCTGTGGAGAGCCGGCCATGATCTCCGTACTGGTCGTGGAGGACGAGGAGATCACCGCCGAGGCGAACCGGGTCTACGTCGAACGTGTGCCGGGCTTCGAGGTCGCCGGTGTGGTCCGCTCGGGCGGGGAGGCGCTGCGTTTCCTCGGGCGGCGGCCGGTCGACCTGATCCTGCTCGATCTCTACCTGCCCGACATGCACGGACTCGACCTGTGCAAATCCGTCCGGGGCGCGGGCATCCTCTGCGACGTCATCGTGATCACCTCGGCGAGGGACCTGTCGATCGTGCGGTCGGCGGTGTCGGTGGGGGTCGCGCACTACCTGCTCAAGCCGTTCACCTTCACCGCGTTCAGCGACAGGCTCCGGCACTACGCCCGCTTCCGGGACTCGGTCGACGCGTCGGGAGAGGCGAGCGGGCAGGAGGAGGTCGACAACGCCCTCGCGGCGCTGCACGGTCCCCCTCAGCCGCGCCTGCCGAAGGGGATGTCGCCGATGACCATGGCGGTGATCGTCAACGTGTTGACGGACTCCCCTGGTGGCGTCTCCGCCTACACGGTGGGGGTGACGATCGGCGTGGCCCGGGTGACCGCCCGGCGTTACCTGGAGCACCTGGCCGAGTCCGGGATCGCCCAGCGGGTCCCCCAGTACGGTTCGGTCGGCCGGCCGGAACTGCTCTACCGGCTCATCTGACGCTCGGGCTTCATCGGCTCCGACGCTCGGCCTTCATCGGCTCCGACGCTCAGGTTTATCGGCGCACCTGGACGCTCAGGCGCACTGGTCGAGCATCGTCTCCTTGTCCGCGGCCGTGACCGGAAGGTCGTACTTGAGGGAGACCTGGGCGAACCGTACGGCGTAGGAGCACCGGATGCCCTTGGCGGGCGGCAACCACGACGCCGGGCCCGAGTCGCCCTTGGCCGAGTTGGCCGAGCCGTCCACCGGCAGCAGGTTGAGGGGGTCGTTGGCGATCCGCTTGCGTTCGGCGTCGCTCCAGCGGGAGGCGCCCATCTGCCAGTCGTAGGACAGCGGCATGACGTGGTCGATCTGGACCTCCGACGCGTCCTCCTTCCGCCACTCGATGGTGTCGCCCGTGTAGGGGTCGTACAACGTCATCGAGACGACGACGCAGTCGGAGCCGCTGCGGTACTTGACCTTCGCCCCGTCCCGCTTGAGCAGGTCGTTGCGGGTGTCGCACCCGTTGTGCGCCAGGGGGACGTCGTCGGCGTTGTCCGCCCACGCGTATCCGAACTCCTCACGGTCGTAACCGGTCTTGGGCCCGCGTCCCTTGGTCGTCACATGGTCGATCAGGTCACGGGCGTCGGCCCGGTCCTTGTCCGAGGTGATCCGGGCCAGGCCCGGCTCCGTCCCGTCCGGGTTGTCGAGAGGGTTCGTGCCGTGGGACTTCCCGGTGTCGTCACCTTGGGAGTCCTTATGTCCTGGCTGGCCCAGGCTGAGCCCCTCCGAGGGCCCACATCCGGCGAGTACGGCGATCGCCACCGACATACCGACGAAGATCCGTGATCCGCGCCCGCCCACAGTCACCCCTAGGTCATGAAATTTTCCACCTAGGTATAGCAAATGCCCAAAAACCAGCAAATAAACGTACCCAGTCCACCCACCATGCCGTGATCCACCCACCCTGGCGCGGTCCACCCACCCTGGCGCGGTCCACCCACCCTGGCGTGATCATGCACGCATTCGCAGAAAGCACCGCCGAACAGCCCGTCCACCGCCCGTGATCATGCACACATTCGGCGATGCACGGCCCCAGCTGCGCAAACAAGGTTTGCGATCATGCACGGTTTCAGAGAAAGGCGCCTTGAGCTGGCACGACAACGACCGTGATCATGCAGTGACACTCACCGCCACGGCTGGCGTCCGCGCATGATCACGAATTGAGAACGGCCAGGTCATCCGCCGTTCTCCCGAACTCGCGCATGATCACGATTTGGATCGCGGCCGGTTGGGGCACCTGTCGCCGAATGCGTGCATGATCACGGACGGTGAACGGCCAGCTCGGCGGCGCTCCACGCGAATGTGTGCATGATCACGACCCGGGGGTGGCCAGGGCAAAGGCCATATCCACGAACCTGTGCATGATCACGGGTGAGGGCTGGTGAGGGCTGGAGGTCAGGCGGCGGGGATCCAGTCCTGCCAGACGATCTTGTTCTGCTCGACCCACTTCTGGGCCGCGGCCTGTGCGGTCAGCTTCCCGACGGCCATGTCGTAGGCCACGGCGTTCTGGTCGTCGTTGGTCCACACGAAGTTCTTGATCAGTTCGTACGCCTTGCCGCCCTCCGCGGCGAACTTCTTGCTGACGATCTTGTCCAGCAGGTACGGCGGATAGTCGCACGCGACCTTGTCGGGTTTGGCGTCGCATCCGATCGCGTACGGCGGCAGGTTGATCTTCACCAGCTTCAGCTGGGAGAACAGCCACTGCGGCTCGTAGAAGTACATGAGCAGCGGCTTCTTGTTCTTGTCGGCGTCCTGCGCGGCCTTGATCAGCGCGTCCTCGCTGCCGGCGTAGACCACCTTGAACGGGAGGTTGAGGTTCTTGATCAGCGCCTCGTCGTTGGTCACATAGGTCGGGTCACCCGCGAGAAATTGTCCCAAATTGCCCGACTTTGCAGTCTGGAACAAGTTCTTATAGCCGGCAAGCTTGTGATAGTCCGTGATATCCGGATATTGCTTTACCATCCATTCGGGCACGTACCACCCGATGACGCCCTTGTTGCCGTCCTCGCCCGCCGTTATGGCGACCTTCTTGTCGTCGATGTACTCCTTCTTCAGCTCCGGGTGGGCCCAGTTCTCGAGGATGGCGTCGACCTTGCCACTCTCGAAGCCCTTCCAGGAGTCCGCCTCCCCGCTCTCCACGCGCTCGACTTTGTATCCGAGCTGGTGAACGAGCAGGTACTCGACCACGGCGGCGCTGGCCTCGTAGCCGATCCAGGGGTTGACCGCTAGGCGCACCGTGCCGGAGGCGCCTCCGCCCGGGCCTCCCGCGTTCTCGGAGCTCCCGCTGCACCCGGTCATCGCCAGCGCGATCGTGAGCACCCCGGCAAGAAGACGGACCCTCATAAGTGACCTCATCAGAAGTAGGACGAGCGGCGTGCGCGGGCGACGAGACCGCGGGCGACACCGGCAGAGTATTTCACAACCGAAAGCGGCGAATCGGCCGCGATCCAAAGGATCGCGGCCGATTCACTCGATCACTTCGGGATCCAGGCCTGCCAGATGGTGGGGTTGGCTTCGACCCACTTCTTGGCGGCGGCCTCGTCGGACAGGCCGTTGTTGGTGATGTCGTCGGCGACCTTGTTCTGGTCGTCGTTGGTCCACTTGAAGTTCTTCACGAGCTCGTAGGCCGGGCCGCCGGCGTCGGCGAACTTCTTGCTCACGATCTTGTCGAGGGGGTACGCGGGGTAGTCGCACGCGACCTTCTTGGGGTCGGCATCACACCCGGCGGTGTAGGGGGGCAGGTTGATCTTCACCAGCTTGAGCTTGGAGAACAGCCACTGCGGCTCGTAGAAGTACATGAGCAGCGGCTTCTGCTGGTCGGTGGCCTGCTCTGCCGCCTTGATGAGGGCCGCCTCGCTGCCCGCGTAGACGACCTTGTAGTCCAGCTTGAGGTTCTTGACCAGGGCCTCGTCGTTGGTGACGAAGGAGGGGTCGCCGTCCAGCAGCTGGCCCTTGCCGTCGGACTCGGAGGTCTTGAACAGGTCGGCGTACTTGTTCAGGTTCTTGTAGTCCGTGATGTCCGGGTACTTCTGGACCATCCATTCCGGCACGTACCAGCCGATGACGCCGTTGTTGCCGTTCGGGCCCGCCTCGACGGCGACGCCCTTCTCCTCGATGTACTTCTTCTTCAGGTCGTCATGACCCCAGTTCTCGAGGACGACATCGACGTCGCCGGACTCCATGCCCTGCCACGACGGCTCCTCGTTGAGGGTCACCTTCTCGACCTTGTAGTGGAGCTCGTTCTCCAGCAGGTAGTCGACGACGGCCGCGCTGGCCTCGTACCCGACCCACGCGTTGATGGCCATCTTGACGGTTCCCGCGGAGCCCGCGGCGGCGGCACCCGCGGACGCGTTCGCGCTCGGGGCGGCCGAGGAGTTGTCGTCGACCTTCGCGCCCCCACAGGCCGCGGCGCCCAGGCCAAGTACGAGAACACCTGCGATCAGGCGTAACTTCTTCATGCGATCCTCTTCTTTTTGGAGTTCGGGCGCCCGCTGGCGCCCTGCGTGATCCGGTCGAGCATGACTCCGAGCAGGACGAGCGCCACGCCGGCCGCCAGTCCCTTGCCGTAGTCCTCCTGCTGCGCGATCCCGGCCACGACGTCATATCCGAGGGCTCCCGCCCCCACCAGCGCGCCGATCACCACCATCGCCAGGGTCATCACGATCCCCTGGTTGGCGGCGAGGAGCAGCGAGCTCTTGGCCATCGGAAGCTGGACCTTCCACAGGAGTTGCCGATCGGTCGAACCCGCGGACCTGGCCGCCTCCACCACGGTCCCCGGCACCGCCCGCACGCCGTCCTCGACCAGGCGCGCGACCACGGGCACCGCGTAGATGAGCGACGCGATGATCGCGGTGAACCGCCCGTTGCCGAACAGCGCGACGGCGGGCAGCAGATAGGAGAAGGACGGCATGGTCTGCGCGGCGTCGAGGATCGGCCGCAGCACGGCGGCGAACCATCTCGACCTGGCCGCGGCGATCCCGAGGGCCAGCCCCACCGCGATCGTGATCACGGAGGCCACCAGCACGATCGTGAGCGTCTCCATGCCGTGCTCCCACAGGCTCAGAGCCGCGATCGCCACCAGACACCCCGCGGCCACCAGGCCGGCGCGCAGCCCGCTGAACCGCCACGCGAAGCCCAGCACCGCGATGGTGATCAGCCACCAGGGCGCACTGGTCAGCACGTCCTGAAGCGGGTTGAGCAGCCCGTACGCCACGGTGTCGTTGAGGAAACCGGTGAAGCCGTACCAGTTGGCCTCGATCCAGCCGACCACGTCGTTGATCGGGCGGATGATCTGGATCTGCCACTGCTCGGGGAACTCCGGCGCCAGCACCGGGGTGAGCGCGAGGCCCGCCACGATCGCCACCGCGAAGCCCGCCCAGCGCACGGCGGAGGACCGGGCGCGGGAGACCGCGGCGGACCTGGTGATGCGGTCGAGCACGATCGCGATGATCACGATGGCGATGCCCGGCACGAGCGCGGCGCCCACGTTGACCCGGGCGAGCGCGCGGATGAGGTCCACGCCGAGCCCCGGCGCCGCGATCAGCGCGACGAGCGGGACCATCGACAGCGCCGCCGCGATCGTCTGGTTGACGCCCAGCGTGATCGTGTTGAGCGCCATCGGGAGCCGGACCTTGCGCAGGGTCTGGCCGCCGGTCGCGCCCAGGGACTCCGAGGCCTCGACCGCCGTGGGCGGGACGCGCTGGATGGCGAGCGCGGTGATCCGGATCGCCGGCGGGATCGCGTAGATCATCGTGGCGATCGTGGCCGACGCCGGGCCGATGAGGAACAGCAGCACGATCGGCGACAGGTACGAGAACGTCGGCATGATCTGCATGACGTCGAGCACCGGGGACACGATCCGCCGCACGCGGGGGGAACGGCCCGTGAGTATGCCGATCGGGATGCCGATGACCAGGGAGAGCAGCACGGAGCTGAGGGTGAGCGCGAGAGTGTCGACGCTCGCGTCCCACAGGCCGAGCGCCCCGATCCCGGCGAATCCGACGACCGACACGAGCGCGATCCGCCAGCCGCCCGCCAGCCAGCCGAGCCCGGCGGCGACGCCGATGAGCCCCGGCCAGCCGAGAGCGGTCAGCGCCGTCTGGAACAGGGTGAAGAGCTCGGCCACCCCGAGGCGGACGTAGTTGACGAAGTACAGGAAGAACGGGCTGGTGTTGCGGTTCTCGTCGACCCAGTCGCGGGCGTCGTTGAGCCAGTGGAACAACGAGGCGTCGTCGTCGTGCGGCAGCACGGCCGTGTTCTTGAACGCCACATAGAGCGCCACGACCAGGACGGCCCCGGCCGCGGGTAACCATCGGGCGAGCCGCTGCGCCCGTTCCGCGACGGGGACGGGCGGTGCGATGTCGGCGGGGGCGGCCACCACTACGCCTCCTCGGCCGACGGCGCCGAGGCCGACGCGGAGGCCGACGACGACCGCGTCCCGGCGAGGGCCTCGCCCGCCTGGGCGCCGATCCCTTCGCCGAGGCGGACGGCGCCGAGCAGGTCGACCCGATCGACCACGCCGACGAGCTCACCGTCGGCGACCACCCGGATCGGCCGGGCGGACGCCATGGCGGCCGGGATCGCGTCGTGGATCACCGTGTCGGCCGGCAGTTCCGGCCCGTCCAGCGGCTCGTCCGCGTCAGGCTGCCGGCTGATCCAGCGCAGCGACAGCACATGCGACTTGGGGACGTCGCGCACGAAGTCGGCGACATAGTCGTCGGCGGGTGCTCCCACGAGCTCCTCCGGCGTGCCGACCTGCACGATCGATCCGTTCCGCATGATCGCGATGCGCTCGCCGAGCTTGAGCGCCTCGGACAGGTCGTGAGTGATGAAGACCATCGTCTTGCCCACCTCACGGTGCAGGCGGACGACCTCGGCCTGCATGTCCCGCCTGATCAGCGGGTCGAGCGCGCTGAAAGGCTCGTCGAACAGCAGCACCTCCGGGTCGACGGCGAGCGCCCGGGCCAGGCCCACGCGCTGCTGCATGCCGCCGGAGAGCTGGTCGGGGTAGGAGTCCTCGTGCCCCTCCAGCCCGACGAGGGACAGGATCGCCCGCGCCTTCTCGTGCCGTACGGCTTTCGCGACGCCCTGGATCTCCAGGCCGTAGGCCACGTTGTCGAGAACCCGCCGGTGCGGCAGCAGGCCGAAGTGCTGGAACACCATGCTGACCCGGTGGCGGCGCAGTTCGCGCAACTGCGTGGCCGACATGCCCCGCACGTCCTCGCCGCCGATGGCGACGTCGCCGCCAGTCGGCTCGATGAGCCGGGTGAGGCACCGGACGAGCGTGGACTTGCCGCTGCCCGACAATCCCATGACGACGAAGACCTCGCCGGGGCGGACCTCGAAGCTGACGTCCCTCACGGCGGCGGTGCATCCGGTCTTGGCCCGGAGCGCGGCGGAGTCGAGCTCCGCGTCGGGACTACCGATGATCCGATCGGCCTTGGGGCCGAAGATCTTCCAGAGCCCGCGAACCTCGATCGCGGCTGTGCCCACTCTGATTCCCCTCACTCGGCTATCGCCCGAGAAGCGGCGTGAACGCCCGGGAACGCCACAGCACGGCGTGGAGATCGTTGCTCGCACGCCGTGGATGAAGAGCTGGGGGTCAACGACTCCTCATTGGGCATATGCACAGGAGTTGCGTGATGCGCAACTCATCGTGTTGAACAGTGATGAGGCTAGGCCCCACCAGCCCCACAGATGGCCCAAAATAACACGATAAGCCCCATATCGTGATCATTCAGTGATCTATCCGTACGGGCCCCGAGCGCGTGCCGGCGAGGACGCGAGAACCACGGCGGTACAGGGGAAGCCGCCGACCTGGCAGGGCGCCGGGCCCGCCGCCCGATGAACATGCCTGGTCACCAGATGGGACACGTAACCATCAGATGGGACGGCGCGACCCCGGCCAGGGGGTCGTCACGCCGCCGATCCGTCAGGTGATCAGAATGCCGCCGTCCACGGCGAGGACGGCGCCGCTGATGTAGGAGCCCGCGTCGGAGGCCAGGAAGACCGCGGTGGTGACGAGCTCGATCGGCTCACCCGCCCGCTTCATCAGCACCCGCTGTTCCATCACCCGGTCCAGATAGCCGGGCGGATACTTGTCGGTCATCTCCGAGTGGAAGAACCCGGGCTCCAGGCAGTTGACGCGGATTCCCCGTCGGGAGGTCCACTGCTGCGCCAGGTCCCGCGTGAGCCCCGCCACGGCGGCCTTCGACGCGCTGTAGGCCGCCTGCGGCAGCCCGGCGGTCGTCTCGCCGAGCACGCTCCCGATGTTCACGATCGCCGACCCGGGCCGCATGACCCGGGCGCACGCCTGCGCCATCCAGAACGTGCCGTGCAGGTTGACGTCGATCACGTGACGGAACTGCTCGGGCGTCTCGCGCAGGGCCGGTACGGCCGTGCCCACGCCCGCGTTGTTGATCAGGATGTCGACGTGGCCGAACTCGGCGACGGCGGCGTCGACGAGGGCCTGGCACTGCTCGGGGACGGCGACATCCGTGGCGACGGCCAGGCACCGGCGGCCGGTCTCCTCGACCAGCCGCCGTGTCTCCTCGAGCATGTCCAGGCGGCGCGCCCCGATCACGACGTCGGCGCCCGCCTCGGCGAAGCCTCGTGCGAATGCCACACCGAGGCCCGACGAGGCCCCGGTGACGATCACGACCCTTCCGTCCAGCCGGAAGCGTTCCAGTACCACGCCGACCTCCTTGGTCCCGGGGTCCACGTCCTCGGGATCGACCGAACGTGATCCTAGAACAGCGACCGGCGGCGGGTCACAGCCCGTATTCCTTGGCGATGCGCTCGTGCCGCTCGACCTCGACGCCGACTTCGCGGGCCAGGTCGACCCAGGTGACGGGGTGGGTCCACTGCTCGGTGGCGTCGTCGAGTACGGCGTCGAGCTCAGCCGGCTCGACGGTCGGAGGCACCGCGATCCAGCCGAAAACGCCGGGCAGGCGCTCTCCGGACACCGGGTGGGTGACGCCGTAGTTCTCGTCGCTGTAGACCCACATCGGCCAGCCCCGCTCGGCCAGCACCTCGTTGAACTCGGTCCACTCGTGCTCGGTGGGCGCGACGCCGTCGAAGAACCAGCTGGTGAAGCCGCCGGGCCGCAACATCGTGACCCCCGCGAACGGGATGACGAAGTCCTCCTGCTCCTTGGGGTCCTCGGGGATCGGCTCCAGGGGGCGGGGGTCGAAGACGATCACGTCGCCCGCGTTGTACTCCATGCCGCGCGGCTGCGGTACGGCGAGGCGTGCCGTCGCCGGCCCGGTGCGCAGAGCCAGCACCTCGCGCCGGCTTCCGTCGGGCGCGGGGAGGACGGCGCGGATGAGGTGCCACTGCTCATCGATCGGCCCCTCCGCGGTCTGGATCGGCAGATTCAGCTTGGCGGCGGCCGCGTGGACGGTCGCCCAGTCCTCCGCGGCGGTGGCGGCCACGATCAGCCGCCAGATGTCCTCCTCCTCGGCCTCGTCGGAGTCGAGCAGCGGCCGCAGGATCTCCGCCGCGGCGGCGTTGTCGCCGAGCTGCTGCGCGGCCACCGACCACAGGCGGCGGCTCTCCACCGATTCTTCGGCCGCGACCGCGGCCTCGGCCTCGGCGGCGGCCTCCGCCCAGCGCTCGCGCGCCCGGTACAGACGCGCCAGGGCGAGGTGGGAACCGGCCGCGGGCAGACGTGCCGCCAGCTGTTCGACGCGGTCGTCCTGCCCGGCCTCGATGAGCAGGCCGCTGAGGTAGGCGATGTCCGCCTCGCTCGCCGTGGCGGGGTCGCCGTCCTCGACGATCACCTTCCAGTAGACGTCGGCCCCGATCGAGGGGTAGCCGAGGAAGCCGAGCGTGGTCGTGTGGCGGCGGGTGATCTCCAGGTCCTTCCCGGAGTGCGGCGCGAGCCAGCCGACCCAGCGCTCCGGGTCCGCGCTCTGCCCGTCTTCGGCGTCGAAGAGGGCCACCAACTCGTCCGCGCCTCCCGGCGCGGGGATCTCGGCGGCCCCGTCGGCCGCGGCGCGCAGCTCGGCGATCCGCTCGGGCAGGCCATCGGTGCTCGTCAGGGCGGGCAGCACCGCCTCCGCCTGGTCGGCGAGCAGCCGGGCCTGCCAGATCCCCTGGCGGGCGACGGCGAGATGACCGGCGGCCAGGGCCAGCTCGAACCGCGCGCGGTGGCCGCCCATCGTCTCGAAATAGGTGATCCACTGGCCGAGGATGCGGCCGAGCTGCCAGGTGTTGGCGATCGAGCCGCTGTTCGCCAGGAGGCCGATGGCCCGGGACCATTCCACCCAGTCACGCGGGTGGTCGCCCACCACGTCGAGGTCGGGCAGGGCCTCATAGGCCCCTTCCATGCGCCCGAGCGTGCCGAGGATGAGCGAGGTGAGCAGCGCCTCACGGCGGCCCTTGGCCACGGGGTCGTCCGGCTTGAAGCCGGTCGCGGCCTCCAGCGCGGACAGCGCGTCCTCCCCGCGCCCGGCGGCGAGCAGCGCGCGGGCGGCCGCGGCGCCCAGCTCCCAGCTCGCCTCCCGTCCCGCCTTGCCCAGGCGGCCGATGGCCGCCTCCGCGTAGGTCACGGCCTCCTCGGGACGTCCGGCGTCCAGCAGCGCCGCGACGTACTGCGTGGTCAGCCCGGAGAAGACGAGCGAGTCGGGCTCTACGCCGTCCAGAGCCTCGCCGAGCGCCGCGAGCCGCGCCTCGGCGTATCCGGGGCCGTCGGTGTTCGCCTGTGCCATGGCCAGGGCCTCGACGGCCGCGGGTGCGGCCGGGCAGTCACGGACGTCGTCGCGCTTGGCGAACTCGGCCAGATCGGAGGCGTCGCCGAGGGCGACGGCGCCGTTGGCCCGGTCGCCCACCCTGCCGAGCAGGTGCCAATAGCGCACGAAGAGCTCCAGCCAGGGCAGGCCGAGCGTCTCCGCGTGCTGGGCGACGGCGGGCGCCACGACGTCAAGCTGCGCATAGCGCCCCTCCAGGGCCTGCCCGGGCACGTCGCCCAGCGCCATGGCCAGGCCGGCGTTGCCGGCTTCATGCAGTTCCCGCTGGGTGCCGCCGACCCAGGCCCAGATGTCCACGTCCATGGGCAGTCAGTCTGCCAGGTCGGTCAGCCTGTCCCAAACAACCGCGAGGGCCACCGCTCCGGGGAAATCACCTGGCGAAAGCCGTGGCGGCGGCCTCAGCGAGGAGATCGGCCAGTTCGGCGCGTTCGGCGTCGTCCAGCACGCCGAACGCGGGAGCCACCAGATCGTCGGTGATCTCCTCGGCCCTGGCCCGCCGTTCGACCGCCTCAGGTGACGGCGTGCCGTACGGCTCGGGCCACTCCAGGAAGCGGGCGACGGAGGCGTTGCCTGTCTGCGGGTCCCACGCGCCGGCCTCCGGCGCGCCGACGAGGGTGGCCTCAAGCGGGCTGAGACCGCACGCGACGATGGCCGTCGTGTGCTGGGCGCCGCGGTGCTCTCGCAGGACATGGAGCAGATGGGCCGCGAGTTCCGCCTCCCCTGTGGGACGCGACATGGCACGCCAGCCGGCGAACAACGGCGCACAGAACACGTCGGAGCCGTCCGCTATCGCGGCGAGAAGTTCGGCGAGACGTCGCGCGCCCTCGAAGCCGGCCAGCCTGCGCCGCCCCCACGCGTGGCACGCCGACGCGTAGAGGTCCGCCGCCTCGTCGGCGGCCAGTTTCCTGCCGCCCTCCCACCACTCGCGCACACGGTCGGCGGGGAAGAAGATCGAGGCCGCGACCACCACGTCGGCATGGACCTCGCCCAGGACGCCGCACCGCCCGCGGAAGTACATCTCCCGGCTGCTCAGGCCGAGGCGCTCGCACAGGCCCTTGACCTCCCTCGACATCATGAAGCCCCCGCCCAGGGCCCAGATCGCCGCCTTCGTCGCCACCACCGTGCCGCGCGGATCCATCGGTCCTCCTCCTCGGTCCACTTAGTGGACCGAGAATGGGCCAACAGAACAACATTCTGCAACCCACCGTCGCAGTGGGGATCTGGACGGCTCTAGACGACGGCGGGATAGTCCCCCGAGGCGACGAGGACGGCGGGCCCGGACAGGTGGCTCGTCCGCTCATCGAGCGTGACCGTCAGCGTGCCTCCGGGCACGCGCACGGTCCAGGTGCCGGTGGTCTCACCGATCCCGTGCGCCGCGGCCACCGCGGTGGCGACCGTTCCGGTGCCGCACGACCGCGTCTCGCCGGAGCCGCGTTCGTGTACGCGCATGGACACGGTGTGGTCCGCGACCAGGTTGAGCAGCTCGATGTTCACGCCGGCGGGATAGACCTCGTGGTCGAAGTCCGGCTCCCAGTAGCGCAGGTCGAGGTCCGCGACCGGGTCGTCGATGACACACGCGAGGTGGGGGTTTCCGACGCTCACGTTGAGCCCCTGGTAGTCGCGGCCGTTCACGTTCACGCCGCTCACCCCGAGCACCCGCGGCATCCCCATGTCGACGGAGACGTCACCGGCCGTGCCGAGCCGTACGCGCTTGACGCCGTCGCGGGTGGCGATGGACAGCTCCCCCGCCCCGGCCAAACCCGAGTCGACCAGATAACGGGCGAAGACCCTGACGCCGTTGCCGCACATCTCGGCGATGCTGCCATCGGCGTTTCGGTAGTCCATGAACCACTCGGCCTCGGCCGCCTGATCGGCCACCTCGGCGCAGAGCTTCGTCCGCACGACGTGCAGCACCCCGTCGGCGCCGATGCCCGCACGCCGGTCGCACAGCGCCGCGACCTGCTTGTGGCCCAGCTCGAGACGGCCGTCGGCGTCCGGCAGGATGACGAAGTCGTTCTCTGTGCCGTGCCCCTTCACGAATCGCATGTGAACGAATTCTAGGCGGGCCGGCCGTTCGGATGATGCCCAGGACCCGGCTCCGGGTTCAGCCGCCGACCAGGGCGAGAGCCCGGGCGATCAGGTCGGGCGCGTCGAACGGCAGCCACACCACGCGGGGGTCCCGGCGGAACCACGACTCCTGCCTGCGGGCGAACCTCCGGGTGGCGCGCACGGTCTCCGCCTGGGCCTGCTCCTCGGTCCACTCGCCGTCGAGGAAGCGCAGGACCTGGGCGTACCCGAGCGCCCTGCTCGCCGTCCTTCCCTCGGCCAGGCCCTCCGCCGCGAGGGCGCGGACCTCGTCGACCAGGCCGGCCTCCCACATGCGGCCGACCCGGAGCTCGATCCGCTCGTCCAGGACCGGCCGGGGCACCTCGACCCCGATCTGCACGCTGTCGTAGATCGCGTCGAACGACGGCATGGTGGCGGAGAACGGGCGGCCGGACAGCTCGATGACCTCGAGCGCCCGGACGATCCTGCGGCCGTTGCTCGGCAGGATGTTCTCGGCGGCGGCCGGGTCGAGGCTCCTGAGCCGCTCGTAGAGAGGAGCCGGGCCGGTCGCCGACAGCTCCTCCTCGAGGCGGGCCCGGATCCCCGGGTCGGTCCCGGGGAACTCCAGGTCGTCGATGGCCGCCCTGACGTACAGGCCAGAGCCGCCGGTCAGGATCGGCACGCGGCCGCGGCCCCGGATCTCCTCGATCAGCGGGCGCGCCAGCCCCTGGTATTCGGCGACGCTGGCCGTCCGGGTCACCGGCCAGATGTCCAGCAGATGGTGCGGCACGCCCCGGCGCTCGGAAAGGGAGAGCTTGGCCGTGCCGATGTCCATGCCGCGGTACAGCTGCATCGAGTCGGTGTTGACGACCTCGCCGCCGAACTCGAGCGCCAACTCGACCGCCAGGTCCGATTTTCCCGCCGCCGTGGCGCCCACGACGGCGATCACTGGTAGTTGCCCCACACGGCCCAGTCTCCCAGCGCCGGGAGTGCTCACAGGTCCCAGTCGAGCGTGGGAGGAAGATGACCTTCCAGGGTCAGCAGCCAGCGCTTGGACTCCACTCCGTCGCCGCCGCTGAACCCGCCGAGCCCGTTGCCCGCCACGACGCGGTGACACGGCACGATGATCGGAATCGGGTTGCTGCCCATGATCGACCCGATGCCCCTGGCCGGGACGGCCGTCCCGCTCCTGGCCGCCAGCTCGCCGTAGGTCACGACCTGTCCGTACGGAACGGTCGTGTAGAGCGTGCCGAGGACCTGCCGCTGAAGGACCGACATGAGCCGCCAGTCGACGGTGACGGCGAACTCCCTGACGTCTCCCCCGAAGTACGCCTCAAGCTCCCGGCGCGCCTCGGCCGTACGAGCGGGGTCGTCGGCGACGGCCAGGCCGACGCGACCGGCGATGCGCGCCCGCACATCCGGCCCGTCGTTGAACGACGTGGCCACCACGCCGGTCTCGGTGACTGCCGCGAGCACGTCGCCGAGCTTCGTCGGCACGCTGCCGAACGCCACGGTCTCCGCCATTCGCCCATTCTCGCGCATGGTGCCTTGTAGGTTAAATTAACCTAGGTTAGATTAACTCCGTGTACTCCGACATACTCATACTGAATCGGCTGACGCAAGGCCCCGCGCACGGTTACGAGATCAAGAAGCGTGTCGAGCTCGCGACCGGGCAGGCGATCAACAACAACACGCTCTATCCGGCGTTGCGCAGGTTCGAGCAGCAGGGCGCGATCGAGCGCGTGGCCGCGGAGACGGACCCGGGCCGCCCGCCCCGGACGATCTACGCGATCACCGACACGGGACGCGACCAGCTTCACGCCCTCCTCCACGACACCGACCCGGCGGTCCTCGCCGACAACGCGGAGTTCGAGATCCGGGTCGCCTACTTCGAGCTGATCGACGTCGGGACCCGCCGCGCGATCATCGCGGCGAGACGGCAGGCGGTCGAGCACATGGTCGACCTCCACCAGAAGGCCTTCATGGGCACCGGCCGTGTCTGGGCTCGCCGGGTCGTCGACCACAACCTCAAGGCCTACCGCCTCGAACTGACCTGGCTGGACGAGTTGGCGGCCGCCGCCGAGGAGCCCCCCGATGGATGACCGGCCCGAGACGCCCCCGCTGTCGCCCCTGATGCTCCTCGGCCTCGTCGCGGGGCCGGTGTTGTCCATGGTCGACTCGGCCGTGGTCAACGTGGCGGTTCCCGAGATCGCCCGGGATCTGGGCGGCGACCTGCCGACCGTCCAGTGGACGATCAGCGGATACCTGCTCTCGATGGCCGCCGGGCTGGCGGCGTCGGCCTACCTGGGACGCAGGTTCGGCCTCCTCCGCGCGTACTCCTGGGTGCTCGCCGCGTTCACCCTCGCGTCCGCCCTGTGCGCCCTCGCGCCGGGCGTGCAGGCCCTGATAGCGGCACGGGCGCTGCAGGGGCTGGTGGCCGCTCCCATGGTCCCCCTCGCGGTCGGCATGCTGCTCGGCCGCGGCGCCGGCAAGATGCCCGTGACCGGCGGGCTGATCTTCTTCGCCGCCCCCGCGATCGGTCCCGCCCTCGGCGGTCTCCTGATCAGCGCGTACGGCTGGCGCTCCGCGTTCCTCATCAACGTCCCCCTCGGCCTGGTGGCGCTGGTGGGCGCCGTCCGGGCCGCACGGTCGGCGGGGGCGCCCGGTGATCGCGGGGCCCGCCTGGACGTCCCCGGACTGATGGTGCTCGCCCCGGGACTCGCACTGACCGCGTACGGCACGAGCGAGGCCGCCCAGCGGGGATGGCCGTCGACGGCGGCGTGGTGGGCGACCGGCGTGGCCCTGCTGGCCGTCTACGTCATGTGGGCCCGCCGCGAGCGGCCGGTGCGGCCCGTGGTCGATCTCGGCCTGCTCGCCGACCCGCGCAGAGCCCTGGCCGTCGCCCTGGCCGGAGCCGCGAGCGTGGTGCTGTTCGCCGTGTTGTTCCTGGTACCGGTCTTCCTCCGCGGGGTCCAGAACGCCTCGACGACCCTGACCGGCCTGGTGCTGCTGCCCCAGGGGTTGGTGATGGGGCTCGGCATGGCCCTGGGCAACCGGACCGCGGAGCGGTTCGCGATCCGCGGGATCGTCGCCTTCGGCATGGCGGTGCTCGCCGCCTCCACCGGTCTGCTGCTCCTCCTCGAGGCCACCACCCCGTCATGGGCGACCGCCCTGCTGCTGTGCGGCCGGGGCCTCGCGCTCGGGTTCACCGTGCAACCGCTGACGATCATGTTGCTGAGCGGCCTGCCAGACGATCGGGTGCCCGACGCCAACACGCTGTACAGCATCTCCCAGCGGCTGGCGGGATCGGTGGGCATCGCCCTGCTGGCGACCTTCTACAGCTCCCATGCGATCACGGGGTCTCCCGTGGACGCCCTGCACGCGAGCGGGCTGCTGCTGTCGGCCGTGGCAGGGGTGGGGGCGCTGGCCGCCCTGGCGCTCCGGCACACGCCGGTGCCGCGTTCTGAGGGAGTAGCGGCACAAGCGTGAGCGCGAACCTGCCTACTTGTCGTGCTGTCGGCGCACCATCTCGGTGATCCAGATGGGCGCGAACGGAGACGTGCAGCCCGCGGGGGTCGGGTAGTCCTTGAGCACCTCCAGGCGCTCACCGATGTCGATCGCACGGACACGGTGCCCGGCATGCTCGATCCCGATTTGCGCCAGGCAGTGGTTCATCGCCCACTGCAGGCGATCCGGGGCGTCTTTCATCTCCGCCTCGATGCCGTCGAGCAGTCCTGCGAGGTCGATGCCCTCGGGCTTCTTCGTCACGCGTTCGGTGGTCAGCGCCCAGCCGGCACTCGCGACCACTGGATCCGGATCGGCGGACCAGGCCAGGCGAAGCTCTTCGGCGTGCGGGTTGTTCTTCACCACGTAGTTCACGAGCCAGTCGTGCACCTTGGGTGTGCGCGCCTCGCGCAACATGACATCCAGCTCGTCGCGCTCGAACGCCTTCGGGCGGCAGATCAGGATCGCCAGCAGTCTCGCCGCGGTGTCGTCGGTCTCCCAGAGCCGGCACGCGAGTTCCTGCTGGGTCTTCAGCCGCTTCGCGAGCGCGCGCAGCTTGCCGAGGTTCACACCGTGATCGTCACCGTGTTTCTCGTTCACCTCGCGTGTCTTCGGGTCCTCGAGCCCGGCCAGCTCGGCCATCACCTCGGCCGCCACCGTCTCGGTCAGCGTCGTCTCGGCCACCACAGCCTCCTGTCCATCACGGGCGAGATTCAGCCTACGAGGAAAGCCGGTCTCCTGTCGTAACACCGGTTCGGCGGCAGCAACAACAAAGACGGGATCTGCTGCACGAAGCGATCCTGAGGGGTATCGGTCGGCTACCGCCGAAATAGACGAACACCCCTGACCGACGCACCGCGCGAGCATGCGTCCCGGTTTGACTCCGCGAACGGTGCAAGTCGTACCTGACGTTTGTCCACACATGTTCGGTGCACGGATGTTCACTGAAGGGCTGGGCAACCCGGAGGTCACTCAGTTTGACACTCAGGTGGCGTCATCCAGCTGTTCGGCCAGCCGCTCCAGGCCACCCCTGATGAGCTGCCCATACTCGTCGTCGCCAAGTGCGCCGATCTCGGCCCGCGCCTGCTGGAGGTGCTCACGGGCGCGGCCGAGATCGCCCAGCTTGCGATAGCACTCGCTCACATTGAGGTGCAGTGACGGATACAAGCCGGCCACTGAAAGCGGCACCCCCGCTTGGCCCACCCGCTCATCGGTGACCAGATCGGCGGCGGCAAGCGCTCGCAGATCCCAGATCAGCTCCTGGCGCACGTCGTCCTGCACGTCGGCCATCGAATGGGCAAGGACGCAAACATGCAGCGGGTCGCCTTGCTCACCGCCGATGTCATCCCAGATCTGCGCAAACAAGTCACGAGCGGCTTCACGTTGACCTCGGTGGTGATGCAACTCCACACCCTGGCCGATCCGGGCCATCGTTGGATCGGTGATCATGAGCTGCTCCTTCACCGGCGCGGCAGTCGCAGCCAGCCTAATTGCAGCGCCCTCATGCCCACTCGAATGTGACGGCTCGCTTGTAAGTCAATCCGGGAACAGTGGGCACCTGCGTGGACACACGCCTTCACCTGCTTACATGTTCCGCTACCGTCCACCGTTGTCCGGGGCCATACGTAGCGGTTGTCCCGCAGATCGTCCCTCAGTCCTGCGAGTCTGCGCTTCAGCAGGTCGCCACTTGTAATGCGCCACTGGCGCCCAGCGCGCTCACGGGAGCACATCCGTGCGCAGGCGGGTCTGGACGAACTGCTCTATCCGCCAGGAGCCATCGACCTTGGCGAACTCGCCGTGATAGTGGCCGTAGCCGCGCACCTTGAGGGTGCTGCCGTCGATCCAGTCCTCCATGTTGATGGTCGAGGACGCAGCCACCGGCGAGTGGACCTCGGTAGTGAAGGAGAACAGGTGGTGGATCGCGGTGGCGTCGCCGATGCTGGTGGTGATGACGTCCTCGATCTCCTTCGGGCCGGTCATCTGCATAACCTGGACGCCTTGCGGGTCATAGATCGTGAAGGTCGCCTCCGGTGCGAACAGCCGCGCGAGCTGGTCGAACTGTTTGTGGTCGGCGTAGTAGGCGTACCGGGCCATGAACTGGCGGATCTCGTCGACGATGACCAGCCGCTCAGTATCGGACACCGCGAAGAATTGGCGGAATCGCTCGGCGGTGGCCTGCGGGTTGTCGAACGCGTACGCGTGGGAAGCCTGCGCAATGACATCGGTTTCGATGTTCTCGGCGACCTGTCGGGCGCCGGCCAGCAGCTGGCCGCGATAGTAGCCGTGGTCGCCGTTGAGAACCAGGACCGGCATCGGGAGCCGGGTCGTGAACTCGGCCCGGTTGGCCTTGCCGTCCTCGATCATGGCGCCGTAGTGCTGGAAGCCGCCGCGGATGCCGTTCGGGCCGGTGAAATGCGGCAGATAGTGGGCGACGCCGTATTCCTCGGCGTCCGGCCGCACCAAGGTCAGCCGGTAGAACGGTGTGAGGTATTCGGTTTCCTTGCCCTGGGTGAGGAACGTGGCCAGGTCGACCTGGCCGCTGAACCCGAAGGCGTAGGTACCGCCCTCGACGGAAGGGTTCATCATCTCTTCAAGGCCGAAGCCGGGGATCAGCGTCTCGGAGAGCACCAGGCGGCGGACCTCGTCAGGGTGCCGTGACGCGTACGCGTAGACCACCATGCCGCCCACGTCCATGCCGACCAGGTTGATCGGTCCGAGACCCAGCCCGAGCACGATCTGCCGGATGTCCTCGGCAACGTTGGTCTTGGCGAAGGTGTCGCTCTCGGCTGGGTCGGAATCGCCCATGCCGCGCAGGTCGGGGGCTAGCACGGTGTAGCCCTGGGCCGCCAGCATCGGCATCAGCTCACGCCATACCGCCCAGGTGAACGGGAAGCCATGTACCAGCACGACCGCCGGGCCGGCGCCGCCGATCACGTAGTGGATGCGGATGCCGTTCCCTTCGGCGTAGCGGTGGTGGAAGCCGGGCAGGCCGTCTACGGCAGTTCCCGGTTCGGGATGAGTCACAGTCATCGGAGCCCCCTTGATTGTCGGTCGGCTCAAACGTAAACCTTGGAGTACGCTCCAAGGTCCAGGGTGATCCGCGCCTCACTCCACTCCGCTCGGATCGACAGGGAAGGCTCAGCGCATGTTGATCGGCGAATTCGCTAAACGCGTCGGCGTCAGCACCGACACGATCCGCTTCTACGGGAAGGTGGGCTTCTTCTCCAGCAGCCGCAGCGAGAACGGCTATCGGCATTACACCGAGAAGGACATCGAAACGGCCGACCTCATCGCCTCCGGGAAATCGATAGGTTTCTCCCTACGCGAGATCCTGGCCTTCTCCCAGGAGATGGCCGACGGCGTGCTAGATCACGCGCGAGCACAAGAGAGCCTGCAGTCGAAGATCAACCTCATCGACGAGCGGATCGCATCACTGAAACGAGTCCGGAAGCTGGCGCAGCAGCAACTCGACTATTGCCGGGCGGTGGAGGCGCAAGAGCTCTCTGTGTGAGACGCCGCTCAAACGTCCCGAACTGCCGGGCGTCAACCTGCCTGTACTCATGACCGGCGGCGGTGACCGTCCTGGGGTTCCGGCACACGCCGGAGAGCGTCCGGCAGGCGGTAGTTTGACCCGCATGACGCGCGAGCTTGTGGTCCTCGGCACGGCGAGCGCCGTACCCACGCGGCACCGGAACCACAATGGTTATCTGCTGCTCTGGGACGGCCAGGGCTTCCTGTTCGACCCGGGTGAGGGCACCCAGCGGCAGATGACGATGGCCGGGGTGAGCGCGCACGACGTGACCTGGATCTGCGTCACCCACTTCCACGGCGACCACTGCCTCGGTGTGCCCGGCGTCGTGCAGCGCATCGCGCGCGACAAGGTGAGCCACGCCGTACAGGCGGCCTATCCGGCGAGCGGCGAGACGTATTGGCGGCGGCTGCGCCATGCCGCCGCGTTCGCCGACACGTCGGCGATCACCCCGCGCCCGGTCTCCGGTGACGTCGTCCGGTGGCCGGCGGGCCCCGTGACCCTCACCGCCCGGCCGCTCTCCCACCCCGTCGAGTCGTACGGCTACCGCGTCGACGAGCCCGACGGCCGGAGGATGTTGCCCGAGGAACTGACCGCCCGCGGGATCGCCGGCCCGATGATCGGCGAATTGCAGCGGGCGGGCTCGGTGACACTGGGCGACGGCTCGGTCGTGTCGCTGGCGGACTGCAGCGTGCCGAGACCGGGACAGAGCGCCGCCATCGTCATGGACACCCGCCTGTGCGACGACGTGTACGCGCTGGCCGGCGGAGTGGACCTCCTGGTGATCGAGTCGACCTTCCTGTCGGCGGAGGAGGCGCTGGCCACCGAATACGGCCACCTGACCGCGGCCCAGGCGGGCCAGGTCGCGCGGGACTGCGGGGTGCGGCGCCTCGTGCTGACGCACTTCTCCGAGCGGTACTCCTTCGCGGACGAGCCGCGTTTCGTCGAGGAGGCAGCGAAGTCCTTCGGCGGCGAGATCGTCACGGCACGCGACCTGACGCGGGTTCCGGTCCCGCGCCGGCGTCCCTGACCTCAGACGCGTATGCGCACGACGGAGGCGGATCGCCGCGCAGCCTGCTGTACATCCAGCCGTCGCGCCACTGACCGGCGCGGAACTCAACCGCGCGCAGGACGCCCTCCAGCGTGAAGCCGGCCCTCTCCAGCGACTTCTGTTCCGCGATGTTCTCCGGGTGGGTGGCCGCCTGGATGCGCTCGACTGGCGTGTGAGTGAACAGGTAGTCGCACAGCATCGCCTGAGCCCGCCAGCCGATGCCACGCCCGCGCCAGTCCGGAAGCAGGGCGATCCCTATCTCCCAGTATCGCGAGACCCCGAACCCTCGAGCCGACCAGCTCATCAAGCCCGCGGCCGTGCCGTCGACCTCGACGACGACCCTGCTGTCGTCTTCGCCCAGGTAACCGTCGATGGCGTAACGCCGCGCCGGGGCCTGGGCATCGCGGAACCCCGTCCAGTCCAGGCCGATCAATCCCGGCTCCGTGACGAAACGCCGGAACATTCCGAGATCCTCCTCGGTCACCGGCCGCAGTCGTACCTCCAGCGCGCTCATCGCGCCACCTCCTTTGCGGTGCGTGCCTCCGCCAAGATCGCGCCACTGGCCCGGACCCTACCTCGCGAGATCCGCGGGCGCCGGGGGTGACTCCCGTGCACCACGTGTGGTCCGCCGGTGACCCCCACGCATCCAGGCCTCCGCGTAGCAGGCGAGACGGCGATGCGGCTTGCGATGCCCGGCGCCAACCATGCCCGCGGAAGTTCTGGACGGTGGCGGTGGTCAGGTTGAGGCGCCGGTCGAGAAGTGTTGCCGATATCGCTCCGGGGTGGTGGTCAGGTGCCGGGCGAAGACATGGTGGCGGCGGCCGTGTTTCCGGACACGGATGTGGACGAGTTCACGGACCGGTAGCGCGACGGCGGAATCCCGTACCGGTCCACGAACGCCTGGCGCAGGGTCTCCGCCGTACCGAAACCGCAGCGTGCCGCCACGACGGCCACGGGGAGAGAGGTGCCGGCCAGGAGGTGCGCCGCGGCCTCGATGCGCGCCTGCCGTACGAACCGGCCCGGGGTCCGTCCCACATGCCGCAGGAACAGCCGGGTCAGATGCCGTTCGCTCACCCCGGCGGCGGCCGACAGCGTCGTCGTGCTCAGGTCCCCCGACAGGTCCCCCTTGATGTGGTCGACGATCCTCCTGACCAGGCCGTCCGCGACAGGCGGCGCGGTCGTGAACATGCTCATCTGGGCCTGGTTGCCGGGCCGTTGCATGTAGATCACCAGATTGCGGGCCACCCGGCGCGCCAGCTCGGGGCCGTGGTCTTCCTCGATGAGGGCGAGCGTGAGGTCCAGGGCACTGGTGACCCCCGCCGAGGTGATCGTGTTCCCGTCCCTGATGAAGATCGGGCCCGGATCGAAGACGACGTCCGGATTGCGGGCAGCGATCGCGTCCGCCCACTGCCAGTGAGTCGTGGCCCGCCGGCCGTCGAGCAGCCCCGCAGCCGCGAGGATGCCCGCTCCGGTGCACACCGACGCCGTACGCCGGCTCTCGCGCGCGAGACGCCGTACATGACCGAGGATCAACCGGTCGCCGGCGGCGGCCTCGTGCCCGATTCCGCCGACCACGACGAGCGTGTCGAGGGGGCCGAGGACCCGTTCCAGCGACTCCTGGACCTGGAGCGTCAGGCCCGTGCCGCAGGTGATGGGCCGGCCTCCCGTGGCGGCCAGGCTCACGCGATAGGCGGGCGTCGCACCCTGCCAGTTCGCCGCTTCGAGCGCCGTGGTCACGCACGCGATGTCGAGCAACTCCGCCGCGTCGTACCCGATGACGACGACCCGCCGTTCAGCCATGGCGCGACACTATGTCGCAAAGACAGGGAGCCCAAGTATTCGGACCGGCACATCCGCCTTCCTTGGCCACCGGCCGACGGGGAAACACCGTTGGGGCATGACTTCGACGACATCGAACGCCCGCTCCCGCCGGCTGCGATTCATCCGGCACTACGTCGAGATGGTCATCGCCATGTTCGCCGGGATGATCCTCCTCGGACTGCTCCTGAGCGCCGCCGGGCTCGGGTTCTCACACGAACGGGATCCCGAGCTCGCCTACCTGCTCATGGCGTTCGACATGTCCGTGGGCATGGCCGCGTGGATGCGGTATCGCGGGCACGGCTGGGCGCCGACCCTGGAGATGTGCGGCGCCATGTTCGCTCCCGCGCTGCCGCTCTTCCCGCTGTTGTGGCTGGACGTCGTCGACGGCGAGTCGTTGATGGTCCTGGCGCACGTGGCGATGTTCCCGCTCATGCTCGTCGCGATGTTGTGGCGCCGCGACGAGTACGCCCATTGAGCACCGGATTCCCCCGAACCGTCACCTGGGTGGGCGGCTCACAACGGGCGCGTCCTTTCGAAGGACCAACGCGCGACGAAGTAGCCGACGCCGTACGGGGCGTCGTCGTAGAGCGCCCCGCTGACGCACTTCTCGGCCGCTTCGACCGCGGCGGCCGCGAGAACCTGGAACGCCGTCCTGCCGCCGACCCACAACTCCTCGGCCATCGCCGGGTCCATGTCGGCGAGCAGGCCGGTCTCCCCCGCCGCGATCGCCTCACCGATCATGTCGTTGTACGGCACGGCGTCGGGATGCAGATACCCGGGAGACTTCTCGGTGAGCCTGGCCGAGCCGTCCCCCATGGCCAGCAGCGCGACGCGATCGGCGGACCGGGCGATGTCCCGGCCCAGGGCGGCGCAGTCATCGGGCGACGCGTCGGCGGACACTGCCTCGAAGCGCAGTGCGGGCAGATCGTCGGGGTCCGGGGCGTATCTCTCGAGGAGCCATCTGCCGATGGTCAGTGAGAGCGGAAGGACGGGCTCCCCCCGGCCGGCGCGGACGTCCCTTCCCCAGGGCTCCATGGTGCCCGCCGCGTCGCCCGGATAGCCGGCGGAACGCTCGGCCGGCCCGACGACCACCAGCAGATCGGGATCACCTTCGACAAGGGAACGGATCACCTCGGCGCAGGCGGCACGGAGGTCGTCGAGCTCCGGCGCCGCGGCCCCGGCCAGTTCCGGCACGATCAGCGGAGGATGCGGGCATACACCCGCTGCGACCAGCACCCACCCACCCTACCCACCCCCTCGCCCGTGATCATGCACCCCTTCGTGGATCAGCCTCCCCACCTGCGCCCTTTTTCGGCGTGATCATGCACGGGTTCGGCGGCGGGCCGTCTGACCGGCCACGATCCCGATCGTGATCATGCACAGATTCGTGGATTGCGGCGCCTGCCTGCGGCTATGACCCCCGTGATCATGCACAGGCTCCGACACAGGGCCGCTCACCTGCGGCTTCGCCGTACGTGATCATGCGTCTCCCGACCGGTGCATGATCACGGCGGCCAAAACAGCAGGTCAGCCGGCGTTCACACGAATTCACGCATGATCACGAACTCTAGATATGCAGGCCGACGGCATTTACACGAACCTGTGCATGATCACGCCCAGTGGTGGGGCTGGCAGGGGCCACCGTTTCCGAACTTGTGCATGATCACGCGGGAGATGTTTGGGGAATTGGGGGGCGGGGCGTGGGAGGGGCGGCAACACTTGGGCGATAACAAAATAGTCACTGAACAATAACGGAAGAATCACGGCATTGTCGGACTTTTCTCCCCAGCCACGCACCGGGCACCCCCAGCGGCCGCGTACGGCTCTCGCCCTGATGGGCGTCATGAGCGTCGTCGGCCTCGCCGGGCTCGGCATCGTCCTGGCCCTGTCGTCGAACGGTGACGCCGTCCGCGGACAGGTGACGCCGTCGGCCGCACCGACGTCCTTCATCGTCCAGGCGCCGGCCACACCCCCAGCGACGATCCCCGAGAATCCGGAGGCGACATGGGCGCCCGGTGTGGTGGCCGGGGAGGCGCCCGGCGCACAGGGGGCCGGCGAACTGCCGCCCGACACGGCTTCCCCGCCACCGGATGACCGCGCGGAACAGCCGGATGACCTCGCAGAACAGCCGGGTGACCGCGCGGCACAACCGGGCGCTCCCGCGAAGCACCCCGATCGGCGGAGCTCCGGACATCCGGGTCGGCATGAGTTCCCCACCAGCCCGGCGCCGCACCCCGTCCTGCCGCCGCGCATGCCCGTGGTGAAGCCCGATCGGCCCGTCCCTGCACGACCACCTGCGCCACCGGCCGTCCCCGCCGCGCGAGCGCCCCGAGAAGCGACACCGGCTCAGGCACCACCCGGCGCCGCGAGATCGGCGGAACCCCGACCGGGTCCCGGCACGTCCCGGCTCCCGACACCTCAGCCCGGTCCCAAACTGGTTCAGCCCGGTCCCGCCTCGGTCGCACCTCAGCCTGGTCCCAGCCGCCTCCCCGATCCGTGCGCGACCTACCACGACGCCCGCCGGGACTACTGCTACCGCGTGGTCGCCGACCTGACGGCCGGCGGCTAGTTCCCGAGAGGCGACAGGACGGAACAACCGTCCGACGACTCCGGTGCGGGAGCGGGACGCCCGATGGAGGGCATGCCCAGACTCACGGCGTTGCCGGTGGCTGGCCGTCCCTGACGCGCCTCCCAGGCGTCGCCCGCACGTGTACGGCGCACGCCCACGACCTTGTCGGCCACGAGGTGGTGCGGTGCGGCGTAGGTGACCTCGACCGTCACCATGTCGCCCGGGCGGGCGTCGACGGCGGCGAGATGCACGAGGCGGCTGTCGGCGGCACGGCCGGACAGGCGGTGGGTCGCGTCGTCCTTGCGGCCTTCACCCTCGGCGATGAGCACTTCGAGCGTGCGACCGGTCTGCTTCTTGTTCTCCTCCCAGGAGATCTCCTCCTGGAGGGCGACGAGTCGCTCGTAGCGTTCCTGCACGACCGCCTTCGGCACCTGGCCGTCCATGGTGGCCGCCGGGGTGCCGGGGCGGATGGAGTACTGGAACGTGAACGCGTTGGCGAACCGCGACTGCCGCACGACGTCGAGCGTCTGCTGGAAGTCCTCCTCGGTCTCGCCGGGGAAGCCGACGATGATGTCGGTGGAGATGGCCGCGTCCGGCATGGCGGCGCGGACCCGCTCGATGATCCCGAGATACCGGTCCGAGCGGTACGACCGGCGCATGGCCTTCAGCACCCGGTCGGAGCCCGACTGGAGCGGCATGTGGAGTTGGTGCATGACGTTCGGCGTCTCGGCCATGGCCGCGATCACGTCGTCGGTGAAGGCCGCCGGGTGCGGCGAGGTGAACCTGACCCGCTCAAGCCCGTCGACGTCGCCGCACGCCCGCAGCAGCTTCCCGAACGCGAGCCGGTCGCCGAACTCGACGCCGTAGGTGTTGACGTTCTGCCCGAGGAGGGTGACCTCCAGGACGCCCTGGTCGACCAGCGTGCGGATCTCGCCGAGCACGTCGCCGGGACGGCGGTCCTTCTCCTTGCCCCGCAGCGACGGCACGATGCAGAACGTGCAGGTGTTGTTGCAGCCGACCGAGATCGCCACCCAGGCGGCGTAGGCCGACTCCCGCTTGGTCGGCAGCGTGGAGGGGAACGTCTCCAGGGATTCCTTGATCTCGACCTGGGCCTCTTCGGCGATGCGGGCCCGCTCCAGCAGCACCGGAAGTGAGCCGATGTTGTGCGTGCCGAAGACCACGTCGACCCAGGGCGCCCTGCGGACGATCTCCCCCTGGTCCTTCTGCGCCAGGCATCCCCCGACGGCGATCTGCATGCCCTCGCGGGCCATCTTGATCGGCCTGAGGTGACCGAGGTTGCCGTAAAGCCTGTTGTCGGCGTTCTCCCGCACCGCGCAGGTGTTGAACACGACCACGTCCGGCGTCTCCCCGTCGGGGGCGCGGACATATCCGGCGTCCTCGAGCAGCCCGGACAGTCGCTCGGAGTCGTGCACGTTCATCTGGCAGCCGTAGGTCCGCACCTCGTACGTCCGGGTCGCGCCCTCGGGGCCCTGAGTGGTCACAGTCATCGCAGTACAAGGTTAGGCTCTCCCCCCGCCCATCCCGTACGGCAGGCGAGCGCCGTCCGCCTGAACGCTCTCTGAGCGGTGCCCGCAAGCCCGATGCGGATCGCCCGAAAACCCCCTTCACCTGGTACGGGAACGGTCCTGACGAGCATCGCGGCACCGCTGGATCGGCCCGCCCAGGCCTTTTCAGCCACGTCGACAACCGTCCGGATCCTCCGGAAGTGCGCGGGCTGTGATCGGATCGGTACCGAGGGATTAGTGACTTGGCGATATTTACGCCCCTACGTTGTTGACCATGACCGAGGCCGGCAACTCTTCCCCTCTAGTCAAGCTCGAGGCAGTGAACAAACACTTCGGCGCCCTGCATGTGCTGAAGGACATCGACCTGAGCGTCGCGCGGGGCGAGGTCGTCGTCGTGATCGGCCCCTCTGGTGGCGGCAAGTCGACGTTATGTAGGGTGATCAACCGGCTGGAGACGATCGACTCGGGCGACATCACGTTCGACGGGCAGACGCTCCCCGCGGAGGGCAAGGCCCTCGCGAAGCTCAGGTCCGAGGTCGGCATGGTGTTCCAGTCGTTCAACCTCTTCTCCCACAAGACGATCCTCGAGAACGTCACCCTCGGTCCGATCAAGGTCAGGGGGATCGCCCGGCAGCAGGCCGAGCAGCGCGGCCTCGAACTGCTCGAGCGGGTCGGCATCGCGTCCCAGGCCGCCAAGTATCCGGCGCAACTGTCCGGCGGCCAGCAGCAGCGCGTCGCCATCGCCCGGGCGCTCGCGATGGACCCCAAGATGATCCTTTTCGACGAGCCCACCTCCGCGCTCGACCCCGAGATGGTCCAGGAGGTCCTGGACGTCATGGTCGGCCTCGCGAGCGACGGCATGACGATGCTCGTCGTCACCCACGAGATGGGCTTCGCCCGGCGGGCCGCCCACCGGGTCGTCTTCATGGCCGACGGCCAGATCGTCGAGGAGAGCGCTCCCGAAGAGTTCTTCACCCAGCCCAAGTCAGACAGAGCACGGGACTTCCTGTCCAAGATCCTTACGCACTGACCACATATGTGTCGGCCATGACCGGCCGGGCGCAGGGAAGAAGGGGAAGGTATGCGACTACGCCGAATCGGGGCTGTGCTCGCTGTGACGGCCATGTCCGCGGGCCTGGCGGCGTGCGGAGGCGACAAGACCTATGCCACCGTCGCCGACAAGATCAAGGAAGGCAAGACGGTCGTCGTCGGCACCAAGTGGGACCAGCCGAGCCTCGGTCTGAAGAAGGGCACGGCACCGGAGGGTTTCGACGTCGACGTGGCCAAGTACGTCGTCAAGGAGCTGGCCGGGGGCGCCGACGACGTGGACATCACGTGGAAGGAGTCGGCCTCGTCGAACCGCGAGGCGTTCCTCGCCAACGGCACGGTCGACATCATCTTCGCGAGCTACTCGATCACCGACAGCCGCAAGCAGAAGGTCACCTTCGGCGGGCCGTACATCGTGGCCCACCAGGACGTGATGGTCCGCGGTGACGACGCCGCGATCGCCAAGCCCACCGACCTGGCCGGAAAGCGGATCTGCCAGGCCGCGGGTTCCAACTCCTACAAGCGGATCACCGACCCGCCGCCGGACGGCGAGCTCAACCTCGACGCCCAGCTCGTGGGTGCCGCCAACTACTCGGAGTGCGTGGCCAAGCTCGGCGGCAACAACCTCGACGCGGTCACGACCGACGACCTGATCCTCGCCGGGTTCGCCACCCAGACCGGCGGGAACTTCAAGATCCTCGGCCAGCCGTTCACCGACGAGAAGTACGGCGTGGGCCTCAAGAAGGGCGACACCAAGACCTGCGAGGCCGTGAACGCGGCGATCACCAAGATGTACCAGGACGGCACCGCCCAGCAGTTGTTCGCCAAGTGGTTCGGCAAGGCGCAGGGGCTCACGGCTCCCACCGCCGCACCCACGTTCGAGCCCTGCGCCTGAGCCGTCCGGCCCGTCGCCCATGGCGGCCGGTGACCTGTTCCCCGGTTACCGGCCGCCGCCGTCACGTGGTGGAGCACGATGGATGACCTGATCAAATACGCGCCGGACCTGGCGGCGGGCTTCCTGGTGAACGTGGAACTGTCCCTGGTGAGCGCCGTGCTCTCGCTGATCCTCGGCACGATCCTCGTGTCGATGCGGGTCTCGCCGACACCGGTCCTGCGCGCCGCGGGCACCACCTATGTCAACGTCGTACGGAACACACCGCTGACGCTGGTGCTGGCCTTCAGCGCGCTGGGCCTCAGCGACACCCTGGGTCTCACCTTCTCCGACGAGCCCTCCACCAACGGATTCTGGCTCGTGGTGCTCGGCCTGTCCGCCTACACCGCCACCTTCGTGGGAGAGGCGCTGCGGGCCGGCATCAACACGGTCCCGCTGGGCCAGGCCGAGGCCGCGCGCGCCATCGGTCTCACGTTCCTGCAGTCCCTGCGGCTGATCATCCTGCCGCAGGCCTTCCGCGCCGTCATCCGTCCCCTGGGCAGCGTGATGATCGCAATGATCAAGAACACCACGGTGGCCGTCGCCGCCGGCTATCTGGCGGAGTCGGCGTTCATCATGAAGGACACCTTCGACGACACCGGCGTGTCGATCCCCATCTTCATCGGGCTCGCCCTCGCCTTCATGGCCGTCACCCTCCCGATCGGCTTCCTGACCGGCTGGCTCGCCCGCCGCCTGGCGGTGGCCCGATGAGCTCGAGCGTCCTGTTCGACGTCCCCGGCCCCCGCGCACGGTTGCGCAACCACGGTCTGACCGTCATCGCCGCGGCCGCGGTCCTCGCGGTGCTCTACTTCGTCTACCGCGGGTTCGACGACAAGGGCCAGTGGGAGGGGAAGATCTGGCGGCCGTTCATCGAGGCCTCCACCTGGACCGACTACATCATCCCCGGGCTGCTCGGCACGCTGAAGGCCGCCGGCCTCGGCGCCGTGTGCGCGCTGGTCTTCGGCGCGGTCTTCGGCCTGGGCCGGCTGTCCGACCACCGGTGGATCAGAGTCCCCGCGGGCGCGGTCGTCGAGACGTTCCGCGCGATCCCGCTGCTGCTGTTGATCTTCTTCCTCGCCTACCTCGCGCCCAGCGTGCTCGGCAGCGGCGACTACACGTTGATCGCGCTGGTGACCGGCCTGACCCTCTACAACGGTTCGGTGCTCGCCGAGGTCGTCCGGGCCGGCGTCCTGGCCGTGCCCAGGGGGCAGTCGGAGGCGGCCTACGCGATCGGGCTGCGCAAGGGCGGGGTGATGCGGCTGGTCCTGCTCCCCCAGGCCGTGACGGCGATGATGCCGGCCATCGTGAGCCAGCTCGTCGTGCTGCTGAAGGACACGGCCCTCGGCTACATCATCGCCTACGAGGACCTGCTCAACTACGGCTTCAAGATCATCCCTGCGGTGTTCTTCGGTTCCCTGGTGCCCGCCGCCATCGTCATCGGGATCATCTACATCGGCCTCAACATGACGCTCAGCACCCTGGCCAACTGGCTGGAGAAGCGGAGCAGGCGCAGCCGGAAGACCTCCGCCAGGCCGATCGCGCCGCCAGGAGTCATCGGTCTGAGCGCCGGAGCCGGGCTGCCGGAGGAGACGGCATAGTGATCGAGTGAGACGCGCCAGGTCCCGCTCGGTATCGGCGGTTCCGTGGTGAGGTGACGGTCGCCGTCGATCGCAGAGGTGTGGAACGCCATCGAGCAGGTGGTGCCACGCGAGAAGCCGTCCACGATCGCGGGCGTTCGTATTCCACGTGTTCAGCCGTCCGGGACGTCCTACGGTGAGCGCTCGCTGTGATCTGGTCGGTGTGATGGGTGGAAAGGATCAGGGCCGTCAGACCTGTTGGTCTGGCGGCCCTGTTCGGCTGGTTCACGGTCAGGCCTTGTTGAAGGTGTTCTTGGCCCAGAGGTAGGAGAGGACGGCGATGCCGGCGCACCAGGCGGTGGCGATGGCGGCGCTGTTGCCGATCGGGGTGCCGAGCAGGAGGCCGCGGATGGTTTCCATGATCGGGGTGAAGGGCTGGTATTCGGCGAACCAGCGCAGGGCGGTGGGCATGGAGTCGGTGGGGACGAAGCCGCTGCCGAGAAAGGGCAGGAAGACCAGGGGCATCGGGGCGTTGCTGGCGGCCTCCGGGGTGGGGGATTTGAGGCCGAGGGCGACCGACAGCCAGGTGATGGCCACGATGAACAGGGTGAGCAGGCCGGTGGCGGCCAGCCATTCGAGTGCGGTGGCGTTGGGGCGGAAGCCGATGGCCAGGGCGATGCCGATGACGACGGCGATGCCGAGGAGTTGCTGGATGACGCTGGCGACGACGTGGCCGGTCAGGACCGAGGCTCGGGAGATCCGCATGGTGCGGAAGCGGGCGATGATGCCTTCGGTCATGTCGGTGGCGACCATGACGGCGGTTCCGGTCGCGGCGGTGGCGGCGGCCATGAGCAGGATGCCGGGGACGACGTAGTTGATGTAGGCGTCGCGGCCACCGAGTCCGTTGCTGAGACCGTTTCCGAGGCCGGCGCCGAGGGTGCCGCCGAAGACGTAGACGAACAGGATCAGGATGATGACGGGCGTGACGACCAGTTGCACGGTCATGGAGGGGTAGCGGAGCAGGCGTTTGAGCTGGCGGCGAACCATGGTGGAGGAGTCGCGGGCGGCGAGGGTGAGGGTGCTCATCGGATGGTCTCCTTCTGCTGGTCGTGCCGGCCGGTGAGGGTGAGGAAGACGTCGTCGAGGTCGGGGGTGTGGACGCTCATGTCGTCGATGTCGATGGAGTGTTCGTCCAGGAGGGTGAGCAGTTCGCGGATCGCGCGGACGCTGCCGTCGCCGGGCACCTGCAGGGTGAGCGCCTCGGGGTCGGGGATGCCCGCGCCGAGGAGGTGGCGGGCGGCGTCGAGACGGTCCGGGTCGGCGAACTTCAGCAGGATGTGGCCGCCGGGGATGAGTCGTTTGAGTTCGTCGGCGGTGCCTTCGGCGATGAGGCGGCCGTGGTCGAGCAGGGCGATGCGGTCGGCGAGTTCGTCGGCTTCTTCGAGGTATTGGGTGGTGAGGAAGATGGTGACGCCGCCGGCGACGAGTTCGCGGACGATCTGCCACATGGTGCGGCGGCTGCGCGGGTCCAGGCCGGTGGTGGGTTCGTCCAGGAAGATCAGGCGGGGGTCGCCGACCAGGGTCATGGCCAGGTCGAGCCGGCGTTGCATCCCGCCGGAGTAGGTCGCGGCGGGTTTGCGGGCCGCGTCGGCCAGGTCGAACCGTTCGAGTAGCCGGGCGGCCTTGCGTTTGCCGTCGGTACGGGTCAGGTGCTTGAGGTCGGCCATGAGGAGCAGGTTCTCCTCGCCGGTGAGCAGCTTGTCGACGGCCGAGTACTGGCCGGTGACGCCGATCGCGCCGCGCACGTCGTCGGGTTCGCGGGCCAGGTCGTGGCCGGCGACCTGGACGGTGCCGCCGTCGGCCGGGGTCAGCGTGGACAGGATCTGGACGGTGGTGGTCTTGCCCGCCCCGTTCGGGCCGAGCAGAGAGAAGATCGTTCCTTCGGGGACGGCCAGGTCGATGCCGTCCAGCACGACCTTCCCGCCGCCCTTGCCGCCGTTCTTGCCGGCGTTCTTGTCGGGGTAGGACTTGCGCAGCCCGTTCGCCGCGATGGCCAGGTTCGTCATGATGGGTGCTCCTCAGAGGCTGCTGATCAGAGGCTGCGGGTTCAGAGGCTGCGGGCGGTGATGTCGCCCTTGGAGGTGGTGGCGCGGATGTCGAGCT
>NZ_BOOQ01000003.1 GCF_016863315.1 Planotetraspora silvatica
CCCTTCTAATCGAAAATCTGTTTGAATAATTTCACAGGATCGGTCGACCTGGCCATTGCTATTCGCGACAATTTCCCAGGCAAAACCGCCATGAGATATCCGGACATCAACGGCACGTCGTTGTCGGATTCCGCTAGAGGTGGCCAATAGGGCGGACAAATCCAGCCAATTATCGGCAGGTAATTCAATAGGGACCCCGGCCGCGTCATGAGAGGGCTCCCCGCCGGATCGATAGACGCCGTGCCAAGAGACCGCCGTGCCAAAGAGACCACCCAGCCAAGAGACGGCCGTCCCAACAGAGACCGCCCAGCCAAGAGACGGCCGCCCCAAAGAGACCCACCGATGCCAATGGGCATCTCACCCCGCACAGCTGGGTGAGGGCGCTCCCGCACGGCTAGCCGAGAGAGACGCTTAGCCGAGGGGGACGCTCCAGGTCAGGCGCGTGCCGCCCTGCTCCGGGGAAACGGCCTCGAAGCGACCGCCGAGCCGTACCGCACGTTCCTCGAGGTTGCGCAGACCGCTGCGCCTGCCGACTTCGGGCAGCCCGACCCCGTTGTCCTTTACGACGAGGGTGAGCCGGCCGTCCGCCACCTCGACGCGGACGTCGGCGCGGCACGCCTTGGCATGGCGGACGATGTTGGACAGAGCTTCTCGCAGCACCGCCGCCGCCTGCTCGGCCAGCTCCTCGGGCACCTGGTTGTCCAGTTGACCGTCCATCCGGAGGCCCGGCATGAAGCCGAGGCGCGTCCCGGCGTCGTCCACGAGAGCGACGATCTGCGATCGGAGACCGATCTCCCCGTATTCACGCGGCGACTGCAGGGCGAATACGGTCGAGCGGATGTGCCGGATGGTCTCGTCCAGCTCGTCGATGGCGTGGCGGAGACGGCCGGCTCCCTCGGGCCGCTCCATCATCCGCACGGTGCTCGTCAGCATCATGGCGACGGCGAACAGGCGCTGGATGACCACGTCATGAAGGTCCTTGGCGATCCGGTCGCGGTCCTCGAGCAGCCTCAGCCGCTCCGCGTCCCGCCGGGACTCCGCCAGCTCAAGCGCGATCGCCGCCTGCCCGGCGAAGGCGTGCAACATCCACGACTCCGCCCTGGTGAACGAGGCGCCGCCGGCCCGCTTGCACACGGAGAGAACGCCACGAACGGCCTCGGCGGTACCGATCGGAACCGCGACGACCGGCCCAGAGGGCATCCGCCCCGTGACCACGGCCGGCATGCCCGCCTCGGCGTAGTCGGCGACCATGACGGGCCTGCCGAGGGTGAACGCCCGTCCGCCGAGCGACCCCTCGACCGGGACCTCCACCTGCGAGATGTGTACGGCCGCCGCGCCGTCGGCGATGACCACCCGCAACATCGTGCGGTCCTCCCCCGGCAGCAGGACGGCCGAGACGTCGCCGCCTGTCATCTCCCTGGCCCTGCGCGCCATGAGGGCCAGCACGTCATGCGAGGAGACTCCGCACAGCAGATCCGTCGTGACCTGCGAGGACGCCTCCAGCCAGAGCTCTCTGCGCCTGCTCTCCTCGTACAGCCGCGCGTTCTCAATAGCCACACCGGCCGCTCCGGCCAACGTCATGACCATGGCCTCGTCCTGAGCGTCGAAGTCGCCGCCGTCCTGCTTGTCGACGAGACAGAGATGGCCGACGACCTCGCCTCGGACGCGGACGGGCACACCCAGGAACGCCCTGGCGGAACCGCTGCGCGAGAGCCGTACCGGCCGGTGGTCCGCAGGGAGGACACGCGGCGGTTCGAGGCCGGCGACATCGGCGGCATCCGCGACATCGGCGATACCGGGGGCATCTGCGGCATCGGGGACATCGGCGCCTTCCGCCGGGATCCACCGCGACGGTGCGCCGTCGACCATGCTCAGAGCTCCGAAGCGGGCGTCGACCAGGGAGGTGGCCGTCCGCACGATCCGGCACGTCACCGTCTCGGGATCGAGATCGCCGCCGACGGCGAGGAGAGCCTCCAGCAGCGCGTTCACGCGATCACGGGAGGCCGGCACGATGTCGCGCCGCGCCTGCGGCTCCGACATCGACTCGCCCAGCCGCACCGGGCGACGCTCTCTCTCGCCCATATCGTGAATTGTCCCACCTGCGCAGATCAGCGCCCATCCCAAGGGGGTCATGGCGGCACCGCGCGCTCGCCCACGGCCACGCTCCCTGCGGGGACCGGGATGATGGACCTGTGCGCGCCCGCCCGGTCTCCCCGTCGCTCCTCGTGGAGGAACTCGCCGACCGCATCGCGTCCGCGCCCCGCGACTCGTGGGTGCGGGTCGCCGTCGACGGCGCGCCCCCCACCCATCCGGAGGGGCTGGCCGACGAACTCGTCACACCGCTGCGCGTCCGCGGGCGCGAGGTCCTGCGGGTGTCGGCCGCCGACTTCCTGCGCCCCGCCTCCCTCCGGTTCGAGTTCGGCCGTACGGATCCCGACGTGTTCTACGCCGAATGGCTGGACACGGCCGGGCTGACACGGGAGGTCCTCGGTCCGCTCGAGCCCGGCCGTACGGGCAAGGTCCTTCCAGCGCTGTGGGACAGCAGCAGGGACCGGGCCACCCGCGCCGCCTACGTGACGTTGCCTCCCGGCGGCGTCGCGCTCGTGGACGGCCCGCTCCTGCTCGCCCACGGACTGCCGTTCGACCTGACCGTGCACCTGTCGCTGTCGCCGGCCGCCCTGCTCCGCCGCACCGCGGCGGAGGAGCATTGGACGTTACCCGCCTACGACCGGTACGAGCGGGAGGTCGAGCCCGCCCGTGCGGCCGATGTGGTGATCCGCATGGAGGATCCGCGCCATCCCGCCGTGATCACCCAAGGGTGAACGGACCCGGACGCCGTGATCACTCAAGGGTGAGACGGGAACCGCGCGCGGGCCGCGAGGCGGTCACATGCCGTACGCCTCCAGCAGGCGCAGCCACACCTCGCTCACCGTGGGGAACGCGGGGACCGCGTGCCAGAGGTCGTCCAGGGAAACTCCGGCGGTGACGGCGATCGTCGCCCCGTGCAGCAGATCGGACGCCGCGGGAGCCACGAACGTCACCCCGAGCAACACACGGCGGCGCTCGTCCACCACGGCCTTGGCCCGCCCGCGGTAGCCCTCGCCCATCAGAGAGCCGCCCGCCACGTCGCCCATCTCGTATTCGACCACCCGGACGTCGAACCCCTCGGACCGCGCCTGGGCCTCGGTCCGGCCCACCGCGCACACCTGCGGGTCGGTGAAGATCACCTGAGGCGAGCCGATCGGGTCGGCCAGGTCGCGCATGCCGGGGAGATCGTCGGCGGTCCCCTTGGCCCGGGCAACGATCACGTCGGAACACACCCTTGCCTGATATTTCCCCATGTGAGTGAGCAGGCTGATGCCGTTCACATCGCCGACCGCGTACAGCCAGCCGTCCTCGACGCCCGTGGCCCGCATGCTGTCGTCCACACGCACCGGCCGGTGATCGTCCAGGCCTACCGTGGACAGCCCGATGTCCGCCGTGACGGCGCGGCGCCCGGTGGCCACGAGGATCTCGTCCACCCGCAGGGTCTCGCCGCCTCCCAGGTGCACGGTGATCTCCCCGCCCGGAACCGGCCGCTCCACCCGCTCCACGGTCTCCCGCATGAGGACCCGGACCCCCTGCTCGGTCAGGGAGCGGGCCACCGCCTCCCCGGCGTAGGGCTCCACCCGCTCCAGGAGACCGCCGCCACGGACCACAAGGGTGGTCTCCTTCGCTCCCAGTCCGTGCAGCGCCTGGGCCATCTCGCAGCCCACCACGCCGCCACCGATGACCAGCAGTCGCTGCGGTACGGCACGCACCCCGGTGGCCTCCCGGTTGGTCCACGGCCGCGCCTCGGCCAGCCCGGGGATCGGCGGGATCACCGGGCTGCTGCCGGTGGCCACCACCACCGCGTGGCGGGCGGTCAGCGTCAGGGAGGACGACGAGGAGGATCCCTCACCCGAGAGGACCTCCACCTCGCGAGGCCCCTTCAGCCGGCCCTTTCCACGGAAGAACGCCACCCCCGCCGACTCGATCCACTGAACCTGACCGCTGTCGTCGAAGTTGGAGACCATCTCGTCACGCCTGGCCAGCACGTCGTCGACGGCGAGACCGCCCAACGTGAGCCCGGGAACCCTCGCGACCTCTCCCGCGAGGTCCAACGGGCGCAGCAGGGCCTTGCTGGGAATGCACGCCCAATACGAGCACTCCCCGCCCGCCAACTCCTTCTCGATCACCGCGGCGCTCAGGCCGGCGGCCGCGATCCGTCCCGCCGCGACCTCTCCCGCCGGGCCCGCACCGATCACGATCACATCGAAGACATCAGGCATGGTCGCCCTCCACTCCTAGGCATTCACAGGTCATGTCACCGGTCATGTCACAGGCCGTGCCGTACGTTGCCAGTCTGGCGCCACCCGGTGTCCGAGCCGTCCCACATCCGCCGATCTATCGTGGCGTGTCCATGAGCGACCAGGACCCGGGCCCCACCTCATCGGGCAATGGCCAAGTCAAGGCCGTACATTTTGGGCATGAGCAACCTGGAACGGGACCCGCAGGAGACGATTTGCGCCGGGACGGAGGCGGAGGGGCCCGTCGCGGAGCTCCTCACCGGACGCGACGTCGTGCTCGGCGGCACCCGGGGGATGAAGGTGACCAGGACCCTGCCGAACCGGGACCGCCGGATGGTCGGGGCCTGGTGCTTCATCGACTACTACGGGCCGGCGACGCATCTCATGAGCGTCCCCCCGCATCCGCACACCGGGCTGCAGACCGTCAGCTGGCTGGTCCAGGGCGAGATCCTGCATCGGGACAGCGTGGGCAGCGAGCAGCTCATCAAGCCCGGTCAACTCAACCTCATGACGGCGGGCCGGGCGATCTCCCACTCGGAGGAGTCGCTGCGCGAGACCGTCCTGCACGGGGTGCAGCTGTGGGTCGCGCTTCCCGACTCCCAGCGGAATGTCGCCCCGCACTTCGAGCACCATCAGGCCCTTCCCGTGCTGGGCGGCGCGGACGCGAACGTGACGGTCCTCATGGGCGAACTGGACGGCGCGACGTCACCCGCGCAGACCTACACCCCCCTGGTCGGAGCCGAGATCAGCCTGGACGGCGGCGCCGAGATCCGGATTCCACTGCGCCCGGACTTCGAGCACGCGGTGCTGGCGCTGACCGGCGCCTTCGACGTCGTCTCCGGAACAGGAACAGGAACAGGAACCGGCACCGGCACCGGCACCGGCATCGGCGATGCGCAGGAGGGCGCGGCGACCTTCCTCGAGCCTGGCCCCCTGCTCTATCTCGGCTCCGACCGGGACCATCTCTCACTGCGAGCCAGCCGGCCGGGGCGGCTGCTGCTCCTTGGAGGCGAGCCGTTCGACGAAGAGATCATCATGTGGTGGAACTTCGTCGGCCGCACCTCTGAGGAGATCGCCGCATACCGCGAGGAGTGGACCACGGGAACGGATTTCGGCACCGTCGACGGCTTCGACGGGGCCCCGCTGCCCGCCCCCGCCCTGCCCGTGACGCCGATGAAACCGCGCGGCCGGCGCAGGTGACCGGGCCTTACGGCAAGGACGGCCTCCCGCCCCGGTGAGACCGCGTCGTACGCGGGTAACGCTGAGGACATGACCACAGAATCGGATCAGCTGGCAGATCTCGACCCGTTCACGATCTTCGATGACGAGGCGCGACGGCTGGACCGCTTCTTCTCGTCACTCGACGAGCAGGACTGGGACCGGCCGTCGCGATGTGCGGGATGGACCATCCGTGACGTCCTCGGCCACCTCGCGGGCGAGGAGCTCTACAACCACGCCTGTCTCGACGGGGACATCGCCGGATTCTTCGAGATGCTCGGCAGGGAGCGGGTGGGCCGGGGCTTCGATGTCTTCAACGAGTGGTGTGTACGGCGGCGCCAGGGGGTGCCGGTGGCGGAGGTGGTGCAGGAATGGCGCACCAAGAACGGGGAGACCCGCCGCCGGATGCGGGCCCTCGGCCGCGACGCCATGATCGCGACCTCCGTCGGCCCCTACCCCGCCGGTCTACAGGCCTTCCACTACGCCTCGGAGTACGCGACGCATGCCGACGACGTCGGCGCACCCGTGACCGGCGAGGAGGCCGGGGCCCGGCTGGACTGGCGGACACGGGTCGGCGAGTTCGTGCTCGACGAGGTCGGGTCCGGCGCTCACGTCGAAGCCGGGCCGGGCCGGGTGTCGGTGCGGATCGACAACATGAGCACCCGGCTGGAGCCCGAGGAGTTCGTCGAGGCGACCGTGGGCAGGCTGCCGGACGACCATCCACTCGATCCGCGGGTACGGAGCGCGCTCCGCTGCCTCGCGTGATCTGCCCGAGGTTCAGAACGCGTGCCGGGGAGAGCAGGGTGGAGGAGGTCTCCGCGCCCGCGCCGGCTGCGGAAGAGCCGGGGATGCGGTGCACCGAGGCCGGAATTCCGGCCTCCGGACGCGGAGACCCAGGTAATAAGGCCGCCAGACAGCACTTGACGGTCTTCACGCCGCCGTCGGCGCCCGCCGGTCGGGCCGATCGCCGCGCCGCGACCCCTAGGGCCGCCCGCTGAGATCGGCGCGGCTCCCGCCGCGGCCACGCGCGCACCGGTCGATGCGGAGGCCAGTGCGGTGGCCGGCGCAGGGACAGGTGTCGCGGCGGAGGCCGTCGCGAGGACCGTTGCAGCATCAGCAGCCAGGCCAGCGGCAAAAGCAGGACCGCCGCCACGGCGAGCACGGACTGCGTGGGCTGCATTGACGCCACCGACGCCACCGACGCCACCGAGGCCGCCGAGGTCACGGTGGACTCGGCCGGCACCGACGGCATCGACGAGATCGCCAGGACCGGAGGCGTCGCGGGGATGATCTCCCGCTCACCGCCGGGCCGGGCACCGCGGATGCGGATCGACGGGGTCCCTGGCACCGGACGGGTCCCCAATGCGACCTGCCGGGGAGCGCCGGGCCGTACGAATGGACGCCGGGCTCGCCGATGTGCGGCGGGCCGCCTGCGACGGTCGTCCGGCCACGATCTCCTCGACGGACCGGGGACCCGGCGCAGCGCCGGAGCGGAAATGGCGGGTGCGGCATTCACACCCGATAAGACAGAGTCCATGACTCTGAGTATGAACTCCTGTTGACATGTCACGCGCACTGATAAATGCCTCATGTGGAATCCCCACGCAAGTCAGCCCGTGGAGGCGGTTTGCCGGGGGGATCCGGACGTGTCGCTCATCCAATCGTGCAGGCGATTGGCGGCGTCACGTCAACCATGCACCGAGATCGGCCACAATCGCAATCAGGCGCGCCAGACCCATTCATTTAGCACCCTGCAGATGATTTATCCCGAAACCTAAGCGGCAAATCCCATATTTCGTGATAACTCGGTGAGGTTCTCTCGCCGTCGTCCTCAGCTCTCGTCGATCACGGGCGCGCCCTCGACGGCCTTCGCCCTCTGTACGGCTTTCGCCCCCGACCAGATCGGCAGGGTGAGGGTCATCGTGGTGCCGCCCCCGGGCGTCTCCTCGGGCACGAGGGTCCCGCCCATGGCCTCCGCCAGACCACGCGACAACGCCAGCCCGAGCCCGACGCCGGTGTGGTTGTCGCGGTCGCCGAGCCGCTGGAACGGCATGAACACCCGGTCGTGGTCCTCCGGCGGGATGCCGGGCCCCCGGTCGATGACCCGGATCTGAACCTGGTCGGCGTACCAGCTCGCGGTGACCAGCGTCCGATCGCCATCGGGGCTGTAGCGGACCGCGTTGGACATGACGTTGACGAGGATCCGCTCGAGCAGGGCCGGATCGGCGATCACCTCCGGGAAGTCCGGCGAGATCTCGGCCCGGACCCGGTCACTCAGATGACCGAGATCGTCGACGGCCCGGGGGACGACCTCCTCGAGCGCCACCAACTCCGCGGAGACTCCGAGCACTCCGGCCTGGAGGCGGCTCATGTCGAGCAGGTTCACCACGAGCCGGTTGAGCTTGACCAGGGACTCGTCGGCCGTGGCGAGCAGCTCGGCGCGGTCCTCCGGCGACCACTCGATGTCCGTGCTGCGCAGGCTCTCCACAGCGGCCTTGGCCGAGGCCAGCGGCGTCCGGAGGTCGTGACTGACGGCGGCGAGCAGCGCCGTGCGCATCCTGTCCGCCTCCGCGAGGGGCCTGACCTGCTCGGCCTCCCGCTCCAGCCGTTCCTGTCGCAGGACCACGGCGGCCTCGGCGGCGAAGGCCTCCACCACCCTGCGGTCGGAGGCGTCGAGCAGCCGCCCGCGCAGAGCCAGCACGAGATCGTCGGCGATCGGCATCTCGGTGTCGGCGATCCCGGGGCACGTGCAGGGCACCCCACCGGTGGTGGCGACGATCCGCCACGCCTTCGGCTCGGACTTGTCGCCGACGCTGGGCTCAACGTCGGGCCGCCGTTCGAGCAGGGTGACCGAGGTGAGGCCGAAGATCTCCCGCAGCCGTGCGAGCAGCGACGGCAGCGCGGCCTCGCCGCGCAGGACGTGCCCGGCGAGCGCCGAGAGGACCTCGGCATCGGCCCCCGCCCGGGCGGCCTCGCGGGTACGGCGGGCCGCGAGGTCGACGATCCAGCTCACCGAACCCGCCACGAGCACGAACACGATCAGGGCCAGCAGGTTCTCCGGATTGGCGATCGTCCAGGTGTGAACGGGCGGCGTGAAATACCAGTTGAGCAGGAGGAATCCGCCGACGGCCGCCGTCACGGCCGGCCACATGCCGCCCACGAGGGCCACCCCGACGACCGCCACCAGGAAGAGCAGGATCTGGCTCGGCAGGGTCAGCTCGCCGCGCAGCGGGAGCAGCGCCGCCGTCAGGGCGGGCACGCCCAGCAGAGCGAGCGCCCAGCCGGCCAGCCTCCGGTTCCTGGTCAACGAGGCCCGGGAAGGTGCGGGACGCCGTCCCTTGCTGACCTCGTCATGTGTGATCATGTGCACGTCGATGGCGCCGGACAGCGTGGTCACGGTGAAGCCGACACCCCGTGAGACCAGCTGGGCCAGGCGGCCGCGCCGGGAGACCCCCAGCACGAGCTGGGTGGCGTTGACGCCCCGGGCGAAATCGAGCAGCGCGCGCGGAACGTCGCTCCCGACGACCTGGTGATAGGTCCCGCCCATGCTCTCCACGAGCGTGCGTTGCGTGGTGAGGCCGACGGGGTCGGTGCCGCTCAGTCCGTCGGCCTGGGTCACGTGCACCGCGAGCAGATCGGCGCCCTTGGTCCTGGCCGCGATCCGCGCCGCCCGCCTGATCAGGGTGTCGCCCTCGGGGCCTCCGGTCAGGGCGACCACGACCCGCTCGCGTGTCTCCCATGTGCCCGCGATCCCGTGCTCGGCCCGGTAGCGGTCGAGCTGGTCGTCGACCTTCCCCGCGACCCACAGCAGCGCCAGCTCGCGCAGCGCCGTCAGGTTGCCCACCCGGAAGTAGTTCGACAGCGCCGCGTCGACCTTCTCGGGGAGGTAGACGTTGCCGTGCGCCATTCGTCGGCGTAACGCCTCCGGAGACATGTCCACCAGCTCGACCTGGTCGGCGCGCCGCACCACCTCGTCCGGCACGGTCTCCCGCTGCGGAACCCCGGTGATCTGTCTGGCGACGTCGTTGACCGACTCCAGGTGCTGGATGTTCACCGTCGAGACGACGTCGATGCCCGCCTCGAGGATCTCCTCGATGTCCTCCCACCGCTTGGCGTTGCGGGAGCCGGGGACGTTGGTGTGCGCCAGTTCGTCGAGCAGCGCCACCTTGGGACGTCGCTCGATGACCGCGTCCACGTCGAGCTCGGTGAAGGACGTCCCCCGATACAGGACGGTCCGGCGCGGGACGATCTCCATCCCCTGGAGGAGTTCGGCCGTGTGCGGGCGGTCATGGGTCTCGACGAAGCCGACGACCACGTCGCGGCCGCGCAGCATCGCCCTGCGGCCTTCGCCCAGCATGGCGAACGTCTTGCCGACGCCTGGAGCCGCCCCCAGATAGATCCGCAGTCGCCCGCGTGGCATCCAGACCCTCCCGAGCCTGTAGAGGGCGAGATCGGGCTCGAAATTCCGACCGTGGGCCCGCCCATGAATCCCCCCGGCCAAATCCCAAGGTACGGCCGGCCGGGCGAGCTCCGACAAGCCGCCTCGCGCCAGCAAATCGCGGAACGCGTCCCGGCTCGGCGATATTGACGCTCCACATACGCCACTGGGCCCGATTTTTACGGGTTTCTTACACATCATCCCGCTCGTGGCCTTCGCCTGGCCCGTGGAACACACGCATGGCCGGCCCCGGCCGTACAGGCCCGGGACCGGCCATGCGGCGACGTCAGCTACGCGAGCGGCGCAGGCCGAGGACTCCCACCGCGGTGCCGATGAGGCCGACGGCGATGCCGACGGCTCCGATCGCCCGGGCGGTGGAGTCCGAGTCCGTGGCCGACGTCGCGGAGGCGTGCCCGGCGTCGCCGAGCACCGTGGCCGTGGGCGCCGCGGACGGAGCCGCTCCGTGGGCGTCGTCATCGGTCCCGTCGACCAGCTTGAGCGCGGGAACCGGGTGCTCTGCCTCGGAGCCGTCGGCCTTGGGCTCGTCGGCCCACTTCACGACCTCGCCGTTGGAGTACGTCTGCGTGGCCGGGAAGTCCAGCTCGTCGACGGTCTTGGGCAGTGGGCCGACCGACACCTCGAACTCCTGGAACTGACCGGCGTCGATCTTCCCGCCGCTCCAGGTGATCTTCAGGACCGACTCGGTGACCGTGTTCCCGTCGTCGTCGACGACCGGCTTGGGGAGCTTGCCCTGGGTCACCTTGACGTCCCACCCGGGGATCGGCCGGACCGAGACGAAGGGCAGCGGGTGGTCGGTCGGGAAGCCGACCTCCACCTTGGTGGTGGACGCGTTGTCGCGTTCGTTCGGCACCCGGAACGCGACCTTGGTCCAGCTGCCCTTCACGGCGGTGCCGGGGTTGATCGTGACGTGGGCGAGGGCCGGGACGGCCAGGCCGATGGTGAGGGCGAGGGCGCCTGCGGTGACGGCACCGGCACGGCGAAGCGCGGCGTTGAACGCCATGGAGATCTCCACTTTCTGGGATACGGGAAGGACGATGACCCGTTCGCGGGAACGGCGACGGCGCGCGAGCCGTACCGGGGGCGTCCCTGAGCAGCCCTAGACGGAGATCACGTGAAGATCACTCGAGGATCAGGCGGTGGGTGTCCCGGCGGCGCGCGCGAGGATGCGCGGTGCGGCGGGACGAGGCGGTCCGCGGCGGGTGACGGCGTGGAGCAGCACCCGGTGCGGACGGACGCGCGAGACGGTGGCCGGGAAGCGGAAGGACCGGGGCAGGATCGGCGCCGGGTCCCGGTACAACACCGCGAGAAGGGCGCGCAACGAGCCCGTGGCGCGCGCGCCGGCCCGGCGCAGCAGCGACCACAGCGCGATCTCGCCACGTGCCAGCCACCAACCGGTGATCAGCGTGGCGGTGAGGTGCGCGATGATCATTCCCAGGTCGACGCCGAGGCCGCCGTGCGCGTGGACGGCGGGAAGCGTCGGGACCACGGCCGGCGTCGTGCGTTCGAAGAGTTCGTGGAGGGACGCCTGCGCGAGGACCAGCATGACGCTGATCGTGGGGGCGCTCCGCTCTCGTCCGGCCATGCCCGCCGCGATGGCCAGCACCACGGCTCCGGCCGCGAGCGCCGTCTTCAGCGAGGGGGTGGATCCTCCGCCCAGCCGGTGTGCGACCACGGCCAGCATCACGCACACGATGGCGAAGAACGCCGATCGGGCGAGACGAAGGGGTAACCGGGCGCGCATAACGCCCCACATGGTCTCACGTCGGCCTATTGGCGCAAGCCGACTTCGCGAGTTTCCGGATGGTCAGGTCCCCGTCAAGGGAGCCAGGACACCTTGCCGCGGAGCACGCCGTACCCGACGAAGGCCACCGAGTCGATCAGTGTGTGGGCGACGACCAGCGGCATGGCCCGGCCCCAGCGCTGGTACAGCCGGCCGAAGACCAGACCCATCGCCACATTTCCGATGAATCCACCGAAGCCCTGATAGAGGTGATACGAGCCTCGAAGCAGCGACGCGACGATCACCGAGCGCCAGGGGTTCCAGCCACGCTGAGCGAGCCGGTGCAGGAGATATCCGCTGACCAGCACCTCTTCGAGCACGCCGTTCTGGGCGGCCTCGAGGAGCAGGATCGGCACCCGCCACCATTCCGGGGGCAGCGACTCGGGAACGACGTTCAGGTTGATCCCGGACTGGAACGCCACCAGGTAGAAGGCCAGGCCGGTGCCGCCGATGGCGGCCGCCAGCCCGACGCCCCTGAGCAGGTCCCGTCCCGGTTCGCGCAGGTCGACGCCGATCGTCCGGAAGGACTCACCCGACCGGGCCAGCAGGTAGGCGACCAGCCCGACGGGGGCCACGTTCACGGCGATCCCGGCCACCTGGAGAGTGAGGTCCAGCCAGGGCCTGCCCGGCGCGAGCGACCCGACGAGAACGGCCTGCTGCCCGCTGAGGGACCTGGGGGCGGTCAGCGCGCCGATCAGGCGGATGAGCGCGAACAGGGCGCTGGCGCCGAGCGACACGGAGAAGACTGCAATGATCTCCGGGCCGATGAGCCGGGGCGTCAGCCCGCGCAGATCGGCCGTCACCTGGGAGCCGGGCTCGTGCCCGGACTGGGGAGTCGCCGTCACCGGCCCGAGCCGTCCACGACCGGGCCCTCCGTCGCGGCGGCTACCCTGTGGCGGATGGAGGCGTCGTCGTCCATGCCCGCAGGCTAGCCGTAGAAGGGCTCCGGTGCTCGGTCGCCCCCGAGGCATCAGGAGACCCGTGGACCACACGACGACGCCGTCCGGCACGAGCCTGGAGGACAAGACAGTGCGAGACGACGACCGATCCGCGAACCTTTCCGCAGGCGTTCCGGCCGGCCTCGCGCGGACGAGGCGGGCGTTGCACGGCGTGGCCGAGCTGATCATGGCCGGCCCCCAGTACCGGACGAGCGACACCATCCGGCTGCGGGTCGTCGCCGGGGGATTCGCCACCGTGTCGACGCCTGACCTGCGCGTCGACGGCGATTCACTGGTGACCGAGATCGGAGACGTGCTTCCCCTCCACGGCGTCACCTATGCCGCGCTGGCGGAGGCGGCGGGCGTCACGGCCGGCGCACCCGAGGGGCTCTACGCTGACGGCTCCGGCGCCGACCCGAGTGAGAGCGTCGATGTCGACGCGGACGCGGCGGCCCATCTGGCGCACTGCCTCGCCAGGGGCGACACCGAGCTTCGCCGCCTGGCCTCCGCCTCCGGCCAGGAGATGGCCCCCGTGCTCTGGCCGGAGCACTTCGATCTCGGCATCGTCATCGACGAGGTCAACTACGGCGTCTCCCTCGGCGACTCGGCGATCGGCGAGCCCTACGCCTACGTGGTGCCCTGGCGCCCTCGCGAGGGCGACTTCTGGAACATGCCGTTCGGCGCCGCCCGCCGGATGGCCGACCTCGGTGAGGCCGGCGATCTGGCGGCGTTCCTCGAGGAGGGCCGCCGCCGGGCGGGCGACGCGGGCTGACCCGCCCAGGCCGTGAAGGCCGTACGGGCGGGCCAGGCCGGCCGGGTCAGGTCCCGCTCAGTACGGCAGAGCCTGGGCGGCGAACGGCGCGGCCACGAAGGGCGCCTTGAACTTCGGGAAGGCCACGGTGTTGGCGTTGCCGTCGGAGGTGAAGCGGTCGGTGGCGTTGGCGTTCAGCCAGTCCAGCCACGCGGTGGAGCAGAACTTCACGCAGTCGCCGACCTTCTCCTTGGACCGGATGCGCGGGATGCCCACCGGGTCGAAGTCCTTGGTGTACGGAGACGGCGCCGGGGTGTAGCCGGCCAGGAACACGCCGCGGAAGTCGTAGCTCGTGCCCGCCGACGACCCCTTCATGGCCCACTTCTTGTCGTGCGGCTGGTTGCCGTACGGCAGCGCGAGCGTGACGGGCGAGAACTTGATCAGCGAGGTGACCATCTTCTGCCCCGAGGCGATCTGCTCCTCCACCTCCTTCTCGGGCTTGCCGAGCAGGTTGAGGTGGTCGTGGGTGTGGTTGCCGATGTCGAAACCGTGGTCCTTGAGCCACTCGAGGACCTGGGTCTGCTCCTCCGGCTTGGACATGCCGAACAGGTCGCGGATCACGTAGAAGGTGGCGACGGGCCGGAAGCCCGGGTGCTTCTTCGCCACGTCCATCAGGATGCCGACTGCGGTGTCGGGCTTCGGATTGCCCATGCCGTCCAGGGTGAGCTGCGACGGCGAGGAGTCGTCGAAGGTCAGCACGACGGGATGCTTGCCGGCGGGGATACCGATCTTGCCGGTGACGTACTCGGCCGCGGTGATGGGGACGTAGTCCTCCTTCGCCAGCCGCTCCAGCTCGGCGCGGAACTGCTCGGGAGTGCGGTCGTCACCTGGCGGCGGGTTCTTGATGATCCGGTGATACATGATCACGGGGATCTGGCCCAGTTCGTTCGCCTTCGCCTTGGCCGCGACCTGCGTCTCGGCCTTCTTCTCCGAAGCCGCGGCGGCCATGTTGCTCGCCTTGGCGCGAGCCGCGTCGACCTTGGCGTCCTTGTCTCCCCCGGACATGCACGCGGCGGACAGCGCGGCGACGCTCAGCGACGCTACCCCGACGCCGACGGCCCTGAAGCGTCCCATGGCTCCCCTTCCAACGGGCACCGGATGACGATGAGTGACTTCCTACCCGAGGTCGTGGCCAGACTCACGGAGAGTAGGACAAACATCACCTAGCGTGAATCTCCGTGAACGTTACCGGCTGTAACGCTTGAAGGCCAGGCCGAGCAGCCGGAGGACCCGTTCCCCACCTGCGACACAATGGACGCATGCGGATGATCGGAGAGCGCGCGAGCCGTTCACGGCGCGTGACCGGCGACGCCCGGACGCTTCTGGTGGTCGCCGTCATCGCGGTGGGCGGCGGCCTGGGCAGCATGGCCCGCTATCTGCTGGCGATCTCCCTCCCGAGCGCGCCGCCGCACTTCCCCTGGGCCACGTTCGCCACCAATGTGAGCGGATGCTTCGCGCTCGGCCTGCTGATGGTGTTCGTGCTCGACGTGTGGCCGCCCCGGCGATACATCCGCCCGTTCCTCGGGATCGGCGTCCTCGGGGGCTATACGACGTTCTCCTCGGTCACCGTGGAGACCATCAGGCTCGCTCCGGGCACGGCCGTCGCCTACGCCCTCGGGACGCTCGCGGCATGCCTCGTGGCGGTCTGGTGCGGGATGACCGCGGCCCGCTTCGCCGCCCGCGTCCCGCTGCGGCGAGGGCGTGCGGGAAGGGAGGCGGGATGAGACTGCACGGGACGGCCCACAGGCTGACGATCTTCATCGACGAGACGGACCAGTACCGGCACCGGCCCCTGTACTCCGAGATCGTGCACCGCGCCCACGAGAAGGGCCTGGCCGGGGCCAGCGTGTTCCGCGGCGTGGAAGGGTTCGGCGCCTCCTCGCGGATCCACACGACGAGGCTCCTGTCCCTGAGCGAGGATCTGCCGCTGGCGATCGTGATCGTGGACGACGAGCAGCGCATCACCGACTTCCTCGCAGACCTGGACGACTTGGCCATCGAGGGGCTGGTCACCGTCGAGCCGGTCGAGGTCTACCGCTACGAGGGCCGTCCGTGAGCGAGGCGACCCGGTGACGTTCCTGCTCGTCTTCCTGGGCGGCGCCGTGGGCGCGCCCGCCCGCTACCTGCTCGACCGGTTCATCCAGCGACGGCACGACAGCGTCTTCCCGTGGGGGACGCTGTCGGTCAACATCATCGGCTCGTTCGTCCTCGGGTTCGTCACCGGCATCCAACCGCCCGGGGTGATCTCGGCACTGGTCGGCACCGGGTTCTGCGGAGGACTGACGACGTTCAGCACCTTCGGCTTCGAGACCGTCCGCCTGCTGGAGGAGGGCTCCGTGCGGGCTGCGGCGCTCAACGCGCTGGGCAGCCTCGCGCTCGGCATCCTGTTCGCCCTCGGCGGGTACGGCTTCGCCGTACACCTGGTGTGAGCGCCCGTGGTGTGCGCGCTCCTGGTGTGAGCGTGAAGCTCGTGCTCACACCTGAGGTTCGGCGCTGAACACGGTTCCGTCACCGGACAGCTCGACCGGCCCGTCCGACGCGGGCACGAACACCGACTCCCCCGGGTGCAGCTTCACCTGTGTGGCGTCCGGCCCGGAGACGGCGACGGTCCCCTCGGTGCACACCACGATCCGGGGCACCGCCCGCTCGAGGACGTGGCCGTCGCCCGGGACGATCCGGCGAAGCAGGAACTCGGGCGCGGGCGGCACGTAGGCGTCGCCCTCCTGGACGACCGGCAGCGGCTGGGCGCCGGCCTCGGTGATCCGCAGCAGTTCCTCGACGTCGATCCGCTTGCTGGTGAGCCCGGCCCTGAGCACGTTGTCCGACCCGGCCATGATCTCCACGCCGAAGCCGTCGAGATAGCAGTGGAGCACTCCGGCTCCCAGATAGAGCGCCTGGCCCGGGGCCAGCTCGTGCCGGTGCATCAGCAGCGGCGCCAGCACCGCGGGGTCCTCCGGGTACTGCCGGGCCAGCCGGCAGACCAGCTCGTAGTCGGCCTGGTGGACCGACGCCGCCGCCCACACGATCGACTCCACCAGCTCACGCTTGGAACCGGGCCACTCCAGCAGCACGCGCAGGGCGCCGAGCACGTCGTCGGCCGACAGCCGCGACACGACCGGCTGCAGCGCCTCCACCTGCAGCCGCTCGACCAGCATCGCCGACTGGGTGGAGGGGCGGAATCCGGCCAGACCGGAGAACGGCGTCAGGGCACAGATCATCTCAGGCTTGTGCCATGAGTCGGAGTAGTTGGAGTCTCCCCGCCCGAAGGCCTCCGCCGCCTGCTCGGAGGTGGGGTGCACCTGGAGCGACAGCGGCTGGTCGACCGCGATCAGCTTCATCAGGTACGGCAGGCGCCGCCCGAACCGGTCGATGACCGGCTGCCCGAGCGCGGCCTCCGGATCCGCCGCGATCACCTGGTCGAGGGTCACCTCGGAGCCGTCCCGCACCAGGCGCGACGGGCCCGACGGGTGCGCGCCCAGCCACATCTCGGCCTCGGGGCCGGTGGCCGCCCGGCCGGTCAGGGCGGCGATGGCCGTCCGAGAGCCCCAGGCATAGTCCTTGATCGGATTGGAGAGCGGATCCACGTGCGTCTGTCCCTCATGGCTGGCCGATATGTCCCCTGGCGGGCACGGTGAGGTCCGAGCCTAACAACGCCCGCGGCCATGGGCGCCCGGCGGCGGGTGAACTCTGGGAACGTCCGCGCCGCCCACCCGCCCCGGCCCGTGATTAAGAGCCCGTAATTAAGAGAACGACACTCCGCTCACCAAAGCAGCGAAAAGTCGCCGATCACGAGATCGCGGACGGCTAACGTCATCGCGACTCATCCGTGTCGCATACGAGTCAGGGACGGCTCCCCACACCCTCCGGAACCGGCAGGCCCGCGTCGGGCCGGCCCTCCCCCACCGCGACGGTCCGGCAGGCGGCAGGCAGGAGTGGCGAGTCGATGGTCGAGCGCACGCGGGGCTCTGCTCCATGCACGCGTCGCCGGGGACGGTCGCCCGAAGGCGACTTCGGTCCGCGAATCTTCGGACTCCCCGACATTTTTCACAACTTTTCGCCTCTCACTCGCGTCTACAAAGATGAAGGCGGGGGCTTGATCACCGCTCGCAGCATGCTCGCCGGTGCCTGGAAGCGAATGTTCAGAATCCATCGCTACACTTGCCCCGGTTTGCCGCGCTGGCTCTCGATTTGGGCGTAAGCCCAGGTCCGAACCTCAGGAGTCAAGAAGAGTGGGTCTTGTCGACGTCCGGCCCGCGCCACCAGTGGAGGACCCCCCGGCGGCGCCTCGCATCGTGCCGAAGTGGCGGACATGGCTGTGGACGGTGCTGGCCGCGGTGCTCGGGGTCGTCGTCGGCGCGTCGACCTTTCTGATCTCGGGATACTTCAAGCTCAGCGGCAACGTCCGGCACGAGCAGGTGACCCAGCAGGAACTCGGCACGCGGCCGGCGAAGATAAGCAAGGCCCTCAACGTCCTGATCGTCGGCTCCGACCAGCGCAACGGCGCGAACGCGAAGTACGGCAAGTTCGTCGGGGAGCGGACCGACACCATCATCCTGGCGCACATCTCCCCGGACAGGGACGGCGCCGTCCTGATCAGTTTCCCGCGCGACTCCCTGGTGCACCTGCCGTCCTGCCCGGCGAAGAAGGGCGTCACCGGGCAGAGCGCCCACGTCGGGATGATCAACGAGTCGTTCAACTCCGGCGGCATCGCCTGCACCTGGAAGACGATCGAGAACCTGACCGGCATCCACATCGACCATTTCGTCAAGGTGGACTTCACCGGGTTCAAGTCCATGGTGGACTCGCTGGGCGGCGTGCCCGTGTGCCTCCCGCAGCCGATCAACGACACCAAGGCCCTGCTCCACCTGACCGCGGGCAAGCACACCCTCCAAGGCGAGCAGGCCCTCGGCTACGTCAGGGCCCGTTACAGCATCGGCGACGGCTCCGACATCGGCCGCATCCAACGCCAGCAGATGTTCCTCGCCTCCATGGCGAAGAAGGCGATGAGCGGTCAGACGCTGACCAACCCGCAGGCGCTGTTCGGCTTCCTCGACGCGATGACGAAGTCGATCACCACGGACCCCGACCTCACCGTCGGCGTCCTGAAGGACCTCGCCATGAGCGCCCAGGGCCTGACCGCGGGGCAGATCCGCTTCGTGACCACGCCCTGGCGATACTCGGTCACGAACCCGGGCCGGGTGGAGTGGGTCCAGCCCCAGGCGGAAACGCTGTTCAAGATGGTCGCGGCCGACCAGATCGCCGACGACGTCAAGAGCGGCGAGCAGAAGATCCCCAAGTCGCAGGTCCAGATCATCATCCAGAACGGCTCGGGCAGGCAGGGCCTCGGCACGCAGGTCGCGGCTCAACTCGAGCAGCGCGGCTACCACATCGCGAAGGTCGCCTCGGCGAAGAAGCCGGCCGCGAAGACGTTGGTCAAGTACGGGCCCAACGGCGAGAGCAGGGCGCCGCGTCTCGTCGCCGAGCTGAGGAAGTCGAAGACCCAGGCCGTTCACGACACCGACACGAAGGCGCTCGTCCTCGTCGTCGGAGCGGACTGGAATGGCCTCAAGTCCCCCAAGTCGCTGGACGATGTGGACGGCTTCGACGCCACCCAGGACACCTGCACGGCCGCCTGAGGATCACCGGACACCCGAGACGAAGAACGCCCGGCCGAGCGCGACGCTCGACCGGGCGATTCTCGTTCGGGGCCCTCTCGTACGGAGCCCTCTCGTCCACAGGCACGGCACCTCGGCCCGCTGACGGGCGCGCGGCCCTTACCCGGGGAACGCGTGCGACCTCAGAACAGCCAGCCGAACAGACCGCCGCCGCCGTCATCGCCGGACGGGGTGGGGGTCGGCGTGGCCGTCCGCGTCGGCTTCGGGGTGGGCGTCGGCTTGGGCGCCGTCGGCGTGGAGGCAGGGGGAACCGTGGCCGTGGCCGTGGTCGTGGGCTTGTGCGAGACCGGGGCCTTGGTGACGGTGGCGCTCGGGGAGGCCGTCGTGCGAGGGGTGGACGTGGGCGTCGCCGTCGTCACCGGCGTCAGGACGTCACCCGGGTCCGCTTCCTCCGTCGTGGCGGGATCGTCGACCGGGACCACCGCGACCTTCGAGGAGGCTGCGGGCGCCTTCGCCGTACACCCGCCGGACGGGCAGGGGGTGGCCGACGGTTGCCCGACCCAGACGGTCAGCGCCCAGATCGCCCCGACCACGACGGCCGCGACAGCGCCGGCGCGGACCAACACGCTCTTGCGCAGGCCTTCGGGGACCTCGCCCGGGCGTTCCCCGTCCCGCCAGCCCGACCCGAGGAAACCGCTCGGTTCGGTGCCACCGTCCTCGTATGTGGGGCGCCCGCCTCTCTGGGGGTCGTAGCCGGGCGCGTCCTCACGGTCCCAGTCGGTGGCCTCCCACTCGTCGGTGGCGTCGCGCCTGGCGTCCCAGTCGTCGCGGGAGCCCTCACGATCGCCCCACTCGCCGTGGTTCTCGCCGGAGTCGAGCGCAGCGTCGTGGGCGTCGTGCGCGTCGTGCGCGGTTCCGTCCTCACCGCCGATACGTTCGCGATCGGCCTTCCGTCTCCATTCGTTGGAGAGGAGATCACCGCCACGGTCCTCCAGAGTGTCGGAGCGGCGGTCCGCCGCGTCGTCGAAATCCTCCGACCAGAACTGTTCACCCTCTGGTCCGTGCTGTCCGCTTCGTGAGACGTACGGCCGGACGAAAGAGCCGTTCTGCTCCATGGAGTCGTCAGAGCCATGGTCGACCATGACGGTCCTTCCTTTAGCCAGTCTTGCTCGCGCAACTTCTTAGCATCATCCGACACCAGTTGTACGGAAATTTCACAACTATCACTGTAAACACAGCGGATCACCGGCTTCCACGACGCTGTTTTCCCAAGGTAGAGCCCAAGATCTCGTTACTCGCCTCTGTAAAGGCCGGAGTGCGGGAACATCCGGCCTGTCGGTCGGCGATCAGGTCATGGGGTGCGAATGCAAGGCGAGCGGTCGGCCGTCTGCCGGGTGCTGGCGCTCACCCTGGGCTCGGCGGTCCTGTGGGGACTCGCCCACCTGATCGCCGGGCGGACCCGGGCCGGCCTCGCCCTTGCGACGTTGTACGTGATGGTGCTCGGGACGATCATGACCGCGGTCACCGCGCTGCGCCCGGCCCTGTTCCGTCTGCTCGTGCAGCCCGAGTGGCTGGGGCGGCTGATCATCGCCGCGCTCTCGGTGGCCGTGCTCTGGTCGGCCGTCGTGGTGCGGTCCTACCTCCTCGTACGGCCGGCCGGGCTGAGCACGGGCGCCCGCCGGCTCACCAGGGGCGTCGTCGCACTGACATGCGTCGCGCTGATCGCTCCACTCGCCGTCGCGAGCAGGATCGCCTACGTGTCGCGCGACGTGCTGACCGCCCTCTTCGCGTCCGGCCCCGACCAAGACGGCCTGTGGGACGGGAGGACCAGGCTCAACATCCTGCTCGTCGGCGCCGATGCGGCCAGGAACCGCCCCGGCGCGCGGACCGACAGCCTGACCGTGGCGAGCGTCGACACCCACACCGGGCAGACCGTGCTGTTGGGGCTGCCCCGCAATCTGGAGCACGTGCCGCTGCCGCCGGGACCCGCGCACGACATGTTCCCCTGGGGGTTCCCCGGCGGGGGCGCCACCACGCCCGGACTCCTCAACGAGGTCTACGAGTGGGGCGCCGACCACCCGGAGACAGGCCCAGGACTGGAACCGCACGACAGAGGGATCGCGCTGCTCAAGGGCACGGTCAGCGAGATACTCGGGATCCCCGTCCACTATTACGCCATGGTGGACATGCGGGGCTTCCGCCAGGTCATCGACGCCATGGGAGGCGTGCGGGTCACCATCAGGCAGGACATTCCGTACGGGCTGGAGGGCGGAGTGCTCCTCGCGGGGACGCGCCTGCTCGACGGCGAGCAGGCCCTGTGGTTCGGACGCTCGCGGACCGGCAGCGACGACTACGTGCGCATGGCACGCCAGAAATGCCTGCTCAACGATGTCGCCAAGCAGGCCGACGCGATGACCGTGCTCCGGGGCTTCGAGCGGATCGCGGACGCGGCGAAGCGGTACGTCAGGACGGATCTCCCGCAGCGGTTGTTGCCGGCTCTGGTCGAGTTGTCGGCGAAGGTGCGCGCCACCGAGATCCGCAGCCTGTCGTTCGTGCCCCCGCTGATCAACACGGCCGATCCCGACTGGTGGCTCATCAAGAAGCGGGTCGCCCAGGCGCTCTCCGGGCGGCCACGCCCCTCCCGAACCGCCGCGCCCGCACCAAGCCCGTCACCTGCGGCGATTCCCGCGACGACCCCGCAGCCCCTCGACGCGATCTGCTAGACCCCTCTCTCCCCGCCCACGGGCCGGGAAACAGCGCGATAACAAAAACCCACTCAACTTGACGGGAATCTACCTGTCGCTCTTTAATTACGACGAAGCCGACTTATTAAGTAGGAATAGAGGGAGACGGGCATGAGAGTGCGCAGGCTCGGGGGTATCGCGGCGGCCGCCGTGGCGACCACAACCCTGGTCACCGCCTGCGGGGGAGGCAGCTCTGGCGGGGGGGACGGCAAGGTCCAGTTGGCGCTGGTCGCCTACTCCACACCGCAAGCGGCGTTCGAGGACATCATCAAGGCGTACCAGAAGACGCCCGAGGGCAAGAACATCACCTTCACCCAGTCGTACGGCGCCTCCGGCGACCAGAGCCGCGCGGTCGCGTCCGGTCTCAAGGCCGACATCGTCGAGTTCTCGCTCGAGACCGACGTCACCCGGCTCGTCGACGCGGGCCTCGTCGCCGCCGACTGGAACAAGAACGCCACCAAGGGGTTCCTGACCAAGTCGATCGCCGTCATCGGGACCCGCAAGGGCAACCCGAAGGGCATCAAGACGTGGGACGACCTCGTCAAGCCCGGCACCGAGGTCATCACGCCGAACCCCTTCACCTCGGGCGGCGCCCGGTGGAACCTGCTCGCCGGCTACGGCGCCAAGTCGAACAAGGGGGCCGATCAGGCGGCCGGGCTCACCTACATCGACTCGCTCCTCAAGAACGTGCCCGTCCAGGACGACAGCGGCCGAAAGTCCCTGCAGACCTTCACCGGCGGCAAGGGCGACGCGATCATCACCTACGAGAACGAGGCGATCTTCGCGCAGCAGAACAACCAGCCGATCGACTACACGGTCCCCGACTCGACCATCCTGATCGAGAACCCGGTGGCCGTGACCAAGGACTCGGCCCACCCCAAGGAGGCGGCCGCCTTCCTGAAGTACCTCTACTCCAACGAGGCCCAGACGATCTTCGCGAAGAACGGCTACCGGCCGGTGATCGACGGGGTGACCGGGTTCACCTTCCCGACTCCGCCGCAGCTGTTCACCATCGACGACCTCGGCGGCTGGCCGAAGGTCACCAAGGAGTTCTTCGACTCCAAGACCGGTCTCGTCGCCGACATCGAGCGCAAGCTCGGAGTGGCGACGGAGAAGTGATCGGCGAGTGACCACCGACGTCGCTGTCCCCCCCGCCCTCCCGCCCGGACCTCCGGGCGGGGGGGCGCGGCCGCGTTCGCGCTTCTCAGTACCCGGAGGCACCGCGCTCGGCGTGGGCTCCGCGGTCCTCTACCTGAGCCTGATCGTGCTGATCCCGCTGGCCGTGGTCGCCTGGCGGTCGGTCGACCAAGGTCCCGGGTACTTCTGGCGGGCGGTCACCACCCCCGACGCGTGGTCCGCCCTCACGCTCACGGTGGGCGCCTCGATCCTCGTGGCGCTGATCAACCTCGTCATGGGCACGATCATCGCGTGGGTGCTGGTCCGGGACCGGTTCCCGGGCAAGGCGGTGGTCGACACGCTCATCGACCTGCCGTTCGCCCTTCCGACGATCGTCGCCGGCCTCGTGCTCCTCTCGCTCTACGGCCCGGAGAGCCCCCTCGGGCTCAACCTGGCCTACAGCCGGGCCGGCGTCGTGCTCGCGTTGTTGTTCGTCACGCTTCCGTTCGTCGTCCGCACGGTGCAGCCGGTGCTGCTGGAGCTCGACAAGGAGATGGAGCAGGCCGCGGCCTCACTCGGGGCGAGCCCGTTCCAGACCTTCCGGCGGATCATCCTGCCCAACCTCGTGCCGGCGATGTTGTCCGGCACCGCGCTGGCGTTCACCCGGTCGATCGCCGAGTTCGGCTCGACCGTGCTGATCTCCGGCAACCTCCCGTTCAAGACCCAGGTCGCGGCCGTCAACATCTTCAGCCAGATCGAAGGCGACAACACCACGGGGGCGGCGGCGATCTCGACCGTCCTGCTCGTCGTCGCGCTGGTCGCGCTGGTCTCACTGGACCTCTTACAACGATGGGGGAGCCGTCGTGGCTAAGTACGGTCTCCGCACGATCGCCGTCCTCTACCTGTTCTTCCTGCTGGTCCTGCCGGTCGGGCTGATCATCTGGCGGACGTTCGGCGACGGGCTGGGCCCGTTCGTCGAGGCGCTGACCTCCGCGTCGGCGGTGCACGCCTTCCAGGTCACGCTCACCGTCGCGCTGTGGGCGGTGGCGGCCAACACGGTCTTCGGCGTCGGCACCGCCGTCCTGCTCGTCCGGCACAGGTTCCCGGGCAAGCGGCTGCTCAACGCGCTCATCGACCTGCCGATGGCCGTGTCGCCGGTCGTCGTCGGGCTGGCGCTCATCCTGGTGTACGGCAGGTTCGCACCCGTCGGCGGACTGCTCGAGAGCTGGGGCGTCCAGGTCATCTTCTCCACTCCCGGCATGGTGCTGGCGACGGTGTTCGTGGCGCTGCCACTCGTGGTCCGCGCCGTGGTGCCGGTGCTGGAGGAACTCGGCGACGACCAGGAGCAGGCGGCGCACACGCTCGGGGCGAGCCGCCTGCAGGCGTTCATCCGGATCACCCTCCCCGGCATCCGATGGGCTCTCGCCTACGGCGTCGTATTGTGCCTCGCGCGCTCGCTCGGCGAGTACGGCGCCGTCGCGGTGGTCTCCGGACGGCTGGTCGACCAGACCCAGACGCTCACCTTGTTCGTCGAGGAGCGTTTCCAGAACTTCGACCAGCCGGCGGCCTTCGCCGCCGCCACGGCTCTCGCCCTGATCGCGGTGATCACCCTGCTCCTGACCAAGCTCCTGCGCCCGAAGGGTTGACCATGGCCATCGAAGTACGCGACGTGAACAAGTCGTTCGGGACGACGCCCGTCCTTCGCGACGTCTCGATCGACGTCGAGTCCGGGTCGCTCACCGCGCTGCTCGGGCCGAGCGGCGGCGGCAAGTCGACGCTGCTGCGCGTCATCGCCGGGCTCGAGCAGCCCGACACCGGCACGGTGCGGATCTCCGGCGTGGACGCCACCCGCCTGGCCCCGCAGCGCCGCAACGTGGGGTTCGTCTTCCAGCACTACGCGGCCTTCAAGCACCTGACGGTGTTCCGCAACGTGGCCTTCGGCCTGGAGATCCGCAAGCGGCCCAAGGACGAGATCCGCAAGCGCGTGATGGAGTTGCTCGAACTCGTGCACCTGGAGCAGATGGCCGACCGCTATCCGTCCCAGCTTTCCGGCGGCCAGCGCCAGCGCATGGCCCTGGCCCGGGCGCTGGCCGTCGAGCCCGAGGTCCTCCTCCTCGACGAGCCGTTCGGCGCGCTGGACGCGCAGGTGCGCAAGGAACTGCGCACCTGGCTCCGGCGTCTGCACGACGAGGTGCACGTGACCACGGTGTTCGTGACCCATGACCAGGAGGAGGCTATCGAGGTCGCCGACACCATCGTCGTGCTCGCGGACGGCGAGGTGGAGCAGGTCGGCAGCCCGGCCGAGGTGTACGACAACCCCGCCAACCCGTTCGTGATGCGCTTCCTCGGGCCGGTCACCGAGATCGGCGGCAGCCTGGTCCGCCCGCACGACATCGAGATCAGCACCGAACCGGTGGAGGGCGGCACCTCCGCCACGGTCTCCCGGGTCGTGCGGCTCGGCTTCGAGGTGCGGGTCGAGTTGCAGGTCGAAGGCAGGGACGCGTGGGTCCAGGTGACGCGGGGGTTCGCCGATCAGCTGGCGCTCACGTCAGGCGACGTCGTCAGCGTCCGGCCCGCCCCAGGCGCCCGATCGCTGGTCCTGGCCACCGTGTGACAAGACGCGTATAACAAATGCGGCTTTCGGCCAGAACGCAGTACGCCCTGCGTGCCGCCGCCGAACTGGCGGCGGCACCCCCGGGGCCTGTACCCGCCGAGAAGATCGCGGCGGCCCAGGACATCCCCCGAAGGTTCCTGGACAACATCCTTCTCCAGCTGCGCCGCGCCGGGCTGATCAACAGCCAGCGCGGGCCTGACGGCGGCTACTGGCTGGCCCGGCCCGCGGCGGACATCAGCCTGGCCGACATCATCGTCGTGGTGGAGGGGGTCTCCCAGGACAGCGAGCGTTTTCCCGGGGTGGCGGAGCCGCTCGCGGACGTGTGGGGCGCCCTGCGCGACTACGAGCAGGCGACCCTGTCCGAGATCACTCTTGCGCATATCGCGAGTGGTTCACTTCCGCCCCTTTAGTTATGGAAGACTCCCGCTTGCAGTGATATTTGCCCGTGTGTAGAGGCAGGCGAGATGGGTGCTGCGGGGCAGCTGATCGTCAAGCGTTATCGGCTGGTACGCGCCCTCGGCCAAGGCAGCATGGGCATCGTCTGGGAGGGGCACGACACCCTCCTCGACCGGGCCGTCGCCGTCAGGCAGGTGCTACTCCCCCCGGAGTTGCGTGAGGGCCGCAGGGCCGAGCTGACCCAACGACTGGCTCGCGAGGCGCGCCAGGCCGAGCGGCTGCGCCATCCGCACATCGCCGCCGTCCACGACGTCGCGGAGGAGGACGGCACCCCGTACATCGTCATGGAACTGGTCCGCTCCCGGTCGCTCGACGGCATCGTCGCGAGCGAGGGGCCGCTCGCCCCCGAGCGGGCCGCGGCGATCGCGCGCAACGTCCTGTCCGCACTGACCTACGCGCACGCGTCGGGCGTACGGCACGGCGACGTCCGGCCCTCGAACATCCTGATCGGCCATGACGGCCGGGTCCTGCTCGCCGACTTCGGCACCGGCGCCCTGGCAGCCGACCCGGCGTTCGGCCGGTCGGGTCCCGAGCGGTCACCGGCGCACGGGAACCCCGTCAGCGCCACCCGCGGCCCGTCCGCCTTCCTGGCTCCCGAGCGGGCCGGCGGCGGCGCTCCCACGGCCGCCTCCGACCTCTGGTCCCTGGGTGCGACCATCCATCTGGCACTCACGGCGAGGCCGCCCGGCAGCGCTCCGCAGGACGTTCCCGGCCCGCTCGGGACGGTCATGCGCGGACTGCTGGCGAAGGAGCCGCGCAAACGGCTCTCCCCCGAAGCGGCCGAGCACGCACTCGCGGAACTCCAGGTCGCGGCTCCCGTTCCTGCGAGCCCTGCCGGCAGAAGCCGTACGAGACTGATCGCGGGGATCGCCGCGGCGGTGCTCGTCGCGGGAGCGGTCGGCGGATGGGCGATCCTGCGTCCCGGTTCCGGGGCCGCGGTGCCGCGGACCCCGCTCGCGGCCACCGCCTCCCCGTCGGCGTCGCCGTCTCCCTCCGCGTCGAAGAAGCCGGTCAAACCGCTCGCGCTCAAGTCGTACAAGTCGCCGGCGGGCTGGCGTGCGGCGGCGCCCAGGGCGTGGACCCGCAGGCCCACCGACTCCGGGATCCGTTGGTACGACCCCCGGAGCGGGGCACAGCTCATCGTCGAGGTGATCGCGCAGGCGGGCACAGATCCGCTGAAAGAGCTCAGTGACGGCCAGGTGAACCTCCGCCCGACCATGACGGCGTACCGGAAGATCAGGCTCAAAGAGACCCCCAGCACGTACGGCACGGCCGCCGACTGGGAGTTCACCTGGACGCAGCGAAAGTCGCAGGCCTATCTCGCCAAGGGCGTGACCTACCACCAGTACCGCAGGATCATCGCCACCGAGTCCACCACGAGCGTGCTGACCTGGACCACGACGGCCGACCAGTGGGACGGGCTCCGGCCCACGCTCGTCAAGTCGCTCTCCCTCTTCACGCCCCCCGCGATCGGCTGACTCCCCTCCTGACGACTGGCGGCCGCCGTCACTCTGTGTCATCATTGCCATCGAAGGAACGGTAATGGTTTTCATAGCCAGATTGGGTGAGATCCGTGCGGGTGGCGTTCGTCGGCAAGGGCGGGAGCGGCAAGACGACGTTGTCGTCGCTGTTCGCCAGATATGCGGCACAACGAGGTCCGGTCGTCGCGGTGGACGCCGACATCAACCAGCATCTCGGCCTGGCCCTGGGCGCGACGGCGACGCCGAGGCCTCTCGGGAGCATGGTCACCGAGATCAAGGACTACCTCCGCGGCGACAATCCCCTGATCAAGGATGCCGCGTCGATGGTCAAGACGACGCCGCCCGGCCGCGGATCCCGGCTGGTGCGCCTGGACGACCCCTTCTTCCCCTCCACGCAGGCTGAGGGTCTGTCACTCATGGTGACCGGGCCCTTCGCCGAAGACGATCTCGGTGTCGCCTGCTACCACTCCAAGGTTGGAGCGGTCGAGCTCTACCTCAACCATCTGGTCGACGGCCAGGGCGAATACGTCGTGGTCGACATGACCGCCGGCGCCGATTCCTTCGCGTCGGGGCTGTTCACCCGGTTCGACCTCACGTTCCTGGTCGCCGAACCCACCAGGCAGGGCGTGAGCGTCTACCGGCAGTACCAGGAGTACGCCGCGGACTTCGACGTCCCCATCGCGGTCGTGGGCAACAAGATCCAGTCTCCGGACGACGTGCGCTTCCTGCGTGACCACGTGGGCGAGGACCTGCTGACGTGGTTCGAGCACTCCCGGGCCGTCCGCGGCATGGAGCAGGGCAGGCCGTTCACCCTCGGGGACCTCGAACCCGCCAACCGCCAGGCCCTCGCCACCCTGGCCGACCGGCTCGACGCGCAGCCCAAGGACTGGGAGAAGTTCGGGAGGCAGGCCGCTGAGTTCCACCTGCGTAACGCCTCGGCGTGGGCGAACCGGGCGACCGGCGAGGACCTCTCCGCCCAGATCGACCACGGCTTCGTGTACGGCCCGGCCGTCGCGGCCCCATGAACTTGTCGCCTTGAGGCCAGATGGAGGCGCCCTCCGTCCGATCTAGCGTCTCAGTTTGTCGTGCGGTTTCGCATGATCCGCGCGATCCGTGCGATCCGTACGATCGGCGTGGTCGTCCGGGGCCGTGAGCATCGCGGACCCGGACCGGTCGCCGAGACCGTGTTCCTTCCGAGAGGTTCCTTCCGAGAGGAGAAAGTCTCATGTCGCTGACCGTTCCGAACGATCTGCTCGACCAGGCCCGCATGGGGGAGGTCGACGACGCGGCGTTCATCGCGTGCGTCCGTGACTCATTGCCCTACGCCTGGACGACGATCAGCGAACTGGCCGAGCAGCGTGACCGGTCAGGCGCCGAGTTCGCCGACAACCAGGTTCCCCCGCCCGACGAGGCCGCGCGCGGCCAGCTTCTCCGGTGTCTCGCGAGCGACGCCATGCGCGGCGCCCTCGAACGGCACTTCGGCATCCGGCTCGCATTCCAGAACTGCCACCGGGTGGCCGTCTTCCACCCGGCGGCGACGGAGGCGTACGAGGACTTCGTGACCCCCCGCGCCCAGATCCTCAACCAGAAGCCCGAACTCGTCGACTGCTGACCCCGAGAGCTCGGAGCGGCCGACCGGTTCCGGCCGCTCCGAGCCCTTCACTCCCCCGACCCCAGGCCGACGCGCCGGGCCCGGACGATGGCCTGGGACCGGTCGTCGACCCGGAGCTTGGCGAAGATGCTCGACACGTGGTTGCGCACGGTCTTCTCGCTGAGGAACAGGCGGCGGGCGATCTCGGCGTTGTTCAGGCCGTCGGCGACCAGCCGTAACACCTCCATCTCGCGGTCCGTCAGCTCGGGGAGCGGGCGGGCGGCGCGGCCGCTCGCCGGCGCCGCCGTGAAGTAGGCGAGGGCACGCTCGGCGATGCCGGTTCCGAACACCACCTCGCCCGCGACGACTGCGCGGACGGCGCGCACGATCTGCTCCTGTTCCGCGCCCTTCACGAGGTATCCCCTGGCTCCCGCCCGCATCGCCGTGAACAGGGACTCATCGTTGTCGAACATGGTCAGGACCAGCACGGCCACGGAGGGCGCACGGCGGCGCAGCTCGCGGATCGCGTCGATGCCGTTCATCTCCGGCATGTCCAAATCCATGAGGACCACGTCGACGCCGAGCTCCTGTGCCTGTGCCGTCGCGGTCCGGCCGTCCGCCGCCTCACCCGCCACCACCAGGTCGTCCACGTCGGCGAGTGCGGCACGCAGACCGTACCGGAACATCGGATGGTCGTCGGCGAGGAGCACCTTGATCGGCATGTCAGCCCTCCAGCCTCAATGTGGCCTCGACCAGCGTGCCACCGCCCGGCCGGCGGCGCACCTGGCACGTCCCGCCCAGTTCGGCGGCCCGCTCGGCCATCGAACGAAGGCCGATGCCCGCGGGCACGTACGGCTCGACGCCCACGCCGTCGTCGCGTACGGCAAGGCGGAGGTGGTCGGCGTCAGCCCCCAGGTCGACCACGCAGGTGCGGGCCCGTGCGTGTCGTGCCACGTTCGTCAGCGCCTCGAGAACGATCCGGTAGGCGGCGACCTCGACCACCCGCGCCAGTGGCGGCAGGTCGCCGGCCGTCATCACGTCGATCTTCAAAGTGCCGCCGGTGCGGCGCGCGAGGCTGTCGGCGTGCCTGCGGAGCGCGGTGACCAGACCGGCGTCCTCCAGACCCGCCGGATGAAGGTCCGCCACGATCCTGCGGACGTCCTCCAGGCCGCCCAGCACCTCCGACTCCAGCCGGCCGAGCAGGTCCGCAGGGCCGGGGTCCCCGACGGAACGCCGCGCGGCACCCAGCCCGAGCGCGACCCCCGCCAGCGTGGGGCCGAGCCCGTCGTGCAGGTCACGGCGGATGCGATGCCGTTCCTCGTCTCTGGCGACCAGCACCCGGTCCCGGGACCTGCGCAGATCGAAGGTGAGCCGCACCCCCTCCGCCGCGGCGCCGGCATGCCGGGCGAAGTCGTGCAGGAGTCGTTCGTCGGCGGGGTCGAGCCGGCCCTGCCCCTCGCGCAGGCCGATCGTCAGGCGGCCCACCTCATGTCCGCCGTGCCGGAGCGGCAGGTCGATGTGCCGCTCCGGCCGCTCGCCGTACTCCGCCGCCGGAGCGTCCTCACCGCGCAGGGTGACCGCGGCGTACGGCAGGCGCAGGCTGGCGGCGACCGTCCGCGCGATGATCGGCAACACGTCTTCGAGGGCGATGGCGGCCGACAACTGCCGTCCCAGATCGGTGAGGACGACGTACGGGTCACGGCTGCGTCCGTAGATGAGACGGTCGACGCCGCGCTGCACGAATGTCCTCGCCGGTGACAACCCGAGGGCGATCACCACCGCCGCGGCCACCGCGCCCGTGCCCTGGCCGCCGAGGACGTTCGACGCCAGCCCGACGAACAACCCGAAGACTCCGGCGACCAGTCCCGTCAGGGCCACGTAGACGAGCGTGCGACTCAGCAGGCGGTCCGCCCCGAACAGGCCGTGGCGGACCATGGCGACGCCCATCCCCACTGGGAACAACCCCCACGCGGCGGCGGTGACGGCCGGCGAGACCTCCGGGACTTGGGCGAGCACCCCGGGGAGGAAGGAGACGAAGAACCAGCCGATGCGGCGGCGCTCGGGCCCCTCGGCACGGCGCATCCGGATCACCAGCCCCAGCACGCCGACGAGGCCGCACGCCGCGGCGCCCGCCACCGCGACCAGGGCGACCGCGGCCAGTGCGGGCTCCGCCTCGGCGGGCAGGGCGAGAGGGTTGCGCCACCGCGGGGACGTATCGCGCATCGGTTCGGCCCACAGGAACACGGCGAGCGTCCCGATCGCGGCGAAAGCGCAGGCCACTCGCACCAGCGGACGCCACCGAGGCAGGACGGGCCCGCCGTCGGGGAACAGCAGAGTGATGACGCCGATCCCGAGCATCACTCCAGGAAGCCAGGCGTAGGCTCCGAGGAACGCGCCGCCGCCGGCGAGGGGCAACGGCGGCGTCCGCTGCGCGTACTGCGCGCCGAGGTTGGACAGCCCCTCGATCTGGCCCTCCGCGACGAAGACCCAGCCGAGCGCGTGGCCCGGGGTCGCGCGTATCACGACCATTCCCACCAGGGCGAATGACAGGGCGACGACCGCCCCCGTCACCTCGTTCTCCTCGATCAGCCCGTCGAGGCTCTGCCCGTTCACCCCTGCGAGGACGGCCCACAGCGTGACTTCCACGACGGCGGCGACGCCGAGCGCGACGGCGATCGCGGGCCGGGCGGCACTGATGCGGGCACGAAGACGGGCACGGCGAGAGGTGACCGCCTGCGCGGCCACCTCCGCCGGACCGGAAGACGCGGGCTCCGACGATGTCACGATCGCTCCACCGCGTGGACCCCGCCGCCCATGTCCTCGGCGGGCCGCCCGGCCCGAACGCCTCGGGCCCGCAGCAGCGAGACGGCCATCCACAGCAGGCCGGCGGCCGCGATCACCGTGGTCGGGAACGGCAGGCTGACGATGTCGGCCGCCTGGAAGGCGACCAGCAGAAGGACGGCTGCGCGGGGGAGGGCGCGTGAGCGCCACACGGCCACCATCATCACGACGATACCGATGAAGGCGCCGGCGAAGAACATCATCGTGAAGACGGTTCCTGGCAACGAGGCGTCCGGCCCGTCCCCGATGGCCGCGCTGAACGCGGCGGCGTCGACCTTCCCGCTCTGCGCGACCATGTACGCCGTCAGCCCGACACCGGTGATGACGGCCTGACCGGTCAGGCCGAAGACCAGCAGGACCGCCCCCGTCCAGGCGAGCCGCGGTGAGCGCGCCCGGGCCAGGAGCAACCACAGCGCCGTGGCACCGGCGAGGAAGGGAGTGGCGAGCATGTCGGCCGTGAGCGCGACTCCCGCGGGACCCGGATTCTCGGCGATCCAGGTCTGTGAGGCCACGCCTTCCAGCGACGGCTCCACGAGGTCGGCCAGGAGCCAGAGCAGACCGGCGAGGGCGAGCGTGAGCGCGCCGGCCGCGCGGGCCCCTCGGCTCCATGACGTGGCGGGCGATGCGGTACGGGTGGCTGGTGTCGTCATCGGACTCTCCGTTCGTGGGGGTGTCCACAGAACGGTCCACCGGGACATGTCCCGGCCGCATCCGCCCGGTGTCCCGGCCACGACCGGGCGGGTCATCGGGGAGCCGCACCCGCCCGGGGCGCCGAAACCCGGGCGGGACGCGTCAGACGGCCGCCAGTGCGGGGAGCACTTCGGAGCCCAGACGGGCGATGTTCTCCAGCGTCCGGGCATGGTCGCCGCCGCCCTCGACCAGGAGGATGAGATGACGCAGCCCGGTCCGCTCCACCGTGGCCCGGATCGTCTCCACGCAGTGCTCGGGCGATCCGACCGGATGAATCCGGCACAACTTATCCACATACTTGTGGATATCTCGGCGCGGTCGTGGCCGGTCGTCCACAGGCCGGTAGCCGGCGAGCCCCGGACCGAGCCACCGGGGCAGGGACTCCTTCATCTCCCGTACGGCCAGAGCCGTCGAATCCGCCACGTGACCGACGGCCGCCGCGACGTGCCCCTGGACGTTGGAGTCGGGTGACGAGGCCCGGTAGTCGTCGAGCATGGCGGCCTTCTCCTCGTCGTCGACGTGCATGCCGAGGAGCATCGGCAGCCCCCGGTCGGCCGCGAGCCTGACACCGGCGGCCGATGTGCACGCCACGACGGGCGACATCCGCACGGCCGGGACGAAGGGGACCTCACGGAAGCGGAAGAAGGTCCCGTCCGCCGCGACCGAGTCGCCCCCGAGCGCCGCGCACAGCAGGTCGAGCGACTCGCCGAAGCCGGACTCGAACCGGTCCAGGCCCGTGCCGAAGACCTCGAGGTCGACCCAGGGCCCGCCCCGGCCGACGCCGAGGCGGAACCTCCCGCCCGACACGTGCCCGAGGATCGCCGCCTGCTCCGCGAGCGCGACGGGGTGCCATGTCGACAGGACGCTCACCGCCGTCCCCACGGTGATCCGTGTCGTACGGCCGAGCGCGACGGCCGCGAGCGTGGTGGCCGAGGGGCATACGCCGTACGACATGAAGTGGTGCTCGGCGATCCACGCGTCGGCGAACCCGGCACGCTCGGCGGCCACGACGGCCTCGACCGTGTTCCGGAGGACCTCGCCCGGCGCCATGCCGGGGAAGCCCGCGGCGACGAGGAAGACACCGACGCGCACCCCGCGCCCCTGCCCGGTCAGCGGCCCCCGCCGTTCACGTAGAGGGTCTGGCCGCTGACGTACGACGCGTCGTCGGAGGCGAAGAAGGCCACGACGGAGGCGATCTCGTCCGGCTGGGCCACCCGCCGCAGCGGGATGACCGAGGAGGCGGCGGCCTGGTGCTCGTCAGGCGTGGATCCCACGCGGAAGGCGGTGGCCTCGGTCATCGCGGTCGCGACGTAGCCGGGCGCCACGGCGTTGACCCGGATGCCGAACGGCCCGAGTTCGAGCGCCAGGGTCGCGGTCAGCCCCTGGATCCCCGCCTTGGCCGCCGCGTAGTTGGCCTGACCGCGGTTGCCCAGGGCCGAGCGGCTCGACAGGTTCACCACGGCACCCGACCTCTGGTCGACCATGTGCTTCTGCACGGCCCGCGTGAGCAGGAAGACACTTTTGAGGTTGACGTCGAGCACCTGGTCCCAGTCGTCCTCCGACATGCGGAACAACAGGTTGTCCCTGGTCATCCCGGCGTTGTTCACGAGCACGTCGACGCGGCCGAACTCGCCGACCACCTGCGGAACGAGGGCCTCGACCGCCGGGCCGCTCAAAACGTCGCAGCCGAACGCGACGGCCGTGCCGCCCGCGAGAGTGATCTCATCGACCGTCGAGGCGCAGCGGTCGGCCGTGTAGTCGACACAGGCCACGACCGCGCCCTCCGATGCGAGCCGTCGCGCGACGGCGGCGCCGATGCCCTGGGCGGCGCCTGTCACGATCGCGTACTTACCGATAAATCTCGACATCATCGTCCTCTACGTCAGGGATACGTCGGTGCGGGTAGTGCCGGATGACTGGTTCGGCGGGGACAGGGGGCCGGAGGAATCCGTCACAGCAACGTACTCCGCCCGGCGATCCGTCACAGGGGTGCTCCTCCGGCGCCGTCCGGAGGGCTGCGGCGCGAGGGGCCGCGGTCCGGGTCGTCGCCGTCCCGGTGTCCACGCAGGTGTCCGAGGTCGGTCACCAGGAAGCGCGCGGCGACGTGGATCGCCCGGAGCGTCGCGGCGACGGACGGCCGGTGCACGCTCGACTCCCTCGCCACCGCGTAGACGTGCCGCTCGATGGGTTCACCGGGAAGGTCCCTGACGGCGACCCCCCTGACGCCCGCGGCGAGCGCCAGGGCGGGCACGGCGGCGATCCCGATCCCCCTGGCCACGAGGCTCAGAATGGTCCCGAGCCCCTCGAACTCCCACGCGACGGGAGCCGCTCCGCCCGCGGCGGCCAGCAGACGGTCGACGGCGGTGCGGGACGGCTCGCCCTCCGGCGTGGCCATCCACGGCTCCTCCCTGAGGGCGGCCAGGTCGATGGGCACCTCGGGATCGGCCATCGGGTGCCGCCGGGGCACCACGAGGACCAGGGGATCCACCAGCAGCGGGAACGTCCGCACCGAGGTGTCGCGGCGCACCCGCCCCCACCAGTCGTCGATCAGGGCGATGTCGACCTCGCCCGACTCCACTTCGCGCATGCCGCGCCCGGACCGGCTCTGCCGCAGCCGCAGCGACAACTCCCGGTGGCGCCGCAGCGAGCGGGCGAGCGCGGGCGCGAAGGCCACGGCCGCGGTGGGGAACGCGGTGACCACCACGCGCCCTGACGGCGTGGCCGTGTGCGCCGACAGGTCCGACTCGGCCGTCTCCACCATCGCGAGGATCCGCTGAGCGTGGTCGACGAGACGCCATCCCGCGTCGGTGAGTTCCGCGCTCCTGGACGTCCGGTCGAGCAGGGCCGCGCCGGCCTCCCTTTCGAGCGCGGCGAGTTGCTGGGAGACCGCCGAGGCGCTGTATCCGAGCGATGAGGCCGTCGCCGCGATGCTCCCGCGCCGGGCGAATTCGCAGATCAGGATCAACCGGCGCAGATCGAGCATCGGTCTTCCTTACTCCCGGCACCTGAAAGCCTCGCTTGTGCTGATGCCTATACCCCGAGACCCTGGGAACGTTCCGCCAATATCTGGAGGCATAGTGAATGTCATCCTTTCAGCGACATTGGCGGCGAACGAGGACATCGTCCGAAGGCGCCGCGCTGGGCACCGCGTCCTCAACCTCGCCTTCGGGGAAGCGGGCCTGCCCGTGCACCCGGCACTGCGGAACAGGCTCTCCGAGGCCAGCGGGAACAACGGCTACGGCCAGGTCGCGGGGTCTGCCGCACTGAGGGAGTCGGCCGCCGGCTACTGGGGGCGGCGCGGCCTGCCCACGGACCCCGACCTGGTGGTGTGCGGCCCCGGCAGCAAGGCCCTGCTGTTCGGCCTGCTCCTCGCTCTCGGCGGCGACGTCGTCCTCCCGATGCCGAGCTGGGTGAGCTACGCCGCCCAGGCCGAGATCGTCGGCGTGCGGCCCATCCTGCTGCCCCCGCCCCCGGGCGAGGGAGGCGTTCCGGACCCGGACCTGCTCGGCCCGGCCGTGTCCGAGGCCAGGTCGCGAGGCCGTGCCGTCAGATCGGTGCTGGTCACCCTGCCCGACAACCCCACAGGCCGGCTCGCGAGACCGGAGACCGTCCGGAGGCTGGCCGTCCTGGCACGGGAGCTGGACCTGATCATCATCTCGGACGAGATCTACCGGGACCTCGTGCACGATCCCGCTGCCGTGTTCGCCAGCCCGGCCGATTTCGCCCCCGAGCGCACGGTCATCACGACCGGGCTCAGCAAGAGCCTCGCGCTCGGCGGCTGGCGGACCGGGACGGCCCGGCTGCCCGGGGCCGGCCTCCGCGACCGGCTGCTCGCGCTGGCCAGCGAGATCTGGTCGACCTCGCCCGCCCCGGTGCAGCAGGCCGCCGCGTACGCGTTCGGCGAGCCGGCCGAACTGGTGCGCCGGGTGGCCGACAGCCGGCGGCTGCACGGAATCGTGGTCCGCGCCGTCGCCGACCGCTTTGCCCGATCAGGCGCCCGCGTGGAGCCACCCCAAGGCGGCTTCTACATTTACCCCGAAATATCGTCGTTCGCGTCGTCGACAGAACTCGCCGCCGAACTGATCGAGAGACACGGCGTCGCCGTCCTGCCCGGCACGGCCTTCGGCGACCATCCGCACACGAACAGGATCAGGGTCGCCACCAGTCTGCTGTACGGCGAGACGGCCGAGCAGCGGCTCGCGGCCCTGCACGCGGACGACCCGCTGCGACTGCCCTGGATCGACGCCTCCCTCAGGCATCTGGAGGAGGCGCTCGAAGGGCTCGGCAGGTGTGGCGGCGAGCGTTCGACAGGCGCCGCGCGCACCGGGACGGCTGCCGTGACACGCCTCTGACGGGCCACGCAGGCCCCTTCCTCGAGGCGCCTCGGTGAAGTACGCGATCTTTGCCCAAATCTTTACCTGGGACCCCCGTCTGGACGGCCCGAATTCGCCCGCCTGACCTGCGGTTTTACCATCCATCCCGGGGCTTAACCTGAGCCACCACAAGATGTCTCGTGTCATTTAGCACCAGGCATCTTCCCAAGCCCTCATCATGTGCTCATGCCCGCTTTTGTCACCCTGTCCGGGCGCTCCGTGCGCCTGGAACCGCTCAGCCTGGCGGTGATCGACGAGCTCGTCGCCGCTGCGAATGAAGACCGCTCCACGTACGCCTTCACTCGCGTTCCCGCAGGCCGGGACGAGATGGTCTCCTACGTGGAGGCCGCTCTGGCTGAGCACGCGGAGGGCCGCACGATGCCCTTCGCCATTCGGTGGCTGCACACCGACCGCATCGTCGGTGCCACCCGTCTGATGAACCTCGAGTACTGGCAGGGCCCCATGCCCTGGCCTCCGGGCGCCAAGGGGAATATCGGCGAGGTCCCGTCCGTGGCGGACATCGGTTACACCTGGCTCGCGGCCGCGGCCCAGGGAACCGGCGTCAACCGGGAGAGCAAGTTCCTGATGCTCTCGCACGCCTTCGAGACCTGGCAGGTTCACCGGATCACCCTCAAGGCCGACGTACGCAACACCCGATCCCGGGCCGCCATCGAAGCCCTCGGCGCACAACTTGACGGTGTGCGACGGGCGGACAGCCGAGGCGCCGACGACACGGTCCGAGATACGGCGTACTACTCCATTCTCGACCTCGAATGGCCCGCCGTTCGAGAACGGCTCCTCACGAGGCTCGGCCTCGTGCAAGAGGTGGAAGAGGAAGTGGAAGCGGCCTGATCTCCGGCCCTGCGAATCGGCGCGGCTCCGCTGGAAAGGGGCGGGCCGCGCCGCACCCGGGCGACATCCGCCCTTCCATATCAGCTGCGTGAGGCGGTGGCCGCCCCCGCAGGGGCCACCGCCTCACGGTCACAACATCCCAATCAGGGCTCAACGCCCGATTGACGGTGAATCAACGCTTCGGTTAACGAGAGCCCCCCTCACTATTGGACAAGCCCTCCAGGATCTATCATTTGGACGGAAAATTGTTATTGGGAGACAAGGGCACATGCCAGGTGACGCCACCGAGAACGGCCTTCGCTTCGCCGTGCTCGGACCCGTCCTCGCCTGGCGTGACGGCGTCGAGCTCGACCTGGGAACGCCCTTGCAACGCTCCATCCTCGCGATGCTGCTTCTCCGGGAGGGCAGGGCGGCCACACCGGGCGAGCTGATCGACGCGGTCTGGGGAGAGGACGCTCCCCCGCGGGCGCTCGGCGCCCTGCGCACCTACGTCTCGCGCCTTCGCACGGTCCTCGAGCCCGACCGGTCCCGTCGCACCCGCCCTGAGCTGCTCACCTCCGTCGGGCGCGGCTACGCCCTGCGCGTCGAGCCCGCGTGGCTCGACCTCGGCGTCTTCCAGCGGGAGACCTCAGCGGCCGAGGCCGCCCGCCGTTCGGGGAAGGCCGGCCACGCAGCCGAGCTCCTGCGCGGCGCGCTCGGGCTGTGGTCGGGCGAGCCGCTCGCCGGGGCGGTCGGACCGTACGCCGAGCAGCAGCGCGACCGGCTCATCGAGCGCCGCATCGGCACCGTCGAGGCGTTGATGGAGCTCGACCTGGAGCTCGGCAGGCACGCCGACGTGGTGTCGGAACTGATCGCCCTCACCGCGCAACATCCGCTCCGTGAGCGGTTACGGGCCCAGCTCATGCTCGCCTACTACCGGTGCGGGCGGCAGGCGGAGGCGCTGTCCGTCTTCACCGACACCCGGAACGCGCTGATCGATGAGCTCGGCATCGAGCCGGGGACCGAGCTGACGGACCTGCACCGCCGCATCCTGGCGGCCGACCCGTCGCTGGCGCCCGCGAAACCGGCCGAGCCCGTACGGCAGGCCCCGGCCGAGCCGTCGGAAGAGGACCAGGCCGAGGCGGAGCCGGTCGTCGAGATGCCCAAGCCCGCCCAGCTTCCCGCCGCCGTCACAGACTTCACCGGCCGCAAGAGCCTGGTCAACCGGCTGCTGACGCTTCTCGGCGGCGGAGAGGGCGTGCCGGTCGCCGCGGTGTCCGGCATAGGCGGCGTCGGCAAGACCACGCTCGCCGTCCACGTGGCCCACCTGGCCGAGGATCTGTTCCCCGACGGCCAGCTCTACGCCGACCTGCGGGGATACGGCAACGAGCCCACGCCGCCCGAGACCGCGCTGGTGGCCTTCCTGCGCGCCCTCGGCATCCCGGTCGACGTCATACCCGACGGTCTGGCCGAGCGGTCGGCGCTGTTCCGCTCGCTGCTGGCCGACCGCCGCATGCTGGTGCTGCTCGACAACGCCCGCGACGCCGAGCAGGTCGAGCACCTGCTGCCCGGCTCGACCGGCTGCGCGGCGATCGTGACAGGCCGCGGCAAGCTGGCCGACCTGCCCGCGGCCCGGCTCATCGACCTCGACGTGATGGAGCCCGACGAGGCGCTCTCGCTGCTGTCTGCGGTCGCGGGGCCCGACCGGGTGGCCGCGGAGCGTGCCCCCGCCATGGACGTGGTCGCCGCGTGCGGCTTCCTGCCGCTGGCGGTGCGGATCGTGGCGTCCCGGCTCGCGGCGCGCCCGTCCTGGACGGTGGCGTCCCTGGTCCCCCGGCTGGCCGACGAGCGCCGCAGGCTCGACGAGATGAAGATCGGCAACCTTGCGGTCTCCGCCACCTTCGCCCTGGGATACGGCCAGCTCGACCCCCACCAGGCCCGCGCGTTCCGCCTGCTGTCGTTGCCGAACGGATCGGACATCTCCGTGTTCGCCGCGGCGGCCGTCCTCGACCTCAGCCCGTTCGAGGCCGAGGACCTGCTCGAGTCGCTCGTCGACGCCAGCCTGCTCGAGGCGCCGGCCCCCGGCCGCTATCGCTTCCACGACCTGCTCAAGCTCTTCGCGCGCCGCAAGGCCGAGGAGACCGACACTCCGGCCGAGCGGACACTGGCCCTGCGGCGGCTTCTCGGGTTCTACCTGGCGTCCTCCAGGTCGGCGCACCGCCTGGCCTACGAGGGCAGCGCGATCGCCGACAGCCTGGTCGACGTCGGCGTCCGGGGCCACACGTTCGCGTCGGCTGACGAGGCGGTGGCCTGGTTGTCGGCGGAGGCCGAGGACCTGTTCGCCGCCATCGGCCACGCCGCGGAGTCCGCCGGCTCGGCGGACGGCCTGCTGCCCGCCGCCGACCTGCTGCTCGCCTTGGAGCCGCTGCTGGAGTCGGGGACCAACCAGCGCGAGTTCGAGCAGCGGGGAGCGCTCATGCTGGCCGCCGCACAGCGGGTCGGCGACCGCCACAGCGAGATGCGCTGCGCGTACGTGCTCGGCCGTGTGCTCTTCGGGGCGAACCGGCTCGACGACGCCGAGCACCGCTTCCTCGGCGCGCGGACGATCGGCGAGGAGACCGGGGACCACATCGTGCTCGGGGAGACCTGCAACGCCCTGGCCGTCGTGGCCGGACGGCAGCGCCGCCACGTCGAGGCCCTCGAATGGTTCGACCGCGCGACCACGGTCTACCGGCAGGTCGGCAACCCGGCGGGTGAGGCCCTCGCCCTGAGCTACTCGGCGCGTGACCACCTCGGCCTGGGACGCCCGGACGACGCCATCGCGGTCTCCGAGCGCGGCCTCGCCATGTTCACCGAGATCGGGAGCGGCGCCGGGATCGCCCGCGCCCGCTATCACCTCGGCATCGTCCTGTCCTACGTCGGCCGGCTCAACGAGGCCGTCGTCCATCACGCCGAGTGCCTGTCCTTCTTCCGCGCCAGCAACCAGCGCGTCTGGGAGCAGCGGGTGTGCTACCGCCTCGCGGCGACCTTCATCTCCGCGGGCCGGTTCGCCGAGGCTGCGCGCCACGCGGAGCAGGCGCTGATCGTCAGCCGGGAGATCACTCACCCGTACGGCGAGGCGCAGTCGCTGACCGCGCTGGGGAAGGCCCTGCGCGGCGCGGGCGAGTTGCCGCGCGGCAGGGACGCGCTAACCAAGGCCCTCGACATCTTCAGCCGGCTCCGATCCCCGGAGGCCGAGGACATCCGGATCCTCCTGCGGGAGTTCGACCAGGTCGAGACGTAAGTCGTCGTCCAAGCGCGTCATCCGGATGTGGTTGATCACCGTGGTCTCCGCTTCCGGCGTCCGCGCGGGCCCGTTCCGGAGCCCGCGCTGGGGGTGGGGGGATCGCCCGGCCGGTCGTCCGACCGTCACCGGACGACAGGGGCCCGGTTGTGTCCGGAGCGCCCGGTGACGGCCAGCCGCCTCGCATGACGACCGGCCGGGCTTGGCCCGGATCTCGTTGCCCCCCAGACCCGTGCCCACCACCAGAGTCGGCCGCGGTGGTCAACGTCTGATCAACGCGTGTTTGCAACCCTGAGGAAGCCCTCGGCGACGAGCGTGCGCAGCGCACCGGGCGCGCGTTCCAGCAGTTCGGCGGGGTCGGCGTCGATGATCTCCGCGATGGCGGCGAGCAGCGGCCGTACGGGCAGGTCGCCGTCGCAGGCTCCGGCGAGGGCCGCCTCCACCGTCCCGACCGTCGCCGTACGGCACAGCCCCCGGGTCTGCCGCAGGACGATCCGTGACGGGTCCTCGGCCCCCGGCACCCCGGTGCGCTCCTCGACGAGCTCCCCGGCCACCGTGAGGTAGGCGTCGAGCAGGTCCTCATCCGAGATCCGATGACCGGTCCCGATCGCGCCGAGCACGTCGTCCACGTACTCCCCCACGGGAAGCTCGACCCGATGGGTCAGCTCCTCCACCCGCACCACGGGGTCCATCGAGCCCGAGTCGTGCAGGGCGATCCAGCCGAAGCCGATGCCGGTGACGTCCAGCGACTCGAACCACGACAGCCACTCGTCGTAGCGCTCCCGATAGGCCGCGGTGCCCTGCTCGGCCGAGTCGCGCAGCCACAGCTCCACGTATTCGGCCGGATCCTGCACGTCACGCTGTACGGCCCAGCCGTCGCAGCCGGTCTCGGTCAGCCAGCCGCCCACCCTGTCGCGCCAGTCCTCCCCTTTGACGTGCAGCCAGTTGGCCAGGAACCGGCCATGGCCGTCCTGGGCGAGGTGGCGGGGCGTGCGCCGGACGAGATCACGGCAGAAGTCGTCGCCCTGGAAACCCGACTCGCGATAGGAGAACCGGCCCGCCGGCGAGATCACGAAAGGCGGGTTCGAGACGACGAGGTCGAACAGCTCCCCGTCGACCGGGTCGTACATCGAGCCCTCACGGGCGTCGACCCCGCAGACGCCGGACAGCAGCCAGCTCAGCCGGGCCAGCTCGAGGGCCCTGCCGTTCACGTCGGTCGCGACGATCTCGTCGGCCCGTCCGGCGAGGTGCAGCACCTGCACGCCGCATCCGGTGCCGAGGTCGAGCGCCCTGCCGGCACGCCCGCCGGCCGCGAACTGGGCGAGGTTGGCCGAGGCGCCGCCCGCCCCGACGACGTGGTCGGGCCGCAGCGCCGGATCCCCCGGCCTGACCTTCCGGTCGGAGACGACCCAGGCGAGGTCGCCGGTGCCGGTGTCCCACGGCTGCAGGTGGACTCCGGCGCGCACGGTGTCGCCCAGCCGTACGATCAGGCCCGCCTCGGCCAGGCCGTCCAGCGGCAAGCCCGCCGATTCCGCCGCTGACGCCTCGACCGGCGCGCCGAGCCACCACAGCCGGATGAGCGTGGCGAGCGAATCGCCGTCCCTCGTGGCCCGCAGGGCGGGGACGGTCTCCTCACGTGCCAGTGCGCCCGCGGCCACGTCGCCGAGCCGCTCGCGCACACCGTCGATCGTGTAACCGGCCTCGGCGAACCCGTCGCGGAGCCGCAGGACCAGGTCAGATGGGGGAAGCACGGAAAGAAATCTATCGCGGCCGCATCAGCCCATCGCCGGCCAGCAGGCGTGCAGCGGCGCCTCCCCGCGCAGCAGCCTGGCGATGTCGTCGACCAGCAACTCGGCCTGACTGAGCTCGGTCTCGTCGGTGGCCTCGCCGAGGTGCGGCGTCAGCACGACGTTCGGCAGGCGCATGATCGGGTGCCCCGGCTCCAGCCATTCCCGCTCGAAGTGGTCGAGGCCCGCACCGCCCAGGTGCCCCCAGTGGAGCGCGTCGACCAGCGCGGCCAGGTCGTTGACGGCCGCCGTCGAGGTGTTCAGATAGATGGCGCCCTTCTTCATCAGGGCGAACTCGCTGGGGCCGATGAAGGTCCGCGTCTCCCCCGTGACGGGGACGTGCAGGGACACGACATCGGCCTCGCGCAGCAGGTCCCGCAGGTCGTGGGTGGCCTCCGGCATGAAGGGGTCGGCGGCGATGACCCGCATCCCCAGCCCTTCCGCCCGCCACCGCACGGCCCGGCCGACCCGGCCCAGGCCGACGATGCCGAACGTGCAGCCCGCCATCCGCCGGCCGCGGAGCCGGTGACGGGGGGTCACGCCGCCCCTGAAGACCTCGCCGCTCCGGATCTCCCTGTCGGCGGCGGCGATGTGCCTGCTCACGGCGAACAACAGGCCGATGGTCAGCTCGGCCACCGCGTCCGCGTCGCGCTCCGGGGCCCACAGGACGGGGACGCCGCGCCGCTCGGCCAGGCGCAGGTCCACTCCGGCCGCCGTCCCGACGCAGGCGACGACGGTCAGCGGCAGGTCCAGCACCGGGGCCGTCACCTCGTCTCCCGCGACGACCAGGATCGACGCCTCCGACGCGACGATCAGGTCGGCCAGGTCCTCGCCGGCGAACCCGCGGCCCGGCCGGCCCGCGCCTCCGGATTCCTCCACGATGTCGGCGATCTCACGTAGGTGGGCGAGGGCACGCTCGGGAAGTTCGGCCAGGACGAGCGCCCGTGGCCGTCCGAGATCATGTCCAAATACCACAATCGAGACGATATCCGGTCACCACCGGCATCACTTCGGGGTGGTCCGGCCGTCAGGTCATCCGGAGGCTGTTCCAGGCCGCCTCGCCGAGCCCGCGGATCTCTTCGTCCGTGGGCTGGTGGGCTCCCGCGAACCACAGGCGGCACATCTCCTGGGCCGGCCCGAGCCACAGGACGTAACACATCGTCGGGTGGACCGGCTGGAGGAGCCCCTCCTTCATGTGGGGCCTCCACCAGTCGGCGACCTGACGGAAGAACGCCCGCCGCGCGTCGTTGACCTCCGGGCCGCCCGGTTCCTCACGCTTGGGCGGCCGCTCGCTGATCAGCAGCCGCGCCCGCTCCGGATGATCGCCGCACCAGGCCATGTGGAGCGCGACGATGGCCTCGATCCCGCTCCGGGCGTCGTCGTGACGGGTCAGTTCGCCGATGAAAGCCTCCTGGTACGCCTGGAGGATCTCGGCGTACAGCACCCCGAAGACGTGTTCCTTGCTCGCGAAGTGGTGGTAGAAACTTCCCACGCTGACGCCGCTCTCCTCGCGGAGGCTGGCGAGCGTCGTGGCGGACACACCGTCCTGGCTGAACCTGCGCAGCGCACCCTCGATGATCCTGGTGCGGCCGTCCCGGCCGTGCTTCGCGCTCTTCACAGGGTCAATGGTGACCTAACAGAACCTTATTCTGCAAATGTGGTCGGGATTTCGGGTCTCGACCCGCCGCGCGACCCCTGCCATTGTCGCAGTCATCAGACTTCCCCGACACCCCGCCCTCCGCCCCGAACGGCCGCGTGGGCCGCGGATACCGGAGGGTCGCCATCTGGGTCTTCCAAGTAGACTTAGATGACGGGAAGGCAGTGGAATTACGATGCGTGACATGCAGCACATTCGAGTGGACAACTGCTCGATCGAGCGGACGCTCGCCGTCATCGGCGAGAAGTGGACGCTGCTGGTCCTGCGCGAGGCCTTCAACGGGGTCCGGAGATTCGCCGACCTCCAGGCCCGAACCGGCGCGCCCCGGCAGGTGCTCAGCGCCCGGCTCGCCGGGCTCGTCACTGAGGGCCTGCTGCGGAAGGAGCCCTACCAGGAGCCCGGGCAGCGGCAGCGCGACGAGTACCGGCTCACCCAGAAGGGCCTCGACCTCTACCCGATCATGATCGCGCTGACCCAGTGGGGCGACCGCTACGTCGCCGACCCGGAGGGCCCCGCGGTCGTCGTCACACACCGCGACTGCGGCGAACCCGTCGAGGTCAGACTGCAGTGCGCCAAGGGACACGAGGTCGGCGGCGCGCGCGAGGCCACCGCACGGCCGGGCCCAGGCCTCCGGCTCCGCTCCGCCTAGAGGCGATCCGCCGAGGGGCCCGACCCGGGCTGAGGGCGGGACCGCGCGGCGGGCTGCCTACGCTGGTCACGTGTACCGGTTCCTCCTCACACCGCGCTGGCTCGGGCTTCACGTGCTCGTGCTGGTGCTCATCCCCGCCTTCGTCTTCCTCGGCCGATGGCAGTACGGACGGTTCGAGGAGAAATCAGCCGCCGGCGACCTGATCACCGCCAACCTGAACAGCGCGGCGGTGCCCCTGGCGACCCTGGACCGGGTGGGCGGAGCCGTCCCGAACACGGTGAAGTACCGCTCGGTCACCGCCGCCGGGCACTACGACACCGCCCACGAACTGGTGGTGAGGCGGCGAACCCAGAACAGCGTCCTGGGCTTCTACGTGATCACGCCTCTCGTGACCCCCCAGGGAACCGTCCTGGTGAACCGGGGCTGGGTGAAGGCGGGGGCGACCGCCGACGCGCCTCCCGAGGTGCCCCCTCCGCCGCCCGGCGACGTCACGGTCACGGGACGGCTGAGGCCCACCGAGACCGAGGACTCCAGCGGCATCAGGAACCGCGCCGGACTGCCCGCCGGTCAGGTCCTGCTCATCAACACGGCCGACATCGGCAAGTCGCTGCCCGATCCGCTGTTCGGGGGCTTCGTCGAGCTGACCGGGCAGTCGCCGCAGACGGCGACGGCGCCCGAACCGGTCCCCCAGCCTGACGTGAGCGAGGGCGGCGGGCTCAACCTCGCCTACGCCGTCCAGTGGTGGTTGTTCATCGGCGTGGCCGTGGGCGGGTGGGCCCTGCTGATGCGCCGCGAGGCACACGACCTGCAGGCCGCCGCCGACGATCCCGCCCGCGAGGGCGCCCCGACTCCGTAGGGTTGGACGGAGAGGCACTCTCCCCGAGTTTCGGAGGCCCGATGCGCTCCCTCGTCTGGATGAAAGACGCAGGCGCCGATTACGCGGAAGTCGACTTCGCCGAAGGATTGGCGGCGACGGGCACGGCGGTATGCGCCGACCACCTTGACGGAGCCCTTGACTGCGACGCCGGCGGCCTCGTGATCGACTACCCCGGACCGGCCCGTGCCGTACGGTGACCGCCCAGGTGGGGGCATGAGGACATCGCCGGGTGAACGAACGGATACCAACCGGAGACCTTGCAGCTTGTTCGGTGTTATCCCATGGCCTTACGGTTTACTACCGTGACTACGCCGCAAACCGACACCGACCCGGAGCCGAGGAAGCGGAACTACGTGATCATATCGGCCGATGATCATCTCATCGAGCCGGCCGATCTCTTCGAGGACCGGCTACCCGACAAGTACAAGGACCTCGCGCCCAAGGTCGTCGAGACGGACGCGGGTCACCAGGTGTGGCGGTACGGCGGGGCGACCTACCCCTGCGCAGGGCTCGACGTGGGCGCCGGCCTGCCCAAGGAGCAGTGGACGCTCGACCCCGTCCGCTTCGAGGACATGCGCCCGGGCTGCTACGACATCGAGGCGCGCGTCGCGGACATGGACCGCGCCGGGATCTGGGCGGCCCTGTCCTTCCCCGGGATGCTGGCGACCCAGGCGGGCATGCCCTTCGCCAGGACCCGCGACCAGGACCTCGGCCTGGCCCTCGTCAAGGCCTGGAACGACTGGCACGTGGACGTCTGGGCCGGGACCTACCCCGAGCGCATGATCGCGCTTCAGCTCCCCTGGCTGCCCGACCCGGAGATCGCAGCCAAGGAGATCAAGGCCAACGCCGCACGCGGGTTCAAGGCCGTGGTGTTCCCCGAGTTCCCCACCCGGTTGCGGCTCCCGTCGATCCACAGCGGCCACTGGGACCCGTTCTTCGCGGCCTGCGAGGAGACCGGCACGGTCGTCTGCCTCCACACGGGCGGGTCGTCCTGGGCGCCGGTGCCCTCGCCGGACACCCCGATCGAGGCGATCACGACACTGATCCCGGCGAGCGCGATGTTCGCCTGCGCCGACTGGCTCTGGTCCGGCGTGCCCCTGCGCTTCCCCGGCCTGCGCATCCTGATCGCGGAGGGGGGCGTCGGCTGGCTGCCGATGTTGTCCGAGCGGGCCGACTACGCGCTCGACCATCCGGTCGCGGCCGAGACGACCTGGGAGGGCGGCCTCAAGCCCAGCGAGGTGCTCCGGCGCAACTTCTTCTTCGGGACGCTCGACGACAACGCGCTCGGCGGCGTTCGGATGGCGGTCGGCATGGAGCACGTCCTGCTGGAGAGCGGTTATCCCCGCGCCGAGTCCACCTGGCCCGACACTCAGAAGACGGTGGCCCAGAACCTCGGCATCCTGCCCCCCGCCGACGTCGCCAGGGTGGCGTACGGCAACGCCGCACGCCTGTTCGGGCATCCCCTGCCGTCCCGGGCCTGGCTCCGGATGGAGGAGCTCTAGGAGCTCTGGGAGGGCCTGGCGGGCAGCCGGGGCACGCTCCGGACCAGCCGCCGCGTGTAGGGGTGGCGGGGAGAGCCGAGCACGGCGGCGGTGTCGCCCTGCTCCACGACGCGTCCCCGCTCCAGCACGGCCACCTGCGGGCACAACGCCGCCACCACGGCGAGGTCGTGCGACACCATCACGACCGTCAGACCACGGGTCTCCCGCAACTCGGCCAGCAGGTCGACGATGCGCACACGCGTCGAGACGTCGAGCGCGCTGACCGGCTCGTCCGCCAGCAGGACACGCGGCTCGCACACGATGGCGCGCGCGATGGCGACCCGCTGCCGCTGCCCCCCGGAGAACTCGTGGGGATATCGGCCCGCGGCGTCCCCGGGCAACCCGACCGCATGGAGCGCGGCGGCGACGCGCTCACCGGCCGCGGCCCTCCTGGCCGGGCGCGGCAGATCCTTCAGCAGGCCGAGCGAGCGGAGCGGCTCGGAGACGATCCTCGCGACGCTCTGACGCGGGTCGAGCGAGGAGTAGGGGTCCTGGAAGACCGTCTGGACGCCGCGCCGGAAGCTCCGCATCCGTGCCCTGTCGCCGAGTTCGAGCGCCGTGCCGTCGAAGAGGATCCGCCCGGCGGTCGGGCGCGTCAGCCCGAGCAGCAGGCGCAACAACGTGGTCTTGCCGGCCCCCGACTCGCCGACCAGGGCCACGCCCCTCCCGGGCGTGATGCCGACCGACACGTCCGTGAGCACGGCGGCCGACCGTCGATAGGCGAAGCCCACCTCCCGGGCCTCGATGATCGGGGTCATCGTGTCCCCCCGTCCGTCGCGTTCAGCCCGTCCAGCGCGGCGTCGAGTTCCCTCGCGCTGTCCACCAACTCCCGGGCGTACGGGTGACGTGGCCCGTTCACGACGTCGAGGACGGCGCCCGACTCCACCGCGACGCCGTCCTTGAGGATGAGGACGTGGTCGGTGATCCCCGAGACGACCGCCAGGTCGTGGCTGATGAACAGCAGCGCCATCGAGTGGGCGGAGACCAGCCCGTCGAGCAGGGCGAGGACCTCGGCCTGCACCGTCACGTCGAGGGCAGTGGTCGGCTCGTCGGCGATCAGCAGCGCGGGGCGGCAGGCGATCGCCATGGCGATCGCCACCCGCTGACGCTGGCCGCCGGAGATCTCATGCGGGTACGCCTTCGCGATCCGGCCGGGCTCGGCCAGCCGCACCTCCTCGAGCGCGGCCGTGACGGCCTCCCGCAGAGCCCGGCCGCGCAGCCCCTGGATGCGCCTGAGCGGCCCGGCCACCTGGTGGCCGATCCTCATCAGCGGATCCAGGGCCGTGAGCGGCTCCTGGAAGACCACGCTCGCGGCCCGTCCGCGCAGACGGTTCAGCCGCCGCTCGCCCGCTCCGACGATCTCCGTCCGGCCCATGCCGGGGACGTCGAGGGTCACGCTGCCCGACGCGGTCATCCCCGGCGGCAGGAGGCCCATGATCGTCAGAGCCGTCAGCGACTTCCCCGACCCCGACTCCCCGATCAGGCCGAACCGCCCGCCCGCGTCCACCGTGAAGGACAGGTCCGAGATCAGGTCACGGCCGTCCCCCGGGCGCACGCGCAACCCGGCGACCTCCAGCAGGCTCATCGGCGCCTCCTCCTGGTGGGGTCGGCCACGTCGCGGAAGCCGTCCGCGATCAGGTTCACCCCGATGACGAGCACGACGATGAGGACGCCGGGGGCGATCACGCCGACCGGGGCGATGAAGACGCTCGCCTGCGCCTCCTGCAACATGCGGCCCCAGGACGCGTTCGGCGGCGGAGCGCCGAGCCCCAGGTAGGACAGGCTCGCCTCGGCGAGTACGGCCAGGCCGAACTGGAGCGCCAGATTGACCGACAGCGTGGGCCAGATGTTCGGCAGCACGTGCTCGATGACCACGCGCGGCCAGGACGTCCCCGACGTGCGCGAGGCCGTGATGAAGTCCTGGGCGAGCACACGCTTGACGAGCACGCGGGTCAGCCGGGCGACGATCGCCGACATGGCCAGCCCGATCGCCACGATCGCCGAAGTGAGGGACGCCGCCTGCGTCGCGGCGACGAGCATCGCCAGCAGCAGCGTGGGGAACGCGATGAGGATGTCCAGGAGCGCCGAGACGACGTCGTCCAGCCACCGGGTGGCGAACCCGGCCGCCAGTCCCGCGGCGATCCCGATGACGCCGCCGAGCAGGACCGATCCCGCCCCCGCCGCGAGGGCGATCCGCGCGCCGATCATCAGCTGGGTCAGCAGGTCGCGCCCGAGCTTGTCGGTCCCGAGCAGGTGCGGCAGGCCGGGAGGCATGAGCCGTCGGCCCGAGGTGTCCTCAGGGGCGAACGGCACCCAGAACAGCGAGACGACCGCGACGAGCACGATCACGCCGACGAGCACGCAGCCGATCGTGAGCGTCACGGATCTGGACACGTGGCGAGGCGTGGTCTTCGCGCCGTCTTCCTCGGGGGCGCCGATGACGGCCTGCTCGACGCTCATCGGGCGTTCCTGGCGAGGGAGTGGCGCAGCCTCGGGTCGATGAGGCGCTGGACGAGGTCGGCGACGAACCCGATGACCAGCACCACGAGCGTGCTGACGAACAGGATGCCCTGGATGACCGGATAGTCATGCTGGGCCAGCCCCTTCACCAGCATGCCGCCGAGCCCCGGCAGGGCGAAGACGCTCTCCACGACCACCGCTCCCAGGAAGGTGCTCGCCAATTCGATGCCCAGGATCGAGATGACGGGCACGACCGCGTTGCGCAGGCCGTGGCGCCACATCGCCCGGGCGAAGGAGGAACCGAGCGCCCGGGAGGTCCGCAGATAGTCGCTGCCGAGCACGTCCAGCGTGGCCGAGCGCACGTAGCGGATCAGCGAGGCCGACATGACCAGCGCGACCGTGACGACCGGCAGCGTCAGCGAGGTGAGCGCCTTCACCGGGTCGGCCCAGTCGTCCTGGGGGAACCCCCCGGCCGGCAACACCCGGAGGGAGAGCGAGAACACGGTGATCAGCAACATCCCGACCCAGAAGACCGGTACGGCGATCCCCAGTTGCGACACCCCGCTGAGGATCGAGCCGTACCAGGTGTTCGCCTTGTGCGCGGCGACGAACCCGACCGGCACGGCCACGACGACGGCGAGCACGAAGGACAGCAGGGTCAGGGGGACCGTGACGACGAGTCGCGCGGCGATCTCCGGGCCCACCGGGAGCGTGCTCACGAACGACTCGCCCAGGTCGAAGGTGGCCAGTTGCCCCAACCAGGAGACGAACTGCTCCGGCAGCGGGCGATCGGTGCCGATCTGGTGGCGGGCGGCCTCGATCTGGTCCGGAGTGGCGCCCACGGAGAGCAGCGAGTTCGCCGGATCGCCCGGCAGGAGCCGGAGCAAAAGGAACAACACCGCCGCCGCCAGCAACAACGAGACGACGAGGAACGCCGTCCGGCGCAACAGGTAGGCGGTCATGGAGGTCCGATCGTGGTGCGGGCGGTGACGGGCCCGCCCCGGCCTGCCGTACGGGACGGCGGCCGGGGCGGGATCGTCAGGCGCTCTTCTTGATGCCGTAGGCGTAGAACTGCGAGTTGAGCCCGTTGAGCGGGTAGCCCGACAGCGACGAGGACGCCACGACGATCTGCGGATAGAGGTAGAGCCAGTCGCTGGCCGCGTCGGCGGCGATCTGCTCGTTGACCTTCTTGAGCAGGGCCGTCTGCTGGTCGGCGGTGTCCGACTCCTCCGCCTGCTTCACCCAATCGGTCACCTGGGGGTTGTCGTATCCCCAGTAGAAGTCGGGATCGCCGTACCAGACGACGTCGCGATCGTTGACGTGCTCCTGCATCGTGGCGGCGAAGTCCCGGTTCTTGTAGACCTTCGTGTACCACTGGTCGGCGGTGATGATGTTGATCTTCACCGTGATCCCGACCTTGGCCAGCTCCGACTTGATGAACGTCGCCGCCGTGGGGTGCGGGTCGTAGTTCGGGGTGTCGAGGGTGAACTCGAACCCGTTGGGGTAGCCCGCGTCGGTCAGTTCCTTCTTGGCGAGGGTCAGGTCGTACGGATTGACCTTCGTCAGGTCCTCGTACCACGGGTCGGTGGGCGGAACCATCGACCCGATCAGAGTGCCGTACTCGCCCCAGATGGAGTCGAGCAGCTTCTTGTTGTCGATCGCCGAGGTGATCGCCTTGCGGACGAGCGGCTTGTCGAACGGCGCCTTCCTGTCGTTGAAGGCGAGCAGGAGCTTGGTCGTCGAGTGCCCGTTGTTGACCTTGTAGTTCTGGTTGCCGCTGAACTGGGCCAGCGCGTCGGGGCTCTGCTCGCTGGTCACGACGTCGACGGCGTCGGTCAGCAGGGCGTTGTTGAGCGCGGTCGCGTCGGTGAAGTAGTGGAACACGACCTGCTTGTTGGCCGGCGCCGTGCCCCAGTAGCCCGCGAACCGGTCCAGGCTCAGCGTGGAGCCGCGCTTCCACGTCCCCAGCTTGTACGGCCCGGTGCCGTCCTCCGAGGTCGTGAGGCTCTTCGCCTGGTCGTTGATGATCCAGACGTAGCTGAGGTTGTAGACGAACGAGATCGACTTGCTCGCCAGCGTGACGGTGACCGTGTGGTCGTCCGGGGTCTCGATCTTCTTGATCCCGGCGAAGCTGCTCTTGCGGGCCGACTGCGAGTCGGGCGCGATGACCTTCTCGATGCTGTACTTCACGTCGGCCGACGTCAGCGCCTTGCCGGAGTGGAACTTCACGCCGTCGCGCAGGGTGAAGGTGTAGGTGAGGCCGTCCGAGCCGACCTTGTAGTCCTGCGCGAGGAGGTTGTCGACCTTGCCGTCGTCGGTCAGCCGGAACAGGCCCTCGTAGACGTTCCCGTTGAACGCCTCGGTGACGCCCTGTCCTCCGCCCTCGGTGTTGTCGAGGTTCTGCGGCTCGTAGAGGGACCCGACCTGAATCGTCGCGTCCTTGTCGTACGCGCCGGCGGTCGCGCCGCCACTACTGGAACTCGTCGAGCCCGTCCCGCCGCAGGCGGTGAGGGCGAGGGCGAGCGCCGCGGCGGCGCCGATGAGCGACGTCGTCTTCCTGTTCACTGTTTCTCCTGGTGGCGGCCGTGCGGCCGCCTGCCGTGCGGGTGGTGCGAGGAAATGCGGGGGCGGTCTTCCTCAGTGCGGAAGGAAGCCACCGGTGAAGACGGGGAGCTTCTCGCCGGCCTCGACGGGAACGTCGAAGCGGTTCTGTGCCGGGGGAAGGGGACAGTTGTAATGGATCGAGAAGCCACACGGAGGCACGTAGGCCTGGTTGAAGTCGAGGACGACCGTGTCGGCTCCCGGTTCTCTGGGCACCTGGAGGAACCGGCCGCCTCCGTAGGTGACCCGCCCGTTGGTCGGATCGCCGAAGACCAGCAGCAACGTCCCGTCGTCGTCGAAGGCGCTCAGGTTGTGGAAGGCGCCGTTCAGAGTGAAGGTGATGTCGCCGGGGACCACCAGGTCACGGGTGCCGCCGTTGTCGCGGATGTGCTCGAAGGGCACCGCGCGCGCCTCGGACACCGGCGTGAAGGTCGCCTCGATCACCCATTCGGGCGCGAACGGGAAGACGTCGACGGTGTCGAAGTGGCGGATCGCCGGGGAGTCCGCGTCCCAGAGGCGGACGCCCTGCTCGGGCTCGCCGGTCCCGATGTGCCTGCGCTTCAGTCGCGTGGCCGTCACGCTGTCCGGCCGCCCGTCGAGCGCCTCCTCGAGGGAGACCTCCGTACCGGGCGGCAGCCAGCGGGTCTCGACCAGAGCCAGGTTGCCCGTGGGCGCGGTCACCGAGGCGAGCCTGGAGGCTCGCCAGGCGTCCCAGCCGGCACGCGCGGATTCGATGGTGGATGCCGAGGCGAGTGCGGGCATGGCGGGAACGGCTCACTTCGATCGGGGGCGGGCAACTCTCGCCACCGATGCCGCAAATGCACCAATAGCGAGGTTTACGAGAATACCCGACCCGGAAAGTGGGTTTTAGCGGACCCCCCGGCGGCCCTTCCCCTTGGTCGTCTCCTGGGCGGGCACACCGTGGCCGGGCAGTCCCTGGTCGGGCATGCCGTGGCCAGGCAGACTCTGGCCAGGCAGTCCCTGACCGTGCACGCTCTGGCCATGCACGCTCTGGCCGTGCACGCCGCCCTGGGGCGTGCCGCCGGCCCTGGACATGCGGCTCCTCTCCCACTGGACGTACTGACCGCTCGCGCCGAGCAGCGAGGTCATCAGCCAGAGGAAGACGCCGAAGTCGTCCACGATGCCGATGCCGATGAAGAAGTCGGGGATCGCGTCGACCGGGGAGATGATGTAGGCCACCGCCAGGCCGAGCATGCCCAGCTTGCTCCGGGAGAGCCCGGGGTAGTCGCCCCTCATCGAACCGCGGATCATCCTGGGCAGCGCCCTGACCCGCGTCATCAGGCCGGGCGAACCGGGCCGGGACACCTCCTGATACGCGCGCCACGTCGCCGCCGCACGTCCCGCCTTCGCCATGCCGCCACCTCCAGGAGATGAACTGCCCCCTTTGCCATCCCTTTAACGTCGCGGGTGTTCGCGCGGTTCCGCAGGCCCGGCGCTTCGCGGGATGCCGGGTTCGCACGGCTTCCGCAGGCCTAGCGCTTCGCGGGATGCCGGGTGAAGGTTTGCAGGATGAGCCCGGTCGCGTCGAGACGCGTGGTCTTCCCGAGACTCGCCAGCGGAATGCCCCCGGGCCAGGTGTGACCGCCGCCCTCGACGACGTACGCCTCGACGGTCGCGCCGCCGGCGCAGCGGAACGTCCGCAGGACGGCGTCACCGGCGGGCTCGCTCCGCGTTGCCTGGCCGCAGCCCATCGACGCGGTCCAGCGGTCGACGGTCGTGTCGAACGACGGCAGGCGCGCCTCCCGCAGCCACGCGGGCACCTCGACGCCGCCGATCCGGGTGGGCAGGCCCACCTGCCCGCCGTCGAACGGCACGACCCGATCGGCCGTCCCGTGGAAGGTGATGATCGTGGTGGGAGTGGGGCGGGCACAGGGCCTCGCGATCGTGATGCCGCTGACCGGCGCGACCGCCGCGAGCCGTCCATGGAGGCCGCAGACGAGCGCGGCGGCCATCCCCGCGCCGTTCGACATCCCGGCGGCGAACTCCCGCGTACGGTCGACGCACAGGCTCGCCTCGATGTGGTCGAGCAGCGCCGCGGCCGCCTTCACCTCGATCTCCTGGTCACCCGGCCGGGCCCCGGCGGCCCCGCCGAAGCCTGGGATGATCCAGCCCGCCAGGCCGGACGCGGTCTCGGGGGTCACGACGACATAGCCCAGGTTCGCTCCGGCGATCGACAGGCGTGTGTAGGCGTTCTCCTGCGCCGCGTCGCTTCCCAGCCCGTGGAAGTCGAGGATGACGGGCGCCGGCGCCGTGTTGGTGAAGCCCGCAGGCATGCTCAGCAGGTAGTCGAGCCGCGTCCCGTGGACGGTCACCTGGTTTCTGCCGCCGGTGGGCGGCGGTTTTCCACAGCCTGTGGACGGCCGGCCCGCGACGGATCGCGTCGCCTGCACGGGTGAGGCCTCCGGCCGTTCGGGAGCGGGCGGCGAGCACGCGGTCATCGCGACGCCCACCGCCACCAGGAGGGCCGAGATCCTCCGCATCCCTGCCTCCCTGTCTCGTCGGGGTCCCCGGATCGGGGCTCACGTGTGGCTCTCCAGCGGTGGTGCGCTACTCCAGCGTCGGGGCCAGTTCCCGTACCGCCTGGTCGAGCGGGACGTCTCCACCGGAAAGCGGCGCGAGGACGGGGGTGTCCAGGCCGTTGGCCACATACTCCCTGATGCGGGCCCGGCAGGTGGCCGCGTCGCCGTGCACGATCAGGTCGTCGACGACCTCGTCGGGGATCGCCTTCACCGCGGCCTGCCGGTCACCGGCCGCCCACGCTTCGTGCATCGGCCGCAACACCTCGCCCCTGCCGAGCCATTCGTGGAAGGCGGCGTACACCGGGACGGTGAGGTAGCCCGCGAGCATGCGCCGTGCGACCTCCCGCACTCTGGCGGCATCCTCGCTGACCATCACGAACAGGCGCGCGATCAGCTCGGTCCGCTCTCCGAGCTCGGCCCGGACCTTCCGTACGTCCTGGGGCGAGACCCAATTGGTGATCGCGCCGTCCGCCTCCCGGGCGGCCAGGCGCAACATGCCGGGACGCAGCGCGGCCAGCACGATCTTCGGTGGCACCGCCGGCGCCCGCTCGAGCCGGAATCCCTTCACCTCGAAGGTCTCGTAGCGCTCGGAGACCTTCTCCCCCGCCAGCGCGGCACGCAGGAACCGCAGCGTGTCACGGGTCCGCGCGTATGGCTTGGCGAACACGCCGGCGTTCCAGCGCTCCACGATCGCGGGCGACGACGCCCCGATTCCGAGGACGAACCGCCCGGGTGCCAGATCGGCGATCGTCGCCGCGGACATGGCGAGCAGGCCGGGTCCTCGCGTCGACACCGGCACGATGGCACTGCCCAGGCGGAGGGCGGGCGCCCATTCCGCGGCCAGGGCGAGCGGGACGAATCCGTCGGCGCCGTTCACCTCGGCCGACCACGCGTCGGTGTAACCCAGCTCGGGCAACTCCGCGATGAGGGACCTGGACTCGTTCAGCGTCTCGTCGAAGAAAGGAATCGTGATGCCCCAGCGGTCCACGGCCACCTCTTTACCGAGTCGTTTTCACCCGACCTTACCAACCGGCCGGTATGCCTGGAGGATCATGCCCGCAGCTCTCGGACAACGTCGATGAAGTCCCTGGTCACCCCCCGGATACCGGGCAGGTACGACAAGGCGACGAGCCTGTCCACCAGGGAGACCGTACGGTCGATCAGCCGGTAGGTGCGCTCGCACTCGGGCGAGGTGTCGTGGACCCAGAAGAGCACGATGCCCATCGACAACAACCAGAGCAACTCGGGCAACTCTTCGCCCAGCGCCGAGTCGATGCGGTTCTCCGACCCGTCGACCACCTGGCGGTAGATGCCGATCGCCGACTCGCGCGCGGGCGCCGACTCCGGGCTGAAGGGGCTCAGCGGGTTGGTGGGCTCGGCCGCGTGCTTGAAGAACTTCACGGCGAACTCGTGGTAGGGCTCCGAGATCCGCACCCATTCCCGGAGCACGCCGCCGAGCCGTCCGGCGAACGACTGTTCAGCCGCCAGCACCTCGCAGCAGGCCGCCTCGTGTTCCGCCTGGGCCCGGTCGTAGTAGGCCTGGATGAGCTGTTCCTTGGACGCGAAGTAGTAGTAGGCGTTTCCCACGGATATGCCGGCTTCTGCGGCGATCGCACGCATGGTCGTCGCCTCGAAACCGCGCTCCTTGAACAGCCGAAGGGCCGTATCGACGATCAGCTGGCGTGTCTTCTCGGCCACTTCGTCACTGTACGGCTTTCACCCGTGTCCGGTCATGGACCATCCACATGATCGACGGTCGCCGGCAAATTCCGGCCCCTGGCAGGAATGATCGCGCGCGGAACGTGGCATCGATCACCATGGCGAACTCCCCCGCCACGAACAGGCGAACAGCCATCGGGGAGCACATGGGCATACATCCGTCATGGTCGGTCCTGGCAGGTGCGGCATGCACCTTCGCGCTGCTGCTGCTCGCACGACCGAGTGAGGCCACACCTGTTTCTCGAACGCCGGCGCCCCAGGCCAGCTCGGTGCCTCTCGCGGCGGGCGCCCCCCGGTCGACCGCCGAGGCGCCGCAACCTCCGTCACTGCCTCTCGGAGCCGATCCACCGGCCGTCGCCGAGCCGCTGGTGGGCACGTTCAGCGCGACGATCCGGACCTGGGACACCTCCGTCACGGCCGTGCGGATGGATCAGGCGGAGGCCATGCACGACCTCCTGTCCGCCGGCCTCGGCTGGAAGTCGAGCGGGCACTGCGTGGACGCCGACCGGCGCACCTGCACGTCACTGGACGACATCAGGTACGGCACGCTCATGCAGGCCATCGATCTGAAGCGCTCGAGCGGATGCCCGATCATCGTGACCGGAGGGACGGAGAAGGGCCACGCGGGGGGCTATTTCAGCCACAGGAACGGCTTCAAGGTCGACATCGCGCACAACGCGTGCGTCGACTCCTACATCACCAAGACGTACCGCTTCTGGAAGGTCAGAGGAGACGGAGCCGACCTCTACCGCCCGCCCCCGGCCCCCGGTCCCCCCTCAGACCCAGACGTCTACGCCGACGAACCCACCCACTGGGACATCCTCTTCCACTAACCCCCCAACCAACCCGCCGTGATCATGCACAGGTTCGGGGATTGTGCTCGTACGCTGCACAAACACAATTCGTGATCATGCACAGGTTCGCCTATCACTGAGCCGACCAGGCAAGACGACGAGCGTGATCATGCACAGATTCGGCGAATGCCCACCCGAGCTGGGCACACACGCTCCGTGATCATGCACTGACGGCGCCTCAAGGCGCCCGTACGGCCCGAGCGCGCACAATCAGATCTCGCACGCATCACCAACCCAGGAGCGTGCATGATCGCGCACGACATTCACCCTGATCCGCGCAAGCATCCAGGAAAGCGTGCATGATCACGCGGGGCATTTCCCCAGGCCATCCAGGCAATCCACGAACCTATGCATGATCACGGATCGCGTTCGCGCAGGTCAACCACTCACCGGCCGAACCTGTGCATGATCACGGCCGATGTCGCCGCAGGTCAGGCGCAATCTCTCCGAACCTATGCATGATCACGCGCGGGGGGTGTGCAGGTCACACCCACCGCGCACGAACTTGTGCATGATCACGCCGAGAATTCGGTGGCTACCAGGGCGGCGATTTCGGCTGTGTTGAGGGCTGCGCCCTTGCGGAGGTTGTCACCGCACACGAACAGGTCCAGGGTGTTCGGGAAGTCGAGCGCCTGACGGATCCGGCCGACGTAGGTCGGGTCGGTCCCCACGACATCGGCGGGAGTCGGGAAGACGCCGTTCGCCGGATCGTCGAGCACCACCACGGTCGGCGCGGCCTCGAGGACCGAACGGGCTCCCTCGACCGTGACCTCCTTCTCGAACGTCGCGTGGACGGCCAGAGAGTGGGTGGTCACGACCGGGACGCGGACGCAGGTCGCCGACACCTTGAGATCGGGGATGCCGAGGATCTTGCGCGACTCGTTGCGGACCTTGAGCTCCTCCGACGACCAGCCGCCGTCCTTGAGGGAGCCCGCCCACGGCACCACGTTGAGCGCCAGCGGAGCGGGGAACGGCGACCCTGCCAGGTCGGGCACGGCCTTGCGCACGTCGCCCGCGACGGTGCCCATCGTCCGGTCTCCGGCGACGGCCTCGATCTCGTCGTACAGCCGCTCGGGGCCGACCATTCCGGCGCCGGAGACCGCCTGGTACGAGGCGACCACCAGTTCGCGCAGGCCGTACTGGCGGTGCAGCGCGCCCATGGCGGCCATCATCGACAACGTCGTGCAGTTGGGATTCGCGATGATGCCCTTGGGCCGCTCCAGCGCCTTCTCCGGGTTGCACTCGGGGACCACGAGCGGCACGTCGGGGTCCATCCGGAACGCGCCGGAGTTGTCCACCGCCACCGCGCCCCGAGAGGCGGCGATCGGCGCCCATTCGGCCGACACCTCGTCGGGCACGTCGAACATCACGATGTCGACGCCGTCGAACGCCTCGGGGGCCAGCGCCTGGACGACGGCGTCCTCGCCGCGAACCTGGAGCACCTTTCCGGCCGACCGAGGAGAGGCGATCAGCCGGATCTCCCCGTACGCCTCGGAGAGGTCGGGCCGGTTGGTCAGGATGTCGAGCATGACGGTGCCGACGGCTCCGGTCGCACCGACCACGGCCAGCGTGGGCTTGCGGCTCATCGTCCGGTACCTCCGTAAACGACGGCCTCGACCTGGTCGGAGTCGAGGTCGAATGCCCGGTGCGCGGCGTTGACGGCCGCGTCCACGTCGTTCTGCCCCACGACGACGGAGATGCGGATCTCGGAGGTTGAGATCATCTCGATGTTCACCCCGGCGTCGGCCAGCGCGCCGAAGAACTTGGCGGTCACGCCCGGGTGCGACCGCATCCCGGCGCCGATCAGCGAGACCTTGCCGATCTGGTCGTCGTAGAGCAGCTTCTCGAAGCCGACCCGGCTCTGCATCTTGTTCAGCGCGGTGAGCGCCGTCTGGCTGTCGTTGGTCGGCAGCGTGAACGAGATGTCCGTCCGCCCGGTGGCGGCGGCCGAGACGTTCTGGACGATCATGTCGATGTTGATCTCGGCGTCGGCCAGCGTGCGGAAGATGGCCGCAGCCTCGCCGACCTTGTCCGGCACGCCGACCACAGTGATCTTGGCCTCGCTCCGGTCATGTGCGACGCCGGAGATGATGGGCTGCTCCATCTCGGTTCCTTCGATCTTGGGGTCGGAGACGACCCACGTGCCTTCCCGGGTGCTGAACGAGCTTCTGACGTGGATCGGCAGGCCGAACCTCCGCGCGTACTCCACGCAGCGCAGGTGGAGGATCTTGGCGCCGCAGGCGGCCATCTCCAGCGTCTCCTCGTAGGAGATCCGCGGGATCTGGCGGGCCGTCCGGACGATGCGCGGGTCGGCGGTGAAGATGCCGTCCACGTCGGTGTAGATCTCACAGACGTCCGCGCCGAGCGCGGCGGCCAGGGCGACGGCGGTGGTGTCCGAGCCGCCCCGGCCCAGCGTCGTGATGTCCTTGGTGTCCTGGGACACGCCCTGGAAACCGGCCACGATCGCGATCTGCCCGGCGTCGAGGGCCCCCCTGATCCGGCCGGGCGTCACGTCGATGATGCGCGCCTTGCCGTGCGAGGAGTCGGTGATGACCCCCGCCTGCGAGCCGGTGAAGCTGCGCGCCTCCTGGCCCAGGTTGGCGATCGCCATCGCCAGCAGCGCCATCGAGATCCGCTCGCCGGAGGTGAGCAGCATGTCGAGCTCGCGGCCCGGAGGCAGCGGAGACACCTGCTGGGCCAGTTCGAGGAGTTCGTCCGTGGTGTCGCCCATCGCCGAAACGATCACCACGACCTCGTTGCCGGCTTTTTTCGTCGCCACGATCCGTTGGGCGACCCGCTTGATGCAGGCGGCGTCGGCGACGGAGGAACCACCGTATTTCTGGACAACGAGCGCCACAGGAATCTCCGAACGAATCAGGACGTGGAGCTCACAGTGTACTTGGGGCGCCCAAAGCCCAACTGGCCTAGATCAGCATGTGGACGATCAGACGACCGTGCTCTCCTCGACGACGTCGAGACGGGTGTGCGCGACCAGGGCGTGCAGTGCGCGCAGCGCCGCGCCGGCGTGGTTCCCCCACGTGTTGAAGTAGGAGTACTGCCACCACCACAGCGCCTCGAGCGGCCGGCCGGCCCAGTAGTGCCGCAGCCCGTGGATCAGGTCGGCCGCGACCGCGGACAGGTCGTCCGACAGCCGGTACGGTGTGACCCCCGTGTCCTTGTACGGGTCGAACACCTCGGCGTAGTCGTCCACCGGCCCGAGGCGGGCGGCGAGAGCCGTACGGAGCGGGTCGATGTCGGGGTCGTCGCTCAGCGCGGGCTCGACGTTGCCCCTGAGGATCACGTCCTCCATCGCTCCGAGCTGAGTGCCCGCGAGGCTGACCTGCGCCACCTCCACCAGGAGCAGGGGCAAGATGGCGTCGCCGCCCTCGCCGCCCGCCAGGCGGGTCAGCCCGTCGATGTAGTTCTGGGCGTGTCCGGCAACCCGTTCGGCCAGGTTGTTCAGCTCTTCAGACATCCAGCAGCCTCCGTCCTTCGAAAGCGCGGCCCAAGGTGACCTCGTCGGCGTACTCGAGGTCACCGCCTACAGGCAGACCGCTGGCCAGTCGTGTCACTTTCAGCCCCAACGGCTTGACGAGCCTGGCCAGATAGGTGGCCGTCGCCTCACCCTCGAGGTTCGGGTCGGTCGCGAGGATCAGCTCCGTGACCTGGCCGTCGGCCAGGCGTGCCATCAGCTCGCGAATTTTCAGATCATCGGGACCCACACCGTCGATCGGGCTGATCGCCCCGCCGAGAACGTGGTAGCGACCACGGAACTCGCGGGTCTTCTCGATCGCCACGACGTCCTTCGACTCCTCGACGACACAGATCACTTGCGGGTCGCGCCGCTGGTCCCGGCAGATCCGGCACTCCGCCTCCGCGGCGACGTTGCCGCAGATCCGGCAGAAGCGGACCTTCTCCTTGACCTCGAGCAGCGCGTGCGCCAGCCGCTTCACATCCGCGGGCTCGGCGGCGAGCAGATGGAAGGCGATGCGCTGCGCGCTCTTGGGACCGACGCCGGGCAGCAGCCCGAGTTCGTCGATCAGATTCTGGACGACCCCTTCGTACATGGCTTCTAGAACCCCGGCAGCTGACCGAGGCCGCCGCCGAGACCCTGCGCGAGCGGGCCGAGTTTCTCCTGCTGCAGCTCCGCGGCGGCGCGAACGGCGTCCCGCACGGCGGCGAGCACGAGGTCGGCGATCGTCTCGGCGGTCTCCTGCGGGTCGCCCGCGTCGATGGCGTTCGGGCTGATCTCGAGTTCGAGCAGCTCTCCGCTGCCGTTCACGGTCGCGACCACGAGGCCGCCCCCCGCGCTTCCCTCGACCTCCGCATCGCTGAGCTCCTGCTGCGCGGAGACGAGCTGCTGCTGCATCAGCTGAGCCTGCTCCAGCAACTGCTGGAGGTTGACATCCCCTGGGTTCACAATCGTGCGCTCCTCAGCGTCCAGCGACGTGTTCGTCGCGACGAGCCTACGGGGTTCGCGGCTGTTCTGGCACTGGCGCGCCTGCGTGTTCCCCGCAATCGGCAGCACAATCACAAACAACGGTCAAGAGCCGTAGGCGCAGGCAGGAGGACGCAACACTCGTGCCAACCGGGCCTCTCGGCAGCCTCAGCCCACTCGTTCGATGAACGGGAAAAGAGGCATTAACCGGAAATGACGTAAGGAACCGCACGGATGGGGACCGCGCTACCCCCACAGTCCCCATCCATGCGGAATCCTGGACCGGACGGTTCCCGTCCCCCCTCCAGCGGCAGGGAACCGTCCCTTCCATCACGCCTGGTCGTTGCCGTCCGGTGTGACGAGAGAAACGTAACCGGCCTTACGTTGCATACAGGTTGCGATCAATTGGTTACTCCTGGAGATTGGCAAATGCCGTCTCGGATGTTAGGCAGTTGTCGAGAGACGTCCTCTATACGCTTCACCCGACGGACCCGGGGGTGCTGGATGCCGGACCTGTCAGTCCGTCGGCTACATGAGGCGGCGATGAGGGGAGACCGCACCGGCGACGGTGGGCCACGCAAGGTCATCTGGGAGTCGTGGTGCCGGTCCCTCGACGCCGGCATCGATCCCGAGTGGCATGCCGCCCCGCTGGTCTACGACACCGACGAGATCGACGACGCGCGGGCGAGCCATCCGATGAGCCGGCTCCTTCCGATGCTCCGCCACACTCTGCTGCAGATCGCCGACGAGGCCGCGCACATCATGGTGATCACCGATGCCGACGGCCGCGTCCTCTGGCGAGAGGGGAACCACCAGGTCCGCAAGCGGGCGGACGCGATCGGCCTCGCCGACGGCTTCCAGTGGTCCGAGCAGGTGGTCGGCACCAACGGGATCGGCACGGCCCTGGCCATGAAGAAGCCGACCCATGTGTACGCGGCCGAGCATCTCGCCCTCGCACTGCACGACTGGTCCTGCGCCGGCGCGCCCGTCGTCGACCCGGACTCGGGCGGCGTGCTCGGCTGCCTCGACATCACCGGCACCTCACGCGCCCTCCATCCCGCCTCCGTGGCCCTGATCGCCGCGGCGGCCCGGCTGGCGGAGAGCCACCTCATGTTGTGGATGCGCGAGCACGACGAGCGGCTGCGCGCGCGCCACCACCGCCCGGGCCGTTCCGGCACCCTCGTCACCCTGACCGGCCGGATCATCGCCGGCGACCGGCGGCTCGGCGCGCGGGTCCGCCTCCCCGACAACGGCGACCGGATGGTGCTGCCGGACGGCCGCGTCGTCCTCCTCGAACCCCTCGGCGACGCCTACCGGCTCCACACGCTGGACTCGTTCCCCGTTCCCCGGCTCACGCTGAACCTGCTCGGGGCCGACCACCCGTTCGCCTACCTCGATGGCGTCCGGGTCCCGTTATCCCTCAGGCACGCGGAGATCCTCACCCTGCTGGCCTCCCACCCGCGCGGACTGACCGCCGAGAGGCTCTCCTTCCTCCTGTACGGCGACGACGGCAACCCGGTGACCATCCGCGCCGAGATCCACCGTCTACGGGCCCAGTTGACCCGGACCATCGCCGCCAAGCCGTACCGGCTGACCTGCGAGGTCTCCGGTGACTTCCTCGCCGTACGGCAGGCACTCGCGGCCGGTGACCTCGCGAGCGTCGCCCGCCACTACCAGGGTCCGCTGCTTCCCCGCTCGGAGGCTCCGGCCATCCGGCAGATACGCGACGAGTTGGAGGCCAGGGTCCGCACCGGGCTGTTGACGAGGGGCACGATCGACGACCTGTGGTCCTACGCGCAGACCACCACCGGACATGACGACGTGGAGGTGCTCGAACGCCTGGTGGCGACGCTGCCGGCGGGGGATGAGCGCCACGCCGCCGCTTCGGTACGGCTCAGCCTCGACGGCGGATGACCTCTGCCCTCAGGAGTGGTCGATCTCCTCGATGATCCGGCCGCCGAGCTCACGCTGGATGAGCGCCATGCCGCTGAGCTCGTTCGCCTCGGTGTCGGCGTCGTTCAGCGGATCGACGTCGTCGGCGTCCGACGCGGGCGACGCGCTTTTACGGCCCGGCACCGACTCGGGCCATGCCTGGCGCGGTCCCGCCTGGGCGGCGGCTCTGGCAGCCGATTTCGCGGCGGCCAGGCCGGGGCTCGACACCGGCCCGCTCCGCGCGCCGGCCATGGCCATTCCCGGGCTTTCGTCGTCGTCCGACGGCTCGTCCGGCCAGGACTCGTCGGTCACACCGGCCGTTCCCGAGGCGACCGGGCCACGCGCGACCGGGCTCGCCGTCCCGTTCCGGGTGGCCTGCGGGCGCCGTGCCGTACCGGAACCGTTGCGCGCGGCGCCGTTCTGCGCTGAACCATTCTGGCCCGAGGTGTTCTGGGGAGCGCTGGTCTGGGCGCCGTCGTCCCCGCCCGCGCCGTTCTGCACCGCTCCGGTATCGGCGGGGACCGGGTCCTCGCCTCCGGCCGTCTGCGAGCCCGGACCCGGCGACCCGGCGGAGGACCGCGCCTCCGGGCCCTGGCCTCCTGCCGTCCCCGCGCCGCCGTCCACCGGCGATCCGGGCGAGGGAGACGTGCCCGGCCCGGGGCCGTGACCGTTGGGGCCGCCGGAACCGCCCGCGGGGCCGCTCCCTCCGGACGGGCCGGCGGGACCCCGGGAGCCCATACCGCCGCCGCCGGGACCGGATCCGCCGACGACCACGTCGACCCGCCAGTTGCCGCCGAGCACGTCGCCGAGCGCCGCGGCCACCACCTCGTCGCGCTTGCCCTTGAGGAACCCCTGCACGTCACCCGGCTTCTCGAAGCCCACGGTGACGACGTTGCCCTCGACGCCCAGCAACCGGCCCTGGGCGTTCAGGATCATCCAAGCGACGCGCTGCCTGTTCTTGATCGCTTCCAGAACCCGCGGCCATGCCTGCTGCACCGGCCCCGCCGTACCCCCGGCGGAATCGTGCCCCACAGGGGCGGCTTCGGGCGTCGCGGCCTGTGTGGACGGCCCCGCGGGTGCGGGCCAGTCGGTGTCCTGAGCGGCGACGGCCGTACCGGGTTCAGCGGCGGGGCCTGCCGCCGGGACCGGCGCGGCGGGAGCGGACGGCTCGGGCCTGGAGGCCGACGTAACCGGTGCGGCCTGTGGTTGCGAATGAGCCTGAACGGGCACCTGCACCGCCGGCGACACAGGCGGCGGCACGGGGACCGGCGCCGCGTACGCGGCCGCGGGCACCCCACCGCGCTCAAGACGTTCGAGGCGTGCCAACACCGCGGCCTCGCCCTGGTCGACGGCGGGCAACAGGACGCGGGCGCACATCAACTCGAGGAGCAATCGGGGGGACGTCGCCCCACGCATCTCGGTCAGCCCCGCGTTGAAGACCTCGGCGGCCCGGGTGAGCTCGGCGGGCCCCATGGAGGCGGCCTGCGCCTGCAGGCTCGCCAGTTCGTCGGCGGGCCGGTCGAGGAGGCCGTTGCCCGCGGCCTCGGGGACGTTCGCGAGGATCACCAGGTCGCGGAAGCGCTCCAGCAGGTCCATGGCGAAGCGGCGAGGGTCGTGCCCCCCCTCGATGACGCGGTTCAGCGACTGGAAGACCTGCGCGCCGTCGTGCTTGGCGAAGGCGCCGATCACCTCGTCGAGCAGGCCACCGTCGGTGTAGCCGAGCAGGGAGACCGCGCGCTGGTAGGTGATGCCGCCCTCGTCGGCCCCCGCCAGCAGCTGGTCGAGGATCGAAAGGGAGTCTCTGGCCGAGCCCGCGCCGGCGCGGACCACCAGCGGCAGCGCGGCCGGTTCGTACGGCACCGCCTCCGACTCGAGGATCTCCTCCATGAGCTGCCGGAGCGTGGTCGGCGGCATGAGCCGGAAGGGGTAGTGGTGAGTGCGGGACTTGATCGTCCCGATGACCTTCTCCGGCTCGGTGGTCGCGAAGACGAACTTCAGATGCGGCGGAGGCTCCTCGACGAGCTTGAGAAGCGCGTTGAAGCCCTCACGGGTGACCATGTGGGCCTCGTCGATGATGTAGATCTTGAAGCGCGCGGCGACCGGGGCGAAGAAGGCCCGCTCACGAAGGTCACGGGCGTCGTCCACACCACCGTGGGAAGCGGCGTCGATCTCGATGACGTCGAGGTGGCCGGGCCCGGTGGGCGCCAGGGCGACGCAGGAGTCGCACTCGCCACAGGGATCAGGCGTGGGGCCCTTCTCGCAGTTCAGGGATCGGGCGAGGATGCGGGCGCTGGAGGTCTTGCCGCAACCGCGGGGACCGCTGAAGAGGTAGGCGTGGTTGATCCGGCCGCTGCGAAGCGCCTGGCGCAGCGGTTCTGTTACGTGTTCCTGCCCCTTGACCTCGGCGAACGTCCCGGGCCTGTACTTGCGGTACAGCGCAAGGCTCATGCCGTCTCCTCGGGGGTTCAACCCGGCGGGCGGTCCCGCTAACTGAAAAGAACCCCTCGCGCACCCGCCAGAGCCCGCTTATCCTTGCTGCCTTCCGGCCCTGGGGAGGTTCACAGGATGACGCCGCGCGAGGGGTCCGTGGCACAGTCTAACCACTCCGGGCGGGTGCGCAGGCCGTGAAAACCCGCGAAAACCAGGGTCACTACATGGCCGAACGTCCGCTAAGCTGTTCGGCGGAGGATTCGCCTAGTTGGCCTAGGGCGCACGCTTGGAAAGCGTGTTGGGGGCAACCCCTCAGGAGTTCGAATCTCCTATCCTCCGCGCCTGGTTGAGGCAGAACGAAGAGGGGCCGACCCCATCCAAGTCGGCCCCTCTTCGCTGTCTCCGTCCTCATCGTGTGCTCAATCCCTGCTCCCGGCGTGTCCCACGACAGGGAGGTCCACGTGACCCCCTCTAGGCGGGCGAGTCGGCCGGCCCGGCAAGGGTGAGGAGCCCTCGGGTCAGTACCTGAGGGTGGGTCACCATCGCCAGGCGCCCGACTCCCTTCAGCATGATCACCCGCATCCTGCGCTGGGCGCCGCATTAATTGCAATATGTCCGGTCATCGACGCGCCTGGTAGGGCAGGCACTACCCCGGATGTGGGTGCGCGCAGGCTGGGGGCGTGATCGTCACCGTCCCTAACGTCGGGGTCATGCGATCACACCTTCCCTTCACCCGCCGTCTGCTTGCTCTGGCATGTGCCACCAGCGTCCTCACGGTCCCCGCCGCGACGGTCGCCATGGCCGCCACCTCCCCCGCCGCCTCACGTCCGCACGCTGTCGCGGCCGGACCCGATCGTGGCGAGGTGCTGACGGCCACCAAAGTGGAGCGTCTTTCGGGCAAGCAGGTGACGGCCTATCTTCGCAAGACCGGATTTCCCGCCCCCAAGTCCGTCGGCGGCGTCGATCTCTACACCCTCGTGTACGGCACCGTCACGGTGGACGGGAAACCGACGACGGCCAGCGGCGTGGTGGCCCTCCCGCAGAAGCGGCGGCGCGACATCCAGACAGTGATCTACGAACACGGCACCATGCCCACCCGGAAGGACGCACCGTCCATGGAGAGCGACGGCGACGGCCGGGCGATACCGATCTCCTTCGCCTCAGCGGGCTTCGCGGGGGTCGCCCCCGACTACCTCGGCCTGGGAAGTGGCCCCGGATTCCATCCCTACATGCACGCGGAGTCCGAGGCGACGGCGTCCGTCGACCTTCTGCGTGCGGCTCGCACGTTGGCGGCCCGCCACGGGCAGACGTTGAACGGCCAGGTCCTGGCCACCGGGTTCTCCCAGGGCGGCCAGGCGGCCATGGCCCTCGGCCGCGCGCTGCAACGTGGCGCCGACGCCCACCTGCGGCTGACCGCGCTCGCACCGATCAGCGGCCCCTACGACGTGGAGGGCGCCGAACTTCCCGCCGCGCTCTCCGGCGACCTGGACCCGCTCAGCTCGACGTTCTACCTCGCCTACTGGATCGTCTCGATGAACCGCGTCTACCCCTTCTACGACACCCCTGACCAGGTGTTCCGCGCGCCGTACGACACGACGATGGAGAAGCTGTTCGACGGTGACCACGCGTTCGAGGACATCGCGGCCGGGCTGCCGCAGAACCCGCGGGAACTGCTCACCGACGGGTTCGTCCGACGGCTCGAGCACCCCACCGGAGCCCTGCTCAAGGCCATGCGCGCCAACGACACCACCTGCACCGACTGGAGTCCCCGCGTGCCGGTACGCCTCTACGGGGCCAAGGGGGATGGGGACGTCGCCTTCGCCAACGCCGAGCACTGCCTGCGAGACCTGCGCGCCCGGGGCGCCGACGTGTCACTGACCGATGTGGGCGACGTCGACCACAACACCTCCGCCTACCGCTCCATGCCCTTGGTGCTGCGCTGGTTCCAGCAGATCCAGAAGCATTGAACGAGAAGACGAAGCGGCCGGTCAGACCCAGCTGCGCGGAATCATGCGCCACAACCAGTCCTGATAGGAGATGGTCGTCGCGGTGAGGACGGGTGACAACCACCAGAAGTTCATCAGGGCGAGCAGGGCGAACGCGCCCACCACCGAGGTGCCGCCGACCCGGCGCCTCGCGGACGCCCCCACGGGCCCGATGATCAGCCCTGCCACCAGCACGAGCGCCAGGATCATGAACGGCGCCATCGGGAGTGCGTAGAACAGGAACATGGTCCGATGGTCGGCCAGCGCGAAGTAGAACCACGGCGCCCACCCGGCCAGATAGGCGCCGAGGACGGCTCCCGCCCGCCAGTCGCGCGTGCTGAAGTACCACGCGACCAGCGCGATCAGCGCCGCCACGGCCCCGAACCAGATCACGGGGGTGCCGGTCGCCAGCACGGCCGACGAGCAGGTGTCCGCGCCGCAACCCCCGGTCGGCGTCTGGTAGTAGAACGACACCGGTCTGAGCAGCAAGGGCCACTGCCAGGGGGACGACTGGTAGTCGTGGTGGGTGGTCAGCCCCTCATGGAAGCCGAGCACCTGGTCCTGATAGCCCATCCAGGACCGGAACGAGTCGAAGACGAAGAAGGCCCATCCGTTCGAGGTCGCCTGCTCCCAATTGCGGCCCCAGCCCTTGTCCGTGGCGAACCACCCGGCGGACGAGGAGATCCACGTCACCACAGGCACGACGGCCGTCCAGGCGATGCCGAGTGGCCAGTCCAGACGCCATGCCGTCCGATAGGGCTGCGGCAGGCCGATCGCCCGGCGGGCCCCCGCGTCCCACAGCAGCGTCATGATCACGAAGGCCAGGATGAAGAACGCACCCGTCCACTTGGTGGCCAGCGCGGCCCCCAGGCAGAGTCCGGCGGCGAGACGCCACGGCCGTAGCCCCAGCCGGGGGCCGGGCGCGGTCACCGCCGAGCTCTGGTACCAGTCGACGAGCCGTTCCCTGCTGCGGTCCCGGTCGACCACCAGGCAGGCGAACCCGGCGAGCACCCAGAACATCAGGAAGACGTCGAGCAGCGCCGTACGGGACAACACGAAGTGCAGGCCGTCCAGCGCCAGCAGGAAGCCGGCGAGACAGCCGAGCATGGTCGAGCGCGTGAGACGGCGGGCCACCCTGGCCAGGACGAACAGTGAGAGGGTCCCCACGAGGGCGGCCATGAACCGCCAGCCGAACGGCGTGAGACCGAACAGCCACTCGCCGAGGCCGATCATCCACTTGCCGAGCGAGGGATGCGCGACGAAGGCCCCGCACTGTTCCGGGGTGGGGCAGGTCTTGAAGATCTGCGTGCTCCCTCGGAGCATCAGGGCGTCTGCCCCGTCGACGAACTGCCGCTCGACGCCATAGGTGATAGTGGAGAAGGCGTCCTTGGCGTAGTAGGTCTCGTCGAACACGACCGCATGCGGAGTGCCGAGACGGTTGAACCGGAGTATTCCTCCGAAGACCGCGACGATCAGCGGGCCGAGCCATCCCCACAGGGGGCTCCCCGGCATCGGCGGCACCAATCGGTCCCTGACCGACACCGGCGCACTCCCGCCGAGTTCCCCGACTGCCCGATCGGACGTCTGCGCCACACCGGCATAGTGCCACAAACCCCTATAAAAATGGCCAATAATATGAGCGATCCGCCGCAGGTAATGGCGTTCGCCGTTGGCCTGCTACTTCATCCTGAGCGGTCCGATGGCGCATGTCGTGCCGCCGTCGCCACGGCCGCCCGGATTCCGATCGGTGAATGGTCTTCCATATCGAGGGCAGAACGCGCGGAGCGACAACATCTACCGCGCGATCAGCGCGCCCACATTTGGGAGCGTCACAGATGGATTTCGACGACGATGCGCGACTCGACGCGTCGCAGGTGGAAGACGTCGGCGGGCGAGGCCGCGGTATGCCGCGCGGTGGGATCGCGATCGGCGGCGGAGCCGCCGGCATCATCGCGCTCATCCTGGCCCTCATCTTCGGCTTGAATCCCGGCGACATCACCGGCGGAGCCGAGCAGCCCACCGGGCTTCAGCCGGGTTCGGATCTGAGCCAGCAATGCCGCACCGGGGCCGACGCCGACCAGTCAGAAAAGTGCAGGGTCGTCGGGGTGGTCAACAGCATCCAGGACTACTGGGGGGGAAAGATCCAGGGCTACACCCCCGCCAAGACGGTCCTGTTCTCGGGCGGCGTGCAGACCGGGTGCGGCGCCGCCGACTCCTCGGTCGGCCCGTTCTACTGCCCCGCAGACCAGAAGGTCTATCTGGATCTCAACTTCTTCAACGACCTCCGGACGCGTTTCGGCGCCGAGGGAGGGCCGTTCGCCCAGGCTTACGTCATCGCCCACGAGTACGGCCACCATGTGCAGGACCTGCTCGGCACCATGAACCGGGTCGGCCAGGGCCGGGGCGCGGAGGGCGCGTCCGTGCGACTGGAGTTGCAGGCGGACTGCTACGCGGGCATCTGGGCCCGCAACGCCGTGAGCACCGGTTTCTACGCCAAGCCGTTCACCGATGCCGATATCCGTGAGGCCCTCGACGCGGCGTCGGCGGTCGGCGACGACCGCATCCAGGAGCAGACGAGCGGGCGCATCGACCAAGACGCCTTCACGCACGGGACCTCGGCCCAGCGGACCAAGTGGTTCACCAACGGCTACAAGTCAGGCGACCCCGCGCGCTGCGACACCTTCTCCGGAGGCATCTGATGCACCGTGCCGAAGAAACGGGCCCGGAGGAAATCGACGTCATTCCTCTCTTAAACTACGTACCGTGATCTTTAAGTTGGTCGGCGACGGACGGCCTTACCCCGAACACGGCCTGTCCCATCGCGAGTGGGCGCAGATTCCACCGCGACAGGTCAGGCTGGACACGCTGATCACCACGAAGGCGGTGCTGGATCTGCACTCGTTGCTCGCCAAGGACTCCACGTTCTACGGCGACCTGTTTCCGCACGTCGTCCAGTGGAATGGTGAGCTCTACCTTGAGGACGGCCTGCACCGCGCCCTGCGGGCGGCGCTGCACCAGCGATCGGTCCTGCACGCGAGGATCCTCGACATCCAGTCCTGAGGGATCGAGCCGCCCCGGGCAGGGGTCGGACTCAGAGTGACGCCCGCGTGGCAGCCGGCCGCACGAGGACGCCAGGCCGAAATTATCCGCTTTGTACTAATTTTTAGCTAGATTTTCTATCCTGCGCGATATGAGCTCTCCTCTGGATGAGTTCCTCCACGCTCGGCGTCGACCCGGTGCGGCTAAAGCGTGACGATCGCCGCCGGACCCCGGGGTCGTGCCGCGAAGAGGGGTCGATGCCGATCGGCGTGAGCATCGACTACAACATACGACTGGAGCAGGGCCGGGAACGTCGCCCGTCGGACCAGGTGCTCGGGGCCTCGGCCGGGGCGCCCCGCCAGCCGGGAATCAAAAGAGCCGCCGACCTGTGAACGCAGGCCGGCGGCTCATTGTCGGTGCTTCTACGGACTGACGGGCTTGGGCAGGTACGCGACATAGGTGCTGTTCGGCAATTTCAGACGGCGCCAATCAGCCATGAACGCGGGTACATGTTCCTTTCCCCTCATCCGCACGATCACATCGTTACCGTGCGCAATCGCGTCCGCGATCAGAGGCTCCTTGCTCGGAAGGGTCTCCTCGGTGGCATACTCCGACCTGCATCGCAGGGGATATCCCTGTTGGATCGCACCGGCACCGACGATCAGGCATGGGGCATGGACCCCATACTTCTCACGGAGGAACTTGGCCTGCGCGGTGTGGTTGCGGCCTTCCTCGATCACTCCATCATTCGCCCTGGTGAACGGCACCTGCTGCACGACCACGTGGCCGACGATGAGGCTCGTCACAATCGCCGCCATCGCCACTCGCGCCCATGTACGGCGCCGCGCCAGGAGCCACACCACTCCAAATGCGATCGGGATCGAAAGCAGGGCGTAGGCGGGCAACAGGAATCGCGGCGCGGCATAGTCGATCAGCAGCCAGTAGGGCAGTGCGACAGCCAGCGCACAACTTATCGTGACCAGGATTCGGGTCAGGTGACCGTGCCGGCGGGCCGGGTATATGGCCAGTGCCACCAAAGCCGGCAGAAGAAGCCACCAGAGGGAATTCGAGAGCTCGAAACCGTCGCACAGGTTGTGCGGTCGGCAGAGCAGATACTTTCCGTCCAGCGCGTCGAGGTATCTCGGCAGGCTCCACGTCAGTCCGCCTTCATTGACCTCCGCACCACCGCGCAACCGCGCAATTGGGCCGCCGAAGCTGATGAACGCCTCGATGATCCATGCGCCCCACCCGACCGCCAAGCCCGCCGCAACGGCACCGATCGGTCGGAGTCGTCGCCAGGCCGGGATGACGACAGAGGCAAGGAAAAGCGGCGCCGCGGCGGCCAGAGAGTCCGTGGGGCGTAGCAGCGACGCTGCCGCGAACGCGGCCACGATGCACAACATCGCTCCGACAGTGGCTTTCGATGCGCTGACCGCTCGGAAGAATAGGCCGGTTCCGGCCATCAAGGTGAAGGCCAACCACAGATTCGGGTAGGCCATGTCGCCGTAAAGCACCGTCATCCACAGCGTGGCGAACAGTCCTGCGGCCAGCGCCGGCACGTACCGCCAGTTCTTGCCACCCTGTTGAAATAAGGAGAGCCATGGCATGAACGCCGCATACAGGAGGACGCCGGCGAGGATGACCAGATAGACGCGAATGGCAAAGACCGACGCCGTGAACAGGCCTACAGGCGCCAACAGCAGAGGCATTCCACGCGCCCTCGGCGCGCTGAACATAACGTTGGGAACGTCGTGCACGATCTGGCTGGCATAGACGACCTCATCCCACTGCATCCCCATCGTCTGCGACGTCCTCAAGAACACCGCAATGGAATAGCCGAGAGCAACAAGGATCAGCAGGGCATGCTCTGGTGCGATCGATCTCCATGTCCATTTACTTCGGCTCGGCGCCGCAGTCTCTATTGGGCTGGTAGCTAGGGACACACCCGCTCCTTAATCAGTTTCTCGGTCGTCCGAAAAGGATGCGCCGGTAGCGGCGCAGCGTACCGTGCCCCCGCCGGAACGGTCATTTCGGGTGATGTCGTAGCCGGCGTGAGCCAGGCGGCATGACGCCCGCTTGCCTTCTCGGGAGGGCGGGGGGTCTCCGCATGGGCCTCTCTACCGGCACTTCCGCTCGCGGCACGCCCCGCGCCAGGGTTCACTCGGCTCGTCGCGTCCCCAAGCGGGATGTCAGCCCCCAAGCAGTGACACGCCAGAACGCCTCGACGACGATCGCCCGAGTCATCTTGCCGACCCCGTGCTCGACGAACGTGATCGGCACCTCGACCACGCGGAACCCGCGGGCGACCGCACGCCGTACCAGGTCCCGACCCCAGCACGAGGCCGGCCCGCTCCAGCGCGGTCAGCAACCCGCGGCGGTTCCTCTCGTGAGCGCCCCCATGGCGTGGGAAGCAAAAGAGCCGCCGACCTGTGAACGCAGGTCAGCGGCTCAATTTCAGTGGCGGTGGAGGTGGGATTTGAACCCACGGATAGGTTGCCCCATCACACGCTTTCGAGGCGTGCGCCCTCGGCCACTAGGCGACTCCACCGCGCAGTAGCCTACCGGACGAACACACCTGTCCGCGCATCCGTTCGCCCCGGCGAAAGCTCAGAAAACCGTCCCGGCGAAAGCGTCGAAAACGACGGCGCCGCCAGGGGAACCGAACCGTCAGGGACGGCGGTCGGCGAAGAAATCCCTGAGAACGGCGGCGCACTCGCCGGCCAGCACCCCCATGACCACCTCGGGGCGGTGATTCAGCCGGCGGTCCCTGATCACATCCCAGACGGAGCCCGCGGCCCCCGCCTTCTCGTCGGCCGCGCCGTACACGACCCGGTCGACCCGGGCGAGCACCGCGGCGCCGGCGCACATGGTGCAGGGCTCAAGAGTGACCACGAGCGTGCAGCCGGCCAGCCGCCACCGTCCGGCCGCTTCGGCGGCGGCGCGGAGGGCGAGCACCTCGGCGTGGGCCGTCGGGTCGCCGCTCGTCTCCCGGTCGTTGCCAGCCCCCGACAACACCGAGCCGTCCCGGTCCACCACGACCGCGCCGACGGGAACCTCGCCACGCCGTCCCGCTCGTACGGCCTGCGCCAGAGCGAGCCGCATGGCGGCCTCGAAGTCCTCCGGAGACGAGCCGTTCACCGCAGCCGATCGAACTCGTCGGCGAAGGAGAGGCGTTCGGCGATCACGGCCAGAACGTCCGCGGGGAGCGCGCCCTCTTCCATGCTGAGCTCCAGCAACTCCTCGGCGGACAGCGAGAAGTCGGCCAGCAGTTCGAAGTCCCCGGCCGGCCGTACGCCGAGGTCGGGGGTGTCCTTGTCCATGGCCACACCGGCGAGCTCGGCGAAGATCTCCCCGAGGGGGTCCGCCAGCGCGGCGTGGGCGTCGGAGAGGAACATCCGGGGGTCCGCGTCACCGTCGTAGCGGACGATCGCGAACCACTCGTCCTCGATCTCGACGTACAGCAGCGCCAGCTCATCGCCATTGAGCCCGAGCGCCTCATGGACGGAGTCGGTCAGATCGTCGGCGATCTCGACGTCGCCGAGATCCACCTCGGTCCCGCTCCACCCACCGTCGATCTTCACGAAGGCGGCGGAAAAGAGATTCGGTCTGGAGGGCATGGCCGTCTCCCGAGGTCAGCCGATGGCGGCGTCGACGGCGCGTTCGAACGGCTGGGAGAACCCAAGCCGTGCGGCGATGCTCGACAGCACCTCGTCCGGCAGCAGGTCGAGATCTCCGGAGAGGGCTCCGAGTTCCATCTCGTCGAGCCCGAGGTCGGCGAAGATCGACAGGTCTCCCGCGGGAAGGACGCTGTCGAGCTCCTCCTCCTCGGGGACGGGCACATCGAGGTACTCGAGGACCTGCTGCGCGAGCGGCCAGTCCCAGGAGGCGGTGATGTCGGAGAGAAAAATGCCTATTTCATCACCAAAGAGCCGTAATGCCACGAAGAAGTCATCCCCCACGGCGACCAGGCCAATCGTGGTCCCCATGCTCGGCGTCTGTCGCAGCGCGTGGATCAGGCCACGCAGGTCGGAGGTGAGCGCCACGGGAAGCATCTCCGCCTCCCATTGATCGTCTTCGCGGTAGACCACGATGGCGAAGTCAAGCGCATCCACGTCTGTCATCGTCATCCCTACGGGCATGGTCCTCACGTCAGGTAATGGTCCCAGACTCGGAGTCCCACCGTCCGGCGCTCGCCCCAAATTGTGATCAAAAGAGTCAGGCGGCGTCGATGGCTCCGCCAGGGGACGGTAACTTCTTTAGCCATGGAGACCCTGGTAGTCGATCACCCGCTCGTCGCTCACAAGCTGACCACGCTTCGCGACGTCCGGACCGACTCGCCGACGTTCCGGCGCCTTGCTGACGAGCTCGTCACCCTACTCGCCTACGAGGCCACGCGTGACGTCCGCGTCGTCGACGCGACGGTCGACACCCCCGTCGCCCCGGCCCACGGCGTACGGCTGGCACGTCCGGTGCCGCTCGTCGTACCGATCCTGCGCGCCGGCCTGGGGATGCTCGACGGGATGACCCGCCTCCTGCCCACCGCGGAGGTCGGCTTCCTCGGCATGATCCGCGACGAGTCCACTCTCAAGGCCCAGACGTACGCCACCCGGCTGCCCGAGGACCTGTCGGGACGTCAGTGCTACGTGCTCGACCCGATGCTCGCCACCGGCGGCACGCTGGCCGCGGCGGTCCAGTTCCTGTTCGACCGCGGCGCCGACGACGTGACCGCGATCTGCCTGCTGGCGGCTCCCGAGGGCATCGCGCACATGGACGCCGCCTTCCAGGGTTCGGGCAAGCCCCTCCGCCTCGTGACGGCGGCGCTCGACGAGCGGCTGAACGAGCAGGGCTACATCATGCCGGGCCTCGGCGACGCAGGAGACCGCCTCTACGGCGTGGTCTGATCTCCCCTCGCGTCTCCCCGCGCCATAGTTACTCTGCGCACCCTTTCGGGTACACAGAGTAATAGACGACGTCGCCTCGCCCTCGCGCGAGCGGACGCGCCAGCGGGGAGAGTCATGAGTCAGCTTCCGGACAGTGAGCAGTACGAGCAGGTCGAGGCCATGCTCAGGGACGAGTTCGCCGGCATTCACCCGGCGGCCACCGTCAATCGCTGCGTCCAAGCCGCGCACCACGGTGCGGTGGAAGTGACAGGCCACGCCCCGCCGAGCCTGGTGGAGCGCATCGCGCGCAAGCATCTCCAGGTTCTCGCGACCGCCGCGGCGGAGCGGGGGTGACGCCGCTCTATATCGACATGGCTCGACATTCATATTTTGCCGCTTTACCGAACTAGCGGCCTGGGTAATGTATAGCTCATGGGAGTGGTGACGGCAGTGCAGGCCAAGAAGCTGATTAAGTGGGGGGCCATCGGGATGGCGGCCTTCTACCTCTTGAACAAGCCCGCAGACGCGGCGCAGACGGTCCACGGCGCGTTCAACGGGCTCGTGACCGCGGGTAACTCGATGGCGCAGTTCTTCGCGCAGCTGACATGAGACTTGTGACCCACGGGGACTCAGCCCCGTCGTCGGTCAACCGTTACCTCCTCCCCCACGAACAACAAGTCATCATGGTTCGGCGCCATCCCGCCGTGCTCCTCCGGCCCGTCGCCGAGATCTTCGGCGGGCTGATCCTCGCGGGCCTGCTCAGCAAGTGGCTGAGCGGCACGGGGGGAAGTGAGGCCCTTGTCATCATCTGGTGGGCCTGGCTGTTGCTACTCATCCGTTTCGTCTGGAAAGTAGCCGAGTGGTCCGTCGACTACTTCGTCGTCACGTCACAGCGCATGCTCCTCACCACCGGCCTCATCACGCGCAAGGTCGCGATGATGCCGCTGGGCAAGGTCACGGACATGAGCTTCCAGCGGTCGCTGCTCGGGCGGCTGCTCGGCTACGGAGAGTTCGTCCTGGAGTCGGCCGGCCAGGACCAGGCGCTGCGGTCGGTCCCCTACATCCCCTATCCGGAGACCTTGTACCTGGAGGTCTGTCAGATGATCTTCCCCAGCAAGGACGACGACGACTGACGAGCGCGAAAGCTGACACACAGCGTCTCGTGATCGAACCTTCACCGTCGTGATTCTTGACGGAGGGTTACACGATTCGGTCGCTTCGTGCCATTATGGCGAGACCATTGACCATTCCCCCGCCCTGAGAGATCCAATGCCGAGTCAGGGAACCATCGGTGACCGCGTCCGCGGATTGCGGTTGAGCAGGCGCATGTCGCAAGCCCAGTTGGCCGGGCCTGACCTGTCCGACAGTTATGTCTCACTCATCGAGTCCGGAAAGCGGACGCCTACGCCGGTCGTCGCGCGGCTCCTCGCCGAGCGACTCGGATGCACCACCGAGTTCCTGCTTCACGGGATAGAACCTCGGCAGCGCATCGACACCGAGCTCGGCCTGCGTCATGCCGAGCTCGAGCTGTATCACGGCGATCCCGTCGTTGCGGCCGACCGGTTCGGAGACATCGTCAAGGCCGCAGGCGACGACAACGCGATGCTCGCCGCGCACGCGCGGCTGGGCAGGGCTCGCGCGCTGGACGCGCAGGGCCGGACCGGCCGCGCCGTCGAGGCGTACGAGCGGCTCCGCCGTGAGGCCGCCGCCCACCCCGAGCGTCTGGCCGACCTCCCCCTCACTGTGGCGCTCTGCCGGTGCTACCAGAGGGCGGGCGACATGCTCCGCGCCCGCGACCTCGGCGCTCATGCGCTGGCCCAGGTCGAGCGCCTCGGTTTCGTCCACGGCGAGATCGCCGTCGAGCTGGCCCTCGCGCTGGTGGAGACCCAGACCGGCCTGCCGTACGTCGAGCGGGTCCTGGCCGCGTCCGGAGTGCCGTCGGCGGTCGACCGCAGGTCGGAGGCCCTCGATCTCTGGCAGGCCAGCGTGACCGCGGCCGACGGCGAGGACTCCGCTCTGGCGGTGCAGCTCGCTGACGACGCTCTCGCAGCCGGACGGTCCGCGCGCATGGCCATCCGGTGCGCCAGGATCGCCGTGCAGTGGGCTCGGCTCGCGGCGGCAAGTCCCGAAGGCGCCGATTTGGATCGAGCCAACGAACTCGCCCTGTCGGCGAGCCGCGTCCTCGCCGGCTTCCCCGCCGAGAAGCTGGATCACGCGCGCAGCCTCGTGGCGCTGTCACGTGTACGGCTTCGCACAGGTGAGGCGGACGGCGCGCTGAGCGCGGCGGGTCAGGCGCTGGACGTGCTCGCCGACTCGCCCGGTACGACGGCGGCCGACGCGCATCTGGTTCTCGCCGAAGTCGCGTTGGCACGCTCCGAAGACGCCGCAGGACCGCTCCAGCGCGCGGAGGATCTGCTCGACACCCGTACGGAGGCCCCCGACCGGGAGACCGCGCAGACCTGGCGTCAGCTCGGTGACCTGTGGGGACAGGCCGGATCTATTGATCAACAGGCGAAGGCATATCGTAAGGCGCTGGAGGCCGTCGGCATCCACGTGAACATTCCGGGCTCCACCGCTGCGGCGGTGCTCACCCGTTAGCCTCCCTGGAGCTCCGGCGTTCCGGAGGCTCTGGAATAATTGGGGTCGGCCAGTCATTCAATCATGGGATGACTGGTGTTTCCCAAGAGGAGGCGGACTGTGAGTCTGCGGACGGCGCAGCGAGCGTCTCTCGTCGACCAGGTGATCGACCAGCTGAAGGAGCAGATCACTTCAGGCTCCTGGCAGATGCACGGCAAGATCCCTACTGAGACCGTGCTGGCCGAGCACCTCGGCGTGGGCCGGAACACGGTTCGTGAGGCCGTGCGCGCACTGACCCACGCCGGACTGCTGGAATGCCGCCAGGGCGACGGCACTTACGTCCGGGCCATCAGCGAGCTGTCCGGCGCCATGGCGAGACGACTTCGGACGGCGGAACAACTCGAGATCCTCGAGGTCCGGCGCGCCCTCGAAGTCGAGGCGGCCAGGCTCGCCGCGGCCCGGCGCACCGACAAGGACATCGTCGCCATCGAGGCGGCCCTGGCCGAGCGGGAGAAGGCCTGGGCGAGCGGGGAGCCCGACAGGTTCGTCGAGGCCGACCTCGCATTCCACGTGGCGGTCGTCGAGGCGACCCACAACAGCGTGCTGACCGACCTCTACATCGACTTCTCCGCGGCCCTGCGTGCGAGCATCGCGGCGGCGGGCGGCACGCTGGAGCAGAACTACATCCCCCACGACGCGATCTTCAGGGCGATCGTCGCCGGCGACTCGGCGGCGGCCGAGCGGGCAGGACACGCGTGCATGGAGCACATCCTCATCGCGCTCACCGAGTCGCAGGATCTGACCGCCTGATCACTCCGCCCCAGGCGGGCCCGGCCGGAGTGCCGGGTCAGCCGAGGCGGAGCGACATCACCAGGTAGCGGAAGTCGGGATCGTCACCCTCGTTGGCGATCAACGCCGGACGAGTCGGCGAGTCCATGTTGAGCCGGACCCGCTCGGTCTCGACTCCCACCAGCCCGTCGAGCAGGAAATGGGGCTGGAACGCGATCTGGATGTCGTCACCCTCGAGCTCGGCCTCCAGGACCTCGGCTCCTCGCCCGATCTCACCGCCCCCGGCCTGGATGAGCACCTGGCCCTGGGAGAACGACAGGCGCACCGCCGTGTTGCGCTCCGCCACCAGCGCCACCCGCTTGATGGCCTCGACGAACGGGGCGGCCTCCACGTCGGCGTGGATCGCCCACTGCTCGGACAGCCGGGACCGGTAGTCGATGAACTGGTCGTCCAGGAGCCGGACCGTGGTGGTGCGGCCCTGACTCTCGAATCCGGCCACGTTGTCGTCGAGGCCGATCACGACCTCACCGCCACGCAGGGAACGGGCCACCTCGACCAGGACCCGGGCCGGCACCATCGCCGCCCGGCTCTCGTCCTCTCGCTCCGGATGCCAGAGGAACTCCCTGGCGGCGATCCGATAGCGGTCGGTGGCCGCCATCGACATCTGAACTCCGTCGATGTCGAGCCGCACACCGGTCAGCATGGGCAGCGTGTCGTCGCGGCTCGCGGCGGCCGACACCTGTCCGACTGCGGTGGCGAAGACCCCGCCGCCGACCATGCCGACTCTGGACGGCATGGCGGGCATCGTCGGAAAGTCCTCATCCGGCAGCGTGAGCAGGCCGAACTCGGCACTCCCGCAGGTCAGCACGGCCTCGGATCCACTCCGGACGATCTCCACCGGCCGGTTCGGCAGACTTCGGGTGATCTCGGCGAGCACCTTGCCGGGGATCAGGACACGCCCGGGCTCCGCCACCTCCGCCTCGACGTCGGCGCGGGCGGAGACGTCGTAGTCGAACGCGGAGACGCGCAGGGCCTCGCCGGCCTCGATCAGCAGTCCCGACAGCGCGGGAACGGCCGGACGGCCCGGCAGCACCCGAGCCGTCCACGCCACGGCGTCGGCGAGAACATCGCGGTTCACCTGGAACTTCACAAGACCTCCTGCGACTGTCGCGCCGAGCCGTACCTCGCTGAAGGTAACGTGTGCGACCGACAGAACGGCCGTAGGCCCCAGTGTGCCACCGACGGCGCTCCGAGGGCGGTGCTACTTCTCGTTCAGGAAGGCGAGGACGGCGAGCACGCGGCGATTGTCGTCATCGGACGGAACGAGGCCGAGCTTGCCGAAGATGTTCGCCGTGTGCTTGCCGACCGCGCTCTCGCTCAAGTAGAGCCGCTGCCCGATGGCGGCGTTCGACCGGCCCTCCGCCATGAGTTCCAGGACCTCCCGCTCGCGCGGGGTGAGTCGCCCAACGGGTTCGTTGCGCGCATTGCTGGCGAGCAGTTTGGCGATGACCTCCGGATCCATCGCCGTGCCTCCGGCGGCGACGCGCTTCACGGCGTCGATGAACTGCTCGCCGTTGAACACGCGGTCCTTCAGGAGATAGCCGATTCCGCCCGAGCCGTCGGCGAGCAGTTCCCTGGCGTACAACTGCTCGACGTGCTGCGACAACACCAGAACGGGCAGCCCGGGGATGCGCTTGCGCGCCGTGAGCGACGCCTGGAGTCCCTCGTCGGTGAACGTCGGCGGGAGCCGTACATCGACGACCGCGACGTCGGGGCGCTCCTTGAGCAGGGCCTCGAGCAACTCGGGGCCGGACTCGACCGCGGCCACGACGTCGAGCCCGTGCGCGCGCAGCAGGTGGACGAGCCCTTCCCTGAGCAGATGCAGGTCTTCGGCGATTACTACGCGCACGCGACCTCATTCGCCTTCCGGTGTTGCGCCGACAGGGTGGCTGCGGTGGCGAGCATCCCGGTGCCCAGAAGGATCATGCCGATGATGGTCGGCCACTGAAGCGACGGCGGCATGTGAAGGGCGAGGAACCAGGACTTCTCGGTGATGCCCACCAGCTTGAGGATCATCGCGACGAATCCCTGCGGAAAGAGGGGAATCCAGCAGAGCGACCAGCATATGCCCATCGTCACGGTCCGCCAGGTGACCGGGGGACGTACGACCTGCAGTGCCCGCGGCAACTCGATCACGGCCGTCGTCGGGCCGCCCATGGGGCTGTTCAGGGCGAGGATGCCGTCGAACGCGCCGAGCCGTCGCTCGATGCCGGCGAGGCCGGTGCCGCGCGAGGCGTCCGCACCGCCGTGGCCGTCGTCGGTCACCGTGATCCGCAGCCTGTCGCCCGAGGTGCTGACGTCGATCCACGCCTGCGTCGCGCCGCTGTGCCGTACGACATTGGTGAGCACCTCGCTCACCGCGAAGTACGCCGCCGACTCCAGCGGAGCGTTGAGCCTGCCGGGCAGCTCCACTGTCACGTGCGTCCGGAGAGGGGTGTCCAGGGCGAGGGCGCGCACGGCGTCCGCGAGGCCGCGCTCGGCGAGCACCGGAGGATGGATGCCGCGCACCAGCTGACGGAGCTCCTGCAATGCCGTCGAGGATGCGTCCCTGGCCTTCGCGAGCAGGGCCTTCGCGGCGGCGGGGTCGGACTCCATCAGCTCCTCGGCCGCACCGATCGTCATGCCGACCGCGACGAGGCGGGCCTGCGCACCGTCGTGCAGATCGCGCTCGATCCTGCGCAGCTCGGCCGCCTGAGAGTCGACGACGTCCGTACGGGCCCGGGCCAGGCGGCTGACCTGCTGCGCGAGCCTGGCCTTCTCGGTCCGGCCCAGCATCACCCTGGCGATCACCCCGTGCACGTGCACCGCCCAGGGGGCGTACCAACGGGCGGCGCCGAGCACGAGCAGCAGCCAGAGGAGACCGATCGGGCTGCCGCCGGCCAGTTGGACGACACCGACCACGACGAGGATCGCGGGGGCGCCCGCGAGCAGCCCGCCCGCCCACATGTCCGCCGCGAGGAACCCGAAGTCACGCCACGTCGCCGAATCTTTCAGCAGCCAGCTCAGCCGGCGGTTGAACGCGGGGATCCTGGGCGTGCGGTAGAGGGAACGGCCGTCCCGGTACCAGCCGTCGGGGAGCCGCACCGGAGGGTCGGGCTCGGGGAGGTAAGGCTCGTCGATCTCGACACCGGACCACTCGCGCGCCAGCCTCCGGTTCAGCCCGGTCAGCCGCCGGACCAGCCGGACGACCGGCGGGACAAGGAAGATCATGCCGAGCACCGTGCTCAGCACCATTGCGACCAGCGCGACCACGGCGACCAGTTCGCCGAGCAACGCCACGCAGAAGAGGGCGGTGCCTGTCACCAGCGCCCGTGTCGTCATCCGGCCTGTCCCGCTCTCATCCATGCCGTCAGTCTGGGACCGGGAGACATCGTTGGACAGTGGCGGCAGGTGCCCGGCCGGGGTGGGGATAGGTACACCCCGAGTCGGTCTTCAGCCGCATTCCCGACGAAGCTCACCCACCCTCACCCCTCGCCGTGATCATGCACAGGCTCGGGAAATGATGCCCTCACCAGCCAAACCTCCCAGCGTGATCATGCACAGGTTCGGAGATCGCCCGGCTGAGCTGCGGAAACTCACGGCGTGATCATGCGCGCATTCTGTCGAATCACCGCTGACCTGCGACGACATTATTTGTGATCATGCACTGAACGGCCGGTGCATGATCACGAACGATGTTTTCGCAGGCGAGAGGCCACGATTCCGAACCTGCGCATGATCACGAACGGCGAATGCGCAGGTCGGAGGGCATGATTACGAACCTGTGCATGATCACGCCCCATTGCGCTTGCTCTTTGGTTACCTGTGAGGTAATCGCTCGGGTACAGGGGGGTGGATAGCGTCTGGGGGTGTGACCGTAGCGCAGCTTCACCAGCGGCCGTTCGGCGAACTACTCCGCCAGTGGCGGGAGCGCCGGCGGCTGAGCCAGCTCGAACTCTCGATCCAGGCCGAGATCTCCACCCGGCACGTCAGCTTCCTGGAGACGGGCCGCGCCAAGCCCAGCCGCGACATGGTGCTACATCTCGGCGAGCATCTGTCCCTGCCTCTCCGCGAGCGCAACCACCTGTTGTTGGCCGCCGGTTATGCCCCGGTCTACACGGAGTCGCCCCTGGACTCCCCGCACATGGCCGCCATCTGCGCGGCGATCCGGCAACTGCTCACCGCACATGAGCCGTACCCCGCCGTCGTCGTGGATCGGGGCTGGAACCTCGTCGACGCCAACGCGGGCATCGGGCGGCTCACCGAGGGGATCGATCCCGATCTGCTCGGGAACGTCCTGCGGGCGAGCCTGCATCCCGAGGGGCTCGCGCCGCACATCGTCAACCTCGGCGAATGGCGCGCCCATCTGCTCGGCCGGTTGAGGCGGCAGATCACCCAGACCGCCGATCCGGAGCTGGGCGACTTGTACGCGGAATTGCTCGACTACCCCTGCGACCAGCCCGAACCCGAGGTCGAGCTACCGGGCCCGGGCGACATCCTCGTCCCGCTGCGCATGCGGCGTGGGGAGCGGGAGTTGTCGTTCTTCAGCATCGTCGCGACATTCGGGACCCCGCTCGACGTCACGGTCGCCGAGCTCGCCATCGAGTCGTTCTTTCCGGCCGACCCGGACACGGCCGCCTTCCTCCGTGACACCCCTTCGTGATCATCCTGCGCTTCCCCCCAAATGGTGGTTCTTGCCACAATTTCAGGACATATCGCGCTGGACGCAGGAGGCCGAGTGTCGAACAGGGTGCTGACCCACGATTTCCATGTGGAGGCCGCGCCGGAGAAGGTGTTCGAGCACCTGACCACTCCCGAGAACTACATCGGCCTGTCCCCCCTCGTCGTCGCCGTCAGCGACGTGGATCGATCCGAGCCGGGGGTCATCCGGTACACCGCCGTCGAACGCTTCCGGTTCCTGTGGGTGATCACCCACGACAACCCCATCCGGGTGGCCCTCCACACTGACGGCTTGTCGGTCCACGGCGAAGTGCGCAGCCCTGGGCGCATCCGGATGGCGTACCGCTTCGATCTCGAGGCGGACGGCACGGGCACGCGGGTGAACGACAAGCTGGACCTGACGGCCCCGTGGCTCCTCGTCGGGTTCGCCGCGGGCGAGGCGCGCAAAGTCCAGCTCGCTCGCGCGCGGATCCTGGCCGAGCGCTTGTCGAGTGAAGACCGGCCCGCCGTGGGCCGATGACCACCCCCGCGGCTCCTGACGCCCGACCAGGCGCGTGAGAGGCTGAACACACCGATCCCGCGGAGGTAGCCCTCATGCTCGTGCTCGCCCATGTGAGTGACATCCACGTCGACGGAACCGAGCGGAACACCTCCCGGGCCGCCCGCGCGCTCGACTACGCCAGGGCGCTGCGCCCCGACGCGATCCTGCTCACGGGCGACATCGCCGACAACGGCGCGGTCGAGGAGTACGAGATCGTCCGCGAGCTGATCAAGGGGGACGACGTTCCTCTCGTCCTGTGTCCCGGCAACCACGACGCCCGCGGCAACCTGCGGAAGGTGCTGCTCGGCCTCGACGGCGACCACCCGGCCAACCAGGCGCTCAACCTCGAAAACGCCACGATCGCGCTGTGCGACTCCAGCATCCCGGGCCTGCCGGAAGGACGGCTCGACGACGAGACGCTCGACTGGCTCGACGGAGTGCTGAGCGCCACTCCGGGGGTTCCCGCCTTCGTCGGCATGCACCACCCGGCCGCCGAGCTGGGCATCCCCTACGTCGACGGCATCCGGCTCCGCGAGCCGGAGCGGCTCGCCCGGGTGCTCGGCCGCCACGACCACGTCGTCGCGGTGCTCGCCGGGCACGCGCACACGGCCGCCGCCACCACGTTCGCCGGCCTGCCGCTCCTCGTCGCACCCGGCGTGGTCAACACGGGGTTGCTGCCCTTCGAAACCGACGCGCTCCCGCCGGTCGACCTCACCCTTCCTCCGGCCATCGCCATCCACCTGCTCGACGACGGCCGGATCACGACCCACTACCGCCCGGTGCCCTGAGTCACTCGTCTCGGGGATCCAGGAGCCGTGGAACCCGGCGGGACCGGCGCGGGAGCCGTACGGACTCAGGGTGGGGCGTCAGCCGTCCCTGCTCTCGCTGAGGACCTCTCTGCGCAACCTGCGTCCGTGCGGCTCGGACAGGCCGAGCGCGCGGCCGATCGCCGCCCCGGTCATCTGCGGGTCCTGCGCGAGCAGCGCGGCGACCTGCGCACGGCGATCGCCGCTCATCTGATCGTCCCCCGGTACGGCCAGGCCCTGTCGATCCGATCGCTCGTCCCAGGGCCTGATCGCCTGAGCGAGCGGTTCACGCACCTCGGTGCGATCGGCCCGGTCGGTGCGGTCAGTGCCCCCGGGATCGGCTCGATCGGTGTGGTCCGTGCGGCCGGGATCGGTGCGATCGGCCCGATCGGCCCGGTCGGTGCGGCCGGAATCGGTGCGATCGGCCCAGTCGGCGCGATCGGTCACCCGATCCTGAACCGCCGTGGACTCGGTGAGGCTGGCGGCGAAGGCTCGCCTGGCCTGACCTGCGAGCCCGCCTCTGCCGACGAGTTCGCGATCGCCCACGACCGGCCGATCGCCCTCGTTCTGCTGAGCCGGGACACCGTTCTCGACATCCGGGACAGTGAGCGGGCCCGTCGCCATGGCCCGCTCGCTCGCCTCGACCGTCACGCGCTCGGACACCTCCCTGCCCGAACGGATCACCCACATCGTCAGCTCATAGGCGATCACGAGGGCGATCGCCGGCCACGCGGCCAGAGCCGCCGCGAGCGCGCCGCGCTCGATTCCATGCAGGATGTTCGCCGCGAGCGTCGCGGCGATGCCGAGGGCGAGCGCCCATCGAGCGAGCGCGGGCACCTTCAACTGGTAGCGGGCGCACCACAACAACACCATCGAGCTGGCGTAGATCATGCCGTCGACGGTGACCGGGACCAGGTGGGCCGAAAGTTCGTCCTCCGCGCCGTAGCGCTCGATGACGGCGACGGCGTGCCAGTAGCTGACCCAGCCGGCCACCACGGCCACTCCCAGGACCACGACCGTCATGGACACGCGGATGAGGCGATCGCCGACGCTGTAGGTGTGCCCTGTGGTGCTCACGAGGACGATGGTGCCACGCCACAATGTCGGCTATGTGACTTTCTTCATGCCGCCGGGTTTGCTTCATTGTCATCTTCGCCGACCCGCGTCCGCCGGGCCCGCGGGAGGCGGCACGGGTTTCCGGCTCGACGGAACGATCGCCATCTCAGGACTACGAGCGCCCCACCTGCGCATCCATGATCCGATGAGGCGGGACGGCTAGAGCCTGCCCGCCTCGGCGAGGGCGAGGACGTCGGTCGCCGCGCGGAGGGCCTGGCCGTCGATCTCGTCCGCTCCGGGGATCGCACCGCCGAGCAGGACCTTTTCGAAGAGGCCCGCGCGGAGCAGCGCCCCGAACCGGCGCGCGGCGTGGACGGGATCGTTGATCTTTTCCCGCAGGTCGGCCGGCCAGCGTGCGACATAGCGGGCCACCAGTTCGATGTCGTGCCCGACGACCTTCTGCTGATACCGCTGCCCCAGTTCCGGGAACCGTTGCGACTCCCTGACGACCACGCGATAGAGCCCCAGCTGTTCATCCGACAGCACGCGCCGCAGGTGTTCGGCTCCGGCCCCGGTCAGCCCTGCCAGCGGCGGCGCATCGAACCAGGGTGGATCCGTCGTGTCCGTGTCCAGGGTGCAGGCGGACTGGATCACCGCGATGAACAGGTCGTCCTTGTCGTCGAAATGCCGGTAGAGGGTCTTGATGGAGACGCCCGCGCTCGCCGCGATCCGGTTGACCGAGCTTCCCGCATACCCCTCGTCGAGGAAGGCTTGCAACGCGGCGCCGACGAGCGCTTCGCGCTTGCGCGCCATCAGCCCCGCCTTCGGGTCATCCGCGGCCCACGTGCGCATACGCCCTCCTTCGTCTTGACAGAAGCATACGACAGCGAACACTATCGTGACGTCCGACAGTGACCGCTGTCGAATGACGAAGGGGGAGAAACGATGCAGGCCAACGAGGTTGCGCGCGTGCTGGTGCTCGGCGCGAGCGGAAGGACCGGAGGGATGATCGCGGCCGCTCTTGAGGCGTCCCCGACCGGGGTCACCGTGGTCCGAGCCTCACGTGACCACGAGACGGTCGAGCGCTGGCGAGCGGAAGGACGCGCCGCAGTGCACCTCGACCTCGACGACGCGCGCACCTTCCCCGCGGCGCTCGAGGGCGTCGACCGGTTGTTCCTCATGGCCGGCTACACGGTGGCGATGACGCACCAGGCCAAGACGATCGTGGACGCCGCCGCCGACGCCGGTGTCGGGTTCATCGTCCATCTGGGCGTCTTCGGGAACGGACGCTCCACCGACCCGCATTTCGCGTGGCACGAACTGGTCGAGCGATACATCGAGGGAAGCGGGATCCCCTGGACCCATCTGCACCCGCACATGTTCATGGAGAATCTGCTGACCAGCCTCAGGCTGCGCGACGGGCGCCTGCCCTGGCCGATGGGCGACAAGCCGACCGGATGGATCGCCGTGGACGACCTGGCGGCGGTCGCGGCGAAGGTCCTCGCCGAGGGGCCGGAGATCCACGCGGGCAAGGGGTACTGGATGTCGACCGAGCTCCTCAACGGAGTCCAGGCGGCGGACATCCTCCGGCAGTCCCTCGATCAGCCCATCACAGCCCTGGTGATGACTCCGGACGACCTGCTGCGCATGGGCTCGGACGCCGCGCCGTCCTTCATGGAGGCGACGTACGCGGCCAGCACCCTGGAGTGGTTACAGCAGACGTACGACGGCCGGCTGGACTACGCCGCAGTGACGACCTCGACGATCGAGGAGCTCCTCGGCCGGCCGCCGTTGCACCTCGCGGACTGGGCGACCCGCAATCGGCAGGCTCTCCTCGGCGACTCCGTCCCGCACACCGCGTAACCGGCATTCGGCTGTGCGCCCGCGTATCCGATGTCCTCGAGCAGACCGCTCATCCGCCGGTGATCACGGTAGGGGCCGACCCGGGTTCGCCGTAGGACGGGACGACGTGGGCCCCGCCGGATGTCCGGCGGGGCCCACCCCGTTGTTTCAGTACCGCTGGGTTCAGCGGGCGACCGCCGACGTCGCCCTGCTGGTGGCGGTGCCGTCGGCGTGGCCGGTGCGGCGGGCGGTCACCTTCACGGTGATCTTCTTGCCACGCTGGGTGGACCCGAGCCTCAGCGAGGAATGGGTCGCGCCCTTGATCGCCTTGCCGTTCGCGTACCACTGGTAGGCGTACGACGTCGGAGCGGGCGTCCAAGTGCCGTGAGCGGCGGTGAGGGTGCGGCCCACCTTGGCCGTGCCGGAGATGCTCGGCGCCTTGGTGACCTTGGGGGCGGCCCCCTTGGCGACGGTGACCGCGGCGGTGGTCGCCGTGCCGTTCGCATGGCCGGTGCGGCGGGCCGTGACCACGACTGTCAGCTTCTTGCCCAACAACGACGCGGGCACCGTATACGTGGACGCCGTGGCCCCGGCGACCGACGTGCCGTTCGCCTTCCACTGATAGGAGTACGACGTCGCGGCAGGCGTCCAAGTCCCCGGCGAGACCGTGAGCTTGACACCGACCGTGGCGGTCCCTGTGATCTTGGCGGCTGCGGTGTTCTTCAGCGAGGCCTGGGTGACGGTGAAGCTGCCGAGGGAGTACTCGATGCCGTTGTGGGTGACGACGCTGAGGCTCCATGTGCCCACGGTGGCACCGGCCAGATCCAGGACCGCCGTCAGGCGTTTCCGGTCCGCCGACACCGCGGTCGTGACCGCGCGCCGTGTGCTGCCCGACCGGTATATCTGGACCTTGTCGTCCTCGTGTAGAGCGGTCCCCGTCACCGTCAGGGTGGCCTTGCCGCCGTTCCCGGCGGTGGCCGGGGTGACCCCGGTGGCACTGACCTGCTCAGGGCCGCAGCGGATGCCCGTGCAGGCGAGTTGCACACGGTAGGAGGTGCGCGCCGCCTTCTCCGGCAGGCCGATGACCAGGATGCTGGGAGAGACGGCCGTGGAGGACGGCTCGTTCAGGTAGCACTGATAGTCGCTGGGAAGGGACAGCACACAGTTGTCAGCCAGGCTCTTGCCGTACAACGCCGGGACGGCGGTCTCGGTGCCCCCGGCGGTGTCGCTGATCGTGAAGTCGAACCGGTCCCGGTACGCGGTGGGCAGCGCCGCACAGACGGCGGTGTGCTGCTCGTCCAGGGTGCCGCTGATCGGCCCGTACCCGTAACTGACGTTCGGTACGGCAGTGCACTCGGCGGCCGGTCCGGCCGCGGTGGCGATGCGCAGGGCGTCGAAGCGGTACGAGTCGGGGGCCTGCCGGCCCTTCCAGACGCTCACGAGAACCTGGTAGCTGGTTGATCCGGTGACCGCGCACGCCTTGGTGGTGTTGCCGCAGGCGAACTTGCCATGGGCGTCGAAGGCCCACAGAACCGCGGTGCCGAGGGCGTCGCGAACGTTCAGGTGCAGAACGTCCGTGGCGTTGCCGGTGGTCACCCGGCGGCACACCAAGGCGCCCAACGCGCCTTGCGCGCCGAGGGCGCCGCCCGACGACGGACCGCCGACCGCGGTCGCGGGGGTCGCGGCGCAGCCCTTGGCGGTCGTGGTGACGTCGCGGCGGGTCAGGGTGTAGCCGGCCGAGGCGTCGGCTCCGGCGACCAGGACGGTGTGGGCGACGCCGGGGGCGAGGCCGCAGGTGGTCCAATTGGACAGCCAACTGGCGACGGAGCAGACCTGCTTGCCTGCCGCGTCGAGGACCGACACGTCGGCCGGGGCGGTGCCGGAAACCGTTCGCAGCTCGAGGTTCTCCACTGCGCTGTGGGCGTCCGCCGGAATGGTGAGGCAGGTCGAGAAGACGCCGTCGCCGGTACTGAACGACGCCGCGGGACTGTTGGCGGTGAAGTCGCCCGCAGGGAGCGTCTGGCAGGTGTTCGCGGCGTCGGTGCGATACAGCACAACGGTGTACGAGCCGATGGACTCGTCTCCGTCGTAAGCGGAGACCAGGGCGCGGTACGGGGCCGTGCCGGTGAGGGCACAGGTCCCCGCGGAGAGGGTGTCCGTGTCACACTGCGTGGTTCCGTCGGCGTCGAGGACGGTCACGTCGGGGTGCGGGCCCGGCTCGTTCAGGGCTGTCAGCGCGGCCATCCGGGCGCCCTGGGGAAGAGGCAGCGTCAGGCAGTCCACCTCACCGTCCGCCGTGAAGGCGCCATGGTGAGCACCGAGTTGGACAGGCGCACAACCGGTCGTGGCGGCGCGGTCGAGGATCAAGGTCGGGCTGCCGGTGATCAGGGTGTACCTGCCCGCGGCGGGCACCGTGCACGGGGACTGCCAGATCTCGCAGACGGTCTTCCCGTCGTGGTCGTAGACCGTGGGCACGGATCGGCTACCGGACGAGACCCCGTAGACCGCGTAGCGTCCGGCGGCCGGGGCGGTGAAGATCTTGCAGTCGGAGTCCGGGTCCGGAGTGGTGGGCGCGGAGTTGTAGGAGTTGAGTGGAACGCTCGCGCAGCCCTGCGGGCTGGAGAGGCGGCGGATCTTCAGCGTGTATCCGGCCGGGAAGCCGCTCTCGATTTCACTGACCCGGAAGAGGACCCGGTAGGGGCCGTCGCCGGGCAGTACGCAGCCGTCACTGTCGTCTTCGTTGAATCGCGGGCAGATATGGTCACCCGTCCCGTCGGTGATCCACCACGACGAGCTGCCATAGGCGGTGATGCCCAGGTCGACGGTGATCCGCTCACCGGCGTGTCCCGTGAACGGCTGGCACATGATCGCCAGCCGGCCTGGGGACGAGCCGGTCACAGGCGGGTCGGCGTAGGTGGTTCCCGTCTCCCGCGCGCATCCGGCGGTGGCGGCGAGAGGGAACACGGAGACGATTGCCTCGGGCATGTCGCTGACACCGTCGTTGACGAGCTTCAGTGTGTAGCTGCCCGCATGCGGCAGTCGGCACCAGCCGGCACCCCATGTCGGCTCGTAGCAGTCCACCTGCGTGTCGCCGTCGAAGACCTGGGCATACGCACCGTGGACGTCGTCCACGGCGACACGGTGGAGACCTGCCTGTTCGGCGGTGAAGGTGAAGCAGGCGCTGCCGCCCACCGGAATCGCCGCCTTGCCCACCGCCTCATCCGCCTCGCCGAAGGCGGCAGTCGGGAGGATGGGGCAATCGGCGGCGGCGGTACGTGCGGGGGCGACGGCGGTACGTGCGGCCGGGGCGACGGCGACAGTGTCCGTCGCCGCCCACGCGGCGCCGACCGGCAGCAGCGTCGTCAGCAGGACCGCGAGCGTGAGCATTAAGGCGGTGTACGGCGCGGTTCTCCCGGCCGTACCCGGTTGATCAGACATTACGGCCCCTGGGGCTATTAATGGCGTGCGCACGCCATGGGGGGTGCGATAACGGTGCCAAAAGTGACTAATGGTAAAGATGTGACAATGATCGCATATGCCAGCTGATCGCTGAAGCCCGGCAATTCACCAGCTATGTCTATTACGCGACACCAGGGCTGACTGCCGACCGGCACGCCGTCGATGACGCTGGGGAAATCTCAAGCCTGTGTCACTTGTGCAATCTGGGTGTCATCGCAGATGAGAAAGCGTCACGGAACTTGAGACCCTACAGAACCGGGTCAGTGGGTGGCCATGTCGACGAAGCGGCTGTAGTGGCCCTGGAAGGCGACCGTGACGGTGGCCGTGGGACCGTTACGGTGCTTGGCCACGATCAGGTCGGCCTCTCCCGCCCGAGGAGACTCCCGCTCGTAGGCGTCTTCTCGGTGCAGCAGGATGACCATGTCCGCGTCCTGCTCGATGGACCCGGATTCACGCAGGTCGGACACCTGGGGCCTCTTGTCGGTACGTTGCTCGGGACCACGGTTGAGCTGGGAGATCGCGATGACCGGCACTTCGAGCTCCTTCGCGAGGAGCTTGAGAGCACGCGACAGCTCAGAGACCTCCTGCTGGCGACTCTCGGTCCGCTTGGGCGAGCTCATGAGCTGCAGGTAGTCGACGATCACGAAGCGGAGATCGTTGCGCTGCTTGAGCCGGCGGCACTTCGCCCGGATCTCCATCATCGACATGTTGGGTGAGTCGTCGATGAACAGGGGCGCCTCGGCGACCTCCCCCATCCGGCGGGCCATCCGCGTCCAATCGTCGTCGCTCATCATCCCTGAGCGCATGGTGTGCAGCGCGACCCGCGCCTCGGCGGAGAGCAGTCGCATCGTGATCTCGTTGCGCGACATTTCCAGCGAGAAGATGACGGTGGTCAGACCATTCTTGATCGCCGCAGACCGGGCGAAATCCAAACCTAGAGTCGACTTGCCGATGGCAGGTCGCGCGGCCACGACGATCATCTGGCCGGGGTGCAGGCCGTTCGTCAGGGCGTCGAGGTCCTGGAAGCCGGTGGGGACACCGACCATCTGGCCGCCGCGGCTGCCGATCGCCTCGATCTCGTCGAGCGCGGCGGGCATGATCTCTGAGAGGGGGAGGTAGTCCTCCGACGTGCGGCGCTCGGTGACCTTGTAGATCTCGGCCTGCGCGCGGTCGACGAGGTCGTCGACCTCCTCGCCCTGCCCGCCGTACCCATAGGAGGCGATCCGGGTGCCCGCCTCGATCAGGCGCCGCAGCACTGCCTGCTCTCGCACGATCTTGGCGTAGTAGCCGGCGTTCGCGGCCGTGGGGACGATTGCCGTCAGCGTGTGCAGATAGGCGCCGCCGCCGACGCGGGCGACCTCACCGCGCTTGAGCAGGTCGTCGAGGACGGTGACCGAGTCCGCGGGCTCGCCCCGGCCGTAGAGGTCGATGATGACGTCGAAGATGATCTGATGGGCCGGCCGGTAGAAGTCGTCGGAACGCAGCACCTCGATCACGTCGGCGATGGCGTCCTTCGACAACAACATGCCGCCGAGCACCGACTGCTCGGCCTCGATGTTGTTAGGCGGGGTTCGCTCGAACGTCGAGTCCGATTCCCCGGGACCGCCCGGGAAGTCGATCACGCTCATTCTCACACCCCCTACCCAGCGGCCCCACCATCCCCAAGTTGTAGTGGCCGAGTCCGACAGTTTCCCGGCCATGGACGCCCCACGGCAACTCGACCTGTCGACAACGTTGTGGACAACCTGTGCGATCTCCCCTGGTCACATGTGGGAACCCTGGGGACAAGCCTGTGGACGAGCACGAACTCCTCGACGGAAACCCCAGCTGACCAGGGACCTTGGTGTCCACCGGGTGTGGATGAAAGAAAGTCTGCTCCGGAGGCCGATACCGAACGGGCATACGTCAGTAAGTTGCAAAATAGCCTCATGCCACTTACGACCGGAATCGGCCGAAACATCCGACAGGGTCGCACCCATGACAGGGAGATCCTGCGGCTGGCCGTCCCGGCGTTCGGGGCCCTCGTGGCCGAGCCGCTGTTCCTGCTCACCGATTCGATCATCGTCGGACACCTTCCCGATCCGGCGCTGGGCGCCCTCGGCGTCGCCGGCGCGGCCCTGACGGCCCTCGTGGGCCTGTGCGTGTTCCTCGCGTACGCCACCACCGCCGCCGTGGCCCGGCAACTCGGGGCGGGCGACCTGCGGCGGGCGATGCGCCAGGGTGTCGACGGCATATGGCTGGCGGCCGCCATCGGCGTGGCGATCGGCGTGGCCTGCTGGTCTCTTGCGCCATTTATCGTACATCTGTTCGGAGCGACGGGCGACCTCGCCGCGCTGGCCGTCACGTTCATGCGGGTCAGCCTGCTGGGCACCCCGGGCATGCTCATCGTGCTCGCGGGGACCGGTGTGCTGCGCGGAATGCAGGACACCCGGACGCCGCTCGCCGTGTCGGTCGGCTCGTTCGTGCTCAACGGCCTGCTGAACCTCTGGTTCGTCCTGGGTCTGGGATGGGGCATCGCCGGGTCGGCGTGGGGGACGGTGATCGCGCAGACCCTGTCCGCCGCGGTCTACGTCACGCTCGTCGTGCGGGCGGCGCGGCGGCACGGCGCCTCGTTGCGGCCCGACCTGCCCGGCGTGCGCGCCGCGGGGGCCGCGGGCTTCGCCCTCGTCATCCGTACGGCATGCCTCCAGCTCGTGCTGCTCGTCGCGACGTCTCTCGCCACGAGGATGGGAGAGACCCAGATCGAGGCCCACACCATCGCCGCACGGCTCTGGACGTTCCTGGCGTTCTCCCTCGACGCCATCGCCATCGCGGGCCAGGCCATCACCGGCCGGGCACTCGGAGCTGGAGACGTCGCGGCCACCAGGTCGGCCACGAAACGCATGGTCATGTGGGGCGTCGTGTCGGGCATCGTGTTCGGCGTCGTGGTGCTCCTGGCCCGGCCCGTCATCCCCGGGCTGTTCGACGCGGACGACGCGGTGGCCGCGCAGCTGATGACGGCATTGTGGCCGGTGGCACTGTTCCAGCCCGTCGCGGGCATCGTCTTCGTCCTGGACGGCGTGCTCATCGGAGCCGGCGACCGGCGCTATCTCGCCTGGGCGTCGCTGTCGTCCACCCTCGTCTACCTGCCGTTCGCCACCTTCGCCGGAAGCCTGCTCGCGCTGTGGCTTGCGCTCGGCGCATGGATGGTCGCGCGCATGATCACCCTGAGCGTCCGCGCGTACGGCAGGGCCTGGATGGTGACGGGAGCCTGATCGGCGACCCGCTACAGTCGGTCGGCGTCGAGCACCCGCTGGAGGAATCCGCGAGTCCGAGGATGTGCTGGAGTGGTGAAGATCTGCTCGGGCGACCCGTGCTCCAGCAACACCCCGCCTTCGAGGAAGCAGACGGTGTCGGCGATGTCCCTGGCGAAGCCCATCTCGTGGGTGGCGATGATCATCGTCATCCCCGCGTCCTTGAGTTCGCGGATGACGGCCAGGACCTCCGTCACCAGCGTGGGGTCGAGCGCGGAGGTGACCTCGTCGAGCAGGAGCAGACGGGGCTGGGTGGCGAGCGACCGGACGATGGCGACCCGCTGCTGCTGCCCGCCGGAGAGGCGGTCCGGATATTCATCCGCCTTGTCCGCGAGGCCGAACCGGGCGAGCAACTCCCTGGCCTCCGCCTCCGCCTGATCGGGGCGGGTCTTGTGGACCTTACGCGGCGCGAGGGTGACGTTGTCCAGCACGGTCATGTGCGGGAACAGGTTGTAGGACTGGAAGACCATGCCGATCCGCCTGCGGACGTCGTCCGGGTCGGTCCGCACCTCCGTGATATCCGACCCGTCGAGGTAGATCGCACCGTCGTCGATCGTCTCCAGCAGGTTGACGCAGCGCAGGAGCGTCGACTTCCCCGAGCCGGAGGCCCCGATAAGGCAGACCACCTCGTGCGGCGCCACCTCGAGGTCGATTCCGCGCAACACACTGTGGTGGTGGTAGTTCTTCCACACACCCTCGACGGTCAGCAGGCTCACAGGTGTCCTCCCGCCATCTGGCGACGGGCCGTACGCGCGGCGAGATGGTCGGTGAGCCGGGCCATCGGCACCGTGAGCGCGATGAACAGCAGCGCCGCGCACAGGTAGGGCGCGTAGTTGAACGTGGAGGAGGCATGGATCGACGCCTGACGCAGCGCCTCGAGCGGGCCGAGGACGGACACTAGCGCGGTGTCCTTCTGCAGCGACACGAAGTCGTTGAGCAGCGGCGGGATCACCCGGCGGACCGCCTGGGGGACCACGACGTACCGCATCGTCTGCCCGTGACTGAGCGCCAGGGAACGCGCGGCCGCACGCTGGCTGGGATGAACCGACTCGATGCCCGAACGGAACACCTCGGCGACGTAGGCGCCGTAGGACAGCACGAGCGCGATGATGCCGAGCGTGACCGGGTCGTTCGGCGCACCCTGCAACTCCAGCGCGGGGATGCCGAAGCCGATCAGGTAGATCAGCAGAATCGTCGGAATGCCGCGGAAGACGTCGGTGTAGAAGACGGCCGCCGCCCTGAGCGGGAAGAACACCGGCGACCGCAAGGTGCGCACGAGCGCGACGACGAGGCCGATGATCAGGATCAGCAGCTCCGCGATCAAGAAGATCTTGACGTTGAGCAGGAACCCTCGCCACACGTCGGGGAAGGCGGCGGCGAACTGCGAGGGGTTGAAGAAGGCCTCCTGGACCCGCGGCCAGCCGGGTGACGCGGTGACGGCCACGACGACCGCGGTGGCGACCACGATGGTGGAGGCGGTGGCGATCGACGTCGATCGCCTCGCCCGCCGCCGCAGGTCGGCCTCCCGGCGAATCTGCCGGTCGCTCTTCGTCCATTGGGCCAGAGCGGCCGGAGCGGCGGCTTCAGGGGCGTCGGAGTCGGCAGGCGGGGCGGCCTCTCCTTCGGTCACTTCAGCTCCGGGGCGCCGGCGCTGCCGGTCAGCCACTGGGTCTCGATGGTGGCCAGCTCACCGGACGACTTGAGGTCGCCGACGGCCTTGTCGAGGCAGGAGGTCAGGCCGCTGCCCTTCTGCGCCAGCAGGCCGAACTCCTCCGGCGTACCGCCGGTCGCCGCGAACTGGCCGACGATCTTGGAGTTGTCGACCTGGGCCGCGGTCACGTAGAACCCGGTCGGCAGGTCCACCACGATCGCGTCGATCTGCTTGTTCTTCAGCGCGCTGATCGCGTCGATCTGCTGGTTGTAGACGCTCGGGTCGGAGGCGGGCTGGATGACCCGCTGGACCGCCTGCAGGGAGGTGGTGCCGGCCTGCACACCGATCTTGGCATCCTTGAGCTCGGCCAGGGTCGTGGCGCCGGCGTACTTGGAGCCCTCGAGCGCGACCACGGACTGCTTGACCGTGTAGTAGCCCTGGCTGAAGTCCACGGCCTTCTGACGCTCGGGTGAGATGGAGATCTGGTTGACGTCGAAGTCGAACTTCTTCGGCCCCGGCGCGTACGAGGAGTCGAACGGCACGACCGTCCAGGTGACCTCGTCCTTGGTGAAGCCCAGCTTCTGCGCCACCGCGTAGGCCACGGCGCTCTCGAAGCCCTGGCCGTTGGACGGATCGTCGTTCTTGAACCAGGGCTCGAAGGCCGGCTTGTCGGTGCCGATCGTGAGCTTGCCCGGTGTGGTCAGCGGGAGCTGGCCCTTCGTGCAGGTCGCGGAGGCCGCCGGGCTCGCCGTGGAGGTGTCGTTCGCCGGTGCGCACGCGGCCGCCGCCACCGCGAGTACACCGAACGCCAGCAATATCGAAGTACGGCGCATTCCAGCCTCCACCAGCAAGATCTTCCACGAAATCCGCGCAATTGATTGGGAAGATACTAGCGTTTCGTGGCAACCCGCTTACCTGGGGGGATTTGTCACCGGCTGACCCCACGAGTGGCGGATACGAAAAGACCCCCTCCCGTCACCGGGAAGGGGTCTTCGTGGAACCGTTGCCGGATCAGTCGGCGATGATCTCGACCTCGACCGTGGCGGCCAACTCGGGGTGCAGCTTGACGCTGACCCGGTGGGTGCCCAGGCTCTTGATCGCGCTGCCGATCTCGATGCGGCGACGGTCGAGCTGCGGGCCGCCCGCGGCCTTGACTGCGTCGGCGATGTCACTCGTCGTCACCGAGCCGAAGAGCCGGCCGGACTCGCCCGCACGGGTCTTCAGCTTCACCTTGAGCGCGCCGAGCTGGCCGGCGACCTCCTTGGCGGTGCCCAGGTCGCGGATCTCGCGGGCGTCGCGCGCCTTCTTGATCGAGGCGATCTGGGACTCGGCGCCGCGGGTCCAGCGGATCGCGAAACCGCGCGGGATCAGGTAGTTGCGGCCGTAGCCGTCCTTGACCTCGACGATGTCGCCAGGGGCGCCGAGACCGGAGACCTCAGTGGTGATAATGAGCTTCATGTCCTGAGACTCCTTTCCTAGCGCGCGGTGCTCGTGTACGGCAGCAGGGCCATCTCACGAGCGTTCTTGATAGCGGTGGCCACGTCGCGCTGGTGCTGGGTGCAGTTGCCCGTCACCCGGCGAGCACGGATCTTGCCGCGGTCGGAGATGAACTTCCGCAGCAGCGCCGTGTCCTTGTAGTCGACGTAGGAGATCTTGTCGTGGCAGAACAGGCAAACCTTCTTCTTCGGCTTGCGCAGTGCCGGCTTCGCCATCGTGGTGCTCCTTTCAGAGCCCCGCAGAATGCGGGAATGGTCGGTCGGTTTACTAATGATGTTGTGACGAGAGACGCGAGATCAGAGGTGAGGGTCAGAAGGGCGGTTCGTCGCTGAAGTCGCCGCCGAAACCGCCGCCGCCACCTTGGCCACCGCCGAAGCCGCCTGCCTGGCCGCCCTGGTTGAAGCCGCCGCCACCCTGAGGTGACGGGGAGGCGGTCGCCCAGGGGTCGCCCCCGGGCCCGCCGCCGAAACCGCCGCCGCCCTGGCCACCTTGGCCGCCCTGGCGGGCGGTCTTGTTCACCTTGGCGGTGGCGTTGCGCAGCGAGGGGCCGACCTCGTCGACCTCGACCTCGTAGACCGTGCGCTTCTCGCCTTCCTTGGTCTCATACGACCTTTGGCGCAGCCGTCCCTGCACGATGACCCGCATGCCACGCTGCAGGCTCTCGGCGACGTTCTCCGCCGCCTGGCGCCACACGTTGCAGGTCAGGAACAGGCCTTCGCCGTCCTTCCACTCGTTGGTCTGCCTGTCAAGGAACCTCGGAGTGGATGCGATGCGGAATCGGGCCACGGCTTGCCCCGTCGGGGTGAAGCGCAGCTCCGGATCGTCGACAAGATTGCCGACAATGGTGATCGTGGTGTCGCCTGCTGCCATCGGTCGCTTTCGCCTTCCTATCCCGCCGGCCGAGCCTTTAGGGGCTCAGAGTACGGCTATCGCCCGACAAACCGCCGGGCTTCGCGTCACTGGTCAGTGAAGCTCGGGGCGGATGACCTTGGTACGGAGAATGCCCTCGTTCAGGTTGAGCTGACGGTCCAGCTCCTTGACCGTGGCGGGCTCCGCGGACAGGTCGACGACGGCGTAGATGCCCTCGGACTTCTTGGCGATGTCGTAGGACAGCCGGCGACGTCCCCAGACGTCTACCTTCTCGACGCTTCCGCCGTCGTTGCGCACGACGGTGAGGAACTGGTCGAGTGAGGGCTGCACTGTGCGCTCATCGAGGGACGGGTCGAGAATGACCATCATCTCGTAACGACGCATGTGGAATCCAACCTCCTCTGGACTCTTGCGGTCACGACGCCTTGCCGTGACAGGAGGGCACTGCGAGAGGCCTGGCATACACCCGGGCCTATATCAGACGCAGCCGAACAAGGCTACCAGGCACCTGGCCGTACCCCGGCACTCGCGGCAAACTGGAGGGAGGAGAGGGGGTGGCCTCGATGCGAAACGTTCTTGGCCCCGCCAGCAACACCGCCGGACACGCGCCCAGCAGGTTCACGCTCAACACCGACGGGGTCAGGCACCCGGCGGAGAACGCCATGACAGTGGGGACACTGCTGGTGGGCCTGCTGGCCTTCGTCACCGGTTTCATCGTCAACGCCCACGTGATCGCCTCGTGGGCGGGCGCCGTCGGATTCCTCGGCGGCCTCTACACCCAGTACGTCTCGGCGACGACGGCTCAGCGGAGCCTCATCATCGTGGGCGTCGTGGGGTCCTTCGTCGGGGCGGCGCTGGGCATCGCCCACGGCGGGTTCCTCCCGACGCCCTGACCGGGCCCGGCACATGCGCCGGGCCCCGGGGCAGGTCCGGGGCCCGGCGTATGACGGTGCGGTCCGGCATCACCCTCCGCCGATGTGCAGATTCACACCGAGGAGGATGAGGAACCACAGGAAGATCGCGAGCAGGGCCTGGGCGATCTGCCTCAGCAGGGTGGGCGTCAGGTAGTCGTGCACCCATGCCACGTAGAGGCCGACCAGGATGTAGATGAGTAAGAGGAAGCTTCCCAGCCGATATCGCATGCTCGTCTCCTTGTATCATCGGCGCGCGGGTCGCAGGGCGCGTGCGACCTTGCGACTGCCCGGGTGTGCCCCCTTGAAACGCTCTTGGAAGACGCCTAGGGTTCGGCACTTTCCTTTTTGAGTCCTGTTGCTCCCGGATCACCCGGCGAGTGGCACGCGAGTGATGGAGGAACCGGATGGAAAGGCATCACGGCGACCAGTCCCTGCGAATCGGGGCCCACGTCGACCAGGACGATCCTCTGGCTCACGCCGCCTCGCGCTCCGCCGATGTGGTCCAGTTCTTCCTCGGCGACCCCCAGGGGTGGAAGGGCCCGGTCATCCCCGACTCCGCCGACGCGCTTCGCGACTCCGACGTGGACGTCTACGTCCACGCGCCCTACGTGATCAACGTCGCGACGGTGAACAACCGGATCCGGATTCCCAGCAGGAAACTCCTGGACGGCCAGTTGAAGGCCGCGGCGTCGATCGGGGCCAAGGGCCTGATCGTGCACGGCGGCCACGTGAACGCCTCGGACGACCCTCAGATCGGCTTCGACAACTGGCGCAAGGTCTTCGAACGCACGGAGTGCCCCATCCCCGTGCTCATCGAGAACACGGCGGGCGGCGGCAACGCGATGGCCCGCAAGCTCGACCGGATCTCCCGCCTCTGGGACGCGGTCACCTCGGGCGCACCCGACCCTTCGGTCGTCGGGTTCTGCCTCGACACCTGCCACTTCCACGCCGGCGGCGAGGAACTGCTCGACATCGTGGACCGGGTGATGGCCATCACCGGCCGGATCGACCTCGTGCACTGCAACGACTCACGGGACTCCTTCGACTCGGGCGCCGACCGGCACGCCAACCTGGGCAGCGGGCAGATCGATCCTGAGTTGATCCTCGCCGTGTGCCGGGCCGCCGGGGCGCCGATCGTCGTGGAGACCCCCGCCGAGGGCCAGGCCGACGACATCGCCTTCCTCCGCAAGCACCTCTAGAGATATCCACAGCCTGTGGACCAATCTCTGGATTGAGGCTCGCGGGGATCGGGTAGCCTCCGCTCTCACACGGTCGGTACGGCGAGGCGGTGGGCAGGGACCCCCGCCGTCCTCCTCCGGCTCCCGGTGCTGCGCCACAGCCGGACGAAGGACATGATCGCGGCCACGACCAGGATGAGGTTGCGGGCGGCGAGCACGAGGGTCCCGGGCAGGTCACCCGTCCAGCTGTAGTCCTGTTCCAGCCACGGATACGTGATTCCCGTCAGCAGGGTCGCGGCGAGGACCAGCCACACGACCGGTCGTTGCCCGGCTCCGGGACCGCTGGGCCGTACGGTCAGGACGACCGCCGCGACGCCGGCCACCCAGGTCATGTACTGCGGCGAGAGCACCCTGCTGGTGACCACGAGGAAGAGCACCGCGGTGAGCGCCGCGTCGTAGTAGGTCCCGGCGTTCGGCGTCGCCCGCACCCACCACAGCGCCAGCAAGGCGAGGGCCACCGGAGTCGCGAACAGCGTCAACTGTTCCGCCGTGGCGACTCCGGGTCCGACCGCCTCCATCGCGCCGTGCTGGTAGTTGGTGTAGCCGTCCCACCAGCCGAACGCGCGAGCGAGGGCGAACGGGGTCGCGGCCGGAGACTCGATCTGCAGTCCCCTGTCCTCCTGGGCCGTGAGGAAGTCGAGGGCGTGCGGCATGAGCAGGACGGCCACACCGCAGCCCGCCGCGGCGACGGCGAGCGCCGATCCGGCACCGGTCAGGGCCTCACGTCCGCGCCGGAGCCCGGCGAGCAGCGCGACCGGCCAGACTTTGACGAGGAGGCCGATTCCGATGAGCATCCCTCGGATGACGGGGTCGGCCGACGCGGTCAGCGCCATGACCGCCACGAGCGTCACCGTCAGGTCGTAGCGCGAGATGAGCAGTGGTCCGAGGAGTGCCGCACCCACGGTCCAGGCCCACAGACCGGTACGGCCGGCACCCACCTTGCGGGCGAATCTCCACAGGAGGAGCAAAATCCCCAGATCGCAGAGCAGCGCGACCAGGTAGAAGTCGAGGTGGTAACTCCATGGCAGCAGGCGGGGCACGACCATCGGCGCGGCCGCGAGCGGGGGGTACTGCCACTTGTCGTCACCGGCCGGGAACTGCCCGGCGAGCAGGGTCTGCGACCAGTCTCGGTAGAGCGACACGTCGTTCTCGAAATGCCCGGCATGGCCGACGGGGATGAACTGGGTGACGGCGAGGAGCAACGCCGCCCGGGTCACCACCCAGACGATCAGCACTCGCCACGGGAGACTCTTTCGCACCTGACGCCCTGCCTCCGGCATCCGATTCAGGCCTTCCGGACCGTTGGAACAAGGCTACAGAGGGTGTGCCGCACCGGCTCGGCGAGCACGAATGTGGGGCCGTCCGCCCACCGTTGACGCGCTCCACGCTACCGAAATGTCCGCCCTGCCAGGCCGTACGGACCGATCAGGCGACTCGTGGGGGCAGGACGAACCGATCGGGAGCGCCGTCGAAGACTCCACCGGACTGGTCGTCCACCCCGTTCCTGCGGACGACGTCCGACTCCGGCCGCAGGACGTCCCTGACCACCAGCGCCATCAGGACCACGATCGTGAACGCCCTGGCCCACATCGCCAGGAAGTACGCCGTGTCACCGATGCCGAGGCTCGCGTGCTCCGGGTCCTGGGAGACGAGATAGAGCCAGATCGAGAAGAAGTACCAGCATTCGGCCACCTGCCAGGCCACCAGCGCGCCCCACTTGGGCCTGGCCAGCACCGCGAAGGGCACCAGCCACAACACGTACTGCGGCGACCAGACCTTGTTGGTGATCATGAATGCGGCCAGCGCGAGGAAGCACAACTGCATGAGCCGCGGCCTTCGCGGGGCGAAGAGCGCGAGTGCCGCCACCCCGAGCAGGAGCACGGCCAGCGCGGCCATCGCCAGCCTGTTCAGCAGGTCCGGATCGGCGAGCACGCCCCAGTTCTTGGCCTGGAAGAAGAACCAGAGCCCGCCCCAGTCGGCGCCGCGCTCACTGCTGAACGTGTAGAACCTCTTCCAGCCGTCGAAGCTGATCATCATGATGGGCACGTTGACCAGCAGCCACGTCCCGGCGGCGGCCCCGGCGGTCTTCAGGAACGGGATCCACTTGGCCGTCCTGACCGTGAGGAGGAACAGCGCCCCGAAGAACATCAGCGGGTAGAACTTCGTGGCGACCGCCAGGGCGAGCAGGACGCCGGCGAGATACTGCCGCTCACGAGACCAGGCCAGCAGGCCCCCGAGGGCGAGCGCGCCGGCGGCCAGGTCCCAGTTGATGTAGGCGCACAGGATGACGGCCGGGCCGATGGCGTACCACAGCGCGTCCCACCGGCGGGACGGCCCGGCGAGCGCGGCCATGAGCAGGACGCCGACGACCAGCGCGATGCCCATGAGGATGACGGTGATGTCGTAGAACGCCAGCCCGTCCCCCTGCGCCAGGCGACGGACCAACTCCATGATCCCGCCGATGCCGACCGGGTACTCGACCGGATAGTCGACGTAGGGGATCTTTCCCTCGTTGAGGTGCTCGGCCCACCAGAGCGGATAGATGTCCGTGTAGCAGAAGTTGGTGTACTGGCCGACCCCGGTGTTCCACGCGCCGCCGAACCGGCAGGGCGACTTCCACAGGAAGGCGAGCACGGCGCCGAGTCCTGCGAGGAGCCCGAGAGGCAGGTACGGCACTGCCCGCTGGGCGAGCCCCGGCACAGGGCTGGACGCGTTCGCGGTCGGGGTTGTCATGGTGGGTATTGCACCACTCCACGCCCGAGGTCCGCGACACCGCCGGCACAACATTTCCGCTCTGACATCACGCGGGCGGCATCTGACATCACGCGGGCGCTCGCTCGGACGCCGTCATGACCGAAGGTCGGCGCCGGGACCGGCTTCATCCGGTCCCGGCGCCCGACGTCATCGACGCGCGAACCTTCGGAGGTTATCCGACTGGGTCGTCACCGGCGTGTTCGGCTGGTTCGGCTGATTTGGCTGGTTCGGCTGGTTCGGCTGGTTCGGCTGGTTCGGGTCGGTGGCCTGGCACTGCGGCCTGGTGTCACCCGGCTGGCACTGCTGACCCTGGCCCTGGCCCTGGCACTGCGGCCTGGTGTCACCGGGTTGGCACTGCTGACCCTGGTTCTGGTTCTGGCACTGAGGGCGGTTGGGGTGCTGCTGACAGAACTGACTCTGGTTCTGGCCCTGGTCCTCCGGCGGCTTCGGGGGAGCCGGGGGCCCCACGATGTCGTTGGGCGAGCCGATCAAGGCCTTCTGCGGGAACTGCTCGATCGGCTTGCCCTCCATCGCCGCCGTCATGAAGGCGCGCCAGATCGTGGTGGGCCGGTCGGCACCCTGGAAGCCCAGCGACACCTCGTAGGGCAAGCTGTACGGCTTCTGCGGGGTGTACTTGGTGTTCTTCTTGCCGTCCGACCAGGGGCAGTTCGAATACTCGGGCTGGACGACCTTGCCCTTCTTGGTGCGGCACTCCTCGCGGTACATCCCGACCGCGGTGCTCAACTGCGGGGTGAAGCCGACGAACCAGGCTTCCTTCTCGTCGTTGTTCGTTCCCGTCTTGCCGGCCGCCGGACGGCCGATTCCCTTGCCCGCGGCCGTACCGACCTTGAGCACTTCCTCCATCGCCGAGGTCGCGTCGGCCGCCGACTCCTCCGAGATGACCTGCCGGAGGGACTTGAGCTCGGGCAGCACGGTCGTCTTGCCCTGCGTCACCGACTTGATCACGTGGTAGTCGGCGTGCAGACCCTTGTTCGCGAAGATCGAGTAGCCGGCGGCCTGCTCGACCGGCGTGACCCCGACGCTGCCGATCGCGAGCTGGTAGCCGTGCCCGTGCTCACCGTTGACGCCTTTCTCGTCCTGCTTCAGCGCCGTCTCACTGATTCCCGCCTGCTCGGCCAGCGACCTCACATCGCCCAGCTTGCCGGGCAACGCGAAGGCCATCGAGGCGAAGGCCGTGTTGATCGAGTGCGCGGTCGCGTAGGTCACGTCGATGGAAGGATTGACGACCTCATCGTTGGAGATCTTCGTGGTGCCCGGAAGCTCCGCGGGAACCGTCTGCTTCCCGGGCACCCAGCTGTTAAGGCTGTACCCCGCCTCGAGCCAGGCGGCGAGGACGTAGGGCTTGAAAGCGGACGCCGCCTGCTTCCTGGAGTCGAACGGCTCGTTCCACGGGTCGTGCTCGTAGTCGTCTCCGCCATAGAAGGCGACGACCCGCCCGGTCTTGGGGTCGACGGCCGCGAGTCCGGCGTGGAAGTCCTTGGCCATGCCATTGGTCGTGGCCTTGACGGCCGCCTTCGCCGCCCCCATGAGCTTCCGATCGAACGTCGTGACGATCTTGTAGCCCTGGCTCTCGACCTGGTCAGCCTGGATGCCTCTCTTCGCCAGCTCCCGGAGCGCCACTTCGACCATGTAGCCCTTGGAGCCGCTGAGGTCCTGATTGGTGCTCGACTTGATCGTCTTGGGGAACTTGGCGGTGGTCGGCAGGCTGCCGTATTTCGTGGGGTTGTAGGCCGCCATCGCGTTGATGACGTCCTTGAACCGGCCCTGGAGTTGCGGAGAGTCCGCCTCGAGGGCCGGCGTCTGGATGCGGGCCGCGAGGTAGGCGCCCTCCGCCGGGGTGAGTTGCTTGGCGGTCTTCTTGAAGTAGGCCTTGGCGGCGGCCTGGATGCCGTAGGCACGGCCGAAGTTCACGGTGTTGAGGTACTGCTCGAGGATCTTGTCCTTCGTCAGGGACTTGTCGAGCTTGACCGCGACGAAGATCTCCTTGAGCTTTCGTTTGATCGACACGTCCTGGCTGAGGCCGTCGTAGTAGTTGCGGGCCATCTGCTGCGTGATCGTGGACGCGCCCTGCAACTGCTGGCCCGTCGCCGTCATCCAGACGGAGCGCGCCATTCCGGGGACCGAGATTCCGGAGTCCTGATAGAACGTCTTGTTCTCGATCGATACGACGGCGTCCCGGACGTGCTCGGGGACGTCGCTGATGGGGATGATCTCACGGGGGGCCCCGTAGTGAGAGATGAGCGTCTTGCCGTCGGAGTAGTAGATGCCACTGCCCTGCGCGAGGGCCTCGTCCTGCTTGGCCGTGGGGACCGGAGTGTTCGCGTAGGCCACCGCGATCATGCCGAAGACGCCTGCGACCAGGATCGTGAAGCCGGCCACGACGATCTTCCAGTTGGGGATGAACCGCTTCCAGTCGCGACGCTTCTCGTCGTCATCGTCGTCGAACGGGTCGCGGGGTCCGCGGCCGCCGGGACCACCCGGTCCGCCAGGACCACCCGGTCCGCCGGGACCACCCGGTCCGCCGGGGCCCATGCGACGCCTGCCGGGCTCGCCCGCCCTGCGGCGGCCTCCCGCGGACATCGCCTGGGTGCCTTCACCGTCCTGATCGCGACGGAAGCCGCCCGCGGACGCTCCCAGAGCCTGCGTCCGGTCGCCGCCGGGCGCACCCGGACCACCGCGGCCTCGGCCTCCGTCGGGGGCACCGGGGCCGCCGGGGCGTGCGGACCTGCCAGGTCCCGCGGGGACGAGAGCGCCGCCGGGACCTGCCTGAGCACCGGGTCCAGCGGGGGCGCCAGGCGGCCGGGGGCCGGCAGCACGGGGGTCGACACCACGGGGACCGACGCCACCGGGGCCTGCGCCCTGTCGCGGGTCGCGGCCGGACTGGCGAGGGTCTCCCGAAGGCTGGCGCTGATCGGGTCGGCGGCCACCTGCCGGCGGCGGCACCGCGCCCATCGCGGCCGTGTCCTCGAAGGCGGACTGGCTACGGCGAGGGTCGGCCGGGGCACTGGGCCGCGCCGGCCGAGGGGCCGCGGAAGGCGGCTGCTGAGCGTGCGGACGGCCTTGTCCTGGCTGGGGCTGCTCGCCGCGGGCCGTCGCACGGTTGTCCCCGCTCGGTCCGGGCGAACGGCGGCGACGCCCAGGGCGGGGCGATCCGCCGGAGCCCGAAGGTTCCTCTTGGCCGTAGCTGCTGTTAGTCACGCGTCCTCGTTAGCTGTTGGGGGAAATCGCCGACATCGGGTCGACAGGCCGGTGAGCGTACCTCTTGGAGCTGAAAGTCGCCCTAAAGGCAGGGGCCCGGGGGGTCGCCTGTTCCGAGCACGAACGAGACCGCCAGATGGTTCCAAGAACAACCTTGACAGACCTCGACCACGTAGACCCGAAATTCACCGTATTCCTGGGCCATCTCCACAAGATCGGCCGTCACTTTGACGCGTCCGGCCAGGCGTCCTAATTCGTCCCCGTAAACGTAAGTGACGTTGGTCACGTTCCTGTGCTCACAGATGGGGCAGGCGCGTTCCGTCGGCTCGCCGTGGAACCGCGCGGCGCGCAGCAGGTACGGATGGGCGTCGCAGACATCCCGCGGCTCCATGTGGCCGGAGCGGATCGACTGAATCGTCGCCCGCCTAGCGAGGCCGTAGTCCACGACCGCCCGCTGTGACCACATGTGACCCAGATTACGACTGTTTGCCGAACCTTGCCCAACCATTCATCCGTTGCGCGATATGACGGCGCGACGTATCCTGCGGATGTATCGGTTCGATACATCGGTCTGACACAGGGGGTGGATCCAGTGACGGGCTCTCGTGGAGGCGTGCTGGAGCTCGCCGTCCTGGGGTCACTGCATGAGACTCCTCTGCACGGTTATGAGCTGCGCAAACGGCTCAACACCCTGCTCGGGATGTTCCGCGCCTTCTCGTACGGCTCGCTTTATCCCTGCCTGCGAGGGCTGCTCAACGACGGGCTCATCGTCGAGGAGGAGCCGCCACAGGAAACGGTCCTCGGCCGCAGGTCGAAGATCGTCTACAAACTGACCGCGGAGGGCAAGGAGCGTCTCCAGGAGTTGCTGACCCAGGCGGGCCCCTCCGCCTGGGAGGACGAGAGCTTCGGCATCCACTTCGCGTTCTTCCGCCACACGGAGGCAGAGGTGCGGCTTCGCATCCTCGAAGGCCGCCGTAGCCGCCTGGAGGAACGTCTCGAAGGTGTCCGTACGGCTCTCGCCCGGACCAGGGAACGGCTGGACAGCTACACCCTCGAACTCCAGCGCCATGGGCTGGAGTCGGTCGAGCGCGAGGTCCGCTGGCTGAACGAGCTGATCGATTCAGAACGGCGAAGCACCACGACTCCGCGCGCGGAAGAGGGGAACGCCGCCGAGCCCGATCAGCCGCAGGCGGTACAAGAAGCATCAGATAGGGCCGAAGGGCCCGAAACAGATAAGTAAGACAATAAGCAAAGGAGCAGGTGCGATGGGTTCGGTGCGCGTAGCCATCGTTGGTGTGGGTAACTGCGCCGCGTCGCTGGTCCAGGGTGTCCACTACTACAGGGACGCAGATCCGGGCACCCGTGTGCCGGGCCTGATGCACGTGCGGTTCGGCGACTACCACGTCGGGGACGTCGAGTTCGTCGCCGCTTTCGACGTGGACGCCAAGAAGGTCGGCCGCGACCTCTCGGAGGCCATCGTCGCCTCCGAGAACAACACGATCAAGATCACTGACGTGCCGCCGCTTGGTGTGACCGTGCAGCGCGGGCCCACGTTCGACGGTCTCGGCGAGTACTACCGCGAGATCATCGAGGAGTCCGACGAGAAGCCGGTCGACGTCGTGCAGGCGCTCAAGGACGCCCAGGTCGACGTCCTGGTCTCCTATCTCCCCGTGGGATCGGAGGAGGCCGACCGTTTCTACGCGCAGTGCGCCATCGACGCCCGTGTGGCCTTCGTCAACGCGCTGCCCGTCTTCATCGCCTCGGACGCCGAGTGGGCCGCGAAGTTCACCGAGGCCGGCGTTCCCATCGTGGGCGACGACATCAAGTCGCAGGTCGGTGCGACCATCACCCACCGCGTGCTGGCCAAGCTGTTCGAGGACCGCGGCGTCGAGTTGCTGCGCACGTACCAGCTGAACTTCGGCGGCAACATGGACTTCATGAACATGCTGGAGCGCAAGCGCCTCCAGTCCAAGAAGATCTCCAAGACGCAGTCGGTCACCTCGCAGATCCCGCACGAGATGGCCAAGGCCGACGTCCACATCGGCCCGTCCGACCACGTGCCGTGGCTCGACGACCGCAAGTGGGCCTACGTCCGCCTGGAGGGTAGGTCCTTCGGCGACACCCCGCTCAACCTGGAGTACAAGCTCGAGGTCTGGGACTCGCCCAACTCCGCCGGCATCATCATCGACGCCGTCCGCGCGGCGAAGATCGCTCTCGACCGGGGCATCGGCGGGCCGCTGCTGTCGCCGTCTTCCTACTTCATGAAGTCGCCGCCGGAGCAGTACTCCGACGACGCCGCGCGTGATGCCGTCGAGCAGTTCATCCGCGGCCAGGTGGAGCGCTAACCCCACCCGGCGGGCCCACGCGTTCGGCCGCGATGTCGGCGCACGTCACGCACGTACGTCACCTGATCACAAGATGCCCCGGCTCAACGGCGAGCCGGGGCATCTTGCCGTCCAGGCACATGTGCGGCGGCCATGAGATCCCAGCGGCCCGCGAACGGTCCGCTAGCGGTCGCGCGAGACCTCAGCACGCCGGGAACAGTCGCGGGTGAGCTCGCGGGCTGCGAACGGTCCGTGAGTGCTGCGCGCGAGACCTCAGCGGGCCGCAGGCGGCAGGTTCGCGCGGTCGGCCGACGGCCAGGTCAGCGGATCCGGGCCGAGCGCGACGAGGAGCGGCACCTGTTCGCGCGCCCAGGGGGATATCGGCATCTCCCCGCTCAGCACCTCGTCGGCGAACTCCTTCCACGGAACCCACCGGATCGCGCCGACCTCTTCCGCGTTCGGTACGGCATCGGCCGACACGATCACCCGGTAGACCGGGCAGAGCTCGTGTTCCATGATCCCGTTGTCCATGACGGCCTTGTAGGAGAAGTCCGGCAGCACCAGATCGATCGAGTCGACGTGCAGTCCGAGCTCGAAATCGAGCCTGCGGGTGACCGCGGACTCCAGTGCCTCGCCGGGCAACGGGTGGCCGCAACAACTGTTGGTCCACTCGCCGGGCCAGGTGATCTTGTGATCCGCCCGCCGGGACAGCAGAACACGGGCCTGCCTGTCGAAGACATAACTCGAGAACGCGAGATGCAGAGGAGTCTCCACGCCGTGGACCGTGGACTTGGGAGCGGTGCCGATCGGGTTTCCCTCGCCATCGACCAGCACGACGTGTTCGTCATAGGTCACTCAACAGAGAGTACTTGATCATGTGCGTTCCGGCAGGCCGACGCGCGATCAGTGGTTGATCAGGGATCTCCCGGATGGTGCGGCTGATCTACCCGCGTAGGCTGTCGCCGTGTCCTTCGTATCCGACCTGCGCGTGGTATTGCAGGGCCAGAACTTCCGCCGGCTCTTCGGCACCCGGCTGGTCTCGCAGTTCTCGGACGGGATCTTCCAGTTCGCGGTCACGGGCTATGCGTTCTTCAGCCCCGAGCGGCAGACCAACGCCCTCGAGATCGCCGCGGGAATGGCCGTGCTGCTGCTGCCGTACAGCCTGCTCGGGCCTTTCGTCGGCGTCTTCATCGACCGCTGGTCGAGGCGGCAGATCCTGCTGATCGCGCCGTTCGTCCGGGGGGTGTTGCTCATCGCCACGGCCGCTCTCCTGGCCGGCGGAGCGTCGGACACGGTCTTCTACGCCGCCGCGCTGGGCGTTCTCGGCGTGAACCGCTTCTTCCTGGCGGCTCTCGGGGCCTCTCTTCCCCACGTGGTCCCCGCCGACCGGCTCATGATGGCCAACGCGGTCACTCCCACGTCCGGAACGGTCGTGACCTTCATCGGGTTCGGGGCCGGGTTCGTGCTCCGCGAGGTGTTCGGCTCGGACGCGAACGGCACCGCCATGCTGCTGGTGAGCTCGGGGGTCGTCTTCGGCCTGAGCGCTCTCATCGCGAGGACGATGGACAGGTCTCTGCTCGGCCCCGCCTACGACCCCCTGCTTCCCCAGGCACGCGAGGCCGTACGGCACGTGCTGAGCGGACTCGTCGACGGTGCCCGGTACATCGCGCACCGCAAGCAGGCGGCCGCGGCGCTGGGCGGCATGGCGACCCACCGCCTGCTCTACGGCACGCTCCTCGCGATGGTGGTCATGCTGTATCGCTACTACTTCACCACCGACGCCGATGCCGCGCTCCGCGGGATCGCGCTCGTGGTGGGGACGTCGGGAGTCGGGTACTTCGTCGCCGCACTGATCACCCCCTGGGCCGGGCAACGGTTCCGCCTCGAGACCTGGATCCCGGCGATGCTCGTCAGCAGCGGAGTGCTCAGCTTCGCGCTGTGCGCGACCTTCAAAGAGTGGGCCATCATGGCGGCCGGCTTCGTGGTCGGCGTGGCCATCCAGAGCGTGAAGATCTGCACGGACACCATCGTTCAGCGGGACATCGAGGACGCCTACCTGGGCCGCGTCTTCTCCATCTACGACATGCTCTTCAACGGCACGACCGTGGTCGGGGCGGCCTTCGCGGCGGCACTGCTCCCGCCGAACGGCAAGTCCTACTTCGCGCTCGCCGTCATCGCCGGGGGTTACCTGCTGGGCGCCCTCGTCTACCGGCTCGTGGTGTCCGGCGGGAACGGCGGGCGGGAGCCCGCGGTCGCGACCGACTGAGCGGCGAGTGAGCGACCGACTGAACGGCGGGGGTGGACGGCGGGTGATCGCCTACAGGCTCGCCGCCGCCGCGACCATGGCCCGGGTGATCATCGCGATCTCCTCGGGCCGGCAGGCGTAGGGCGGCATGGTGTAGAGCAGGCGCCCGAAGGGCCGGAGCCAGACGTCATGGTCCATCACGACGTCCTGAATTTTCGCAACATCCACTGGTTCGACCGTTTCGATGACCCCGATCGCGCCCAGAACCCGGACGTCCTGGACCCCGGGCATGTGCACGGCTTCCGCCAGGCCGTCGAGGAGGGCCGCCTCGATCTGTTTGACCTCTTCCCGCCAGGGCCGTTCGGCCAGCAACTCGAGAGAGGCGTTCGCCACGGCCGTCGCGAGGGGGTTGCCCATGTAGGTCGGCCCGTGCATCAGGACGCCGATGCCGTCGGCGACCTCCTTGGTGCTCAGCGTCGCGGCCAGCGTCATGTATCCACCCGTCAGGGCCTTGCCGACGCACATGATGTCCGGCCTGATCCCCGCGTGGTCACAGCCGAACATCTCACCCGTCCGCCCGAAGCCGGTGGCGATCTCGTCGGCGATCAGCAGGACGCCGTGCTCGTCGGCGAGCTCACGGAGCCGGCGCAGGTACGCCGGATGGTAGAACCGCATGCCCCCCGCGCCCTGGACCACCGGTTCCACGATGATCGCGGCCAGCTCGTGCGCGTGCGCCGCGACAAGGGCCTCCAGTTCCCCGAGGTAGGCCGTGTCGGGGCGGGCTTCGACCGCCTCTCCCGGGCGGGAGCCGTACCCCCCTGGAGGGATCGGCGCGAAAACGTGCTGGGGCAGCAGGCCGGAGAACAGGTGATGCATGCCGTTGACCGGGTCACAGACCGACATCGCCCCGAAGGTGTCGCCGTGGTAGCCGCCGCGGACGGTGAGCAGCTTCGAACGGCCCGCGCCGCCGGTGGCCGCGGCGTACTGGAAGGCCATCTTGATGGCCACCTCGACGGCCACAGAACCGGAGTCGGCGAGGAACACCCGGTCCAGCCCCGTCATTCGGGCCAGCGTCCCGGCCAGCCGTACGGCGGGCTCGTGGGTGAGGCCGCCGAACATGACGTGAGCCATGTCGTCGAGCTGGTCGCGAACGGCCGCGTTGAGCCGGGGGTGGTTGTATCCGTGGATCGCGGCCCACCAGGACGACATGCCGTCGACGAGCTCACGACCGTCGGCCAGGGTCAGCCGCACGCCCTCCGCCCTGCGGACGGCGTGGACGGGAACGGTGGACGGCACAGCCGCGTACGGGTGCCACACATGATCCTCATCCATCCGAAGGATGTCCCCGTCGTTCATCCCCCCACCCTAGAGGCCCACCCCCAGCAGACCCCCCCACCCTTCGGCGTGATCATGCACAGGTTCGTGGAAAGCCCCTCTGAGCTGCCCTTTCCCCGGGCGTGATCATGCACGGGTTCGGGCGCAGGGCCACTGAACTGGGATTCCCCTATCCGTGATCATGCGCAGGTTCGGACACGGTGCCGTTCACCTGGGGTTTCTTGCTCCGTGATCATGCAGATCCTCGGAGCGTGCATGATCACGCCTGATGAACGCCCAGGTCGAATCCATTGATCGCGAACTTGCGCATGATCACGATGTGCATCACACCTGCTCAACAGCCATGTGACCGAACTCGTGCATGATCACGCCAGGGATTCGGGCTGGTCATCGCCCATCCCACCGAACCTGTGCATGATCACGCGCAAATGGTGGTCAGGGGAGGATGCCTTGGGAGTGGGCCCATTTCAGGAGGGCCTCCTTGGCGGCCTCCTTGCCGATCATGCCCTCGTCCATGCGGATGTCCAGCATGTGCTTGTAGGCCGTACCGATCACCGGACCGGGTGAGAGGCCGAGGATCTCCTGGATCTCGTTGCCGTCGAGCTCCGGCCGGATCTTGGCCAGCTCCTCCTCCTCGGCCAGCCGGGAGATGCGTTCCTCCAGCTGGTCGTACGTCTGCGAGAGGGCGGCCGCCTTCCGCTTGTTGCGGGTCGTGCAGTCGGCTCGGGTCAATTTATGCAGCCGTTCCAGCAGATGTCCGGCATCACGGACGTACCGGCGGACCGCGCTGTCCGTCCACTCGCCTGAGCCGTACCCGTGGAACCGCAGATGGAGCTCGACGAGCCGCGAAACGTCGGCCACGACGTCCTTGGGGAATTTGAGCTCGCTCATCCGCTTCTTGGCCATCTGGGCCCCGACCACCTCGTGGTGATGGAAGGAGACCCGGCCGCCGGGCTCGTTGCGGCGGGTCTTCGGCTTGCCCACGTCGTGCAGGAGCGCGGCCCACCGGAGCACCCGGTCGGGGCCGGAGGTCTCCAGCCCCACCGCCTGTTCCAGCACGATCAATGTGTGCTCGTAGACGTCCTTGTGCCGGTGATGCTCGTCGATCTCCAGCCGAAGCTTGGGCAATTCGGGCAGGACGTGGGCCGCGAGGCCCGTGTCCACCAGCATGGCCAGGCCGTCACGCGGCCCGGCCCCGCAGATCAGCTTGTCCAGCTCCTCACGGATGCGCTCGGCCGACACGATCTCGATGCGGCCGGCCATCGCCGTCATCGCCTCGACGGCCTTCGGATCCACCGAGAAACCGAGCTGGGAGGCGAAGCGCGCCGCGCGGAGCATCCGCAGCGGATCGTCGTCGAACGAGTCCTCAGGCGCTCCCGGCGTGCGCAGCACCTTCGCCGCGAGGTCGGGCAGCCCGCCGAACGGGTCGACGAACTCGTGGCTCGGCACCCGGACCGCCATCGCGTTGACCGCGAAGTCCCGGCGGCGGAGGTCGCCGTCCAGCGTGTCGCCGTAGGACACCTCGGGTTTGCGCGAGGAGGGGTCGTACGACTCGCTGCGGTATGTGGTGATCTCCAGCTGCCAGCCGCCCTTGCGGACGCCGACCGTGCCGAAGTCGATCCCGATCGTCCAGACGGCCTCGGCCCAGTCCTTGACTATTTCCAGTACGCGCTCGGGCCTGGCGTCCGTGGTCAGATCGAGGTCATGGCCGACACGGCCGAGCAGGACGTCGCGGACGGAGCCGCCGACGAGGGCCAACTCGTGCCCGCGGGCCGCGAACAGCTCTCCGAGCTCGTCGGCCACCGGGGCAATGCGCCTGAACAGGTCATCTACGGCTCGCTGCTGGCGGTCGCTCAGATTTGAAACGGACAAGGCTGGGTAGGTCCTTCGGTCACGGAACGATTCTCCCCCGTCGCATCCTGGTGTCACCTAGGGGGGATACACACCTAGCAATCACCAGGCTACGGTCAGTTCGGGGGCGCTGGACAAAGCAAGGAGCTCAGAGATGAAAGACGCTCTCGCGATTCACCGCTGGCTCCTCGCCCATCAGATCCACCATGAGATCGTACGGCTTCCTCGTGCGTTGACATCCTCGCAAGAGCTTCCCGAGGTTCTCGGGATCGGTGCCGGGACCTGCGTGAGCGTACGGGTGTTCGAGGTCTCGTCCGAGGACGGCCGGGACCCGGTCGCCGTCGTCGGCACCGTCGACACCCCGCCCAAGGCCAAGGCGGTCGGAGCACTGTTTCGTGCCCGGCGCGTCGTACCCGCCTCCGCGTTCGTAGTGAATTCGGCCACCGACTACGCGGACGGCCTGGTCTGCCCGCTTCTGCTTCCCGAGCAGCTGACCACCCTCATCGACCAACGCCTCATCGACGGCCTGGATCCGGATGAACCTGTCGTCACAGCCACCGGAGAGCGGTCCACAGCGCTACGACTACGTGCTTTTCACCTGTTGGACCTGATGGCGGGCAAGCCCGTCGACCTCACGACGCCCAGACGACGCGGCCTGGCGGGTGTGGCCAGCCCAATGAGTACGGCTTAGGCCATAGCATTCTGGGCGTGCGCCGAACCCCACTGCAGGCCCGCACATGATCCGTAAGGCCGCTCTGCTCGCCCTGCTGACCACTGCCCTGCTCGTCCCCCCGAGCATGGCCGGTACGGCTGTCGCGGCTCCCCGAGGTCTGGGCAAGATCGCTGCTCCCGCGAACCCGCTCCTGGTGGGGCGGATCACACCTGAGGTGCCGCGCGAGCCGACCATCCCCATTCAGGTCACGGGCACGGTCACGGGCACCCCAATGGCCCCTGTGCGCGTCCGCATTCACTATTCACCCGGACAGCCGTTCCGAACCCGCGCCGACATGGCGCAATTCGCCACCGGTCAGGGAATCGTCACCACCTCGTACAGCACCAAGGTGCAGTTCACGACGCTCGATCAGTCGGGGAAGCTGGCGTTCACCTTCAACGTGACGCCACACGAGCTCGGCATGACCCAGATGGGGGTCTACCCGTTCGGCATCGAGGTGCTCGACGGCAACACGGGCGCGCAGATCGCCATGGATCGCACGTTCCTGACCTACGTGCCCAAGGACCAGCAGCCCCCGAAGATCAAGCTGGCCGTCGCCCTGCCGCTCGTCGACCGGCCCCACCGCGCCGACGACTCGACCTTCATGGACGACGATCTCCACACGTCGGTCACCTCAGGGCGCCTGTCGAAGCTGCTCGAACTGGTCCAGAGCACGGGGAAGACCGTGACCTGGTTCCTCGATCCCGCCGTCCTCGATGACGTCCGCCAGTCGTCGGCCGGGCCGTACACCGTGGTGAAGGGCGACGAGAACACCCGCAAGGCGCCGGACGCGGCCGCGGCCCAGTGGTTCGAGGCCGTTCGTACGGCTCTCGCCGACAAACCCGTCATGGCCACGCCGTACGGGGATCCGGACGTCACGGCGCTCGTCCACAACGGGCTCGACGCGCCGGCCGCGGCCGCCATCCAGAGAGGCGCGGCGGCGGCGACGGCGCAGCTCGGCCGGGAGGTGCCGACGTCCGTCGCATGGCCGTCAGGTGGTGCGGCGGACCGCGACGCGATCGACGAGCTGGCCACGGCCGGGGTGAAGTCCGTGCTGCTCTCCGGCGACACCCTCCCCCCCGACCCACCCGTCTCCACCACTCCGGACGCCGCGTCGCGCCTGGACACCGTGTCCGGGCCCCTCGCGGCGCTCGTCTCCGATCCGACGCTGAGCCAGCTCCTCGGTGGTGACGTCTCCGCTCCCGGAAGCGCGCTGCTCGCACGGCAGCGGTTCATCGCCGAGACCGCGATGATCGCGTTCGAGCCACCGGGTTCGCAGTCCCAGGGAACGCCCTTGACGGGCGGCCAGACGACCGGGGGTGGCCAAGGGACCGGAGGCGGCCAGACGAGCGGAGGTGCCCGTACGGCCAGGACGATCGTCGTGGCGCCTCCCGCTGAGCTGTGGAACCCCGACCCCAAGTTCGTGTCGGCGCTTCTCAAGAACGTGTCGGCGGCTCCGTGGTTGAAGATGACCACGCTCGACTCCGTCAAGCCGACCAAGGCCCAGGTGCACAGGTCCGACCTCGTCTACACCACCCGCGACCGCCAAGCCGAGCTGGGGAAGTCCTACCTGGCCACGGTACGCAAGCTCAGCGACAAGGCCGACGCGGCGGCCACGGTGACGGAGGAGCACACCCAGCTCTTCCACGACGCCATCCTCCGGCTGACCTCGTCGTCATGGCGCGGAGACTCGAAGCGGGCGACCGCCTTCGCCGCGCAGGTGGAGAAGGCGGTCGACACCCGCATCGACGATGTGCTGGTGGTCGGCACGGCACGCGCGGTGGCCGGGGCGAACGGCCAGGTGCCGGTCAGCGTCTCCAACAGCCTCGACAAGCCCATCCGGATAAAGATCCGGGTCACCTCGGACAATACGTCGAGACTCGGGATCGACGCCCCCGGAGGGGTCTACGAGACCCCCGAGACCACGATCCTCAAGTCGCGTACCCTCCTCGAGAACGTGCCGGTGACCGTGCCTCAGGGCGGCGGCGAGGCGACCATCGCCATCCAGCTCCTGACGGCCGAGGGCAAGCGTTACGGCGACGCCGTCCACGTCACCGTCCGCGCCACCGGCTACACCGGCATCGCGCTGGTCATCGTGGGTGCGGCGCTGACGATCATGCTGGCCGCCGTGGTGATGCGGATCCTTCGCCGCCGTTCGAGGAAGTCCTTCCCGTTCAGCCCCGCCGAGCCCGCCGGGCCCGAGTCCGTGCCTCCGCCGGGGGGGCCCCAGGCCGTCCCGGCGGACCAGCGTGAGTCGCCGCCGACATAGCCTCTGGGAGACTCCGAGGATGGGGCGTCAGGACCCGCCGGCGCACGGACACGGCCGAACGGGCCGCCGAGTTGAAGGAAGACTATGAGCAGGATGCTTCGGGCCAGCGCGATCATGGCGGCCGGCACGATGGTGTCCAGGCTGACCGGCTTCCTGCGTACGGCGGTGCTCGCCGCGGCCATCGGCACCTTCGCGCTCGGTGACGCGTACAACGCCGCCTACCAGATCCCGTTCATCCTGTTCGACCTGCTGATCGGCGGCGTGCTGAGCAGTGTGATCGTCCCGATGATCGTCCGCGCGAAGAAGCGGGACGCGGACGGGGGGCAGGCCTTCGAGCAGCGGCTGATGACGCTCGCGATCGTGGTGCTCACCCTGATCGCCGCCGTCGGCGTGCTCCTCGCACGACCGATCATGGAGCTCTACACGGCGTCCAACTGGTCGTCGTACAAGATCGACGTGGCGAGCACGCTCGCCAGGTTCATCCTCCCGCAGATCGCGTTCTTCGGGATCGGCGCCATGGCCGGCGCGATCCTGAACACGCGGGACAGGTTCGCCGCACCCATGTGGGCGCCGGTGCTCAACAACCTCGTCGTGATCGGGGTGGCGATCGCCTACCTGGCCGTCGGGTCGTCCGACATCGAGCACGTCACCCACCAGGACCTCACGCTGCTCGGCGTCGGCACCACGGCCGGCATCGTGGTCCAGTCGATCGTGCTGGTCATCGCACTGCACCGGGCCGGTTTCCGGTTCCGGCCCCGCCTCGGGCTGCGTGACACGGGACTCGGCGAGACCGCCAGGACGGCGGTGTGGACCTTCGCCTACGTCGGCATCACCCAGTTCGGCTTCTGGGTCACCACCAAGCTCGCCACCGGCGCCGGCGAGCGGGCCCCCGGAGCGGGCAACAGTTCCTACTCCTACGCGTTCCAGCTGTTCCAGTTGCCGTACGGGATCATCGCGGTGTCGGTGATCACGGCGATGCTCCCCCGGATGAGCCGGTACGTCGCGGACGGGGAGTTCGACGCGGCCCGGACGGAGTTCGGCTCCGGAGTGCGCCTCGTCTCGTCGGTCATCGTCCCGGCCGGCCTGCTCCTGATGGTCCTGGGCCCCGCCGTCACCACGCTGATCTTCTCGTGGGGCAACATGACCGCGGCCAACGCGCTCTACATCGGCAACGTGCTGCAGGTCTTCGGGCTGGCGCTCGTGCCGTTCTCGATCTTCCAGCTTCTCCTCCGGGTCTTCTACAGCTTCGGTGACACGAAGACCCCGGCGCTTATTGCTGGAGTAAATGTCGCAATAAATGCAAGTTTGAGCCTTATTGCGTATTTCACGCTTCCCGCCCGGTACATCGTGATCGGTCTGGCCTTCGCGTTCACGTTGACGTACGTGATCGGCAGCGGCATCGCCTGGCTGCTGGCGAGCCGGAGGATCCGCGGTCTCGGCGGCCGGTCTGTGGCGTCGGGGCTTTCCCGAATGTACGTCGCGGCGATCCCCGCAGCCGTCGTCGCGCTGGCCGTCCTCTGGCTGACCAGGGAGATCACACCGATCACGGCGCTCAGCTCCGCGGTCATCCTCGCGGCAGGCGGCGGCTTCGGCCTGCTGCTCTACCTGCTGGCCGCGCACCGGATGCGTGTCACCGAGGTGAGCTCCATCATTGGACTCGTTACGAGCCGGGTAGGACGGTAAGAGTCCTCGAGAGTGACCGAACGGTAGAGGCTTGACCAAAAGTCCGATTCAGACCTCTTCGATCGGGAAGGCGGGCAGGACCGGCACGGCACTAGCATGGTGCGCCTAGAGTTCGACCGGCGAGCGGAAGCGGGAAGGCGTGGGCGAAACCACCCGGCATCGGCTGATGCATGCCGATGAGCCGCGGATTGAGGCGGCCCTATGAGTATGTCCGCAGTCGAACCAGGGACCCGGCTGGCGAATCGTTTCCGGCTGGAGGACAGGGTCACCGAATTCGGCGGTGCGACGCTCTGGAAGGCCATCGACGAGATCCTCGCCCGGCCGGTCGCCGTCCACACCTTCAGCCCCGAGTTTCCCCGCGTGAACGAGGTGGTGCTGGCCGCGCGCGCGGCCAGCCGCCTCACCGATCCCCGTCTCACCCAGGTGTTCGACGCGGCCGACCAGGACGGCACCGCCTACGTGGTCAGCGAGTGGGTCAGCGGTGAGTCCCTCCTCGACCTGCTGACCAGCCGGCCGATCGAGCCCGAACGCGGCGCGGCGCTGGTGGCCGAGGCCGCCGAGGCGCTCGCCCACGCCCACGCGGCGGGCCTCACGCATCTCCATCTGACGCCCAGTCGCCTCGTCTGGACGAGTGGCGGCACCGTCAAACTGCTCGGCGTCGCGGTCGACGCTGCGATCCTGGGCCTGTCGAGCGACGATCCGGTCCGGGAGGACACCGAGGGGCTGGGACGCCTCCTGTACGCCGCCGTGACCGGCCACTGGCCAGGCGACATGGACTGCGGACTCCCTCCCGCCCCCCTCGACTACGGACGGCTGTGCACGCCTCGTCAGGTGACCGCGGGCGTCCCGGGCTATCTCGACGCCATCACCTGCCGGGTGCTCCTCCAGGAGCCCCGCCGGGGCCAGCCGCCGCTGACCACCCCCGCGGAGGTCGCCGAGGCGCTCTCCGAGGTGCCACGGCCCACGCCCGCACCGATCTCCTCCGCGCCACCCTCACTGAACCTGCGTTCCGAGGCGCCGGACACGATGGACCCGTGGCCGACGCCTTCTCCGCAGCCTCCCGTCCAGGGATCGCAGCACGGTCAGCGCTCACAGACCGGACCCGCGAGCAAGGTCCTTCTGACCATCATCGTGTTGCTGGTCATGGCCGCCGTCGGCCTCGGCGCGTGGACCGTGGGCAAGAATCTGGGCAACACCCCGCCGGTGGCTCACAACAGCAGCAGCGGCCCCACGTCCTCCGCACCCTCGGCCAAGCCGGTCACCGTCAAGCCGGTCAGCGCCACGGGCTTCGATCCCCTGGGTGACGACAAGCAGGAGAACCCCGAGTACGCGGACGCGGCGATCGACGGCAAGTCCTCGACCGACTGGCACACCGACACGTACAAGAGCGCCGAACTGGGGCGGCTCAAGTCGGGTGTCGGCCTGATCCTCGACATGGGCAAGCCGATTCAGGTCTCCAACATCACCCTCTCGCTGCCGGAGGCCGACGGCGCGAGCGTGGAACTCAGGGTCGGCGACGCCGCCGATCTGTCCTCGCTCAAGTCCGTGGCCAAGAACGAGAACGCCTCCGGGTCGGTCACCCTCACGCCGAGCAAGGCGGCGACCGGTCAGTACGTCCTGGTCTGGTTCACGCGACTGCCCTACTTTGATGGGAAGTATCGCGGGACAATTTATGACATACTGGTCCATTCTCCCGCATCCGCATAGCAGGGTATGTGACCTACTCAGACGATCCCCCGCCCGCTGAGCACATAACGCGCCCGGCGCTGACGGATGCCGATCTTCTGAGTCGTCACCTCGGGGGCGATCCCGACGCGTTCCGCGAGATCGTCAAACGACATCGCGAGCGCCTGTGGGTGGTCGCCCTGCGGACGCTGGGCGACCCCGACGAGGCGGCGGACGCCGTACAGGACGCCTTCGTCTCCGCCTACCGCAAGGCGGGGAGCTTTCGGGGCGAGGCCGCGGTCACCACGTGGCTTCGCCGCATCGTGGTCAATGCCTGTCTCGACCGGATGCGCCGCAAACCGGTACGGCCCGTGGCCGACGACGAGCTCATCGAAGCCGCCGACCGGGAGGTCTCTCTCGCGGACCAGACGGACGAGCATGAGATCTCGATGGAGATCGAGGCGGCGCTCAAGCGCCTTCCCATCGACCAGCGGGCGGCTCTGGTGCTGGTCGACATGATGGGGTACTCGGTGGAGGACGCGGCCACCGTGCTCGACGTACCGGCGGGAACGGTGAAGAGCCGCTGTTCCCGCGGGCGGGCCAAACTCGTGCCCATGCTCTCGCATCTACGGAGCCGGCCGGGCCTGACCAGAGGACCGAAGGTCGCCAGGGCCTCCTGAGGGTCAGGCCACACGATCGCGTCGGGTACGGACAGAGACCTCACCAGGCGAAATCCGTCACTTCGGCACCACGGATGGGGCGTCGTGTCCGCCGTGACCGTAGCGGGAATCCTGAAGACCTAGGATCTGTTGACGCCACTGCATCGAACAGCACCCGGAAGGCGAATCCGTTGAGCGACGTCCGTAACGTGATCATCATAGGGTCGGGCCCCGCCGGCTACACGGCGGCCGTCTACTCCGCCCGAGCCGATCTCAAGCCGCTCGTGTTCGAAGGATCGGTCACCGCCGGCGGCGCTCTCATGAACACCACCGATGTGGAGAACTTCCCCGGCTTCCCTGACGGGATCATGGGTCCTGACCTGATGGACAACCTGCGCAAGCAGGCGGAGCGGTTCGGCGCCGAACTGGTGGCCGACGACGTGACCGAGGTCGACCTCGCGGCCGATCCCAAGGTCGTCAAGACGCACACCGACACCTTCTACGCGAAGTCCGTGATCCTCGCGACCGGGTCGGGCTACCGCGAACTGGGGCTGCCGAACGAGAAGCGCCTGTCCGGCCGCGGCGTCTCCTGGTGTGCCACCTGTGACGGGTTCTTCTTCCGCGACCAGGACATCGTGGTCGTCGGCGGGGGCGACACCGCGATGGAGGAGGCGACGTTCCTTACCCGTTTCGCCAAGTCTGTGACCATCGTGCACCGGCGTGACGAGCTGCGCGCCAGCAAGATCATGCAGGATCGGGCGTTCGGCAACGAGAAGATCCGTTTCGTCTGGGACAGCGAGGTCGTCGACATCCTGGGCGACACGCGCGTCTCCGCGGTGCGCGTACGGAACCTCAAGACGGGTGAGGAGACCGAGCTTCCCGCGTCCGGTCTGTTCATCGCCATCGGCCACGATCCGCGCACGGATCTGGTCCGGGGGCAGATCGACCTGGACGACGAGGGATACATCCTGGTCGACGCCCCGACGACGAAGACCAACCTCGACGGGGTGTTCGCGGCCGGCGACGTCGTCGACCACACCTACCGGCAGGCGATCACCGCGGCGGGGACCGGATGTGCCGCGTCCCTCGACGCCGAGCGCTGGCTCACCGACCACAGCTGACGCCGGGAATGCGCGGGCAGGCTCCGCGGTTACACCGACCACACAGATCAAGGGGAGAGATACCTTGGGCGCCATCAAGAGCGTGACCGACGGCACCTTCGATGCCGAGGTCCTCAAGAGTGACAAGCCGGTCATCGTGGACTTCTGGGCAGAGTGGTGCGGTCCTTGCCGCCAGGTCGCCCCGATCCTCGAGGAGATCGCGAGCGAGAACGCCGAGAAGCTGACCGTGGTCAAGCTGAACATCGACGAGAACCCGGCGACTCCGCGCGACTACGGCGTGCTCCAGATCCCCACGCTGAACGTCTACAAGGGTGGAGAGGTCGTGAAGCAGATCATCGGCGCCAAGCCGAAGGCGATGCTGCTCCGCGAGCTCGAGGGCATCATCTGACGGTCGTGCCCCCTGCGGCGTGAGCCGTACCACCGCCTTTCCGGCGGAACACACCCACAAGAGAGCCCCTCTCGCCCAGCGGCGCGGGGGGCTTTCGGGTTTTCACGACGCCGCCGGTCGAACGTGGGTGCTTTCACGGCCCGCGCCGGCTTCGGACGGCCCGGCCCTACCGCTCTGACGGTTCCCAAGAGGTGGCTGGGGCGAGGGCGACGGGCTGAGATCGTCTCAGACGGGCCGTAGCGCTCTCTCTGGACTCATTGATCCAAGAAGGCGTTCAAGGGCCACCTCGACGTCCTCACGCCACGAGACGGCCGTCTTGAGCTCCAACCGGAGCCGGGGGAAGCGCAAATGTGGGCGAACTGTTTTGAAACCAACCGAAAGCAGATATTCGGCTGGCATGACGCAGCTGGGCTGTTCCCATTTCAGGTCGCCGAACGCCTCGATCGCCCGCACTCCCCGGCGCGTCAGGTCCTTGGCCACCCCCTGGACGAGCATCCGGCCGAGCCCTCCCCCGGAGAACTCGGGCATGATGTGCGCCGTCATGAGCAACACCGCGTCGGAGCTGACCGGCGAGGTCGGGAAGGCGATCGAGCGGGGCACGTAGAGCGGAGGCGCGTAGAGCACGAATCCGGCGGCCACTCCGTCGACATAAACGATCTTCCCGCAGCTCCCCCAGTCCAGGAGCGTTCCGGAGATCCACGCCTCCTTCTCCAGGCCCGGGTCGCCGGCCTGTACGGCACGCTCCCCACCGACGGGGTCGAGCTCCCAGAACACGCACTGCCGGCAACGGCGTGGCAGGTCGTCAAGGTTGTCGAGGGTGACGTTGGCCAGCCGACGCGACACGTGTTGCCCCAATCCCCGCCAGGAGTGTTGCCAGGAAAAGCGCGCGAATACGGCGTCTCCAGCTGGCATCGTAACCCAGGGAAAGGGGGCGGAGGCCGGACGCCACAACCTTCCCCCGCCCCTGTTTCCACGGGTGTCAGAGCCCGTCTCCGGAGCCGTCTCCGGCCGCCCGCCGACGTTGCGGAGCGGCAAGGCCGAGCGCCCTTCATGGTCAAGGCCCTGCTGTGATCGGCGTGGCGCGCTACCGTACTCTGGATTTCTCGGCTACGTGATCGGAGGTGGACCGTGACCCATGAACTCGATCACGGTCGAACGAACGCGGCCCAAGGGTCGCGAATTGACGCCTACATCGACCGGTACGCAGCACGCGCAGCCGGCATGGTCGCCTCCGAAGTCCGAGCTCTTTTCGCCGTCGCATCGAGGCCCGAGGTGGTCTCGCTCGCCGGCGGCATGCCGTACGTCACGGCCCTCCCCCTCGACGTGGTCGGCGAGCTCGTCGCCGATCTCGTCGCCAAACGTGGTCCCGTCGCCCTGCAGTACGGCTCGGGCCAGGGAGACCCCGACCTGCGCGAGCAGATCTGCGAGGTCATGCGGATGGAGGGCATCGAAGCCGGCGCCGACGACGTCGTCGTCACCGTGGGCTCTCAGCAGGCCCTCGACCTGATCACCCGGATCTTCATCGACCCGGGTGACGTCGTTCTGGCGGAGGGGCCCTCCTATGTGGGCGCGCTCGGGACGTTCGGCGCCTACCAGGCCAAGGTCGTGCATGTCGCCATGGACGACCAGGGGCTCATTCCCGAGTCACTCGCGCAGACCATCTACGCGCTGCAGACGGCGGGGAACCGCATCAAGTTCCTCTACACGATCCCGACCTTCCAGAACCCGGCCGGGGTCACGCTCAACGAGGTCCGCCGCCGCCAGGTTCTCGAGATCTGCCAGCGGGCCGGAGTCCTGGTGGTCGAGGACAACCCCTACGGGCTGCTCGGTTTCGACGGGGAGCCGTTGCGCGCACTGCGGGCCGACGATCCTGACGGTGTCGTCTATCTCGGCTCGTTCTCCAAGACGCTGGCGCCGGGCTTCCGCGTCGGCTGGGCACTGGCTCCGCACGCGGTCCGCGACAAGCTCGTGCTGGCGATGGAGTCCGCGGTGTTGTCGCACTCGACCTTCACCCAACTCGCCGTCGGGCAGTACCTCGCGACCCAGCCCTGGCGTGAGCAGATCAAGACCTTCCGGGAGCTCTACCGCGAGCGGCGCGACGCGCTGCTCAACTCGCTCGAGGTGTTCATGCCGGCCGGGTGCTCCTGGACGCGTCCCTCCGGCGGCTTCTTCGTCTGGATGACCCTGCCCGAGGGGCTCGACTCCAAGGCGTTGTTGCCGCGAGCGGTCGCCGAGCGCGTCGCGTTCGTCCCGGGGACCGGCTTCTACTCCGACGGCGGCGGCGCGCAGCACATGCGACTGTCCTACTGCTATCCCCAGCCCGACCGCATCCGCGAGGGTGTGCGCCGCCTGGCCGGGGTGATCGAGCAGGAGCTGCAGCTGCGCGACACGTTCGGCACGGGAGCCGCCCGCTGGCACGCCGGAATCGACACGCCCGGCCCAGATCTCGCCTGAGGACAGGTGGGGCTAGCCTGATCGGGCCCGCCCTACAGGACTCCTGCGCGAGAGAAAGGCCCTCTCCGTGAGCAAGCGACCGACGACCGAACACTTCATGCCCCTGTCGCAGATCGAACCGCAGCCCGTGAACGCCGGGCCGCGCCCTGGGAGGCAGGCATGAGCGATCTCGGCCACGTGCTCGTTCTCGCGGGCGGTCTTTCCTACGAGCGCGAGGTGTCCATCCGTTCCGGACGTCGCGTCGCCGACGTGCTGCGCTCGGCAGGCGTCGATGTCGAGACCCGCGACACCGACGCCTCGCTGGTGCCGGCCGTGTTGGCGGACCCGCCGAACGCGGCGTTCGTGACCCTCCATGGCGGCGCGGGCGAGGACGGCGCCATCCGGACCGTCCTCGAACTGCTCGGCGTTCCGTACGTGGGAGCGACCCCCGACGCGTGCCGGGTGGCCTTCGACAAGCCGACGGCGAAGGCGGTCGTGCGGTCCTGGGGACTGAACACCCCCGATTCGGTCTCACTGCCCAAGGAGACCTTCCATGACTTGGGCGCGACGGCCGTCCTCGCACGGATCGTGGACGGCCTCGGGCTGCCGCTGTTCGTCAAGCCGTCACGCGGCGGCTCGGCACTCGGGGCCTCGATCGTGCGCACCGCCGACGAGTTGCCCGCCGCCATGGTCGGCTGCTTCGCGTACGGCGACACCGCATTGATCGAGAAGTACATCACGGGTGTCGAGATCGCCGTGTCCGTCGTCGACCTCGGTGAAGGTCCGGTCGCCCTGCCTCCGGTGGAAATCGTGCCCGACGGAGGGGTTTACGACTACGCGGCGCGCTACACGGCGGGCCACACGGAGTTCTTCGCCCCGGCCCGGCTGTCCGAGGAGGCGACCCAGGCGTGTGCGGCGATGGCCGTGGCCGCTCACACCGCCCTCGGGCTTCGGGACGTCTCTCGAACCGACCTCATCGTCGACGCCTCCGGCCGACCGTACTTCTTGGAAGTGAATGTCGCGCCCGGCATGACCGAGACGTCGCTTCTGCCGATGGCCGCCGAGGCGGCGGGCCGGGATCTCGGCGCTCTCTGCAAGGGCCTTCTTGAGGCAGCCGCTCGCCGCGGGTGAGGCTCGACGTTTCACGTGAAACACGGCACCGCCGCCTCGGCCGCCACTCCCCCGGCATGGCATGCATCGCCCTGAGCCACACGCGGTCACTCGAACCGCGATGCCGTTTCACGTGAAACATCGACGGCGCAGGGGTGCGGAGACGACGAGTCGCGCTGTTTCACGTGAAACAGCGCCACCCCTCTACTCCGGAGAAAGCCCTCGCATCGCGTTGCTCGCCTCCGGCGCCATTGTGCCGATGATGCGCTCCAGGTCGTCGATCGTGGAGAACTCCACCACGATCTTTCCCTTCCGCTGGCCGAGGTCGACCCTCACCTTGGTCTCGAAATGGTCCGACAGTCGGTCGGCCAGGTGGCGCAGGGCCGGCGCGGTCGGCTGCTTCTTCCTCGGCTGCCGAGGGGCCGGTCCGGAGCTGGCGTCTCCCAACGCCACGATCTCCTCCACCGTCCGGACCGACAGTCCCTCGGCCACGATCCGTCCCGCGAGCCGATCCTGTGCGGCCGGGTCGTCCAGCGAAAGCAGCGCACGCGCGTGCCCCGCACTGATCACACCCGCGGCGAGGCGCACCTGGACGTTCGGCGGGAGGTTCAGGAGCCGAAGCGTGTTGGTGATGTGCGAACGCGACCGGCCGACCTTCCGCGCCAGCACCTCGTGGGTGGCCCCGAAGTCGTCGAGCAGTTGCTGGTAGGCAGCCGCCTCCTCGAGCGAGTTGAGCTGCTCGCGCTGGAGGTTCTCGATGAGAGCCTCGCGCAGCATCTCGTCGTCCTGCGTGCTGCGGACGATGGCCGGGATGGTCTCGAAACCGGCGAGCTGGGAGGCCCGCCACCGGCGCTCCCCCATGATGAGCTCGAACTGGCCGGCGCCCAACGAGCGCACGACCACCGGCTGGAGGAGACCGACCTCCTTGATGGAGGCGGCCAGTTCGTCGAGCCGGTCCTCGTCGAAGACGTCACGCGGCTGGCGGGGGTTGGGAGAGATCGCCGCGACCGGAATCTCTTGGAAGTAGGCCCCGTCGACGGGCTTCAACCCCGAATCCACTGACTCCTCAGCGGGAGAACTCGCTGCGACCGATGGATCCACGATCGGCCCCGTGGGGATCAGAGCTCCAAGCCCCTTGCCCAGTCCCCGACGCTGCTGAGTCACCGCTGCTCCTTACGCACCGCACAGAAGGCTGTGCCCAGCGGCCGAGACCACTGGGCACTTCACGCACACACCACGAGAGGTTACCGCCGCGCGACCCCCGGCATGAGCATCGGCGCACAGAGTCTGGCGCGACGGCAAGCGATGAGATGGGTCAGAGGCCACCACGGGCGGATCCGAGAGCAGGTGATCGGCCGTCCATCCGGCGACTCTCGTTCGGCAAGGCATCCTGCGGAAGAAGCCGGGGGCCGAGTTCGCCCACTGATCCGGCCTGCGGGAGAAGCCGTCCCTCCCCCATCTGTCGCAGTGGTCCACCCGCCACATGAGGAGGTGCCCACCCGGGGCCGAGTGTCGCGGGCGCGTGGCCGATGTCGCGAGGCCGGTATATGGAGGAAGGCCGGAGGGCGACTTCAGAGCGGACGCCTCCGGCCGACGACTGCGATGACGGGGCGACGATCGAGGGTGCGGTGCGGGATCGATCGTCGCGGCTGCGCGACAGGAACGGCTCGACGGTGCGGTGAAGGATCGTCGCGGCCGCGCGTGACGGGAACGATTCGACAGCGGATTACGAGGCTCCCGCGAGTGCCGCCGCCCGGTAGGCGATCTCCCGAGCCGCCTCCATGTACGCCATCGCACCACTCGAACCCGGGTCGTAGGTCATGACCGACTGCCCGTAGCTCGGCGCCTCGGACAGACGGACGCTCCGCGGGATCACCGAGTCGAGAACCGTGTCACCGAAGTGGGACCGCACCTCGTCGGCGACCTGTGACGCGAGCCGCGTACGACCGTCGTACATCGTGAGGAGGATCGTCGACAGCGCCAGCGTCTGGTTCAGATGGACGCGGACGAGTTCGACGTTCTGCAGGAGCTGGCTGAGACCTTCCAGCGCGTAGTACTCGCACTGGATGGGGATCAGCACCTCCTGTGCCGCCGCCATCGCATTCACGGTGAGCAGGCCGAGGGACGGCGGGCAGTCGATGAAGATGTAGTCGAACTCCATGGACTCGAAGGCGGCCAGCGCACGCTTCAGGCGCGTCTCCCTGCCAACCATGGGAACCAGCTCGATCTCCGCGCCGGCCAAGTCGAGGGTGGCGGGCGCACAGAAGAGCCCGGGCATGTCCGGCACCGGCTTCACGATCGACGAGAGCGGCAGGTCGTCCACCAGCACCTGGTAGACCGACGGCGTCCCCGCCCGATGGTCCGTCGCGAGAGCGGTCGACGCGTTCCCCTGCGGGTCCAGGTCCACCACCAGGACGCGCTGCCCGTGCATGGACAGCGCAGCCGCGAGGTTGACCGACGTGGTGGTCTTGCCCACCCCGCCCTTCTGGTTGGACACGGTCAGCACCCGGCAATGGGGAGGCCGTGGCCAGTCCCCGCCACTGCGGGTCGAATATCCGACAGAAGATTCAGCCACCAGTGGGGGTGTGGCTGTTTCACGTGAAACCACGGAGCTCAATGCCTCTCGTACCAACGGTGAATCGCCAGGTTGAAGGGGGGTCTGGGACACGGTCGCCGTCCTTTCGACCTGCGAAACGGAAAATCGAGGCCAGCCAAGCCCCGACGGCCGGCTTGCTGTCGCGATCTCCCAGGGTAGGGCGACCGGACTCGTCGGCCAACCCAGGCCCGCTGTCGCATCCAGCAAGACGCTCACCTCTTCCGTCGCCGCCGTGCACCACGTCCACTCGACTCGGGGGATGCTCCCGCGACTACGCGAACGAGGGTGGCGGGCGGATCGACCCTACCGCGCCCCACCGTAACAAGCTCAGCCGAACGCGCCCCAGACGCCTTCAATTGAGGTCTGGCCGCCTCCAGTTCCTCGACGGCCCGCTCCCCCTTCATCGCCAGCAGCTGCCCGTCCTCGCGGAGCAATGGCAACGACCACTCGAGAAGCCGGTCGAGGGGTGCGACCGCGCGGGCCGTCGCCACGTCGAACGCCCGCTTGCCCGCGAGTTCCTCCGCCCGGCCGCGTACCACCTCGGCGTTGGCGAGATCCAGCGCCTCAACCGCCTCGGACAGGAAGACGGTGCGCCGCAGAAGCGGATCAAGCAACGTCACCCTGATGTCCGGGCGCACGATCGACAGGACCAGGCCCGGCAGACCCGCCCCCGAACCGATGTCGACGACGCGGGCGTCCTGCGGGATCGCCTCGGCGACGACGGCGCAGTTGAGCAGGTGACGCTCCCATATGCGAGGAATCTCACGGGGCCCGAGCAGGCCGCGGACGACCCCCGGCCCCGCGAGCAGTTCCGCGAACAGCCGTGCCCGGCCCAGCGCGTCACCGGTGAAAACCTCCCGCGCCACGATCGGCACTTCGGGCAGCTCGTTGCTCTCCGTCATCACTCACTCATTCGCGAACCGTCTCGGGCCAAGGGTAGTGGCCCATCCCCGCACGAACCTGAAGGTCGTGTCTGACAAATCATGCCCTGCCACGAGGGACTCAGCAGGCGCGTGGCCCACGATCCATCGCTTGAACGGCCGAGCCTGTGGAAACGACAAAGCCGCCGGCTCCAAGGGAGTCCGGCGGCTTTCCGTACGAAGAGAGACTAGACGGGGAGGACGACGACGAATCGACGCGGCTCCTCCCCCTCCGACTCGCTCCTGAGCCCGGCCGCGGCGACCGCGTCGTGCACGATCTTCCGCTCGAAGGGTGTCATCGGCTGCAGGGCCTTGGGTTCCCCGCTGCGCTTGACGTCGTGGGCCGCGGCAGAGCCGATCTTGGTGAGTTCCACCCTGCGGCGCTCGCGGTAACGACCGACGTCGAGCATGAGCCTGGAGCGCTCACCGGTCTGCCGGTGCACCGCGAGGCGGGTGAGCTCCTGGAGGGCTTCGAGCACCTCACCGGCGGGACCCGTCAGGTCGACGCCCTTGATGTCGACGACCGACACCAGGGCGCGATCCCCTTCGACGTCCATGTCGATGTCGCCATCGATGTCGGCGATGTCGAGGAGGCCCTCGAGGTAGTCGGCCGCGATCTCCCCCTCCTGCTCCAACGCCTCGACGTCGGGAGCAGGCTTCGGGCTGTCCTCAGCTTCGGTCACGTCCGGGACTCTCCTTCTGCTACGGCTTCTTGCTGCCGGTGCGCTTGCTACGGGGCTGGCGCGTCGGCTGCTGACGGACGATCTTAGGCTCTGGCGCCGGTGGCGGCTCCTCAGACGCGGCCTTCGGCTTGCCCACCAGCTTGGTGAAGATGCCGTTGGTCGGCGGGGGCGTCGTCATGTTGCCCTTTTCGTCGACGACCGGCATGGGATGGCGACTGTAGAACCAGTGTTGCTGGCTGAGCGTCCACAGGTTGGTCGTCACCCAGTAAAGGATCAGGCCGAGGGGGAAGTTCAGGCTGAAGATGGCGAACAGCGGCGAGATGTACATCAGGATCTTCTGCTGCTGAGCCATCGGGTTGTCCGGCATCTGCTGCATCGATCGCGTCACGCTCTGCCGGACGGTGAGGAACGTCGTGCCCGAGCTGATCGCGACGAACACGGCGAGCACGATCTTGGTGACCACAGGGTCGGCGCCGAACTTGGAGATCTCACTGGCGCTCGACCAGAAGGTCGCCGGCAGCGGAGCGCCCAGGATGTGGGCCGCACGCGCACTGTCCACCAGCTGGCGCGTCATCCCGAAGGTCGCACGATCCTCGGCGATGGCCCGCAGCACGGTGAACATCGAGATGAAGATCGGGAACTGCGCGACGACCGGCAGGCAGCCGCCGAGGGGGTTGGCCCCGGCCCCTTGATAAAGGGCCATGACCTCCTGGTTCATGCGCTGCTTGTCGTTCTTGTACTTCTTGCGCAGCTCTTGGACCTTGGGCGCGAGCTCCTGCATCTTCCTCGACGAGCGCATCTGCTTCATGAAGAGGGGGAAGATCAGCAGGCGCATCAGCACGGTGAGCGTGATGATGGTGAGCGCCCAGTTGAGCCCGTTATCTGAGGGGATGAATGTGCTGTATCCGGCATGGATCTGGGTGATCACCCAGGCCACAGCCGTGTACAGCCAATTCAGGAATGGCAGCTCCACCGAGCTAGCTCCCTTGCGTTTCGTCGTGAGACCGGACTCGGGGTGGGGGCACCGGGTCGAAACCTCCAGGATGGAACGGGTGGCACCGCCCGATACGCCTAACGGTCAGCCATACCCCGCGTAGTGCCCCATGAACGGTGATCGCCTCGAGGCCGTAGGCGCTGCAAGACGGCTCGAACCGGCAACGCGGGCCGAGCATCGGGCTGATGAAGGCCCTGTAGAACCGGATCGGGACAACCAGAACCCGAGCGACCGGGCCCGCCGAGTCTGGCGGCCGGGTGCCCGTCACCACGATTCCGGACTCCGGAATCGGCTGCTCCGCTGTCATGACCGTCCATCCGTCAGGGTCCGGGGCTCGGACCCCCTCCGCCGGAGTAAACGATCCAGCGCGACGTCGAGTTCGGCGGCCAGATTCTCGCTTCGCGCGGTCGCGGCCGGTGGATTGGCGCGTACCACAAGCAGGCTACCTCTAGGGAGTCGCGCTACACGGTCCCGCATGAGGTGTCTGAGCCTGCGCTTGACCTGGTTTCTGATCACCGCGCCCCCGACCGCCTTGCTCACGACGAAACCCACCACCGGTGGTTCGTCGGTTTCGCGCACAGAAAAATGTGCGACCAGCATGGGACGACCGGCGCGTCGCCCGCGGCGTATCGCGTCGGCGAATTGGTCACCTCGTCGCATCCGCGACGCGGACGGCAGCACCGCGTGTTCCTCTAGGTACGGCTGTCGCCCGCCGACGGAACAGACGGCGGGCGACGGCGGGCTTCTCGTCGTCAGACGGTCAGCTCGGCGCGGCCCTTGCGGCGCCGGCTGGCCAGGATCGCACGGCCCGCACGGGTGCGCATGCGCAGCCGGAAGCCGTGGGTCTTCGCGCGACGACGGTTGTTCGGCTGGTAAGTACGCTTGCTCACGAGTGGGCTCCCAAGACTTCAGATACGCACGCAAAGTTTGCGGGCGCGGGACATTCCAAGGTTACGGCTCGTCAGCTGCGTGGGCATGCGAAATAGCCGTCGCGTGATTAGCCGACCGGCATACGTTACGGGCCGACCCCACGCCAGGTCAAACCCGACCAGCCACTCTATCGCCCTCGGACCGTCGTCCGCCTAATCCGTGAGCGCGTCCACAAGCATGACGATCAAGTGGCCCCGCAGGCCACCCCGGCCGCCGGTCGGCGCCCCGCGACCTCCCCGGCGAGTGCGCGGGACGCCCCGACGCACCGGAAGGAACAAGCGCGTACGGCGGGCGTCCACAGCCCACTACGCTTGTGGACAACGTCTTGAACGCATGTTGCTCCACCGCTACTGTCAACCCTCCGGCCTTTCCCTCTGTCACCGTGAATGCGCCCGGGAAACATCGCACCGACTGTGCACAACATGTGGATCTCATGTGGATCAGCTAACGGGGGCTGAACACCGCCGGGTCATCCCGGGCCGGGCTGGAGTGGAAACGGATTCGCGGCGTGCGAGCGGGGGCCGCGCAAGGGAGGGAGGGGCGGAGCCATGGAAGGCGTCGACCTCAACGCGGTATGGGCTCGGGCGCTCGGAACCCTTCTCGACGAGGGCGTTTCGGGACAACAGCGCGCGTTCCTCCAGATGACCCAGCCGTCCGGGCTCATCAACGACACGATCCTCCTGGCCGCCCCCAACGACTTCGCGAAGGAAGTCCTCGAGGTCCGGTTGCGGCCGCTGATCGCTCACGCGCTTTCCCAGGAGTTCGGCCGCCCTGTGCGGATCGCCGTCATGGTCGATCCCGGTGCGACCTCCTCCACGGGAGTCCAGCACGACGGCTATCCCCAGCCGCAGGATCAGGGTTATCCCCACGGTGGACAACCGCAGCCCGGCTACGGCAGGCAACACCGGTCCGAGCCGCTCAGCCCGTCCACCGACTATCCACAACACCGTCCACAGCAGCAGGGTTTCCCCTCCTTCGGCCAGGACGGCCCGTCGCCCGTGGAGGAGCCGTACGGGTCGCAGCAGTATCCACAGCCGACCCCCGTCTACTCCCCCGAGCCGCCTCCGGCACCGAAGCCCGAGCCCGTGCAGAACCGGTGGGACAGCCGGGGCGCGAGGACCACCAGCGAGCCGGCCCGGCTCAACGCGAAGTACACCTTCGAGACCTTCGTCATCGGTGCGAGCAACCGGTTCGCCCACGCGGCCGCGGTCGCCGTCGCGGAGACGCCGGCCAAGGCGTACAACCCGTTGTTCATCTACGGAGACTCCGGGCTGGGCAAGACGCACCTGCTGCACGCGATCGGCCACTACGCGCAGAGCCTCTATGACGGCGCCCGGGTGAGATACGTGAGCTCCGAGGAGTTCACCAACGACTTCATCAACTCGATCCGCGACCACAAGGCCGACGGCTTCCGCTCGCGGTATAGAGCGGTCGACATCCTGCTGGTGGACGACATCCAGTTCCTGGAGGGCAAGGAACAGACGCAGGAAGAGTTCTTCCACACGTTCAACACCCTCCACAACGCCAGCAAGCAGATCGTCATCTCCAGTGACCGGGCGCCCAAACAGCTCGTCACGCTGGAGGACCGGCTCCGCAACCGCTTCGAGTGGGGCCTGATCACCGACGTCCAGCCGCCCGAGCTGGAGACCCGCATCGCGATCCTCAGGAAGAAGGCCATCCAGGAAGGACTGGCCGCGCCTCCTGACGTGCTCGAGTACATCGCCAGCCGCATCGCCACCAACATCCGCGAGCTGGAGGGCGCACTCATCCGGGTCACCGCGTTCGCCAGTCTCAACCGGCAGTCTGTGGACATCCAGCTGGCCGAGATCGTCCTCAAGGACCTGATCAGCGAGGACGCGAGCCCCGAGATCACGATCTCGCTCATCATGTCGACGACGGCCGAGTACTTCGGAGTCTCGCTCGACGATCTGTGCGGCAGCTCCCGGTCGCGCGCCTTAGTCACCGCCCGGCAGATCGCCATGTACCTGGCCCGTGAGCTCACCGACCTGTCCCTCCCGAAGATCGGGCAGCAGTTCGGCGGCCGCGACCACACCACGGTGATGCACGCGGAGCGTAAGATCCGCTCGCTCATGGCGGAACGGCGCTCGATGTACAACCAGGTCAACGAGCTCACGACCCGGGTTAAGCAGCGCGCACGCAACGCGTGATGCACAGCCTGTGGATATCGCTGTGGATCAAACCCTGCACACACCCGTGAAGCCTTCTGGGCGTCACCGGGCCGTTGGTTACCCGAAATGCGCCATTAAGAGGTGGGGGACGGATGTGGGGAAATCCTGGGGATGGCCTGGGGACTACTCGTGGACGACTTGGGGACGCCCTGTGCGCGACCGGTCCAGACCCCCGCGGCGGCGCCTTCTACCCCGTGGACAACCGGTGGAAACCTCGTGGGTAACTCGTGGATGAAGGGGCCCGAGACTGGGGAACCGCTGTGGGGAAGCAGCCGTCCCCCACAGCAACACAGTTCCCATGCACCTCTCGCCCACACCCGCAGTGGATTAAACCTTGGTCCTGACCTGCGAATATGCTCGACATCCACATATCCACCGCCCCTAATGAGAAGACCTATATATCTCTCTCCTAAGAACTCAAGAACCATAGAAGGGGTTCTGGAGGAGCCAGGGGCTCAGAGAGTGCACACTTGACGATGCAGCGAAATCCAGGAGGCTGATCCCCGTGATGTTCCGGATCGATCGCGACGTGCTCGCCGAAGCCGTGGCGTGGACCGCACGCAGCCTTCCGGCCCGGCCCTCGGTGCCGGTGCTGGCGGGCATGAGGCTCGAAGTCACACAGGAGCAGCAACTCAAGCTCTCCGGCTTCGACTACGAGGTGTCGGCGGAGGTGACCCTCGACCCCCAAGTCGGCGAAGCCGGTGTGGTCCTCGTGTCGGGCAAGCTCCTCGCTGAGATCACCCGGGCGCTGCCCGCCCAGCCGGTCGACTTCGTCGTCGACGGTGCCAAGGCGGTCGTCACCTGTGGAAGCGCGCGGTTCACGCTGCTGACCATGCCGGTGGAGGACTACCCGTCCCTCCCCGCGATGCCGCCCGCCGCAGGCCGGATCGGCAGCGACGTCTTCGCCTCCGCCGTCGGCCAGGTCGCCGTCGCCGCGGGCAAGGACGACACCCTGCCGATGCTCACCGGCGTCCGGATGGAGATCGAGGGCGACACGGTCACCCTCGCGGCCACCGACCGGTACCGCCTGGCCGTACGCGAACTGAAGTGGCAGCCTGAGCAGCCCGACTTCCAGGCGATCGCCATGGTCCCCGGAAGGACCCTGGCCGACACGGCCAAGGCGCTCGGCGCCACCGGGGCTCAGGTCGAGATCGCGCTCAGCTCCGCGGGCGGCACCGGCGAGGGGATGATCGGGTTCTCCAGTTCCGGCCGGCGGACCACGACGCGGCTCCTCGACCCCGAGTTCCCCAAGTACCGCTCGCTGCTTCCGACGCAGTTCTCCGCTCGCGCGGACTTGTCCACAGCCGCGTTCGTGGAGGCCGTCAAGCGCGTCGCGCTGGTGGCCGAGCGCAACACCCCCGTACGGCTGGCCTTCCGCGGTGGGGAGGTCATCCTGGAGGCCGGGAGCGGCGACGAGGCCCAGGCTGTGGAGGCGTTGCCCGTCGAGTTCGACGGCGAGGAGATCAACATCGCCTTCAACCACCAGTTCCTGCTGGAAGGGCTCGGCGCGATCGACTCCGACGTGGCGCGTCTGCAGTTCACGACATCCACCAAGCCCGCCATCCTCACGGGGGGAAAGCCTGTGGATGACGGGGAAATCCAGGACTATCGCTACCTCATCATGCCCATCCGCTTGTCCAGCTGACCCTGGGCGTACCATCTACCGGGGCCGATTTGAGGGCCCGCACACGGGTAGGCGTGCCTCGCGGTGGATCCGGAGGCTAAGGGGTGGCTCACATGCAGATCGGCATGATCGGTCTCGGCAAGATGGGCGGGAACATGGCCGAGCGGCTTCGCCGCGGCGGTCATGACGTGGTCGGATACGACCGCGATCCCGCCGTCAGCGACGTCGGCAGTCTGGCCGACCTCGTCGAGAGGCTCGAGGCACCCCGTGCCGTGTGGGTGATGGTGCCCGCCGGCGAGCCCACCCGGGCCACGATCAGCCAGTTGCGTGATCTGCTCTCCCCCGGTGACCTGATCATCGACGGGGGCAACTCGCACTACAAGGACGACCAGGTACACGCCGCCGACCTCGCCGAGAAGGGCATCGGCTTCGTCGACGTCGGGGTCAGCGGCGGCATCTGGGGGCTCGAGAACGGCTACGCCCTGATGGTCGGTGGTGCGGCCGAGGACGTGCGGCGTCTCGACCCGATCTTCGTCACCCTCCGCCCCGCGGGACAGGACGGGTTCGTCCACGCCGGACCGGTCGGCGCCGGCCACTTCGCGAAGATGGTCCACAACGGCATCGAGTACGGCATGATGCAGGCCTTCGCCGAGGGCTGGGAACTGCTGGAGGCGAGTGACGTCGTCACGGACGTCCCCGGTGCGTTCGCGAGCTGGCGCCACGGCACGGTCATCCGTTCCTGGCTGCTCGACCTGATGGTTCGGGCTCTGGAGCAGGACCCCGACCTGTCCGAGCTCAAGGGGTATGCCGAGGACTCCGGCGAGGGCCGGTGGACGGTGCAGGCGGCTGTGGACCACGCGGTGCCGCTGCCGGCGATCACGGCCGCCCTCTACGCGCGTTTCACCTCGCGCCAGGCCGATTCCCCCTCGATGAAGATGATCGCGGCGCTGCGCAACCAGTTCGGCGGGCACGCGGTCGCCTCGGTGGAAGGCCAGACGGGCAAGGGCGCGGACGCCCCCGGCGCCGATGTGGCGCCGCCCCGCGAAGTCCAGCACTGAACCCGGCTCTGATCGATGAGCACCGACTGAACGCGTCTGCCGTACGACGCGGGCGCCCGGGCGTTAGTAGCCTTGCGGCGTGCATGTGGCCAGCCTCTCCCTCACCGACTTCCGGTCGTACCCCGCGGTCGAGCTCGATCTCGAGCCCGGGGCCACGGCCTTCGTCGGGCCCAACGGGCAGGGGAAGACCAATCTGATCGAAGCCGTGGGCTACCTCGCGACGCACTCCAGTCACCGCGTCGCGACGGACGCCCCGCTCGTACGGCAGGGCGCGCAGCGGGCGATCATCCGGTCGGTGGTCGTCAAGGACGACCGCCGGGCGCTGATCGAGCTGGAGATCAACCCCGGCCGGGCCAACCGCGCGAGGGTCAACCGCTCCCCCGTTCCGCGGCCGCGCGAGGCCCTCGGCCTGCTGCGGACGGTGCTCTTCGCGCCGGAGGATCTCGCCCTGTCCAAGGGGGATCCGTCCGAGCGCCGCAAGTTCCTCGATGACCTGCTCGTCGCCCGCGCCCCCAGGTTCGCCGGGGTCCGCGCCGACTACGACCGGGTGCTGAAGCAGCGCAACGCCCTGTTGCGCACAGCGGCGACCACCAGGATCGGCCGGCGGCGCGGGTCCCGCAAGCAGGACGACGACGCCGCCTTCGCGGCCGCCGGGGCCGGGGACGTCATGAGCACGCTCGAGGTGTGGGACTCCCATCTCGTACGGCACGGCGCCGAGCTCCTGGCCGGACGGCTCGATCTGGTCGAGGCGCTGCGGCCACTGGCCGCCAAGGCCTACGCCACTCTCGCGCCGAGCTCCGCGCCGGCGGGCCTGGAGTACCGGAGTTCGGCGGGCGAGGACCAGGCCGACGATAAGTTGTCCACAGATGTCAGCGTTCTGGGGATAAATCGCGAAGATCTGGCTGAGCGCCTCCGCGCGGGACTGGCCGAAGTCCGCCAGGCGGAGCTGGACCGAGGCGTCACCCTGGTCGGGCCGCATCGCGACGACCTGCTGCTGACCCTCGGCGACCTGCCCGCGCGCGGCTACGCGAGCCACGGGGAATCGTGGTCGTTCGCCCTGGCCCTGCGGCTGGCGGCCTACGACCTCCTGCGCTCCGACGGCGGAGACCCGGTCCTGATCCTGGACGACGTCTTCGCCGAACTCGACGACCAGCGGCGCAGGCGGCTGACCGACATCGTCGCCCCGGCCGAGCAGGTCCTCATCACGGCCGCGGTGCCGGACGACGTTCCGGCCCAGCTCGCGGGGTCCCGATTCGACGTGACCGAAGGGAGCGTGCTGCGTGTCCGCTGAATCCACAGGTGGGGACCAGTCCCCGGAAGGGACCGCGGCCAAGGGCGCCGCGATGGCCCGCGAGAAGCTGGCGCAGGCCAAGGCCGACGCCGTGAAACGCGGACAGCTCCCCCGGTCCGAACCACGCCGCCGCAAGGGCGGGCCGAAGCGGGACGCGGGCGATCCCCAGCTCTTCGGCCGTGCCATCCGGGACCTGCTGGCCGACCGCGGCTGGGAGCAGCCGGCGGCCATCGGCGGCGTCTTCGGCCGCTGGCGGGAGATCGTCGGGCCCGAACTGGCCGGTCACACCACCCCGGAGACCTTCGCGGACGGTGAGGTCGTCGTGGCCGCGGACTCGACCGCTTGGGCCACGCAGGTGCGCCTTCTGGCGTCTACGCTGGTCAGGAGGCTGAACGAGGAGCTGGGCGACGGCACGGTGACGCGCGTGAAGGTGCACGGCCCGAACGTGGGACCTCGTCAGACGGGCGGTCTGCGGGTCCACGGCAGCCAGGGCCCCGGAGACAGTTACGGGTGATCCCGGGAGCTGAGCCGTAGGACACCGGAGAAAGCCCGAACCGGCCCAAAATCGCGTGTGAGGCTTCGACCCCCGTCTCGGGTGGGGGAAGTTCAAAACGATGATCAACACGCGACAGGGCATCACAGCGCCCGTCAATGCCTCCTGAGGTCTCCAGGACCGGTAGAATGAATGTGGACTTAAGGACACGTCCGGTTTGCGTCACCCCCCGACCTTGAGGGTCGATTTCCCGCAGGGTGGGCGCATCGGGGCATTCACGACGGTGACGGGCACGGCTGGGGCGGCCAAGCTAGACGACCTCCCGCCGCGTGTCCATTGGCAGGAGGATTTCGCACTTGTCCTACGACGCAAGCTCAATCACCGTTCTAGAAGGACTCGAGGCGGTCCGCAAGCGCCCGGGAATGTACATCGGTTCCACGGGCGAGCGCGGTCTCCATCACCTGGTCTACGAGATCGTGGACAACTCGGTCGACGAGGCGCTCGCCGGCTACTGCGACACGATCGAGATCACGCTCCTCGCCGACAACGGTGTGCGGGTGGTGGACAACGGCCGGGGCATCCCCGTCGGTGAACACCCTGTGGAAAAGCGGCCGGCCGTCGAGTTGGTCATGACCACGCTGCACGCCGGCGGAAAGTTCGACGGCAAGTCGTACGCCGTCTCCGGCGGCCTCCACGGCGTCGGCGCGGCGGTGGTCAACGCCCTGTCGACCCGGCTCGACGTGGAGATCAAACGCGACGGCTACCACTGGCGGCAGACGTATGACCACTCCAAGCCGACCGGCCCGCTGACCAGGGGCGAGCCGACCGACGAGACCGGGACGACCACCACGTTCTGGGCCGACGACACCATCTTCGAGACGACCGTCTGGAACTTCGAGACGCTGACGCGCCGGTTCCAGGAGATGGCGTTCCTCAACAAGGGCCTCGCGATGATCATTCGCGACGAACGGCCCGACCACATCAACGGCGAGCCGGTTGAGATCAAGTACCACTACGAGGGCGGCCTCGCCGACTTCGTCACCCACCTCAACTCGAAGAAGGAGCCGATCCACAGCTCCGTCGTCGACTTCGAGGAGCACGGCGAGGGCATCTCGGTCGAGATCGCGATGCAGTGGAACGCGTCTTACAGCGAATCCATCTACACGTTCGCGAACACGATCAACACGGCCGAGGGCGGCACCCACGAGGAGGGCTTCCGCGCGGCGCTGACGACCATCGTCAACCGCTACGCGCGCGAGCAGAAGTTCCTCAAGGAGGGCAAGGACGACAACCTCACCGGCGACGACGTCCGTGAGGGCCTCGCCGCGATCATCTCGGTGAAGCTGGCGGACCCCCAGTTCGAGGGTCAGACCAAGACCAAGCTCGGCAACACCGAGGCGAAGTCGTTCGTCCAGAAGGCGTGCAACGACCACTTGCGCGACTGGTTCGAGCGCAACCCCGGCGAGGCCAAGGACATCATCACCAAGACGCTCCAGGCCTCCCGCGCCCGCCTCGCGGCACGCCAGGCCCGTGACCTCACCCGCCGCAAGTCCCTGCTGGAAAGCGGCAGCGGCCTTCCGGGCAAGCTGGCCGACTGCCAGTGGTCGGAGCCCGAGAAGTGTGAGCTCTACATCGTCGAGGGTGACTCGGCCGGCGGCTCGGCCAAGGGCGGCCGGGATCCCAAGTTCCAGGCCATCCTGCCCATCCGCGGCAAGATCCTGAACGTCGAGAAGGCGCGGATCGACAAGGTCCTCAAGAACAACGAGGTCCAGGCGCTGATCACGGCTCTCGGCACCGGTGTGCACGACGAGTTCGACATCGAGAAGCTGCGGTACCACAAGCTGATCCTCATGGCGGACGCCGACGTCGACGGGCAGCACATCACCACGCTGCTGCTGACGTTGCTGTTCCGCTTCATGCGGCCGCTGATCGAGGCCGGGCACGTCTACCTCTCCCAGCCGCCGCTCTACAAGATCAAGTGGGATCGCAAGGGCGAGGACGCCTCCTACGCCTACTCGGACCGGGAGCGCGACGCGATCATCGAGGACGGCGTCGGGCGCGGCAAGCGCGACCCCCGTCTCCACGACGGCGTGCAGCGCTTCAAGGGTCTCGGCGAGATGAATCCCTCCCAGCTGTGGGAGACCACGATGAACCCAGCGACCCGGGTGCTGCTGCAGGTCACGCTCGACGACGCCGCCCAGGCGGACGAACTGTTCAGTGTCCTGATGGGCGAGGACGTCGAGGCCCGCAGGAACTTCATCATCCGCAATGCCCGTGACGTTCGTTTCCTCGACGTATAGCAAAAGGACTTTTCCGTGACGGAAGTGAACACGCCGCCGGGACCGCCCGCCGATCGCGTAGAACCGGTCGACATCCAGTCCGAGATGCAGCGCAGCTACATGGACTACGCGATGTCCGTCATCGTGTCCCGTGCGCTGCCGGACGCCCGGGACGGCCTCAAGCCCGTGCACCGGCGCGTCCTGTACGCGATGTTCGACGGCGGCTACCGCCCCGACCGCGGCTACTTCAAGTGCTCGCGCGTCGTCGGTGACGTCATGGGCTCCTACCACCCGCATGGTGACGCGTCGATCTACGACACCGTCGTACGGCTCGCGCAGCCCTGGTCGCTGCGTTATCCGCTGGTCGACGGGCAGGGCAACTTCGGCTCACCGGGCAACGACCCGGCGGCCGCGATGCGGTACACCGAGTGCCGCCTCGCGCCGATCGCCATGGAGATGCTCCGGGACATCGACAAGGACACCGTCGACTTCCAGCCCAACTACGACGGGCGGTCGCAGGAGCCGATCGTCCTGCCGTCGCGGTTTCCGAACCTGCTCGTCAACGGCGCCGCCGGCATCGCGGTCGGAATGGCGACCAACATCCCGCCGCACAACCTCCGCGAGGTCGGCGAGGGCGTCAAGTGGGCGCTGGAGAACCACCAGGCGACCGACGAGGAACTGCTCGAAGGGCTCATCGCCCGGGTGAAGGGTCCCGACTTCCCGACGGGCGCGCTGATCGTCGGCCGCCGCGGCATCGACGACGCCTACCGCACCGGGCGCGGCTCGATCACGATGCGGGCGATCGTCGAGGTCGAGGAGGACGCCAAGGGCCGTCAGTGCCTGGTCGTCACGGCCCTGCCGTACCAGGTGAACCCGGACAACCTCGCGCTCACCATCGCCGAGTTGGTCAAGGACGGCAAGGTCACCGGCATCGCCGACGTCCGCGACGAGACCTCCTCCCGGACCGGCCAGCGCCTGGTGATCGTGCTGAAGCGCGACGCCGTCGCCAAGGTCGTGCTCAACAACCTCTACAAGCACACCCAGCTGCAGACCACCTTCGGCGCCAACATGATCGCCCTGGTGGACGGCGTGCCGCGGACGCTGCGTCTCGACCAGTTCGTCAAGTACTACATCGAGCACCAGATCGAGGTCGTCGTCCGGCGGACCCGGTTCCTGCTCCGCAAGGCCGAGGAGCGGGCCCACATCCTGCTTGGACTGCTCAAGGCGCTCGACCGGATGGACGAGGTCATCGCCCTCATCCGCCGATCGCCCTCGGCGGCCGAGGCGCAGGGCGGCCTGATGACCCTGCTGGAGATCGACCAGATCCAGGCGCAGGCCATCCTGGACATGCAGCTGCGCAAGCTGGCCGCCCTGGAGCGGCAGCAGATCCAGGACGAGTACGACGGCCTGATGACGCAGATCGCCGACTACCAGGACATCCTCGCCTCCGAGCCCCGGCAGCGGCAGATCGTCTCCGACGAACTCAGCGAGATCCTCACCCGATTCGGCGATGATCGTAAGACGGAGATCATCGCCTACGAAGGCGACATGTCCATCGAGGACCTGATCGCCGAAGAGGACATGGTCGTCACGATCACCCGTGGTGGTTACGCCAAGCGCACCAACATGGACCTCTACCGGGCGCAGAAGCGCGGAGGCAAGGGAGTCCGCGGCGCCCAGCTCCGCCAGGACGACATCGTCGAGCACTTCTTCGTGACCACGACCCACCACTGGCTGCTGGCCTTCACCAACAAGGGGCGGGTCTACCGGGTCAAGGCGTACGAACTGCCGGACTCGGGCCGGGACGCGCGCGGACAGCACCTGGCCAACCTGCTCGCCATGCAGCCCGACGAGCACGTCGCGGAGATCCTCGATCTACGGGATTACGAGGTCGCTCCGTACCTCGTGTTGGCGACCCAAAGCGGCCTCGTCAAGAAAACACGGCTGTCTGAATACGATTCGCCCCGATCTGGTGGCCTCATCGCAATCAATTTGCGCGAAGATGACGAGGTGATCGCCGCACGACTCGTGTCGGAGGAGGACGATCTGCTGCTCGTTTCCAAGAACGCGCAGTCGATTCGTTTCACCGCCTCCGATGAGGCTCTTCGCCCGATGGGCCGCGCCACCAGTGGTGTCATCGGCATGCGTTTCCTCGACGGGGACGAACTCCTCGCGATGAACGTCGTGAGTCACGGTGATGACGTGCTCATCGCGACGGAGGGCGGCTATGCCAAGCGCACTCCCGCGGACCAGTACCCCGTGCAGGGACGGGGTGGCAAGGGAGTGCTGACAGCGAAGATCGTCAGCGCCCGTGGCAAGCTGGTTGGAGCCGTCATGGTGAGGCCCGAGGACGAGGTCTTCGCCATCACATCGGCCGGAGGGGTGATCCGGACCAGTGCGGGCGAGATCAAGCAGTCGGGCCGCCAGACCATGGGGGTGCGCCTGATGAACCTCGCTGATGGGGACAGCGTCGTCGCCCTTGCCCGCAATGCCGAGGCTTTGGACGCCAACTCGGATGACATCGAGTCGGAGTCCTTCGAATCGGCCGAGACCGAGCCGACAGAGCTCGAGTCACTGGAGATCGAGGAAAACGGGGCAGGAGACGACGCATGAGTGATAGCGGCGGTGCGCGGGCGACCGGGGCGGCCAGAAAAAAATCGCCGGGCGCCCGTCCGGCGTCGTCCTCAATGAGGGACGGCGTTACCGAACGGGTGGACAAAGACGATAACGTCATCGGGGTGGCGTCCGAGAAAGAAGATGTGACTCCGGCGGGGAAGCCCGAGTCCGACTCTGACAACGCGACTGTGCGCATCCGCACCTCCGCGGCCGATCAGCCGTGGAAGTCGCAGTCGTCCAAGGACGGCGAGAAGCCGGCCGATCGTCAGTCCGGTTCCGAGCAGACCGCTCCCTTCGCCAAACCCGCCGTCGCGACACCGTCCGCCGCCGCTCCTGCCGACCGCAGTGGCAAGGCCGGCGGGCCTACCGGGGCCAAGCCCGCGGTGAACGAGTCGGCGTCCGGTTCCGCTTCTGGGCCGGGATCCGGTTCCGGGTTCGGCAAGTCCGGATCGGGTGCCGGCAAGCCCAAGCCCGGTGGCGACAAGCCGTTCGGTGGTGGCAAGCCGATCGACGGCGGAAAGCCGGATGTCAACACCGGGCCGAGGGGCGGTGCTCGCGGGCCCGTCACGTCAGGGTCCGCCACGCCCGGGTCGGAGTCCGCCGGCCCCACTGCGACGTTCCCGAGGCCGACCTACTCCTCTGGGGACGGCTCCCGGCCTGGAACCTCTCCAGCAGCCGGCGCCTCGTCCCCGGCGCCTCCGGTCTCCGCGTCGCCGAGCGCCCCTGCGCCGGTCACACCGGCGCAGGACGCCCCTGCCCGGGGGTCCGCGTTCGGCTTGGTGGAGCGGCCGGAGGCCACGAGCGGCACGGCCAAGGGCAAGGCGAAGAAGGTCGAGGCCAAGGGGCCCCGCAAGGCCCACCTGGTGTTGCGCCGGATCGAGCCGTGGTCGGCCATGAAGTTCAGCTTCGTCATCTCGATCGTCTGCTTCGTCATCCTTTTCGTGGCGGTCGCGATCCTGTACGGCGTGCTGTCGGGGATCGGCGTGTTCAGCTCGATCACGGACGCCGTCACCCAGCTCACCACCGGTGACAGCAAAACCGCCAGCACCCTCGACATCAGCAGCTGGTTCGCCCCCGGGCGCATCCTGGGCTACGCGGGCCTGCTGGGCGCGATCAACGTCGTTCTCATCACCGCTCTCAGCACTCTCGGTGCGGTGATCTACAACGTGTGCGCCGATTTCGTCGGCGGCGTCGAAGTGACGTTCAGCGAGGCCGAATAGCCAGCCGTACGGCTACCGCCCCGGGCGCGGGCGGTAGCCGTACGGATCGCAACGGAAGGGCCCGCCGCCATGTGGGAAGGCGCGGGAGCGGTGCGGACACGGTAAGCTTTTCCTCGTTCAGGCGTGATTCGCCTCCCGATACGGGATGCGGTAACGTTCCTTGCGCGACGCGGGGCTATAGCTCAGACGGTTAGAGCGCTTCCCTGATAAGGAAGAGGTCCCAGGTTCAAGTCCTGGTAGCCCCACTGCAGTTCACAGGCCGTTTTCCGATCATCGGAGAGCGGCCTTTCTCGTACCCGCATGACGACCATTTCCGATCATGCGCCGAAGCCGTGGCCCTGCCCTGGTTCAGGGGATGCGATAGACGGACACGTGGGAACGCGACTCGGCGGTGAAATCGGCTCCGGACATTGGCCCGGTGGGAGCTTGCGCAGCTCAGGTACCCACAGCTCGATCACGAACCGGCCGCCGGGCGTGAGGTGGCGGGCGGCGTTGCGGAAGCAGGCGACCTGCTCGGCCTGGGTGAGCAGATTCGAGATCGTGTTGTAGACGAGGTAGACGAGGTAGACGAGGTAGACGAGCGTGTACCTCCCCGGGGCGAGGTGGTCGCCATGTCGCCGACGATTACCGGATCGTCGCTTCGTCCACCTTGGTTCGCAGTTGGTCGATCATCGGAGCTGACAGCTCGAGGCCGGTGACGGGCACTCCTCGCTCGGAGAGCGGGACGGCCACACGGCCGGTCCCGATGGCGAACTCGAGCGCCTGGCCGTCACCTGCGAATTCGGCGAGGCGGCCCACGGTCGGCCCCAAGACCTCGGGCGCGAACATGCCGGTGCCCGGCGTGTCATAGCGCCGGGCGGCATCGACGTCCCAGATCTCGTCCTGTCGCATCCCTCAACGATCGCCGTGGGTCGACGTGTTGTCCAACGAATCCCGGGTGACGATCGCAGTCGGGAATCCAGTCCCCGAGGGCACGCGCATGAACACGCTGCCCTCAGGGTTCAGGTGAGCGTCTGCGTGAGTTCGTTGCGGTCTCCGGTGAACATCACCTGGGCATGAGCGCCGTTGACCAGGGGCAGGTACGGCGGCACATGGCCACACTCGACATCGGCGATGATCGGTACGGCAAGGCTGCCGAGGGCGTCGAGGACGGCCTCGTGCTGAGTGAGCGAGCCGGTGTCCGGTGCCCGGGTGCGACCGACGAGGACCGCGTTCGCGTTGGTGAAGAACCCGGCGAGCCGCATCCCGTGCAGGTTCCGGCAGATGGTCGTCGCGTCGTCCCCTGAGGCCTCGACATAGACGATCAACCCCTCGGGCGCCGTGTCCCGCGCGAAGGACGCGATGTCGCCATACGGCGTTCCGGTGAGGTTGCACAGGGTTTCGACGCAGCCTCCGATGAGTCGCCCCTCAACCTGGACGTCGCCGTCGCCGTCCAGACGTGTCCATCGCCCAGGCGTGTCGAGCGTGAACTCGTGCACTTGCGGATTGGTTCGGTAGTCGTCCCATCCTTGCGCCCGGTAACGGTTCGGCGGGGTCTGCCTGAACGCCGTCTCCGGGTCCATCGTCGCTATGTCCAGCCAGGTGAGCAGCCCTTCGGGCGCGCGGTACGGCGTGTCCATCAGGTTGTTGCCATGGATGGTCGCGACGCCGGTAAGCAGAGTGAGGGGCGTGATGATCGTCGACATGTCGGAGAAGCCGACGACCCATGTCGGGTCGGCCTCACGCAGAGCGTCCCAGTCGAGTAGGGGCAACAGATCGATCGCGGTCACCCCACCCCACGGCGGTACGACGGCCTTGATGGACGGGTCGGTGAGCATCTCCATCAGTTCGCGTGCCCGGTCGGCCGCCGGAGCGCTGACGTGCCCGGCGCCGTCCATGCATTCCCCGACGATCACCTGATATCCGTGCTCCTCCACGGTGCGGATGCCTATCTGGAGGCGATCTCGCAGGTGCTCGTCCACGCCGCTGGAAGGGGCAGTGACGCCGACACGGTCACCGGGACGCAACGGGGCGGGGTATCGCAGGTTCATGTCCATGATCCTGGCGGAATCATCGGCCGGATGGCCACTGCGCCGCCTGGTCGAGAGCCGCCCGTGGAGGCGACCGTTCTCGATTCAGTAGAGGGAGTTCATGGTGGCCCGCACTTCGTCGAGGGTGGTCTGGGCGATGGCGGCGGCACGTTCGTTGCCGTCACGCAGCACCTTCCGGATGTGGTCGCGGTCCTGGGCGTACAGAGCGCGGCGGTCCCTGATGGGGGCCAGGTACGTGTTGACCGCCTCGGTGACGGTCTCCTTCAACGCCGACGAGCCCCGGCCGCCGATGTCCTCGGCGACCTGGTGGGGGTCGTGGTCGAGGCACAGCGAGGCGAGGAGGACCAGGCTGGACACCTCAGGGCGCGTGGTGGGCTCGTAGGTGATGTGCCGGTGGGCGTCGGTCTTGGCGCCGCGGATCAGCTTGGCGGTCTGGTCGGCGCTCGCTGCCAGGGCGATGGCGTTGCCGCGGCTCTTGCTCATCTTGGCGCCGTCGGTCCCCAGCAGCAGCGGAGCCGCGGAGAGCAGGGCGTCAGGCTCGGGGAAGACCGGGACGCCGTTGCCGTAGCGGCTGTTGAAGCGGCGGGCGATGGTGCGCGTGACCTCCAGGTGGGGCAACTGGTCCTGGCCGACCGGCACCAGGTTGGCCTTGCAGAACAGGATGTCGGCCGCCTGGTGCGCCGGGTAGGTGAACATCAGCCCGCTGACGGAGGACTGCTGGGACTGGGCTATCTCCTCCTTGACGGTGGGATTACGGCTGAGTTCCGCGACGGTGATCAGGCTGAGGAACGGCAGGAGCAACTGGTTGAGCGCTGGAATCGCGCTGTGGGTGAAGATCGTGGCCCGTTCCGGATCCACGCCGACGGCCAGGTAGTCCAGCACCAGGTCCTCGACATGTTCGGTGAGGTGATCGGCGACGTCGCGATCGGTCAGGACCTGGTAGTCCGCGATGATCACCAGCATCTCCACCCCCAGGTCCTGCAGACGGACGCGGTTGTGGAGGGTGCCGAAATAGTGCCCCAGATGCAGCCGGCCTGTCGGGCGGTCGCCGGTCAGCACGCGGAATCGGCCGGGATCCCGGTGGATCAACTCCTCCAGCGCGGCACTGCGGCGCTGGACGGTGGAGATCCCGTCCGAGAGGGCCGGAGCTTCGGCCGAAAGATCAAAGTCGGTGATCATGTGGTTCTCCTGAAAGGTGAGGTGGCCCGCCGGTTCTGATGGGGCGGCACATTCCAGGAGGAAACGCGAAAGGGCCGTCCATCCGAACGGCCCGGGTCGTGCACGAGTGATGGCCGCTCCTACGCGGAGCGCCACCAACTTGGACACGACAGACGATGCATGACGATCAGTCTAACTTCTCCCGGCGGCACCGACCGGACGGGTATGCCCGGCTTGTTGTGACCGTCGTTCGCTTGCGCCCCATGAGTGTCCTGCGGAGTCTCCTGGCATGTGATCCGGAAGACAATGTTCAAAGCGGTCTTGACGTCACAAGCAGGAAGGAGGGAGTCTCTGGGGGACAAATCAACATTGAGGCAATGGTGCGCAGGAACCTGGTGCGATTCCAGGACGGTCCCGCCGCTGTGACCGAGAAGTCCCTCCCTGAGGTGGCCACCGTTGTGACAGGCGGAAAAGGCAGGGGAGAGCGGCGCTCGGGAGTCAGAAGACTGACCCGTTGTCCTCCGTCGTCGGGGCGCGTGACCCCGAGAGGAGAAACCGTGGCAAACGTCGTCGTTCCTTCAGGCAAGCCCGTTCCGCTCCGTATCCCGGTGCGCGAGATCGTTCCCTGGGCCGTCTTCGCCGCGGTGCTCGGACTGGCCCTGCTGTACTTCGTCGGCGCCGAGCAGGGGGCCACGTCGATCATCAGCGGCAGCACTGTCCACGAATTCGTCCACGACGGACGCCATCTGCTCGGTTTCCCCTGCCACTGACGGCCGGGATCCGCTCTCATGATGCGAACCCTGCTGATCCGCGGCATGCTCGTCGGGCTCGCCGCGGCCGCGCTCGCCTATGTCGTGGCGTGGTTCCTCGGTGAACCCCAGGTCGCCCTGGCCATCTCGTTCGAAGAGGCCAAGGCGGCGGCGTCCGGTGAGATGCATGAACACGAGGTGGTCAGCCGTACCGTCCAGGAGACGTTCGGCCTGATCACCGCACTCATCGTGTACGGCGTGGCCTTCGGCGGCCTGTTCTCCATCGCCTTCGCCTTCGCGCACGGACGGATCGGCGACTTCCGGCCTCGGACGACCGCGGCTCTGGTGGCGCTGGTCGGATTCGTGGTGATCTATGTTGTCCCGTTCCTGAAGTACCCGCCCAACCCGCCCGCGGTGGGGAGCGAGGACACCATCGGCTCCCGCACCACGCTGTACGTCACGATGATCGTGCTGAGCCTGTTCACGACCGCCGTCGCGCTGTACGCGGGCCGCAGGCTCGCGCCCCGGCTCGGCGGATGGAACGCCGCCCTGGTGGCGGTGGGCGTCTTCGCCGTCATCATCGGGATCATCTATGTGGTGATGCCGGCGGTGAACGAGGTTCCGGCCGACTTCTCCGCGACCGTGTTGTGGCGGTTCCGACTGGCTTCCCTGGCCATTCAGCTCACGGTCTGGGGGACGCTGGGCCTGCTGTTCGGCGGTCTCACCGACCGTGCACTCGGCAGGCGGACCGCCGGCGCACCCGCCGCTGTCGTAGGCGTCTGACCGTCTTCACGGCCGATGGCACAGCGAGGCCACGGCTTCATCGAATGTCCCGGTGGCACGTCCTGATCGGACGAACCGCCGGGACTTTCCGCGTTCCGGGCGGGAGTGCCCCTTTCGGGCGAGGGCGCACTACGGCGACGCCGGAGAAAGTCAGGCGCCGTGAAGGAACAGGAGCAATCCCAGGCTGAGGAGAGCCGGCCGTACCGGCTCGGGGGTGACGACGGGAACGGCCACCGGCGCGGGATCGACGACCACCTCCGGTGTCACGGCCGGCGTGGGGGTCGGTGTGGGGGCCGGCGTCACTTCGACCGCCTGCTCCGGGGAGACCACGATGACCTTCTGCGTGATGTTGCAGATCCTGGCATTGCGGCACAGCGCGTTCTGCACGCTCGTCGCGCCCGCGGTCGTGGTCGTCGACGTGTTCTGTCGGCCGTAGAGCGAGTTTTCGCTGTTGGCGGAAAGAACGTCGGGACCCTCGGTCTTCGTCGGCCGGGGGTCTTTGCCGTCCGCACTCGCGGGGAAAGGCGCCAGGGCGCCGATGAATACCGCCGACACGGAAACGCCCGCGACGACGTACGCGGCGAGGGTCTTCCTTCCGGGTGTCCTGCCGTACCGCTGGCAAATCATCGGTCCCCCCGCTGAATCGATCGAGTCCTGGCAGGTATTCCTGCCGCCCGGAGCCGTCGACAGCTTACTTGGCGGGGTGTGATCGCTCATGTTTCACGCGGTCGGGGCGCGCGTTATTACCGCATGATTGCCGGGGAACGAAGAAGAACGGGAAATTCAATCGACTCCGGTGAATGCGCGGCCATTTTCCGATGGCCGCAGGGGTGGGGCCGGTCGTCACCAGCCACGGAAGAAGTTGAGCTTCTGATGGATCTTGCAGACCCGGGCGCCCCTCTTGCAGAGGCCGGACTGCGTGTTGGTGTTCTCGCTGACGCTGTTGACCTGCTGCACGCCCGTGACGGTGGTGGGGCTGTTGATGGCAGGCGCGTTCTGGTTGTGCCGTCCCTGGTTGCGGTTCCAGACGGGGCCGTGCCCTTCGCCGATGATGGGTGCCCAGGGGCCTTCCGAGGCTCCCCTACTCGCGCTCGCCTGCGCGGTGGCGGTGATTCCGGAAAGGGCGAAGGCGGCGGTGGTCAATGCCAGCAGCTGTGCGGTGACGACCACGCCGGCAAACGAACTTCCCGCACGATGACGACGCATTGTCGCGCACCTGCCTCTCACGTCATTCGCTGGTGGTCGCCTTTGTCGGCGCGGACATGGGTAACGTGAGCCTGCATACCCGGTGACCGAGCGCCGGTCCCCCGCCGAATGATCTAAAGCGCAGATGATTACCCGTTCTTTGTCGTCGCCGCCCGGGCGCTGCAGTCGGCTTGATGGACCAGTCATTCGGATCCCTCCGGAGTGGGAGCTCCAGGAATTTCCCCGGATGCGGCCCGCGGTGAAAATCTGTTGACGCGAGCCCGCCCGTGGAACGACCGTGAGCCCCGTGAATGATTCCATGATCGTTATTTCGGCCGCGTCGGGCGCGCTCGGCCGGTTGGTCATCGAGCATCTCGTCGCCCGCGTCTCCCCCGGCCGGATCGTCGCGGCCGTCCGCGATCCCGGCCGTGTCGCCGACCTGGCCGAGCGCGGCATTCAGGTGCGGCGAGGCGACTACGACGACACGGCGAGTCTGCGCGACGCCTTCAAGGGCGCCGGTCGGCTGTTGCTGATCTCCTCGCCGGAACTGGATCCGGCCCGCCGCGTTCCTCAGCATCTCGCCGCCGTCAAGGCGGCCAGGGACGTCGGGGTCGGCGCGATCGCCTACACCAGCGTTCTCGGCGCGGACACGGGCGACGCGGGTGTCGCCGCGGCGCATCACGCCACCGAGCAGGCGATTCTGGACAGCGGCCTGCCGTACACGATGCTGCGCAACCCCTTCTACGGCGAGGCGTTCGTCAACGAGGGCCTACGGGCAGCCGTGACGGCCGGTGAGCTGGCCGGGGCAACCGGAGGCCGCGGTCTCAACACCGCGTTCCGCGCCGACCTCGCTGAGGCGGCCGCGAACGTGCTCACGGGGGACGGCCACCTGGGTCTCGCCTACGACCTCACCGGACCGTTGTGGACTTATCCACAGCTCGCCGAGATCCTGGCCGAGGTGTCCCGCACTCCCGTGGCCCATCGGGAGGATCCGAACAGCGTCGCCGGTCCGCTCGCCTGGCTACACGGACAGGTCCGTGCGGGCGCGCTGGAGAGCCAGACCGAGGACCTTTCACTCGTGCTCGGCCGTCCCGCCACGACCTTGAGGGAGGCCGTCGTCCGCGCCCTCAGGCCCTGAACCGGCCAGACGTCGGCCGGAGGGGCGCAGGGCGGACCTGCCGGCCGGAGGGCCCGCAGCCTCTGGTGAGTCAGCCGTCCTCCCCCGGGCGATCAGTTCCACGTCGTCACTCCCCGCGGAGCCACTGTGCGACCAGCGCACGTTCTGCGTGCGGCATGCGGCTCGCGTCGACATCCTGCGCGGGCAGCCGGCGGACTCGGGCCGGGCGTCCCGCGCCGGCCTCTGCGGGAGCTGTGGATTCACGTGAAACCGCGGCGGAGCCGAGAGCGGGTGAGCCGGCGGGCAGCGGAGCGGCGAAGACGAACCGCCGTCCACGCCTGCCGTCGACCGAGATGTAGTCGTCCGCGCCGACGAACCGGGCCTGATCGGAATCCGTCAGGACACGGAGGGCGGCCTCGAGTCCGTGCCGTGCGACCGTGGAGGGAAGGCGGTCGGTCTCCTCGTCGGACAGCACGAGCACGCTGCCGTCGTGGTGCCCGATGAGCGACACCGACAACTCCTCGAACCCGGCTCGTACGGCCTCAGCCTCGAGCAGGGACACGGTCGGGAGATCCCAGCCGTGGAGCGAGAAGCCGAGTTCGTCCCGAACGGCCTCGATGCCCGCCCGGGCGTAGGGGACGGTCCGGTCCGGCAGGGCGTCGACGGGGAACCACGCCAGCTCCGCGCACTTGTGGGGCTCGGCGTTGACGGGCGTGCCGCTCGTCGTGCGGGCCACCAGGAACATCCCCACACGGGCGGTGCCGCCGGGGTTGCGGTGGTGCGTCACGTGGGCGACGGTCAGGCCGGACACGTCGATCCCGAGTTCCTCCCTCGCCTCCCTCACGGTCGCGTCGATGATCGACTCGCCCTCCTCCAGATGCCCCGACGGCATGACCTGCCACTCGCCGTCGGCGTATCCCGTGTTCTGACGGCGGCCGAGCAGCACCCGTCCCTCGTCGTCGAAGAGCAGGAGGTGGACGTCCACGACCGGCCGGTAGCGGCCGGGGGCGTCGGTGGCCGCGGCCAGGAGCGCGGGCAGGGTGGTGGCGCCGTCCGCGATGAAGTCCGCCAGCTCCGGGGAGATCAGGTTCAGCTCCCGCACCTTCTCCGGCCGCACCCGGACGATCTCGTGGATGCCGTTCGCGGGGTCGAGGAACTCGGGTCCGCTGCGCCGGCTCAGGTCCATGTGCACCAACCGGCAGGCGTAGACCGTGGTCAGCCTCTCCTGCTCGACGATGGTGAGCACGCGCAGGGCGGGCCCGGCCGTCGCGCCGAGTTCCTCGTCGAGCTCGCGGCGGAGGGTCGCCTCCAAAGTGGCGTCCGAGGGCTCGACCCCGCCCCCGGGAGTGATCCAGTACGGCTCGCGCCCCGGGCGGATCCGCTTGAAGAGGACGATCTCGTCGCCGTCGAAGAGGATCGCTCGGACGCTGTGCCGTAGAGGTCGCATGGGCATCATCCTGCTGCACGCCCACCCCTATGTCCGCCGGGATACGGAGAAAGCGACAATTGGGAAGGGGGGTGACATATGCGGATAGCCGTGCTCGGAATGGGCCGGATGGGCCGGGCGCTCGCGCAGCGCCTGCTCACCCAGCACTTCTCCGTCACGGTGTGGAACCGGACGCCCGGCCAGGCCGGGCAGGTGGTGCAGGACGGCGCCACGGAGGCGTTCTCGCCGGCCGAGGCCGCGCAGGGGGCGGACGCGGTCCTGATGTCCCTCACCGACGACCGGGCCGTCCGTGACGTCATGACGCGGCTCGTCGACGACATGCCGAGCGGGGACGACCTCGTGGTGGCCGACATGAGCACGGTCTCCCCCAGCACGTCGCGCGCCCTGCGTGATCTCGTGCCTCGGGGCCGGTTCCTGGCCGCCCCGATCCTCGGCGGGCCGCTCGACCTCGTGCTGGGCAACGCGCGGGTCCTGCTCGGCGGCGATCGGACGGCCGCCGAGAGGCTGGAGCCGGTCTGGAGGGACGCCTTCGCCTCCTCTGCCTACTTGGGCGACGACCCCGGCTGCGCGGTGACCCTGAAGTTGCTCAACAACTACCTGCTCATGGCGAACGTCGTCCTGGTGTCCGAGGTCGTCGTCACGGCGGAGGCCGCGGGGTTCGACATGGCGGGGGTGCGCAACCAGCTCTTCGGGTGGGCGACCGTGCCGCCCATCCTGCGCAACCGGATCGACGACATCGTGGGCGGCGCCCATGAAGGGTGGTTCACCACGCGACTCGGCGCCAAGGACGTACGGCTCGCCCGGGAGGTCTCGGAGGAGCACGGGGTCGTCCTGCCGCTCGCCCATCTCGTCGAGCGGCTCTACGAGGAGGCCGCCGAGCTGGGGTGGGCGGAGGCCGACATCGCCGCCGTAGTGGAATTGGTCCGGCGCGAACGGCGCTGAACCGTGTGACCTGGCTTGCGTATGAGGAGAGAGTGAACATGGCGGACATGACCTACCGGCGGCTCGGAGACTCGGGGCTCGTCGTATCGGCCGTCGGACTGGGCGCCAACAATTTCGGCCGGAGGATCGACGTCGACGCGACGCGGGCGGTCGTCGACGCGGCCTTCGAGGTGGGGATCACCCTCATCGACACGGCCGACATCTACGGAGAGTCCGAGGCGTTCTTGGGCGAGGTCCTGAAGGGCCGCCGTGAGGATGTGGTGCTGGCCACGAAGTTCGGCATGGACACCGGTGGCGCCAACGGCCCCGACTGGGGGGCCAGGGGTTCCCGGCGGTACATCCGGAAGGCCGTCGAGCGGTCGCTTCGCCGGCTGCGGACCGACTGGATCGACCTCTACCAGATGCACGCCCCGGACCCGTCGACGCCGCTGGAGGAGACGATCTCGACGCTGGCCGACCTCGTGCGCGAGGGCAAGGTGCGCTACGTGGGCTCGTCGAACTTCGCCGGCTGGCAGGTGACCGACGCCGAGTGGATCGCCCGCACCGAAGGGCACGAGCGCTTCATCAGCGCCCAGAACGAGTACAGCCTCCTGAACCGAGCGGTGGAGCGTGATCTCAGCCCCGCGCTGGTTCATCACGGCATCGGCCTGCTGCCGTTCTTCCCGCTGGCCAACGGCCTGCTCACCGGCAAGTACCGCCGCGGCCAGGCCCGGCCCGAGGGCACCCGGCTGGCCGGCCGTCCCGAGTACCTCACCGACGCCCGGTTCGACGTCGTCGAGGCGCTGGAGGCGTTCGCCGAGCGGCAGGGCGTCACGCTGCTCGACGTCGCGATCGGCGGCCTCCTCGCTCAGCCGGCGGTGGGCTCGGTGATCGCGGGTGCGACCAAGCCCGAGCAGGTCAAGGCCAACGCCGCGGCCGGCGCATGGGTCCCGGACGAGCAGGCGCTCGCCGAGCTCGACAAGATCGCGCCGCGCCCCAGCTGACGTCAGGGCCGGGGAAGGTTGCGCAGGTTGCTGCGTGCCATGTTCACGACCTCGTCGGCCTCCCCGGCCAGCACCAGCCTCGTCATGGCGAGGGCGAACCCCCTGACCTGCTCCCCCTTGATCTTGGGCGGCATCGACAGGGCGTTGGGGTCGGTGAGCACGTCGACGAGGACCGGCCCGTCCGTCTCGAGGGCCTCGCGCAGGCCCTGCCGTACGTCGGCGGGGTCCTCGATGCGGATGCCCTTCACCCCGGCCGCGCGCGCCATGGCCGCGAAGTCCGGGTTCTTGAGACCGGTCTGGTACGGCGGGTAGCCGGCGACGAGCATCTCCAGGGCGACCATGCCGAGCGAGCCGTTGTTGAAGATGACCACCTTCACCGGCAGGTCGTACTGCAGCAGGGTGAGGAAGTCGCCCATGAGCATGGCGAAGCCGCCGTCTCCGCACAGGGCGACGACCTGCCGCCCCGGATACGCGACCTGCGCGCCGATCGCCTGGGGCAGCGCGTTGGCCATCGAGCCGTGGACGAACGAACCGAGGAGACGGCGCCGGCCCGTGGCGTTGATCAGGCGCGCCGCCCAGACGGTGGACATGCCGGTGTCGACGGTGAAGACGGCGTCGTCGGCGGCGAACCGGTCGAGCGTGGACGCCACATGTTCCGGATGGATCGGACGGTGGTCGCTCACCTCCTCGGCGTAGGTCCGCAGTCGGCCGACGAGTTCCTCGTGCCGACGGAGCATCCGGTCGAGGAAGGAGGAGTCGGACTTCTCCGCGACCCGGGGAAGCAACGCTCGGACCGTCTCCCCCGCGTCTCCCCACACGCCGAGATCCAGCTTGGACCGGCGGCCGAGACGTTCACGGCGCAGGTCGACCTGGACGACCTTCGGCTCGGACGGCATGAACTGCACGTAGGGGAAGTCCGTGCCCAGCAGCACCAGCAGGTCGCACTCGTGCATCGCGTCATAACAGGCGCCGTAGCCGAGCAGGCCCGACATGCCCACCTCGTACGGATTGTCGTAGGCGATCCAGTCCTTCCCGCGAAGCGCGAAGCCGATGGGGGCCTTGATCCGCGCGGCCAGTGCCACCACGTCATCGTGTGCGCCGGCGACGCCGCGGCCGCAGAACAGGGTGACCCGCCTGGCCCGGTCGACCATCTGGGCGAGTTCCTCCAGCACGGCGTCCGACGGCCGTGCGGTCGGCTGCTGCTCGAGACGGTACGGATGTTCCAGATAGGTCGCGGTCGCCTGCTGGTCGGCCACGTCACCGGGCAGGACGACGACCGCGACCCCGGCCCGGCCGATCGCCTCCTGGATCGCGATCTGGGCCACCCGCGGCAGTTGCTCGGGCCGTGAGACCGTCTCGCAGTAGTAACTGCACTCCCGGAAGTAGAGGCCGGGAGTGGTCTCCTGGAAGTAGGAGGTGCCGATCTCCGTGCTCGGCACCTGGGCGGCGAGCGCGATCACCGGGGCCATGCTGCGGTGGGCGTCGTAGAGCCCGTTGATCAGATGGACGTTGCCGGGGCCGCAGCTTCCCGCGCACGCGGTGGGCCGCCCGGTGAGCTGCGCCTCCGCGCCCGCGGCGAACGCGCCGGTCTCCTCGTGGCGGACGTGCACCCATTGGATGTCGTCGTGGCGGCGGACCGCGTCGACGACGGGGTTGAGGCTGTCCCCCACGACCCCGTACATCCGCCGGACACCGGCGGCGAGCAGGATCTCCACGAACTGGTCGGCGACCGTGCGTCTGGCCATGGCGACGCCCCCTGCCTTCCGTATTGTCACCTTTCCTATCCGAGTGTCCCATTTTCTGGTTTCCGCCCGTCAGCAGCGGCCAAAATCTGCCGCAAGCGGTGCCGGATCATCCGTTCCGCGGGCAAGTCCGATGAGGTCGAGACCTGAGGCGGTGGATGGTGAAGGTCGGGGTGGTGGGAGTCGGCGCGGTCGGGGCGGCCACCGTGCTGTCCCTGATCGAGCGGGGCGGGATGTGCCGGGAGATCGTCCTGGTGGATCTCGACTCCCGGCGGGCCGCGGGAGTGGCGGCCGACATGCGTTATGCGACGCCGCTTGCGCCCACCGTGGAGGTTCGCGCAGGCGGCTACGACGACCTGGCCGGGGCCGCGGTGGTGATCATCACGGCGGGCCTGAACGAGAAGTCCGGAGGCGCGACCGACCGTTCCGACCCCGAGGGGAGGCGGCGCCTCATCGGGGCGAACGCCGAGATCTACGCCGGCATCGTGCCCCGGGTCGTCGCCGCGGCGCCGGAGGCGGTGCTGATGGTGGTCACCGACCCGCCCGATCCGCTGGCCGTCCTCACGCGGCGTCTGGCCGGGCACGATCGGGTGTTCTCCACCGGCACGCTGATCGACAGCCTGCGATTCCGCGTCCACCTCGCCGATCGGCTGAAGGTCAGGCCCAGGGACGTCCAGGCCATGGTCGTCGGCGAGCACGGGACGTCCGAGGTCCTCCTGTGGTCGTCCGCGTCGGCCGGGGGCACTCCCGTCCTCGACCTGCTGGCCCGGTGCGGCGAGCCCGTCGACCTGATTCGCCGGGAGATCGAGGACGACATCCGCTTCGCCAACATCACCATCATCGAGGGGACCGGCGCCAGCCAGTACGGCATCGGCGTCGTGTCCGCGCTCCTGGTCGAGGCCGTCTTGCGCGACGAGCGGGCCGTGTTGCCGGTGGCGGCCTACTACCCCCCGTACGAGACCACGCTTTCGCTGGTCAGCGTGCTCGGGGCCGGCGGCGTGCAGCAGATGTTCGAGCCCGCCATGTCGGAGGACGAGCGCGCCGGCCTCGAACGCAGCGTCGTCGCCCTCCGCGAGGCGGCGGAGCGCGCTCTCGCCGTGTTGCCGGACGGGGCCTGAGCGACGTCCGGCCGTACGGATTGGGGGAAAGCTGGCCGCTCCTTGGGCCGGGGCAGACCTGGCGGACCGTCCACGCGGAATAGCGTGAGAGAAATTCGGTGACAAGAGGGCCGAGATGACGCAATCCGGATCTTCTACGGGCTCCCGCTACCTGCCCATCGCCGATCACGGACTGATCGGTGATCTCCGTACCGTGGCGCTGGTCGGCACCAACGGCACGATCGACTGGTACTGCTGCCCGCGTTTCGACGCTCCGAGCGTGTTCGGGTCGATCCTCGACGCCGACCGCGGCGGCTCGTTCGAGTTGGCCGCCGGTGTGCCGGCGCGGACCAAGCAGTTCTACTTTCCGGACACGAATGTCCTGATCACCCGGTTCTACGCCGCCGACGGGGTGGGGGAGATCCAGGACTTCATGCCTGTTGAGGATGAATCGCGCGAGGTCGACAGACACCGCCTGATCAGGCGCGTCCTGTGCGTCCGCGGCACGCTGCCCTTCCGGGCCCGGGTGGCCCCCCGGTTCTCCTACGGGACCGAGCCGCACACCCTGCGCGTCGAGGGCCACCAGGCGATCTTCGAGACGCCGTCGCTCAGCCTCGCGCTGACCACCAGCGTCCCGATGGAGAGCGACGGCACGGATGTCTGGTCGGAGTTCAAGCTTCTCGAGGGCGAGTCCGCCGTCTTCGCGCTCGATCGCGTCAGCGAAGACGTCGGGTTGAAGGGCTGCCCGCTCGCGGAGGCCGAGGAGCAGTTCGCCGCGACCGTGCGGTTCTGGCGTAACTGGTTGTCCTCGTCCCGCTACCGCGGCCGGTGGCGGGAGATGGTCCACCGATCCGCGTTGACGCTGAAGCTGCTCACCTACGCCCCGACCGGGGGGATCGTCGCCGCCCCCACGACCAGCCTGCCGGAGCAGATCGGCGGCGAGCGCAACTGGGACTACCGCTACGTGTGGATCCGCGATGCCGCGTTCTGCGTGTACGCGCTGCTCAGGCTGGGTTTCGTCGGTGAGGCCGAGGCGTTCATGGACTTCCTGTCGACCCACGTCACGATGTGCGGCGTCGGTCCATCAGGCCCGTTGCAGATCATGTACGGCATAGACGGCCGCACCGACCTGCCGGAACAGGAACTCGGGCACCTGGAGGGCTACGAGGGCTCCGGGCCGGTGCGCACGGGGAACGGAGCCGTCCACCAGTTGCAGCTCGACATCTACGGAGCGCTCATCGACGGCATCTACCTGTACGACAAGTGGGCACGGCCCATCTCCAGCGACCGATGGGACCAGGTGGGCGTGCTCGTCGACTGGGTCTGTGAGAACTGGGACCGGCCCGACGAAGGCATCTGGGAGACCCGCGGCGGCCGCAAGAACTTCGTCTACTCCCGCCTGATGTGCTGGGTCGCGATCGAGCGGGCCATCCGGATGGCGCTGCGGCGGGGGCTGCCGGCCGACATCGAGCGCTGGCGTGAGTCCCGCGACGCCATCTACCGGCAGATCATGCGACGCGGCTGGTCGACCGGTCTGAGCGCGTTCGTCCAGCACTACGACGACGACGTGCTCGACGCGGCCGTCCTGATGATGCCGCTCGCCATGTTCGTCTCCCCGACCGACCCCAAGTGGCTGTCCACGCTGGACGCCCTGGGGAGGCAGCTGGTCTCGGACTCGCTGGTGTACCGCTACGACCCCGTGGCCACTCCCGACGGCATGCGGGGGGACGAGGGCACCTTCTCGATCTGCTCGTTCTGGTACGTCGAGGCGCTGTCCCTCGCCGGGCAACTCGACGAGGCCAGGCTGGCCTTCGAGAAGATGCTGACCTACGCCAACCACCTGGGTCTGTACGCGGAGCAGATCGGGCGCACGGGGGAGCAACTCGGCAACTTCCCGCAGGCCTTCACGCATCTCGCGCTGATCAGCGCCGCATTCAAGCTCGATCGCGCGCTGGGCTGACGGGGCTCACTGAAGGTGGTCGACGATCTGCTCGATCTCGGCGCGCTGCGTCTTCACGATCTTGTTGGCCAGATCCCTGGTTCCCTGGTGCTCACCTGAGCCGGCGGCCTTCTCCGCCATCGCGACGCCCGCGTCGAGGTGCTTGGCCAGGACCGAGAGCCACAACCGGTCGAAGTCGGCGCCGGACCTGCCCTCGAGAGCCAGGATCTGCGTCTTGGAGATCATCCCTGGCATGTCGTGACCCAGGTCGATGTCGCCGCTCGGCACCTCGACCCGCCAGGACCGCAGCCACCCGGACATCACCCGGATGTCGGCGGCCTCGTGCTTGGTGATCTCCTTGGCGAGGGTCTTCACGTAGGAGTCGGACCCACGCTCGGACGCGAGTGCGGCGATCTGGATGGCCTGCCAGTGATGGGGGATCATCTCCAGGGAGAAGCGGACGTCCGCGTCGTTGTGACCGCCCTTGCCCTTGTCGGCGGCGGGTGCGGCGGCCGCGTCCTGTCCGTAGGCCGCGGATCCGGAGGCGGCGGAGCATCCGGTCAACGACGCCACGACGATTCCGGCTGCCGCGGCCCAGACCGTGAGCGACCTCTTCATGGCATGTTCCTCGTTCCCGCGCCGTGGTTCGCCTGATTCGAAGGCAGGATTCACAGGCAGGTACGCGCCGGAGGCGGGGAGAGTTCAGCGGGCGTCCCGCGGGCCCGATCGCGGGGACTCTCTCGCTTCTCCGGGCGCTCGGTGACATTTACCCGCGCGGACGGTCGAGCCGGCACGTCAACGGCATTCGACCGGGGGTTTCGCCTACGGAAGACATTTGCCGCCGAGTTCTCGGAGTCCTGAGTGAATTGAATTCCGGGAAACCGCGGAAATGTTTCAGCGATTTCTCTCGTTCAGTGACCGGACGCCCGGCGAATCGTCCTGTCGATGAAACCCGCCCAGACCGCCTTGCCCAGAGGGCGCAGGGGCGTCCAGCCCCACCGGTGGCTCACCGCGGCGATGAGCTGCAGGCCCCGCCCGCTCTCCGCGACGTGATCGGGTGCGCACAGGATCGGCGGATCGTTGCTCGGATCGGTGACCATGCACACCACCGAATGGCGGGACCGGAAAAGGTAGAGCCGCACCGGATGGGGCTCGGAGGTCGGACGGCGCAGCCCGTGGCCGACGGCGTTGGCGACGAGTTCGCTGACCGCCAACGAGGCGTCGTCGATGATGTCCGGCATGGCCCAGGTCCGCAGCACGCCCGTCGTGAAGCGCCGTGCCGTACCGGCCGCGGCGATGTCGCGGTGGCACTCGTGCGCCGCGACCTCCAGCTCACGCTGCCCGCCGCCCCGTTCGACGGCCTCCCACGGCCAGACTCGGCCGATCGGAAACGCCTGGTCGGCGGTGTCAGACCACCGTTCCCAGCCGTCGCCGTCGGCTTCCACCAGGGAAGCGCCGTCCGTTCGAATCCCAGTCATCAAGAGCCCTGTGCGGTCCCTGTCAGCTATGTGATGAGATGAATCGGTTAGTCATAATGCTCCCCTTTGATGTCCTTATGCAAGTGCGGATGCACGTGCAGCCCCTCTCGGAGGCGGGGAGCCGTATCCTGACCGGTGAACCGGAGGTGAGGTCCGATGACCGAGATCCGCAACGGCATGAACGCGTCGCAACTGCCCGGCCTCGTTTGGCGCAAGAGCAGGCACAGCAATCCGAACGGCAACTGCGTGGAGATCGCCGAGCTCCCCGACGGGCGGCTGGCCGTGAGAAATTCCAGAGACGCGGCAGGCCCTGTTCTCGTTTACACGCGCGACGACTTTGTTGCCTTCGCGCACTCCGTTGATAATGGCGATTTCGACGATTTTCTCGAGGACTAGCATTACGGCTTGCCAAAAAGGGTCGCGCGGGTATTGTTAACGAGGCGTAAATCATTGGAACGGCCCAAAAGGACCTTAATGACTACGGCCCCGACGGAGGGCGCACAGCCTCACCCGCGCACCCCCGCTGCACCACCTCGAACATCCATGGTCCTGCGGATCCTCCTGGGCACCCAGTTGCGCCGCCTGCGTGAGAGCAGGCGCATCACGCTTGAGGAAGCCGGGAGGGCCATCCGCGCCTCGCATTCCAAGATCAGCCGCATGGAGCTCGGCCGCGTCAGCATCCGAGGACGGGACGTCGCGGACCTGCTCACCCTGTACGGCGTGGCCGACGAGGACGAGCGGGCCGCCATGCTGGCCCTCGTGTCCCAGGCCAACGTCCCCGGCTGGTGGCACAACTACGACGACGTGCTCCCTTCGTGGTTCGAGGCGTACGTCGGCCTCGAACAGGCGGCCATCGGCATCCGGAACTACGAGGTGCAGTTCGTGCCCGGACTGCTGCAGACCGAGGACTACGCGCGATCGGTGATCAGGCTCGGACATCCCGACGCCCGTCCGGAGGATGTCGAGCGCCGCGTCCAGCTCCGGATGGCCCGTCAGGAGCTCCTCACCCGGCCGGATCCACCGCATGTCTGGGCCGTCGTCGACGAGTCGGTGCTGCGGCGCTCACCCGACAGCCCCGCCGTCATGCGGGGCCAGATCGACCGCCTTCTGGAGTTGGTGACCAGGCCCACCGTCACCCTGCAGGTGGTGCCGTTCAGCGCCGGCGGTCACGCGGCCGCGGGGGGACCCTTCAGCATCCTGCGCTTCGCCGAGGCCGACCTCCCCGACGTCGTCTACCTCGAACAGCTCACCAGCGCGGTCTATCTCGACAAGCGAGAGGACGTCGACCGCTATCTCGCGGTCATGGAGCGCCTGTGCATCAAGGCGCAGCCGGCGACGGAAACCCGGCGCATCCTCCACGAGATCTCCGCGGACCTCTGAGCCCACCTTCGCCCCGCCGTTCCTCGTCGTTCCCTTCGGCAACAGCTCTGTCACGCTGCGAAAAATGCCCGATCGGCAGGCAAGATGTGTCAGGTGCACCTCGGTGGTAAGGGGAGTGTTTGCCACTGTGTGAAAGCGGAAGGCGATGATGACGTTGGTGAGCAGCCTGCTTACCTTGGATTTCGAACTCGGTTCGGTCACCAGGGTGCGGCATCTCGTCACGGAGTCCGCGCGAGACGCCGGGCTGGAGGGTGCCGCCCTGGAGGACTTCGTGCTGGCCGTCCACGAGGCCCTGACCAACGCGGTGCGGCACGGCCTGCCGCCACGAGACATCGCGCTGTGGACGGAGTCCGGTCAGCTGATCTGCGAGGTGTCCGACAGGGGGCCCGGCATCCCCGCAAAGGCCCTTGATCTCGACTATCCGTCGACCCGGTTCGACTTCGGGGGGCGTGGTCTCTGGCTGATGAATCGTCTGGTCCATCGGGATGTCAGGACGGGGCCTCACGGCACGACGCTACGACTTTGCGTGGATCTTCCTTGAAGGCGGCTGGGAGCCTTTTCCGCCGACTCGGACGGTCTTACGCTCACGGCGGAGCCGAGGTGTGGTGTCCGAAACGGGGTCCAAGTGATCGCTCGCCGGACGGGTGGTGCGAGGGTTAGCTATGGTGTGACCTGGGCAGTCATGATTCACCAACCGGTCGCGCAAGCCGTACGGCATGCCCGGCAGGCGGGCCGTTAATTATTGATCTGGTGCAACCGATTCTCAAGCAATCAGGGTGACGCGCCGAACCCTTGCTAGGCTGCAGAGAACCGTAGAACCGGGCGTTGTCTCACCCGGCAGGTGAGACCGTTGAGAAGTGGGGTCACACCGTGAAGAAGCTGCTCGTTCTCGCGCTGGTCGCTCTCGGGGGGCTGCTGGTCTGGCGCAAGGTGCAGACTAACCGCGCCGAGCTTGACCTGTGGACCGAGGCGACAGGTAGCGAGAACTGATTACCCGAGATGGGTCTTGATCGTGGGAAGGGTCCGGGAATGGCACCCGTGAAACTGGCCTGCCTCGATCTGGCGGGAACCACGATCGGTGACATCGCCATGGTGGAGCGAACATTCGCCGAGGCGATCGCCACACAGGGCATCGTTCCCGGGACCAGTGCCTATGCGCGTGCCATGGTGCATGTGCACCGGTCCCGGGGCTGCCCGAAGATCGATGTCTTCCACGGGATCTTCCCGGACAACGAGGCCCAGGCGCGGGCGGCGAACCTCACGTTCGAGCGTGCGTACGAAGGGGCCATCGACCGGAGCGGGCTCGTTCCTCTGCCCGGAACCGTCGAGGCCCTGGAGAAGCTGCGCGACGCCGGGGTGAAGATCGCTCTCATCACCGGCTTCAGCAGGTCCACGCTCAGCCGGGTCCTGAGCGCGCTCGTCTGGGCGGACAAGCTCGATCTGGCGCTGTCCCCGCAGGATGCCGGGCGCGGGCGGCCCTATCCCGACCTGGTGCTGACGGCGGGCCTGCGATCGGGGATCGAGGACGTCAGGGAGGTGGCCGTGGCCGGCGACTCCGAGAGCGACATGCTCTGCGGTCGTCGTGCGGGCGCCTCGATCGTCGCCGGCGTGATGACGGGCGGCCACAGCCGGGCACGGCTGGTCGGCGCCGGGGCGACGCACATCATCGACTCGATCGCCGATTTTCCTTCGCTGATCCTCAGCGGTGACGTAGGTGCGAGTGACGTCAGTGCGAGCGAGATCGTCACGCCTGCCTGACAGGAGCTCGTCTCGGCCATTCCGCAGGTGGAACCGTTTTCCACGCGGGGACGGAGGAAGTCGAGTGGCGCGCGGGCCGGGCTGTTGCTACGGTGTGCATCCGGAACAAGTCGCACCACAGACGGCGTTGTTCCTGGTCAGTGACTCGCTTTCGGGGCCTTAGCTCAGCTGGCAGAGCGCCTGCTTTGCAAGCAGGATGTCAGGAGTTCGAATCTCCTAGGCTCCACCCAAGGTCAAAGGCCACTTCCCATGATCAGGAAGTGGCCTTTTCGATCTTGCGAGGCAGCGAAGTACGGAACCGGCGCAGCGGCAATCGCCCTCCGGCGGATTGCGTTTCCGCTATCAACAGGGCGTTCTGAAAGTCACCCTGCCTTGAGGAACTGCTCGAAGGCTTCTCGGGCCAGTGCGGACACCGTCTTACCCTCTTGCTCGGCTCGAGCCTTCGCGCGTTCGCGTAGTTCTTCGGGTACCCGGAAGGACACCCTTGGTGAGTGCGTCCCTTCGCGTGTCAGGGAGGGACGCCCGCCGCGGCTGGTCGGGACAGGCACGCGGCCCTCATCGATCGCATGGTGAACATCGGCGATCGCATCATCCACATACTTGTCGGTGATCCGATTGCCCTTGCTGTCGTAGATCTCTTCGACGTCACTGTCGATCTCGGAGTCGTGATCCAGGACCAACTCGATATCGTCGGGCGGCCACGCTTCTCGGTGCTCGGTCATGGCTTCCTCCTCCTCAACGCGGTCGGCATCACGTGAATGATCACCAGGTACTTATCGGTGAGGATGCCGATCACTTCCAGTTCGACGCCCCTATCATCTGGGCCGATCCACACCCATCGGTCCTCCAAATTAGGGTCGGCGGCCGGAACAATGGCCGGCGGTCCGGATCGAACCACGTGAAGAGCACGCGCCTGCCCGATGCGGTGCTTGCGTGCCGACCGGTAGAAGCGCAACTTCCTCATGCCCATATTATGTCCGACACAACCATGATGGGTAGGGCGTTCCCCGGACCCGCGCACACGTGTGCGTGTCCGGGGGTGACTCGGGGATCCGCGTGGCTGAGCTGATCATCGGGCCATTAGCGGGCCATTAAGGGCGGTCAACAGGAGGCAGTCACGGTCACTCGCGGACTGCCCCTCGCCCAGGTCGCGCCCGTTTCCCCTGAAGACCAGGCCGATTTGCAAGCAGGATGTCAGGAGTTCGAATCTCCTAGGCTCCACCCATACGAAAGCCCAGGTCAGGGATCCTTCTCCCGACCTGGGCTTTGATCTTTATTCGGCCTTCTACGGCTTCCATGCCCGTTGCGTGCTTCGGTCACCGAGCCGTTAAGCCGATGAGGTAGCGGGACATGCCCAGGCCGGCATGGGAAGCCGCTATATCCCGCACCAGAACGCCGTCGCCCTTTCCAACGGCAAGGCCCGGGTCGGGGGCATGCTCCCTGACCCAGGCCTTGATTTTTGGGGCGCTGATTTCGATCTTCGTGCCTGCTGAGTGCCCGATCCATTTGGATCTCTCAGTGCCTGCTTGATGAGTCAGCCGAGATGGTGGGCATTGATGTTTCTCAGCAGGTTTTGTAGTCGACCTTCGTCGAACTGTAGGAGCAGTAGTCGATCAGTGTCTTGGCTGGGTTTCGCAGGTAGGCGTAGTCGGTGTCGTTGTTCCAGACGGCGTAGGTTCTGCCCCAGTAGCGGGTGGTGGAGGTGTTGGTGCCCTTGCCGGTTCGTATGGTGAGGGTCTTGCCGGCTCCGAGGGTGAACGTGCCGAATGTGTAGGTGGAGCGAGGGGTCGCCTTGTCCTGGAGGGTCCAGCCGGTGAGGGTCTTTGCGCTCGTGCCCAGGTTCTTGATCTGAACGTACTCGCCGTTGAGGCTGGTGTTCGCGACGGTGTCGGTGCCGGGCGCGTCGTAGTAGATCTTGGTGATTTGAAGGGGTGAGGCCTTGACGGTGGTGATCGCCGAGGTGCTGGTGGTGCCCTCGCCGTTGTTGCCGAAGACGTTGCACGTCAGCTTGTGTCCGCCGTCGGCCGCTACTTGTGTGTAGGTGGCGGCGGTCGCGCCGGGGATCGCCACCTTTGCGTCCCTCACCCAGCTGTACCTGACCGAGGTGGTACCGATGAAGGTGGCCTTGCAGGTCAGCTTGTCGCCGACGATACGGGTGCCGCTGATCGACGCCTTGGCGGTCAGCACCGGGGGCCCCACCTTCGCCAGCGTGTGCCAGAATCCGGCCGAGACCTGAGTCACCGAACTCAGCCCACGCACGATGACCGGCGTATGGCGGTTGGTGGTGGTGCCGTCACCGAGCTGCCGGAATCGGTTGTCGCCCCAGGCCCGCACAGTGCCGTCGGAGCGGAGCGCGAAACTGTCATCGCCGCCCGCGCTGACCTGAACGACATTGGTCAGGCCTGACACGGTGACCGGCCTGTTCCGCTGGGTGCTGGTGCCGTCACCGAGCTGCCCGGAGGGGTTAATGCCCCAGGCCCGCACGGTGCCGTCTGACCGCACCGCCAGGTTGTGGGAATCACCGGCGGCGATCTGGGTGACCCCGGTCAATCCGCTCACTTTCACGGGGGTACGGCGTTGGGTGGTGGTGCCGTCACCGAGTTGCCCGTAGCCGTTGGAACCCCACGCCCACACAGTGCCGTCCGAGCGCCGCGCCAGACTGTGCTCACGGCCGACGGCAATCCGGGTCACCTTGGTCAGGCCGCTGACCGCGCTCGGAGTGGTCCGCCTGGTGGTGGTGCCGTTACCGAGCTGCCCGGCGTAGTTCCAGCCCCAGGCGCGCACGGTGCCGTTCGAGCGCAGCGCCAGGCTGTGGAAACCGCCGGCGGCGATCTGGGTGACCCCGATCAATCCGCTCACTTTCACGGGGGTACGGCGGTCGGTGGTGGTGCCGTCACCAAGTTGCCCATCGGTGTTGATACCCCACGCCCACACGGTGCCGTCCGAGCGTAACGCCAGACTGTAGCCCAAGCCGGCTGCAACCTGCACGATGCCCGTCAGGCCAGACACCTGCACCGGCACCGGGGTAGGCGCCGCATACCCTCCGTTGCCCAGCTCCCCCCGCGTGTTATCGCCCCACCCCCACACGGTGCCATCCGAGCGCAACGCCAGGCTGTGGAAACCGCCGGCGGCGATCTGGGTCACCTGGCTGACCGCGTGAACGGCGGCCGGGGAGGACAGATTGTCTGTCGACCCCATGCCCAACTGCCCCACGGAATTGTCTCCCCACGCGTACGCGCCCGAGGTGTCGCCGGATGCGGCCGCCGCAGGACCCGTCACCGCCACACCGGCAGCGCTCACGGCCAGTACCGCACCTACCGCCGCGGTACGCACCCGAGCGCTCGGCCTCCAACCTCTCGACCGCCCGCCCGCGCTCTCCGCGGAAACAGAGCCGGGCGAAGCCTCAGCCATCAGACGAGTCATCCACTGTGCCCCTCATGATCAACGCAGCCACTGTGCTCGCTGCGGCTATTTCTTCTCGTTGCGGACCGTCGTGCAGGAGACGAGGTTCCTCCCGATGCCGGCGACCGAGGCACACGCAGGCGGTCGAGACCGGCTCCGGATGAAGATCTACGCGTGTACCGGGCCGCCATTATGATCTATATAGCCTGGGGCGATATGCGGTTTACGTGTCTAATGGGCAAATTGTGACCATTCATCGGCTTCGCGCAGCCGGGCACTGATGAAGTCGCGGCAGAGGAGACTGTTTCTGCAGGTCGTGAGCGTGATCGCCGTGCCATCATCGTGCCATTAAGGGCGGTCAACAGGGGCACTCACGGTCACTCGTGGACCGTTGTCGCCCAGGTCGCGGGCCTTTCCCCTGAAGAGCAGACCGATTTGGAAGCAGGATGTCAGGAGTTCGAATCTCCTAGGCTCCACCCATACGAAAGCCCAGGTCGGGGTGGTATCCACCGACCTGGGCTTTGATCTTTATTCGGCCTGTCGCCCTTCCGTGCCCGATCAGCTTGTCGAGTTGCCGTCGTTGGCCAGGGCAGCATTTGGTACGTGATGCCTCATCGCGGGTGGGTGACCGGGACCACTGACAGCAGGTGGTCGAGGCCCTTGAAGTCCTTGGGGTTGCAGGTGTGGAGCGGCAGCCGGTTGGTGATGGCCACGCAGGCGATCATCAGGTCTGGCGCTGATCAACATCTCGTCGGGCCGTTCGTCGGGGTCGATGGCTGCGCGCAGGATGAGGATGTCGGTGTCGAGCAGTCCGTGAGGGTGGGTCATTCCTCGCCCTCGACGAACTCGCCTCTGCCGTAGGCGCGGTCATAAGGGTCGTAGAGATCGTCGTTGACGTGGCGATCCATGTCTTCGCGATACTTCCGGTCGTCCAGTAGAGGCATCCCTCGGAAATAGCGGCGAACTCAGCCCGAGAGACGGCTCGGCGCCGCCGGCGGATAGGGACGAGGTCGCCGATGTGGTGGCCGTTGCGCGTCACGGCGGATCGCTCCCCCCTTTCCAAGCCGTCCATGATCTCGGCTGATCGGTTGCGAAGGTCGCGCTGAGAGATCTGGTGCGAGGGGTCCGGCTCAGGAGTACTCACTCCTGAAGGGTAGAGCCGCGTGCCATCAGTGCTACGACGTAGCACAGCGATGATGGCTCTGCGAGGGTCAGCGCCTTGAGGTTGCCACCGCCGGATCGTCCTGGGGCTCGGCAGGGACACAGCGACCATGGCCTCACCAGCCGCCCGCAGCGTCCTGCCTTTCCTGATCCGCCTCGTCACCGTGGCCGTGTCTTGCCGCTTTCCTCCGGGTCAGCCCGTCACGGGTCTCACGCAAGACTCCAACCAGGCCGCTGATGAGCGTCAAGGCCATCATGCGATTCGTTCCTCCCGCCTCCGGCGGAGGCCTCCGACTCCGGGATGGGGCAGGCGCACGTCAGACGTCACCGTTCCGTGTATCGGCGGATGCATTGCCGCCCGCTGCGGACGGGCTTGCCAGGTCGCTTGGTGTGCTGCGGCTGAGTTGGGCTTCCAGGCCATCGAGGATGGCTTGGAGGCCGAACTGGAAGGTGTTGTCGGGGGCCGTGGCGTAGTCGGTAACGGCTGTGTCGAGGCGGGCGCGCAGCCGTGGGAACTGGGCCGCGATCTCGTGGGCCTTGGCCATGCTTTCTTGCATCAGCGCCTCGGCGTTGCCGCCGTCGCGGCCGAGCTTCTTGGTGAACGAGGCGGCCGCGGCCGGGACGAGGGCGTTGCCGAGTACGAAGGTGAAGACGGTGGCTGCTGCCTGATCGACCTGCGCACCGGTGAATCCGGCCGCTTCGTAGATGGCGTAGCCGTGGTCGTCGTGGCGGGCTTTGCCGGGGCCGAAGATCATGTACGAGCCGAAGGCCTGCACCAGCCAGGAGTGGCGGGTGAGCATCGCGTACAGGTCGGTGGCCATCCGCGTGGCGGCCGTCCGCCAGTCGGTCGTGGCCAGGTCGGGCAGCGCGATCTGGTGCCATACCTCGTCGCCGGCGAGGGTGATGAGGTTGTCCTTGCTGCCCACGTGCCAATAGACGGCGGTGGCCGCAGAGCCCAGCCGCTTGCCCAGCGCGCGCATGTTCAGGCCTTCCAGGCCTTCGTCGTCCAGCAGGTCAATGGCTGCCCTGACGATCTGTTCGCGGGTCAGCGTGTCACGCGGCATCCGGCCACCATATGCCACCCGACTCGTTTTTGCACAATGTTCAAGAGACTACTTGCACAGTGTTCAAGTATGAACTAGTGTCTCACTTGAACGCAGTGCAAGTCGCTGAACGGAGATGAGATGTCACAGAACACGCTGGCGCAGTTCGTCGACACGACGGCCACCAAGTTCGGTGTTCCCGGCGTCGCGGTCGGGGTGTGGGTGGGTGGGAGGGAGTTGTACGCGTGTCACGGCGTGACGAGCGTCGACAACCCGCTGCCCGTCGATGCCGACACGCTGTTCGTGCTGGGCTCGGTCACGAAGTCCTTCACCGCGACCGCGCTGATGCGCCTGGTCGCTGAGGGGCGGGTCGAACTGGACGCGCCGGTACGCCGGTATGTCCCCGAGCTCAGCCTGCCGGATGAGCGGGCCGCGGCGGAGATCACCGTGTTGCAGCTGCTCAACCACACCGCGGGGCTGGACTGGAGGATGAGCGTCGAGACCGGCGAGGGGGATGACGCCCTGGCCGCGTATGTGGCGACCATGGCCGAGTCGGAGCTGATCGCACCACCTGGTGCCCGGGCCTCCTACAGCCAGGTGGGGTACAACCTCGCCGGGAGGATCATCGAAAAGGTCACGGGTCTGACCTATGAGCGGGCCATCGCCTCGCTCCTGTTCGAGCCGCTGGGGCTGTCGCACAGCTCCTTCGCAACCAGTGACGTCATGACCCGGCGGTTCGCGGTAGGGCACAACCTCACCGAGGACGGAACGCCGGCCGTCGCCCGGCAGTGGAAGGACACCCGCGCCAACAACCCGGGCGGTGGCGGCGCGTCCTCGGTGGCGGACCAGCTTCGATGGGCCCGGTTCCATCTCGGTGACGGTCGCGCGGAGGACGGTGCCCAGGTGCTGCCCGCCGAGGTGCTGCAGCGGATGAAGGAGCAGACGGTCGAACTGCGGGGCAGCACGCTCGGCGACGCCTTCGGCATCTGCTGGTTTCTGCGCGACGTGGATGGTGTACGCACCGTCGGGCACGGCGGATCAGCCAACGGCCAGTTCGCCGAGCTTCTCATCGTCCCCGAACGGGACTTCGCCGTCGTCGCGCTGTCGAACGCGGGCCCAGACGGAGGCCTCGCCTTCAACCAATCCGTCGTGCGATGGGCGCTCGAGCACTACGTGGGGGTGGTCGACCGGGACCCGGAGCCGCTTCCCTTCGACGAGGCCCGGGCCCGGGAAGTCGTCGGGAGCTACGAAAACGACATGATGACGCTCATCATCGCCACGGATGGGACCGGATTGACGATCGAATGCAAGATCAAACCGGAAATCCGTGCGGCCACGGACACCGAACTTCCCCCGGATCTCCCGCCGGCCGATCTCGGCCTGCTGGCCGGCGACACCGACGAATACATCGTCACCAGCGGCGCCCTCAAGGGCCAGCGCGGCTTCTTCACCCGCGACGACAACGCGGTCGTCGGAGTAGACCTCGCCGGCCGGTCGTCCAAGCGCGTCCCGGCGGCCTCCGAATAGCAGCGGTCGGTGCCCGGTGCCGGGCCGCACCCGCCCGGCGGTGTAGCCCGGCGACCAGCCACTTACGCCCGACTGACCTGCCGTTCGCGCGCTATCGCAAGCCGCAGGTCGGAGCCGGTTGCCAGGGCCAAGGTGTTCGTATGCCATAACCTCCGGTCCACCAGCCAAAACGCCCCGTTTCCGTGATCGGAAACGGGGCGGCATTGATGTTTGTCAGCAGGTTTTGTAGTCGACCTTCGTCGAGTCGTAGGAGCAGTAGTCGATCAGGGTCTTGGCGGGGTTTCGCAGGTAGGCGGCGTCGGTGTCGTTGTTCCAGACGGCGGAGGTCCTGCCCCAGTAGCGGGTGGTGGAGGTGTTGGTGCCCTTGCCGGTCCGCACGGTGACGGTCTTGCCGGCGCCGAGGGTGAACGTGCCGAACGTGTAGGTGGAGATCGCCTTGTCGTGCAGGGTCCAGCCGGTGAGGCTCTTCGCGCTGGTCGCGACATTCTTGATCTGCACGTATTCGCCGTTCACGCTGGTGTTCGCGCTGGTGTCGGTGCCGGGCGCGTCGTAGTAGATCTTGGAGATTTGGATGGGCGAGGCGGTGACGCTGGTGATCGCCGAGGTGCTGGTGGTGCCCTTGCCGTTGCTGCCGGAAACCTTGCACGTCAGCTTGTGTCCGCCGTCCGCCGCTACTTGCGTGTAGGTGGCGGCGGTCGCACCGGAGATCGCCGCCCCATCCCGGAGCCAGCTGTACTTCACCGAGACGGCCCCGAGGAAGGCGGCCTTGCAGATCAGCTTGTCTCCGACGATCCGGGTGCCGCCGATCGTCGCCCTGGCGGTCAGCACCGGCGGCCCTACCCTCGCCAGCGTGTGAAATGTGCCGGACGAGACCTGGGTCACCGAACTCAGCCCACGTACGATGACCGGGGTGTGGCGGTCGATGGTGGTGCCGTCACCGAGCTGCCCGAAGTCGTTGTCGCCCCACGCCCAGACGGTGCCATCAGCGCGTACGGCCAGGTTGTGGCCCTCGCCGGCGGAGACCTGGGTCACCTGGCTCAGCTCGGGCACAGCGGCAGGGTCGTACGGGTCGTACGGGTCGTCGTCTATCGACCCGTTGCCCAACTGTCCCCAGACGTTGTTGCCCCACGCATACACGCCCGAGGTGTCTCCGGATGCGGCCGCCGCAGGACCCGACGCCGCCACACCGGCAGCGCTCACGGCCAGTACCGCACCTACCGCCGCGGTACGCACCCGAGCGCCCCGCCGCCCCCAACCTCTCGACCGCCCACCCGCACTCTTCGCGGAAACAGAGCCGAGCGAAGCCTCAGCCATCAGACCAGTCATCCACTGTGCCCCTCATGATCAACGCAGCCACCGGTGCTCGCTGCGGTCATTCCTTCTCATCGCCGGACCCTCGTGCAGGAGACGGGGTTCTCTTCCAGTCCCCGACGACCGACGCACAAGGCAAGCGGTCGAGACCAGCTCCGGAGGGAGATCTACACGTGCACCGGCCCGCCATTATGATCTATCTAGCCTTGGGCGATATGCGGTTTACGTGTCTAATGGGCAAATTGTGACCAGTCGTCGGCTTCGCACGTCGTAAGCGTCTGAGCGGCAGGAACGCAGTTCGGTCCTGTCGCCCGTCTGATCGGTTGTTGAGGTGTGCAGGTCAACTGCCGGGATGGGTGATCCCGGACTCGTAGGCGAAGATGACCGCCTGAATTCGGTCGCGTAGACCGAGCTTGGTCAGTACAACGCTGACGTGGCTTTTCACCGTGTGCTCGCTGACCACCATCTCGGAGGCGATTTTCCGGGCTGGACAGTCCGCGGCCGAGCAGAACGAGCGTTTCCGTTCGCGGCCGCTCAGGGTTTCCACGCGTACGGCATGGACGAGATCGTCTCGGCGACGTCTTTCAGCAGGAATCCGTGTCAAGGAGAGCCACGTCCGGCCGGAGGTCGCACATGCGGATACGTGATGCGCGTGCGGTCGGGCTACATCAACGCCTCTTCCGGCGACACCGTGAACGCGACCACGTACGGCTCCTGGAAGTACTTCACCTTCACCAAGTGACACCGCCCGTCCCCGCAGGCCCGGTTCGTCTGATGACGCGCCGGGCCTCGGCTTAATTCGAGGATCACTTGTCCCCGTGGCGTTACGGCTATCCGCCGACGGGCGCGGGCTCGGGCTCTCCGAGAGGGATGTCGCGCATGCCGCGCAAGGGTGAGAAGAACAGCCACAGTCCCGCGCAGCAGCCGCCGACGACGGCGATCCACAAGGTGGTCTGGACGCCGAGGGCGGTGGCGAGCGCGCCGCCGGCCAGGCCGCCGAGCGGCAATGTGCCCCAGTTGATCCAGCGTGCGGCGGCGCTGACCCGGCCGAGCATGTACGGCGGGCAGGCGGCCTGGCGGTAACTGGTCAGCGAGATACCCGCGACGGTGGAGGCGAAGGTCCACGAGATCCAGCCGAAGCCGAACAGCAGCACCCACCAGCCGTGCCCGGCCAGTGGGATCAGCAGTCCGGGCAGTGACAGCACAGTCATCGAGATCCAGCTGATCCGGGCCGAGCCGACCTTCCGGGCGAGGTACCGCGCCGCCATCCCGCCGGCCACGCCGCCGACGGCCCCCAGCGCCAGCAGCAGCCCGACCAGGCCAGGACGCAGATGCAGCGTGCGGATCAGGAACACCGGGCCGAGGGTCTCCACCATGATGACGAAGAAGTTGGCTGTGCCGTTGAAAGCCACCGAGTTCCGCAGGATGGGATCGCGGGTGACGTAGGCGAGCCCCTCACGGATCTGCGACCACATCCTGGGCCGCCGGTCGGCTTCCGCGCGGGGCCGGCGCGGCTCGCGGGCACGGATCGCCGTCAGCGAGCCCGCCGACAGCGCAAAGGAGAGAGCGTCGGCGGCCATGGCCCCTGCGGCGCCGACCATCGTCACCAGCCCCGCGCCCAGACTCGGCCCGGCGATCTGCGCGACCGACCGAGAGGTGGCGAGCTTGCCATTGCCGTCCATGAGCTGGGCGCGGTCGAGCAGCATCGGCAGATAACTCTGGTAGGCCACGGAGAAGAACACAGAGAAGACGCTGGAGAGCAGCGCGACGGCGTAGAGCTGGGCGAGCGTCAGCGCCCCGACGGCGTGCGCCAGTGGCACCGAGCCGATCACCAGGAACAGCGCGAGGTTGCACCAGATCATCAGCGGGCGCTTGGCGACCCGGTCGACTATGGCCCCGGCCGGCAGCGCCACCAGCAGATACGCACTCGTCTCCGCCGCCGCCAACAGGCCGACCTGGAGCGCGGAGGCCTCCAACACCACGACGGCGACCAACGGTAGGGCGAGGACGGTAACCTGCGACCCCATTTCGCTGACCGTCTGGCCGCCCCATAACAACAGGAACTCGCGATGACGCCAGATCGAGGGACGCTTTCCATAGTCATCAGCCATCCGACCGATGGTGGCACAGCCACAAACCCTGTCCGTGCCGGGAGCGAGGTGCGCACCTCTTCAAATGCTCCACGCAGTCAGACGATCGGTTCGATTTCCTTCACCTGCCGCGCCTCGCGCTGGGTGGCTCGTGAGACAGCGGCTTCTTAAGGCCGGGGTTCACGCAGAGGGTGACGTGTCAGTCCAGGTCGAAGTGGCGGGTTCCGATGTCCCGGGCCACCTGGACGTAGGCGCGGGCCATCGGGGTCTCGCGGTCGGTGCGCCAGACCAGGCCCCACCGGCCGCGTGGTGCGTCGTGAATCGGCACGAAGCTGATGCCGGCGCGGCGCGGGTAGTAGCGGAGCGCCTCAGCGGAGACCAGGCACACGGTTCGGTCGACGACTTTCGCCATGGTCTCCTCCCAGTTGCCGACCGCGGGACCGCGCGGGATGGGACGGCCGCCAGGCGTGTGGGACGGAGAGTGGATCTGCACCCAATAGTCGGGAATCGAATCGAGACCCTTGAAACCCAGCAGCGCACAGTCGCCGAGCTCCTCCATCGACACGGAAACGCGCTGCGCGAACGGATGCGTATCCGCGGTCATCAGAACCTTCGGCTCGGTGATCACGACCGGGCCGAGGGTCATGTCCGGCTCGCTCGTGATCATTTCCCGCAGACCCTCGTCATCCGCAGGAAACCAGCAGGTCTGCAGGTCGACCTCGCCGGCCCGCAACGGCGCCAACGGTTCTATGAAGCCCACCTCGCGAAACGTCAGCTCGCATTCGGCATGGCGCGCCCTGAACACGGTGGTCACCGGGACGAGGTCGTGGGCCTGCGGACCTATGACACCGATCGTGAGGCCGGCCATCGCGCCACGGCTCTCCGCCTTGGCGCCCTCGATGCCGTCTTCGATCAGCTGATACCCGGCCTTGAGATCGCGGTGCAGGCGCTCGCCGAGCGGGGTCAACCGGACGTTACGGGTGTCGCGCACGAACAGGTCGCCGCCGATCGCGCGTTCCTGCTTCTTGATTGCCTGGCTGACCCGGGCCGCCGACACGTGCAGGCGCTCGGCGGTCCGGCTGAAGTGCAGCTCCTCGGCCAAGACCAGGAAGATCTCGATGTCCCGAAGCTCCACGACCCCGCCTTCGATCTTTAACTCATGCGTTAAGCACTATAAACCGGGCTGACGCGGAAGCGGCCGTCGAGCGATGCCTCATTGCGGGCAGGGGATGAACTCGGCCTCGGCGAACACGCCTCTGCCGTAGGCGCGGTCATCAGGGTCGTAGAGATCGTCGTGCCCCGTCTTGGCCGATGCCTCCGCCCGGACTCTCGTGAAGTTGCCGCGCTATGTTGGTTCGACCCAAACACCTGCCACCACCTGCGGAAACGGCTTGCCGACCGCGGATACACGGCTCTGCGGGCCGCTCTCGCCTGTCCCGTTGAGTCGCCTTGTAGCGCCGTGGACCGGCGGGTCGCGGGATCGGTCAGGTCGAGCGACCTGAGGCGCGGTTCCCCATACCCAAAAGAATTCCTGGCCGCAGGCCGACGGGCCCGGCCCGCGCATCGCTCTCGTCGGTTCTGAACGCTTTGGGGGGCGAGTCGGCAATTGCAGAACGGAAGGCAAGCAGAGTCGAGGAAGGTCATGACGACAGATGCAGAACTGATCGGCAGATCCCTGGCCGGCGACGAGGAAGCCTTTGTGGAGGTGATCTGCCGCCACGAGCGTGCGATCGGGGCCTACCTCGCGCGGCGGGTGGGGCGTGAGGCGGCCGAGGACCTCCTCGGCGAGGTGTGGGTGGCGGCCTTCGAGTCCCGGAGGACCTATGACCGGTCGTTCGGCGAGGCTCGGCCATGGCTGTACGGGGTGGCCCTGAACAGGCTGCGCCATTACTGGCGGTCCCGGCCGGCCGAGGATCTCGTACCGGACGTGACGAGCATGGCGAACGGGTGGGATCCCTGGCCGGCGGTGGATGCCCGCGTGGACACCCAGGCGGTGCTCCGGGCGGCCCTGACGAAGCTCAGGCCGGAGGAGCGTGAGGTGCTGACCCTGGTCGCCTGGGAGGACCTGACCGTCGCCGATGCCGCGCGGGCGCTCCGCATGCCGGCCGGGACGGCCCGCCGACTGCTGCACCAGGCCCGGATGACTCTGCGGAGCGCGCCGGAAGTGGCCGCGCTATTGACCGATCTCAACAGTGTGAAGGAGAGCAAGTGATCGTGGACGAGATGGACCTGGTCAGCCAGCTGAAGGAAGCCGCCCCCCTGCGGTCCGAGGCGTACGAGCGGGCGCGGATGACGCTGCGGTCGGCGATGACTGAGGCTGAGCCCGCACAGGTACACGAGATGGCTCCCGTGCCCGGGGCGGCTCCGATGCGGAGAAAGAGTTCTTCCAGGACGCGTAACCACCGCTTGGGCTTCCTGGGCAAGGTCGGCATCGGCGCCGGCATTGGCGCGCTCGCGGCGGCGGCGGCCATCGTGATCGTCGCTCCGTCGACGCCCCAGCCCGGGGCGCCGGTCGGGTCGACCTCCCAGGGACCCACGGGCAACATCAAGCTCGTGTCCCTGGCGACCGACATCAAGGCAAGCGACGGCTCCCTGTCGGGAGACGCGTCGCTGGTCGTGAATGCCCAGACCGTCAACGGCAGATCGCCGTACGTCACCTACAGCCTGTACACCGACAGCGGCGAGTACTACGTGACGGACACCCAGAGCGCCCTCCCAGCGGCGATCGCCGGTCATGACAACCTCGCCGAGGACGTGAACGCCCGTGAGGTGGCGGCGGCGCGCTTCGCGGCGACCGGCGACCTCGACGCCGCCCGCAAGCAGATGGTCAACGCCACGCCCAACCCGTTCGGGCTGGGCCTCAGCCCCGCCGAGCAGAAGGCGGCATGGGACAAGGCCCTGGCCGAGGAGGCGCGCATCCTGAAGCAGAAGGGGGTCACGACCCCGCCGAAGCGGCCCACCGGCAAGGCCCTGCAGGACCTGATCAACAACCGCGTCTGGATCTTCAGCGTTGACGCGCTGTCCCGGGGGGCGGCCAACCCGAAGATCCGGGCGGGCGTGCTCCGTCTGATTTCCACCATTCCCGACGTCACCGTCAAGGATTCGACGACCGGCGGGCAGCCCACACTGACCCTCACGGCGGGACCGGCACTTTTCGGCGGCAGCGACGTACAGGTGCTGACGATCGACGCCAAGACCGGAATGCCGATCCGCTCCGAGGTCGGTGCCCTGGGCAAGAAGCCTTCGTCCGTGACCACCTACAAGGCCTCGCGGGTCACGGTGGCCGACGTCAAGGCCGGCAAGTCCTGATCCACACCGGGCACCCGGGACTCAGCCGGGTTTAACCGTGCGGGCCGTCCTTACTGGGGCGGACGGCCCGTACGGTCGTGTCGTCGTGCCGGCCGCATCCCCCCGGGTGCGGCGAGCGTGTTGCCGGTGTGCCGGAGACCGAGGACCCGTCGAGGGTGATCAGCTTTCGAAGGACTGCTGGCCCAGGACGTCCAGAAACTCGAAATTCTCCGCAGTGGCCGAGCCGGGCTGCGGCCGGAAGATCACCAGACGCTGCCCGGTGGTGGAACTGAGGACGAAGTCACACTGCACGTCCAACTGCCCGGCCTGCGGGTGGATCAACGTCTTGCGGGTGGACCGCAGCGGAATGACCTCCATGTCGTCCCAGTAGCGGCAGAACTCCTCGCTGGCTTCGATGAGGTCGGCGATGAGCCGGTCGCTGACGGCGTCCTGACCGCGGTGAGCGCCGGCGGCGCGCAGGTCCGCCGCGTAACCTCGCCCGATCGCCTCGTGTTCCTCGGGCACGTTGAGGGCACGCGACGTCGGATCGGTGAACCAGCGCCACGTCACGTTGCCCGCGCGTTCGTCGCCGTGCGCCCATGGGCCGATGAGTGCGCGACTGAGCCTGTTCTGAGCGAGCACGGTCGCCAGGTCGTCGACGATATGTGCGGGCACCGTGGTCAGCGCGTCGAGCAGGAACATCATCGCCGGGTCCACATATCCGCCGGTCGCGCCCGTACGGGGCGGTGGATGGCCCGCCAGCTCATAGAGGTAATCGCGCTCGTCCACCGACAGCCGCAACGCCCGCGCCAAGCTCGCCAGCAGCGCCTTGGAGGGTTTGGCGTTGCGGGACTGCTCGAGCCGTTCGTAATAGTCCACGGAGACATCGGCCAGCAACGCGACCTCCGAGCGGCGCAGGCCGGGTGTCCGCCGGCGACCGCCGGGCACGAGCCCGACATCCGCCGGTCGCAGCGCCTCACGACGGGCCCTCAGGAAACTGCCCACGTCGCCGTGTTTCACCGTGCACTCACTCCTGAATCGCGCTCATCGCGACCGATGTGTAACGCTCGCCCGCCACGGCACCGACGGGAATCGCTTCGTCGAGTGCCGCAAGCGTCTCGGCGTCCAGCGCGACGTCTGCCGCGGCGACATTGTCTTCCAGGTAGACCCGGCGCTTGGTGCCGGGGATCGCGGTCACACCCTGCGCCAGCACCCATGCCAGCGCCAATCGGCCTGGCGCGATACCCCGATTCTCGGCGATCGCGCGGATCCTGTCGACCAACTGCAGGTTGTGCTGCAGGTTCTCCCCCGCGAAGCGGGGGGCCGTGCGGCGGAAGTCGCGGTCCGGCAGCCCTTCCACCGACCGCAGGCCACCGGTGAGGATCCCGCGCCCCAGGGGCGAGTACGCCACGAATCCGATGCCCAGCTCTCGAACCGTGTCGAGGACACCGTTGGATTCGACGGTGCGGGTGAACAACGAGTATTCCGTCTGCACCGCGGAGAGTGGAGCGGCGGCGTGAGCGGCGCGGATGCTCTCCGCCGACGCTTCGCTGATCCCGAGGTAACGCACCTTTCCTTCGGTGACCAGTTCGCCCAGAGCGCCGAAGGACTCCTCCACTGGCACATTCGGGTCGACCCGGTGCAGGTAGTACAGGTCGATGCGGTCCGTGCCCAGGCGGCGGAGGGATCCTTCGACGGAATTACGCAGATAGTCCGGGCGGCCGTTCGGGCCGCCGACGATCTGGCCCGTCTCGTCGAGGGTCACACCACCGCCCTTGGTGGCCACCACGACCTGGTCGCGGTGGGCCGACACCGCCCGCCCCAGCAACTCCTCGCCGCTGAAGGGGCCGTACATGTCCGCGGTGTCGAACATCGATACGCCGAGCTCGATCGCCCGATGCACGGTGGCGAGCGCCTCCGCGTCGTCCGGAGTGCCGTACATCGCGGTCATGCCCATCGTGCCGAGGCCCTCGACCGAGGTCACCAGGCCCTGGCCGCCGACCGGATGCGTGTTCATGCTCATGGTGTGCTCGTCCACTTCTCCTGCTGGGCCGCCCGTTCGGCGACCGCAGGAGAAGCATGGAGCCGTGACGGGAACCTTCCAGCGTCCTACCTAGCCCCGTCCTCGCAGGACGATGCTCCACGCTCGGAATCGTCCTACCTGGTCCCGGTGTCCCGGTTCTCAGCCGCCGAGGTGTAGAAACGCCTCAGTTCGGCCGCCACGACATCCGGACGGCCGGCAGGGTTTCGCTTGCTGACATCTCCCGACGCATCATGATCGAGCCCAGGGAACTCGATCCGCTCGACGTTGGGAATGACCTTCTCCAGGCCGGCCAGCGCAAGCTTGAGAAAGGGCAGCCCCTTGCTTCCGCCGAGCAGGAGCACGTGGGCCTTCACGTCGGCGAAACGGTCCAGGGTGTCGGCCATCTCGGCCAGCAGTACGCCTTCGTAGTGCAGAGTCGGGGCGAGCATCCGCATGGTCGCGTCGCCTGGCTTGGCGTTCTTGTCCTCGCTCTTCAACAGCAGGCCGGTCAGCCAGGCCAACAGCCCTCGCGGCATGACGTTCATGATCGGCGGCCCGAGCCGAAGTCCGAGCATGCTCGTCACCAGCGCGGCGGTCACCTTGCCCTCGGCCATTTCCCGATCGAAGCGGTCGACCCACCCCGTCAGCTGCGGGATGTCCTCCAGGAACAATGCCGGTTCGTAGACGGCGACCTTGTGAATCGACGGCAGCTCGCGTGCCGCCTGGAGCACGGCGATACCGCTTGCGCTGACGCCGAAGACGTAGTGGGCACCCGTCTCGTTCAGGACGGCGTCGAGGTCTTCCACTTCCTTCCGCACGCTGTAGTCATCACCGTATGGCCCGCTTTGGCCGCGGCCGCGACGGTCAGGAAGGTGGACGGTGAACGCGTCGGCCAACTCTTCGGCCATGGCCATGTGGTTTCTGGCCGTCTCCATGGAGCCGTGCAGCAGCACGATGCCCGGGCCGTCCCCGATGGTGTGGTAGGCGATGCGGGTGCCGTCGTCAGAGGTGACGAAGCTCGTGGTGAGTTCCGCCGCCTGAGGCCGTTCATGAGTGGTCATCGCAAAGTCCTTCTGAGCGGTAGTGGCCGACCTCTCAATAGTGTCAGTGAGACTAGTTTCTAGTCAACTAGTATCACGGTCGATAGTATGGAGATATGACCACTCCTCGTACCGGCTCGCCGCTCGCCCTGACCGTCCTGGCGCTGTTGCAGTACAGGCCGTTGCACCCGTACGGGATCCAGCGGCTGATCAGACAGTGGGGTAAGGACAAGGTGGTCAACGTGGGCCAGCGAACGAGCCTCTACCGGACGATCGACCGCCTCACCGCAGCCGGCCTGATCGGGGTGCGGGAGACGGAGCGAGACCAGGCGTACCCGGAGAGGACGGTGTATGAGATCACCGATACGGGACGCGCCGTGGCCCGCGAGTGGCTGCTGGACATGCTGGCCATGCCCAAGCAGGAGTTCCCCGAGTTCCCGGCGGCGCTGTCCCACCTGCTGATGCTCGCCCCGCAGGAGATACGCGACGCCTTTGATCGGCGCGTCGGAACACTGAGCGAAGCGCTGGCCACACTGGAGGCCGAGATGAGCGCTGAATCCGGACACGGCCTCCCCCGCATCACCATGCTCGAAGCCGAATATCTGCGCGCTGTCATGGCGGCTGAACTGCAGTGGCTTCGCTCCGTGACCGACGATCTGCGTAGTGGCAACCTGACCTGGTCGGCCGCCGACCTCTTGGCTTTCGCCGAAATCCCGGAGTGAAATCAATCGGTTGCACACCGGCTCGCGCAAGACCGAGGGCCCGGCGGCGGGCCCAAGCGCGACCACCTCTTCATCACCGCGGGGACCGGCGTCTACACGCTTCGGGTCACCGTCAACGGCGCCCGCTATCCCCAGCCGGCCGGAATCGCGTGGTCATGAACGACGCCACGACCGCCGAGCGAACCAGGCAACAGTTGCCACTGGGCCTCGGCGACAACGGCCAGATCGCGGCGAATTTGGTTTCCTTGCAGTTCAAAGGCCACTTCCCGTGCTCGGGAAGTGGCCTTTGACGGCTTCTACGCTGAGAATCCAGTCGGATTGCTCAACGACCGATCACCAAATGGGCCGAACACTCAACCGCAGTGTTCGAAGGGGCTGGTGTACGAGCTGCTGCCATTCGAGCCGCCCCACTTGACGCATTGTCCGGACGCGGCGCGCCTGACGGGCCCTGCGTAGTAGCCGTAGCTGCCCGAGTCGGTCGTTCTGCTTGCCCCTTGCGGCTCGAGGAAGGCCGACATCGCCGACGCTGAGCCGAGGTTCGTCGTCTTCAGCGTCACGACGCAGTTGTAGCCGTTACCCGAGTTGTAGAGCAGGTAGGTCCGCCCCCCGGTGAGGGCGGCTGAGTCGATGACCGTGTAACCGCCGCCGCAGACCTCCTCAGGCGTGTAAGGGTTGCTGCTGCAGGTGTTGGTGCTGGTCACGGCCTTCTTCTGACCCAAGGACACGGTCACGCCGTCTACGGTCGGGCTGGTGTCCACCGCACCGCTGGAGGTCCGCTGTTCGTAGTGCAGGTGCGGAGCGCTGACGCCGCCCGTCGCGCCGACGGTCCCGATCGTGGTGCCCTGGCTGACGCTCATGGAGCCGCCGGCCGACTTCACCATGGTTGAGAGGTGGGCATAACGGGTGCTGGTGCCGTCGCTATGACGGACCTCCACCCACTTGCCGTAGCTCGTGCTTCCCGCGTCGTTGAAGTACGCGGTGCCCGAAGCGGTGGCACGCACGGTTTCACCGTTGATGTCATCGCCCCCGTAGTCCTGCCAGTCGATGGCACCCGATGGGCTGTGGCCGGGGGACCAGTTGTTGGCGTAGAAAGTCTTTCCGCAGTTGAACGGGCTCTTGTGGGACACAGCCGCTGAGGCCGCCTGGGGAAGCAGCACTACCGCGAGAGTGACTGACAGAGCGAAGATCGCGGATCTGAGGGTCGTCGGCCAGGTCGGCCTGCCGGGTGTGGGCATGCTCACCTCTCTGGACAGGTGCGTATGGGGGGATACGGCTAGGCGCCCAGTTCCTTGATGTCGATGAGTCCCGTGGCGACGGAACTACGTGGTGGCATGGTGATCAACCTCGACGGGAGGGGGGAAGGCCGTCGTCAGGGAACATTTCGACATCTGACCGCCTATGGGGGTAGGACGGGTCGATCATGAACATATCCGTGAAAGTTCGCGCCATCCAGTCCTTCTGACATGAGATTTCACGGATCTCCGAGTTTGATGTCGAGGTCGATGTCGAACCGGCCGGCTCCGGTGATCGGCCGCAATCCGGCTTGCCGGCCAACTCTCCAAGCCGGAGGCATTCGAGAGTGTGCACGTCAGGGGGGCGGTTCGCGGCGAAGTCTTCAGCTCAGCCGATGGCCCGGGTAGGTGCCTCAGCCCGGTCGCTCTGAGCGGATCCGGCCGTGCGGGTGGGATCGTCCACGGTCGGCATGGCGCCGTCGCGGTGAGCACGCTTGAGATCTTCCAGGTACGCCCGGGAGAACATGGCGGACAGGATCGCCATGCCGCCACGGTGGATCCGGACCTCTCCACTGCTCACCCGTCCGGTGATCCGGACCCGCCGGCCGCCCTGGGCCTTGACTCCCTCGCCGTCCTTGACCTTGCCGGCGCCGGTCCACTGGATGCCCCACTGGTCGACGGTGGCGTCGGCGGGCAGCAGCAGCTTGACCATGCCGTGGTCGATGTCCAGGTCCAGTTCGATGTCACCGTCGGCGATCTTCGGCGAGCGCAGGTCGATGACGGCCGCGCCACGACGGGTGCGGACCTGGAAGATGCGGGCGGTCGTCCAGTTTCCCAGGTGCTTGGTCATGGTGTGGTCGGCGTGAACTCGGACTACCTCGGCGATGCTGTTCTGTGTCATGAATGAATAGTGTCACACGCACTAGTGTCTCTGCAACTACTTCTTTCGAGACTAGTTTGGCCTCTGTCTGTGCCACGAGGTTCCGCCACCGGCGCCGGTCGGCGTGGAGTCGCCGGCGGGGGACACCGGCTGTGCGTCCACGATGCGCTCCTCCGCGCGAGGCAGCCCCGCGAGGCGGTGCTTCGCAGGGCTGTCGTCGCCTATAGGGGCTGTTCGTCGATGCGCGCAGCCATCAGTCGCAATGCTGGGTTTCCCAGCGTCCGGTCCGGTAGCTGTAGCACTCGTAGCAGCCGGCCCTCCAGAGGCACTGGCCGGGCTGCCCCGGGGTGATGTGCTGGGCGGACGCGCAGGCGCTCGGGTCGGAGGTCTGGGCGGAGGCCTGCGCGGTGCCGGTGACGAGGAGCGTGGACGCCGCCAGCGTGACGGCGAAGGCTAAACGCTTGAGCATCAGAGATCACTCCCTGAGGTGAGGACCGAACCCCCGATTGACGGGGATGACGAACGTCGGTTCCGGGTCTCGGGATACGCCGATGCGGCGCTGAACATCATTAAGACTAATCGTGGAATCAGGCGAAATCTCCCAGCCGGAGGCAAAACATTACTTCTGGCGCATCGCCGTATGAATATGATTAGCCGCATTCTCCAGAGAAATACGGTATTGCACGCCAGCTGGCTGCTGTGTGGCTTTGAACTGCGAATTCGCTCCTCGACCGAGGCGATGAACGGCACTTCCCCGGGGGTTTCAATGCCGCGCCACGGGACGGGAAATGACAGGCAAGGAAATCGGCGGCATTGCCGGCAGGCTCCTGTGGACACCGCGGCGCCGCCGGCTGATCCGAACGCAATCTCTCCCGTAGGTGGATGACAACCCACAGCAAAGGGGGCCCGGCGACGGAAAGCGCAAAGTCATGTCGCTCCTCTAAATGGCCGTCCTGCCGTCTCAATATCCGCCAACTTGCCTAGACGTGCCTGGATCTCAATGCCCACGATGGTTGGAGATCCGAAATCGCTGCAGGTCATGGCGATTCGGGGAGGAGGCAGCATGCCCAAGAATCGGCTGTCGGTGCCATTAGGTGCCGCGGTGCTCGGGGCTCTGGCGTTTGGGCTTACTCAGGCGCCGAATGGCTCCGCGGGCCTGAACTCGATGAACACGACCACGACGCTCAGCATGTCGAACCATGCGAAGGCGGCCGCGGTGACTCCGGTGCAACCTCCGCCAGGCCCTGACCGTGCCCGGGAGGAGCGCCGCTTCCACGAGCGGTTCAGCGAGGAGCGCTACCGCGAGCGCTTCAGGGAGGACCGGCGCTCCCGTGACCGGTTCAGGGGGGACAGGCGCTTCCACGAGCGGTTCAGAGAGAACCGGCGCTTCCACGAGCGGTTCAGGGAGGAGCGGCCGTTCCGTGAGCGGTTCAGGGAGGAGCGGCCGTTCCGTGAGCGGTTCGGCGAGGACCGGCGCTCCCGCGACCGGTTCAGGGAGGACCGGCCGTTCCGCGACCGGTTCTGAGAGGAGGGTCAGGAGCGGTCACCTCTGACCCCAGGTCAGGCGTGGGCGGCCGTTCGCAGGGCGAACTCACCCTGTAGCGGTCGCCCACCCGGCGAAGGCTCCAACCCGAGAAAGCCTCGACCAGGACGCCCTACGACCTGCTCGGCGGAACCCGGCTCGTCCCGGGACTCCGCGAAGTATCGTCCGGCCATGGCCGATGATCCGCTGGAGTCACTGCGCCGGCTCTGCCTCGCGCTCCCCGAGACCACCGAACGCCTCAGCCATGGCGCGCCGACCTGGTTCGTCCAGGACAAGAAGACGTTCGTGACGTACGCCGACCACCACCACGGCGCCCGGCTCGCGTTCTGGTGCGCCGCCCCGCCCGGCACCCAGGAGGCACTGCTGGCCGAGGCTCCCGAGCGCTTCTTCCGCCCGCCGTACGTCGGCCACCGCGGTTGGCTCGGCGTCTACCTCGACGTCCCCCTGGACTGGGCCGAGATCTGCGAGATCGTCACGGACGCCTACCGGACCATCGCGCCCAAGCGCCTGATCGCCCGCCTGGAGTGAGTGCGGCCCGGTGCTGCCGTCAATGAGCCAGTAGCCGGTTGCGCAGGAAACGGCGCTCGGCGTCGGTGGGTGCGAGGTCGAGCGCCGAGCGGTAGCTGTCGGCCGCCTCCTGTGCTCGGCCGGCGCGTCGCAGCAGGTCGGCGCGTGTGGCGTGCAACAGGTAGTAGTCGTTGAGCTGTCCGGTCCCGGCGATCGCGTCGACCAGGGGTAGCGCCGCCTCGGGACCGTCGGCCATGCCGATCGCCACGGCACGGTTCAGGTCCACGATCGGGCTCGGTGCGATGCGCGCGAGCTGCGTGTACAGCCCGACGATCTGCGGCCAGTCCGTCTGGGCCGCGAGCGGCGCGGTCGCGTGGCACGCCGCGATGGCCGCCTGGAGCTGGAACGGCCCGGCGCGCCGCCGGCGTAGCGCTCGCTCGCAGATCGCGGCGCCTTCCGCAATCTGCGCCTGATCCCACAGCGAGCGGTCCTGTTCGGCCAGGGTGACCAGATCGCCGGCCGCGTCCATGCGCGCCGGCCGCCGGGCGTCGTGCAGCAACATCAGCGCGAGCATTCCGTGAGCTTCGGGTTCGTCGGGCATCAACGCGGCCAGCACTCGAGAGAGACGGATGGCCTCCTGGCACAGCCGGGCCTTCCTCGGGTCTCCGTATCCTTCGTTGAACAGCAGATAGAGCACGTGGAGCACGGCGGGAAGGCGGTCCGGGAGCAGGTGCGCGGGCGGCACCCGGAACGGGATGCCCGCGTGCGCGACCTTCTGTTTGGCCCGGAAGAGGCGCTGGCCCATGGTGCGTTCCGGCACCAGGAACGCACGCGCGATCTCGGCGGTGCTCATGCCGGCCAGGCTCCGCAGGGTCAGCGCCACCTGGGCCTCGAGACTCAGCGATGGGTGGCAGCAGGTGAACATGAGCTCCAGGCGCTCGTCGGGGATCTCGCTGTCGCGCAGGTAGGGCGACGGCTCCGGGTCCATCGCGGCCACCTCCCGCAGCTTCGCCGCCTCAGTCGACGCGCGACGCATCCGGTCGATCGCGTGGTGGCGAGCCGTGGTGGTCAGCCACGCCAGTGGCTGGTCCGGTACGCCTGATTCCGGCCACCTTTGGAGCGCCTTCGCGAACGCGTCCTGCGTACACTCTTCGGCCAGGTCCCAGTCGCCGCCGGTGAACCGGATCATGGTGGCCACGATCCGGCTCCACCCGTCGGCGTAGATCCCGGCGATCCGGTCCTTCACCTGACCCGTCACCGGCGTCGTCCGTCTCAGTCGCTAGTCCTCGTCGTCCGGCCAGAACGGACGCAGTTCGATCATCCCCGCCCACGCCATCGGGTGCTTGGACGCGACGTCGATGGCTTCGTCGAGGTCGGCGCACTCGATGATGTCGAAGCCGGCTATCTGGTCCTTGGTCTCCGCGTAAGGGCCGTCGGTCAGCAGCACCTCGCGATTGCGGACGCGGACCGTGGTCGCGTCGCTCGCCGGCCGGGTGCGGCTGCCCATCAGCCGGATCCCCTCGCCGTCCATCTCCTTGACCCAGTCCTCGACATCCGGGGCGCCGTCGTCCTGGCCGGGCGTGTAGCTCGGGTCGGTGCACACCAGCATCAGGTACTTCATCGGGCTGCTCCTATCGTGGAATCGGTAGTGGCCATCGCGGTGATCGTGGTGGTCATGTTCCGGCACAGGGTGACCAGACGGTTGTTGAGCCCCTGCGGATCGGCCTCGGCACCGTCGCGGGCGCCGCTGGCGCCGGGGCCGTGGGTGAACGAGTGACGGACCAGGGTGCTCCCCGGCTCGCCGCCCTCGCGCAGCTCGTAGCGCCACGTCGAGCCGACCAGGCCGGCGTCGTCCAGAACCGTCCAGGCGAAGACGCTCGGCCGTTCCGCTTCTATGACCACGCAGGTCACCATACTTTCGAATCCGCTGGGGAACCGGTTGCGGCCGATGAATCGGGCACCCGGCACCGGGCCTCGGGCGCCGTCGCACCAGGAGCCGCCGGTGGCCTCCGGGCTCCACTCGCCGATCCGGCCCACCGCGGTGACCAGGTCCCACATCCGCTCGCGTGGTATCGGGACGGTCAGGGCGACCGCTACCTGTGCCCCGGTGACCATGTCCATGAGTGTTCTCCTCTCCCGTTCGTCAGATGGATGACGAACGGGCGGGGCGCTCCACTACAGCTCACATCAAGATTCTTTTCGCGGAGCCGGTCAGCCGGGACGGCCGCGATCAAGTCGGCTCGGCCGGCGGATCACAAGAAGCCCGGTCCTCGGGTGTCGGCCCGGAACGAGCACCGCCCGTGCGTCCATTCCCGGAGCTTTTCGTCGACTTCCGCCAGCGGCACGCCATGGACCTGGTGGAGGTTGATGGCCACTGGAGTACCGAATGCCAACTCGTGCGAAAGCAGGTCGACATCGACGTGCTCACCATCCGCGGCGGCGGCCCGGGCCAGTTCTTCAGCGACCGCGCGGGCGCGGTTCGGGGGGACAGGCCTCACGTGGATCGAGGCGGGCAGCGCGTCCATGACGGCGGCGGGATGTAGGTCGACACACCACAAAAGATGTCCGTCGTCATTCGGCCGGTAGCCGCAACCCTCGACCAGGCCCCACGGAACGTGGAGCGGAAACGTGCCGGTGAAGGCGCCGCTGTAGTCCAGGCCTGTGGGAGTCAGCCGCATTCGCCGGCACCCCCCGCCGCCGCCAGTACGCCCAATTCATGAGGAGCTCCACGTGGGCTCCCACCACCCAGAACACCAACAGGAGGAGCAGGCCTCCCGCCGCGTAGGTCAAGCCGAGGGCTAATCCGTGAATCTGCTGTGAGACCCACCGGAGCGCCAGGTATCCCCCGGCGAGCACAGCCACGGCCAGGCAGAGGATCACGACGCTCGGCAACGGCCGGTCCTTGCTGGTGATCAGCAGGTACTGCTCGCCGGGCGGGCTCGTCTCCATCAACCTCCGTCCCGGGTCGTCGTCCTCGACCGTTTCCGCATCCTTCACGGCGTGAGATCGATGTCGAGCGCCTCATGGCCCGTTATCTCACACCGAAGCGGGCAGGCCAAGATCGCGCCGCACGTCGACCGCCATCCGGCACGGTCAGGGACGCGGGCCCTCGCCTGCCGCCAGCAGTCGCGACCCGACGACGCGCGCGACCTCCTGGAGCTCGGGGCACCTCACGATCCGGTACGCCGCCGGGATCGCCGCGAGCTGCTCGGCGTACCACCACGGGTTGCTGGTGCTGCCGACCAGGCGAGTGGTCTCGGCATCGAGCGGCTCGAGTCGTCCGAGGGTGCGGGGGAGGCAACGCGCCACGGTGTCGACGGGTGCGTCGATCACGACCTCGGCGTCGTACTCCCAGCCGACGGCCAGATGGTCCTCGAGCATGGCGACCGGGTCGAGGTCGGCGGGTGGGCTGAAGATGTCGTCGAGCACCTCGACTCCCTGGACCCGGTCGATCCGGTACGCCCGGCGGGCGTCCTTGCTGTGCGACCAGCACAGCAGGTACCACCGGCCGTGGCGGACGACGACCGCCCACGGGTCGACCTCGGTGACCCACTCCGACCCGGCCTCGGAGCGGTAGCCGAGCCGTACCCGCCGGTGGTTCGAGCAGGCCTGCACGAGGGCGGTCGTGGTCTCGGGGTCGGGCCGGGCGGCGGCGCGATCGGGAGCGGGCGCCGTGGTCCGGCGTACGGCCTCGGCGTGCGCGGCCACGGACTCGGGGAGCGCTCGCACGATCTTGCCGAGCGCGCTGCCGACCGGGTCCGTGGGATCGCTCGCGTCGTGATGGCCGTCGAGCACGGCCATGACCAGGCCGAGGGCCTCGACGGCGCTGAACATCAGGGGCGGAAGCCGGAGGCCGCGGCCGACGCGGTAGCCGCCGTAGGGCCCGCGGACGGACTCGATCGGGATGCCGGCCTCGCGGAGGATGCCGACGTACCGCCGGGCTGCCCGCTCCGACACACCGAGCTTGTCGGCCAGCCGATCCGCGGTGATGCCCGGGCTGCCCTGGACCAGTTCGAGGGCCATCAGCGCCCGGGCCGTCGGGCTCGCGTCGGATTTCACCGCACCCTCACATTCCGGAAGCAGAACATCCGGAATGGAACCTAACACGCGACGGTCCCCTCAGCGTCGGGCGCTTGCGCAGGTGATGCAGGTCTTCGCCGCTGGACGGACCTTCAGCCGTTCGACCGCTACGGGGCGTCCGCACCTCTCGCACACCCCGTACGTCCCGTCGTCGAGCCGTTCCATGGCCGTGTCCAAATCGGCGAGATGACTCTGCGCCTGGTCGAGCAGGGCTTGGACATGGGCGCGCTCGAAGGCGGTGGACGAACCCTCGGGGTCGTGCTCGTCATCGGTGGCCACCAGCGCGGACGACTCGACGATGGCGTCCCAGTCGCGCGTCAGCGAAGCGACTCGCGCCATGGTCCGCTCACGGTCGGCGCCGAGGAGATCCCGCATGGTCGCCTGCTCGGAGGGGGAAAGAGCGGCGCCCTGAGATCGCTCAGCCATCACGATTCCACCTCCTCACGATCGAACTCGATTTCATCACCAGACGACCACGCCGTCGATGACGCGGGCTTGTTCGACGCCGTGAATGATGTCGCCCGGACGGAACCGGATGTGGTCGTCCCTCCATCACTGCGATCGGGTGAGCCGGAACCCGAGGTCGTCGATGCGGAAGGTCGGGTGACTCTTGCGGCGGCAGGACGCCCGGCATCCACGGGGTCGATCATGCGCGCCTCCGCCGCGGAAGACGCGGTACGGCCCGTAGACGCCGGGATCGTAGAGGTCCCAGCACCACTCCCACACGTTGCCGATCATGTCGTAGAGGCCCCACGCGTTCGGCGCCCTGGTCGCGACGTCGTGTATCTCACCGCCGGAGTTCTCGCGGTACCAGGCGATCTCGTCCAGCTCTCCGTAGCGGACGCCGGAGGTCCCGGCCCTGCACGCGTACTCCCACTCCGCCTCGGACGGGAGGCGGTAGCCGTCCGCCTCCCGGTCGCAGACCACGTCCTGCCCGTCGGGGTCGTCGCCCATCGAGTAGCAGGGTTCGAGCCCCGTCGCCTGCGAGAGCAGGTTGCAGAACCGAACGGCCTCCTTCCAGGAGACCTCGGTCACCGGCGTGCACGGCCCCGCCGGGCTCGCGGGCGCCTCATCTCGAACGGCGCGATACAGCTCGCGGGTCACGGGATACGGCGCCAGCAGGAAGGCCCCGACCTCGACCTTCCAGTCCGTCCTCGTGCCCTCGTCCCGCAGGACGATCTCCCCGGCAGGGATCTCGATCATGCGCTCGGCGATCTCCTCGGGCGGCGTCGATTCGATGCTCATCTCGCAGATCCTCTCCCGCATGTCGAGTGCTCAACTTCACCTGATCGGCGAGGGAAAGCCGACCCGGTACGGACGCCGACCCGATCCTCGTCGTCAGGCGAGCGGTTCGAGGAACTCCAGACGGTTGCCGTGAGGGTCCTCGCTGTAGAAGCGGCGCATCCCCGGGAAGTCGTCGTCGAAGATGACGGGATACCCGGCCTCGCTCAGGCGCCGGGCCCACTCGTCGATCTCCTGGACCAGGAGACCGGGATGCGCCTTGCGGGCCGGACGGAAGTCGGATTCGACGCCCAGGTGCAACTCGATGCCGTGGCCGCGGAACCAGCACCCGCCACGTGCGGCGAGCACGGGAGGCTTGGGGATCTCGGCCAGACCGAGCACGCCTTCATAGAAGACCCGGAGGGCGGGTTCGCTTCCGGGGGGACAGGCCAATTGGACGTGATGCAACATGGACGACTCCTGCCCCCCATTCATCTTGATGTGAAGATACTTTATCTCCAAGTCATCCGTCGCCCAGCGACAGTTCGTCCAGTGGCAGGGACCGCAGGAAGTCCTCGGCATCGAAGATCTCCCCGGCGGTGACGACGCCGGCGGCTCGGGTACGGCCGGTCAAGATCCGCTCGGTGGCCTCCACCACGATCGGCGCGGTGACGGCGTAGATGTCGCGGCCCCGCGCCGACACCCGCCGCTCCTCGTCCCCCCGGCGGACGACGACCTCGACCAGGAAGACCTGGGCCGATCGGCCGCTGGCGTCAGCCGCCTGCGGGCCCTTGGTCTCCGGGTCGCTGAGGTCCTTCAGCGGGGCGACGTTCAGGAAGGTGTCGATCCGCGCGGTGTCCAGGTGCCGGGAGATGGTGATCACGTCGGTGGTGGAGAACTGTCCCACGACGTCCTGGGTCCCGAAGGGGTCGGAGAATGTCCAGGTCCCCGTCGGCGGCGGCTCGTCGCCCGCGAGAACCTGGAGGTGGTGGTCGGAGAAGACCACCCGCCGCCCGGCCCGGCGCGCGCCGGCCAGCAAGGTTCCGCGGGTCGGGTGCCAGCTGTCCAGCGCCACCGCGATCGAGATCTCGTCGGCCGCCGGCCAGTCACCCATCGCGACGGTGGCGAGCAGGTCGCCCAGCGCGCCGTAGAACGCCATCACCGGAGCCACCACGATGCCCGCCTCCTTCACCCGCGGGTCATCCCGGTAGGTGTCGAAGGTGTTGATCGCCACCAGGGTCTCGCCCGTGACGTCCAGGTAGTGGATTCCGGCGCGCAGCGCGGCTTCGATCAGCGGCGGGGCGGTGTCGCCGAACGGCCCGGCACAGTTGATCACCGCGGCCGCGCCGGCGATCGCGCGGTCGAGCGAGGCCGGGACGTCGGCCGAGGCGATCCTCCACTCCACGCCGGGGTGGGCGGCGGCGGCCGCCTCCAGCTTCGCCGCGTCCCGCCCGGACAACACCGGCGTCCAACCGCGCTCCAGCAGTTCCGCCGTCACGAACCGGGCGGTGTGCCCGTAGGCGCCGAACACCGCGACCACCGGCTTCTCGCGTCCGTGGTCGGGTCGGTCGTTGGTCTCAATCATCAGGTCTCTCCAGCCGTGGGAACTGCTCCGATCCTGCCGAGAGGTGCCGTCGGGGGCCACCGTCCTCGACGTCAACCTGCGCTAGATTCGCGCCATGCGTCCCCATCGCGTCGTCATGGCCGTCACCGACGACATGCCGATCTTCGAAGCGGCCGTCCCGTGTCAGATCTTCGGCGTCGACCGGCCGCACCTGGCCGATCCGTGGTACCAGTTCTCGGTGGTCCCGGTCGGGAGCGGGCCGGTGCGGCTGAGCCCTGGATTCACCCTTCCCCCGGTACGCCACGGGTGGGATCTGGAATCGGCGGACACCCTCGTCGTCCCGGCCTGCACGAATGTGCACGAAGACCCGCCGGCGGAGCTGGTGGAGGTCGTTCGGAAGGCGTACCAGCGGGGGATCCGGATCCTGTCCATCTGCTCCGGCGCCTTCGTCCTGGCCGCCGCCGGGGTGCTCGACGGGCGCAGGGCCACCACCCACTGGCTGCACGCGGAGGAGCTGAGCCGCCGCTATCCCGCCGTCCGGGTCGACTCGTCCGTGCTCTACGTGGAGGACTCCAACGTGATCACCTCCGCGGGGACGGTGGCCGGCATCGACGCCTGCCTGCACGTGGTGCGGGTCGACCACGGCGCCGCGGTGGCCGCCGAGCTGGCCCGCCGCCTGGTCACCCCGCCGCACCGGGACGGGGGGCAGGCTCAGTACCACCGCCCGGTCTCGCCCGCGGTCCGCGACGACTGGCTGGCCGCCCTGCTGGACTGGGCCGGCAAGCACCTGCATCTGCCGTTGTCCACCGCCGACCTGGCCGCCCAGGCCAATGTCAGCGTGCGCACCGTGGAGCGCCGATTCGCCGATGCGCTCGGGATGTCGCCGCTGCGCTGGCTGCTGCAGCAGCGGGTGCGCCGGGCCCAGCAGTTCCTGGAGACCACCGACCGGCCGATCGGATGGATCGCCGCCACCTGCGGCTTCGGCGGTCCGGCCAGCCTGCGGGCGCATTTCGCCCGGATCGTCGGAGTGTCACCCAGCGCCTACCGGCGGACGTTCCACGAACGGCCCGGTGCGGTGCGGATCGCCAGCTGACCGGGCCGCTCCACTGATCGGCCGGGCGACCGGCGTTGAGGTCAACGGCTCCGGCGGCTCTACCGGGAGTGAGTGCCCAGCCGGGCCAGAGCCTTCTCCGAGGGGCTGCCGGGCTCGGCCGCCAACACGATGATCTGGTGGGGGCGGGAGCTTTCGACGGTGAACATCTCGTAGGAGAGAAAGAGGTCGCCGACGTCGCGGTGGCGAACCCGAATGAATGAGCCGGTCAGGGCCCGTACTTCGTGCCGAGCCCACATCCGGCGGAAATCCTCACTTGCGGCCCCGAGTTCCTCGATCAGCTCGACCAGGGCCGGGTCATCGAGGTCGGCTCCCGCCGCGGCGCGCAGATGGGCCACCTTGACCAGGGAATGGTGCTCCCAATCCAGGTAGAACGCGCGGGCCTCGGGTTCGAGGAAGGCCAGTCTGACGAGGTTGTCGCCGTGCTCCAGCCCTGCGTAGAGGGCCTCGGCCATCTGGTTCCTGGCCAGCACGTCGAACCGGCCGTTCACCACGAGCGCCGGTACGTGGTCGCAGCCTTCCACGAACCGCAACACGATCGGGTTGACCTCTTCGACCCGGTCGGCGGTCCTCCGTTTGCGTGGCTCGCCGCGTGCGAGCTCGTGCAGATGCTCGGTGGCGTCGACGTCGAACCACAGGGCGCGTGCCAGAGCCCGGAGCACTTGATCGGATGGATGGCATTCCCTGCCCTGCTCCAGCCGGGTGTAGTAGTCGACGCTCACGCCGGCCAGCATCGCCACCTCGACGCGGCGCAAGCCCGGTGTCCGTCGCCGGCCGAACCGAGGTAGCCCCACCTGATCGGGCGACATGACCGAACGCCGGGCACGGAGGAACTCACCAAGAGGGCTCCCACCGTCCATATTGACAAGCTACCGACAATCTCGTCAGGAAACGTGGGCGTGATACACCCACGTTCGGCCGGCGGACGTCGGGGGCGTCGCGCCTCCGCTCCTACCGGATGATGAATCCGCGGTCCAGGGCGACGGTCACGGCGGCGGTGCGGTCGGAGACGCCGAGCTTGCCGAAAACACGCAGCAGGTGGGTCTTCACCGTGGCTTCGCTGATGAACAGCGTCTTGCCGATCTCCGCGTTGGTCAGCCCCTCGGCCACCAGGGAGAGCACCTCGGCCTCGCGCGGCGACAGCGACTCGCTCGCGGGCGCCCGCATCCGGGTGACCAGCCGGGTCGCCACCGACGGTGACAGCACGGTCTCCCCGCGCGCCGCCGAGAAGATCGCGGCCAGCAGATCGGCCCTTGAGGTGTCCTTCAGCAGGTATCCGGCGGCCCCCGCTTCGACCGCCCGCACGATGTCCTGGTCGGTCTCAAAGGTGGTCAGCACGATCACCCTGCTTTCCGGGCGTGCGGCGAGGACGCGCGCCGTGGCGCTCACCCCGTCCCCGTTCGGCATGCGCAGGTCCATCAGGATCACGTCGGGACGCGACTCCGCGGCCCGCACCACCGCTTCGTCCCCCGACGCGGCCTCCCCCACCACGGTGATCTCGGGGTCGGCCTCCAGCATTCCCCGCAGTCCCTCACGGACCACCGGATGGTCATCGACGATCATCAGACGCAACATGTCATGCTCCCTGATCGGGCCGGCCGGTGGGGACGACGGCCTCCAGAACGGTGCCCCCGCCCGGTGGGCCGGTCACGGTGAGGGTGCCGCCCGCCTGTTCGACCCGGGCACGCATGCCGCGCAGACCGTACCCCTCGGTGGCGGACGGATCGACGCCGGCGCCGTCGTCCTGGAGGGTCAGCCTGGCCGCTTCCGGCGTGTATTCCAGCGTCACCGTGACGGACCCCGCCCTGGCGTGCTTGCGCACGTTGGCCAACGCCTCCTGCGCCGCGCGGAGCAGGACGACGTCGACCTTGGTCGGGGTCGCCCTGGAGTCGCCCCGCACCTCGAACACGGTCGACACCGAGAGCTCCTCACCGAACTTCGAGGTGATCCGCCCGAGTGCCTCCTCCAGGGTGGCCCCGGACAGCGGCGCCGGGCTGAGCTCGGTGATCAGCGTGCGCGCCTCGGCCAGGTTCTCGCGCGCGGTCTGTACGGCCAGCTCGACCCGACGGGGGTCGGGCTGCTGCAGCAACATGATGATGCTGGTGAAGCCTTGGGCCAGGGTGTCGTGGATCTCCCCGGCGAGGCGCTCGCGTTCGGCCAGGGCCCCGCGCTCGGCCGACAGCGCGGCCACTTCGGCGCGCTTGGCCTCCAACTCCTGGATGAGCGAGGCCCGCTCCCTGCTCTGGCCGATGACGTCGACGATCCAGGGGCCGAAGGTCAGCGCGAAGGCGAGGACGGTGAGCGTCACCCCCAGGAAGACGGTCAGTTCCTGCAGCGACGGCGGGTCGACGAGGAACTCCAGCGCGGGGGCCACGTTGAAGATGATCACGGCGATTCTCGCCTGGTTCTTGGGGACCATCATGAAGCACTGCGCGCACAGGGCGAAAAGGAGAAATCTGGTGGGCGGGCAGATGGCGGACACCGGGGTGAACAGCACGATCAGCAGGACGACGTACGTCCTGCCCTCCCACGAGCGATACCCCACGCCGACGGCCCGCCGTCCGAGCCGCACGTACGCGACCAGGCATCCGCTGAGCAGCACGATCGCGGTGACCCGCTCGGCCGTCCCGAGCGTGCCATCGGAGATCGCGAAGAAGACGGAGGACAGGAAGGCGACGAGGTAGAGCAACTCCCATCCGCTCAGGCGCATGAACACGTGCTGGGACGTGGGCGGGGAATTGTCACGCAATTTCACGACGGTCACTCTGTCACCTCGAACGTCAGCGTCGTCCCCTCTCTCGGCGAGCTCCGCACCCGCATCGAGCCGCCCGCCTGCTCCACCCGGCTCCGGATCGCCCGCAGGCCGTACCCGCCGGTGGCGGACGGGTCGAAGCCGCGACCGTCGTCGCGGACCTCCAGCGTCACCGTCCGCGGGCCGTAGGTCACCGAGACGTCCACCCGGCCGGCCGTCGCGTGCCTGCACACGTTCGCCAGGGCCTCCTGGGCGGCGCGGATGAGCACCACCTCGGTGGGCGGCGTCAGCGGGCGCGACTCGCCGTGGACCGTGAACGCCGCGGCCGTCTCCGACTCCTGCCCGAGCCGGTCCGTCAGCCGGACCAGTGCCTCGTCCAGGGCGGAGCCGTCCAGCGGCGCCGAGCCGAGTGCGGCCACCAGCGCGCGCGCCTCGGCCAGGTTCTCGCGCGCGGTCTGTACGGCCAGCCTCAGATGACGGGCCGGGTCGGCCTGGGCTTCGGCCGCCTGGATCAGCATGATGATGCTGGTGAACCCTTGGGCCAGGGTGTCGTGGATCTCCCCGGCGAGGCGCTCGCGTTCGGCCAGGGCGCCGCGCTCGGCCGACAGTCTCGCCACCTCGGCCCGCTGGGCCTCCAGTTCCGCGATGAGGGCGGCCCGCTCCTCGCTCTGCTTCATGGTCGGTTCCATCCACGTAGCGCATGCCGGGCATGCCGCCCGGGCGGGATCACCCGTCGCGGCGGCCCTTCCAGCGGAACGTCGTCAGGCACAGCAGCAGGCCTCCGACGACCCAGGCTCCCAGCACCAGGGCGACCCGGCCGAGCTCGTAGGAGTTCGTGAGCTCCAGCGTGGCGCCGGCGTCGCCGAGGAAGACCGAGCGGAAGCCCTGGCACATCCACTTGAGCGGGAACACCGAGGCGATGTTCACCAGCCAGGCCGGGAGTTGGGTGACGGGGATGAAAACCCCGGAGATGAACTGCAGCACCACGAACGGCATGGCGATCACCGCACTGGCGCTCTTGCCCGACCGGGGCAGGCTGCTGACCGCGATGCCGAGCAGCGACGAGCCGAGCACCCCGAGCACGAACACCCAGACGAAGGTCAGCCAGGTGGAGATCTCGGAGGGCAACTGCAGGCCGAACAGCGCGACCCCGATGGTCAGTAGGATCACGACCTGGCAGAAGGAGATGAACAGGGTGTTGAGCGCCCTGCCGACGAAGTAGGAGCTGCGCGGCAGCGGTGTGCCCAGCAACCGCTTGAGCGTGCCGTCGTCGCGGTCCATCGCGATGCCGATGCCGAGATTCTGGAAGCCCGTCATCGCCGCCGAGCCGATCAGCCCGGCCACGTAGAGCTGGGAGACGTTGAGGCCCGTCCCCTCCAGATCGTCGGCGAAGATCGAGCCGAAGATCAGCAGCAGGACGATCGGGAACGAGAAGGTGAAGATCACCGCATCGCGCTCGCGGAAGAAGATCTTGGTCTCGAGTGCCGCCCGCGACAGGCCCAGCTGTATGGCGGAGGGCTGCCGGACGACAGGAGGCGCGGGGGCTCGGGTGGCGGTCTGGCTCATGGGGTGATCACCTCGGGGGATGGGGAGCTGAGGGGGATGACGGCGCGACCCAGGCCGAAGAGGGGGTGAACGCCTCTGTGCCTGACCGCGCAGGGCGTGGTCAGGACGGGGCCTCGATGAGCCGGAGGTAGACGTCCTCCAGCGAGGGACGGGTCACGGTCAGCTCGGGAACCTCGCCGTCGAACTGCTGGGCCAGTTCCAGCACCGTCCTCGTCGGGGTGTCGGTCTCCCGCGAACGGTGCTCCCCCGCCTCCGACCAGCCGACCGTCGCCTTGGCGGTCGCCCGGCCCCCCAAGGTCGTCGGGTCGCCCTCGGCGACGATGCGGCCCTGGGCGACCACGGCCACCCGGTCGGCCAGCGCCTCGGCCTCGTCCAGGTAGTGCGTGGTCAGCACGATCGTGGTCCCCTGGTGGGCCAGGTCTCCGATCAGCTCCCAGAACTGCCTGCGGGCCTCGGGGTCGAACCCGGTGGTCGGCTCGTCCAGGAAGAGCAGCTCAGGACTCCCGATCACTCCCAGTGCCACGTCCACCCGGCGCCGCTGACCGCCGGAGAGCTGGCGGATCCGCTTGCCCGCCTTGTCCGTCAGGCCGACCTGCTCGATCACCTCGTCCGGGTCCTTGGCATTGGGGTAGTAACCCGCGAAATGCCGCACGGTCTCCCGCACGGTCGCCTCTGCCACGTCGTCGGCCGTCTGCAACACCACGCCGATCCGCGAACGCCACTCCCGTGTCGGCCTGCCCGGGTCGACGCCGAGGACGCTGACCTCCCCGGCGTCCCTGGTCCGGTAGCCCTCCATGATCTCCACCGCGGTGGACTTCCCGGCCCCGTTCGGGCCGAGGATCGCGAACACCTCACCCGCGTTGATGTCGAGGTCGATGCCCCCGACCGCCTGCACGTCGCCGTACCGCTTGGTCAGGCCCCGCACTCTCACCGCTGTCGTCATGGCCCCAAGCGTCGTCCCGGTACGGCTGCCGCGACACCTACGACCGGTGGAGTGGGCTGTCCACCGTTCGATGGACACGATCGGGAGGTACCTGGGGATATCGGGGAGCGATCGTCCATGGCGACGGAGTCGGTCCCCGCACGCGGCCTACTTCCGGGCGCGGAAGGCGTCCATGAGGTAGTCGAGCAGGCGTTCGACCTGATCGGGGTCCAGGGCCGCCATTGCGGCGCCGTTCGCGGAGACCAGGACGTCGAGTGGCTCGATGCCCTGCCGGAGCACGCCGTCCCGCACCCCGGCGTCGAGGAGCAGGCTCACGGCGTCGAGCGCACGAGCTCTGGCGCCGGGGAAGGCGACGGCCATCGTGTCCGTCGCCGTCGTGGCGCGCAACGCCTGCGCGAGGCCGTGCTTGGCGGTCAGGTAGTCCACCCATCGTCCCAGCCAGACGCGCAGCGCCTCGTCCGCGGGCATCGTCGCGAGCACGTCGCCCGCCGAATCGCAGACCCGCGCGAGCTCGCTCGCGTGTGCCGCCTCGATGAGGGCCTCGCGTGTCGGGAAGTGCCGGTACAGGGTTCCGATTCCCACGCCTGCCTCTTTCGCGATGCCCTTCAGGGAGGCGCCGGGGCCCTCGCGGGCGAACGCGCGGGTCGCGATGTCGAGGAGCCGTTCACGGTTCGCCCGGGCGTCGGCTCGGGGCTGTCTGGGGTCCTTGGTGTCCATGGATCGCTTCCTGCGAGAGTCCGCCCGCGTTGTAAAACGGAGTCGGGTCCGCTTATATTGAAGCTAACCGGACCCGGCTCCGCTTAATCCTATGTGGAGGAACATCGGCATGAACACCCAACGCGTCACGACTCCCTTCGGACCGGCCACGACCGCTGAGGAGACCGTCGAGGGCGTCGACCTGTCCGCCAGGAAGGCCATCGTGACGGGAGCGTCGTCGGGAATCGGCGTGGAGACCGCCCGGGCGCTCGCCAAGGCCGGCGCCGACGTCACCCTCGCCGTCCGCGACGTCGTCGAGGGCGAGAAGGTCGCCGCCGGCATCGAGGCGTCCACGGGCGACGCGCACGTGCACGTCGCGCCCCTCGACCTGTCGGCCCGTGACTCGATCGACGCCTTCGTCGCCTCATGGCGGGGGCCGCTCGACATCCTGGTCGACAACGCCGGCGTCATGGCCACCCCCGAACGGCGCACCGCCGAGGGCTGGGAGATGCAGTTCGCCACCAACCACCTCGGCCACTTCGCCCTCACTCTCGGCCTGCACGACGCCCTCGCGGCCGCCGGGCATGCCCGCGTCGTCGTCGTGAGCTCCGTGGGCCACATCAACGGGGACGTCATCTGGGACGACATCAACTTCGAGAAGAACCCCTACGACGAATGGAAGGCCTACAGCCAGTCCAAGACCGCGAACATCCTGTTCGCCGTGGAAGCCGCCAGGCGCTGGGCAGGCGAGGGCATCGCGGTCAACGCGCTCAACCCCGGCCGCATCTGGAGCACCGGCCTTTCCCGACACATGTCCGCCCCGCCCGCGTCGTTCGAGCCCGAATCCAGCGACGGCGTGTCGGTCAAGGACATCCCCCAGGGTGCGGCGACCTCGACCCTCCTGGCCGCCTCACCCCTCGTCGAAGGCGTGACCGGACGGTATTTCGAGGACTGCCAGGAGGCCGCACCACACACACCCGGGCTCCGGCGCGGCTTCGCGGCATACGCCGTCGACCCCGACGCCGCCGCACGCCTCTGGCAGGTGTCCCTCGACATGATCGGCGACGCCGCCGCACAACAGGCGACGGCTGACTGATCCGCGCCCTCGACCTGGTCGGATACGGAGAAGGGCGGGTGGCCGGATGGCAGTTCGTTCACGTCCAGATCGGAGATCACCGGACTCAGCCCCCCGCTCCGCTGCTGGCGGCGACGGAGGCCACGTGGAGTTGGCGGATGACCTTGCGCAGCGCCGGCGACGTCGGTCCACCCCGTTCGGTCAGCTGGGTGATGCGCTGCTTGTACTCCCGCCGCTTCGCCCTCGGGAGGACCGTCCTGACCTCTCCCGCCGCCGCCAGCGCGACGAGCGCCGCGTCCCGTTCGCTGACGCGGGACAGCGGGCCGGTCAGGGCGAAGGCGACCTGTGCCGCGAGCCGCTTGACCACACGCGTGTCCCGCACCCGGACGAAGCTCCTGCTGAAGATCAGAAACGGCCGGTTGAGCTCCACCCGGATCCACCGCTCCGTCTCCAGTTCGTCGCGTACGGCCCGAGCCGTGGCGTGGTGGTCCCTGCTGATCCAGTGCTGCCATGACCGCGGCCGCGACTCGGCGATCTGGCGCAGCAGGCCGTCCAGGACCGGATCGGCGAGCCTGTCCTGCGTGACGACCCGCACCTTGCCCTTGTCGTCGGCGATCCGTCCGCTGAGAAGCAGATCGGTGAGCGCCGCCGCGCGGAGCAGGTAGGGGAACACCATGCGCGTCACCACCCGCTCCTTTCTGGAGTCGTAGCTGAGGAGGTAGAGCTGAGCGGCCAGGGAACTGGGAGTGTCCACGGGACTGCCTTCTCTCAGTCGTCGTCGGGCGGCGCTCCGGTCTCGGACGCCGCCGTGGCGGAGGTCTCTGGGGGCTGGACCTCTGTCTTGGTGGGCCGGCCGCGCCGGGGGATGCGACCGGCGCCGCCGGGGAGCCGTCCCGCGTCCGACAGCGCCCGGCGAAGTAGGAACTCGATCTGTGCGTTGGTGCTGCGAAGTTCGTCGCCGGCCCAGCGGGCCAGCGCGTCATGCACCACGGGGTCCAGTCGGAGCAGGATGCTCTTGCGTTCGGTCGCCACGGCTACTGGTAGAGGGAGCCGGTGTTGACCACGGGCTGCACGTCGCGGTCTCCGCACAGGACGACGAGCAGGTTGCTGACCATCGTGGCCTTGCGCTCCTCGTCCAGTTCGATCACGTTGTGCTCGTCGAGGCGGGCCAGGGCGGCCTCGACCATGCCGACGGCGCCGTCCACGATCCGCTGGCGGGCGGCGACGACCGCTCCGGCCTGCTGGCGCCGCAACATCGCCTGCGCGATCTCGGGAGCGTACGCGAGGCGGGTGATGCGCGACTCGATGACCGTGACCCCGGCCGACGCCACGCGGGCCTGGATCTCGGCCGACAGGCGGCCGGTGATCTCGTCGGCGTTCTGGCGCAGGGAGAGCATGTCGTCGTGCCCGTCATAGGGGTAGCTGCCCGCGATGTGACGCACCGCGGTCTCCGTCTGGAACGCGACGAACTCCACGAAGTCGTCGACTTCGAAGACCGCCTTCGCCGTGTCCTCGACCTGCCACACCACCACCGCGGCCATCTCGATCGGGTTGCCGTCGGCATCGTTGACCTTGGTTATGTCGGTCTCGTGGTTGCGGATCCGGGTCGAAACGCGCCGCTTCTGCGTGAAGGGGACGACGAAGCGCAGGCCCGGGGTCCGCACCGTGCCCACGTAGCGGCCGAGCAGCTGTACCACCCGCGCTTCGCCGGGCGCGACCGCGGTGAGCCCGGAGGCGAGGACGCAGGCCGCCAGGAAGACCAGCACCGCGACGACCAGCAGGGCGAACCCGGTGCCGCCACTGTGCTGGACCGCGACGATGATCCCCACCGGGATCAGCACGATGAAGGCGAGCAGGCCTGCCAGGGCCGAAACCAGCACCGGCCATCCCGAGGCCGCACGGGCCGCTCGTTCGTCGATCTGTGGCGCGGGCATGTCGACGGCAATGTCCATGTCTGTCATGGCTCCTCCTCGTTGTCTATCGCGAATCTAGCAAAGTGATATCACTTTTACTAGAGGCTGCCTTCGCGCATAGACGTCGAGGCCCGCCGGCATTCAGACGGCCGCGGTGATCACTGGACGGGGAAACCGCTTGGCCGGCGTCGCGGTGTCCTGATGGACGCCGAGGTCACGGGCGAGCCCCCGTGATCTCGAACCACACGACTTTGCCCGTGTAGGTGAGGACGGAGCCCCATCGCGCGGACAGTTGGTCGAGCAACTGGAGTCCGCGGCCGTGCTCCTCGCCGGCGTCGGGGAGTCGCATACGCGGGAGTTCAGGACTCAGGTCGTTCACTTCGCAGCGGAGGGTGCCGTCGATGAGGGACAAGGTCAGAAGCGGCTTCCCCCACGCATGCAGCAAGGCATTGGTGATCAACTCGTCGGCGAGGAGTTCCGCGAGGTCGACCTGGTCGTCCAGTCGCCACTCGGTCAGCGTCATGCGAATCCGGTGGCGGCCCTCCGGAACCGCGGAGGGATCGTCCGGCAGGACCCAGGTCACGCGATGGCCGGCCGCCGGTCGGGTGGCGCCGGTGACGCGGTACCGGTGAGCGTCGGGCGTGGAGGCGCCGGACGCACGATCCGTGTCCGGATGCCGCGCTGAGTGGAACGCCGCTGGAAGGGTCGTACTGGCGGCCATGGCTCCCACTTCCCCCTGGTTGGAGCTGGTCTTCCCCTTCAGGATTCCGCCGCGTACGCTCGCCGTCTTCTCCGGCAGCGCCCATCTTGCACCCCTGAAGGCCGGACTCCGCAGGCACCTGCTGGCTGCCATGTCCGGCCGGCCGCCGCACCGGACCGCCGGCCGGTCGCCACCAGGACACATGCCGTGTCGGCCGCGGGATGCCGACAGGTGCGTCCCGGTCAATTCACGTCCTTGCGGATCACGCGCAGCGCACCGACCGTCAGCGGGACGACGATCCAGAAGATCGTCGATACGGCCAGCCGGGCCGCGTCGCCACCGGTCATGTCCCCTGCCGCCAGAGGCGAGGTGGTGCTGTTGAGATCGAGCCACTCGGCCGCGACCGCTCCGCCGGCGCCGAGCCTTTTCACGACGGACCACAGAACCGGGGCGGACAACCAGATCACGATCGCGGCCGGCGCGTTCAGCAGCAGCATGCCCAGGGCGAGTCCTGCCACCACCAGGAGAACGTTCGTCCCGGTCCAGCCCGCCAGCATGAAAGGAGTGATCTCCCAGGTGGCCGGCACATTCCGGACGTTCGCCACGACACCCGTCACCGGCACCGCGACCAGCAGCGCGAACAGGGAGGCGGCCACCGCCACGATCAGCGACAGCAGACACCTGGCGGCTGGCACCCGCCAGCGGTGCGGTTCGAGGGCGTACGTGGTCAGGGCGGTCCGGTGGACCCATTCGCCGGTTACGGAGAGGATGCCGAGCACGGGCAGCAGGGTCCCGTAGCCGATTCCGGCGGTGCCGACCAGGGTGTGCAGGTCCGGGCCGAACACGACGCCGCGGCTGACAATGGACGCGAGCACCAGGACGAGCAGGATCGATGCCACGATCGAGCCGCAGCGGGTGTCGACGAGCTTGCGGGCCTCGACACACAGCAGCCGGCGGAAAGGGGTCCGGCGGAGATCCGTGGTCGTGATGTCCGTCGCGGGGATGTGGGCGTCGGTCATGCCGCACTCCGATCGGCGTTCGCGGTCAGTTCGAGAAAGGTCTGTTCGAGACTCCGGCCCCGGCTGAGCTCGTCGACGGTGCCCCGGGCGAGGACACGGCCACGGCCGATCATCACGATGTGGTCGGCGACCTGCTCCACCTCGTGGAGCAGATGCGTGCTGAGCAGCACGGCGCATCCCAGGTCGGCGAGGTCACGGAGTAGCCGGCGCATCCACTGGATGCCCTGCGGGTCCAGGCCGTTGGCGGGCTCGTCGAGGATGAGCACCCTGGGCCGGCCGAGGAGCGCGTGACCGACGCCGAGCCGCTGCCTCATTCCCAGCGAGTAGCCGCCTACGGTCCGCCGGCTCTCCCCGCCGGTCAGCCCGACGAGGTCGAGGATCTCGTCGACCCTCGACTTCGACAGGCCGAGCATCATCGCGCCCAGCGTCAGGACCTCCCGTCCCGTACGGCCGGGATGCTGGGCGCCGGCGTCGAGCAGCGTGCCGACCTGGAGACCCGGGCAGCCCAACTCGGTGTACGGCCGGCCCAGAACGGTGGCCGAACCCCTGGTGGGGTGGGCGAGTCCGACCAGGATGCGCAGGGCCGTGGACTTCCCGGCGCCGTTGGGCCCGACGAAACCGGTGATGCTCCCCGCTTCGACGGTGAAGGACACGTCGTCGAGTGCCTTTACATTTCCGTAGACCTTGCTGACGTGGCTGAACTCGATCATGCGTCCAGTCCACCGGATGTGAGGCCGCGGATCATCGGACCCAGGTCGAGGACCACGGGCGCGAGGGCCAGGTCTGCGCCCCTGGTTCTCGACCTGTGGCCACCTGGACGTCGACCCAGGTCGCTAGAGCGTCGGTCCGGTGGTCTTTAGGCTGTGAGCTGTGCAGGACCGAGCGGAGGACCCGCCTCCACTGGATGGGCCGGGCATCGCGCTGCGCTACGTGTGCGCCGTGCTGCCGATGGTGTTCTATGGCGTCGTCCTGGTCGCGATCGTCTCCCGTGACCACGACCGGCTCGTGTCGGCGCTGGTCGATGTGGGGCTCGGCGTGATCGGGCTGATGCTGATGCGGTGGCGGCGTCACCGGCCGTGGCCGATCGCGCTGGCGACCGCCCTGCTGACCGTCTACTCCACCACCGCTGTCGGTCCCGCCCAGGTCGCGTACGTGTCCTTGGGCACGCGTCGCCGGTGGCGTCAGTTCATCCCCGTCGCGGTCGTTTCCTGGCTGGCTCTGGTGGCACGCTCCAGTTGGACGGGCGTCGGCCAGGCGACCCTCGTCTCCGTGGTGACCGGAACCGCCGTCCTCGGGGGGCTGACTGTCTTCAGCCTGTACCTGCGCGGGCGCCGTGATCTGGCCGTCTCGCAGCGAGAGGCGGAGCTGGCCGAGGAGCGCGAGCAGTCGCAGCGGATAGAGCAGGCCAAGCTCGCGGAACGCGTCAAGATCGCCCAGGAGATGCATGACGTCCTCGCTCACCGGATCTCCTTGGTGTCGATGCTCGCGGGCGGCCTGGCGTACCGGACGGACCTCACGGCCGAGGAGACCCGGGAGGCCGCGATGGCGATACAGGAGAACGCGCACCAGTCGCTGAACGAACTGCGCACCGTGCTCGGGGGGCTCAGGCGCGACGGCGGCCTGGAGCCCCCGCAGCCGAACCTGGCCCACCTGGACGCCCTGTTCGCCGAGGTACGCGCCGCCGGTCAGCTGGTCGAGGTGGACGACACCGTGGACGACAGGGAACTGCTTCCGACGCAGACCGGCCGACATGCGTACCGGATCGTGCAGGAGGCTCTGACCAATGCGCGCAAGCATGCGCCGGGCAGCCGGGTGAGGGCCGAGCTCGGCGGGCGGCCGGGTGACGGCCTGCGAATCCGGGTGAGCAATCCGGCGCCGTCCGGAACGTCCGCGGGTCCCGGCGGGAGGCTGGGACTGGTCGGCCTGGCCGAACGAACGCAGATGGCGGGCGGCACCATCCGTCACACCGTCCAGAACGGGCGGTTCATCCTCGATGCCCGGTTGCCATGGGAGGCTTCGCACTGTGACTCGGTTGGTGATCGTGGATGACGACCCGATGGTGCGAACCGGGCTGCGCCTCATTCTCGGTGGAGAGCCCGACCTGGAGCTCGTCGGCGAGGCCGATGACGGCCTGCGGGCCATGGACGTGATCCGCGACCTCAGGCCCGACGTCGTGCTGCTGGACATCCGGATGCCCAACCAGGACGGGCTGACCACCACCGAACTGCTGGTGGCACAGGCGGACCGGCCCCGGATCCTCGTCCTCACCACCTTCGACGCCGACGACATGGTGCTGCGGGCTCTGCGGCTCGGAGCCGACGGCTTCCTGCTCAAGGACACGCCGCCACCGAAGATGATCGACGCGGTCCGTACGGTGGCCGGAGGCGAGCCGGTGCTGTCGCCGAGCGTCGCTCGACAGGTGATCGCCGCGGCCACCGGAGGACGCGAACCGCGGCGCCCGGAGGCGCAGCGAGAGCTGGCCAAGCTCACCGAACGCGAGCGGGAGGTGGCGATCGAGGTCGCCCGGGGCAGCTCGAACGCCGAGATCGCCGGACGTCTTCACATGAGCGTCGCGACCGTGAAGGCGAACGTCACCCGGATCTTCGCCAAGTTGGCGACCGACAACCGCGTCCACGTCGCCATGAAGGTGCGCGACGCCGGTCTCCTCTGAACCCACGATGAGTGCCGATTCCGGGCGCTCACACGGATCAGACTCGCTGTCAGGGCGTGTCGTACGGGACGACGGAGGGGCCTGCCCGGGTGATCGCCCAGGCGGCGAACCAAGGGGATGCGCCGAAATTCAGACCGTGTCCGCCGGCATCCCCTGGGCGTCTTCACGAAGGAGACGTGGTTCACGACGCTCCAGCGCCCTGGTCAGCCGCTCCTCCAGCATCGACCGGCAGTCCGGCCACTCCGTCGCGATTATCGAGTAGATCGCGGAGTCGCGGAGCCTGCCGTCCTCCCCCGGCGCCCATGACTGGGACCAGTTCCGCAGGACGCCTTCGAACCGCGCGCCCACCTTCTCGATCGCGGCGCGAGAGCGTCGATTCCGTGCGTCCGTCTTCAGGTCGACACGGGCCACGCCCCAGTTCTCGAACGCGTTGCGGAACAGCAGGAGCTTGGACTCGACATTCAGTCCAGTGCCCTGAGCCGACGTCGCCAGCCACGTGAAACCGACCTCTACCGCGGACAAGCGGTCTTCCGACAGCCATAGGCGCGGCTCCCAGTAGGCCGTGACCCCGACCGCCCGCCCCGACGACTTCGCCACCTGCGCATATGGAGCGAGCATTCCCGTCGCCGCGCGGGCGAGGTGGCCGTCGATGTACCGTCCCACCTCGGCCGCCGCGGGCACCAAGGTGAAGCCGTAGGAACTCCGGTCCTCTTCCGCCGCCACCGCCAGGTCCGGCGCATGACGATGGTCCAGCGGCTCCAGACGTACGAGCTCACCTTCAAGGACCGGTCCCTCAAGCTTGAAACTCATCGACCCTCGCTCTTTCCACGTCACGAAGAGGGCACCGTGCCGCAAAGTTCGGACGGTGCTCCACGCGCCCCATTTTGCCGGATACCGTCGAGGTCATGCGGCTTCATGTGGGGTGCGCGATGTGGACGCACGCGCCGTGGCAGGGACGTTTTCTGCCCCATCCACTCCCTCCGGGGGAGCGCCTGCGCTCCTACGCGACCTGGTGCAACGCGGTGGAGGGCAACACGACGTTCTATGCGACGCCGGCGAGGAGCACCGTGGAGTCGTGGGCGCGGCAGACCACTCCCGACTTCCGCTTCGTGGTCAAGCTGCCCAAGTCGATCACGCACGAGCGGCGCCTGACCGGCGTCGAGGAGGAGCTCCGGTCGTTCCTGGACGCGATCGAGCCACTCGGGCCGCGCGCCCACGCGCTCTGGGTCCAACTGCCGGGCTCATTCGCCCCGACCGACCTCGGCACCCTGGCGGCATTTCTTCGCCGGCTGCCCCGCTCGCACAGATACGCCGTCGAAGTCCGCCACCGCGCGTTCTTCGATGACGCGAGATCCGTGGGACTGCTGGAAAGGGTTCTCGCCGGCGTCGACGCCGAGTGGGTCCCGTTCGACACCACCACCCTCTTCCAGAGCCCTCCGACCAGCGACGCCGAACGGGACGCGTGGACGAAGAAACCGCGCGTGCCACGCCGGTCGGTCGCTCTCACCGACCGTCCGATCGTCCGCTACCTGGGCCGGGACGCCGCGGAGCGCACGATCGAGGGCTGGCGGCAATGGATCGGGACGGTCGCCGAATGGTTGCGCGAGGGTCGCTCGCCGACGGTGTTCATCCATACCCCGGACAACGCGGACGCGCCGATGCTCGCCCGTCGCTTTCACGACGACGTGCGGGCGGTGCTGCCCGAGGTCGATCCACTGCCCGAGCCCGTCGCGGCCGACCCGCTGACCCTCTTCTGAGAGGCGGAGGCGCGTCCGTCAGGCGCCGAAGAATTCGGCCAACACGGGTGCGAGGGCTTCGGGGGCCACGTCGTGAGTCTGTCCGTCAAGCGTCCGGTGCTCCGCGGTGGGCAACGCGTCCGCGGTGGCCTTCGCCGCCTGCTGGAGCCCCTGCGGGCTGCCCCCGCCGCTGAGGACCAGCGACGGGACGGCGATCGCCGATGTGCGGTCGCGCGGCACGACGCCCCCGGCGAGCAGGGCGTCGTCATAGGCGAGCGTCGGGGCGATCGCCTCCAGTACGGCCCAGCCTGGCTGTGCCCGGATGCCGGCGACGACCTGCGGAGGTATGCCGACGTACGTCATGAACAGGGCCACGGCGTCGCCTCTGCGCCCGGCGTCGAGCAGTTCGTGGAGCCGTTCGGTGTACTCCTTGATCCCGGTGTCGCCTGCGGCCTCGGCCACGAACGGCGGCTCGTAGAGCGCCATCTTGGTGATCCCCGGACCGGCTGCCGCGGTCGCCAAGGTGAGAGCCGCACCAGAGGAGATGGCATAGACGTACGCCTCGCCGCCGGCCTGTGCGATGAGCGCACGGAGGTCCTCGACCTCTCTGGCGACCGCGTAGGGCGGCGTGTCCGAGCTTTCACCCCGGCCGCGCCGGTCGTAGGTATAGACGGTGAAGGTGTCCTGCAGGAGCGCGGCGAGTGGCCGCATCGGCCCTGCGCCGCGGTAGCACATGGCGCCGTCAACGAGGACGAGCGCCGGCCCGCCGCCGGTGCGCTCGTAGGCGATCGTGGTGCCGTCGGCTGAGGTGATTGCCGGCATGTCGTGTTCCCTACTCTCGCTTGGCGTTCAGATGGGCCAGGTAGGCGTCGAGGCGGTCGAGGCTGGTGGTGAAGCCGGCCCTGGCCTGGGCGCTGAGGTAGGCGGCCGGCACGTTCGTCTGATGGGTGACCACTTCGGTCCGCCCGTCGTGCAGATCGACGAAGGTGACTGTGGTCCGCATGCCGCCTTCGACGTCGGCCTCGATCCACACCAGCAGTTCGGGACGGCGTACCTCGACGTAGACGGCCCGCATGGTGTGTGTGCTGCCGTCGGCATCGCTCACCATGGTGGTCTCGAAGACGCCGCCGGGCCGCAGATCGACGGTGATGCCGCCGATCGGCGTCGTCGTCCCGGCCGGCCCCCAGAAATGGGTGAGGTGCTCAGGCGTGGTCATGCAGTCGAACAGCACCTCGGGCGAGGCCTGGTGCACGCGCCGGTAGGTCAGCTCGCCGGTCTCGGTCATCGTGGCGTCTCCCCGTCCCGGCGCTGCGTGGCTTGCAGGGCGGCAAGATGCCGGTCGAGGCGGTCATGGCGGCCGGCCCAGATCCGCCGATGGCGCTCGATCCAGCCGGCGACCGCGTCGAGCCGCTCGGTGTCCAGGACGCACGGCCGCGACTGCGCGGTCCGGGTCCGTGAGATCAGGCGGGCACGTTCGAGCACCTTCAGGTGTTTGGAGACCGCCTGCTGCGTCATCGCGAACGGCTCGGCGATCTGGTTCACCGTCGCGTCGCCATGAGCCAGGCGCTCCAGGATCGCGCGCCTGGTGGGGTCGGCCAGCGCCGAGAACACCAGGCTCAATTCGTCTTCGATGACTGCCACGCCCCGACCCTACGCACAACCGTCAGTTTGCACAACCAATTGGTTGTGAGACGTAGCCTCGACGGCTCCCGCCTGATCTCTCAGCAGTGCACTTTCGCGCTCCAGGCGACGTAGACCCAGCCCGCGTCGGTCACGTTGACGTTGGTCGAGTAGAACGAGCCGATGTAAGCCCCGTACAGGACGGTGGATCCGACCTTGAGGTAGGCCACCGTAGACGACTCTTTCCAATACTCCGCGTACACGCCTGTGCCGACGGTGTTGCTTCCCCAGCAGGCGTACCAGGGCGCGAGGATATCTGTGTTGTACCGCCGGTAAAGAACGAGGTTTCCGTCCGACTGCATGATGAATTTGTAGAGCTTGTTCGGGCTCAGGATGTATTCGCCCTTGAGCAGATACGACGTGAATGAGGTGCCCACATACTGGTCCGCGTGTGCCGCGGGTGCGCCCACCATCAGCGCGGACAGGAGCCCCGCCGTCAGGAGCCCGCTCATCACGACTCGCCGCATGCGCCTTCCGGCGAGTGTTCTCAGAGTTGTCATGCCTGTCGTGGCCGCGGAATCTGACATCGCCGTCCCTCTTTCTGTCGGAGACGTGAGGGTGCCGTTAGAATATCCCGCTATATCCACATATAGGCATTAAATCTCTGGCCGGATGCGGCCATTTGACGGATCGATCGAGTCCTTGTCAATAATGATCGACAATGCTGTGTGATCTTCAAATGAAATCGCGCCGGTCAGGCTCCCGCAGCGGAGATTCCGCCGTCGACGGTGACGACGACTCCGCTGGTGTAGGCGGAGCGATCGGAGGCGAGGAAGGTTCCTGTGGCGCGGGCTTGGTCGGGCCCCACATGGACAGGCCGCGGAAGCGTTCGTCGGGTCCGCCCAGCAGCGGACCCGACGCCGGCAGGTGGGCGGCTTCGTGAAGCTCCGCGAGATGCGCCAGATGGGCGGACCCTTTCGATTACTGAATGCGGCGGCCCGTGATGGTGGCGCTGTAGGAGGACCAGTCGCAGCCCAAGCCGGCGAAGCCGCGGTAGCTGATCTTTCCGCGTATGGTCCCGTTCGAGTAGAAGGTATAGCTCCCCTTACCTGAGACGGGGTAGTAGATGCAGGCGAGCAGACCGTTGGAATCCGTGTGGTTGTTCACGAAGGTGGCCGAGAGCCTTGAGTCGGGCGTGAAGCTCACGGTGCCGCCGGAAACCTTGACATAGCCCATGTCGACTCGCGTCCGATAGCCGTAGCAAGCGGCGTTGCTGCCGAAGTGGATGGCACCGGTTTGCGGCCGGACGGAGGGGGTCCCTGAAATCAGACACACGTCGATCTTGTTGATCCCGTTCGTGGTCACGCGCGTACGAGTGGAGGCCAGCCGCACAACGCCGGTGCGCTTGAACGCGTGGCCGCCGGCCCGTCCAGTTATGGTGACCTTCCAGGTGGGAACCTTCTTCGCTTTCTTGACGATCGTGATGGGCGAGACCGGCTTGGCCTTGGCGGCGGCGTGCGCGGTGGTGGTGCCGCTTACCGTGACGACGGCCAGGGCTGCGAGGAACACGGAAATCGCACGCTTACGCATTAGCGCGGACATGGAAAACCCTTCCTTATCCGGTGTGGGGAGATTTCTGCGGACAGCTTAGGCGTGCGAAACGCCGCCAAACTCGTATTTTTCCGGTTTCTCTCGCGTTCCGCTTAATACTTGGTTAACTGCGATCTTTCGCGAGCTCCGATTTGTCGCCGGCCGGCTACTTCGGGCCACCATGAACTGGAAGGACATGATGGGCGACAGAAGTCAAGAAGCGCATTCCCGCAACTCCCGTTCTGCGTGTATCGGATTGGCGAAGGGGGCATCGTGGCCGACCGGGATTCAGCCAAGAGGCCGGCAGGCGACGTGCTCGCGAGAGCTCAGGCAGGTGATGGGGATGCCTTCGCGGCCTTGGTCGAGCCGTTACGGGACGAGCTGACCGCGTACTGCTACCGAATGCTCGGGTCCTTCGATGACGCGGAGGACGCCGTACAGGAGACCCTGACCCGAGCGTGGCGGAGTCTGGCGCGGTTCGAGGACCGGGGCTCGTTCCGGGCGTGGCTCTACAAGATCGCCACCAATCGGTGTCTGACACTCCTCGGCAAGGGAGGTCGTCGTCGTGAACTCCCGACGGATCTCACCCCCGGCGGGGCGGCGCCGGCCGAGGTCCTGTGGCTCGGGCCGTATCCGGACCACCGGATGCGGTTCACCGCCGGCCTGGATCCGGAGGCGCGCAGCCTCACCTGGGAGAGCATGGAAATCGCGTTCGTCGCCGCACTCCAGCACCTCCCCGCGCGACAGCGCGCGGTGCTCCTTCTCCGCGATGTCCTCGAGTATTCGGCCGGCGAGACGGCGAAACTCCTGAACACCACGGTCCCTGCGGTCAACGCCGCCCTGCAGCGGGCTCGCAGGACCCGCGACGAACACCTTTCGCGTGCCGGGCGAGGTACGGCAGGGCCAGGCGCCGATGAGATCGGCGTCCGCGACATCGCTCGCCGATACGCCGCCGCCTGGGAGGCCGGCGACGTCGACGCCATCGTGGCCATGGTGACCGACGACGTGAGGTATTCGATGCCGCCGGTCCCGGCCGTGTACGTCGGACGCGAGAGCGTCCGTGAGTTCCTGAGCGAGGGTCCGCTGACCAGACGTTGGCGTTTCCTCCCGGCCCGGGCCAATGGCGGGCTCGCGTTCGGCACCTACATGTGGGACGACCGCGAGTCGGCGTATCTCGCGGCCGGCCTCGACCTCGTCATCCTGAAGGCCGGCGAGGTCGCCGAGGTGATCTCGTTCCTGGACGCCGGCTTCCCGACGTTCGGCCTGCCCGGACGTCTACCGCATCCCGACCGATGAGTTCCGCTCGTCGCCGGGGTTGTAGTTCCTGACGGAGATGCTCCGCAGCGGTGCCATCGGCACCGGCGGACCTCCTCGAAGAGGCAGGAGCCACCATGGATGACGAGCAGCAGATCCGCGAACTGGTCGAACGCTGGGCGGTCGCGGTCCACGCCGGCGACCTCGACACGGTCCTCGCCGACCACTCGCGGGAAATCGTGATGTTCGACGTGCCGCCGCCCTATCAGGGCGTTCGCGGCATCGACGCCTACCGGGACACCTGGCCGCCGTTCTTCGAGTGGCAGTCGCACGGCGCCTTGTTCGAGATCACGTCCCTGGAGATCACGGCTGGGGCCGACGTCGCCTACGCCTGCGCGTTGCTGCGCTGCGGGATGCCCCGGGATCTGGCCGCCGATCCTGAGAATCGGCTCCGCCTCACCCTCGGGCTGGTCAAGGAGGAGGGCCGCTGGGTCGTCCGCCACGAACACCACTCGTTCCCCGTCACCGTTTGAGGACGAGATCGCAATAGGCACGCGAGGCGATTCGCGGGATCCGTCAGCGCGTCTCCTTTCCCTCACCCCTGAGCGGTGGGACGTACGACGACCTCGCTCACGTCGACGTCGGCCGGCTGCTCGATCGCGAAAGCGATAGCGCGGGCGATCGCGTCCGGCGGCATCGCGAAGGTGTCACGGGATTCTTCGAGTCGGGCTTTCACCTCCGGATTCATCACAGATTCCGCGAAGTCCGTCCGGGTGAAGCCCGGCGAGACGATCGTCACGCGCAGCTTGTCGCCTGCCTCCTGGCGCAATCCCTCGGAGACGGCGCGGACGGCGAACTTCGTGCCGGCGTAGACCGACTGGTTCGGGACCACGCGATGTGCCGCCGTGGAAGCGATGTTGACGAAGTGCCCCGAACCCTGCCGGCGGAAGACGGGCAGTGCCGCCGCGATGCCGTACAGGACGCCTTTGAGGTTGACGTCGATCATCTGCTCCCAGTCCTCGACGCGGAGGTCGTCGAGGGGGGAGACCGGCATCACTCCGGCATTGTTGACGAGGACGTCGAGCGTGCCGTACCGCTCGCACGCCAACTCCACGAGACCGGCCACATCGTCGCGCACTCGCACGTCCGTGCCGACACAGACGGCTTCACCGCCCGCGTTCTCGATGCGGGCCGTCAGAGCCTTGAGGCGATTCGAGCGGCGGGCTCCGAGAACGACCTTCGCACCGCGCTCGGCGAGCAGAAGCGCGGTGGCCTCACCGATTCCACTGCTCGCACCCGTGATTGCGACGACCCGGCGCACGGGGGTGAGCGCGGCGGCGCCCTATCGCCATTTCCCCACACGTCAGGCGCTGTTGAAGGCCACCGCCATCCGCGCGGCCGAACTCCTCGCCGCCGAGTTGCGAGACGCCCTCGCGCGTGACACGAGCGGCGACCCGTGTGAGGCGCTCGCCGTCACCGCCGGCGTCTATGTGCGGTTCGTCGCACGCCATCACGCCGGATTCGACCTCATCTTCGCCGACCAGTTGCAGCATCTCGGCGATCCCGACCTCGACGCGGCAGGCCGGGCGGTCATGGACATCCTGATGCCCCTCGCCATGGACGTCACCCGTGACGCACAGGCTGCGATCACCCTTCTCGAGAAGCACGTCGCCGCCGCCCACGGCTACGCCGTCCTCCATCTGAGCGGCTTCCTGCGGCGGCGCACCACCGAGGTCGACGACTTCGCCGCCGGTGCGGCCGAAGTCAGCCGCACCCTCGCCGTGGCCGAGCGGCGATGAGGGCCTGGCCGCGAGGCGGGATGACCCCGGTGAACGCGGCTACTCCGATCGGCCGGGGACCGTGAGCCCGGTTTCGTAGGCCGCGATCACCGCCTGGACCCGATCGCGCAGCCCGAGTTTGGTGAGGACGTTGCTGACGTGCGACTTCACCGTGTGCTCGCTGAGCACCATGGCCACGGCGATCTCCGCGTTGGACAACCCGCGCGCGATCATCTGGAGCGTCTCCTGCTCGCGGCTCGTGAGCGCGGCGAGCCGTTCCGAAGGCGGCACGGCGGAGCGGGTGACCGCTCTGGAGGTGAACTCGGCGATCAGCTTTCTGGTGACCGAGGGCGCGAGGAGCGACTCTCCGGCCGCGACCACCCGCACCGCGTGCACGAGATCGTCGCGACGGACGTCCTTGAGCAGGAACCCGCTCGCGCCCGCCCGCAACGCGTCATAGACGTAGTCGTCCAGGTCGAACGTGGTCAGCATGAGCACCCGGCAGCCGGTCTCGGCGCACACGATGTCGGCGGCCTCGATGCCGTCCATCGTGGGCATGCGGATGTCGAGGAGGAGCACGTCCGGCCGGTGTTCACGGACCGCCGCGACGGCCTCGGCCCCGTCGCCCGCCTCGGCGACGACCTCGATGTCGGGCTGGGCGTCGAGGATCATGCTGAACCCGGCACGCACCAGTTCCTGGTCGTCGGCGACCACGATTCTCACGGTCATGCCCGCACCGATTCCGCCAGCGGGAGCCGTACGAGCACCTGGAAGCCCGGACCGTCGGTGCGGGGGCCCGTGGTCGCGGAGCCGCCGAGGGCGGCGGCGCGTTCGTGGATGCCGATCAGGCCGTTCCCGCCTGAGGGGAAGGAGGCCCCGGAACCGCGGCCGTCATCGGTGATGCTGATCATGAGTGTGTCGTCCTGCCAGATGAGTCGGATGTCGGCACGGGCGGCACCCGCGTGCTTGACGATGTTCGTGAGGGCTTCCTGGGCGATCCGGTAGGCCGCGACCTCGATGTCGGGCAGCAGCGACCTGGGCTCACCCGACGTGGAGAACCCCACGTCGAGTCCGGTGTCGGCGACCTGGCCCGACAGCCCGGCCAGGTCGCCGAGGGTCGGCTGCGGCGTCCGCGGGCCCGCGTCCTCCTTGAGCGCGCTCAGCATGCGGCGGAGTTGGACCATGGCGTCGCGTCCCGCGGAGGCGATCGCGTCGAACGCGGCCTCGGCGCGGGCCGGGTTGCTCCTGACCACGACGGGACCGGCCTCGGCCTGCACCACCATGAGGCTGACCGCGTGCGCGAGGATGTCGTGCATGTCCCGGGCGATCCGGGCCCGCTCACGCTCGGCGGCCCGTTCGGCCTCGGCCTGGCGCTCGTGTTCCAGTTGGACGGCCCGCTCCTCCAGAGCGGCGGCGTACGCGCGGGAGGCCGCGGAGGCACGGCCGATCGCGTACGCGGCGACGAACAGCACGATGCCGCGCAGCGCGGTGTCGGAGGAGCCGACCAGGAGCACGCCGCCGACGATGGTGACGACGAGCATGCCCACGCGGCGCAGGGGCGGCGAGTAGGCGGCGACCGTGTAGATCGCGATGAGCCCGCCGTACCAGATCGGTTGTGCGGCGACCTGGTCCGCGAGGTCGTAGAGGGAGGTCGCGATGACGCTGACCAGCAGCACGGTCACAGGAGCCCGGCGTCTCCACACGAGTGGTACGGCGGAGGCGATCACGACCACGTACCCCCACCAGTCCCATGGGCCGCCGTTGGGATTCTCGCGGGACAGGAGCGGCCACATCTGCACGATCAGCACGAGCGCGGCGAGGGCCGTGTCCAGCCAGAGAGCCGGGAGGGAACGCAACCGGCTCTGAACCGGGGCGAGAAACGGCAAAGCGGACACGAGGTTCAATCTTGCCTCCTCTTTCGGGCCTTCCAGTACGGCGAAGCCGGAAAACGCCGATCGGCGGCCCGGGTGGGGGCCGCCGTTCCGCGTCGTGTCACGCGGCGACGGGCAGGGGCTCGGCGGTACGGGAGGCCAGACCGGCGAGCGGGATGAAGGAGATGAGCAGGAAGAGGGCCCCGAGCGGCATGAGGTCCTTGTCGAGGTTCGGCACGACGCAGTCGAGCAGGACCAGGACGGGCGTCCAGGCCTTGACCCGACGCTGGACGGCGAGCTGGGCGACGATCGCGAACTGGCCGACGAAGAAGAGGAGCGGAACGACGGTGTAGACCACGAACAGGACGCCGGGGACGGCCTGGATCCGGTCGAAGTGGACGCCCATGGCGGCGTGGTCGGCGGAGAGGAAGCCGACCACCATGTCGATGGAGAACTGTGCGACGAGCGACACGATGCCGATGATCCCGATCGTGGCGCTCACTGTGGACAAGGTGTTCCGTCCCGCCATCCGGCGCATCTGCAGGAATGTCAGGACGAACATGGCCAGGGCCGCGATGAAGGCGAGGTGACCGGTGGTCCAGGCGAGGCCGGGACCCCTCTCACCATCGAACCCATCGAAGATCCGGATCACTCCGTAGGCCATGGTGAGCAGGGGGGCTGCGACGAACGCGATGCGGGGGTTCATTCGGGGGACTCCTCAGCGGTTTGGTTACGTCAATGCTGGATTTCTCCAGCCCGAAAGACATCGCCGAGGAGAGCCATCTCGCCGCTCCCTCTCAGGAGGGGGTCGGCCCCCTCTCATGAGGGGGTCCGGCCCTCGCCGGAGAGGTCCGGCTCCCCCGCGCCGGTGATGCCCCATCCACGACTGAGGGCGGGCGTCGCCGACGCCCGCCCTCAAATCACCGCTCTTTCAGAGCTCTGTCGCGGTCCTCCGTCGTGTCACTGACCGGTGCCGGTGCCGGTGCCGGTGCCTGTGCCTGTGCCGCCGTTACCTGGACCGCCGTTACCTGGACCGCCGTTGCCCGGACCGCCGTTGCCGGGGCCGCCCGGACCGCCGGGGCCGCCGGGGCCGCCGTTCGGCGGCTCGTCGATGTGGGGAGCGCATCCGGTGCCACAGCCGCCGAAGCGTGCGGTGTTCACCGGGGTGAAGTTCGTCGCCTCGGTGCCCTTCAGGGCGTCGATCATCGTGTCCTTCCAGATGCGGCCGGAGACGTCCGCCCCGAAGATGACGCTGTAGTACCTGCCGCCGATGGTCACGTTGTTCAGCTTGTGGGTGGCCGCTCCGCGAGGGTCGCCCAGGCTGACAGCGCCGGCCAGGTCGGGGGTGAAGCCGGCGAACCACGCGGTCGAGGAGTCGTCGCTCGTGCCGGTCTTGCCCGCCGCGTCACGGCCGATTCCGCCGACGGCGCTCATGGTGCCCTGAGGGCCGAAGACTCCCGTCAGGATGTTCGCGGCCGCGTCCGCGACCTCCGGGTCCAAAGCCTGCTTGCACTTCGGCTTGTACGTGGTGGTCTTGCCGTTGCGGTCGGTGATCGCGGTGACGGCCTGGGGCGGGCAGTACATTCCCCGCGCACCGATGGCGGCGTACGCGGTGGCGAGGGTCACCGGGTCCATCTCGTTGATGCCGAGTGTGAAGGTCTCGTACTCCTGCAGTGGTTGTCCGTCGGCGCGCTTGATGCCCAGCGACTTGGCCGTCTTGACCACGTCGCACAGGCCGACCTTCTGCTCCAGCGAGACGAAGAAGGTGTTGACCGACTGCCAGGTTCCGGTCTGCAGGGTCTTGAACCCGCCCGACCCCTCGTCGTTGGTGACGGTGTGGGTCGGGTCGCCGATGCTCTCGCCCTTGCAGTTCTTGAAGGCCGCATAGCCGGGCGCGGTGTAACCCGCGGGGCTCTGGATGCCGTCATTGAGCTTCCAGCCCTGCTTGAGGGCGGTGAGCAGCGTGAAGACCTTGAAGGTCGAGCCGGCCTGGAAGCCCGTGCCGCCGCCGTGGGCGACGTTGGCCACCACGTTGTAGGAGATCTGCTTCTTGCGTTTGTTGGTGCCGTACTTCCGGCTGGCCGCCATGGCCTTGATCTTGCCGGTTCCCGGCTCGACGAGGGCTTCGGACGCGACCGGGTTGTCGGTGGCGTAGACGCGGTCCTTGATGGCCTTGTCGGCCGACGCCTGCATCTTCGGGTCGAGCGTGGTCTTGATGGTCAGGCCGCCGCGCTTGAGGAACTGGTCGCGGGCGTCCGCCGTCTTGCCGAAGGCGCTGAACGCGGGGTTGGTGAGGATGTCGGCGCGCACGTACATGCAGAAGTAGGGGTACTTGCTGGACTCGCATCCGCCGGGGAGGGGGGTGTCCTTGTACCCCAGCGGCTTCTTCTTGGCCGCCGCGGCCTGCTCCGGTGTGATCTTCTTGAGCTCCGCCATCCGGTCGAGCACGGTGTTGCGCCGCGCCAGCAGCCGGTCCTGGCTCTTCTTCCCGGCCGAGGGGTCGGTGCTGTTGGGCTGCTGTACGGCTCCCGCCAGCGTCGCCGCCTGGGTCAGGGTCAGCCGGGACGCCGACACCCCGAAGAACCGCTTGGCCGCGGCCTCGATCCCGTTGGCCCCCGCGCCGAAGTAGGCGATGTTCAGGTACTTCTCGAGGATCTGGTCCTTGGTGTACTTCCGCTCCAGGCCCATCGCGTACCGAAGCTCGCTGAGCTTGCGCCCGTAGCTCGGCTGCAGGGCCTGCTCCTGCTCTTCCTTGGTCGTGGCCTTGTTGAGCAGCACCTGCTTGACGTACTGCTGGGTGATGCTGGAGCCCCCCTGGCTCACCCCACCCGCGATCAGGTTCTTGGACAGGGCGCGGACCGTGCCCTCGAGGTCGATCGGCCCGTGCTGGTAGAAGCGGTAGTCCTCGATCGAGATGATCGCCGTCTTCATCACGTCGGCCACATGGTCGAGCGAGACGCTCACCCGGTACTGGTCGTAGAACTGGGCGATCTGGCGGCCGTTCGCGTCCACCACGGTCGACTTCTCAGGCAACGGGGGTTCGACGAGGTCGGCCGGATTGATGTCCAGGTCGTTCGACGCGGTGACGATCCCGACGCCGATGCCCCCGATCGCCGGCAACGAGATCCCCGCCACCAGGGCGCCCCCGGCTACACCGAGCGCCAGGAGCAGTGCGAGGCCTCGACCAATCCTTGTCCGAAATATCCCCCGTGTTGGCATACAACTCAGGTTATTAGGCTAAAGGGACTTGTGTGGCTGCCATGGAACGGAACGTATGGGCCAATCCGGGCGACCTATAGATCGACTTCCGGGCCGGCCCCAGTCACTCGTCCGGTACCGGACCGACAGCCGCCTCCGTAGCTCTCCTGTCCTGAGCACCCCCGCTGACACGGATCGGGAGTCCGTGGACGCGAGTCACTCCTCGTCCGCGGCGAGGATGCTCAGCAGGGACAGAGCCTCCTCGGCTGAGCTGCCGGGGTCGGCGTGGCAGACGAAGAGCAGCACACCGGGAGCGCTCTGAACGGACAGCGTGTCGTGCCGGAGATTCATCGAGCCGAGCTCGCGATGGTGCATGTGTTTGTACTCGTCGGCGTGAATGTCCCGGTGAGACCACATCCGGCGGAAATCCGTGCTTTCCGAGGAGAGCTCGTCGACCAGGTCGCGCAGGGCGGGGGTGTCGTCGTCGGCTTCGGCGGCGGCGGCGCGGAGGTGGGCCACCTTCGAGCGGGCTTCCCGCTCCCAGTTGGGAAAGAACTCGTGGGCGCCGGGGGCGAGGAACGCGTGGCGCATCAGGTTGTCGGTGTGATCCATGCCTTTGAACAGCACGCGCGCCATGCGGTTGGCGGCGAGCACGTCCAGCCGGTGGTTCACGGCGAACACCGGAGCGTGGTACCAGTTCTCCACGGTCTTCTGCAGATTCCGGGAGATCTGGTTCCGCTCCGACTGGTGCGCGAGCCGGTACAGGTGATCGGCGGATTCGGTGTCGAGGTCGTAGACGCGTGCCAGGGCACTGAGGACGTGATCGGGCGGATGGGATTCCTGCCCCTGCTCCAGCCGGGTGTAGTAGGCCGGACTGATGCCTGCCATGATGGCCACCTCTTCGCGTCGCAATCCCGGCAGTTGCCGGTGGCCACGCAGCCGCATCAGTGTGTCCATGGGGGCCGTGTTGCGAAGGGCGCGAAGCAAGTCAGCTAGTACTTCCACTCCGTCACGTTATGGCGTATCCGGCCTGCTTACGAGGGGTGTGTCACACCCAGGATGGGAGGCCGGCCCGTCGGTTCACGACGTGCCGCTACCACCATCAGAGGCCGCGGCGGCACCGGACCGCGACCACGGAGATCCAGAGCATCGCGGTGATGGCGCCGACCGCCAGGGTCAGGGACCCGGCCTCGCCTCCGCCCATCGCCCAGCCGTCGCCGATCAGAAGGGCGGTGCCGGCGACGCGGGAGGCGATGGCGTGGCCGCGGTTCCCCGCGCGGCTGAAGTGACGGCCCAGGACGTAGCAGGCGGCGATCAGGGCGGTGAAGGCGACCGACCCGGCGGCCATGTGGCCGTAGCTGTGCCAGGTGAGCGGCTCGGTCATCCCACGGGGAGTGCCGACGGGGAAGCCGTCGGACGGATCCATGACGAAGACTCCCGCGGCGATCATGCCGAGGCCGTTGACCCGGATCAGCCATGGCGCCCATGTGCCCCCGGGGGTGCCGCGCAGGGCCCGGCGCAGGCCGGTCGCCCCGGCGAGTGTCAGGACGCCGGCGAGCAGGAAGTTGGCGATCTGCAGCCAGCCGAGGGCGCCGTTGCTCAGCATGCTCAGCGGGTGGCGGGTCAGGTCGAAGCCCTCGCGGGTGGCTGCGTGGGCCAGGGAGACGGCCGCCCACACGGGCGCCGCGACGGCCGCGCAGGTGAGCAGGGAGCGGGTGGAGGCCGATGTGGACAGGGTGGGGGTATGGACGGCGGTCATGGTCGACGCCTTTCTCGGGACTCGTTGTGTGCGGTTCTCACTCCCGCGTCGATCCGGCGATGTGACAGGGAACGCCGTCATTCCCTGTCGTATGGTTCGTTCGACGTAGTGGCGGAACAGCCGAAGAGAGAAGGAGACAGATCCATGCGCTACCTGATGATCAGCAAGGACTCCGGCGCCGCCCCCGACGAGAGGCTGTACGTCGAGATGGGCAAGTTCGTCGAGGAGTTGACCGCCGCGGGCGTCCTGCTGGCCACCGGCGGCCTCGAGGCGGGCGGTGTCCGCGTGACGTCCTCCGGCGAGGAGATCACGGTGACGGACGGGCCGTTCGCCGAGGCCAAGGAGGCCGTGGCCGGCTTCGCGCTGGTCGAGGTCCGCTCCAAGGAGGAGGCGATCGAGCTGACCCGTCGCTTCCGCAAGATCGTCGGTGACGGCGAGAGCGTGATCCAGCAGGTCTTCGGCCCCTGAGGTGCTGTCATCGTGCCTGTGACGGACGCCCATCGCACGATCGATGCGGTCTGGAAATTCGAGTCGGCCAGGATCATCGCCGGGCTCACACGGATGGTGCACGACGTCGGCCTCGCCGAGGAGCTGGCCCAGGACGCGCTCGTCTCCGCGCTCGAGCAGTGGCCGGAGTCGGGAGTCCCGGACAACCCCGGGGCCTGGCTGACGGCCGTCGCCAAGCGCCGTGCCATCGATCACATCCGGCGGTCCCAGCGCCTCGAACGCAGGCACGAGCAGCTCACCCACGAGCTGGATCAGCCGCAGGACCCTGAGCGTGACGACGTCCTGCGGCTGATGTTCGTCTCGTGCCATCCCGTGCTGCCGACCGACGCGAGGGTTGCGCTGACGCTCCGGCTCCTCGGCGGTCTGACGGCTGAGGAGATCGCGCGGGCGTTCCTCGTCAACGAGCCGAGGATCGCCCGGCGCATCGCCGGGGCGAAGCGGACCCTCGCCGAGGAACAGGTGCCGTTCGAGCTGCCCGACGAGTCAGAGCTGCCCGGTCTGCTGTCGTCGGTGCTCGAGGTCATCTACCTGATCTTCAACGAGGGCTATTCGGCGACGTCAGGGGACGATCTGATGCGGCCGGGGCTCTGTCTCGAAGCGCTGCGGCTCGGCCGGCTGCTGGCGGAGCTCGCACCGTACGAGGCCGAGGTGCACGGGCTGGTCGCCCTGATGGAGATACAGGCGTCCCGCTCGGCGGCGCGGACCGGGCCGACGGGTGAGCCCGTCCAGTTGCACGAGCAGAATCGGGGCCGATGGGATCCGCTGCTCATCCGCCGCGGTTTCACCGCGATGTTGCGGGCGCGGGAGGTCGGCGGCACGCCCGGCCCGTATGTGCTGCAGGCGGCGATCGCCGTGTGTCACGCGCAGGCACGGACTCCTGAGGACACCGACTGGACGCAGATCGCGGCCCTGTACGCGGCGCTCGCCCGCCTGCTGCCGACGCCGATCGTTCAGCTGAACAGGGCCGTCGCGCTCGGGATGGCGCACGGTCCGCAGGCAGGGCTCGACCTGGTGGACTCCCTGATCGACGACCCCGCGTTGCGGGACTACCACCTTCTCCCGAGTGTCAGGGGTGATCTCCTGGCCAGGCTCGGACGGTACGACGAGGCGCGCCTGGAATTCGAGCGGGCGGCCTCCCTCGCCAGGAATGTCGCCGAGCGTGCCTTTCTGCGGCGTCGCGCGGACGAGCTCGTCGTCACCCCCGCGTCGGATGGCACTCCCGCGTCGGATGGCACTCCCGTGTCGGGTGTCGCCCTCGCGTCGGGTGTCACTCTCGCGGAGGCCGCGCAGGATTTCCTGGGACGCGGCGATCTGGATCCCGAGACGATCCGCTCGTACGGTCAGACGCTGCGACGCCTGCGCCTGACCTTGGGGGATCGGATGCCGCTGGACTCTCTGACCGCCGACCAGGTGGCCCGGGTGTTCGCGACGGCCTGGGGTGAGGCCGCGGCCACGACGTGGAATCGGCATCGGTCGGCCGTCAGGTCGTTCGGCGCCTGGGCGTCCCTGGACGATCTCGCCGGGGGCCTCGACCGGCGCGCCGAGACCCGTCCCCGGACGGAGACGATCAGCGCGGCACAGCTTGACGTGCTCTGGAGCCGTCCCGGCCTGCCGCTGCGCGAGCGGACCCTGTGGCGGCTCCTGCACGAGTCGGCGGCGGGGGTGACGGCGGCCCTGTCCCTGAACGTCGAGGACCTGGACCTGGAGGATCGGCGGGCCCGGGCGGACGGCACCTGGGTGAGCTGGCGTTCCGAGACCGCCAGGCTTCTCCCCCATCTGGTGGCCGGTCGAACCCGGGGCCCGTTGTTCCTCGCGGAGCGGCGGCCGGGACCGTCCCGGATGCCGGCGGCGGCCGACCTGTGCCCGCAGACGGGTCGCGGCCGACTGTCGTACGCGCGCGCCGAGTACCTCTTCAAGCAGGCCACCAAGCCACTGGACCCGGCGGGTGACGGCTACACCCTCCGGCGACTCAAGCCCCGGGACTGATCGACGAGCGGCGTCAGTCGACGAGCGCCTGATAGACCAACTGCCGCAACTGCGTGCGTATCGGGTGGGTGTTCGACGGGGTGAGCTGGGTGAGGAAGACGACCGTCACCTGCTCGGCCGGGTCCACCCAGAACGTCGTGCTCGCCGCGCCGCCCCAGTTGTACTCACCCTCCGAGGCCAGGGCCTTGTGCTTCGCGGCGTCCTGCACCACCGCGAAGCCGAGCCCGAAGCCGACCCCGGCATAGGGAACCTCGGCGAACACCGGCCGGCCGAATTCCTCGAGGTCGGCGCCGCCGGGCAGGTGGTTGCGGGTCATGTAGGCGACCGTGCGCGGGCTGAGCAGGCGGACGCCGTCGAGCTCGCCGCCGCGCAGCAACATCTGGGTGAACCGGTGATAGTCGGCGGCACTGGAGATCAGCCCGCCGCCGCCCGACAGCGCCTTCGGCTGCCGGTGCGCGGTGTCGCCCATGTCGAGCAGGGTCGCGCGGCCGTCCGGGCCGGCGGTGTAGAGCGAGGCCATCCGATCGGCCCGGTCGGCGTCGATGGCGAATCCGGTGTCGGTCATCCCCAGCGGGCCGAAGATCCGCTCGGCGAAGAAGGAGTCCAACGACTGCCCCGACACCACCTCGACCACCCGGCCGAGCACGTCGGTCGCGACGGAGTAGTTCCACTGCGAGCCGGGCTCGAAGAGCAGAGGCAGCGCGGCCCAGCGGTCGACGACCTCGGCGAGGTCGAGGTCCCGCGGCATGCCGCGGTTGAAGCCGGCGTTGCGGTAGATCTCGTCGACGACGCTGACGTGCTGAAAGCCGTAGACCAGGCCTGCGGTGTGGGTGAGGAGGTGCCAGAGCCGTATCGGCTCGGCGGCGGGCCGGGTGACCGGCTTGACCGCCATGCCCTTCTCATAGACCCGCATGTCGCTAAACGAGGGGATGAACCGGCTGATCGGGTCGGTCAGCTCGAGTGCCCCCTGCTCGTAGAGCATCATGGCCGCGACCGACGTGATCGGCTTCGACATCGAATAGATCCGGAAGAGGGTGTCGGTCTCGACCGGCGCCCCGGACGCCATGTCACGTGCTCCGTACGTCGACAGATGCGCGATCTCGCCGCGCCGGCTGACCAGCGCCAGCCAGCCGGGGAGCCTTCCGTCGTCGACGTAGGACGCGAAATGCGTGTCGATACGGCGCAGCCGGTCGCGGTCGAAGCCGACCTCCTCCGGATCGCAGGTGATTTTCAGCTCGCCCATGCCGCTTCCTCGCAGTCGGAGACGGAAAATAGAACATGATTCTAGTCATCGGAATCGATTTCTGCGAGAGAGTGGCCTGTCTCCGTCGGGACGGATCGGGTGACTCAGGCCGGCGACTGGACGGACCCGGTCCGGGACGCCCGCTCGATCGCGTCGACGAGCCGGTGCCGTTCAAGGGCGTAGTCGAAGCCGGGGACGGTGTCGGTGCCTTCGCGCAGATCCCTGGCGAGGAACGCGTAGGTCTGCGCCACGTTCTGCGGGAGTGCGGGCAGAGTGCGCGGGACCGGATCGAAGTAGTGAGGCGGCACGGCGATCTCGGCGACGCCGGTGTCGCCGCCCCGGCCGCCTTCCAGGTTCAAGTCCGCCACCTGAAGGTTCCCGTTGACGCCCGGCGCGGTCAGCACGAGGTCGCCCTCTGTGCCGTTGATCTCCCAGCGCAGGTTGTCGCCACGGGAGAAGGCGCCGCGGTAGAAGAAGGAGACGGCCGCGCCGCTGTCCAGTGTCCCCGTGACGGACACCTGGTCGGCCGTCGTCATCGGGATCGAGATCCCCTCGTCGACCACTCGTACTTCCTTGCGGCCGTTGACGAGGTTGGCCGAGACGCCGGCGAAGTCCCCCAGCGTGAAGTTCACCGCCTCGAGGGCGTGCAGGCCCGCTGCGGTCAGGAGTGTCGCGCCGTTGGCGGCGTCGAAGATGTAGGCGTGGGCGCGGTCGGTCTCCGGCCCCCAGGAGAGCCCCGACCCGATCAGCGTCGTGCCGAGCACCCGGCCGACGTAGCCGTTCGCGACCAGGTCGCGGACGTAACGGACCACCGGGGAGAAGCGGGCCTGCAGTCCGATCACCGTGCGCACGCCCGCGGCCCGGGCGCGCTCGGTCAGATCGGCCGCCTCGCGGAGATTCACGCCCAGCGGCCATTCGCTGTAGACCATCTTTCCGGCATCCAGCGCCGCCGAGACGAGCGCGTGGTGGTGGGTCACCTTCACCGCCACCACGACCAGGTCGACACCCGGATGGGCGATCAGGTCCCTGTGGTCGTCGTAGGCCGCCGGGACGTCGAACTCCTTCGCGGCCAGGTCGGCGGATTCCCGGCGCGAGGTGCTGATCGCGCGCAGTTCGTACTCCGGCAACGTCTTCAGCGCGGGAACGTGGCTGATGGACGCCCATCCGCCCGTGCTCGCGCCGATGACGCCGACGCCGATCTTCTTCATGTGTTTCCCCCATGGTGGAACCGGCCGCGGGGGCGGTCCGGATGTTGTGGATGTGTGCTGAAACGTGCCGAAAGAACGGGGACGCTTCGGTATGGCCGGCGAGTGGCCTCAGAACTCGATGACCAGCCGTCCCCGGACGCCGCCGGCCTCAAGAAGGCGGTGGGCCTCGGATGCCCGCTCGGGTGCGAACGTGGCTGCGACCCGCAAGGTCACCGCGTCGGCATCGGCCAGACGTCGCAATTGATCAAGCTTGTCCTCCCACCGCCTTCATGACCGCTCCGAGATCCGGCGCTCGGCCCGGCGGTCCGGGTGCTCACACATCGGGAAGGCCTCCTTCGACAGGTCGATCCGCAGCCGGGTCAATCTCGTTCACTCCTTCGCGGTCATCTAAAAAATCTTGAATGATCGTTACATATTCAGGGCCTGAAAAACTCAGTCGAGGCAGCCCAGGGCCACCTCCGCGATGTTCGTCAGGGTTCCCCTGTCGGTGTTGATCGCGCCCATGACACGCAGCCCGTGGATGGTCGTCAGAAGGAATCGCGCCAGGTCCCCCGGGGCGCGGGTGCTCGTCAGCCGGCCGCTCGCCCGACCCTTGGCGATCACTTCGGTCAGCGCGTTCTCCAGCGACGAGGTCGTCGCCCGCACTCGCCCCGCGACCTCGGGATCGTGCGGTAGCCGCTCCGTCGTGGCGCTGACGATGAGGCAGGACTGGCGGGTGCCGTCACGCACGATCTCGTCCACCACGCCGAGCAGCACGGAGCGAATCAGCTCGCGTGCCGGCGCCCCGCTGTCGAGGAGCTCGATCAGCGGGACCGCGTACTGCTCGCGGTAGCGGTCCATGACCGCCAGGTACAGGCCCTCCTTGCTGCCGAACGCCGCGTACAACGAGCCGCGCCCGATTCCCGTGGCGTCGACCAGGTCTTGCACCGAGGTCCCTTCGTATCCCTTGCGGCGGAAGGCGGACATCGCCGCCTCCAGCGCGGCCTCGGTGTCGAACTCCCTGACTCGTGCCATGAGAGGGACGCTATGGCTATCTGGAACGTACGGTCAAGTTTTCGTGGCGATGCTCACAGGGCTGACGATCCGGCGCCGCCGCCCGCTACGACGGCGAGGTAGGCCTCCTGGAGGAACTGGCGAACCGTCCTGCCGTCGGGCGCCGGGCCGGTCGGGATGCCGAGGTGCTCCTCGCGGAGTTCGGCCATGAAGCGGTCCCAGAGTTCGGGGCCGCCCTCCCCCAGTACGCGCGCCCGGATCGACAGTTCCTCGGTGACCGGCAGCCACCTGCTGCCCCAGGTGCCCAGCGCCGCCATGATCGGCACGAGTTCGATCGACGGCTCGGTCAGGCTGTAGATCGCCTTCTGCTTGTGGGCCGGATTGTCCCGCTTGGTGAGCATGCCCAGGTCGACCAGCCTCTTCAGCCGGTTGGCGAGGATGTTGGAGGCGATCCCCTCCTGTGATCCGTTCAGTATTTCGCGGAAGTGCCGCCGCCCGCCGAAGATCATGTCGCGGAGGATGAGGAGGCTCCACTTGTCGCCGAAGACCTCGAGCGACAGGTTGATGGGACACCCTGAGCGGTGGGCCTTGGTCATCGAACGCTCCGGACAACTGGTTGCAATAGAGGAGCAGTTTACCTATGCTCTGCGGCTGATAGCAAAATGCAATCAGTCGGCGTAAAGGGAGGCCATCATGGCCAAGCTGATCTACGCGGCGATCACGTCGCTCGACGGCTACGTGGCGGACGAGAACGGCAAGTTCGACTGGGCGGAGCCCGACGAGGAGGTGCACGCCTTCGTCAACGACCTCGAGCGGCCGATCGGCACCTATCTCTACGGGCGCCGCATGTACGAGGTGATGGCCGGCTGGGAGACCATGCACACCCTCCCCGGTCAGTCACCCGTCACGCTGGACTTCGCCGCGATATGGCAGTCGGCCGACAAGATCGTCTACTCCACGACGCTGGAAACGGTGTCGAGTGCCAGGACGCGGATCGAGCGGGTCTTCGACGCCGAGGCGGTCCGTCGGATGAAGGCGTCAGCGGAGCGGGACCTCAGCGTCGGCGGTCCCGGCCTCGCCGCCGAGGCGATCAGGGCCGGACTGGTCGACGAGTGCCACCTGTTCCTGTCGCCCATCATCGTGGGAGGCGGAAACCCGGCCCTCCCCGGTGACGTCCGCGTGAAGCTCGAACTGCTGGACGAACGCCGTTTCGGCAACGGCGTGGTCCACCTCCACTACCGCACCAGGGCGTAGGACGAGCCCCGGCGGAACCCTCGGGAGCCGTCAGGAAGGCGTCCTCGTGGTCAGACGAAGGCGGCGGACCTTCGGGGGCCTCGTGGGCGCGCGGTGATCGAGATGGCGCTTCTTCACCTGCTGGACGAAGGTGTGGACGTCGCGCACCTTCTGCCGGACTCCGGCGTCGCCGGTCGTGGCGACCATCCCGGTGAGGTTCTCGTTCTCGCTGCTGACGACGCCGCCGGACTCCTGCCTGGCCGGGGTGGATGACGGCGCCGACGGACCGCCTGTCTCCATCCGCGCGATGTCCACATCGGTCGGCCGGCTGCCCACGTCGCCGGTGTCGGCGACCGTGCCGACGGCGGTCGAGATCATCGACGTCGTGTCGGCGAAGGTGTCGGCGACGTACACGCGCGAGCCGTCGGGAGTGATCGCCAGGCCGTTCGGACCGGAGTCGACGGGAGCGGGACCACTGAGGGGGATCGTGTCGACGACCGTGTTGGAAGAAGTCGAGATCACCGACACGGCGTCGGAGAACATGTCGGCGACGTAGACCCGCGATCCGTCCGGGCCGACCACGGCGTCCGCCGGGGCGGCACCGACGGTCACGGTGTCGACGACCGAGTTCGACGTCGTCGAGATCACCGACACGGTGGTCGTGCCGAAGTTGGTCGAGTAGACGTACCGGCCATCCGGGGTGATCGTGATCCCCGACGGATAGGCCCCGACGGGGATGGTGGCGACGGTGATGCGGGTGGCGGTGTCGATCACCGAGACGGTGCCGGCGAGCCCGGCGAAGAAGTCGGTCACGTAGGCGTAGCGGCCGTCCGGGGTGAACGCCACCTCGACCGGGCCGTCGCCGGCGGCCACGGTGTCCACGACCGCGTCGGTGGCGGTGTCGATCACGGTCACGGTGTCGGAGCCGGAGTCGGCCACGTACAGGAACCTGCCGTCTGGGGTGGCGGTGGCGTCGGCCGGCCGGGTTCCGGCGTCGACGGTCCCGATGACGGTGTTCGTCGCGGTCGAGATCACCGACACGTCGTCCGAGCCGAAGTTGATCGCGTAGACGCGCGAGCCGTCGGGCAGCGCCGCGATCCCGTTCGGTCTGTCGCCGACGGGGACCGTCGCCACGACGGTCTCGTCCGCCGTGTCGATCACCGACACGGAGTCGGCGTCGAGATTGCTGACGTAGGCGAACTGCCGAACGGTCGTCACGGCCTGGGCGGCCGATGTGGGGGAGAAGCCGGCCATGAGGATCACGGCGGTCAGTACGCCCGCAAGCCGGGGAAGCCGGCTGCCACACCGGCGGTCCCTCCGGCCGGCACGGATGTAATTCCCTGCGCGTGATCTGCTCATCGGGGGAATTCAAGCAGCTCAGTGCCTCGTTCCGGCCTCGGTGAATCGCATGTCGGCTATGGGTTGAGACAAGCGTTCGGCAACCTTTCCCCATGGCGGCGATCTCGTGGGGGATCGATGCGGCGTGCCGTCCGCCCTCGCCCCGGCGGTCGGCCCGCGAGGCGCCCGCTGTCGAGCGGCGGTCAGCCCGTGGAGGCCGGACCCGGCAGGCGCACGGCGGCGGGCTCGCTGGACCAGCTGGCCAGCAGGCGCAGGGCATGCTCGGACGGGGAGCCGGGTTCGGCGGTGTGTATCCCGAGAACCTGGTCGGGATCGCCGTCAGAGCTGAAGGTCTCGTAGCTCAGGGTGAGGCCGCCGACCACGGGATGGTGGTAGTCCTTGGCTCCGTAGGTGCGGCGGTGGACGTCGTGGTCGGCCCACCAGCGGCGGAAGTCCTTGTCGTGGAGGGAGAGCTCGCCGATGAGCTCGGCGAGGCGGGTGTCGTCGGGCTGGCGTCCGGCGTAGAGATGCAGACTGGCGACGGTGCTGCGAGCGGCCGACTCCCAGTCGACGTACAGCGAGCGGGCGGCCTCGTCGAGGAACATGAATCGGATCATGTTCCGCTCCCGGTGCGGAAGGGCTTCGAAGTCGGTGTACAAGGCCCGGGCCATCCTGTTGGCTGCCAGGACGTCCATGCGGCGGCCCAGGATCAGCGCCGGGGTGTCGCTCAGGAGGTCGAGCACGCGGTACAGCCCCGGCCGTACCCGCTGCGGCGGCATCGGGCGGCTCCGCCTGCGGGTGGGCCGGGCCACGTCGAAGAGGTGACTGCGTTCCGTGTCGTCCAGGCGCAGCGCCCGGGCGAGGGCGTCCAGCACGGTCTCGGAGACGTTGACGTGGCGGCCGCGCTCCAGGCGCACGTAGTAGTCCACGCTCACTCCGGCGAGCTGGGCGACCTCCTCCCTGCGCAGCCCCGGCACCCGGCGGGCGCCCGGCTGCGCCGACAGCCCTGCTTCCTCGGGGGTGATCCGGGCCCGGCGTGAGCGCAGGAACTCCCGGAGTTCCGTGTTGCCCCCGGCGCCGGAGGAGGGATCGGTCATGGCATTCAGCGTATGACCGGGGTGAAGGGGCGGCGAGGTCCGTGGGGGGGTCTGCTGGACCCCCGGTAGGCCGGGCCCCGGGTGGAGGCGGGCCTCCCTCGCGGAGTCGGCGGGGCCCGCGCCGGTGGTGAGCTGAACAAGACGCCATCTGGCCCTGTTTCGCGAGGTCAGGTGAGCAGTGGCCACCCGGATTCGGGCGCGTCCGCCGTCGGCCTGCGGGCCGGAGCATGACAGAGAGGCAGTCCCATGACCGAACCGACACTCATCACCACGCCGTTCACCGGCCAGTCCACCGCGGCCGAGGTGGTGGCCGGCGTGGACCTCACCGGCCGCCGTGCCATCGTGACCGGCGCCTCATCCGGCATCGGGATCGAGACCGCCAGGGCGCTCGCGGGCGCGGGGGCGGAGGTCACCCTGGCGGTGCGATCGGTAGGCACCGGTGAGGAGGTCGCCGCGGACATCAGGGCGACCACGGGAAACGAGCACATCCGGGTCGCGCCGCTGGACCTCGCCGACCAGACGTCCGTCGCGGCCTTCGTCGCCGCGTGGGACGGCCCGTTGCACATCCTCGTCAACAACGCCGGCGTGATGACGACGTCCGAGGTGCGGAGCCCGGAAGGCTGGGAATTGCAGTTCGCGACCAACCATCTCGGGCACTTCGCGCTCTCCACCGGGCTGCACCCGGCGCTCGTGGCGGCCGGGAGGGCCCGCGTCGTGTCGCTCAGCTCGGTCGGTCACCTGCGGGCCGGGGTGGACTTCGACGACATCCACTTCATGCGGCGCGCCTACGACTCCATGATCGCGTACGGCCAGTCCAAGACGGCCAACGCCCTGTTCGCGGTCGAGGCGAACAAGCGGTGGGCCGCGGACGGCATCACGGTCAACGCCGCGCACCCGGGGGCCATCCTGACGAATCTGACGCGGCACATGAGCCAGGAGGCACTCGAACAATCGAAGGCCGCCGGCTATGTGTTCAAGACGCCCCAGCAGGGCGCCGCCACATCCGCGCTGCTCGCGACCTGGCCGCCGCTCGAAGGTGTGGGCGGCCGGTACTTCGAGGACTGCAACGAGGCGCAGCCTCCTGTGCCCGGTGAACACCGGGGTGTCGCCCCGCACGCCCTCGACCCCGAGGCGGCGGCACGACTGTGGCAGGTGTCCCTCGACATGCTCGCCCCGTCATCACGCGGCTGACTCGAAATTACGGCTTCAGTCGATAACTCGCCATTCCTCGCCGAGTCCGACAGAAGTTCCTTCTATATTCCACATAATTAAGACAAGTTGCCGACGTCTCGGGCCGCTTAGGGAGTGAGCGTCCGGCTCCGTTCCCAAAGCGACCCGGGGGGTCATTAATTTGATCTTCACTGCTTTTCGCCGCACGCTCGAAGTCACGGAACGTGCCCTCCGGGGGGCCGCCCACCGCTGTACCGAGCGTGCCCGGCGGCCGGAAATATGTGTTTGACCAGCATGCCCATCACATCGGAACCGTCCGTGTTGTGACCATTCCGGCGCCACACCGTAGCGGCCGGGTGTGATGTGGTGGTTCATCACCATCAATGCCAATCGGATTCGTGTCTGTTCTTCGCATCTGTTGCTTGAAGTCCTTCTGTGCCATGGGCATAGTGGACCAACCACAGGCGTATCAGCCGTGGCACGCATCCTCGGGGGCGGAAACAGATCACGGCCGCTACGGCGCACCACGCGCGGAATTGGACATGATGGATGAGCTCGCCTCCGCCGATCCGCTCTAAGCTCCTCAGAATCCTGCTGCTGCCGCTGATTTCCATGATCGCCCTGTGGGGTTTCATCGCCTACTCGAGCGTCCAGGAGATCGTCGATGTCTCCCGTACGCAGAATCGCTGGGAGAGCATCGGGTCGCCGGTGTTGCAGTTGGTCGTGGAGCTCCAGCGGGAGCGCCAGCTCTCCGCGGAGGCGGCGGATGGCACGGCCACCGACGTTGCGCTGGCGGACCAGCGGCGGGTCACCGACAGCCGGGTGGAGCGCCTGCGCGAGGTGATCGAGTCGATCGCCCCCAAGGGAGGGGAGGCGGAGACCCCCGCGGCGGTGCGCGCCCTGGTGACGGCGGTGGACGGAGTGCAGTACCTTCGCGACTCCGCCGACGACGGCAGGCTCACCACACTCAAGGTCATCGAGGGGTACAACAGCCTGGTCGCCACCGCCAACCAGGCGTTCAGCGATCAGGACGCGTTGAGCGACGTGTCGTCCTACCGCGCGGTGCGCGGTATGTCGGCCTACAGTGCCACCGCCGAATACCTGGGCCGGGAGCACGCCGTGCTGACCAGCACGATCGTGCACCACGACATGACCCCCACCGATCGCGCCACGTTCGTGGCCGCGATGACCAGTCGCAGGCTCCTGTTCGCCAACGCCGACCGCGACATGAGTCCCGAACTGCGGGCGCACTACCAGAATCTGGTGAACAGCAACGCCTACATGCGGCTCGTGGAGGTGGAGGACAGGCTCTTCGTCTGGGACACCGACGGCGCGCCCCCGGTGGACCCCGCCGAATGGAACGGCGACACCGCCACCGTCCTCAACGCGATCAACCGGGACACCCAGCAGGAACTGGTGCGGGCCGCGGCCGAGGGAGAGGCCCAGAAGACAGGGGCGTACTGGCGGATCGGGCTGATCCTCCTCCTCGGCCTGATCGCGGTCGTCCTGTCGTTGGCGCTGTCCTACCGCTTCGGCCGGTCCATGATCTCGGAGTTGAGGCGCCTTCAGTCGTCGGCCGTGGAGCTCGCCGAGCAGCGGCTGCCGCGGCTGGTCGAGCGACTTCGCAGGGGCGACGACGTGGACCCCGCGACGGAGGCTCCCGACCTGGCCTCCGCGGGCACCGCCGAGGTCGACCGGGTCGTGCACGCGTTCTCCGCGGTGCAGCGGACCGCCGTGGAGGCGGCGGTGGGCCAGGCGACCCTCCGCAAGGGCGTCGGCCAGGTGTTCCTCAACCTCGCCAGACGCAACCAGGCGCTGCTGCACCGCCAGCTCAACCTGCTGGACACGATGGAGCGCCGGGTCGAGGAGCCGGAGACCCTGGAGGATCTCTTCAAGCTCGACCACCTGACCACCCGCATGCGGCGGCACGCGGAGAACCTGATCATCTTGTCCGACTCCGCCCCCGCACGCAGGTGGCGCGACCCCGTGCCGCTCCTCGACGTGGTGCGCGGCGCCGTGCTCGAGGTCGAGGACTACACCCGTGTCGTCGTGGCCCCCATGCCGCAGGCCCCGTTGCTCGTGGGGGCGGTGGTCACCGACGTGATCCATCTGATCGCCGAACTGGTGGAGAACGCCGCCGTATTCTCGCCGCCCGACACCACCGTTCACGTCCGCAGCAGCATCGCGGCCAACGGCTTCGCCCTGGAGGTGGAGGACCGGGGTCTCGGGCTGAGCCGGGCCACCCTTGACGATCTCAACGCGAGGCTCACCGACCCGCCGGAGTTCGACCTGGCCGACAGCGACAGGCTCGGGCTGTTCGTCGTGGCCAGGCTCGCGGCCCGGCACAACATCAAGATCGTGCTACGGCCCTCGCCGTACGACGGCACCACCGCGATCGTGCTGCTGCCGTCGAATCTGCTCGCCACTGAGGAGGCGCCTGCCGCCGAGACCGTGTCGCACCAGATGGTCCCGGCCGGGCACGCACGTCTGGGCAGGCCCCTGCGCGCGTTGAGCTCGATGCCGGAGGCCCGGTCCAGGGAGACGACCTCTGTCGCAGGGGGGCAGATGACGGCACCTACTCCAGAGCCCGCGTCGGGATGGTTCTCGGCCGACCGAGAGCCCGTTCAGAACCCGGCGCCGGTGCCTTATCCCGCGCCCGTCGTCTCTCCCGCACCCGCGCGGTGGACGGTGCCCGAGCCGGGCGGCGACGACGACCTCGACGGGCTGCCGATGCGGATACCGCAGGCCAGCCTGGCCCCCCAGCTCCGCGGCGCACGGTCGACGGAGCAGGATGATGTCTCTGCGCGATCTCCCGAAGAGCTCGCCCGGCTCATGTCGGCCATGCAGCGCGGCTGGCAGCAGGGCCGCGGCCAGGCAGAGCAAGGACAGGACGCGTGGAACAGAAAGGACGGCCACTCCGATGCCCGACCCCAGAACTGAACTGAACTGGCTGCTCGACGATCTGACCCAGCGCATCCCCGACATCCGGCATGCCATCGTGCTGTCCGCGGACGGGCTGGCCATGGGTGGCTCCAAGGAGCTGACCCGCGAGGACGCCGAGCACCTGTCCGCGATCTCCGCCGGCAGCCACAGCCTCGCACAGGGCGCCGGACGGCATTTCGGTCTCGGCGGGGTCCGGCAGACCATCATCGAGCTCGAGGGCGGCTTCCTGTTCGTGACCGCCGCGGGGCAGGGCGCCCGCCTGGCCGTACTGGCCGCCGGTGACGCCGAGCTCGGCATGGTCACCTACGAGATGGCGCTCTTGGTCAAGCGCGTCGGCGAGCACCTGTCCGCACAGCCGAGGGGGACGGCTCCGGCGCCCGCCTGGAACGGCGGGGGGTCGTGACGGGAGAGGACCCCGGGCCGCTGGTCAGGCTCTTCGGGCTGACCGGGGGCCGTGCGCGCCCGGCGGGAGAGACCTTCGACCTGGTGGCCATCGTCACGACCGTCAGCACGCCGGTCCAGCCGGCGGAGCTCATCCCCGAGCATTTCGCCGTCCTGACGTTGTGCCGCATGCCCACGCCAGTGGCGGACGTCGCGGCGCATCTGAAGCTGCCGCTCAACATCACCCGCGTGATCCTCGGCGACCTGCGGCGCGAAGGCCTCGTGACCATCGACCGGCCGCGGCCGGCGGCGCAGACGATCGACGAACGCATCTACAGGGAAGTGCTGCATGGGCTACGCAGCCTCTGAGCCGGACACGACCGAGGCCGCCTCGGCGCTGGCCATCAAGATCCTCATCGCCGGCGGATTCGGAGTCGGCAAGACGACCATGGTCGGCACGATCAGTGAGATCCGGCCGCTGCACACCGAGGAGTTGCTCAGCGAACGAGGCGTCGGCGTCGACGACATCTCCGGCGTGGAGTCCAAGATCACCACGACCGTCGCGCTGGACTTCGGGCGCATCACCATCCGCGAAGGCTTGTGGCTCTACCTGTTCGGCACGCCCGGCCAGGACCGGTTCTGGTTCATGTGGGACGAACTGGCCGTCGGCGCGCTCGGGGCCGTCGTGCTGGCCGACACCCGCCGCCTGCAGGAGTGCTTCCCCGCCGTGGACTACTTCGAGCAGCGCGGGATCCCCTTCGTCGTCGCCGTCAACTGCTTCGACGGAGCCAGGCGCCACGACCCCGACAAGGTACGGCGGGCGCTGGGGCTGGGAGGGGTCGCCCCCATCGTGCTCTGCGACGTACGCGACCGCGAGTCGGTCAAGGACGTGCTGACCACACTGATCACGTACGCGGTGGAGGGCGTGTCCAAGGACTGAGGACGGCGAGCCGCCATCGGCGATTTGTCCGGTCCCGCCGTGAGGTCGCCCATCAGGGGATGCCTATCATCGCTGGGTGGCCTCGGAAGAGCTTCATCTCGATCGTCGGAGGGCTGGGTCCTTCGGCTCCGTGGCGGACCAGTATGACCGCTATCGTCCGGCATGCCCCGATGCCTTGATCGAGGACTTCGTGGCGTTGCGACCGGAACAGGTGCTCGACGTCGCCTGTGGCACCGGCAAGGTGGCCGTTCCCCTCGCGAAGCATGGTCTGTCCGTGCTCGGCGTCGAAATGGACGAGCGGATGGCGGACGTGGCCCGTGGCCACGGCATTCCGGTGGAGATCGCGCCATTCGAGACCTGGGACGACGCCGGACGGCGATTCGACCTGATCACATGTGGGAGCGCGTGGCACTGGATCGATCCCGCCCTGGGCGTCCCCAAGGCCGCCAAGGTGCTGCGACCGGGCGGCGTGATCGCGCGGTTCTGGAGCTACCACCTGTTGGAAGAGCAGGTGCTCACCGCGTTCGACGCGATCTACCGCCAGTACGCGCCGGATGCGCAGGTGCACGGGCGCAACGCCGTGAAGAGCCCCCCGGTGGACCCGTTCGAGGCGAGCGACGCGTTCTCCTCGGTCGAGACGAGAAAGTACCGCTGGGAGGACGCGTTCAGCGCCGATGAGTGGGTGGGGCTGGTGGCGACGTACAGCGATCACCAGCGCCTCGGGCCCGAACGGCTCACCGTGCTTCAGCATGCGCTGCACGCCGCGATCGAGAACCTCGGCGGGGCCGTACGGTCGCATGGCGAGACCCATGTCCTGCTGGCCCGCCGCGCCTCCCCCTCCGGGCAGTGAACCGACGGGTTGCTAGCCTCGAACTAGGCATTAAGGCACGATTCCGGCGCCCCTGATGGGTGATCTGCGACGTCCGTCCGCGGGTGCACGGCCGGGCTGCCGCCCGGTCGTCCCTCTGGAGGGGACGGTCCAGCATGAGAGTCGTCGTCGACCTCACGCGTTGCCAGGGGTACGGGCAGTGCGCCTTTCTCGCGCCCGGCGTCTTCCGGATGAGCCGCGCGGAAGCACTGATGTACGAACTGCACGCGGACGACGAGGAGCGTGACCAGGTCCTGCGGGCGGTCGCGGCCTGCCCGGTCCAGGCCATAGTGGTCGACCAGGTGGGAACGCTGGGGCGGCCGAAGAAGGCCGACACCGCGCGGGCCGGTGGAACCCCCGGGGACGGCGCTCCGGCTCAGGACGTTCGGACTCGAGGCCCGAGGTCGTCCGAGCGGGTCCGTCGCGTCGTCATCGTCGGCGCCTCGCTCGCCGGCCTGCGGGCCGCGGCCACCCTGCGCAGGGAAGGGTTCGACGGGTCGCTGACCTTGATCGGGGACGAGCCGTGCGAGCCCTACGATCGGCCGCCGTTGTCGAAGCAGGTCCTGAGCGGGCAGATCACCGCAGGCCACACCATGTTGCCCCGCCGCGGTGATCTCGACGCGGAGTGGTTGCGGGGCAAGCCGGCGACGGGGCTCGACCTGGCCGCCAAACAGGTGCACCTGTCCGACGGCGGGCACGTCGGCTTCGACCGTCTGCTGATCGCCACGGGGGCGCGAGCCCGGCCCTGGCCGAACGCGGCGGAGGGCGCTTTGGACGGGGTGTTCGTGTTGCGCACCCGTGAGGACGCGGCCCGCCTGCACGAGCGACTGGCGGCCGGGCCGAGCCGGGTGCTGGTGATCGGCGCCGGTTTCACCGGGTCGGAGATCGCTTCCGCCTGCCGGGACCTCGGCCTGGAGGTCACCGTCGTCGAGCGCGGATCCGCACCGCTCGTCGGGGCGCTGGGCGGGGTGATCGGCGGCATCGCGGCCGAGATGCAGCGCGAGCACGGCGTCGATCTGCGCTGCGGCCTCACGGTCACGGCGCTCGAAGGCGACGGCGACGGACGCCTGCGCTGCGCGCACCTGTCCGATGGCAGCGTGGTCGACGTCCAGGTGGCGGTGGCCGCGCTCGGCGCGGAACGCAACGTCGAGTGGCTGGAGGGTTCGGGTCTCGCCGCCGGAGTGTGGGGGGTGTCCTGCGACGCGGGATGCCGCGCCTTCGACGTCAACGGGGTGGTGTCCGACGACATCTTCGTGGCCGGTGACGTGGCACGTTTCCCCCATCCCGTGTACGGCTACCAGTTCCTGGCACTCGAACACTGGGGGAACGCGGTCACCCAGGCGCAGGTGGCGGCGCACAACATGATCAGCTCTGCGGCCGGCCGCTGGCCCCACCTGTCGCTCCCCGTCTTCTGGTCCGCCCAGTTCGGCACCAACATCAAGTCCGTCGGTGTGCCGACCTTCGCCGACGAGGTCGCCATCACGCAGGGCTCCGTCGAGGACCGCCGTTTCGTCGCCGCGTACGGCTATCGCGGCCGCATCACCGCCGCGGTCGCCTTCGATCAGGCGATGTGGCTGGAGTTCTACCAGGACCTGATCGAGCAGGCCGCGCCGTTCCCGCCCGCCTTCGACATGGTCGGCGGGCCGGAGGAGATGCGGGTCGTCCCGGCGGAGGCCCCGGATCGGGTCTCCGCCTTCCAGGGGGCCACGGTCGTGGTGACCGGCCACAACCCGGACGAGCGGCGCGCCACCCTGGTCCACCGGAATCACTGATCGCGGCCGTCGCCAAGGAGCGCGCACGTCAAGGAGATGAGGTCATGGAGGACGGCACCGTCTTTGAACAGATCCTCGACTACTCCAACCGCGCCGACCCTTATCCCCTGTTCGCGGAGCTCCGCAAGACTCCGGTGGAACGGCAACAGGACGGCAGCTACGTGGTCAGCACCTATCGGGAGATCGTCGCGCTGCTGCACGACCCCCGTGTGAGCTCTGACCCTCGGGACACTCCGGAGCCGACGATGGTGGGCCCGGCACCGGGTGAGGAGACCCCGGAACTGCCCCCGGCCTTCATCCGGCTCAACCCACCAGACCACGACAGGCTCCGATCGGTCGCCATGCGGCATTTCGGGCCTCCCGACGCTCCTGGCCGGATCACCGGCATGGCGCCGAGGATGTCCGAGATCATCACCGGGCTGATCGACGGCTTCGCCGGCCGGACTCAGGCCGACATCGTCAACGACTTCGCCTACCCCCTTCCCGTCACCGTGATCTGCGAGCTGCTGGGGGTCCCCCGCGAAGACGACAGGCACTTCCATCAGTGGTCCCGGACGATCATCGAGGCCAATGACCAGACGACCGGTCCGCTGGACGAGCGGCGCCGACGGCGGGTGGCCGCGACGGCCGAGCTGAGCCGCTATCTGCAGGGACTGGTGGACGTCCATCGCCGGAATCCGGGAGACGACCTGCTCTCCGACCTCGCCACGGACGAGGAGATGCCGCCGGGCGACCTGCTGAGCACGGCCGCGCTCCTGCTCGTCGCCGGTCACGAGACCACCGTCAACCTCATCTCCAACGGTGTCCTCCTGCTGCTGCGCCACCCCCATCTGCTGGAGCGGCTGCGCGGTGAGCCCGGGCTGGCCGCCGGTCTGGTCGAAGAGCTGTTGCGCTACGACCCGCCGGTTCAGGCACTGGGCACGGGACGGAACGTGCTGGCCGACATCGACATCGCCGGGACCACGATTCCCAAGGGCGCCGTGGTCACTCTGGTTCTGGCCGCGGGCAGCCGTGACCCCGACCGTTTCGACGACCCGGACCACTTCGACCCCGAGCGGACGGACAACCAGCATCTCGGCTTCGGCGGCGGCATCCACTACTGCTTCGGCGCCCCACTGGCCCGGCTGGAGACGCAACTCGCGTTGACCGCGCTCGCTCGCCGGCTGGTCAATCCCCGGCTCGTCGCCGATCCGCCTCCCTATCGGCAGCACCCGTTCCTGCGCGGGCCCCGCCATCTCTTCGTCGAGTTCGACGACATCGCCCCAGCCTGAGAACGGAGCGTCTCCGTCCAACGGCCACGGACGCTGACAAGACGGTGGGGGATTTGCGGGACGAGAACGCCGAGCATGGGGTTCTCTGACCAGATGCGAACGGTAATCATGCGCTCACTCAGCGCGTCCGTGCTTGTTGCGGCGCCACTCATCACCGTAACCGGGGAGACCAGGTCATCGACCGCCATCACGAGTGTCGTCTGGCAGGCCGGGGTCGGCGGCTACGACACCTACCGCATCCCGTCCATCGTCTACAGCAACGGCGTCCTGGTCGCGCTCGCCGAAGGCCGGCACACCTCGGCCGCCGACAGCGGGAACATCGATATCGTCGCCAAACGCTCCACCGACGGCGGAGCGACCTGGGGTGCGCAGAGCGTCGTCACCTCCCAGGGAGCCGACACGGCGGGCAACCCCACCGCGGTGGTCGACCCCGCCTCGGGTGACATCGTGCTGCTGTCGTGCCGCAACGCCGCCGCGTCGACCGAGGCGCAGATCATGCAAGGCAAGGCCGCCGCCCGGCGCGTCTATGTCCAACGGTCGACGAACGACGGGGCATCCTGGTCTGCGCCGGTCGAGATCACCGACGACGTGCGGCCGACGGGATGGCGGTGGTACGCCACCGGGCCTGGGCACGGCGTCGCCAAGACCAAGGGCACCAACGTCGGCCGACTGGTCATCCCCGCGAACCACTCCAAGCCGCCAACTGGCACCGACCTGGGATCCGAGGCCAAGTACTACGGCGGGCACCTCCTGTACTCCGACGATGGCGGCCACACCTGGTCGGTCGGTGCCCAAAGCTCCAACCCGAACGGCGGACTCAATGAAAACGAGTCGACCATCACCGAGCTCGCCGACAGCCGCCTGTATGTAAACGCGCGCAACCAGAACGGATCGCTCCCGATCAGCCGGGTCGACGGCTATAGCGCGAACGGGCAAACCCTGGAGAAGCCGTACCGGCCGCAGGCCACCATCACCAGCCCCATCGTGGAGGGCAGCGTCATCGCTCTCACTGACGGACGTCTCCTCTACTCCGGCCCGGTCCACCCGACGGAGCGTGCCGGGATGACGATTCGCGTCAGCGACGACAACGGCCGCACCTGGACGATCGGCTACCCGGTTTCCGGTCTCCCCGCGGCGTACTCGGACTTGGTCCAGATGGACGACGCGACGATCGGGCTGCTGTACGAGACCGGCGACTGGAACGCCAATGCCACCGTCACATTTGCGCGGATCCCGCTCGCAGAGATCGAAGGCTAGGACGCAGCGTGATTGTCCTCCACGAACTGGCCGATCGTCGTCTGGTACCCGAGCGCGCGCGGTCACGGCGTGGGAGGACTCGTGCAGGAGGACCTCAAGGGGCTGTGCGATCCATTCGCGCCGTATGGGGCATTCCCTTGGGGGAATTGTCGGTCGCTGTTCGCTTCCCGCAAGGTTTGTCGGGTAAGCGGATTTATCAGCCGAGGAGAAGCGAATGACCGATATCGATCCCCAGGACCTTGCCGCCCGTTACGTCGCCCTCTGGAATGAGCCGGACCCGGACCTGCGGCGCGAAGCCATCCATGAACTCTGGGCAGAGGGGGGCGCCCACATCCTTCACCCACCCCAGGAGATCCGGAAGATCGCCGCAGAGCTGGGCTTCGACTCCTCGACCCTCGAAGCCCGCGGACACGAAAGGATCGAGGTCCGGGTGAGTCGTAGTCATGAGCGGTTCGTCGCGTCCGGCCAGGTGAGTTTCCGGCCGCAGGACAACGCCGTCCTGCTCCACGACATCGTCAGGTTCAACTGGGACACGGTGCCCGCCGGCGGCGGTGAGGCGGTGGGCGGCGGCCTGGAGATCCTCGTGCTCGACGAGAACGGCCGCATCGCCGTCGACTACATGTTCCCCGGCTGACGGCTCCGCGCGGCGTACGAAGAGGACGTTCCGCCTGAGTGGATAACCATGTGCGGCCCGGCGTCCGGATGCACTACACAGGCCACCATGATGAGGATGCGCTCCTACACGGACGCGGACATGCCGCGGCTCCAGGAGACCGTCGCGGCATGGATCGCCGAGGCGGGCCGATGCGGATACGACCACATCGGCGAACTTCCGCATCGCATCTACGAGAACCTGCGTGGCCGCCGTCCTGTCGGAGACCTCGTCCACATCTGGGAGGACGCGTCCGGGGTCGCCGGGCTCGCCGTCAATCTGCGCTTCGGTTGCGCCTTCGACGTGTTCACCTCGCCCGCGCTCCGGGGCACGCCCGCGGAGTACGAGATGGTGCGCGCCGCCTACGAGACGACGGCCCGGCACATGGCCGAGGACGAAACGTACGTGCTGACCGACCTCTTCGACTGCGACACGACGAGAATCGACCTGCTCGTACGGCTCGGCTTCGAGCATTTCCGGACGTGGGACGACGTCGACGAACGCGACCTCGGGGACGCGATCACGGTCTCGGGTGTTCCCGACGGATTCGTCCTGCGCCGCGCCCGGCCAGGCGACGCCGACGGCCTCGCGAGGGCACGCAACCATGCGTTCCAGGACGACTGGACCGGAGAGCGGTATCGGACGGAGGTCATGCGGAAGCCGGGCTACGACCCGGATCGGGAGATCGTCGTCGAAGCTCCCGACGGGACGATCGCGGCGTTCACCGTGTACTGGACGGATGACCGCAACAAGATCGGGCACTTCGAGCCGGTCGGGACGCACCGCGACTTCCAGCGCCGGGGCCTCGCGCGCGCGGTGATGTCCCACGCGATGGTGTGCATGCGCGATCTGGGGATGACGACGGTGACCGTGAACCACGACGCCGAGAACCTGGCCGCGCGCATGTTGTACGCGTCCCTCGGCTTCGAGAAGAAGCATGAGACGTACGGATTCCGGCGAGTCAGACCCGCGAAGAATGCCTCACGCCCCTGATGTCGCGTGTGCAGGACATGTGCAGATGGCGTCAAAAGACGGCACGAGCTGGCCTGATGCGACATAGCGGTCGATACCGTTGCCCATCATGCTTGAGGCCTTGTTCTTCTTTCTCGTGATCCTCCCGCTCTTGTCGCCGGTGTTGCTCATCGTGGCCGCCGGGCTGGTCGTGCACACCGTCGTCGTCACCACACGGGGCCGGCGGCCGCGGACGGGGGCCCTGTGGGCCAGGCTCACGGTGATCTCGCTGTGCGTCGGCCTGGCGGCGTACGGAATCGGGCTGTGGGAAGGCAGCCTCATGTGGATGTCCCAACCCGAAGACCTGTGTCAGATGTCCGGATTGTCATACTCCGGCTCGTACGGGTCGGAGAGCTTGTGGCCGCTGCACAATCACACCTGCGCGTCCGGGGGAGTGCCGGTGGACATGGTGCCCGCATACGTCAATCCCGTCCTCTACGCGGCGATCGGCCTGTTCGTGGTGGGTGTGGCCGGGGTGATCGTCTCCCGGCTCCGGCGGCGTCAGGCCGTCTGATCGTCCGGTCGAGGCTCATCAGGGCAGACGAGATCGGCGCTTGCGCGCCCGTACGAACCCGAACACCACCAGCGACACGAAGGCGCCGGCCGCGACCAGGATCATGATCTTCCGGGCGGTCTCCGCCGTGACGGCGAACGGTCCCGAGGTGCCGGTGGACTCGGGGAACGTGATGGTCGAGTTCGCGACCCGCTCGACCAGTCCGCTCCTCAGCTTGACCCGGGCGAGCCACGGGCCGTTCGGCACCGCCCTGGTGAGGATCACGGTCACGGCGCCGCTGTCACCGGGCGCGAGCGTCGTACCATTCCTGACCTGGAACGGCCCCGCGGTGAGCACCCCGTCGATCTCAATGAGGCTGAGGGTGCCACTGAGGTCGAGAGCTCGTCCACCCGTGTTGTGCAACTGCGCGTAGACCACCTGCCGGCCGGTCGGTGTGCGCTCCGCGGTGAGCGAGTCGATGGTGAAGTCCGTCGGCGGCGGGTTGCCCGGTCCCACGGACAGATAGATCCGGACGCCGACCCTGCGGACCTGCAGGACGCCGCTCTTGCCGGCGGCAGGAGAAGCGGTCTCCGCCCAGACCACCGCGTAGCGTTCGCCGGGAGCCGCGTCCCTGGGAACCCCGATCCGCACGGTGACCATCTGGGACGTGTGCGGTGCCAGGTCGAGTTGCCGCACGCTGGTGGAGGTCCACGTGGACAGCTCGTTCGCGCTGTGCCCGGCCATGAACCGGAACCCTTGGTTGGAGACGGTCGCCCCGCTCGCGTAGACGGCCAGGTGCCGGGAGGAGTCGCTGAAGTTGGAGATCAGGACCCGCCGATGGATGACCATGCCGGGCGGCAGGTGGTCGACGATGTACATGTGCGCCCGCGGGTCCCTGCGGCTCTGGACGGGCGCGTCGACCAGCCTGATGCCGATCCCCTGAGGCTTGGGACGCGGCGCGGGAGTCGAGGTCGCGAGCGGCGCTTCGCCGGAAGGGGTGAGCGCGGCACCGGGTGAGACGAGCACGGTGGCGGCGAAGGCGCCACCGGCCGGGGCGAGCGCCCCGGCCAGTAGCGTTCCCAGCGTTATGAGAAGACGGAACATTCTCGGCGGTGTTCTCGGGGTCGGTGGTTCAGGCGACCGAGTGGGTGATCGTGCCGGTGTAGGTGCCGGCGACGGCCGCGGCCGGGATCGCCACGGAGACCGTCGGATTCCACGAGGCCGAGTTGTTGCTGACGCCCAACGTCGCGGTGAAGGCCGTTCGCGGCGTGCCGAGTGTGCCGGCCGTACCCGGGGTGAAGGTCGCCAGACCGCTGGTGGCGGTGGCCGTTCCCGGGCTGTAGTTCACCGCGGTGTTCGCGATGGTCTCCGCCGGAGTGCCGCCGCCCGTGGTGAAGGCGGTCGACGAGACCGTGGCGGTCCAGGTCGCGACGAGCAGACCACGTGTGTCCGTGACCGTGACCGTGCCGAGTTGCGCCGAGACGCTGGTGGCGCCGGATGCCACGGTGCCGAGGTTCGCGGTCGGCGGGGCCGTGATGGTGAGGGCGCCCGCGGTGATCGTGAACGTGGTGATGGTGTCGGCCGCGGAGACCGGCGACGCGATCGCGACGACGAGGCCGGCCCCCGCCGCGAGAGCGAGTAGTGATTTACGCAACAGAAACCCCTGACGACAGGTGGAAGCCGGGAACGCCCGAGAGCCGGCTTGAGATGATCAAGTCGACCTGCAAGCTAACACTCTGTGTAGACGGTCGATAACACTTCGTGGTCAACCGTGGCTAAAGGTCGCCCATCGTCGCGGAATAGCCTGATTTCGCGTGATGGCGCCGGGTGTGCTCAGGCGGCGGATCCCCCGTCGACGACCAGGTCGTGGCCGACGGCGAAGCCCGCGTCGTCCGAAGCCAGCCACAGGATGGTGGCGGTGATCTCGTCGAGGGTGCCCACCCGCCCGATCGGCAGTTGTTCCTTCAGTCGTGCGGTCCGGTCGGCCACGCTCTCGCCGGGACGCATGGACATCGGCGTGTCGTGCGGCCCGGGGCTGACCACGTTGATCCGGATGTCCTCGCGGATGTACTCCAGCGCGGCCGTGCGGCTCAGGACCGCGACCGCCGCCTTGGCCGCGCCGTACGCGCCGAGGCCGGGGACCCGCCGGTGCGCGCCGATCTGGGAGGCCACGTTGACGATCACTCCCGCGCCCGTACGGCGCATGGCGGCGATCTCGTGCTTCATGGACAGGAAGACGCCGGTGACGTTGCCGTCGAGTGTGCGCGTCCAGTCGTCCTCGTCGATGTCGGCGACCTTGGCCGCGGTGAAGACTCCGGCGTTGTTGACCGCGATGTCGAGCCTGCCGTGCCGCCGCACGACCTCGCCGACCATCCGGGCCGCGTCGCCTGACCGGGTCAGGTCGGCGGTGATCGCCGTGGCGTGCCCGCCCGCGGCCTCGACGAGCTTCACGGTGTCGTCCAGCGGTGCCGCGCGCCGCCCTGTGACTGTGACCAGGGCCCCTTCCCGGGCGAAGCCGAGGGCGACCGCCCGGCCGATGCCCGAGCCTCCTCCGGTGACCAGGACCACCTTGCCGGCGAACTTCATCATGTTCCTTTCGAGATCGATCGTTCCCGATATCGGGCGGTCAGCGGAGGACGGTGAGAGCCTGGGCGGCCGCCTCGCGCAGGCGCTTCGCGTCAGAGGAGCCCTTGCTCACCAGTCGCAGCCCCTGGAGGAAGACGAGCAGGAACCGGGCGAGCGCCCGTGGATCCCGATCGGCGGGCAGGTCGCCCTCGCCTCGAGCCCTGATCAGCGCCGATGTCAGCGCCGCTTCCAGTGCGCTCCAGTTGGTGTCGAGCAGGCGCGAGACCTCGGGGTCCCCGGGAAGCATCTCCGCCGCCGCGTTCACGATCATGCAACCGCGCCGCCGTGTGTCGGCGATGGCGTCGGTGGCGTAGAACTCGACCAGGGCCCGTACGGCCGGCAGCGCGGGGCCCGGCTGCGAGAGGATCTCGATGGGGGACGGGTTCCTGGTCTCCAGGTAGCGCTCGAGTGCCTTCAGATACAGGTCGCGCTTGTTGCCGAAGGTCGAGTACAGGCTGGCGCGCGCTATCCCCAGTTCTTCCACCAGGTCGGCCATGGACGTCGCCTCGTAGCCCCGCTCCCAGAACAGGTCGAGTGCGGCCTGCAGCGCCACGTCTGGATCGAACTCTTTCGTCCTCGCCATGCTCGCACCGTATCAAGAACGAACGGTCTAATAAAGTGCGGGGTCAGTCGGTTCCGGCGCGCCCGGCCAGCCGCTCGTACCGCTGCCTGGCGGCCTGCGCGGTGCCGAGCCCGAGACCGAACGCGATCTCCTGCCAGGTGAGCCCGCGGCCTCGTGCCATGAGAAGGAGCGCTGTCTCCAACTGGTCCATCTCGCCGCGTGCCAGCGGAACGAGAGTCAGGGCGGCGGTGATGTCGGCGGTGTCCACCTCCGGCTCCGTCTCCTCGCGCTGGGCGGTTCCGCTCGCGAGCAGCGACACGAGCCTGATGGCCTCGTGTGGCCCGAGGACCTGGGGGTGGACCTGCCGGGAACGCTGCTCATCCGTGGCCGCGTGCCGCTCGGCGATGCGGGCGAGGGCGGCGTGCACGCGATGCGCGCGAACCTGGTCCGGATTCGGCGGTGTGAAGGGATCGATCGACTCGGACGTCATGGAGCCAATATGCCGCTCCATACGACTCGTTGTCAACACTTCGTTTTAAACGAAATGTTCAATCAGGTCTGTTTGAGTACCGCCCGCGCGGCCTGCGACGTGGCGTTCAGGGTCGTGTGCACGACGAGGCCCGGCCGTACGTGTGAGAGTTGAACCTCCACGTCCAGGCGGCGGATGTAGGCGGGGTCGGCGCCGACCACGATCGGCTTCGAGCGGCCCGCCCACATGCCGAGCTCGTACAGCGCGATCGGCTGCACGGAGCGGCTGCCGGGAAACCAGAACAGGACCATGTCGCAGGCCGCGAGATGCCGGTACTCCCAGCCGATCTGCTCGGCCGCCGCCTCCGGAGAGTCCTCGAACGCGGCGCGACGGGGGTTGAGGACGGCGACCGGGAGGTCCGCCAGCCCGGCCGCGACCTCGGCCTGCCAGTCCGGGCAGTCCGTGATGCCGCCCGCGAGGAAGACGCTGCGCATCCGGCCGTCGAATTCCTCGGGAGCCTCGACATGGATCACGTGTTCGTCCTCTCCACGATGCGGACGACTCCGGTATGCGCGGCCGGCCACGCGACCTGGTCACGCGGTCGGCCGGACGAACGGGTCAGAAGACGAATTCGCTGGGCTCGATGCCCTTGTTGACGACCCCCAGGCGGAGCTCTGCTTGAGGGTGCCCTTGGTGGTGCCCAGGTAGAGACGCAGGTCGTTGTTGCCCGACGTGTAGAGGTCGTTCCTGCGGTCGCCGTTGACGTCTCCGATGGCGAACAGGCGCCAGGTCTTGGAGAACCTGTGGCCGACGATGCGGCGGGCGGCGAACACGCCCTTGCCGGTACGCGGGTAGAGCCAGAGGTCGCCCTTGGTGTCGCGGGCCACGAGGTCGTTCTTCGTGTCGCCCGTGAGGTCTCCGGCAGCCGAGATGAGGCTCATCTTGTTCCAGCCGTGCGCGAGCAGTCGGCGGGGGGCCAGGCGTTGAGCCGTGTTGTGGGGATAGAGCCACAGGTCGCCCTTCTTGTCACGGGCGATGATGTCCTCGCGGCCGTCGCCGGTGTAGTCCCCGTGCCTGGCCAGCGCCGTCATGCTGTTCCAGCCGACGCCGAGGTCGATCGGTTTGGTGCCGTCGCCGGGGAGCACCCACAAGCGACCCTGGACGGACCGCATCAGGATCTGACTCTGGCCGTTCCCCATGAAGGAGCCGAACGGCTTCGGCGTGCCGGCCGGATCGTCCGCCGGCCGGATCCAGTCCACGTACTGCACACGTGATGTGCACTCGTGCCAGGTGGGTGCGAGGTTGAGCGAACCCGCGTGGTTGCGCCACGGGGAGGCGATGCGGCCCGTCAAGTTGATGCCCCAGGAGTCCCAGGAATCCATCCCGAAGCTGGTGCGACCGCCCGCCGCGGTGTAGTCCTTGCCGCCGAAAATGCAGGCATTGCCCGCGGTCCGGTTGGTCAGGGAGGCCGCGTGTCTGCCGGCGACGCCCAGGTCGCGCTGGTCCGTACGGAACTTCCAGACGGCGCCCTTGCCGTCCAGGCCGCTGAAGAGGCAGAAGTAGCCCTTCTGGCAGCGGTCGTAGCCGGACGGAGAGGCGTCGGCCGAACCGGCCATGGTCGCGCCCGCGGCGACGACCAAGGCCATGACGGTGGAGGCGGCGCGCACCACACGTGCGCGTTTCGTTCGGAGAGCCAAGATCGTTCCATTCCCCGGTTGATCCATCCGGCGACACAGCCGCCGGATGGGTCAATTTATGTGGAATTTAGGAACACAAATCTCTATCCGTCCATCCGACGAAGAATGTTCACAGAACGGTGATCAAGCGGCATTTCTGCCGAATGGGTCACCTCGCGTCAGGCGAGCAACGTGCCGAATGCGATGGCGAAGAACGAGTCGAAGGCCTCCGTCGACCGGTTCGTCCTGGCCATGATCAAGGTGCCCTCCCACGCGTTGAGGAGGAAGCGCGCGGTCGTCTCCGGATCGAGATCGGAGCGTACGGCTCCCGCTCGCTGGGCGTCGGCGATCGCCGAGGTGATCGCGTCGGCCCACGCCTGGAAGGCCTGGCTCACGGCCGTCCGGATGGCCTCGCTGTGATCGGCGATCTCCGCGCCGAAATTGCCGAGAAGGCATCCGCGGGTGATCTCGTGGTCCAGGATCTCGTCCCGGAAGAACTCGAAATGCCTTCGTAGACGGGTGAGGGGTTCCACGGCGGGATCGGCGAGGTCCTGCAGTCGACGACTGGCGCCGTACTCTTCCAGGGCGACGATCGCCAGGGCTTCCTTGCTCTCGAAGTGGTTGTAGAACGACCCCTTCGGCACGCCGGCGCGATCGGTGATGTCCTTCACTCCCGCCGCGTTGAAGCCTCGGGTGTGGAACTGCTCCAGCGCAGCCTCGACGATCTCCTTGCGCATGCTGGGCCTGGCCATGATCGCTCCCTCTTCCGCGTCCAATATGGCCGGTCGTCTCCCCGTTCGTCAAGTCGGGATCAGGTGATCCCGCCGGCATCCGGGCATCGTTTGACTTCGTCTAAGACGACCGGTCATATTGAGAACGCACCGGGCGCCTGCCGACCATCGGACAGCGAGCCGCCCCGGGGCCGAGTCCCATGCGAGGAGAACCATGTCCACCTACCGTGCCTTCGAAGTGACCGGATCACGCCAGTTCGAGCTCGTGGAGCGCGAGCTCACGCAGCCGGCGGCGGGTCACGTGCGGATCCGAGTAGAGAGTTGTGGCGTCTGCCATACGGACGCCGTCACCGTGGAAGGACATCGAGCGGACCCGGGCCAGCCGCTCATCCCCGGCCACGAGATCGTCGGAGTCATCGACGCGGTCGGCGACGGTGTGCGCAACTGGCGGACAGGCGAGCGCGTCGGCGTGGGCTTCCTCGGAGGCCACTGCGGAGAGTGCGACCGCTGCAGGCGGGGCGATTTCGTCAACTGCACCGATCAGCAGAACGTGGGAATGACCACGGACGGCGGCTACGCCGAGGTGGCCTTCGCCAGGACCAGCGGGCTCGTGCGCATCCCCGAGGGAATGGACTCCGCCGAGGCGGCGCCGCTGTTGTGCGCCGGTCTCACGACGTTCAAGGCGCTGCAGCAGGTGGACAGCCGCCCTGGAGACCTCGTCGCGGTCCAGGGGATCGGAGGTCTCGGCCACCTCGGCGTGCAGTACGCCGTGAAGCTCGGCTACCGCGTCGCCGCCATCGCCCGGGGTGCGGGCAAGGCCGAGCTGGCCCGGCGGTTGGGCGCCGACCACTACATCGACAGCATCGAGAACGACCCGGGGGCCGCACTGGTCGAGCTCGGCGGCGCGGCCGCGATCATCGCGACGGCCGCCAGCGGCGCGTCGATGAGCGCACTGGTCCCCGGGCTCGCGCCGCGCGGCCGCATGGTGGTCGTCGGAGTCGGCTCGGATCCCATCTCCGTCAGCACGCTGGACCTCACCTTCGGGACACGCACGATCACCGGCAGCCTCACCGGCAGCTCGATCGAGAACGAGGACAACCTCGACTTCAGTCAGCGGCACGCCATCCGGCCGATGATCGAGACCCTCCCGCTGTCCGCCGCACCCGAGGCGTACGAGCGCATGATCTCCGGCAAGGCCCGGTTCCGCGTCGTCCTGGACACGAAGGCCTAAGCGAAATGCCCGCGAAAGCCGTACTCGGGAGATCGAAATGAGCCGGAGAAGCGACATCGAGACGGTCGAGGCCGCCTACCGGGCCCTCACGGCCGGTGACCTTCACGGCCTCCTCGACCTGATCCACCCAGATGTCCGGGTCTACCACGCGGCGAAGGACGCGCCCTGGGGCGGCGCCTACGACGGGATCGAGGAGTTCAAGGAGTTCCTCGGCCGGGTCGCCGCCGCGATGGACAGCACGCTCGAGATGGACGCCGTCTTCGAGGCGGGCGAACGCGTCGTGGGAGTCGGCCGTGCGCACGGCACCCTGCGGGCCAACGGCGCGTCCTTCGACGCGCGGGAGGTCAACGTCTGGCACGTGCGCGACGGGAAGATCCTCACCTTCGAGGTGTACCTGGACGCGCCGGTCCTGCTGGCCGCGCTCGCGAAGCAGCCCTAGCCCAACCCCTCGCACCGTCCTACCGGCCGCGCGGCGCTGCCGCCGGTCGCGGCGAGGGCGGTCATGCAATCACCCATGACCTCAATGAGGAGCAGTTCCACAATGAGCAGGATCCTTCTCACCAAGCTCGGCTCCGACGCCGAATCGTTCCGCCTCGACGACGAGCCCGACCGGCCTCTCGGCCCCGGCGACCTGCTCGTCGCCCTCGAGGCCGCTCCCCTCAATCCCGCCGACTTCCTGCTGTCCAACGGCTGGTACGCCGTGCAGCCCGAGTTCCCCTTCGCCATGGGGGCGGAGGGCGTCGGCCGGGTGCTCGAGGCCGGGTCGGCGGCCGGCCAGGCGCTGGTCGGGCGTCGCGTGCTCATCCTCCCGACATACGAGCAGGGCACCTGGGCGGACAGGGTCGTCGTCCCCGCCCGCAACGTGGTCATCGTCGGGGAGACGGCCGACGCCCTCCAGCTCGCCATGCTCGGGATCAACCCGGCAACCGCCTACCACCTGCTCAACCGTTACGTCGCGTTGCGGCCGGGCGACTGGATCGGCCTCACGCTGGCCAACGGCGCGGTCGGTCAGGCCGTGATCGCCCTCGCCAGGCGGGCCGGCGTCAAGATCCTCGGCATCGTGCGCCGCGAGGAGGCGGCCGAGCAGGTGAGGAAGCTCGGCGCCGACGTCGTCATCGTCGACGACGGGGAGAACCTCGGCGATCGGGTCGGCCAGGCGCTCGACGGCGCGAAGCTGCGGCTGGTCCTGGACGGGGTCGGCGGTCCTGACGTCGCCGCCCAGTTGGCGCCCTCGATCGAGTCCGGCGGGGCCTTCGTCGCCTTCTCGGCCATGACCGGTCAGCCGCCGGTCATGCCGCTCGCCGAACTCGTCTACCGCGAGATCTCCGTCCATGGCCTGTACGCGATCAACTGGGTCTGGAATGCTCCGCGCGAGGAGATCGAGAAGGTCTACGCGGAGCTCGCCGAGCTCGTCGAGAAGGGTGTGCTCAACGCCTCGGTCGAGGCCACGTACTCGCTCGACCAGTACCGCGAGGCCATCGCGCACGCCCAGCGGCCCGAGCGCTCGGGCAAGGTGCTCTTCGCCTTCGATCGGCCGGGCACGTCGTCCTGATCGGGATCTCGAGGCCCACGCACGCGCCCCGTCCCTCGTACGGCGGGGCGCGGCGAACGGGCGCAAGACGATCTGTTCGGCGGCCGGGGACCGACGTATAGTCCTATCGAAGATCGGCACCGAACGAGTGTCGGCAGCGGCTGCCGCGATGGTGGCGTACGTGCACAACCGGTTCCCCTCCCGCGTCGTCGAAGGTGCCCAGTGGACGATTTCCTGAACAAGGCCTGGGTGGTGTGGGCCGGGTTGTTCGCCGTCTCGTTCGCCGTCCTCGAGGGCTGGGCGCTGCTCAACCGGCGCGACGGCGACACCCTGTCGGACCAGATCCGCGCGTGGCTCGGCATCAACCCGGTGAAGCACTGGCGCCTGGCGGGGGCAGGGGCCTTTCTCGGGTTCCTCCTCTGGTTCGGTTGGCACATCGTCTTCCAGTGACGGGGGCCCAACGCGACGTCTGATTGCCGCCAGCGTGGATCCAGGTGGCGGAAAGACACTGGTCCGCATGGCTATGACCACCCCGTCGCACACGCGGATCGAACCCGGAATCCTCTATTTCGGCACCCCGGTGGTGCTGATCTCCACCCTCAACGAGGACGGGTCCGCCAATCTGGCGCCGATGTCGTCCGCCTTCTGGCTCGGCTGGCGGGCCATGCTCGGCCTCGGCGCCCGCTCGAAGACCGCGCAGAATCTGCTCAGGACCCGCGAGGGTGTGCTGAACCTGCCGTCGGACTCGCTCGCCTCGGCCGTCGACCGGCTCGCGCTGACGACGGGTTCGGATCCCGTGCCGCCGACCAAGCGCAGGCGCGGGTACCACTTCGTGGCCGACAAGTTCGCCCGCGCCGGCCTCACGCCCGTCGCGTCCGAGACGGTGGGCCCGCCGAGAGTCGCCGAGTGCCCGGTGAACATGGAGGTGGTCGTCGAGGGGGTGCATCCCGTGGCCGACGACGACGAGGCCCAGCGCGGCGGGATCGTGGCGATCGAGGTCCGCGTCCAGCGGGTGTACGTCCACGAGGAGATACGGATGGCCGGCACGACCGACCGGATCGACCCCGACGCGTGGCGGCCCCTGATCATGAGCTTCCAGAAGTTGTACGGCCTGGGCCCGCAGGTGCATCCCTCGACCCTCGCGCGCATACCCGAACACCTCTACCGTGGCCCGGACATCGAGCGTGCGCGGGAGGCCGCCATTACGACAGGTTGATCAAGATGATCCCGGCCACGACGACGGCACTGGCCAGAGCCCGCTTCGAACCGAACCGCTCGCCGAGGAACACCGCAGCGATGATCGCGCCGAAGATGATGCTGGTCTCCCGGAGCGCGGCGATCGGCGCGAGCGCACCCCGTGTCTGGGCCCACAACACCAGCCCGTACGCCAGCAGCGACGCCACTCCTCCGCCGAGACCGGCCGCGAGCGAGGGGCGCATCAGCCCGGGCAGCGCACGGCCGCGCCGGACCACGGCGATCAGGGGCAGCACCGGCCCCTGGAACAGGAACAACCACGAGGCATAGGTGAGCATCGGCGCGTGCTGGACGCCGACGCCGTCGACGGTCGTGTAGGCGGCGATCATGACTCCGGTGGCGAAGGCCGCGGCGAGCGCGGGCATGTGTGCCCGGTCGGGCCGTCCGCCGATGAAGACCAGGCCCATCAGCCCGATGGAGACGACCGCGACGCCGGCCGCCTCGGTCCAGGAGAGCTCCTGGCCGAGCAGGGTCGTGCTCACCACCGCCACGACCCACGGCGAGGTGCCCCGGGCGAGCGGATACGTCTGGCTGAACTGTCCGAGCTGATAACTGGCCAGCAGGAGGAGCTGGTAGGTGACCGTGAGGATCGAGGAGATGACGATGAACGGCCAGGCGCCGGCCGGCGGCAGACCGTTGATCGCGACACCGATCACCCCGATCGCGGTGAAGGGGATCCCGATGAGGGCGAAGCCGGTCAACCGGTCGGGCGAGCCGTGGGCGATGGCGTTCCAGGTCGCGTGAAGGAGAGCCGCCCCCAGCACGACGGCCACCACGGCGGCGTCCACGTGGGAGCTCGGAGCTCCCGCGGCCAGAGGTTCGAGGACGGCGTGCGGGAGCACGGAACGAGCGGTCACCTTGAGGGCGCTCCTTGGCGATGGTGAGGGAGGATCCCGCGCATGAGCGCGTACGGCCGAGCCTCGGCGGGCTCGTCCCGTCCGGTGCGCTCAGGCGGCCTGCCGGTGACTGACGAGTGGGGCGTGGTGATCGGTCCCGTCCGGGCTGTCCGGATCGGCGTGCACGGTCGCCGCGCGCAGGCGGGGCAGGGCGTGCATGAGCCGATGCTCGGTTTCCACGGCGACCGCGTGCGCCTCGACCAGGGACAGGTCGTGCCCGACGACGATGTCCACCTCGGCGCGCAATGCATGGCCGATCCAGCGTAGGCGCACCGAACCGATCCCCAGCACGCCGTCCGTGCCGGCGATGATCTGTTCGGCCTGGTCGATCAGGCCGGGGTCGACGGCGTCCATCAGCCGCCGGTAGATCTCACGCGCCGCGTCGCGGAGCACGTAGAGGATCGCGACCGTGATGAGCAGGCCGACGATCGGGTCCGCGATCGGAAGGCCGAGCGCCGTGGCGGCCGCACCGATCAGCACGGCGAGCGAGGTGAAACCGTCGGCGCGGGCGTGCAGGCCGTCGGCGACCAGCGCGGCCGAGCCGATCTCGCGCCCCACCTTGATGCGGAAGCGGGCGACCCACTCGTTCGCCACGAAGCCGACGATCGCCGCCGCGGCGACCCAGCCCAGGGCCCGTACGCCCTGGGGGTCGAGCAGTCGCACGACGGCGGCGTAACCGGCGAGCCCGCCCGATATCGCGATGATCAGCACGATGACGATCCCGGCGAGGTCCTCGGCCCGGCCGTACCCGTAGGTGAAGCGGCGGCTGGCATGACGGCGGCCGACGGAGAAGGCGATGGCCAGCGGGACGGCGGTCAGCGCGTCGGCGACGTTGTGCAACGAGTCGCCGAGCAGCGCCACCGAACCGGACATCGCCACGATGACCGCCTGCATCGCCGCCGCCACGACGAGGACGGAGAACGAGACGCCGAGCACACGCAGGCCGCGGGCGCTCGACTCGAGCGCCGCGTCGGTCTTGTCGGCGCTGTCATGGCTGTGCGGCGTGAACGCGTGCCGGACCGCGGACGCCATCCGGCCGAAGCGCCCCCTCCCGCCGTCGGCGTCCTCATGGGCGGCCTCGTGGGGATGAGCGTGCCCGGGACCCCCCGGAGCATGTCCGTGGCCGTGTCCGTGAGCATGGCCGTGGCCGTGAGGATGCCCGTCTTCGTGGCCCTGCTCCCGCCCCGGCCGGTCGTGGGAAGGAGGCTCGTGACGATGGTCGGACGGCGTCGACGCCGGTGGCCGCGTGTCGGACATGATCCCTCGCTTGCGGTCGGCACGTTGTCCCGCGAGTATATGTAGTCATGTACGCACGCGACAACGAATCAGGTGCCAACGCCTTGCAGGAGCAACCCGCAGCCGATCGCGTGAACGCCGCAGTCGACGCGTTTCGCATGCTCAGTGACGCCACCCGGCTCCGCCTGATGTGGTTGCTCTCCCATGGCGAGTACGACGTGGGTTCTCTGGCGGAGACGATCGCCGTGGCACGGCCTCTGGTCTCCCAGCATCTGGCCAAGCTCCGGCTCGCGGGTCTGGTGCACACCCGCCGGGACGGCCGCCGCGTCGTCTACCGGGCCCGCGACGCCCACGTCAGGGCGCTCATCGCGGAGGCGCTGTTCCACGCCGACCACGAGGTGACCGGAACGCCCCGCCACGACTGACGCCGCCGACGCCGCGGCCCCTGGCGGAGCGTACGGAGAAGACGAACGGCCGCCGTGCGCACCGCGATCCCGGACGCCGACGAATCAGGTCGCACCGAACCTCCGTGAGCTCGCCGTGGGCGCGAGATTACCTAGGCACGTGGTGGGCGGACATGGCTTCCTGTCGTTCGATATCGGATGGTGTCGCGAGATCATTAGACGCTCGGGGCCGTGGGAACAGGCGGGCTCCGGGCTCGGCAAACCCCCTTCGCGGTCAGGGGATCGCGAGCGCCTGGCGGCCTCGGTCCCGCACTGTCCAACTCCCGGCTCACGCGACCTCAAGCGAGATAGCCACGCGCGGGCGGTGGGTAGCCCTCCCATGGACTTACCCGTCCAAAGGGGGCGAACTATGAAACGTGTCGTCATCGGCGTGGTGAGCGTGGCAGGTACCGGGGTGGTCGTGGCGCGCTGGCTCGCGTCGCGGCACCGTGCTTCCTCGCCGGTCAAGGACCCGAGGGCGCAACACCGATGGATGGCGGTCACCATCAACTGCCACCCCGATGACGTGGCGCCCGACGGCCGTCTGCCGCGTCCGCTGGCCCAACTCGACGTCGAGGTGCGCATCGAGAAGGCGCCCGGAGACCGGGGCACGGAACTCTACGCACGTCCCCGCGCGCCCGTGCCGACGGGGCGCGCCGCCGTCCTGGCCCGGCTCCGCGGCGACCATCCCCGCGAGATGGTCAGAACGGCTCTGCGCCAGGTGAAATCCCTCATCGAGACCGGTGAGGTGCTGCGTCCCGACCCGGATCTCACCAGACCGCGGCCTGCCAGGGCAGGAAGGGTGACGGCCAAGGTGGTCGACATGGCGCTCGCGCGTTCCGCGGGGGAGGAGCGGCTGTGAAGGCGGTCTGCTGGCAGGGCGTCGACGAACTGACGGTCGAGCGGGTGCCGGATCCCGGGATCCTCAACGGTCAGGACGCGATCGTCAAGGTCCTCGCGACCACCACCTGCGGGTCCGACCTCCACCTGCTGGGCGGCTACGTCTCGGCGATGCGCCCGGGGGACGTCATCGGCCACGAGTTCCTCGGCGAGATCGTCGAGACCGGGCCCGACGTCCGGCGGCACAGGCCGGGCGACCGCGTCGTCGTGTGCTCGATCATCGGCTGCGGGCGGTGCTGGGCCTGCCGGCACGACCTGTGGTCCCTGTGTGAGAACAGCAACCCCACGCCGGACCTCGCGGAGACGCTCTGGGGCGGATCCACCGCCGGGGTCTTCGGCTTCTCCCACATGATGGGCGGTTTCCACGGCAGCCACGCGGAGTTCATCCGCGTGCCCTTCGCCGACCACAACGCGTTCCCGGTGCCCGAGGGCGTCGAGGACACGAGCGCGCTGTTCACGTCGGACGCCGCGCCCACCGGGTGGATGGGCGCCGACCTCGGCGGAGTGAAGCCCGGTGACGTGGTCGCCGTCTGGGGGTGCGGCGGGGTCGGCCAGATGGCGGCGCGCGCGGCGATGTTGCTCGGCGCCGAACGGGTCATCTCGATCGACCGGTTCCCCGAGCGCCTGGCGATGACGGCACGCCACGTCGGCTCCGAGGTCATCGATTACACGGCCACCGACGTCCTCGCCGAGCTGCGGGAACGGACCGGAGGCAGAGGGCCGGACGTCTGCATCGAGGCGGTGGGGATGGAGGCCCACGGCCTCGGGCCCGACGAGCTGTACGAGCAGGCCAAGCATCAGCCGAAGATCGAGCAGGAGCGGCCGTTCGCCGTGCGGGAGGCGATCTTCGCGTGCCGCCCGGGCGGGTCGGTGTTCATCCTGGGGGTCTTCTCCGGCACGGTGAACCGATTCCCGCTCGGCGCCATGATGAACAAGGGCCTGACGGTCCGCGGGGCGCAGCAGCACGGTCATCGGTACATCCCGATGCTGCTCGACCGGGTGGCCAGGGGAGAGCTCGTCACCTCCCATCTCGCCACGCACATCATGTCGCTCGACGAGGCTCCGCTCGGATACGACATGTTCAAGGAGAAGAAGGACGGCTGCGTCCGGGTGGTCTTCCGGCCGGACATGTAGCCGCGCTCGGGGCGGCTCCGATCAACGCCCGCCGCCTCCCGTGGGGGAAGGCGGCGGGCTTCGAGGGGTTCAGCGGACGGTTGGGGCGGCCAGCCGTTCCGCCTCTTCATGAAGAGCCTGAACAAGGATCAGCTCCAAGCGGAGCTCCTCGTCCACGAGCCCGTCGAGGACGTCCATCCGGGCCTCCTTGACACAAAAGACGCCCCGATAGTCACAGGGGTTCACCGGACAAAGCTGGGAATTTCCGATATCGAGTCGGACGGTGATCGCCGGCGAGGGTGGGACAGCCCCGTTATGGCAGGTCAACTCGGCATGAAGCCGATGCGAATTTCCCCGGATGTGACCGATATCTCTTGCGTATCGAATTCTCACTCTGCGTTTTACCGGCACCACCCAGAGTCAATTCGGAAACGAACGGACGCCTGCCGGCGCGTCACTCCGGCGGGCGGGACCCCGGCGAGTGCGGGCGTACAAAAACGAAAACTCCCGGCGCGCGAACACGCGTAGCGGGAGCTCTGTGGCCTATGCTGGAATACTCTGTCGATTTCTCCTGAAGCCGACAAGTAATCCAAGAGGAGTTTATCAAAGAGATGGAGCGACGTCAATCCGAAACCGTGCGCGCCGAGGCCTTGCGGATGGAGCAGTCCTACGTCTCCATGCTCTACGAACGGCTCGACACCGTTCGAGACCGGACGGAGAAGGCCCTCCGTGAAGTCCTGGCCCGGGGTGCGTCCGGCACCCGGCAGGCGGCGTTCGAGCGCGAGGTGGCCGCGGACGAACACGCGCGACGCCTCTCCCAACTCTCCGCCGTCGAGCGCGGCCTGTGCTTCGGGCGCATCGACGACACCGGTGGCGAGACCCTCTACATCGGCAGGATCGGCCTGCGCGACGACGAGCACGAGTCGAAGCTGATCGACTGGAGGGCGCCCGCCGCACGCCCGTTCTACGTCGCGACGCCGGCCGACCCCGGACCCCTCGTACGGCGCCGCCATCTCCACCTCCGCCACCGTACGGTCACCGGCATCGACGACGAGGTCTTCGACCTGGACCTGATGAGCGAGGTCGATCGCCGCACCCTGGTCGGCGAGGCCGCCCTCCTGGCTTCACTCAGGCGCGGGCGCACGGGCCGGATGGGGGACGTGGTCGCCACGATCCAGACCGAGCAGGACCGGGTCATCCGCTCCGGCCTCCCCGGGGTCCTGGTCGTCCAGGGCGGCCCGGGGACGGGCAAGACGGTGGCCGCGCTGCACCGCGCCGCATACCTGCTCTACGCCCACCGTGCCACGCTGGAACGGCGGGGCGTGCTCGTCATCGGCCCCAACGCCATGTTCTCCCGCTACATCAGCCAGGTCCTGCCGTCCCTCGGCGAGACCGAGGTGGTGTTGTCCAGCACGGGCGAACTCCATCCCGGCGTGCACGCCACCGAGGAGGATCTCCCAGCGGCGGCCGTCGTCAAGGGTGACCTGCGCATGGCGGCCGTGGTGGAGAAGGCGGTGGCCGACCGGCAGCGCGTGCCCCCCGGCGACCTGGAGATCGCCGTCCCGGTGCGGACGTCCCTGCGTGACGGCGTCGAGGTCGTGGTCGAGGAGATGACGGTCCGGATGGGCCACGCCGCCTGCGTCCGGGCCCGCGACCGGGCACGGTCCCTTCTCCGGCCGCACAACCTCGCGCGCGCCGCCTTCGTCCGTCAACTGCTCGACGCGCTCGCCCGTGACGAGGCCGCACAACTCGACCGCCCGGTGGACGAGGAGGACCTGCGGCATTCGGCGAAGAACCTCTGGCAGCACCGGGCCGTCCGCGACGCCGTCGACCGTCTGTGGCCGGAACTCACGCCGGAAGGCCTGATCGGCGAGTTGCTCTCCGACGAGGAACTGTTGCGATCGGCCGCCGAGCCGTACCTCACGGAGGCGGAGCGCGCGGTCCTCCTTCGCCAGCACGACGCGCCGTGGACGGCCGGGGACGTCCCGCTGCTCGACGAGGCCGCGGAGTTCCTCGGCGAGGACGACGGGCCCGCCAGGAGGCGCGAACGGCTGGCCGAGCGGAGACGTCAGGCCGAGGTGACGTACGCGGAGGGGGTTCTGGCGATCAACGACCTCGGCGAGCTGATGGCGGCGTCGGACGTCGCCGATCGGCACCGCGACGGCGGTCCCCTGGTCACGACCGCCGACAGGGCCGTCCGCGACCGTGACTGGGCGTACGGCCACGTCATCGTGGACGAGGCGCAGGAGTTGTCGGCGATGGCCTGGCGGACCGTCATGCGCCGGGTCCCCACGCGTTCACTGACCGTCGTCGGGGACATCGCCCAGACCGGCTCCGCCGCGGGCGCCCGCTCATGGGGCGAGATGCTCGACCGCTACGTGAAGGGCCGCTGGCGGGAGGAGCGGCTGCTCGTGAACTACCGCACACCCGTGGAGATCATGGATGTCGCCGCGGACGTCCTGCGTGCGGTGGCGCCCGACCAGGCGCCTCCGGAGTCCGTCCGGTACGGCGAGGCCGCACCACGCGCCGTGCGGGCCGCCGACACCGACCTGCGCCGCCTGGCGGAGTCCGAGCTCCGCCAGATCGGGGAGGGCCGCCTCGCGATCGTGACGCCCGACGCCCGCCGCGCCGAGGTCGCGGCGCTGTTCCCCGAGGTGACCGACCCGCTCGACGCTACGGTGGCGGTGCTCACGGTCGTGCAGTGCAAGGGGCTGGAGTTCGACGCGGTCGTGGTGGTCGACCCCGGCACGATCCTGGGCCAGTCGGCCAAGGGCGGTCAGGACCTGTACGTGGCGATCACGAGAGCGACCCGGAGGCTGACCGTGGTCTACGAGGGCGCGTTGCCCGAGATGCTCGGAAGGCTCATCGGAAGCCCGGGATGACGACCCCGACATGCAGGTACGGCCGGCGCCTCGATCGGCGCCGGCCGTACCCGTCCACCATGTGGAGAACATCGCCGGAAAACCGGCGGGGACAAGCGTCAGGAGATGTCGTCGCTCTTCTTGCCCACCTTGTCGGCGGCCTCCCTGGCCTTTTCTCCGGTCCATTTCGCCGTGTCGGACACACCCTCCCGCATGTTGTCCTTCATGGTGTCCGTCCAACGCTGGGCGTTGTTGCGGTACATCATGGCGCCGACGGCACCGATCGCCGCGCCGGTGAGCAGCGCGAGCATCGGCCAACGTCGGCGGGACTTCACGGGTGACACGTCCACCCGGCGGGACATCTCGGCGAGGAACGCGCTGACCATCGGCGCGAACTGCTCCTCGACGGAATGCGAGGCCTGGTCGAGCTTGGGTGCCGCCCAGATCCTGGCATCCTCGAGGCGATGGGCGGCCGCATCGCGAGCTGTCTCCGCCATCGGGCTCACTCTCCGGCCGGCCTTTCTGGCCTGCCCTTTCATCAGCCCGAGCCACGCCTGCGGCACCATCGCCTCGGTGTGGCGCCTCTTCTTCATTGTCAGGGACACAATCAACCTCCCCTGTCGACGGGGCCCTGTTGACGACCCCCTTCCCGTGTGATTGCGGCTCAATCATGGACAGGTATGCGAGGCGCGCTGGATACCCTGTTCAACGGACAACTAACACCTGCATATAAGGGGGCGGCCTTCGTGGCTGAGAACCTCATCGCGAACCTGCGCACCAACCGCGGCACGATCCGTGTCAAGCTCTTCCCCAACCAGGCGCCCAAGACGGTGCGGAACTTCGTGGAGCTCGCCGAGGGCACCCGCGAATGGACCCACCCGGAGACCGGCGCGAAGACCACCGACAAGCTGTACGACGGCACGATCTTCCATCGGGTCATCAGCGGCTTCATGATCCAGGGCGGCGACCCGCTGGGCCAGGGCATCGGGGGCCCCGGCTACAGCTTCGACGACGAGATCCACGTCGACAACCAGTTCAACCGGCCCTACCTGCTGGCCATGGCCAACGCGGGCAAGCGGTTCGGCAAGGGCACCAACGGCTCGCAGTTCTTCATCACGGTCGGGCCGACTCCGCACCTGAACCAGGGCCACACCATCTTCGGTGAGGTCATCGACGGTTCCAAGGTCGTGGACGAGATCGCCACGACCGAGACCGACGGCCGCGACCGTCCCGTCAACGACGTGATCATCGAAGAGGTCACGATCGAGCGTTCCTGAACCGCTCCCCGGCGTCAGCGGCTTATAGGCTGGGAGTGATTGACCTGCCCTTTGAGAGGACTTCATGACCTCCCAGCCCCCGCCGCCGTCTCCTTCCGAGCAACCACCGGAGCAACCTCCGGTCCAGCCGGGTGCCGAAGCCGTGCCCACGTGCTACCGGCACCCCGGCCGCGAGACCTATGTGCGCTGCCAGCGCTGCGACCGGCCGATCTGCCCGGACTGCATGCGTGAGGCCGCCGTCGGTCACCAGTGCGTCGAGTGCGTCCGCGAGGGCAACCAGTCCGTACGGCAGGCACAGGCCCCGCTGGGCGGTGCCGCGGTCGCCAAGCCGAGGGTCACCTGGGCGCTGCTCATCGCCAACGTCCTCATCTTCGGCTTGCAGTACCTCATGCCGGGCCGGATCGAGAACGACTTCGCGGTCTCGGCTGGGGACATCTACTACGGCGAGTGGTGGCGGCTGATCACCGGGGCGTTCCTGCACTCCGGGGTGTTCCACATCGCGTTCAACATGTGGGCGCTCTACGCGATCGGCCCCGAGCTTGAGCGGAGGCTGGGCTCCGTCCGGTTCGCGACGTTGTACCTGCTGTCCGCGATCGGCGGCTCGGTCGCGATCTACCTGTTCGGCAATGTGGCCCTCGGCGCCTCAGGCGCGATCTACGGTCTGTTCGGCGCGCTGTTCGTGATTGCGAAACGGCTCGGGTTCGACGCGCGCGGCGTCCTCTGGCTGATCGCCATCAACGTCGTCATCACGTTCGTGTTCCCCGGAATCAGCTGGCAGGGGCACCTGGGCGGCCTTGTGACCGGAACGCTGGTCGCCGCCGCGTTCGCCTACGCTCCGGCGAAGAACCGCACCGTGGTGCAGTTCGGCGCCGCGGCCGCCGTCCTCGTGGTCCTCGTCCTGCTCGTGACCCAGTTGTCCCCACTCGCCGTACCAGGTCTCTGAGATTCGTCCTGCCCACAGGCTGTGGATAAAGCCTGTGGAAAGAAACTCTCCGGGAAGTGCCGAGATGGTCGCCCCGCAGGCCGGCGGCGTCACGGCCTCCCGGAGGCCTGGACGCCGGACGGCTTCGGGCGGGGTGTCCGGCGAACCCGGATCAGCGCCACCTGGTCGACAGGACCACGCCGACGATGATGAACCCGAACCCGATCAGCAGGTTCCAGTTCGACAGCGTGGACAGGCCCGGCATGTCGGGAACCACGTAATACGTTGCGATCCAGACGATGCCGATGAGCCAGGAGGCGACCATGACCGGCGCGAGCCAGCGCGGGCTGACCTTGACCGACTGCGTCTTCTGCGGCGCCGTGTAGACGGCCTTCTTGCGGGTCTTGGACTTGGGCACGGAGTTCTCCTGGTGGGCACCCGCGCGGTTGTGCGGGCTTTGTCAGTAGCGTAACCGCTGTTCGGACGGAGTCCGGAGTAAGGATAGTCGGCGTGGCCGTCCCAGGGCGATCCCTGTAGGCCAGGCCTGCCTGACCTGGGATGATCCAGACGTTTCCGCAGTGAGATGCCTGAATTGCCATAGTCTGGCGTCGTGACCATCGAGTTCTCGGTCCCTGGGGACACATGACCGCGATCCGTGTCCTCGTGGTGGACAATCACGACAGTTTCGTCCACACGATCGTCCAGTACCTCCGCGAACTGGGCGCCGAATGCGACGTCCGGCCACGCGACCACGTCACGGTCGAGGACGCGGACGGCTTCGGCGGCGTCCTGATCTCTCCGGGACCGGGCACCCCCGAGGCCGCCGGGGTGAGCGTCCCCCTCGTACGGCACTGCGCGGAACGTGGGCTCCCGCTCCTGGGGGTCTGCCTGGGCCACCAGGCCATCGCGGTCGCGTACGGCGGGACCGTCACGCGGGCTCCCGAGCTGATGCATGGCCGTACGAGCCTGATCTCCCACGACGGCAGGGGCGTCTTCGCGGCCATTCCCTCACCGGTGACGATGACGCGTTACCACTCGCTGGCGGTCGTGCCCGAGACCGTGCCGGACGTCCTGGAGATCACCGCGACCACTCCCGAGGGCGTCGTCATGGGGCTGCGCCACCGGAGCGCGCCCATCGAAGGGGTGCAGTTCCACCCGGAGTCGGTGGTGTCCGAGCACGGCCACCGACTGCTCGGCAACTGGCTTCGGGAAATCGTGTAACGCTTTCCCGCCGCCCGGCGAACATACAGATGAGGGCCTCCGCCATTGCCCCCGAGTGGCGGAGGCCCTCTTTCGCGTCCCGGGGCCTCTCTGCACAGGCCCGTGTTCTCTCGCGGCGGGCCGCCGCCCGCCCCCATGCGCGGGCGCTGCCCGTGACCACGTCTCCATGCCTGCCATGGCCCATCTCTGCCCGCACCCGGCGGTTCGTGGCCGAACCGGAAACGGCGAGAGGGCCCGCCAGAAAACTGGCGGGCCCTCTCGCGCTGAGGATCTCCTGGCCGTTACCCCTGGCCGTTACCTCCGGTCCCCGGGTCCGGCGTCTGGCCCGGGTCGGGCGTCTGGCCCGGGTCGGGCGTCTGGCCCGGGTCCGGCGTCGTCGGCGGCGGGGGCGGCGGAGCCGCGGGCGCTCCGCTGGAGACCGTGAGCGTGATCGTGGTGCCAGGAGCCTGCTTGCCGCCCTGCGGCGACTGGTCGATCACGTTTCCGGCGGCCACCACGTCGCTCTCCTGGGTGACGGTCCTGACCTTGAACCCCGCCCCGGTGAGCGTGTTCTTCGCGTCCTGCTGCGTCAGTCCGATGACGCTCGGAACGTCGGTCATCGCCTTCGGCACGTAGAGCTTCACGGACGAACCCTTGCTGACCTTGCTGCCGGCCCTCGGGGAGATCTTGAAGACCTGGTCCTGCGGCGTGTTGGACTGCGCGGGCAGCACGGAGCCCCTCAGACCGAGGTCCTCCAGCTCCGCCCGGGCTTCCTCCGGTGACTTGCCGATCAGGTCGTCGGGGACCTGGATCTGCTCCGGGCCCTTGGACAACACGATGGTGACGGAGGAGTTCGGGTCGACCTCGGTGTCCGCCGCCGGGTCGGTGCTGATCACCGTGCCCTTCGGCACCTCGTCGCTGTACGCGTCGTCTCCGTAGGTGAACTTGAGCGTGGCCGTGGTCAGCGCCTGCTCGGCGGCCTCCTTCGTCTGACCCACGATCGACGGAACCTTGATCTTCGCGGCGGGCGTGTCGTTGCCGCCGCCGAAGGTGAGCCACCCGACCCCGACGAACGCGCCGATGATCAGCAGCGGGATGACGATCCACAGGGTCGTCTTGAGCGCCTTGTTGTCGTTGTCCTGGCGCCGATGGCCGTCATGGCGGCCGCCGCGCTCCTCCGGCCCGTAGTTGTACTGCGGAATGCCCCGGGTGCCCTGCCCGTTGGGTCCCGCCCCCGTGGACATCGTCCGGGTGCGGTCCGCCCCGCCGTACGCGCCGTAGTTGCTGGCCATCGCCATCGTCTGCGGGTCGACCGGCATGCCGGACATCGCACGCTGGATGTCCTGGCGCATCTCCTCGGCGCTCTGGTAGCGCTGGACGGGGTCCTTCGCCATGGCCTTGAGCACGATGGCGTCGGCCCACTTGGGGATCTCCGGGTCGATCCGCGACGGCGGGATCGGGTCCTCACGGACATGCTGGTAGGCGATGGCCACGGGCGAGTCGCCGGTGAAGGGCGGCTGGCCGGTCAGCAGCTCGTAGAGCACGCAGCCGGTCGAGTAGATGTCGCTGCGGGCGTCGACGCGCTCGCCGCGGGCCTGCTCGGGGGACAGGTACTGCGCGGTGCCGATCACCTGGGCGGTCTGCGTCATCGTCGCGGCGGAGTCCGCCATCGCGCGGGCGATGCCGAAGTCCATGACCTTGACCTCGCCGTTGCGGGTCACCATGATGTTCGCCGGCTTGATGTCCCGGTGGACGATGCCGCCCCTGTGGCTGTAGTCGAGGGCCCTGAGGATGCCGTCCACCAGCTCCGTGGCGCGTTCAGGCAGCAGCCGCCTGTCGGCGCGCAGCAGGTCACGCAGCGTCCGCCCGTCGACGTACTCCATGACGATGTACGGCACCGGCGTCGCTTCCATCATGTCTTCGCCCGTGTCGTACACGGCGACGACCGATGGGTGGTTCAGAGAGGCGGCCGACTGGGCCTCCCGGCGGAACCTCGCCTGGAAGGTGTGGTCTCTCGCCAGGTCGGACCGGAGCGTCTTGATCGCGACAATACGGTCCAGCCGGATGTCCCGGGCGCGATACACCTCGGCCATGCCGCCCCGCCCGACGACGCCGTCGAGCTGATAGCGTCCACCGAGAAGTCGTGGCTGAGTCATTTCCTGCACTGTCCCTTGCCGTTCATCTTGGGGTGCCACCGCTGTCCATCATCGGCCCCTTTCCCCATCACGTCTCCTCAATCAGAGGTCTTGTGCCGATTGGGGACCCCGGGGGACCGGGAGTGTCACCTGGCGTCGCGGTTGAGGCGGGCGTCTGACTGGGGGTAGGGGTCGGGTACGGAGCCGGTGGGGGCGTCCGGATGGATGGTGCCGAGGTGCTTACCATAGCCGAAGGCGTCCCGTACGGGAGTGCCGACGTCACGTGAGTGGCGATCGCGCACGTCCTGCCTGGGGACCTGTCCGACAACGATTTCATCGAGATCATTTCTTGAGTACCGCCTGCATGACATCTCGGGCGATCGGGGCGGCGACGGTTCCGCCCGACGCGTCGTTCCCCGCGCTTCCCGACTCGATGAAGACGGCCACGGCCACCCGTGGGTTGTCCGCGGGCGCGAACGAGATGAACCACGCGTGCGACGCCTGGCCGGGCGCGGTCTCGGCGGTGCCGGTCTTGCCGGCCACCGTGATGCCGGGCAACTGGGCCGCGGTGCCGGTGCCGGACCGCACCACGTTCATCATCATCTTCGTCAGTTCGGCCGCCACCTCGGGGCTGGTCGCCTCGGAGAACTCCTCGGGCTCGGCGGCGGTGACCTCGCTGCCGTCCGGTCCCATGACCTTGTTGACGAGGTAGGGCTTCATGACCGTGCCCTTGTTCGCGATCCCGGCGGCGACCATGGCCATCTGCATCGGTGTCATCTGGTTGTTGCGCTGTCCGATGGAGGTCTGGGCCAGCGCGGTCTCGCCTTCGTCGGGCCCGATGCTGCTCCCCACGACGCTCAGCGGGATGGCGAGCTTCGTACCGATGCCGAACTTCGCCGCCTGCTCCTTCAGCTTGTCGTAGCCGAGTCCGACGCCGATGATGCCGAAGGGCGTGTTGCAGGAGATGGTGAACGCGGCGAGCAGGGTGGCCCGGCCGCCGCAGGACTCACCGTGGTAGTTGACCAGCGGCGTGGTGCTGTCCTTGAAGGTCTTCGAGTCCGGCGCGTCGACCATGGTCTCGGCGCTCCTGGACGAGTTGTCGCCGAGGAAGGCCGCCGACGTGATCGTCTTGAAGGTGGAGCCCGGGGCGTAGGTCAGGTCGATGGCCCGGTCGAGCAGCGGTTTCTTCGGATCCTTGTCGAGCTTGCTGTAGGCCTCGTTGACCTTCGCCTTGTTGGCCAGAGCGAGCGGGTTCGGGTCGTAGGAGGGCACCGAGACCATCGTCAGGATCGCCCCCGAGCGCGGGTCGAGCGCCACGACCGCTCCGCGCTTGTTCGTGTTCGCCAGGTCCTTGTACGCGACCTGCTGGGCGGCGACGTTGAGCGCCAGGTCGACGCTGGCGCCCTTGGCCGGCTTGTTGGTGATCAGGTCGATCGCGCGCCGGACGACCAAGTCGGGGTGGCTGCCGTCGAGGTACTTGCTCTCGGCGCCCTCGATCCCCGTCGCGCTCTCGGGGGCGAAGTAACCGACGACGTGGGCGAACGCCTTGCCCTGCGGATACCTCCGTTCGAACCGGTACGTGGGGTCCCCGGTATCGACGGTCTTGGCCAGCGTGACCTTGCCGTTGTCGGCGGTGATCCACCCGCGGTCCACGGCGTAGCGCTCGTAGAAGGACCGTACGTTGCGGTTGTCGTGGCGCAGGCCGTCGGCCTTCACCACCCCCAGATAGGTCACGTTGGCCATGAGGAGGCCGAACATGAGAAGGCAGGCCACGGCTGCGCGTTTGAGCGTGCCGTTCATCGCTGCATCACCTGGGTGAGTCCTTCGTCCTGGATCGCCTGGGGCGGCGGTCGACGCGCCCCGTCCGACATGCGTACCAGCACCGCGATAAGTATCCAGTTAGCCAGCAGTGCCGACCCGCCGGCCGACATGAACGGCGTGACGAGTCCCGTCAGCGGAATCAGCCTGGTCACGCCTCCGATGATGATGAACACCTGCCAGGCGAGGATGAACGACAGGCCGCCGGCCAACAGTTTGGAGAACGGGTCGCGTGCGGCGAGCGCCGTGCGCAGCCCGCGCTGGACGATCAGCGCGTACACCATGAGGATCGCCATCAGGCCGGTGAGGCCGAGTTCCTCGCCCGTGGCCGGGAAGATGAAGTCCGAGAACGACAACGGGATGTTCTGCGGATGTCCCAGCCCCAGCCCCGTGCCGAGGATGCCGCCGGAACCGATGGCGAACAGGCCCTGCATGAGCTGGTAGCTGCCGCCGCCCGCGTCGTAGAGCGTGGGGTCCTCCGCGTGCAGCCAGACGTTGAAGCGGGCCTCGACATGGCTGAAGGCCATTCCGGCCAGTATGGCGCCGCCCACGAAGAGCAGGATTCCGATGAGCACCCATGACGTGCGCTGGGTGGCGATGTACAACATCGCGATGAAGGTGCCGAACAGCAGCAGCGAGGTGCCGAGGTCCTTTTCCACGATCAGTGTCGCGATCGCGAACGCCCATGTGATGAGGACGGGGCCGAGGTCGCGGGCCCGGGGCAGGTCGATGAACAGCAGGCGGCGCCCCGCGAGGGCCAGCACGTCGCGCTTCGCGACGAGATAGCCGGCGAAGAAGACCACGAGTGCGAGCTTGGCGAACTCGCCCGGCTGGATGGAGAACCCGCCGAACTTGATCCAGATCTTCGCGCCCTGCACTTCGCTGAACTTGCCGGGCAGGACGGCCGGGATGGCGAGCAGGACGACGGCGACGAACCCCGCCGTGTACGTCATGCGCTGCAAGGCGCGCTGGTCCTTCAACACGATCAAAGTCGCGGAGAACATCACGACGCCGAGCGCCGTCCACATGAGCTGGGTGGTGGCGTTGGCCCCCGCGCCCAACTTACCGGAATGCTCGATCCGGTAGATCATGACGATGCCGATGCCGTTGACCAGCGTCACGAGGGGAAGCAGGAGCGGATCGCCCCACGGGGCGAATCTGGCGAGCACGAGATAGGCGGCGAGCATCAGCGCGCCGAGGCCCAGGCCGTACGTGAGCATGCCCGAGGGGATCTTGCCGTCCAACCCCACGCCGACGCTGGCGTAGGCGCCCATGACGATCAGCACGGCGAAGGCCAGCATCGCCAGCTGTGCCCCACGCCGCTTCGCGGTCATGGGGACGGGGGCGCCGTCGACAGCACTCACTTAGGGGACCCCTTGGGGGTCGGCGTCGTGCCGGTGTCCTGCGGAGGCGTGGACGACCCCGTCCCCGGGACGAAGTCCTTGAGCCTGGCGATGCCGGCCTTGAGGGTGTCGACCGAGATCTCGGTACGGATCAGGTCCTGCTGTACGGGCGCCAGGGAGGAGAGCTTCACGTGCTGGGTGTAGGCGACCTTTCTGAGGGTCAAGGGCCCCAGCTGCGCGTTGGGGCCCTGGAAAACCACCAGTTCGCCCCCGCTCGCGCCGACGTAGTACTGGTCCTGGGTCCACTGGTAACCGAAGTAGCCGCCGGCCCCGAGCACGGCGGCCACGATCACGACCAGTGTGGTCACCAGCGGCCAGGATCGGCGTTTCTTGGGGCGCCGCGCCGCCGCCCGTGACTCGGGCGGCGACTCCCCGTCGAGGTCCTCGTCCACGATCACGGGTTGCGGAGCCGTGACGACGGTGGCCCGGCCCGCCGGAGTGTCGGGCGGCACGCCGCGCACGCGTCCGGACCCGGCGGCTCCGACGACCGCCGCCGTCGAGAGCGGCGCCTGCGTCTCGTCCACCTCGACCACGTCGGCCAGCACACAGGTGATGTTGTCCGGCCCGCCGCCCCTGTTCGCCAGGTCGATGAGCTGGCGGACGACCTCTTCCGGGTCGTCGACCGTGCTGAGCGTGTGGTGCAGGGTCTCCGCGCTGACCACGGTGGACAGGCCGTCCGAGCAGAGCAGATACCGGTCGCCCACCTGGGCCTCCCGGTCCTGCAGGTCGGGGTCGACCTCGCCACTGCCGTCGAGGGCGCGCAGCAGGATGGACCGCTGCGGGTGGTTGGCGGCCTCCTCCTGGGTGATGCGGCCGTCGTCCACCAGCGACTGCACGAGGGTGTGGTCGTGCGTGATCTGGTACAGCTCGCCGTTGCGCAGCAGATACGCGCGGGAGTCGCCCACGTGGATCAGCGCGAACCGGGGCCCGTTCCAGAGCATCGCGGTGAGGGTGGTGCCCATGCCCTTGAGGCTCGGGTCCCGGGCCACCATCGCGTGAAGCTGATGGTTGGCGTCACGGACCGCCGCCTCGATTTCGGTGAGCAGGTCACCCCCGAATGCGTCCTGGTCAAGGGACGACATGGCGGCGATGGCGACCGAGCTGGCCACCTCGCCGTGAGCATGCCCGCCCATGCCGTCGGCGACGGCGAGCAGGCGGCCGCTGGCGTACGCGGAGTCCTCGTTGCCTTCGCGGAGGAGGCCGACGTCCGAGCGGGCGGCGTAGCGGAGTGCGATTGTCATTTGCGCAATTCGATGACGGTTTTGCCGATGCGGATCGGAACTCCGAGAGGCACCGGGGTCGGTCGGGTCACTTTAGAGCGTTCAAGGAACGTGCCGTTGGTCGAGCCGAGATCTTCCACGATCCACTGGCCGTCCTGGGGAAAGAGCCGGGCGTGCCGGCTCGAAGCGTAGTCATCGCTGAGGACCAGCGTGGCGTCGTTCGCTCGGCCGATGGTGATGGGAGTCTCCGTGAGGTTGATGATGGTCCCTTGCAGAGGGCCACCGGTGACGATCAGCTGACGAGGATCCCCCTTCTTGGCCCGGGACGGGGGTTTGACCACTTTGGCAGGCTTCCGTGAGGGCGCGGGTGCCGTACGGGGGCCGAACAAGTCTGTCCGGATGACGCCGACCGCGGCAATCACGAAGAACCACAGCGCCGCCAGAAAGGCGAGCCGGATCAGCAGCAGCGTTAGCTCGGACATGGACGGTTTGTCTACCTCTAATCGCGCCGGAACACCAGTGTCGTGCGACCCAACGTCACCCTCGTCCCGTCCTGCATCTCGATCCTGCGGATCGGCTGGCCGTTGATGAAGGTGCCGTTCGTGGAACCCAGGTCGACGAGAACGACCTGCTGTCCCTCAACTCGTAGCTCGGCATGATGCCGCGAGACGCCGGGATCCACCAACCGCAGATCGCAGTCGGTCCCCCGGCCGAGCAACGTGACCGGAGTGGTCAGCTCGTAGGACCGCTGGCCCTGCGGGTCGTCCTGAGTGGAGACCAGTAGTCGAGGACGCCCCCCGAACGCGCCGGGGCGGCCCGCGGGCAGGTCGCTCACCGGCTGGCGGATCTCGTCCTGCTCGACCGTGGCCCCCCGGATGACGCCCGAACGGATCCGGAACAGCCCGACCGCGAGGTCGTCGGCCGTCTCGAACCGCATCCGGACCGGCCCCACGAACGAGTAGCCCTGTTCCGTGGCGTATTCCCTCGCGAGGTTGGCCAGTTCGTGGCCGATGCTGTCGGCGTACACCTCAAGGCGCTCGCTGTCGGTCGTCGAGAGCTCCACCACGAAGTCGTTCGGCACGAGAGTTCGACCCTGGGCGACGATCGCCGCCCGTTCGTCCATCTCTCTCTGCACGGCGCTGGCAACCTCGACCGGCTGGAGGTCGGACTTGAAGGCCCGTGCAAAGGCACCTTCAACCATGCCTTCGAGCCTGCGCTCGAAGCGCTGAAGGACTCCCACCGGCTACCTCCCTTCCATTCTGTCTATGGTCGCGACCCGCTCCGGCGCTGCAGCGAGCTCCTTCGCTCCGTCGTCTAGAAGGATCGTATCCGGGTTCGGTAGCACCAGCGGTTGCGTGCTAACCTTTCCAGGCACCCAGCGATGGGAGCACCCGTAAAGGGCAAGTGGCGGAATGGCAGACGCGCACGGTTCAGGTCCGTGTGTCCGAAAGGACGTGGGGGTTCAACTCCCCCCTTGCCCACAGGAATTTGAGTGGCCTCAGGTGGCCGGAAGCGAAGCTTCCGCACTGAGGCCCTTTTTTTGGGATCACATCGTGTGACATCGGTCCTGTTTTCGTCGGTTCCATGATGGCGGCCGTTGAGGTCCCTCCCTGAGCGGGCCCGCCCGACGAGTCCGGGCAGGAGGGATCGGCACTCTCGTCGATCATCATGGTCCCTTCCCCCGTGTCCGGCCGATGTGCACTCACGATTCTCCTGACCCGCCTTTCACTTCACTTTCGCCTGGCTTGCGATCTCCCTTACCCCCAGCGGGCGCTTAGATCACTTTTCCATGTGTCTCATAATATGAACTGATTCGTCTTAACATAAGAGATTCGGTCTAACATGCCCGGCATGGGGAGACCGAATCGCTGGGCCATGCTGAGCCTCGGCGTGGCGGCGCAGGGCGCCGGATGCGTGTTCATGTACGGCCTGCCGTTCCTGCTCCCGGCTCTCGAGGCCGAACACGGGCTCACGCTCGCCGAGGCCGGCGTCATCGTCGGGGCGCCCAGCGCGGGCATGCTCTTCACCCTCATCGCGTGGGGCTGGGCCGCCGACAGGTACGGCGAGCGGATCGCCATGACCAGCGGACTGGCCCTGGCCACGGTCTTCCTGGGATCCGCCGCGTTCGCCACCCATCCCGCCGTGCTCGCGCTCCTGCTGGGGCTGGCCGGAGCCGCGGGCGCCTCGGCGAACGCCGCGAGCGGCCGGGTCGTCCTCGGCTGGTTCCCGAAGGAGCGGCGCGGGGTCGCGATGGGCTGGCGGCAGACCGCGCAGCCTCTCGGCGTGGCGCTCGCCGGAGTGATCGCCCCGCCCGCCCTCCACCTGGGAGGCGTGCGCGGCGCCCTTCTGGCGATGACCGCGATCTGTCTCGTCACGACGTGCTGCGTCGGGCTGATGGTGGTGGATCCACCACGGCCGGAGACGTCCGCCGGCACGCGTTCCGCGTCGCCGTACACCGAGCCGGCGCTGTGGCGGGTGCACGCGGCCAGCATGTTGCTCGTCGTCCCCCAGTTCGCCACGGCCGCCTTCGCGCTGACCTACCTGGTGGCCGAGCGCCACTGGGCGGCCGCGACGGCCAGCCAGGTGATCGCGGCCGCCCAGCTCGCCGGCGCGGGCGGCAGGCTGCTGTGCGGCCGATGGTCGGACCTCGCCGGGAGCCGGGTCGGTCCCATGCGGCGGCTCGCCCTGGTCAACGCCGCGGTCATGCTCGTGCTGGCGATGGCCGTACAGGCGGGGAACGCCGCCGGCTCCGCGCTTCTCGTCGCGGCGCTGGTGATCTCGATGAGCGGCAACGGCCTCGCCTTCACCGCCGTCTCCGAGCTCGCCGGCCCGGCCTGGGCGGGCCGGGCCATGGGGGCGCAGAACACGGGGCAAAACCTGATCGCCGCCGGTACGCCCCCGGTTCTCGGCGCCCTGATCACGCACGCCGGGTTCGGCACGGCCTTCGCCCTCGCCGGAGCGCTGGCGCTGGCCGCGTCGGTCGCGACACCCGGCGTGCCGATGATCAGGCGGCCAGTAGTTCGCCGACCAGTGTCGCCAGACTGATCATTCCGATCGCCTCGCCGTTCTTGTCGGTCACCAGTCCCAGCTCCGCGTGGGCGTCCTGGAGCACGGTCACGGCGTCGGGCACCGTCGTCCCGCCGGAGAGGCGGGGGGCGGGCGTGGCGAGCTCGGCCAGGGGCCGTCCCGGCTGGACCAGGACGTCCCGGACGTGCAGGACCCCGACCACGTCCTGAGGCGAGACGACGAGCATGCGGAGGTGCCCGCTGCGGGCCGCCGTCTCGCGTGCCAGGAAGTCGTCCGCGTCCACGGGCACCGCGGGCGCCTCGTCGAGCGGCACCATCAGCCGCTCGATCGACTGGGACTGGACCCGCAGGGCCCGAGTGAGCAGGTCGTGCTCGTCCCGGTCGAGCATGCCCATCCGGCCCGACTCGGCGACCAGCATGGCGAGCTGGTGCGGCGTGCGCGTGGTGGCCAGCTCGTCGCGTGGCCGGACGCCGAACAGCCGCAGCAGTCCGTTGGTCGCGCCGTTCAGGACGGCGAGCACCGGGCGGACGATCCACGTGAAACCGCGGAACGGCAGGGCGAGCGCCATCGCCACGCGCTCGGGGCGCGTCAGAGCCCACGACTTGGGCGCCATCTCCCCGACCACCATGTGGAGGAAGGTCACCAGGGCGAGCGCCACCACGTAGGCCACCGGGGTGCGCAGCGACTCGGGAAGCAGCCCAAGGACCGGCTCCAGCAGGTGCTCGATGGCCGGCTCCGCGACCATGCCGAGGCCCAGGGAGGACAGCGTGATGCCGAGCTGGGCGCCCGCGAGCATCAACGGCAGTTGCCGGCCGCCGCGGACCGCCCCGCGGGCGGCCACCTTGACCAGCCGGCCGCCGGAGAGCGCGGCCTCCTCCAGGCGATGCCGCTTGGACGAGACCAGGGCGAACTCCGTGGCCACGAAGAAGCCGTTGGCGATCAGCAGGATCACACCGAGCAGGATCGAGCCGAACTCGCTCATGCCGGCCTCCCCTGGAACAGGGCGGAGAAGAGCTCGGGGGCGTAGTCGACCCGGGCGTGGTGGTGGTCGGCCGTCTCCTCGTCGGTACGGCTCTCGCCGGGCTCCTCATCGTGGAGCGCGAGCCGTACCCATTCGGGGACGTGGCGGTGGACGCTCAGGACCGTGAGCCTGGCCCGGTGGGTGTCCGGCTCGTCGTCGCCGAACAGGTCGGCCTCCCGGGCCACGCCGGTGGAGACCTCGTCGCCGGGTTCGGCGATCCGGCTGAGGGAGGCGAGCACCAGCCCGGCGATCGTCTCGTAGTCCTCGCTCTCGGGAAGGGCGACGCCGGTGGCGCGCTCGACCTCGTCGAGGCGGAGCGTCCCCGGCACGTCCCAGGTTCCGTCCCGGTGGCGTACGACGCCGAGCGGCTCGGGGTCGTTCTCGTCCACCAGCTCGCCGACGAGCTCCTCGGCGAGGTCCTCCATGGTCAGCACGCCGGCCAGGCCGCCGTACTCGTCGATCACACACGCGAACGTGTCGCCCGACGCGGACATGCGCCGCAGCAACTGCGGCAACGGGAGCGTCGTGGGGACGAGGAGGGGCGGGTGGGTGAGGTCGCCGATGAGGCCGTCGGCGGGAGACCCGGCCTCCAGGTACTCCCGTACGCCGGTGACGCCGACCACGTCGTCGGTGCCGGTGCCGAGCACGGGATAGCGCGAGTGGCCCTGCTCCCGCAGGCTCTGGAGCAGGTCGGCGATCGGCCGGTCCGCGCGCAGCGACACCACGCGGGGGCGGGGGACCATGACGTCCTCGGCCACGTGGTCGCCGAACTCGAGCGAACGCTTCAGGAGCTCGGCCAGTCGCGGCGGCACCTCACCGGCCGTGGCGGAATCCGCCACGATGCGCGACAACTCATCGGGCGTCGCACCGTGCTCGAGCTCCTCGACGGGCTCGATGCCCACGAGGCGGACGAGCCTGGTCGCGGCGGCGTCGAACAGGTGGATCACCGGACCGGCGATCTTCAGATAGAGCAACGTCGAGCGGGACAGGAACTTCGCCACCGCTTCCGGGCGGGCGATGCCCACGTTCTTCGGGGCCAGCTCGCCGAAGATCATCTGTATGATCGTCGCGATGGCGACACCGATGGCTACGGCGAAGCCGGTCACCATCGTGTCCGGCACGCCCACGTCCTCCAACGGGCCCCGGATGACGTCGGCGATCGCCGGTTGAGCGACGAAGCCCACGAGCAGGGTGGTCACGGTGATGCCCAGTTGCGCGCCCGACAACATGAAGGACAGGCGACCGGTGACCTCGAGGGCCCGCTGGGCGGCGACGTCGCCACTCGCCGCCTGGTCACGGAGTGTGCCGCGATCGGCCGCCACGAAGGCGAACTCCTGCGCGACGAAGTAACCGGTGGCGAAAGTCAGGATGAGAACGGCCAGTAGGCCTGCGGCGGCGGTCATCGTGCGCCGACCGAATGATCATGCGACCCCGTGCACACGCACGGGCAAGTACTCCACGGGTCCGAGCCGGACACGGTAATCCTTTCGAGCGGAGGTCTAATACCGTAACGGCTGCGTCGGCTCAGGTGTTTCCGGTGTCTCGTTAGTTGGCCGCTACGAGATGGTCTGGGTACCTTTCGCGGGAAAAGCTTGGTGAGCGATCTGCGTTCCCACGAGGATGGAGACGTACCGTTCAAGTCAGGGGCGGTCACCGCCCATATCGAGGTCAAGGTAGTTGAAGGACGGGGATTCACGTGGCCGAGGACGACGACGACGCCACTCGCGCGCTTCGCCGCCCCGGGGGTGGCGGCCCGAGACCGGCGGGAGGGCCCGCCGACGATCCGTGGGCGCGCGGAGGATCTCCCCAAGATCCCCGGCCTGTGGGTCGGGACGATCCGTGGGCGCGTGGAGGATCCGCGCCGGATCCCCGGCCGGCGGGGCGACCCGCCGACGCTCCGTGGCAGGCCGGGCCGTCCGCGCGTGACTCACGGCAGGCCGGGCCGTCCGCTGATGATCCGTGGGCGACGGCGCGGCAGCCCGCGGACGACGCCTGGACGTCCGCCGGGCAGCCCGCGCACCGCGTTCCCGACGCCTTTCGCGGCACTGCCTCGAACGCGGAGAGCGACGACCTGGGGAACACCACGCCCCGGGTCACCTCCAAGGTGTACGGCAAGCCGCGATCGGGCCAGGCGCCCGTTCGTCCGCTCGGCGGTCACCGAGGCGGGCCGCCCGGCGGAGACGTGCCGGGGTCGCCGGGTGGCGGCGGTGGGGGCGTCAGGGGTCCCCGGAATATCGGCAAGATCGTGCTCCGGTCCGTCGCCGTTCTGCTCGTGGTCCTGATCGTCGCCGCGGTAGGCGGATATTTCTGGATCGGTTCCAAGCTGCAGACGGTCGAGGCGTTCACGGACTACAGCGGCAGACCCGCGGCCACCCCGGGTGAGGACTGGCTGCTCGTCGGCTCGGACAGCCGGGCGGGGTTGTCGGCGGAGCAGCGGAAGAAGCTCGCCACGGGCAAGGCCGTGGGCAAGCGGACCGACACGATGATGCTGCTCCACATCCCGGACAGCGGCCAGCCGACCCTCGTGAGCCTGCCCCGCGACTCGTACGTGCCGATCGCCGGGCACGGCAGCGACAAGCTGAACGCGGCCTACGCCTTCGGCGGTCCGAAGCTGCTCACCAAGACCGTGGAGCAGGTCACCGGCATCCGGATCGATCACTACATGGAGATCGGCTTCGGCGGGTTCGTCGGCATCGTCGACGCGGTCGGCGGCGTGAACATCTGCGTGAAGCAGAACATCAAGGACAAGAAGGCCGGGATCAACCTGAAGAAGGGTTGCCAGGACATGGACGGCGGGACCGCGCTCGGCTTCGTCCGGACGCGCAAGACCGGCGCCATCCCCGACTTCGACCGCACCCAGCGGCAGCGCCAGTTCTTCTCCGCAGTCGTGCAGAAGGCGGCGAGCCCCGGCACGCTCCTCAACCCGTTCACGTCCGTTCCGCTGGCGCTGAGCGCGGCGGACTCGGTCGCCGTCGACCCGGACACGGGCCTGTTCAATCTGCTCTCGGTCGGCCTCGCGATGAAGGGCGGTCCGGTGACCACGGCCGTGCCCATCGGCTCGCTGCCCACGATCAACGGCGCGGCCGTCGTGAAGTGGGACACCGCCAAGGCCGTGCGCCTGTTCGACGCCCTCGCCGAGGACAAGCCCATCCCGAAGGACACCATCACGAAGTGATGCGGGGCGCCGGGGCCGTTCCCTCTGGGGACGGTCCCGCGCTTCTGTAATCACGTCCTTCTTCGTCACGCGAGAACGAACGGCCCGGTGATCATGGGGATCTCTCAGCAACTGCACGCGATCGGGCGTCCTCTGCTCGACGCCCAACTCGCGCACCCCACGGTCCGGGGCATCGCGGCGGGCGACCTTCCCGAGCCGGTGTTCCGCTCGTGGCTGGAGCAGGACTACCTGTTCCTGCTCGACTACGTCAGGGTGTTCTCCCGGCTGGCCTGGCAGGCTCCCGACGGCCATCTCGGCGACCTTGTGGACCTCGCCCACGCGACCTGGCACAACGAGCTCTCCCTGCACCGGTCGATGTCCGCCGAGTTCGGCGCGGACCTCGAAGCGGCGACGAAGGGGCCCGCCTGCGCCGCGTACACGGACTTCCTGCTGCGGTCGGCCGCCGACTACGCCGACGGCCTGGTCGCGCTCTATCCCTGCATGTGGGGGTACTCGACGCTGGGCCGTGTGCTGGCGGACAAGCCGCCCGCCGAGCCGCGATACCGGGCCTGGGTGGACACCTACGCCGATCCCGGGTTCGCGGCGCTGACCGCGCGGATCGCCGTGATGATCGACGAGGCGGCGCCCGATCCCGGCCGGGCGGCGGCCCTGTTCACCGAGGGCATGCGGCACGAACTCGCCTTCTGGGACGTCCCCTGACACCCGGCTGACCGCTCTGCGGCGTCCGCCGGAGCAGGCTTGCGCCTCGGGTTCTCGCGGATGTGGACGCGCGCGGATTACTGTGGGGGCATGCCGGAGCTACCCGAGGTGGAGGCACTCGCCGAGTTCCTCCGCGAGCGTGCCGTCGGGCGTGCCGTCCTTGGCGTCGACGTGGTGGCCTTCCAGGCGCTGAAGACGGTCGACCCGCCGGTGAGCGCGCTCGGCGGGCTGACCGTCACCGGGGTGACCCGGCACGGCAAGTTCCTGGACCTCGACTGCGACGGCCCCCACTTCATCACGCACCTCGCCCGCGCAGGCTGGCTGCGCTGGCGCGACGACCTCTCGGGCGCGAAACCCGTCCGCCCGGGCAAGGGTCCCCTCGCCGTGCGCGTACGGCTGTCGCCCGGCGACGACGGGCAGGCGCCCGGATTCGAGCTCACCGAGGCGGGCACGCAGAAGCGTCTGGCCGTCTACGTGGTGAGAGATCCGGCCGAGGTCCCCGGCATCGCCGCGCTCGGTCCCGATCCGCTCTCCGTGGAGTTCACCCCCGAGGCGCTCAAGGAGATCGTGGGCGGGAGCCGTACGCAGATCAAGGGGCTGCTCCGCGACCAGAAGGTGATCGCGGGGATCGGCAACGCGTACTCCGACGAGGTGCTGCACGTCGCCAAGATGTCGCCGTTCAAGATCGCCGCGACGCTGACAGACGAGCAGATCGCGGGTCTCCACGATGCGATCGTGACGACCCTTCGCGACGCGGTCGGGCGGGCCAGGGGGCTCGCCGCCAAGGACCTCAAGGCGGAGAAGAAGTCCGGCCTGCGCGTGCACGCCCGTACGGGGGAGAAGTGCGACGTGTGCGGCGACACGATCCGTGAGGTGTCGTTCGCCGACTCGTCCCTGCAGTACTGCCCGACCTGCCAGACGGGTGGCAAACCGCTCGCGGACCGCCGCCTGTCCAAGTTGCTCAAATAGCACGTCGAGGCGGCCGGCGGCAGGGTGGCGCTCCGACCGGCCTGGTAGGTCATTTCGGGAGCTCCAGCTGGTCGGACGGGGTGTCCGGGCGGTCCGCTGGGGAGGACGAACGGTTCTGGCGCGTTCCATTTCGTGCTTCGGCGCGACCGTCCGGCCAAGGCGGCCCGAGCTCGTCACCCAAAGCGCCACAATGAAGTCATGACGATGCCTGAGGTCGAGGCGAAAGCCGTTCCTGACGACGCGTACCTGCTTGACGTGCGCGAGGTCGACGAGTGGCGGGCGGGCCATGCCCCGGCCGCCGCGCATATTCCCCTGGGTGATCTGCAGAACAGGATCGGTGAGGTGCCTCAGGGCCGGCCGGTCTACGTGATCTGCCGGGTGGGCGGCCGGTCCGCCCACGCGACCACCTGGCTCAACCATGTCGGCTGGGAGGCGATCAACGTCGACGGCGGCATGCAGTCCTGGGCGGCCTCGGGCCTTCCGATGGTGAGCGAGACCGGTCAGCCGCCCTACGTCGCCTGAACGGCCTTCGGAGGCCGGCGATCAGGGCCGGGTCAGCGAAGGTGCGGAGCCGCGGCAGACGGGGTTTCCAGGTCCGTAGAGCTACCGGGCACAGCACAAGGGGGGCCGAGCGGCCCCCCTTGTTTCATTGCTGGAGCGTCATTCCACCGGACGGCGGCGGGCCGGAGGCCTGCCTGTGGTCCGGTGCGGGCTGATGCCGCCTGCCGGTGCGCTGCGCGAGAGCGGGCGCACCGACAGACGCGGGGAGCTCCTGCGGCTACTTGACCACGGAGAAGTACAGCCAGGAGCCATAGGTGCTGACGTTGCTCGTGTCGCTGCCGCCCTGGACGTAGTACGCGCGGACGCGGTAGCGGCCCCCGGTGGCCTGGCTGAGCCCCAGGTGACCGCGGATGGCGCTGGTGCTGGTCAGCTTGCCGCATCCGGTGGTCAACGAGCTGTGCCAGCCGCCCTGGTAGTACTCCTGGATCTGCAGCTTGACGCACTGCCCCTTCTTGTTGGGGGCGACGGTGACGGAGACGTCAAGCGTGTGGGTGTGGTGGTAGACCCGGTACTTGGTGCTGCCGTAGTACTTACTGCTGTAGAAGCCGCTGAGGGAGGCCGACACCCTGGCGCGGGTGTGGACCTTGCGCGTGACGGTGACCGGGGCGTAGCGCACGTCACCGGCGAACACGGCGCTGAAGGTGGTGCTGCGGGTCAGCGCGGAGCTGACGGCGAGGTTGCCATGGGAGTCCACCTTGGCCTTCTTGAGGAGCTTCTTGGTGGTGGAACCGTAGGCCTGGGCGTAGATGGAGAGAGTGCGCCCGGTGTAGGTCGTGCCCAGATGCGCGGTGACCTTGGCCGAGCCGCCGTAGTTGTAGGTGCTCGCGTTGGCGGTCAGGGTGAGCGAGGTGGGGATCCGGGTGATGGTCACCTTGCGTGTGGCCTGCGCCGGGGCGCGGCCCGCGTCTCCGGCGTAGACGGCGCTGTAGGTGTAGGCGCCGACCGCCTTGGGCGTGTCCGTCACGGTGAAGCCGCCGTTGGCGGCGACGCTGGCGGTGAACTTCGCGGTGGAGGTGCTGCCCGCCAGGCTGCGGACGACGGTGACCTTGGTCCCGGCAGGCGGCTTGCCGACGCCCAAGGAGAGCGTGCCGGTGATCGAGACCTTCTTGCCGAGCGCCGTCGAGGAGGTGCCGACCAGGGTGAGCTTGGAGACCGTCAGCGCCGGAGTGTTCAGGACACGGAGGGAGAGCGCGCCGGTGTTGAGGTTCTGGAGTACGGCGAAGAGTTTGGTGCCGTCGCTGGACCAGCCCAGGCCCCGGTTGGCCAGGTTCCATTCGGGTCCGCCGAACTCGTAGGCGTTCAGCGGGGTGTCGCCGTGCGAGTGGTAGACGTAGACGTCCGGCTCGTACCAGCCGCTGATCCCGGCGGCCACGTCGCCCTTCGCGTCGATGGCGACGGCATTGGGGTAGGCGTTGCTCGCGTAGGAGCCGGCCCCGCTGAGGTCGGAGGTGCGGTAGCGGTAGTGGGCGTAGGGCGCGCCGCAGGCCAGGACGAACTCGCCACCGCCGGGGGCGACGGCGATGTCCGTCATGTTTCCGCAGTTCGGCAACCCCTTGGGCTGCACCCGTACGGTGACCGGATCCGTGGAGACGTTGTAGCTCGCCGCCGAGTTGCCGTCGGTGGCGATCAGCGCTCCGCTGCCGGAAGGATCGGCGGCCAGCCGAGGAGCGCCGGACCAGTTGCCGAGAGCGTCCTGCGGGGTGAACGTCGGTGTGCTTGCGGCCGGGTCGATTTCCCCGACTCCGCCGGTGCCGTTGCCGTCGTCGTACCCGATCCAGACCTTGCCGCTCTGCATGGCCAGGTCGGCGGGGATGTTGCTGTTCCCCAACGGGTACCGGGTGATCTCCTTGAGGGAGGCCGTGTTGATCGCGCTGACCGCACGGTCCGCGCGCAGGGCCGCATAGAGCTTGCCGCCGTCGGCGGAGAGCGCGATGCCGTCCACACCGGTCTGGCCGCCGATGGTGGCGACCGTCTTGCCGTTGAAGTCGGTGACGAGGATGGAGTTGTAGCTGTCGTTGCCTTGGCTCAGGAAGAGGTGGCGGTGGACACTGTCCACCACCACGTGCTGGAAGTTCCGGAGAGGGAGAGGGGTGGTGATGTCGGCATGGGCGCTGCCTGCGGGCAGAACAACAAGACCGACGGAGCCGATCAGGGCTGCCAGGCCCGGCATCAGCGACTTGCCCATGGAACGCACGGGGGTTCTCCAGGGTTAAGTGATATTGAAAGAGTGAGATTAGTGGAAAACCCGCGACATATCGGCGAATACGGTCACAGATAGGAATCTGTGGAGGAAGAGCCGCAACGGCCGGCCGCGTCGTGCGACACCGAGGGCGCGTGGCGCGTCCGCCCGCGCGACCACCCGGCTCGACCGTGTCGACCGTGTCGACCGTGTCGGCTGGGAGGTGATCGACGTCGACGGCGGCACGCCGTCCTGGCCTCGGGCCTTGCGATGGCGAGCGAGACCGGTCAGCCGCCCTACGTCTGGCGAGCGAGACCGCTCAGCCGCCCTACGTCACCTGGGCATCTTTGGACAATCGGGGATCAGATGCCATAATCCGGTTCGACATTTAAATACCGCGGGAGCTCGGGCGACACCGGGCTGAGAGGGCGGCTCCTCCACGAGGCGCGCCGCCGACCGCATGAACCTGTCCGGATAATGCCGGCGTAGGGAGTGTGCGATGACGTCCGCCCTTGTCGATCCGCAGCACGCGGAAGTGCCGCTGACCCTCGACGAAGAGGCTCCGAAGACCCTCGGCCTGCTGGACCAGGGTGCATTCTGGGCCAACCTCGGAGTCAGCCTTCTGGGATTCTCCGGGGCGCTGTTCCTCCTCGACCCGCTGGGCGGCAAGCCGCTGACCTTCACGGGCGCGGTCCTGGCGGCCGTCGTCGGCAGCCTCATCGGCACGGCGATGGTCGGCCTGGCCGCGATCCCCGGCGTGCGGACGGGCCGGCCCTCGATGGTGCTCCTTCGGGGCCTGTTCGGCGCGCGCCTGTCCTACGTCCCGACCGTGCTCAACATCGTGCAGATGCTCGGCTGGGGGGCGTTCGAACTCTGGGTCATCGCCACCGGCGCGCAGGCCGTCTTCGGCACGGCCGTGCCGTACGGAGTCTGGGCGACGCTGGCCGGGCTGGTGACGATCGCGCTGACGATCTGGCCGCTTGGGGCGGTCCGGCTGCTGCGGCGCTACGTCACGGCCGGAGTGGTGGTCTCGATGATCTGGTTGACGGTGGCGCTGTTCAGCCGTGGTCCTTCGCTCACCGGGGGCTCGTGGGACGCCTTCGCGCCGGCGGTCGACTATGTGATCGCGTTGTCGGTCTCCTGGGTGCCCATGGCCGCCGACTACGCCAGGCACTCCAAGTCGAGCCGTACGGCCTTCGCCGGAGTGGTGGGCGGCTACACGATCGCGCAGGTCGCCTGCCTCACGCTCGGCATCGCCGCGCTGGCCCTGGTCGGGAACGACACGGACAAGGTGTGGGACCCGTTCGTGGCCGCCCCGCTGGGCGCGCTCTTCTTCGGCATCCTCGTGTTGCGGGAGGCGGACCAGTCGTTCGCCAACGTGTACTCGACGACGGTGTCGCTCCAGAACCTCATGCCGCGCGTGGACCGCAGGGTCATCTCGGTGGCGATCGGCGTGCTCACGACCGGGATCGCCCTTCTCGTCGACGTGAACTCCTACGGCGCGTTCCTGAGCGTGATCGGCGCGGTGTTCGTGCCGATGTTCGCCGTGCTCGTCGTCGACTACTTCCTCCTCGGGGGCGCCTCGCGGTGGAACACGGCGGCCGACGCCCCGTCGAGGTGGCTCATGGTGGTGCCGTGGATCCTCGGATTCTGCGCCTACTGGATCGTCACCGCGACGTCGACGGTCGGCTGGTGGGACACGATCTGGGAGAACGTCCGGTCGGCCGTCGGGTTCTCCCACCAGCCGTGGATGAACGCGGCACTGGCCGCCTTCCTCGTCGCCGGACTGTTCACGATCGCGCTGGGGCGGCTGAGCCGGCGGGCCTCGAACGTGTCGCCAGAGCGACTCCCGAGCCGCTGACCACCAGGCCCAGCACGATGAGCGGGCTCAGCGGCTGGTCCAGGATCACCCAGGCCATCACGGCCGTGACCGAGGGCGTGAGGAAGAACAGGCTGCTGGCCCGACTCGCCTGCGACCTGCGCAGCATGAGGTAGAGCAGGGAGAACGCGCCGATCGAGTTCACCAGGGCCAGCCACGCCACCGCCGCGGTGAACGGCCCCCACGCGGAGACGTGGGGGCTTTCCACCGTCAGTGCGAGCACGCCGATGACCGGCACGCTCGCGAGCAACTGGACGGCCTGCCCGCTGCGCAGGTCCATGTCGGCGCAGAACCGCTTCTGGTAGAGCGTGCCGAGGCTGAGCCCGAGCAGACCGCCCACGCACAGGAGCAGCGCGGGGCCCGCGGACGACAACTTCTCGACCACGGCGAGGACGACACCCAGGGCTCCCAGCGCGAAGCCCGCCCACTGCCGGAGGCTCACGCGCTCGCCGAGAAGCGGCACGGCGAGGATCGCGGTGAGCACCGGATGGAGGCCCTGGACGAGGGCCGCCATGGCTCCGGTCACGCCCAGCGACATGGCGGTGTAGAACGCGCCGAACTGCACCGCCTGCAGCAGCAGACCGGCCACGACGACATGCCCGAGCGCCTTTCCTCTGGGCCACGGAGCCCGTACGGCCAGGGCCGCGACGGCCAGCAGGACGCCCGCGAGCGCGAAGCGGCACAAGGTCAGCAGCAGCGGCGGCGCGGCACCGAGCCCGATCACCCCCGCGATGAACGCGCTGCTCCACAACACGACGAACGCCCCGGGGGTCGTCGCCCCGGACAGCCGGCCGAGGCGCGTCCCGGGTTCTGCGGACGGGCTCCGCGTGATGACCATGCCGTCCTCCGATAACCACTCAAGGTGGTTACTTACACTGTCGGTCCGGTCGATAACCTGTCAAGCTGGTTACCATGGTGATGTGTTCACCTTCTGGAGCGGCAACCTGGCCCTGGACTTCGCGGGCACGGTCGGGCATCGCGACACCGATCGGCAGGAACTCGTCGGCAGCCCCGGGCTGCTCGCCGACTGGGTGACGGCCGCCGGGATACTGGACGAGCCGCCGGTGCTGGACGAACACGACCACGCCCAGGCCGTACGCCTGCGCGAGGCGGTCTATCGCCTCGCGGCGGCTCCGCTTCGGGGGCGGGCGCGGACGGCGGAGGACGTGGCGGTGGTCAACGAGTTCGCCGGTCCCGCCCCGGTGCGGCCGGTGCTCGTCGTGGGCGGTACCGGCGAGTTGCGGCTGAGCCGTACCGGCACGATGGGCGAGGTGCTCGCGGTCGTCGCGCGGTCCGCGGCGGAGCTTGTGGGCGGGCCCGACGCCGCGCGTGTCCGTGAGTGTGAGAGCGCGCCGTGCACCCGGCTCTACGTCGACACGTCGAGGGGAGGCTCACGCCGCTGGTGCGGCATGCGCGAATGCGGCAACCGTGAGAAGGCGGCCGCCTTCCGCTCTCGCCGGCGGCCACCGGGCCAGTGAGGTCTTCCGCCCGGCTGCCCGCCCGTCCCGCCGGGCGTGTCTCGCGCCCCGCAGGCCGTCCACGGGGCCGCGCACCGTGGACGACGTGTTCCTGCGCGCCGCCCGATCACGGGCGACGTCACGCGCGCGGGCGGTCCGGGGTGCCGAAGGAGTGCGGGGAGAGGCCTTCGAGGCTGAGCAGATGCTCCTTGGCGGCGGCCCCTCCGGCATAGGAGCCGAGCGCGCCCGAAGAGTCGACCGCGCGATGGCACGGGGCGAAGACGCACACGGGATTGCCGGTGATCGCGTTCGCCACCGCGTGCACCGCCTGTGGCCGCCCGATCCGCTCGGCGATCTCCTGATATGTCGTGACGCTGCCGTACGGCACGGCCAGCATCATCTGCATGACCGTCCGGGTGAAACCGGTGACGAGCTGGAAGTCCACCTGGGTCGAGAAGGCCCGCACCCTTCCCGCGAAGTACGCCTCGAGTTCCCGCTTCACCGGATCCAGGCGCCGGGGGTCGGGGCCGATGAACGATCCGATGGCCCTCGACACACGGAGGAAGACCGCGTGCTCGTCGTCGTAGCTGCAGGCCAGCACGCCGCGGCCGGCAACCGCGAGCGTCAGGCGTCCCACTGGGGTGTCGGTGGTGCCGAAGGCGACATCCGGCGGGGCCTCACCGACATACCCCGGCGCGGTCACGCGTAGCAGGGCTTCAAGGTCCCCAGTGGACATGGACCCACTTCCTCTCACTACGTGGGTGAAGCGTATCGGAGGAGTCCCGACCCAGCGGAAAAGCCCATGATCACGTTGTGAAAGGAGGCACGATGGGGGCGTGGGTGATACCAGGGCGTACGACGGCGGTGACGACGAGATCGCCCGTGCGGTCGTCGCGAGTTCTCCCGACGCGATCGTCGCCCTCGACCGGGACATGGCGGTCCTGATCTGGAACGCCGCCGCCGAGCGGCTCTTCGGCTGGCCGGCCGACCAGCTCACGGGCAGGAGAGCGCCCATCGTCCCCGCCGAGCTGATGGCCGAGCACAACGCGGTGCTGGAGCGTGTCCGCACCGGTGGTCCCGTGTCGCTCCGCACCCGGCGGTTCCACCGGGACGGCCGGCTCCTCGATCTGCGCGTGGACACCAGCGCGCTGCGGACGGACACCGGAGCGCTCCTCGGTTACGTCAACGTGTTCCACTCCACCGAGGACGACGACGCCGCCCGCGGTCGCGTCGCGAGGCGGGCCAGGCTGGTCAGCCGCCTGACCGACGTCGTCGGCGACATCAACGCCGAGCTGGACCTGCCCGTCGTCCTGGACCGCATCGCCGCCAGCCTCACCGAGCTCACCGGGGCCGACGCGGGCGGTTTCGTGTCGATCGAAGGAGACCGTCTCCGGCTCGTCGGCGTGCACGAGCTGCCGGAGTCGATGCGGGGGATGACCGCCGACCTGCACACCAGCCTCGTCGGCAAGCTCCTGCGCACCGGCAAGACCGTGCTGCTGGAGACGGGCCCCGAGGGATTCCAGGACCTCATCTGGGCCCGCCTCGGCGGGCTGCACACCATCGCCGTCGGCATCGCCGCCGTCGGCGGGCGGCCCTATGGAGCGCTCTACGCCCTGTTCGCCTCGAACAAGGCGAGCCATCTGGAGCTCGAGCTCCTTGAGCTGCTCGCGGGACACGCCGGCATCGCCGTCGGCAACGCGATGGCCTACCAGGACGCCGTACGGCAGCGCGCCCATGAGCGCGCCGTCTTCGACGCGAGCGCCGACGGCATCGCCGTGCTCGACGGAGCGGGCCTGGTCATCCAGTGGAACCCCGCCGCCGCCGAGTTGACCGGCCTGCGTGCGCGCGAGCTGATCGGGGGCCCGCCGCCCTTCCCGCTGCCCGCCCCCGGCGAGAAGCTCACCATCCAGCTGTCGTCGGGCCGCTGGCTCGACGTGTTGTGCGCGGAGATCCCCGAGACCGGCGAGAGCGTCGTCGACTTCCGCGACGTGACCAGGGCGAAGGAGCTGGAGGAGGCCAAGGACCTGTTCCTCGCCACCACCAGCCACGAGTTGCGCACTCCCATCACGATCGTGCGCGGCTTCGCCAGCACGCTCGACTCGCGGTGGGACCACCTGTCCGACGGCGAACGCCGCTCCGCCGTACACACCATCGCGGAACGTGCCAGATCGCTCGGCCAGCTCATGGACCACCTGCTGCTCGGCTCGCGCGCCGGCGCCGACGAGTTGAAGGTCAAGGTGGAGGTCTTCGACCTGGGCGAACGGGTCCGTGCGGCGACACTGGGCCTGCCGGTCCTGTCCGATCGGCACCGGGTCGAGGTGGACATCCCCGTCGACCTCCCGGCCGTCTACGGCGACGCACTGGCGACCGACATCGTCCTCGGCCAACTTCTCGAGAACGCCTTCAAGTACTCCCCTGACGGAGGGCTCATCCGGGTCGAGGCCTGGGCCGAGGACGAACGGGTCGTCCTCGTGGTCGACGACGAGGGCGTCGGCATAGCCCCGGCGGACCGGGAGCGGGTCTTCGAGCGGTTCGTCCAGGCGGACAGTGGAAACCGGCGCAGATTCGGCGGCGTCGGCCTGGGCCTCTACATCGTGCGCAGCCTGGCGAGAGCCCAGGGAGGCGACGTCACCGTACTTCCCCGGCCCGGCGGAGGCACCCGGATGCGGGTCGCTCTGACAGGTGCCGGCCCATTACCTGATCCGACACACCGGTGGGGTAACGAGGTCGCCACGTAAGAGCTGATCTATTGTCCAATGTGCACAAGCTGTGATCGGGGCACGGTTTCCTGGACTATCGAACGGGGCATTTCGGTCCTACTGGGAGACTCGTCTCCGCAGGGGGAACGGGAAATCGGGGAGGTGAGTGCGTCGAGCGTCGTGATGTTGCCCTACGCACTGTCCAGCGTCGCCGCCGCACGCCAACGCCTCAGCGCCGAAATGCTGGCGGGGGGAATGCTCATCGGCGCCGTGGACGACGTGGTCCTCGTGTTGAGCGAGCTCCTGAGCAACTCCCTCCGACACGCCCACCCGCTGCCGTCCGGCCAGCTCAGAGTTGCCTGGACCTGTTCCGACGACCAGGTTGAGGTGTCGGTCAGCGACGGAGGCGCCACCACGGAGCCGCGTGCCGGCCGCCCTACGCTCTCGTCGCTCGGCGGGCGCGGACTCGGCATCGTCGAGTACATCGCCGACCGATGGGGGGTTCGCCACGAGGGTGACTCGACCACGGTCTGGGCCGTCGTCCACGTTTCCTGGCAGGCCCGAAACGGAACCCCTAGAACGACCGAAACCCCGGCTCTGCGTGAGGTCGGGTAACGGGCCTAACGGGACATCTTCCCGACGACGGTGATCACGGCGACGACGGCCAGGGCGATGAGCGCGAAGACGAGAAGGAACTTCAGCGTCGCGAACACCGCGGGAATCACGATTCCGAAGATCAGCCAGAGGGCCAGAATGACGCCCACGACGGTCAGCACAGTACGGGCCATGTCTCCACGGTACGGTCTGACACCCCCGGTCGCGAGGTTGATCGACGAAGACCCGGCACCTTGTCTCAACCGTGACGCACCGCCAACCCTTGGGCTGATCACTCCCACCCCATGGGTTTCACGTGAATCCTTTTTTTGGGGCGTGATCATGCACAGGCTCGTAAATACCAGCGCTGACCTGCCCACCGTTGTTTGGTGATCATGCGCATGTTCGGCAAAGCCACATCTGGCCTGCCCCTTTGTGTTCCGTGATCATGCACGGGTTCGGCGATATGGGCTTCGACCTGCGCGCTCGCAATTCGTGATCATGCACAACTTCGTGCCGAGCGCCGCTGAGCTGGCCGTACGTTCTCCGTGATCATGCACGGCAGTGCCGCCGCAGAGATAGAGGGCGATTTGCAGGCGTGGGCCGTAGGGGGCTGCCTGGATCGCACATGCTCCACGTGCATGATCACGGGACATGTACGGCCAGGTCATGGCATGTCCACACGAGGCTGTGCATGATCACGAAAGGTGAAGGCGCAGGTCGGGCGAGGCGTGGTCGAATGTGCGCATGATCACGGGTGGTAAAATGGCAGGTCAGGCATAACGTGACCGAACTTGTGCATGATCACGGACCCTTTCTGTGCAGGTCAGATGACCCGCCGCCGAACCTGTGCATGATCACGCCAGGAACTCTTACGGTCTGGTGACGGGGCTCGGAGTGCGGGACGGGGCGGCCATACCGTGGGGGATATGCCATCCCGAGGAGTCCGATGACTGGAAATCCCGCACGTGTCCTGGTCGTCGACGACGACCCGACCGTGGCAGAGGTCGTCGCCCGTTACCTGGAGCGCGACGGTCACAAGGTCGAATGCGTGGGCGACGGCGCCGAGGCTCTCCGGCGGGCGCTCGCCGACCCGCCCGACCTCCTCGTCCTCGACCTGATGTTGCCGAAGATGGACGGGCTCCAGGTCTGCAGGAAGCTCAGGGAGCGGTGGCCGGTGCCGGTCATCATGCTGACCGCGCTGGGTGAGGAGATCGACCGGGTCGTGGGCCTCGAGACGGGTGCGGACGACTATGTCACCAAGCCCTTCAGTCCCCGGGAACTCGCCCTCCGGGTGCAGTCGGTGCTGCGGCGCGCCCGGGGCGCGCTGGTACCCACCGGCACCGGCGTGTTGCGCGACGGCGATCTCGTGGTCGACGTGGGCGCGCACGAGGTGACGGTCGGCGGTGAGGAGATCGTCCTGACCGCCAGGGAGTTCGACCTGCTCGCCTATCTGCTGCGCAATCCCCGCCAGGCGTTCAGCCGTATGGCCCTCCTGGACCAGGTCTGGGGATGGTCCTTCGGCGACACGTCGACGGTGACCGTCCATGTGCGCAGGCTCAGGGAGAAGATCGAACCGGATCCGACCGACCCGCGGCGCATCGTCACCGTCTGGGGGGTCGGTTATCGATACGAGCCACTGACATGATCCTCCAGATCATGGCCGTGAGCGCGGGACTGGGCCTGGTCATCGCGAGCCTGGGGCTCGCCCTGCTGCGGGTTCTCCGTCGTCACTCGATCGGCGTGATGCTCGCGGTCGTGGCGGTGATCACGGTTGCGGCGACGCTCGCCGGCGTGGTCGCGGTCACGCTGGCGATGATCATCGAGGGCCGGCCGAGGAACATCGTGCTCACCGTCGTGGCCATCGGCGGCCTCGTGGGACTGGGCGTCGCGCTCATCAACGCGCGGTGGGTGGTACTGGCGAGCAGACGGCTGGTCGCCGCGCTCGACGACGTTTCGCCGTCCGGCCGGTTCGTCCCGCCGCAGGGGCCGCTGCCCGCCGAACTCGAGACCATCGGCCTGGCCCTGGAGCAGGCGTATGAGCGTCTGCGCCTGGGCCAGGAGCGTGAGCGGACTCTGGAGAGCGCCCGGCGTGAGCTGGTCGCCTGGGTGAGCCATGATCTCCGTACACCGCTCGCGGGGATGCGCGCCATGGCCGAGGCGCTGGAGGACGGCGTCGCCGACGATCCTGACACCGTCAAGCGCTACCACACGCAGATCAGGCTTGAGGTCGACCGTCTTTCCGGCATGGTCGACGACCTCTTCGAACTGTCCCGCATCCATGCGGGCACGCTGCGGCTCTCCCGTAACAAGGTCGGCCTGGCGGACCTGGTCGCCGACGCCCTTGCGGGTGTGGAGCCGCTCGCGAGGGCCAAGCGAGTCCGTCTGTCCGGCGAGGCGGACGCGGTGTTGCCCGTCGACGCGGACGCGGGTGAGCTGAGCCGTGCCGTACGGAATCTGGTGGTCAACGCGATCCGGCACACTCCCGCGGACGGGACCGTCTCCGTGCGGGCGGTCGCCGAGGGCGACACGGTCAGCCTGTCGGTCCTCGACTGCTGCGGAGGGATCCCCGAGGACGACCTGCCGCGGGTGTTCGACGTGGCGTTCCGCGGCGAGGCCGCCCGCACGCCCGGCCCGTACGGCGGGGCAGGGCTCGGGCTGGCCATCGCCCGCGGCATCGTGGAGGCGCACCAGGGCATGATCGGCGTGGTCAACGAGGGCCCCGGTTGCCGTTTTGAGATCAGGCTGCCGTTGTCAGGCTGAATCGCCTCCCGGGTCGGCGTCAGTACCCGTGTCGGGATGCCTGTCGCGTTCCGAGCCGCGGCTGCCCGGCTCGCGGAAGGAGAACGCCTCGGCCATGGCGCGGAACGTGGGGCAGGGCCACCGCCACATACAGCTTCTGCACCGCAGGATCGGATTGGCGGCGTCGCTCGTGATCCCTCCGGCGTCCCGGGGTTGATGGAGATCCAGCAGCCGGATGCCCAGCTCCGTGAAATTCAGCAGCTCATCGCGCGCCTCGGAGAGGAACTCGAGGTCCTCTCCGGCCAGTCGCGCGCTGATCGGGACATATCCCTCACGATTGATCAGCGAGCGGAGCGGTTCGGCCGTGTCACGCCACGACGTCGCCTTCTCTGTGCGGACCTGGATGACTTCAAGCCGCTCCCTGAGCGTTCGCCGCTGATGATCCTCGGGAAGTTCACTGTTCATCATGCTCTCGGGCCCACTGTGCTCGGCGCCCGCCCTCCTTCGCGAAGTGACGACCAAGACGCGGAGGTTCCGGGCCCCCCATCCGGCCAAGCCGGTGTCGCATACCGTCAAGCTTCGCGCACTCTGCGTGTACTCGCTGCCCGAATCGGGGACAAAGGGCGGACGACTCATCGGTAATTCCGGAGGAACGTGACCCGGGGCCGGTACGGCGCTAGTGTGCGGCTCGTGGAGCTCAAAGTCGCGACGCAATCCCACGCCGGTCACGCCGTTATGGCGGTCGCCGGCGAAATCGACCTATACACCGCTCCCCGGCTGCAGACGGAGTTCACCCGACTGCTGGAGACCGGGCCGGACCGGGTCGTCATCGACATGTCCGAAGTGGAGTTCTGCGACTCCACGGGCATGAACGTGCTGTTGTCAGCGCTCAAGCGGCTGCGTGAACGCGGCGGCAGCCTGGAGGTGGCGGCGCCTCGACCCGCGGTACGGAAGATCCTCCAGGTCACCGGCCTGGACTCGGTCTTCACCGTCCACGACACGGTGCCCGCGGACCTGCTCACGGCTGAGCAGCAGGGATAGCCGCACATGAGTGAACTGGTGGTGCCGACGCCGGACACCGCGGTCGTCATCCCGGCCAAGGACGAGGCCGACCGGATCGGCGCCACCGTGACCGCCGCCCTGAAGCTGCCCGGCGTGGATCTCGTGGTCGTCGTCGACGACGGTTCGGCCGACGAGACCGGCCGGGTGGCCAGGGCGGCCGGCGCCCGGGTCGTACGGCACAGCAGGAACATGGGCAAGGCCGCCGCGATGGAGAGCGGGGCGGAAGCCGTGCAGCTCCTCGATGAGGACGTTCCACGGCACCTGCTCTTCCTCGACGCGGACCTGGGCGAGACGGCTTCGGCAGCCCATGCGCTGATCACGCCGGTCCGGGTTGGTGCGGCCGACATGACCATCGCGGTCTTCGCCACCCGAGTGAAGCTCGGGGGCCACGGCATCGTCGTACGGCTGGCCCGCGACGGGATCAAACGGCTGACCGGCTGGGAGCCCGCCCAGCCGCTGAACGGCCAGCGGTGCCTGACTCGGGCCGCGTTCGACGCCGCGCAGCCGCTCGCCCATGGATTCGGTGTCGAGACCGGGATGACCATCGACCTGCTCGCGAAGGGCTTCAGGGTGGTCGAGGTCGAGGTGGACATGGCCCACCGGGCGACGGGAACCGACTGGCGGGCCCAGGTGCACCGCGCGAAGCAGTTCCGCGACGTCGGCCGCGCGCTGGCCGCCCGTGAACCGGCGATCAAGCATGGCAAGGAAGCTCTCAAGCAAGGCAAGGACGCCTTCCGCCCCCGCCCTTGAGCCCCCCTTCCTCCCCGCCGTGATCATGCACAGGTTCGAGGGAACGTGCCCTGAAGTGCCACAACCTTGCGCGTGATCATGCACACCTTCGGCGATGTCATGTCTGACGTGCCCTTTCATCGGTCGTGATCATGCACGGATTCGCGGATCTCTGCTCTGAGCAGGCCTTATGCCGATTGTGATCATGCACAGATTCGTGCGCCTCGGCGCCGACCAGCCGGGACGCCTGTCGTGATCATGCACGCGTTCTCCTAGTGTTACCCTCGCCGGCGGAAACGCCGCATGCGATCGCGTGAGGATCCCGACTGCGTCATCTAGGGCGCCTCGTTGATCGTGCGCATCTTCGATTGCCAGATCACGAATACCATCGGGCCAGGTCAGCGGGGTTGTAGAGGAATGTGTGCATGATCACGCCGAGAAGAATGCCTGGTCAGGCATGCCGCCACCGAAGGTGTGCATGATCACGCCGGAGGAAGTGCCTGGTCAGGTGGCATATCCCGGAACCTGTGCATGATCACGCGGGAAGGGGTGGGGGCGCGGGTCGCGTTGGGGGCCGGGGCGGCGTCGATTCTCGTGACGATCACGATCGGCCTGCTCGGGCCGTCCGCGATGGTGCCTCCGCTGCAGGGACGTCCGTGGCAGCCGCCCTACTCGCTCGACGTCATGCCCGACGGCCGTCTCGTCATCGGCATGGCGGCAGCCGCCATCATCCTGGGCGCGCTCGGCCTGGCGGCGGGGCTGCGCTTCATCCACAGGATGCCCGACGCGCGCCTCCTCCTGCTCGCGGGCTGCCTCGTCGCCGTCGTCCTCGCCTTTCTGCCGCCGTCGGGGTCCGCCGACCATCTCAACTACGCGGCATACGGGCGCATGGTCACGCTCGGACACAACCCCTATGTGACAGTTCCTGCTGATCTGCCCGCCGATCCCGTCATCCGATGGGTCGAAGAGTGGCGGAACACGCCCAGCGTTTACGGGCCGGTCGCGACAGCCGTACAGGCGCTCGCCTCCTTCATCGGCGGCGACTCGCTCCGGTTGACGGTTTTCGTCATGGAACTCGCCAATGCCGCCGCGTTCGTCGTGACGGCGCTGCTCCTGCACCGGTTCACCCGGCATGATCCTGTACGGCGCCGCCGCGCGGCTCTGCTGTGGACGGTCAACCCGCTGGTCGTCTATCACCTCGCGGCGGGCATGCACCTCGACACTCTGGCGATCGTCTTCGTGGTCGCCGCCCTCGTCGCCGGCCGGGGCAAGGGCATCCTGCTCGGTCTCGGAATCGCGGTGAAGGTCACAGTCGGCCTCGTCGCGTTAGGACCCGCGTGGGAGCTGCGGAGGTCGCCGAGAAAGCTGGCGATCGTCGCGGGATCGGCGACGCTGACCGTGCTCGTGGCCTACCTACTCGCGGGGCCCGACTCGCTCGACCAGGTCCGCAACGCCAGCCAGTCGTTGTCGCTGGCGACGCCCTGGAAGCTCGTCCAGCACGCGGCCCAGTCACTCATCGGTCCGGGCGCCTATCGGGTGTGGATCCAGCTCGGCTCCTACGCCCTGCTCGCGACCCTGGCCCTCCTGCTGGTCAGGGCCTTCCGGCGGGAGGGTGAGCTCGACGCCCCACGGGTGGCGCTCGCCTTCGGCGTGGCCTGGCTGTTCGCCACGCCCTACGTGCTGCCGTGGTACGACGGGCTGGCCTTCGCCCTGCTCGCGATGGTGGCCTGCCCGGCGCTCGACGGCTTCCTCGTCGTACGGCTGGCCGTGTTGTCCCTCGGATATCTGCCGGCGAGGCAGATGGATCAGCCCGACGGCCTGGGCTGGCTGGTCACCGTGGTCCGTTCGCAGGTCGTGCCATGGAGTCTGCTTGCGCTGACGATCGGTCTGGCGTGGTGGGCGTGGAGAGCTGGAGCGCGCGCACGGACGCGGCCAGCGTGAGCGGGACGGCCACGGTCAGGGCCATCGCCGGGATGGCGACGCCGGAGTCGTTCACGAGGAACCCGGCCAGGGCCGCGGTGAGCGTGCCGAGGAGCCCGGCCCGCAACGCGGACGCGTGGCCGTACGCCTGACTGAGCGCCGGCGCCCCCCACTTCGAGGGCCGGGAGAGCACGAGGAACAGGAAGGCCAGGGCGACCAGCGAGAGCAGGGTCAGGGGCAGGTTCCCCAGGGTGTGCAGCATCGCCCCCAGCTTGCGGCCGACGACCGATCCGCCCTCGCCGTCGACGACCTGCTGGACGAACGTCCCGAGGTGGGTCCTCTGGTCGGCCGGCCGCAGCCAGTCGGCGACGGCGATCAGCCCCACGGCCAGGACTCCGCCCGCGCCGATCACCGCCAGCCGGATGACGGACACCCTCCGGCCGGTGAGCAGCAACATGAACACGGCGAACCCGAGAATGAACGACGGCACGCCGCCGAAGTCGGCCCCCCAGCCCGGCCAGCCGTCCGCGACGATCGCCAGTAGCCCGTAGGCCAGGCACAGGACCAGCGCCGGGCCCCGCCACCGCCGCAGAGCCTGACTGAGCCCCGCCAGCAGCAGGATCGTGCCGGTCGAGTAGACGGCGAAGGCCATGTTCCCGAAGCCGTAGAAGCGGCCGCCCGTCACCGGCTCATAACCCGTCACGGCGTTCACCTGGAGTCTCGACCCCGTCATCACGTCGATGAGCAGGGCGAGCGAGCTCACCCCGGCGACCACGGTGAGCGGCCCGAGTACGTGCCCCCGCCACGGCCCGGCGAAGGCCACTCCGGCGATCGCCCCGGCCATGACCAGGATCGTGCCGCACAACGCGGCCATCGGGTGGGCCAGGCTCCACCACGGCACGAGTTGCGCCAGGAAGGTCGACACCGGGACCGCGGCGCTGACCACCGCGACGATCTGGGCGGGCACGAACATCCGCCGGTAGCGTCGCATCACGACGGCGGCGAGCGCGTAGAAGAGCAGTTGCGCCACCACGAGGACCAGGAAGAACGGCTCTCGCACCTGCTTGAGCACCTGGCTGGCGAGATCGGCGTCCGCGAGCCGGGCGACGGAGTCCTTCGCCGTGCCGTCCGCCGCGCCGTCCGGTTGCCACGGCCGGCCGACGACTCCCTCCGGGGTGGCGATCCCGAGGACGTGGGTGACGGTCGCGGTCAGGTCGGTGAGGGTGACCAGCGCGTCCTGCCGGGTGGAGGTCGCGGTCAGCCACCCCGCACCGTACGGCTCGAGCCCCGCCGTAGAGCCCGTAGAGCCCGTAGAGCCCGTAGAGCCGGCGGGGCCAGCAGACCCGGCGGGGCCGGTGGCCATGGCCACGTGAAGATGGGCGGTGGCGCCGGAGTCGGACAGGCCCGCGACGAGCACCGTCGAGCCCGCCGGCACGTGGGCGAGGACCGAGCCGACCGTGCGATCGGCGGCGGCCGCCGCGCTCCGGCGGGCGTCCCCCTCCTGGTTCCAGACCTGGGCGATCTCTCCCGCTTCCGCGAACACGACGGTGTACGGGGTCAGATCCGGCAGCTCACCCGGATTGGCAGCATATTTCTGGATCTTTCCGGACTTGTCGGCTGCCGCGAGACCGGCCCCTGGCCCGATCGCGGCGACACGCCCTCCCGCATCGATGATCGTCTGGCCGAGCAGGCCGATGTCCGCCTTGTACGAGCCCGCCCGCTGCAACGAGACCAGCGCGGCCCAGCCGGGGACGGCCGCCGAGCCGTCCGGCGCCGCGACGGGACCGGGAAGAGGCGTGCACGAGTCGCCGCCCGTCCCCGCCCGCTGCCCTGCCGACACCGTGAGCCAGCCGCCCGCCGGGCAGGTCACCGGCAGGCCATCCGGAGGAACCGTTCTCGTGGAGAGCGACGCCACGCCGCCCTTCCCCGCGAGGGCCCACAGGTTGGGCGTACGCGCCGGGTCGAGGTCGTCCCACCGCAGGCCGGGGACTCCGATCAGGACCACGCGGCCCGTGGGAGAGCCGGAGGACGACGCGGAGGCGGGTAGGGCGGCGCCCACCCCGATTCCCACCACGGACAGCAGCGCGACGAGCGCGGCCGCGATGAGGATCAGATGACGGACCGCTGTGGATCGCTGAGCGCCGTGCACGGTTCGCGGGCTCCTCGGCTCGGGCTGGACGGGCGAACAATCTCGGACTGGACGGGCGAACAATCTCGGACTGGACGGGCGAACGACAAGATGGTCAGGCGGAGGAAGGACGCGGAACACCGCGCCGATCCCCGCTGGCGATCGGACAACGTAGAGACAGGAACAGGACAGAGTCCACGGTAGCCTCCCTCATGATGACGACTGGCCGGATGACCGCGGTGGTGAGGTCGGTGCGGGCGTGGCCCCGCTACCTGATCTCGCTGCTGATCATCGCGGTCGCGGCCACCCCGTTGATCGCCTACTGGCTGAGCAATCCCGCCGACCAGCGCCTGGTCGACCTGGACGTCTACCGTACGGGCGGATCGGCGCTCCTGCTCGGCCTGCCCGTCTACGACGTGATCACTCCCGCGCCGCAGTTGCTGCCCTTCACCTATCCGCCGTTCTCGGCGATGCTGGCGGTTCCGCTGGGTGAGATGTCCTGGCCCGCGGCCCAATGGGTGTGGACGATCGGCATCGTGGTGGCCCTCGCCGTCACCGTGGGCCACTCCTTCCGGCCCCTGCTCAAGCGCTTCAGCGGGCGCCTGGCCGTACCCGTGTTGTTCGGCCTGCTGGCCGCCGCGTGCATGTACCTGATGCCCATCAGGGACCAGGTCAGGTTCGGCCAGGTCGACCTCTTCCTGGTGGCGCTGTGCCTGCTCGACTGCGTGGTCCGCAAGCCGTGGTGGCCCCGCGGGATGCTGATCGGCCTGGCGACCGCCGTGAAGCTCACGCCGGGTGTGTTCCTGATCTACCTGGCCGTCACGGGCTTTCCGCGGCGCGACGGGGACCCCGAGCAGAGGCGTGCCCTGTACATGGCGGTCTTCACGGCCGGCCTGCTCACGATCCTGCCGTTCCTGGCCATCTTCGACGACGCGAAGGACTTCTGGTTCTCGGCCCTGCTCGACTCGGAGCGCCTGGGGGCCAACGCCGCCACGACCAACCAGTCGCTGCGCGGCATGTTGCTCAGGCTCTACCTGCCCGGCTGGCTGACCGCCGTGATCTGGCTCGCCGCCGCCGCCGCGATCGGCTGGTACGGCTTCCGCCACGCACGCAGGGCGTTCCGCGCCGGCGACCCGATGACGGGAGTCGCGCTGACGGGGCTGATGGCCGTGCTGCTCTCGCCGGTGGCGTGGATCCACCACCTGGCCTGGGTCGTCATCGTGATCGCGGCGCTGGCGGGCGCGGGGAGGGACCGTACGCGACTGCTGGTCGCCGCGGGCGCGTGGCTCTACTACGTGTTGCCCATTCCCTGGTGGGGCGTGTCGATCAAGGCCCTGGAGATCCCGGTCGTGAGCCCGGTCGTCGGCAAGATCGTGCAGGACGCCTTCGGCCTCGGCGCGATCGGCCTCGTCTGGCTGCTCGCCTCCTGGTTGCCGCGGCGGAGGGACGCCGATCGAGCCGGGTCTCCGGTTCTCCGTGCGGTGCCTTGACCGAGTCGTTACGCTCGGTGGCGTGCTGGTTACCGTGGTGGTGATGGTCGGCGCCCTCGCGGGTGCGACCGGTGTGGCGATCGGCCTGCTCGCGCTCAGGAGTGCACGAGCCTCCGTGGAAGAGTGTCTCGACGCCCTGGCCCGGCGCAGCGCCGTCGAGGGCGCCGTCGACAGCAGAGCCATCCGCGATGTGGCGGTGTACCGGTACGACGCTCTCGAGGAGATGACCGGGCGGCTCTCGTTCTCCGTGGCGTTGATCAACGGCTTCGGTGACGGCGTCGTGCTCACCTCGATCAACGGCCGGTCCGAGACGCGCACCTACGTCCGGTCCGTCTACGCGGGCAAGGGTGGCCAGCCGCTCTCGCCCGAGGAGGAGCAGGCCGTGCGGGCGGCCCGGCTCGGCCTCGGCCCGGAGGTCGAGCCCCAGCGGACGCGCCGCCAATGGACGGTCACCTCCCGCTGATCGGAGGGGGCCGGCGAAGGTGCGACGTGCGACTCCTCTGTACGGCTAACCTGGTCGTATGTCGAAACTCGCCTACCTTGGACCACAGGGCACCTTCTGCGAGGCCGCCCTGCGGATCTTGGCGCCCGACGCCGAGGGCGTGCCCTGCGCCAACGTGGGCGCCGCTCTCGACGCCGCTCGCCGTGGCGAGGCCGGCGGGGCCGTCGTCCCACTGGAGAACTCGGTGGAGGGGGCGATCACCCAGACCCTCGACGAGCTCGCCTGGGGACAGCCGCTCCTCATCACCGGAGAGCTTCTGCTGCCGGTCGAGTTCTACCTGCTCGCGCGTCCCGGCACCGAGATGCGGCACATCAAGCGGGTCATCACCCACCCGGCGGCGCACACCCAGTGCCGCGGGTTCGTCGAGCGTGAACTGCCCGGCGCCGTGGTGGTCGCGTCGTCGTCCACCGCCGCCGCGGCTCAGGAGGTGGCCGCCCCCGGCTCGCCGTACGACGCGGCGATCAGCCCGGCCATAGCGGGCGAGTACTACGGGCTGGTCCAGGTCGCCGCCGGCATCGGTGACCGGTCCGACACGGTCACCCGGTTCGTCAAGGTGAGCCCGCCCGGCGAGCTGCCCCAGCCGACCGGCGCCGACCGGACCTCGCTGGTCGTCTACCTCAGGGACGACCATCCCGGCGCGCTGCTGGAGATGCTGAGCGAGTTCGCGGTCCGTGGCGTCAACCTGACCCGGATCGAGTCCCGCCCCACCGGCGACGGCATCGGCCGGTATTTCTTCCACTTCGACTGTGAAGGCCACATCGCCGACGCGCGGGTGGGCGAGGCCATCTCCGGTCTGCGCCGCCTGTCCGACGACGTCCGCTTCCTCGGCAGCTATCCCCGCGCCGACCAGGTCAGCACGCAGATCAAGCGCGGCACGGCCGACACGGACTTCTCCGAGGCCGCCGGCTGGCTGAGCCGCATCCGCGAGGGCCGGGTCTGACGTCCCCCGGACCGGGGATCGGACGAGGGCCGCACGGCCGGTGGCGGGCGGTGGCCGTACCGGCTCCGGTAGCCTTGATCCGTGATTGACCTGCGTACCCTTCGCGAGGAACCTGACCGTTTCCGGGCGTCGCAGCGCGCCCGGGGCGAGGACGACACGGTCGTCGACGCGCTGCTCTCCCTCGATGAGCGCCGTCGTAGCGCCCTCAGTGGCTTCGAATCGTTGCGTGCCGAGCAGAAGAGCATCGGCAAGTCGGTGTCGCGGGCCTCGGGTGAGGAGCGCGCGGCGCTGCTCGACCGTGCGAAGGACCTCGCCTCGCAGGTGAAGACGGCGGAGGCCGAGGCGGCCGCCCTCGGCGACGAGCTCGACCGGCTCGCCCTGAGCGTGCCCAACCTCGTCGAGGAGGGCGCGCCCCCCGGCGGCGAGGACGACTACGTCGTGCTCGAAGAGGTCGGGGACAAGCCGGACTTCGACTTCGAGCCCCGGGACCACCTGGAGCTCGGGGAACTGCTCGACGCGATCGACGTGGAGCGCGGCGCGAAGGTGTCGGGTGCCCGGTTCTTCTTCCTCAAGGGCGTCGGCGCGCGGCTCCAGCTGGGTCTGCTGAACATGGCGATGCAGCAGGCCGTCGAGGCCGGCTTCATCCCGATGATCACTCCCGTGCTGGTGAAGCCGGAGTCGATGCAGGGCACCGGCTTCCACGTGGCCCACGACAAGGAGATCTACCGCCTGCCCGATGACGACCTCTACCTCGTGGGCACGTCGGAGGTGCCGCTCGCGGCCTACCACGCCGATGAGATCCTCGACCCCCGTGCGCTGCCGCTGCGCTACGCGGGCTGGTCGTCCTGCTTCCGCCGCGAGGCCGGCTCGTACGGCAAGGACACGCGGGGCATCATCCGCGTCCACCAGTTCGACAAGGTCGAGATGTTCTCGTACTGCCCGCCGGAGGACGCGCACGAGGAGCACCTCAGGCTGCTCGCCTGGGAGAAGGAGATGCTCGAGAAGGTCGAGGTCCCCTACCGCGTGATCGATGTCGCGGCGGGCGACCTGGGCATGTCCGCGGCCAGGAAGTTCGACTGCGAGGGCTGGGTGCCGAGCCAGGGCCGCTATCGCGAACTCACCTCGACGTCCAATTGCACCGAGTTCCAAACGCGCAGGCTGCGGGTCCGCTATCGGGACGCGGACGGAAAGCCCCAGCACGTCGCCACGCTGAACGGCACTCTCGCGACCACTCGGTGGATCGTCGCCATTCTGGAGAACCACCAGCAGGCGGATGGTTCGGTCATCGTTCCGAAGGCTCTGCGGCCGTATGTCGGGCTCGACATCCTCGAGCCGATCAAGGGGCGGGTCGCGCGCTGATTTCCTGTCCGCTTAGCGCGTAATCGGCGATTGCGCGCTAAGCGGGGAAAGTGTGGTCCGTGTCCGGATGGAGCGGTCCGGAAAAACGTTTACTCGGTGTACCTAACTCATTCGCCGCGTTCCTTCGTGTTCCCCGAGAGCGTTCACGAGTAGACGAATGGTCTGGCCCGAACACACCAAAGGCGGGGTTCGCAATGCGAACCCCGCCTTCAGTGAGTCAGTGGGTCAGATCGCCCGCACGTTGGAAGCCTGCGGACCCTTGGGGCCCGAGGTGACCTCGAACTCCACCCGCTGGCCGTCCTCCAGATTGCGGTACCCGGAGCCGGAGATCGCCGAGAAGTGCACGAACACGTCGGGCTCGCCGCCGTCCGGTGCGATGAAGCCGAAGCCCTTCTCAGCGTTGAACCACTTGACGGTTCCCTGAGCCATTAATGCTCTCCCTAAGGAAGTGAATCTTGGGGCACCACACCTCGTGGGCCCCGGTGTGTCGCACAGCTCCCCGGGTGGCTCATAACAGTCAAGCTGGTTTTCGCTACGGGAACAGCTAATACAACGCCATCACATCTAACACTATGGCGCGCGTTGGTGTTCCATCTCTGGGTGAGATTTCTTCTTCCAGGCACCCCTCGAAGGTGTGCCAACGCATAACAGCGTGCAAACTGGAACGCGTCATGACCAGCCCTCGTCTCGTCGCCACGGATCTCGACGGCACCGCGCTGCACTCCGACGGCAGCGTCTCCGCTCGGACGGCCGCCGCCTTCGCGCGAGTGGAGGAGGCCGGCGGCACGCTGGTCTTCGTCACCGGGCGGCCGCCCCGCTGGATGCACGCCGTCGCGGGAGCCGTACGACATCGGGGGCTGGCGATCTGCGCCAACGGAGCCCTCGTCTACGACCTCCACACCGAGGTGATCGTGGAGTCCCACCTGATCGCCCCTCACGTCCTGGAGGAGTCCGTCCGGCGGCTGCGGGACCACATCGACGGCCTCGCGTTCTCCGTCGAGTACGAACAGGGCTTCGCCCACGAGTCGGACTTCCCGGTGGGCGGCTGGGACGCTCAGAGGGTGAACGGGCAGCGGGTGGAGACGTCGACGCTGACCTCGCGGCCGTGCGCCAAGCTGCTCGCCCTGCATCCGTCGATGCATCCGGACGACCTGCAGCGCAAGGCGCTCGACGTCGTCGGAGACCTCGTGACGCCCACCCACTCGAGTGGGCGGGGGCTGATCGAGATGAGCGCCTACGGAGTGACCAAGGCCACGGCGCTGGCCGCGCTCGCCGGCGATCTGGGGATCAAGCCGGCCGACGTGGTCGCCTTCGGGGACATGCCCAACGATCTGCCGATGCTGACCTGGGCCGGCACGTCGTACGCCGTCGCGAACGCCCACAAGGACGTGCTGGCCGCCGTCGATCACGTGACGGCGGCCAACAACGACGACGGAGTCGCCCGGATTCTTGAGGATCTGTTCTGACGTGTTCGGGGGCGTCGGGCGAAAGCCCTACAGGTAGGGGCCGCCGCCGCGGTGGGTCGCCTCGTCGGGGCTCTGCTGGGTCATGCCGCCGGGAAGCGCCCTGCGCATCTGCTCCAGCTGCGCCCGTGCGGCCATCTGCTGGGCGAACAGGGTGGTCTGGATGCCGTGGAACAGGCCCTCGAGCCAGCCGACGAGCTGGGCGTGAGCGACCCGCAGCTCCGCGTCGCTCGGGGGGGCGCCGTTGTCGTCGGTGAGGGGGAGCGAAAGCCGTTCCAACTCGTCGACGAGCTCTGGGGCGAGCCCGTCCTCCAGCTCCTTGATGGAGCTCTGGTGGATGTCCTTGAGGCGCTTGCGGCTGGCGTCGTCAAGGGGGGCCGCGCGCACCTCCTCGAGAAGCTGACGGATCATGCTGCCGATCCGCATGACCTTCGCCGGCTGCTCGACGAGCTCGGCGACGGACCGTTCCTCCTGCTCGCTCTCCTTGCCGCCGTCGCCGGAGACCGAGAGGCCCTCGGGCCCCACGACCACGATCTGTGGGGTGCTCTCGTCTGCGTTCATGGGTCGATTACCACTCCTGATTCGCTTCCTGGCTCGCCCCGCCCCGTGCCGGCCGCCGGCGGCCTGCTTCGCTGAGCGGCCAGGCTCGCTTTCCTGCTCTCGCGATCCAACCTAGCTCACCGGACCAACAGGATCTTTCCGATGTGCTCGCTCGCCTCGAGCATGCGGTGAGCCTCGGTGGCGTCGGCCATGGGGACCTCCGCGTGCACCACCGGACGGATCGCTCCGGCGCTGATCAGCGGCCAGATGTTGGTCACGACGCCGCGGCAGATGACGCCCTTCTCATCGACCGGGCGTACGCGCAGACCGGCCGCGGAGATCGAGGCCCGCTTGCCCATCAGCTTGCCGAGATCGATCTCGCCGACCGTTCCGCCCTGCATGCCGATGAGGACCAGCCGTCCGCCGATCTTGAGCACGTCCACGTTCTGGCGGAGGTACTTGGCGCCGATGATGTCCAGGATGACGTCGGCCCGGTTCTTGAACTTCTCGGCGAAGTCCTCCTCCCGGTAGTTCACGCCCTCGTCCGCACCCAGGTCGAGGCAGCGCTGCACCTTGTCGTCGGACCCGGCGGTGACGAGCACGTGCGAACCGAACGCCTTGGCAAGCTGGACGGCCATGGTGCCGATCCCGCTCGCGCCGCCGTGGACGAGCAGGGTCTCGTCCTTGCGCAGTCTGGCGGTCATGAAGACGTTCGACCAGACTGTGCAGGCGACCTCGGGAAGGGAGGCGGCCACGTCCAGTGCGAGCCCTTCGGGGACCGGCATGACCTGCTGCCACGGGACGGCGACGCGCTCGGCGTACCCTCCGCCTGCGAGCAGCGCGCAGACCCGGTCGCCGACGGAGAACCCCTCGACGCCGTCGCCGATCTCGGCGATCACGCCCGAGCACTCGAGGCCGAGGATGTCAGAGGTGCCCTTGGGAGGCGGATAGAAGCCCTGCCGCTGGAGGATGTCGGCCCGGTTGACCGCGGACGCCGTCACGTCGATGACGACCTGACCTGCGGCGGGACGCGGATCGGGCACTTCTCGCCAGTCCAGGACGTCGGGTCCGCCGGGCTCGGAAATCACAATCGCACGCATGTCACCTAAAGTAGCGTGGCGGTCGAACTCAACGGTTGCCCGCATTCAGCGTAATACGGGACGCTAATCTCCAATGTGTTTGCTGCCCTTTTAGCCCATCCCGAGGGGGTACACGGTGGCGAGACATGATCGAGAGGATCCTCATTCTCTAGAGGACCAGCTCGCATGGCTGGACGCGATCAAGGAAATGCCCGACGAGGTGGAGATCGCGGTGAGCGCGGTCACTTCCGCGACCCTTGCGTCCGCCGCGTCTCCCGGCGCGTCTTCCCCCGCGGCTCCTCCCGCCCAGCCGGCAGGCCGCGAGGCCCCTTCGCCGTACCCCCAGGACCCGTGGAGCCTCGTCCCGTCGGAGCCCGCGTCGGGCGCGCTGTTCCGCAACGCGGTCGACTCGATGTACGGCTCCGCGTCCGTGGCCGTGGCCGACGACGCCGCCGTGGCCGCTCCGCCCGGTGAGGACATCGGCAGCAAGGATTCCGCGGCCGAACCGGCCCTCGGGTCCGCCGCGTTGCCCGTCGAGGTCGTGCCGAAGCCGGCCACTCGGGGTGACCGCGCCGAATCGCCGGAACGCCCGGCCGAGCCGGCCATCGACCCGTTCGACCCGTTCGGGTCCGCGTTCCGGACGTCCGCGCTGAGCGGCGCCCTCGCCGGAGCGCCCACGGAGGAGGACACCGAGCGGGCCGCGCCCCGCGAGGACGTCGACGCGATGGGGACGACCAAGCCGTCCGGCAGCGACCAGGAGTCCATCTCGGGATCGGGCTTCGGGGGCGGCTTCGGCAAGGGCGCCTTCAACGACTCTCCCGCGGACACCGACTCCTTCAGCCTGGGCGCCTTCGCCGACGCCGATACCCGCAAGCCGGGCGGTGCGGCTTCCGAATCTCCCGCGCCCGCTGGGGAGTCGCCTTCTTCCTCGACGTCCGCCTCGGCGACTGCTTCAGGAGCTGAGGAACCGCTGCGGGGCTGGCTGGAGCCGGCCGTACCGATCGCACCTGCGGAGCCCGCGGATTCACGTCCTTCGGTGGAGAGGGCCGCGCCCTCCGAGTGGCCGAGCATGCCCGAGCGGCTGCCCGCGGACAGGGCCGCGGCGCAGGACCACTTCGAGTCCTTCCCCGGAGAGGCCCTGCGCGCCGAGTCCTTCACAGGCGAGCAGGCACGTCCCGAGCGCTTCCCCGGTGAGCGGTTCCCTGGGGAGCGTTTCCCCGGAGAGGCCGCTCCGGCGGATCCGTTCGCGCCGGACCGTTCCGCCGCGGTCTCGGGGGAGCACTCCTTCCGGACGGATCGGCTGTTCCCCGCGGAGCGGTCGGACGGCTTCGCAGGCCCGGACGCGACGTTCCACGTCACGACTCCGGTGGTGGAGCCCAAGCCCCCGGTCAAGGACGACCCGTTCTCCGGCTCCCTCCGGGAGGATCTGGCCGTCGACGAGCGCCGGCCGTACGAGCGTGACGGGGTCGACACCGACGATCGCCCGCAGTACGAGGCGCGCCGCCGTCAGGCTCCGCCGCCGCCGGCGGCGTTCAACGTTCCGTCGCGGTCCGTCGCGGGCAACAAGCCGTCGGCGGACAGCCTCGATCCGGTCAGCCTCCTCAAGGGCCGCAGGAACGCTCCCAAGGGCGGCTGGCGCCGGCTCGTCTACAAGGCGTCGGCCGGCTGGATCAAGCCGGGCGAGCCTTCAGAGGTACGGCGGCGCCGCGAGCTGGTCAACCGGGCCAGGACGCCCGTCGCGACGGGGCACCACCGGGTGGCCGTGCTCAGCCTCAAGGGCGGCGTCGGCAAGACGACCACGACGGTGGGATTGGGTGCGACGCTGGCCCAGGTGCGCGGCGACCGCGTGATCGCCGTCGACGCGAACCCTGACCGCGGAACCCTGTCCGACAAGGTCGAGCTTGAGACGGCGGCGACCGTACGCGACCTGCTCAACGAGCGCGGGCAGATCAAGCGGTACGTGGACATAAGGGCGTTCACGTCGCAGGCTCCGTCGAGGCTGGAGATCCTGGCGTCGGACCGCGATCCGTCGGTGTCCGAGGCGTTCAGCGCGAAGGACTACGCCGCCGTCTCGCAGGTGCTGGAGAACTTCTACTCGATCTGCATCACCGACTGCGGGACCGGGCTGCTGCACTCCGCGATGTCCGGCGTTCTCGGGCTGGCCGACCAGATCGTGCTGATCAGCTCGCCGTCCGTCGACGGTGCCCGGGCGGCCTCCGCGACGCTGGACTGGCTGGAGGCTCACAACTACGGGGACCTGGTGCGGGCGGCGACCGTGGTGCTGTGCAGCGTCCGGCCGCGGTCGAAGTCGACCGTGGATCTGGACAGGCTGGAGGCGCACTTCACCGCTCGATGCCGGGCCGTCATCCGGGTGCCCTACGACCCTCACCTGGAGGAGGGCGCCGAGATCGACCTCGAGCGGCTCCAGGAGGCGACACGGGAGGCGTACCTGAAGCTGGCGGCCAGCGTGGGCGACGGCTTCGCCGGGCCGCACGCGCTGGGGGAGCGCAGGTTCTCTGAGATCCCCGACCAGCTGTAGGCGCTCTCACCACCGCGGATGCCCGGGGAAGATCGTTTGATATGCGGTCGCGGGGATTACACAGGCGGTGAGAGAGTATGGTGCAGCATGACGTCTTCGCGGGCGTCATCTGGAGAGCTCGCCTAGTGGACGATGGCGGCGGTCTTGAAAACCGCTAGGCCGGGTGACCGGTCTCGTGGGTTCGAATCCCACGCTCTCCGCTGACCAGGAAGGACCCTTCGGCCGCCGCGTGACCACTGCCCGCGGCCGGCCGATGGGAACAGATTGTCGCCCCCTGCTCCGCATCGAGCCCGGCCGAATCGCCGGGCTTGGCGTATACCGGGGGTTACGCGCACGCCGCTTCGATGCGGCGCAGCGTCGTTCACCTGCTGGACGAGGCGCATCGCCCCGTCGCACGGGGTCTGCGTGTCCTCGCGGTTGGTGACGATCATGACGCCGGCGGTGACCAGGAGAGTCAGCGACCGCTCCGCAGATGATGATGCCAAACCACGAGATGTCATTCTTCGAGGGCGCAGTGACTGGTTCTGGTGCTTGCCCCATGTGGAAGGTGTCCGGCTCGTCGGCCATGGTTGCTCCAGGGGGGCTGGGGGGAGGGGTTCGTACCCCATGAGACGCCCGTCCATCGCACACGGTTGGGCGCAGTGACACAGGAGTGCGATATGACCGCCATCATGCGCCTCCCCCCAGCGAGTCGGCCGCAGGCCGCCTTGAGGAGGCCTCGGCCGTCGTTCACGTGATATTCACGGGATGATCTTGACGTGTAGTCGGCGAAAGGCGGTTGAAGCCGTCGGGATTCGAGATGCGCCGACGTGGATGCCGGGTGAGGCTGTAGCCGCCGACGCCGGTGACGGCCGCGATGGCACCGCCGATGGCGGTCCAGGCCCAGCGGGCCGACAGGTCGGGGAGCCAGTCCCAGTTCCAGCCGGTGTCCTTCTTCTCCTCGGCCACGACCGGCGGCGCCGAGGTCAGTACCGTGCCGGCGGTGACCGGCTGGGTCAGCGAGGCCTTGAGTTCGCCGCCCTCCGGCTGGATGTCGTCGCTGTCATGGGTGGTGATCCGCATCGCCACCTGCATCGGCAGGCCCAGGTCCTGCTCAGGCAGTCCGGTGACGGCCAGTCGGACGTAGTAGGTGCCGGGCAGCGGGTCGCCGGACCACGGCTCGGCCCAGGCGCGGACCTGCCGCAGGGTGCAGCCCAGAGTGACCGATGCGGCGTCGGCCGCAGCGGTCGGCGTCTGGGCGCCCGCCGTACAGGCCTGGCGACGGCGGAGCCCGTCGAAGACGTCCACGGCCCAGTTGGATGCGCCGTGCCGGGAGCTTGTGGGCGGCAGGGTGACGGTGATCGCGATCTTGTCGGTCTGCCCGGCCTCGGCGGTGAACGACCAGTAGAGGTAGTCGCCGGTGGAGCCGGCCAACTGCACCGGTTGTCCGGGCTGGACGGCGGTCGCGGTGAGGAAGGAGGATCCGGCCGTGGTCACCGGCGCCAGGCTTTCCGACGGGGACGGCGACGGAGAGGCGGTGTCGGCGGCCGCCGGACCGGCGGAGAGCAGCAGTGCGGCTGCGGCGGCGGACAGCGCCCCGGCGCAGCGGCGGATGGAAGTTGTACGCATCGTCAGTTCGCCCTCCAGATCGAGACCCGCCAGCGTGCCAGCCAGCCGAAGAGCAGGCCACCCACCAGACCGGCGAGGGCCAGCAGGCCGAGCAGTCCCCAGCCGCGGCCCAGGTCCGGGCCGTTGGGGGCGGGGGATGAGTCGACGACGCCGACGGTCAACTCCAGCGGCATACCGGGCGTTGCGGCGCTGGTGGCGGTGGGCGAGGAGAAGGAGTTGCTGACCACCAGGCAGACGGTCTGGTCGGGAGCGTCCTGCTCGGCGGACCAGCGCAGGCCGGTGGAGAGCACATCGGTGCGGCCGCTGCCCGCGTCGGTGCCGCGAACCAGCTCCCGGCCGTCCTGGGAGACGGCCCGCAGCAGCACGCCGTAGTCGCGGTTGAGCGCGCGGTCCAGGGAGACGCTGACGGAGGCCCGCAACTCCTGGCCGTCGCGGACCGGGACCCGGTACCAGCGGTGCTCCTGGAACTGCTCCCGATCGGTGTAGGCGCCGGGGTTCAGCAGTGGGGCGCCGGTGCAGTTGTCGGTGCCGTCCACCTGAGCCGGGGTCTGGGTGTAGGTGGTCGCGGCGCGGTCCACCAGCTGGTTGATCCGGTTCGTCAGCTGGGTCTTGCTGGTGACGGCGGTGTAGGTGCCGCCGGTGGCGGAGGCGATGCAGGTGAGCTGCCTGCGCACCTTGTCGTTGAGGGTCAGGCCGAGGGTGTCCACCACCAGGTGGGTGCCCTGCGCGGCGAGCTCCCGGGCGACCTCGCACGGGTCGGGCGGGGCGCAGGTGTCCTCGCCATCGGTGATCAGGACGATTCTGCGGGTGGTCTCGCCGGTTCCCAGGTCCCGAGCGGCGGCGCGCAGCGCCAGGCCCACCGGGGTGAAGCCGGTGGGGCGCAGGGTGGCCACGGCGGTCTTGGCCTCCAGCTTGTCGATCGGGCCGATCGGCACCAGCTGCTGGGTGTCCTTGCAGCCCACGGCCTTGACGTTGCCGGGGTAGGTGGCGCCGAGGACGCGGATGCCGACCTGGGCCTCGGCGGGCAGCGCGTCCAGCACGTCGTTGAAGGACTGCTGGAGCACCGAGATCCGGCTGTGGCCCTCGATGTCGCGCGCCCGCATCGAGCCGCTGATGTCGAGGACCAGCTCGACCTTGGGCGGTTCCGTCGGGGTGGTCTCGTCGGCGTGCGCGGGGGGCACACCAAGTAAGGAGAGGGCGGCCAGCGTCCCGAGCAGGGCTGCGGCCGGACGTCGTCTGAAGATCACTAGGCGATCCTAGTGATCTTCAGAGTATGGACGGATCACCGTCCTTGCCCGGCCTCGGATGGTCCTACCTCGCGGACTCTCCGGCATGCTCCAGGAAGGTGCGGACCTCCTCGGCCTCCGGAACACCGAGTTCCCCGTAAAGGCCGAGGGCCAGCCGTCCATCCTCACGGGCCTGCTCCGAGTGCCCGAGTGCGAGGTGGGCGCGCGCCAGCCCGTCGTGAGCACGCGCCTGCTCCGGCCGGTTGCGCGTCAGGTCGGCGAGTGCGAGCGCGGCCGTGTGCTCTTCGATCGCCCGGGCCGGGTCGTCCGCCGCCTCGGCCAGCCCGTTGAGTGCGGCCGCCTCGTCGGTGATGTTGCCGAGCTTGCGGTATACGGCCGCGGCCTGCTCGTGGCGGGCGCGTGCCTGAGCGATCTCGCCTTGGTGCCGGAGGACGACGCCGAGGTGGTTGAGGATCGCCGCCTCCCCGGCCGGGTTTCCGACCTTGCGGTGGAGCGCCAGCGCCAGGTCGAGATGGCGCCGGGCCTCCTCTGGACGGTCGGCCCGGTCGAGGACGAGGGCGAGGATGCCGAGCACGTGAGCCTCTCCCCAGGTGTCGGCGCCGATCCGGGTGAGGTCGAGTGCCTGCTTGAGGTACTGCTCCGCCTGCGCGTCCTGCCGCCGGCGAAGGGCCACGTTGCCCAGCGTGAGCAGCGCCCGGGCCCGTTCGTCGGCTTGCTTGCACGCCTCCAGGGCCTGGTGGGCGTGCTCCTCGGCCTGCCCGTACTCACCGAGCCGCCAGTAGGTCCACGCGAGGTCGGCGAGCGCTCGCTCCTCGAACTCGCGGTGGAGGTGGCCGAGCTTGCGGCTGCGCTGGAGCGCCAGGGTGTGGAGCGTGAGCGCGTCGTCGTGGTGTGCCTGCCGGTCGAGATAGGGGCGCATCGTCAGGGCCAGTATGCCCAGGCAGATCTCGGGTCCCTGGACGGCGGTCGCGATGATGTTGGAGCGTTCGGCGTCGAGCCAGGCGAGCGCATGTTCGGCGTCGCGGATGGGCGCGATCGGGGCGGCCGGCAGGGGGGTGCCTTCGCGCTGACTGAGGCTGTCGGGGAAGAGCCGGTCCACCGCGGCGCGGGAGCGGTGCAGGTAGTAGGTGAGCAGCCGCAGGACGGCGTCATCGTCCTCGGCGAGCGAGCGCGCGTGCTCGCGGAGCAGGTCGTGGAAGGTGTAGCGGCCGGGTTCGAGCTGCAGGAGCATGTGGGCGTCGAGGAGGCCTTCGAGGAGCTCCTCCGCCTCGTCCTGCGCGATCCCGGCCAGCGCGGCCGCGCCGTACGGGTCGATGTCGCGCCCGGGCACCAGCCCGAGCAGGCGGAACATGCGCCGCTCGGCCTCATCCAGGTGCTCGTAGGAGAGGGCGAAGGCCGCCGAAACCCCGTCCAGGAGCCGGCGATGGTCTCGCAGCCGGCCCGCCAGGTAGGACACGGTCCAGCGCGGGCGGTGCTGGAGGCGGGCAGCCGAGATCCGGATGGCGAGCGGGAGGTGCCCGCACAGCTGCAGCACCTCGCGCACGGCGTCCGGCTCGTGGTGAGCGCGTTCGCCCACGATCCGCTCGAACAGCTCGGCGGCGTCCTCCTCGCCCAGCACGTCGACCGACAGCGCGTGGGCGCCGTCCAGGTCGACGAGCCGCCGTCTGCTGGTGATCAGGACGAGGGTGTCGGAGTGCCCCGGCAGCAGGGGGCGGACGTGCTCGGCGTCGAAGGCGTTGTCCAGTACGGCGAGCACGCGCCGATCGGCCAGCGCGGCGCGCCAGAGGGCGCTCCGCTCGACGAGTGTGACCGGGATGCGGTCGGCGGGCACCCCGAGCTGGCGGAGGAGGGCCTCCAGCGCGGCGGCGGCGTCGATCGGCTCCCTGCCTGCGGCGTGGGCCTGCAGGTCGATGAAGAGCTGGCCGTCCGGATGGCGGGCGGCCAACCGGTGGGCCACGTGGACGGCGAGCGTGGTCTTGCCGATCCCGGCCATGCCGTCGATCGTGACGACCGCCGACCCGTGGTGCTCGCCCACGAGCCGCTCCAGCTCGGCGGTCCGTCCGGAGAAATCGGGAATGTCGTAGGGCAGGAAGGTGGAGCGACGCGGCGGGCCCGAACTCACTGGTGCCGCGTCGGCCAGGCGCAAGGCCGGATCGTCGGCCAGGACCGCCCGCTCCAACTCCGTGAAGGCGTGCCCGGGGTCGAGGCCCTGCTCGTCTGCGAGAGCCGTACGGTAAGAACGCGCCGCGGCCAGGGCGTCGGCCTGCCGCCCCGCCCGGTGCAGGGCCAGGACGAGGTGGCCGTTGAGCTTCTCGCGGAGCGGGTCGGCGGTCACCTGGGCGGCGAGCTCGTCGAGCAGATCGTTGTGCCGCCCGGCGGCGAGCTCGCCCTCCACCAGGCGTTCGTACGCCGACAGCCGCCGGTCGTTCCAGAGCTCCCGGACGCCGGTGACGTAATGCGCGTGCACGTCCTCCAGCGCCTCGCCGCTCCACAGATCCAGGGCTTTGCGCAGCTCACCGGCGGCTACCAGCTCGGTGAACTCCTGCGCGTCGACCTGCCCGGGCTCCGGCTGCGCGACGTAGCCGCCGGCGCGCGTCTCGAGGAGCCGTACGGCTCCCGCACCACGCAGCACCTTGCGGATCGCGGTGATCGAGGCATGGATCTGCGATCGGGCGGTGTCAGGCCGGTCGTGGCCCCACGTCGCGTCGATCAGCCGCTCGATGCTGATCACCCGGCCGGCATTGAGCAGGAGGTAGGCCAGAACGGCCCGGTGACGTGGGGCGATGCCCGTCAGCGGCTCGCCGTCGACGATCATCTGGATGGGGCCGAGCAGGGTGAAGCGCAGCATCGTCCCTCCATCGCCACGCATCGTGCGCGCATAGCGAATGTATCAATCCGGGCAGTCAATCTGATCTCACACGAACCGAGACGAAGGAAACGCAATGGAAGCCCGGATGAAGAACCCCGCCACGATCATCCCCGCCGCGATGCGGCCGATCCAGGAGCTGATCAAGGCCGCTCAGTCGCAGGGCCTCCCCCAGGAGCTCATGGAGATGATCCATCTGCGGGCCAGCCAGATCAACGGCTGCAGCTTCTGCGTCGACGCCGGCCTGAAGAACCTGCGCAAGCTCGGCGAGAGTGACGAGCGCATCGGCCTGGTCGCCGCCTGGCGCGAAGCTCCGTACTACACCGACGCCGAGCGGGCGGCGCTGGAGCTGGCCGAGGCCTCGACCCGGCTGGCCGACCACGCCGACGCCGTCTCCGACGAGGTCTGGAACAACGCCGCCGACCACTTCGACGAGCAGCAGCTGGCCTCGATCCTGCTGATGACCGCCGTCACCAACCTCTTCAACCGCCTGAACGCCCCGATCCGGCAGATCGCCGGCAGCTGGTAATCCCCGCCGCCGACCCCGACCCCGACCCCGTTCACGCGCACGCCCACGCGCAGAAGGAGAAACCGACATGTCCGCAGTCCGCTCGCACCGCTACTCCGTCGCCGACGCCGACCGGGAGGAGTTCGTGGCCCGCCGGAGCTCGCTGATCGCGACCGTCCGGGAGGGACATCCCGGGCTCACCCACGTCGTGCTCGTCCAGCTCGAGGACGGCACCTACACCGACACCTGGCACTGGGAGACCGCCGAGCAGCTGGGCGCCGCCCTCGCCGCCCTCCCCACCTTCCCGGAGGCGCCGCTGGCCATGGCCCTCACCAAGGACGCCACCGCTCTGAACGGCCAGGTCGTCGACGAGCGCTGATATCGGGTGATCACGGGCCCGGCTGACAACTGACCCGGTCGAGATGTTCCAGAAGATGCGGGCGGAGGCCCGTAAACGCGGGTGACACGCGGGACCCGAGGTCGCTCCCGACCCTGCGAGCCCCCGGCCGCGGGGCCGTGTGCGGTCAGAGGTGCTGGATGGCGGTGCTGACCAGGTAGAGGGCGATGAAGACGATCGCCGGGCGGCGGCCTCGGGAGGCGGCGAGCCCGGCGCAGCTTCCGCTCACCAGCATCACCAGCGCGACGACGCTGAGCGGGAGGGCACGGCCGTGAACTGCTGGGCAAATGCGCGGCCGCGGCCCGCGCCCTCGACGAGGAGCTCACGGCCGCCCTCGCTCCTGATCAGGTCGCCGCGCTCCAGCAGGCGCTCGGGATCCTCACCGCGCAGGCCGGCCTCCCCTAGCGCACCAGTGACATTTTCAGATCATGGTTGGGATCTGCGCTGGTAGCGGGATCGGCGAGCTCGGGTTCGGTGGCGGCGGCGCCACTGCGACCAGTGCAGAACTCGTCTGATGGATCGGCGCGGAGTCGGCAGGATCGTGGCGTGTGAGGCTTGACGCGCACTAACCACACAAATGGACAATATTAGTCATTTTGTATACCGATCAACCACTATCTCCTGAATGTCCGATGTTCATCATCCGGTCACCTCATCATGCGCACCAAGACATTGACCGACTGTTCAATCACCCTCGGCGCGGCGCGAATCGCTCGCGTATCGGACGTGGGGAGAGAGCGCGCATGACTTCCGCAGACGCGGTGCCCGGCAGGCCCTGGGGAGGGGGCCGGCAGCCGGACGACGTTCCACGCCGGCTCAACGCCGCTCGTGGGCTGGGTGACCGCATCTTCCGGTACCAGTTGACGGCGGCCGGGGTCGCCGTACTGGCGATCATGGCGGCGGTAGGGGTGTTCCTGCTGCTCAGAGCCACTCAGGCGCTGAAGGCGACCGGTTTCTCCTTCCTCACCACCGCGGCGTGGCAGCCTGATGTGCACGACTTCGGCATCGCCGCCGTCCTCACCGGGACGCTGCTGATCGCCATGGTCGCCGTCCTCGTCTCGCTGCCGCTCGCTCTCGGCACTGCGCTGTTCATCTCGGAGGTCGCGCCGCGAAGGCTGCGCCGGACTCTGATCTCGATGGTGGACCTGATGGCCGCGGTGCCCTCCGTGGTGTACGGGCTGTGGGGGCTGTTCTTCCTCCAGCAGCATGTGATCACCCTGTCGCGCTGGCTGTCCGACTGGTTCGGCTGGATCCCGTTGCTGAAGGTGGACGGCACGGAGCCCGGCCAGCCGCTGGCCTCCGCCAGCGTGTACACCGCCTCCGCCTTCGTCGCCGGGATCGTGGTCGCGCTGATGGTCACGCCGATCCAGTGCTCGGTGATGCGGGAGGTCTTCTCACAGGCCCCGGCGGGCGAGCGGGAAGGCGCGTACGCGCTCGGCGCGACTCGCTGGGGCATGATCCGCTCGGTGACGCTCCCGTACGGCCGCGGCGGAATCATCGGTGGCACGATGCTGGGCCTCGGCCGGGCGCTCGGCGAGACCATCGCGGTCTACCTGATCATCTCTCCGGTCTTCGTCATCCAGCCGCACATCCTGCAGACCGGCACCAACTCGGTGTCCTCGCTGATCGCACTGCACTACGGCGACGCCTCCGAATTCGGCATGTCGGCACTGATGGCGGCGGGCCTGGCGCTGTTCGTACTCACGCTGGCGGTCAACTTCACGGCTTCAACGATCGTGGCGCGCTCCCGGTCCGGCGCGCAGAGCGAGGCGTGACATGACCGCCATCCAGGAAGCGCCCGAAGCCGTCACGACCGAGCCCACGACGGTGCCCGCCACCGTCCTCCCGTCCCGCGAGCCCGCCCCGGAGACCCCCGAGCAGCCGCGGCGGGTCGGCGGCAACACCCGATCCGACGTGCTGGCGCTGTGGGGCGCCGGGGCGTCCGGGTTGAGCGTCGCTCTGCTGTTGTTCGGCAGAATCGCCCCGCTCTCCGGGGCCCTCGGCTTCGTGGTCACCGCGTACCTCGTCTTCCTCGTGATCTACGCCGTACTGGTCGGTCTGGAGCACGACGGCCCGGCGGTCCGCGACCGGGTGATGACGGTGGTTCTGTGGTCGGCGGCGGCGCTGCTGTTCACCGCTCTCGTCCTGGTCATCGGCTTCACCGTGTGGCGCGGCCGCGAGGCGCTGCCGCATCCCAACTTCTTCACCCAGGACATGCAGAACGCCGGCCCGCTGGACCCGCTGACGCTCGGCGGCATCGACCACGCGATCCTGGGCACCCTGATCATGATCGCGATCGCGCTGGTGATCACCGTTCCGCTCGGTGTGGCCTGCGCGGTGTACCTCAACCAGATACGCGGCCGCTTCTCCCGCTTCGTACGCACGATCGTGGAGGCGATGACGGCGCTGCCGTCGATCGTGGCCGGCTTGATGATCTACGCCACCTGGATCCTCATCCTGGGCCAGCAGAAGTCCGGCCTCGCGGCCGGCTTCGCGATCACTGTGATGATGTTGCCGATCGTGATCCGCGCCGCCGATGTGGTGCTGCGACTGGTACCCGGAAACCTCACCGAGGCGGCTGAGGCGCTCGGCGCCTCACGCTGGCGCACCGTCTGGCATGTGGTGCTGCCCACCGCCCGCTCCGGACTGGCCACCGCCGTCATCCTGGGCACCGCGCGGGGTATCGGAGAGACCTCTCCGGTGCTGCTCACCGCGGGATACAACACGGGGCTGAACGCCGACCCGTTGCACGGACCGATGGTGTCGCTGCCGCTGGCGGTCTTCACCTTCGTCAAGTCTCCTGAACCCGCCATGATCGCCCGCGCTTTCGGCACGGCGGTGGTTCTCATGGCACTGGTCCTGGTGCTCTTCACGATCGCCCGCGTGATCGGCGGCCGCGGACCGGGTCAGCAGACCAAGCGCAAGGCGCGCCGCGCCGCGCGCGCCTCCCAGCGCGACGCACAACGGTTCGCGAAACTCCGCAGCCCCGCCCTGTCCCTGCCGTTCCGCGAGGCGTCCGCGAGCGCGGGCACCGATCCTCGTACCGGAGAGAACCTCTGATGCCCCGCCACCCCCGCGCCGCCGCCCGCACCGTCGGCCTGCTCACCGCGTTGCTGTCCGTCCTCGCCTCGGTGCTGCTCGGGTCCGCCGGGACGGCCGCCGCCGCGGCCGGCTACACGCCGGTCGCCGGCGCCGGCTCCACCTGGGCCCAGAATGCCGTGGACCAGTGGCGCAAGGACGTCAACCAGTACGGCATGCGGATCAGCTACGCCGGCACCGGATCCTCCGACGGCCGCCGTCAGTTCCTCAGCGGGACCACGGACTTCGCGGTCTCCGACATCCCGTTCCAGACTCACCCCACCGACGGCTCCGCCCCCGAGAACCCGGCGTCCGGCAGTTACGCCTACATGCCCATCGTGGCCGGCGGCACGGCGTTCATGTACCACCTCACCATCGGCGGCAAGCGGGTCACCAGCCTGCGGCTGTCCGGGGACGTGCTCACGAAGATCTTCACCAGGGCCGTCACCTACTGGGACGACGCCGCCATCGCCGCGGACAACCCAAGCTTGAAGCTTCCGCACCGCACCATCGTGCCGGTGGTCCGCTCGGACGGCTCGGGCTCCACCGCCCAGTTCACCCTGTGGATGGCCAGCCAGCAGAAGGCGCTGTGGCAGGCGTACTGCAAGCGGGTGGGCCGCGCCGGCGCCTGCGGTGAGACGTCCTACTTCCCGACCGTCCCCGGCATGATCGCCCAGTCCGGCGACCTCGGGGTGGCCGGCTACGTCGCTCAGGGCTACGGCGAGGGCGCGATCGGATACGTCAACTACTCCTACGCGCTCAACGCGCACTTCCCGGTCGCCAAGGTGCTCAACCACGCGGGGTACTACACCCTGCCGACCCCCTCGAACGTCGCCGTCTCGCTACTCAAGGCGAAGATCAACCCCAACAAGAACTCCGCCGACTACCTCACCCAGGACCTGTCGAAGGTCTACACGGACGACGACCGGCGCAACTACACGCTGTCCAGCTACTCGTACATGATTCTTCCGCTGAAGGTGCAGGGGATCTTCACCACTGCCAAGGGCAAGACCCTCGGCGCCTTCGCGTACTACTTCATGTGCCAGGGGCAGCAGAAGGCGCCCGATCTCGGCTACTCACCGCTGCCGATCAACCTGGTCCAAGCCGGTTTCGACCAGATCCGCCGGATCCCGGGAGTGGCTGCCCAGAACATCAACATCAAGGGCTGCAACAACCCCACGTTCAGCTCCGACGGCAGCAACAAGCTCGCGAAGACCGCCCCCTTCCCCAGCGCCTGCGACAAGAAGGGCGCCGATTCCTGCACCACCGGCGGTGGCGCGAGCGGCTCCGGCGGCGGGGGGACGTCTGGTTCGCCGGGCGGCTCCGGCGGGACGACCGGCGGCACGCCCGGCACCGACGACAAGCCCGGCACCGGGGGGACGACGCCCGGCGGCGCGGCCGGCGCGGTCGACCCCGTCACCGGTCAGAATCCGACGACGTCGGGCGGCGCCACCGGCGCCCCTGCCGGAACGGCCACGGACGGAACGGTCGTTCTGGCGGACCCCGTCACCGTCGCCGCCGAGACCGGCTGGAGCGGCACCCAGACCCTGATGTTGCTCGCCGTGCTGGCCGTGCTCGGACTGGTCCTGTTACCAGCCGTCGTCGCCCGGATGCTCGGCTCCCAGAAGAACCCGTCGGCGTGAGTAGGCGAATCATGGGCACCCTCAATCCCGGAAACAGCTGGTTCGCCCGGCTGCGCGGCCTCACGCTGCGCCTCGCCGCCGGAGCCGCGATAGGCGGCCTGTTCGGCGCCGCCGCCGCCCAGGCGGCTCAACCCGCCGCGGCCGCGGTCAGTCCGTCCACCGGCTCGGCGGTCACCGTGTCCGGCCGGGGCGAGTTCGCCGGCATGAAGTTCACCGTCAGCCAGACGAAGAACCTCACCAACCAGGCCGTCCAGGTCTCCTGGACCGGTGGCACTCCCACCACGTTCGCCGGCAGCTACTTCAACACCGACTTCGTCCAGATCATGCAGTGCTGGGGCGACGACGACGGAACGGTCCCGGGCAACCCCGGCCCGTCGCGCACCCAGTGCGAGTACGGCGCCTCGCCGACCACCAACCGGACCTCCTGGCCCGGCAACGCCCGCGACGACACCCGGGTCGTCACCTACAGTGCCGATCCCACCAACTACGGCATGGACGACACGTACGGGTACAGTCCCGTCCCCGGCCAACTGGGCGAGGTTCCGTTCAAGTCCGTGGACGGGACCCTGATCACCGGCGGCACCCAGAACAACGCGCTGTACAACTACAACACCACCAACGAGATCGACTTCGGCCGGACGGGTGCGGACGGGACGGGCAGCGAGTTCTTCGAGGTGCAGACCTCGAACGAGGCGCCGCACCTCGGCTGCGGCGCGCCCGTCACCAAGGCCGGCGTCACCGCCCCGCGCGCCTGCTGGCTGGTCATCGTCCCGCAGGGTCACCTTGACGTGGACGGCCAGCCGTACGCCGACCACACCCAGGTCAACGCCGGCTCCCCGGTCTCCTCCACCAACTGGAAGAACCGCATCGCGGTCAAGCTCGGCTTCAATCCGATCGGCATCAACTGTGCCCTCGGCTCCGCCGAACGCGTCACGGCCGGCAGTGAACTCATGTCCGACGCCATGTCCAGCTGGCAGGCGGCGCTCTGTGCGACCGGCACCGTCTACGGCTACACGCAGCTCGGCGAGCCCGACGCCCGTGCCCGGCTCATCGGGGACGGCAAGAGCGGACTGACCTTCACCACCCGCGCACTGGGGTCGGATGAGGGCACCACCGCCCCGAGCGACAAGACCACCTACGCGCCGGTCGCGGTCTCAGGCGTCGTCATCGGATTCAACATCGAACGCAACGTGAGGTCGTCGGCGCCGGACTCGGTCAAGAGCCTGTCCGGCACCAAGGTCGAGTCGATCAACCTCACCCCGAGACTGGTCGCCAAACTGCTCACCGAGTCGTATCGCAACTCGCCGTGGGGGGCGGTGGTGACGAAGTTCTCCGGCGGCGTCGGAAAGCCCACCGCCGCCAAGGGCTACGAATGGGCGCTCGACAACCCGGCCGGCCTGATCACCGACCCTGAATTCCTCAAGCACAACCCGGAGTTCGCCGATCTCGCCGTCGCCGAGAACCCCAGCACCGACACCGACCTGATCGCCGCCATCGGGCACTCCGACAGCGCCCGGCAGCTGTGGGAATGGATCAAGTCGGACAAGGACGCCCGGAAGTTCCTGGCGGGCGCCCCGGACGAGTGGGGAATGCAGGTCAACCCGTACTACAGCACCAACGCGGACATCAACCCGATCGGCACCGCCTTCGATCCGCTCCGCGACGACTACCCCAAGAGCGACCCCTGGTGCACCATTCCGTCAGCCAGCGGGGCCACCGAACCGCAGTGCATGACCGACTTCCATCCGTATGTGGACGACATGCAATCGGGGGCCCTTTCCACCCGCCGGGCCGACACCCTGTGGAAGTCCAGCTGGGACGCCCTCGCCAGCCCGCCCGCCTGGAAGTCCACCGGCCCGCAACTCGTCGGCCAGCGGTTCATGCTGACCATCACCGATGTGGCCTCCGCCGCACGGTACGGCCTGCAGACCGCGAAACTGCGCAACGCCTCCGGCGCGTTCGTCGCACCCACCGCGACGACCCTGACCGCCGCGGTGGCCACCGCGAGCAGCACCAGCAGTGGCGTTCGCACGGTCAGCCCGGACACCACGAAGGCCAAGAACGCCTACCCGCTCACCGAGGTGGTGTACGCCGCCGCACGGCCCGCCAAGCTCGCGGCCGCCGCCCGCAAGGACTACGCCAAGCTCCTCCGGTACGCCGTCGGCGCCGGACAGGTCACCGGGCCCAACCCCGGTGAACTGCCGCCCGGCTATGCCCCGCTGTCCAAAACGCTGCGAGCCCAGGCCGGCAGCGCCGCCGCCGCACTGGCCGACTGGAAGCCGCCGGCTTCGCCCCCCTCCCACTCCGGCACCGGCAGCGACTCCGGGGGCACCGGTACCACGCCCCCGAGCGCCACCCCCGCGGCGAGCCCCACCCCGAGCGCCAGTCCCACCCCGAGCAACAGCGCCACCTTCGACGGCGGGACGGCGATCCTGACGACCGCGGCCGGCACCACTCCCGCGGACCCGCCCAGCGCCCTGCGCTACGCCGTGCCCGCAGGGGCCGGACTTGGACTGCTGGCCGCCCTCGGCGCGCCGTTCGCGGGTGGTGCCAGGCTCCGGCTGAGACCGGTGCCGCTGCGACTGAACCTGCCGGGCGGCCGGACGGTCCCCGTCCTGCCCCGGCTCACTCTGCCGGCCGCCCTCCGGCGGCTGCGCCTGCCGGCCCGCGGCGGGAAGGACCACACGCCGCGCGGCTGAGCACCCACAGACCCGCCCGCCCCGAAAGGCAGTCGGGGCGGACGGTACGCACCACCCTGCCAGACGGCGGACGCCCCCGGGCGCCCGCACGCAAGACCCGCATCACGGTTCCACGACCCGCTTCACCCCTTTGAGCAGGAGACCCTCATGCGCAGCAAGCGCACCATGACCGCAGCAGCCGCGACCCTCGCGGCGGCCGTCGCGGTCAGCGGACTGACTCTCACCGGCCCGGCCTACGCCGACCCGGCGACGGGCACCTTCGCCGCGTTGGTCGGCGTAGGCTCCGACACCACCCAGGACGTGATGAACGCCCTCGCGAAGTCGCTGTCCCCGACAGGGACCGGCATCGCCTCGTACGACGCGATCGCGCCCGGCACCACCGGCTCCACCACCTCCGTCATCCAGACCCGCAAGGGCGGCCCGTTCTTCACCCGCCCCAACGGTTCCGGCAAGGGCCGTGCGGCGCTGAGCGCCTCCCTCACCGGCCTCACCACGTTCCCCGACGGCAACGGTGTCAAGATCCCCGGCCAGGTGGACTTCGCCCGGTCCTCCGGTGCTCCGTCGGTCACGGGTGGCACCCTCACCTACATTCCGTACGCCCGTGACGCGGTCGGTCTGGCGGTGAAGGGCGCGGCACTGAAGCAGCTGACCGCCCAGCAGCTGCACGAGATCTACTCCGGCGCTCTGACGGTGGTCAACGGCCTGACGGTGCACCCGTACCTGCCGCAGGCGGGCTCGGGCACCCGTTCGTTCTTCCTGAACGCGATCGGCCTCACCGAGACCACCATCAAGTCGGGCATCGACACGGTCCAGGAGAACCAGGCCAACGACCTTCTCACCGGCGACGTCATCGCTGACGGCGCCCTGGTGCCGTTCTCGGTCGCCAGCTGGATCGCCCAGAACAACGGCGTCTCGCCCGACCACAGCAAGAAGGCGGTCGCGGCCGGCGCCTACCTGGCCAGCATCAAGACGTCGGACGCCGCCACGACCTACCTCGCCCCGGTCAGCACCGTGAGCGGCAAGGTCGCCGGCAACACGAGCTACTACAACGACGCCACCTTCGGCCGCGACGTCTTCAACGTCGTCCCGACCCGGGCCATCGACACCACCAGCATCTTCTACAAGCAGTCGCTGTACGACATCTTCGTCACCAACGGCACCCACAAGGCGGCGCTGGCCTCCACCGCCAACCAGAAGATCATCGCTGACTACGGCTTCCTGAACGAGCCGTACAACGGCTCGATCAACGCGAGCAACCACGCCAAGCTCGGTGGCCTGGAGGACGGCTCCACCAACGCGGTGCCCGGCGCCCCCACGCTCACCACCGTCACCGGCGCAGGCAGCGCCAAGCTGACCTGGGCCGCCCCGAAGGTCAACCCCGGACTTCCGGTCACCGACTACCGCGTGGTGCTGACCGGTCCCACCGGCGCCGTGGTGGCCAACAAGGACTTCTCGGCCACGACCAGGTCCTACACCTTCACCGGCCTCGCCGCCGGCAAGTACAGCGCCCGCGTGTACGCCGACAACCTCGGTGGCGTCAGCGCCCCCGTCAGCTGGACCGGCACCGTCCCCGCCGTTCCGAAGGTCGCCAGCAAGGTGACCGCCACCGCGCCCACGAGCTACTACGGTCAGGCCGGCCACGTCAGCGTGACGGTGACCGGTGCCAACTCGATCGTCCCCACCGGCAAGGTGACCCTCAAGGAGGGCACGAGCACCCTCGGCAGCGCCACCCTCGTCAAGGGCAAGGCGACGGTCGCGCTCTCGAAGACCCTCAAGGTCGGCGCCCACACCTTCACCGTCTCCTACGCCGGTGACAGCAAGCTCAACTCCTCCAGCGCCACGGTCAAGAAGACCGTGTCCAAGGCCCTCGCCACCGTGACGGCCAAGGCGCCGTCCAGGACGAAGACCAACGTCCACGTCAAGGTCACCGTCACCGTCACCGCCACCGGCACGGTGCCCAGCGGCACGGTGCGGATCTACGAGGGCAAGAAGATCATCGCCACCGGCACGCTGAAGAGCGGCAAGGTCGTCGTCAGCCTGCCCTTCCTCAAGAAGGGCAAGCACGTGCTGCACGCGTACTACCTGGGTTCCTCGAACGTGAACGTCAAGACCGGCGGCAACTTCACCATCACCGGTTTCTGACGCGTCACCGTCTGACGCATCACCGCCGGGGAGGCCGCCAGGCCTCCCCGGCACCATCCCCGAGCACCGCCGCTAAGGAGGCCGGCCGCCGTGACGGTCGCCGAAGACACCCTGCCCCGCACACCGGCCCCGGCCGCCGCGTCGCCGCACACGCTGGTGCTGCGGATGCCCGCCGGTCGCCACATCGCGCGCGGCGCGCTGCTCACCCTCGCCGCGCTGCTGCTCGGCCTGACGATCCAACTTCTGCTGCTCAGCGGTCTGCAGCAGCGCGCCGCGCAGCAAGCGGCGTTCGACGCGTTCCGCGGCTCCCTCGCCGAGGGCGTCGCACCCGTCGCCCAGACCGACCAGCAGGGCAGGCTGCTCGCCCTCGGGACTCCCGTGGCGCTGCTCGACATCCCCGCCCTCCAGGTTCGCCAGGTGGTGTTGGAAGGGACCGGCTCCGCCGTACTCGCCGACGGCCCCGGCCACCGCCGCGACACCCCGCTGCCCGGACAGGCCGGCACCAGCGTGCTGATGGGCCGAGCCGCCGCGTACGGCGGTCCGTTCGGCGACCTCGGCAAGCTGACCGCGGGCGACACCTTCACCGTCACCACCGGGCAGGGCAAGGCCCAGTTCCGTGTCCTGGACGTGCGCCGCGCGGGGGATCCGGCCCCGGGCCCGCCGGCAGCGGGCAAGAGCCGCCTGGTCCTGGTCACCGCGACAGGCGCGCCCTACGTCCCTGAGGGAATCCTGCGGGTCGACGCGGACCTGGTGTCGGCCACCGCCGAGACCCCGAGCCCCACCATCAAGTCCGGCTCGCTTCCCGACGCCGAACAGCCGATGGAGGGCGACGCCGGCAACCTGTGGCAGCTGGTCATGTGGCTCCAGGCGCTCGCGGCCGCCTCGATCGCCGCCGTGTGGGCCTGGAAGCGCTGGGGCCGTCAACAGACCTGGATCGTCTTCGCGCCGATGGTCGCCCTCCTCGGCCTCGAGGTCGCCGGCCATGTCATCCGATTGCTGCCCAACCTGCTGTGACCACCTTCTCCGTACCGCATCGAGGTGCCCGCGTGACCGACATCGCCGCTCCAGCCGTGACCGACATCGGCGTCCCCACCGTGACCGACATCGGCGTGCCCACCGTGAGCGACATCGGAGTCCCCGCCGCCGCAGAGCCGCTCAAGGACACCGTCAAGCAGCCCGCCGTCGCCGCCCGGCCGGGCGCCCTCCCGCCGGCCGGCCTGGACGCCCGCGCCGTCTCCGCGTGGTTCGGGAGCCACAAGGTGCTCGACCGGGTCACGCTGGCCATGCCGGCCGGGGAGGTCACCGCGCTGATCGGTCCCTCCGGTTGCGGAAAGTCGACCTTCCTGCGCACTCTCAACCGCATGCACGAACTCATTCCCGCGGCCACGCTGGCGGGTGAGGTCCTGCTCGACGGCGAGGACATCTACGGCACGGGCCGCCGCCTCACCGACGCCCGCCGGCAGATCGGCATGGTCTTCCAGAAGCCCAACCCGTTCCCGACGATGAGCATCTATGACAACGTCGTCGCCGGGCTGCAGTTCACCGGCGTGCGCGTCTCCCGCCGTACCAAGGACGACCTGGTCGAGGAGTGCCTGAACCGCGCCGGGCTCTGGAAAGAGGTCCGCGACCGGCTCCGCCAACCCGGCGGCGCGCTCTCCGGCGGCCAGCAGCAGCGCCTGTGCATCGCCCGCGCTCTCGCCGTGCGCCCGCGCGTCCTGCTGATGGACGAGCCCTGCTCCGCCCTCGACCCCACCTCCACCCGCCGGGTGGAGGAGACCATCCTGGAGTTGGCGAGCGAGGTCACGGTCGTGATCGTCACGCACAACATGCAGCAGGCGGCCCGGGTTTCCCAGCAGTGCGCCTTCTTCCTGGCGGAGCAGGGCACTCCGGGCGGCATCGTCGAGCATGGTCCCACCCCGGCCCTCTTCGGCAGTCCGCAGGACGAGCGCACCGCCGACTACGTGGCGGGCAGGTTCGGCTGACGCGCGTGGCGGCGCCGTCGCCGCCGGGCGTAGATCGAGCGACTAGAAGAGCCCAAGTGGGCCCAAAGTTTGAATCAGTGGTCCGTGCTCGGACAGGTAGCCGGATGGAACGTGGAAGGGAGCATCAAGCTTCTTAACGTGCGGAAAGGTTCACCACCATGGGCATCAGGTCCTTCCTGCCCGGCCCTTTGGGCTTCGGCACCGCGCCGCTGGGCAACATGTACCGCGCCATCCCGGACGACGAGGCCGCGGCCACCGTCGAGGCCGCCTGGGACAGGGGCACCCGCTACTTCGACACGGCCCCCTTCTACGGTGCGGGCCTGGCGGAGATCCGGCTCGGCGAGATTCTGGCCGCGCATCCTCGCGACGAGTACGTCCTGAGCACCAAGGTCGGCAGGCTCATCCTCGACGAGACCGAGGATCCGTCGGCCCGTGACCTCGGGGAGAAGGGCAGGCTGTTCGAGCACGGCCGCCCGAACAAGATCGTCTACGACTACAGCGCGGACGGCGCCCGTCGATCGATCGCCGACAGTCTCGAACGCCTGAACACCGACCGCCTCGACATCGTGTGGGTCCACGACGTCTCCCCGGACTTCTGGGGAGACGAGTGGCTGGCCGCCTTCGACCTGGCCCGCACCGGGGCCTTCCGCGTCCTGCAGAAGTTGCGCGACGAAGGCGTCATCAAGGGCTGGGGCCTGGGCGTCAACCGGGTCGAGCCGTGCGAGCTGACCCTGGAGCTCGACGAGCCGAAGCCGGACGCCTTCCTGCTGGCCGGCCGCTACACCCTCCTCGACCACGAGCGCGCTCTGCAGCGGCTGTTCCCCGCGGCGGCCAAGCAGGGCGTCGACATCGTCGTGGGCGGGCCGTACAGCTCGGGAATCCTCGCGGGCGGGACGCATTTCGAGTACCAGAAGGCGCCTGCCGACATCGTCGCGAAGGTGGAGCGCCTCAAGTCCCTCGCCGAGCAGTACGGCATCAGCATCAAGGCGGCGGCTCTGCAGTTCTCCCTGGCGAACCCCGTCACAGCGGCGGCCATACCCGGCGCCTCACGGCCGAGCCGTGTCGCCGAGGACGTCGCCGCACTCGGCGAGAAGGTCCCGGCGGAGTTCTGGGCGGCGCTGCGCGAGGAGAAGCTGATCGCGCCGGACGCCCCGGTGCCCACCGGTTGACCACACCCGGCTCGCGGGAGGCCGCACTCCGACCTGCGGCGCGGCAGGCATGAACGGCACGTGATGCGGACGTGCAGAAGGTGTCAATGCCGCGGCGCTTTCATGACGTCATGCACTTCGGCATCTTCACCGTCGGCGACGTCGCGCCCGATCCCGCGACCGGGCGCGCGCCGAGCGAACATGAGCGCATCACGCGGATGATCGAGACGGCGCTGAAGGCGGAGGAGGTGGGCCTCGACGTCTTCGCGATGGGCGAGCACCACAATCCGCCGTTCGTGACGTCCTCACCCACCACGGTCCTCGGCTACATCGTGGCGCGGACCAGCAGGATCCTGCTGTCCACCTCGACGACGCTGATCACCACGAACGACCCGGTGAAGATCGCCGAGGACTACGCGACACTCCAGCACCTGGCGGAGGGACGGGTCGACCTGATGATGGGCCGGGGCAACACCGGCCCGGTGTATCCGTGGTTCGGCAAGGACATCCGCGACGGGATCTCACTCGCAGTGGAGAACTACGCGCTGCTGCGCCGGCTGTGGCGCGAGGACGTGGTCGACTGGCAGGGCAGGTTCCGCACGCCACTGCAGTCGTTCACCTCGACTCCGCGCCCGCTCGACGGCGTGCCGCCGTTCGTCTGGCACGGCTCGATCCGCAGCCCGGAGATCGCCGAGCAGGCCGCCTACTACGGCGACGGGTTCTTCCACAACAACATCTTCTGGCCGAAGGAGCACACCCGGCGGATGATCGACCTGTACCGCACCAGGTTCGAGTTCTACGGGCACGGGCCGGCCGACCAGGCGATCGTGGGGCTCGGCGGGCAGGTGTACATGCGGCGCAGGTCACAGGATGCGATCGCCGAGTTCCGGCCGTTCTTCGACAACTCCCCGGTGTACGGCCACGGGCCGTCGCTGGAGGAGACCATGGAGCAGACGCCGCTTGCCGTCGGCAGTCCACAGGAGATCATCGACCGGACGCTCCAGTTCCGGGAGCATTTCGGCGACTACCAGCGCCAGCTGTTCAACGTGGACGGCATGGGCCTGCCGCACCAGGCGGTCCTGGAGCAGATCGACTTCCTCGGTGAGGAAGTGGTCCCCGTGCTCCGCAAGGAGTTCGGGGCGCTGCGACCGGCCCACATCCCCGACCCGCCGACGCACGAGTCGCTGAAGGCGGCACAGGCCCGATGAGGCGCACCATCGCCGTGGTGTCCGCCGGGCTCGGCAGCCCGTCGTCGAGCCGGCTCCTCGCCGACCGGTTGTCGGCCGCCGCCGAGCGCGAGGTGCGTGAGCTGGGCGACGAGGTGGAGGTGCGCGTGATCGAGGTCCGCGACCACGCGCACGACCTGGTCGACAACCTGATCAGCGGCTACCCGGCCGCGGACCTCAAGGGCGCGCTCGAGACGGTGATCGGGGCCGACGGGCTGATCGCGGTGACGCCGACGTTCACCGCCTCCTACAGCGGGTTGTTCAAGACGTTCTTCGACGTCCTCGATCTGCTGGACGACGACGCGCTGGCGGACAAGCCGGTGCTGATCGGCGCGACCGGCGGCACCGCGCGGCACTCGCTGGTGCTGGAGAACACGATCCGGCCGTTGTTCACCTACCTGCGGGGCGTGGTCATGCCGACGTCGGTGTTCGCGGCGCCGGAGGACTGGGGAGGCGCGGCCGTACCGGATCTTCTGGCGCACCGGATCGACCGGGCGGCGGCCCAGCTCGCCGGAGAGATCCATCGACGGGACGCGCCGGTCGCCCGCGACCCGTTCGAACCGACGCCGTTCGCCGACCTCCTCGGTGCGGGCTGATCTGGAATACCCGCCGGACCTCGGCCGTTGCCCGATCTGAGCATGCGGTCGGTTCCGGAGGGAGTCCTTGGTGGGCGAGCGGCTGCGCTTCGAGGTGCTCGGTCCGGTGCGCGCCTGGCGCGGTGACGACGAGATCGAGCTGGGCTCCCCGCAACAGCGGGCGATCCTCGCGATCCTCCTGTTGCAGGCCGGCCTGCCCGCCTCGCCCGACCAGCTGATCGCCGCGATCTGGGGCGGAGCCGCGCCGCGCGCGGCGGTCGGCGTGGTCCGCTCGTACGTGTCGCGACTGCGGCGCGCGCTCGACCCCGGCCACCCGGCAGCGGTGATCGAGTCGGTCGGCGGCGGCTACGTGCTGCGGACCGAGCACCTCGACCTCACCGAGTTCCAGCGGTTGCTCGGCGCCGCCAGGGAGGCCCGCCGTGCGGGTGACGCGCCCGCGGCGGCGACCGCCCTGCGCGGCGCGCTCGCTCTGTGGCACGGCACCCCACTCGCCGGCGTCAACGGGGACTACGCCGAGTTCGAGCGCGTACGGCTCGGGCAACTGCGGCTCACGGCGATCGAGGACCTGGCGGCGGCCGACGTGGAGTCGGGACGGCATGCCGAAGCGGCCGCCGAGCTCGCGGAGGTGATCGCCGAGCAGCCGCTGCGGGAACGGCCGCGCGAGCTGCTGATGCTGGCGCTCTACCGATCCGGCCGGCAGGCCGACGCGCTGGCGGTGTTCGGGCAGGTGCAGCGGCTCCTCGCCGACGAACTGGGCCTGGACCCGGGCCCGGACCTGCGGGAGATGCAACGGCGGATCCTCGCGTCCGACCCTGCGCTGCTCGCCCCCGCCGCACCGGCGCCCACCGCCGCCATCGCGTCGCCCGGCCCCACCCAGCTGCCTCCCGACCTGCCGGACTTCGCCGGCCGCGACGAGGAGCGGTCTCTCATGGCCGGCGCGCTGACCCCGTCCCACGCGAGCGTGCCGGTGGTCGGTGTCGAGGGGCTCGCCGGCGTCGGCAAGACCACTCTCGCCGTACACCTCGGGCACGCGGTCGCCGCGAACTTCCCCGACGGCCAGCTCTTCGTCGACCTCGGTACGGCAGGCGAACCGCTGGCCGAGCTGTTGCGCGGCATCGGCGTGCTGGACGCGGGCCTGCCGGAATCGTTCAGCGAGCGAATGGCGTTGTGGCGGACCCTGACCACCGGACGCCGGCTGCTCGTCGTGCTGGACGACGCCCGCGACCCCGAGCAGGTGCGGCACCTGCTGCCCGGCTCCGGCGGGTCAGCGGTCGTGATCACCGCGCGGCAGAGGTTGTACGGCCTGGCCCACGTCCATTGGCTGAAGCTGGTCGGGCTGCGCGAGGACGACTCGATCGCGTTGCTGGAGCGGCTCATCGGCGCCGACCGGGTGCGCCCGGAGCTTGCGGACATTCGTGATCTGGTCCAGCGCAGCGCCGGCCTGCCGCAGGTGCTGCAGGCCGTCGGCGCGCGGGTCGCCTCACGGCCGGGCTGGAGCATCGCCGAGGCGAAGCGGCGGCTCAGCAGGCCCGCCCCCGGCTCGCCGGTGCTCCCGTCGGAGTGCGGGGCCATCGAGCGGCCGTACATGTCGCTGATGGAGCAGTTGTCACCTGAGCAGGCGCGGGCGTTCCGGCTGCTGTCCGTGGCGGACGAGCCGGATGTCTCGCTCGGCGCCGCCGCGGCCGTGCTGGGCCTTTCGCTCGAAGACACCGACATGTTGCTGGAGTCCCTCGTGGACCTGCACCTGCTGGAGTCCGGTGACCTGGACCGGTACTACTACCACGAGCCACTGCGGAGATTCGCCCAGAGTCGCGCGTTCGTCGATGACGGCCCCGAGGCGAGCCAGGAGGCGCTGACCAGGCTGGTTCAGTTCTCCGGCGCCGAGGAGAGCCGGATCGGCCTCGGCGGACGGGTGACCGCCGTCATTAGGTGAGGCCGAACACGTGGTCTGACGCGGCACGCCACAGCGCCTCCCAGGAGGGGCGTCCGCGATGCAGGATGGCGCATATGACCACTCCACCGCTCTATCACGGCACCGGACCAGGACCGATCACGCCGGACGGCTGCGCGGTCGACTACTACGCGACGCTCGTGCCCAACGGTGAGCCGGAGCTCATCCACGCGGCCGTACCGGAGGAGGCGTCCATCCTGGAACTCGGCGCGGGCGCCGGCCGGATCACGCACAGTCTCGTCGCCTTCGGACACGACGTGGTCGCCGTCGACGAGTCGCCCGAGATGCTCGCGCACATCAAGAGTGCCGAGACGGTCTGTTCGCCCATCCAGTCCCTGTCCCTCGACCGGACGTTCGACGTCGTCCTGCTCATGTCCTTCGTGATCGAGACGGCTGACGACGATCTTCGCCGGGCCTTCCTGGAAACCTGCCGACGGCACGTCACGGCCGACGGGTGCGTGATCCTGCAGCGCAAGCCGCCCGAGTGGTACGACACCGTCCAGCCGTTCGAACGGCATGCGCCGGACGGCCGCCTCCTCCGTATGACGGAGGTCAGCAGGCAGGGACCCGACCTGCTCCTGTCCACGATGGAGTACACGATCGGCGACCGGACCTGGACGCACACCTTCCTGAGCAGGCGGCTCGACGACGCGTTCCTCGAGACGGCGCTGAACGGCGCGGACCTGACGATCGCCGAATTCCTGGACGACGACCGCGAGTGGGTCCGCGCGGTGCCGGTCCGCACGTAGGGGCCGGAGGGCTGCTCCCGTCGGGCGTGGATCTGGCGGTCCGTAATTCCCCACATATCTCTGAACCGAGACCGAATTGGTTGCTAACGGATCAATCCGAACGTTGCAGGATCTAATACGAAGATCTGCAACCGGAGGGACCGATGTCCGAACCCGAACCATCCGAGGCCGATCTCGTGGCCGCCGAGGTGGACATCCATGACTGGGGGCCGACCGAGGAGGACGAGGAGCAGGTCCTCCGCGATCTCGGTTACGTGCTCAACCCCGTGACCGGCGTCTATGAAGGCGAGGGCCACGTGGACGGTGACGTATGAGCGTGCAGAGCATGCTGGCGGCCGCCCGCGCGTCCCTCGGCCTGGTGGGCCGGCCGAACTACATCACCCGCGACTACGCGACCCGGCACGGCGACGAGTTCCTGAAGGCGTCCTGGTGCGACCAGGCGGTGACGTACTGGGCGAGGAAGAGCGGCAACGCCGCGGCCGTCCTGCCCCAAGGGGACCGCGCCTACACGGTCTGGCATGCGCAGGACGGCCAGAAACTCGGCCGCTGGTTCGTGGGGACCACGGCGAACGTGAAGGCGCACGCGAAGCCCGGCGCGATCGTGTTCTTCGACTGGGAGGGGCGGGACGCCATCGGCGGGGTCGATCACGTCGGCGTCGTCGAGCGCAACCTGGGCGACGGCCGCGTCCAGACGATCGAGGCCAACACCGGGGACGCCTGCAAGCGGCGCGTGCGCGCCGCTCCGGTGATCGCCGGCTTCTGGAATCCCGACTACAGCGTGGAGGACGACGTGCCCGAGGTGGTTTCGCTGGGAGCCGGCGCGGACCAGCAGGTCGCCGCGAACGGCGAGATCGTGGTGCGGTGGGGGACCGAGTATGTGGACGACCCCAAGGCCCATGGTGATGGTGGCGTGGCGGTGCTCGCGTCCGGAGAGCGCTGGTGCCTCTGCGACGCCCTGGTGAGGATCAGTGGTCTGCAGCCGGGCGACGAACTGGACGTGTCGTGGGCCCGGTACGACCGGGCGGGAAAGAAGTTCCTCGACGACGCGTGGCGGCTCACCTGTCATGCCGGCCCGGACGGGCGCATCGAGGTCAGTGTCGGCGGCCAGTTCGCCCTGGATGCCGACAACCAGCTGCGCCTGAGGATCATCAACGCCAGCCCTCGGGTGGCCGTGGTGGAGAAGGCCACCATGGCCAAGGTCTCGCTGTTCAAGCACTGACCGCCGCGGCCCCCGGCCCGTGTGCCCGTGGCCCGGGAAGGCCGACGCGATCGGTCTTCCCGGGTACGGCTCGCCGCGGTCCGGCGGTCTCGCGGTTCAGCGGTTCAGCGGTCTCGCGGTCTCGCGCGGTCCCGCCGGAAAGCGTCGGTACGGCGACGTACGGTGTCGGTGTCGTCGCCGTCAGACCGCTGGAGGTCGCCTTGATCATCGTGTCCGGGAAGCTCTACGTGGATCCCGAGGCCCGCCATGCGTACTTGGCGGGCTGTCTGAGCGTCATCGAACAGGCGCGGACGGCCCCCGGGTGCCTCGATTTCGTGCTGGCGGCGGATCCGGTCGAGCCGGGACGGATCAATGTGTACGAGCAGTGGGAGTCCGACGCGCATCTGGAACGGTTCCGCGGGTCGGGACCCGAGCCGGACCAGGCGGCCGCGATCCACGAGGCGCAGGTGGCCAAGCACCGCGTCGCCTCATCCGAGGCCCCCTAGCGACTCTGCCGGTCGGCGGGTGAACCTCTCTCTCGCCCAGACGGAGACCGGGCACATCCTCATATAGGTGGACAAGAAGGTTTACAGATTCTCCTGGGCAGCTTTACGCCTTCCGTTTACCCTGAGGCGGGGTCCATCCGGGTGGGCTCCGCCTCTCCGAGATCTGAGATCCGCGGGTCTGAGATCTGAGCGGCCCGAGCGGGAGGGATGGGAATGAGAGCGGTCACCATCGGGGCGCCTCTCCTCGCGGTGATCACCGCGTTACTGGTCGCTCGATGCGTCGCCGCCGGACCGGCCCAGTCGGTCGCGAGCCACCACCATCACCCTTCAGGAGGAACGAGCGCGGTCTCCACCCCCGCCACCACGCCGTCCGGCTCTTTCAACGCGACGGACGTCGCCTGGCTGCAGCTGATGATCCCGATGACGGAGCAGGCCATACGGTTGCTGGATCTGGCGCCGGACAAGACCGCCGACCCGCGGATCACCCGCCTGGCCGAATCCCTCAGCGCCGATCACCACGCGGAGCTCCGGCGACTGCACGGCCTGCTGGACCGATCAGGCGTGCCGTACGTCAACGTGCACGAAGGGCACAACATCCCGGGCATGGTCACCACGGACGAGCTCAAGGTCATCACCGAGGCCGAGGGCCCCGCGTTCGACCGGCTGTTCGCCGATCACACGCGTGACTATCTGAAGCAGTCGGTGCTCGTGGCGCAGGGCGAGCAGGGGTCGGGGGCGGACACGGACACCAAGGCCTTCGCCGCCGCCATGGCGAAGGCTCACACGGGCGAGCTCACGCGGCTCGCCGGGCTCGGGGACTGAGCCGCCGCATCCACCTGGAGTCCTTCGGCTTCTGGCCGGCGGCCGGGGCGATACCACCCCCACGCACGGGTGATTCATGCCCATATGCGTAGCCTGAAAGTGCGAGAGGGGAGGAAGACATGAGCGATCAAATGGATGCGAGCGTCTTCTTCATCGGCAACGCGACCACGATCATTCGCTGCAACGGGTTCACGGTGCTGACCGACCCGAACTTCCTCCACCGCGGCCAGCGGGCCCATCTCGGCTGGGGGATCACCACGAAGCGCCGTACCGAGCCCGCGATGGACGTCTATGAGCTTCCGCCGCTCGATGTGGTCGTCCTGTCCCACATGCACGGCGATCACTGGGATCGGGTCGCGCGGCGCGGCCTGGACAAGAACGTGCCGATCGTCACGACCCACCACGCCGCCGGGCGGCTCAAGCGGCAGGGCTTCCGCAACGCGCTCGGCCTGGAGACCTGGGACGAGCACCGGATCCAGCGCGGGGACCGCACGCTCACGATCACCGCCATGCCCGCACGCCACGCGCCGGGGCTGGCGCAGATGTTGATGCCGCCCTGCATGGGCAGCATGCTGGATTTCGCCAGGCAGGGCGAGATGGACCTGCGCCTGCACATTAGCGGAGACACGATCATGGACCCGTGCCTGTCGGAGATCCCGCAGCGCTTCCCCGACATCGACGCGGGCATCGTCCACCTCGGCGGGACCAAAATCGTCGGCCTGCTCGTCACCATGGACGGCTGGCAGGGAGCCGACTGGATCCAGCTGATCAAGCCGGCGTCCGTGCTCCCGGTCCACTACGACGACTACGAGGCCTTCAGTTCCGGCATCGACGACTTCCAGCAGCAGGTCAACCGGGCCAGGCTCTCTCACCTCGTCCACTACATCGGGCGCGGCGAGACCTACCACCTGCCGATCCGGCGCCCGGGCACGCACCCACAGCCGCCGCCGGGTCCTCACTAGATCTCATCGCCGCACCACGAGGGCGGCCGGCAGGTACGGCCCGCCGGGTCACTCGTACGGTTCGAACGGCTGAGGGATCTCGGCGACGTCGGTCGCGGCCAGTTCGGGTGCGACCGTGCCGTTCGGGATCTTGTCGGACTTCGGGGCGATCCAGGTGCCCGTGACCTCGACCCAGGTGTCGTCCGGAGGGCGCTCGGCGTCGAGGACGGCGACCTTCAGAGCGATGGCGTCGGCGGCGCAGCAGCTCATCTGCATGCGCGTGACATACCACCGGTCCTTCTTGCTGGAGCGCACCACGAAGCCGGTCAGCGTGACCTTCTTCCCCGCGAGCGAATGCCTGGAGTCGCCCCATGCCCGGCCGATGAACTCGCCCAGCGCCATCGACGTGGCCCTGTCCGCGGCCAGCGGGACGTACGCGTCGGCGGAAAGGGAGGGCGGCGGAGGCGGGGTCTCCTCCGAGCGGGCGGCGAAGGCGCCCAGCGGGGGAGGCGCGATCAGGAAGATGGCGAACACCGGCAGGCACAGCAGCCAGGCCACCCGCGACACCCGGGAATGGTCATGCCCGTGATGGTGCCCGTGGTCTCCCGCGGCCGCGTGCGCGGAGCCCGACCCGGTGTCTTCGTCCCTCTGGCCCGGGCCTGTCTCCGTGACGTGGGGCTTGCGCCACTCCTGAACCAGGCCGATGACGCCGAGCACGAGCACGACGGCGCCCGCCGCGATCAGGAAAGGGCGGAATCCCGGTTTGACGTAATTCATGTACGTCGTCGAAAGGACGGTGACGCGCAACACCGCGCCGCCGAGCAGCACGAGGATCAGGCTCTGGGACATCCGGTTCACAACAGGACCTCTCCGACCGCGATGCTCGTCACGATGCCCAGCAGGAAGGTCAGCGGGACGAACCGGATCGCGAACGAGCGCCCGAACGTCCCGGCCTGCAGGGCGATCAGCTTCAGGTCCACCATCGGTCCCACCACCAGGAACGCCAGCTTGGCGGTGGGAGAGAAGGCGGTGAGCGACGCCGCCACGAACGCGTCCGCCTCCGAGCAGATGGACAACAGAACCGCGAGCAGGCCCAGCGCGACCACCGACAACACGGGGATTCCGGCCACGGAGGCGAGCCAGGTGCGCGGCACGACCACGTTGAGCGTCGCCGCCGTCAGGCCTCCCACCACGAGGAACCCGCCCGCGTGGAGGAGATCGTGGCGCATCGCGTCGCGGAAGGCCGCCCAGGACGAGCCGGAGGCGGGCGGACGCGACGGGATGCGTAACCAGCCGGACCTGCCGAACCGGAGCCAGACCCAGCCGACCAGCACCGCGACGGCGAGCGAGGCGCAGAACCGGGAGACGACCATGAGCGGCTGCTGGGGAAAGGCGACCGCGGTGGCCACCACGACCACCGGGTTGATGGCGGGCGAGGACAGCAGGAACGCCAGCGCGGCCGCGGGGGTGACGCCCCGGGCCATCAGACCGGATGCCACCGGCACCGACGCGCACTCGCAACCGGGGAGGACCGCGCCCGCCGCTCCGGCGATCGGGACCGCCACGTACGGGTGACGGGGAAGCGCCCTGGTCCAGAACGACGGCGGCACGAAGGCGGTGATGGCGGCCGACAGCAGCACGCCGAAGACCAGGAAGGGCAGGGCCTGGACGCAGATCGCCACGAAGACGGTCGCCCAGGTCTGCAACGCCGGCGCCGCCAGCACGGGCGTCAGCACGAACCGCCCCAACAGGAGCAGGACGACGACGAGGGCGAACACCCACGGCATCACGGGGGAGACGGCGGACCTGCGGCCCCATGCGTCAGGGGGGATCTCGACCGTTCGGTCGGCCACGGCTCGGTCGGGCATGCGCCAATCCTGGCAGCCCGCGACGACAGCCGGGATCGCCCTGTGGAAAACATCGCCCCGGTGGAAAACGGGGAAGCGCTGGAAGCGCGGAAGGCGTCTTCGGAGAGCGTGGGAGCGTGGGAGCGTCGTCAGAGTTGGCCGAGCAGCCAGCGCGGGCCGGTGACGAGCGCTCCGAGTTCGGTGACGCGCTCACGCAGCCCTCGGTCGGCGGTGACGACGAGGACCCTCTCCCACGGCCGGGCGTCGCGGACGACGTCCACGATCGCGTCGTCCCCGCTGGCCGGCGCCACGACGACGTCGAGGCCGGGGTCGGGGACGGGGTCGGCGCCGCGAGCGGCGGCCCCCTCCAGGACCGCGATGATCCGCGGGAACCACAACGTGAGTTCCGGCAGGTCTTCCGGCTGCCTGCCCAGGCCGCCGGACACGAGCGGGAGGATGTCGTTGAGCAGCCGGTTGGCGGCGCCCGCCCGGTCCTTCCACCAGCCGTGCTCGGCCCGAGCGCCGACGATGTTGGCGACGTCGAGCACCAGGACGAGCGGGCCGAGCGCGGGCCTGATCTTCGGCCAGGTGTCGGCGAACCCCGGGTGGAGCCGCTTGGCCGCCACCTCGTCGGCCGCGATCCAGCGCATGTCGGCGCTCTCGCCACTGGCGGCGGTGGCCTCGAGCAGGCCCGCGGCTCCGGCGATCACGGTGTGGTACGACCAGCCGCCGTGGTCGTCGACGTAGACGCCCTGGACCCGGACTTGATCGGGGGTGAGCGCCGCCTCCTCCCGCGCCTCACGCAGAGCGCCCGCGACGGCGTCCTCGTGGCTGTCGCGCGCGCCTCCTGGAAGCCCCCAGGTCCCGCCGTGATGGCTCCACCAGGAGCGCTTCTGCATCAGGACGTACGGCATGCCGTCCAGCGTGTGGTGGACGGCGAGGAGCCCGGCCGCTCCGTGGACCCCCCAGTGCTGGTGCCCGCGGTCGCACAACGCCCAGCCGTCCCCGTCCATCGCCGTCATGGCCTCATCCTGCCGCAGCGGGGGCCGCGGATCGCCTGATCACCAGGCCTCCAGCGGCATCTCCACTCCCGACGTCAGGTCGAAGAGCACGACCCCGTCCTCGATGCGGATCACCTGGATCTGCGTGGCGAGGCCGGAGTCCCTCATGCGCATGGCCGCCTCGTATGCGGCGGTGGCGGAGGCGTAGCGGTCGGCGGCCCCGAAACCCGGGTTCGGCCGGATGGAGCGCACTTCGAAGCGATCGACCGGCCAGATGGGAGATACGGGACCTGAGTGGAGCCAGTCGGACATCGTTCTCCTGTCACGCCGCACTGGGAGGGGCAGTTGATCTGGGCGCGGGGCACGGGCGTCGCAGTGTGACGGGCCCGATGGCCGATCGTTATGAACCGGTAAGCGATCCTTCCCGGTCCGTTCCCGCAGTTCTACTAACGTGTGACTCCTGACTCGCGATTCCCCCATTTTGGGAGAATCGGGAGATTTCATATCAGAGTACAGAAGACGCCCGCTTCCTTTCAGCTGGAGGAGCGGGCGTTGTTCTTTTCCGGCCTCTCGGACAGGGTCTCACGTCCGCCGTCAACGAACGATTCGTTCGGCATGAGAGATCGTCTCACCTGGGCAACGGAGCGAAGGTGTCGGCGGCGGCGCTCAGTGATCGCTCGGCGTTCGTGCCGCATTCGCCGGGCGGTCGTTCAGGGAAGAAGTTCGATCTTCAGATGGGAGTGGACCGAGATCGCCGATCTTTCCGCGGGGTCGCCGATTCGCCGGTTTGTTGAAACATGCGACCCCGCCGTCCTGTCCGAGGCCGAGGATCGGCGATCAAGATGAATGCCATTTAAGGCGATTTGCCGCCCTATGTGAGTTTTGACGGCAAAGGCAAGTGGCGATCTTTATCATGCTCATTTGCGCTTTTGTGAAACCGTACAAACCTGTCAAGGCGCACGGTCGACCCGGCCGGGCCGCCACACCTGATCGCGTGCGTGCGCGCACGGTGCGAAGGTGGCGGGCCACCTGGATCCGGCGGACCGTGGGACCTACCGGCCGTTCTCGGAGAAGTGCTGGTAGTCCTTGTCGCCGGACCAGGAGCCTCCCCAGCCCCAGCCGACGGAGGCGAAGGCCCGGACCACCCGGTCGCCCGGGTTGATCACGCCCGGCTTCTTGAGCGGGCGGCGGACGAAGGCGTCGGCGTTGCGGTGGGCGTTGGACCCGTCGGCGTAGACGTAGGGGTTCTCCCGGGGGTTGACGTCGACCGCCAGGCCGTAGGCGTGCTCGGACCAACTGCTCGACCCGGTGGCGTTGCGGCAGTTGAAGGCAGAGGTGTTGTCCGCGTCGATCGAGTCGTTGTCGCTTCCCTTGTAGACGTCGACCGGTTGCATCCGGCGGATGGGGTAGCGGTAGTCGTACAGCTTGGCGAAGACCGTGATCATGTCCTTGGCGGCCGACTGGTTGACCACCAACTGCCCGGTGTGCGGCTTGCCGTCGAAACCCCAGTACGTCATCGTGATCTTCCGTAGGTCGCCCGGAGACACCGGGCAACCCGAATGCCACGAGTGCGGCACGTCGGCGCGGGAGACCTTCTGGACCTTCGCCGAGAACTTCGGCGGCCCCGCCGGCGTCGGCGAGGGCGACGGTGTGGGGGTGCTCGGCGCCGGTGGCGAGGGTGAGACCGACGCCTCCGTCTGGAAGGCGGCCGGAGCCGGCGTGACGGCTTGGGTCCCGCCACAGGCGGTCAGACCCAGGACGGCGACCGTCACTATCGCTGACCTGGGCTTCCATGTGGACGACATACGCGCAGAGTACCTGTGCGGCGCAAGTCGCCGTCGCCTTTCGGGCGTTCTGGGAGCGGGTCCGGCACGGTCTCGCGAGGGCTTTGCCGGAGCTTTTCTCGCGAAAACCTCGCGCACATGTTCGATGGCGCGCTACAGTTCTGGCCATCGGATCGAACATGGGTTCGGTCGCCGTCTCGGCAGGTGAGGGGTGTGCAATGACAGTTCTCGCGGCTCCCGAACCCGTCCTGGCCCCTTCGCCCGGGCCGACGGTCCCAGACGCCTCGACGGTCGCCCGGTGTGTTCCGCTCCGCCCGCGGACGACACGCCGTAGCGCTTTCTACGGAAATCTACGACGGCCGCTATATCCCGTCATAAAGTCCGAGAGCGTGGACCCCGTGCGCAATCCCTATGCCCCCGGCGCGGGTCAGCGCCCTCCGGAGCTCGCCGGGCGCGACCGCGAGCTGCAGCAGTTCGAGGTTGTGCTGGAGCGGGTGGCCCGTGGCCGCCCGGAGCGGAGCATGGTGCTCACCGGTCTCCGGGGCGTCGGCAAGACCGTCCTGCTCAACACGTTCAAGTCGATGGCCATGCAGCGGCTGTGGGGCACGGGCAAGATCGAGGCCCGTCCCGACCAGTCGATCCGTCGGCCGGTCGCCGCGTCGCTGCACATGGCGATCAGAGAGCTCGCCCCCCGCCATCGGGCGCCCGAGCGCATCGAGGAGTTCCTGGGTGTGCTGAAGGCCTTCGCCATGCGCGACCCCGCGGCGGCTAAGGGCACCTCCCACTGGTCGCCCGGCATCGACGTCCCAGCGTCACGCGGGCGAGCCGACTCCGGTGATCTGGAGATCGACCTGACCGAGTTGTTCGTCGACGCCGCAGGCGTCGCGACCGATCTCGGCGTCGGCATCGCGCTGTTCATCGACGAGATGCAGGACGTGCAGGCGCCCGACATCTCGGCCCTGTGCGCCGCCTGCCACGAGCTCTCCCAGACCGGCGGTCCGCTGATCGTCGTCGGGGCCGGGCTGCCTCACCTGCCGAGCGTGTTGTCGGCCAGCAAGAGCTATTCGGAGCGCCTCTTCCGGTACGCCCGGATTGACCGGCTCGACAGGGACGCCGCCGATCTCGCGCTGATCGCACCGGCCGAGCGCGAGGAGGTCGAGTTCACGCCTGAGGCGCTCGACGCCCTCTACGAGGCGGCCGACGGCTACCCCTACTTCGTCCAGGCGTACGGCAAGGTCGCCTGGGATCTCGCCCCGCGCAGCCCGATCACCGTCGACGACATCAAGGTATCGGCGCCCGAGGCCGAAGAAGAGCTCGCCGTCGGCTTCTTCGGCAGCCGTTACGAACGGGCCACCCCTGCCGAGCGCGACTACATGCACGCGATGGCCCAGCTCGGGGATGATCCCGTGCCGACCGCCGACGTCGCCGACTCGCTGGGCCGCAAGCCTTCCAGCCTGTCTCCGGCGCGGGACAGCCTCATCAAGAAAGGCCTGATCTACAGCGCGGAACGCGGCGTGATCGGATTCACGGTCCCTCACTTCGGGAGGTTCCTGCGTGCCCAGCCGCTGTAGCCGTCCCTCCCATTGACCTCTCTACGGCTTTCTAGAGGGGAAGCTAGAGAGCCGTAGAGAGCTTAAGCATGGCCCCTTCATGCGGGAATCTATGCCTGTATAGCGTCAGGCCGATACATGCATAGATTCCTGCAGAGGGGTGATCGGGCGACCGTCGGCGTTGACGATCGCCGACTTCACCGCGGGTCGCCGTCCGCTCAGATAGACGGCGAAGACGACGTCGGCGCCGTCTCGCGCAGGGAAGACGAAGAACCGCCAGCAGAGCTCCCGCCACATGTCGGCGGGTTCGTCGGAGACGAGCATCGGAGCATGCGACCGCCATGCCGAGCTGGACTGAAGGCGGGACAGAGCTCGTTTGGCGGGAATGGCACGCTGCTCACAGGGAGCGCGATGGCGGAGGCGGGAGACCGTCTCCTCGATCTCCGTGGACAGGAGCAGGACCAGTGCGATGCCCCCGGCCAGCCATGCCGTCGTCATCCATGACCAGCCGGACAGGGCCGCGTATCCCGGGCTCTCGATCGCCACGATGACCGCCATGGCGGCCAGGACCGCCGCTCGGCCGATGGACCGCATCCCGATCGGCGCCGCGCTGACCTCGCCGAAACAGCCGCATCCCACATCGGGCCGCCTGCGGCGCAGGTCCCACAGGACGTAGGTGGCGACGGAGAAGAACGCGACCGGCATCCAGCGGGCGACCGCCTGATCGGGGAGCAGGAGCAGCACCGCGATCAGGCCCAACTCGCCCAGCGCGCAGCCGATCATCGCGGCCTTGCGGAAGCGCTGCGGAGCGAGCACGGCGGGCCCGAGCCGGCCCAGGCCGCCGATCTCGGCGTCACCGTCGGCCGTGGCGAGCTTCGCGACGCCACCCAGCAGCAGCATCGCGATGAGGATCGGCAGGGCCGCTGCCGCGATGGTCGAAAGCATGAGTCACCCCAATCCGACGCGCGCGTTGAAGCAGCCTTTGATCAGATCCCCACCCAGCTCGACGTACGACGTGGCGGACAGTTCCACCAGCCTGCCGCGAGGTGAGGTGCCGCACTCCAGGCACCGGTCGCAGAAGCGTCCGGCGATGCAGCCGCAGCCGATGATCGGCAGCGCGTTCGCCCGGCCGTCGCAGACGTTGCGGACGAACAGCATGGACCCGACCGCCAGGTACGGCAGGCCGGCGCAGGACCGCCCAGTGTCCTCACAGTCGGCGTCCGCCGACTCCAGCATCGGATAGGTCACGCCCGGTTCGGTGAAGTCCCCCCACGCGGCGGCGCCGGAGATCTTCGACTGGACCCCGCGGAAGGCCGGTGGCGGCGGAGGGACGGCCTTGGCCCGATAGGGAGGTTGTGACGTCGCGGGTATCTGGGCGAGAGCCGTACCGGCGTCCATGAGGCCGATGGCGTCGAAGAGGTACCCCGCCTCGAGTTGTGGATGCCGGACCCGGATCCGCCCCGACGTCCGATAGGGGACGACCACCGACCGCCGCCCGCGGTGCGGGCCGCAGTCGAGTTCGACGGTGAGGTCCCGCTTTCCCGTGATGCCGAGGATGACCCCGGTCATCCGGGTGATGTTCGCCCATATGCGGTCGACCACCGTGCCCGAGCGTAAGGCGCGAATGACCACCCGCGCCCCGACCGGCAGGTCGGCAGGGGCGACGGACGTCCCATGCCACGCGGTCGCCCAGGGGGCGATGACCATCCGCCGCTCCTGGCCGTCGTCGTCCTCGACGATGATCAGATGCGGGCTGACGTCGAGGATCTCGCCGCTGACGGCGTCCAGCGTCATCCCGTCGTCGGCGGTCAGTCGCGGCGCCTCGGTGTCGCGGCCGAGCACCGCCGCGGCGAGCGCGCGTCTGCGATCAACAGTTCGGTACGGCATCGATCCTCCCCACGCCTTCTAGCCTCACATGCCGCGAATGCCGACAGGGGAGGAATGGCCGTCGATGGCGGACTCCGGAGCAATAATCCCACCCCAGGTGGAAGGCGTATCGCTCTAGTCCGGGCAAATCAGTGCCTACGGGGCGAGCGCCGTATCGGCAGGGGTGGACGAGGGCTCCGCCACCGAGCTTGCGCGATCTTTGCGCTTGACTGCACGAAACCTTGTTTCCGGTTCAGCCGGATTCTGGAATGTGGCTGCCATTCTGGCACGAGATGCCTCTCAGGCCAGGTCGGTGATCGCATGATCGTGAACCATGAGGAGTTCCATACGTATGTGGTGTCCCGGGGAGCAGCCCTGTTGCGGGTCGCGCATCAGCTGACCGGGAACCCCTGCGACGCCGAGGACCTGCTTCAAGCAGCCCTCGCCAAGACCTATCTCGCCTGGGATCGGATCCAGGATCGGTCCTCGCTGGACAGCTATGTGCGCCGGGCGATGGTGAACATCAACATCTCGTGGTGGAGGCGGCGAAAGCTGGAGGAGTACCCGTCCGAAGATCTGCCCGACATCCCGACGCAGCATGATCCGCGGCATCAGTTCGACGAACTGGAGCAGGCGCTCGACCGTCTGCCCGCCAGGCAGCGTACGGCGATCGTCCTGCGCTACTACGAGGACATGACCGAGATGGAGATCGCCAGGACTCTGGGGATCAGCGTGGGAACGGTGAAGAGCACGGTGTCCCGGGGGATGGCCAAGCTCCGCGGCGACCTGGTTCCCGTGGGCCGCGAGGCGATGAACTGAGAGCTCTTCCGGCGGGGGGTACCCGGGGGTGCCACGGAGGGATCGTGGCATTCCCAGGGGCGTCGTGCGGCTCAACTCGTCGGGGCGCGCTCCACGCCGGCGGTGGCGCATGGCCGGACGACGTCGCGAATGGTGCGAAGGGTCTCAAGGAAGGTCGCCAACTGCTCAGGGGTCAGCAGGCTGGTGAACCAGGTGTCGATGTCCTCAAGGTGCTGCGGTACCAGGGCCGTGAGGCGGTTCACGCCCTCCTCGGTGAGCACGGCATAAGAGGCGCGCCGGTCGGTGCTGCACGGGCTGCGCTGGACGAGGCCCTCACGTTCGAGCCTGTCCACGACGCGGGTGATCCCGCTTGTGGACAACGACGTCTGCCCGGCGAGGTCGCTCATCCTGAGTCTGTGTTGAGGTGATCGGGCCAGGCGTATCAGTGTCTCGAAGTCGACCTCTGAGAGACCGGCGGCGGAGAAGGTCTTGCCGAGTTCGGCCGCCAATCCCGTTGAGACCTCGGCCAGCAGGCCCATCGCGGTGAGCCGCGGGTCGTCAAAAGGATCCATGCGTAAAGTCTACGCGACGATAGTTGACGATTGGAATAATCCTCGTGTAGAAAGTTGTTGCCGCAAGCATCCCAGAGCAAACCAGGCCCAGGAGGGCAACAATGAGCATTCGTGAGTGGGAAGGCCTCAAGATCCCGACGGCCGGCGAGTTCGCCCTCGACAAGGCACACACGCGGGTGGGTTTCGTCGCCAAGCACATGATGGTGTCCAAGGTTCGGGGCCACTTCGCCGACTTCGACTCCAAGATCGTGATCGCGGAGAACCCGCTCGACTCCAGTGTCGAGGTCGTTCTCAAGAGCGGCAGCATCGACACCGGTGTCGCCGACCGTGACGGGCACCTGAAGAGCGACGACTTCCTCTCGGCCGACAAGCACGACGAGATCACCTTCCGCAGCACCAGTGTGAAGGACCACGCCGGCGACGAGTTCACCCTGATCGGCGACCTGACGATCCGTGAGGTCACCCGGGAGGTCGTGCTCAAGGTCGAGTTCGGCGGCGCGGGCACGAGCCCCTACGGCCAGGAGATCTTCGGCTTCTCTGCCGTCACGGAGATCGACCGTGAGGAGTTCGGCCTCACCTGGAACGTGGCCCTGGAGGCCGGTGGCGTTCTGGTGAGCAAGAAGATCAAGATTGAGATCGAGGGCGAAGCCGTCCGCCAGGGCTGATCGACCCCGCTCCACAGACCCAGCCCTTGTCCACAGCCTGTGGACGAGGGCTGTGCATTGTCCTGGGGAAAAGTCGCGTGTCTCGCTTGCCACATCCCACCCGATCTGGGCATATGGTCAACGAGGGGCGTCCTCGTGGCGGTATCCCCGGCGACAGGCCGAAGCCCGTCTTCGGGTGGGATTCCGCTTTGCCGCCTCACGCAATCGCCGGTACTCTGTCCTGAGCCACTCGGCAACCAGGAGGCTTCGCCTAGTCAGGTCTATGGCGCCGCACTGCTAATGCGGTTTGGGTTCGCGCCCATCGGGAGTTCAAATCTCCCAGCCTCCGCCAGATCAAAGCCCCTTTCCCGTTGATCAGGGAAGGGGCTTTTCTGATCTTCAAAGACGCTCTAGTTGCAGTTCTAGTTGCAGTTGCCGGGCGTCGCCCCAGAGGGCGGCCCCCACGCGCTCGCTCGCGCCCTTGACTTTGCGGCATCCATCGGTGCCTACGTCTTGTTGGCGATGTTCGGCAACTTGCTGCTTGAGGATGACCCGGGGTTGTAGATGTTCATCTTCGGGCTGGCTGTACTCGTCACCGGAATCCGGTTGATCATTACAGCCGTCCTCGACCTTCCGAGGTCGAAGCAGGTCACAGGCTGATCGCCCTCGGCGGATTCCTCCCGGAAGCGTGGTGTCCGATTTCTGCCAGCGACTATCGGAGGGGCCGGGCAGAGTCTTCGCGACGCGATGCGACGCGGTCTGGCGAAGGACGAAGGACATGAGGGCATGCACAAGATCTCTGAGCTGAAAGTGCTGTATTTCGGGACCCCGGTGGTCCTGATCGGCTCCCGGAACGAGGACGGCTCGGCGAACCTCTCGCCGATGTCCTCGGCCTGGTGGTTGGACGACTCCTGCATGCTGGGTCTCGGCAACAACGGTCAGACCGCGGCGAATCTGCTGCGCGAACGTGAGTGCGTGTTGAATCTCGCCTCCTCTTCGATGGTCGACGCCGTGGACCGGCTCGCGCTTCTGACCGCGAGAGCGGCGATACCGGACTACCGGGTGCAGCAGGGTTACCGGTACGAGCGAGACAAGTTCGGGGTGGCGGGGCTGACCGAGCAGTCGGCGGAGCTGGTGCGGGCGCCGCGCGTCAAGGAGTGCCCCATCCAGTTGGAGTGCGTGGTGGATGAGGCGCATCCGTTCGGCGGCCCGGAGACGGAGGCGACCGCCTTCCAGGTCAGGGTGGTGCGCGTCCATGTCGAGGAGGAGTTGATCATCCCCGGGACGCACTACGTGGACCCGTTGCGGTGGGATCCGCTCATCATGAAGTTCTGCGAGTTCTTCGGTGGCGGGCAGAACGTGCATCGTTCCAGGCTCGCCGAGGGCTGGAAAATGCCGCATCAGTTCCAACCGGTGTCCGGCTGATCAAGGAACCGTCGCCGCCGCTGCGCTGGAGTTGCTGTTCAGGTTGATCACGCTCGACGTGCGAGCCTTGGACCGGCCCATCACGCCGCATCCTTCGCAGCCGCAGCCGAACGGGACGCACCTGAGCGGGGAGCGCGCATCTCGTGGACCCGGATCGAGCTGCAGTTCTAGTTGCAGTTCCTCGCCGTACCAGGCCGTTCCAGGACGACCGCAGAGCGATGTTGGTCCAGGTGGGACTGATCGGGACGGTCTTGATCCGAGCTGCTAATGCGGTTTGGGTTTGCGCCCATCGGGAGTTCAAATCTCCCAGCCTCCGCCAGATCAAGCCCCTTTCCCGTTGATCAGGGAAGGGGTTTTCTGATCTTCAAAGGCGTCAGGGTTGCAGTTGTCACTCATCGCCCCGGAGAGCGGCCCCCATGCGCTCGCTCGCGTCCTTCACCTGAAGGCTCGCCACGTGGGTGTAGCGCTCCGTCGTGGTGACGCGGGCGTGGCCGAGGATCTCTTGGACCACCCGGATGTCGCTGCTCTCTGCAGGTCACATGCATCCATGTCACTGGGGGTCGGACTACCTCGTCTTAGGGGGTGTAGCCGCAGACGACCACAGAGGAGCACACCATGGACGCGCGACTGAACTACTTCGCCGACCCGACCGCCGGCAAGGTCCTCAAGTACTTCATGACGGCGGGCAAGGCGCTCAAGGACTCGCCGCTACCGACCGCCACGCAGGAGCTGGTAGCGCTTCGCGTAAGTCAGATCAACGGCTGCGCGGTCTGCATCGACATGCACACCAAAGAGGCCGCCGCTGCCGGCGAGACCTCGGTCCGGCTGAACATGGTCGCGGCGTGGCGGGAGGCCACGGTCTTCACCGAGGCCGAGCGTGCCGCGCTGGAGTTGGCGGAGGAGGGGACCCGGGTCGCGGATGCGGCCGGTGGGGTCAGCGACGAGGTGTGGGCGTACGCCGCCAAGCACTACGACGGGGAGCAGCTCACCGCCCTGGTGATCCTGATCTCCTTCATGAACACGGTGAACCGACTGAACATCATCACCCGGCAGCCGGCCGGCAACTACGAACCTGGGCAGTTCCACTGAACGGCATCAGCAACTGGCTCGGGGTCCGGCTGCGGGCTCCGGGCCCCCGGGCTTCGGGGGCGTTACTCTGGCCTGCCGGTGGCCCGGATCTTCAACAGAAGATGCCTGCGCCAGTGAGTACGGCCGGGTGAGAGGGCTTCAAGGGGAGGGGATCCCGTGTGAGCAAGGTCGAAGAGTTCGAGGAGCTGCGACCGCTGCTGTTTTCGATCGCCTATCGGATTCTGGGCAGTGTGAGTGAGGCCGAGGACGCGGTGCAGGAGACATGGCTGCGCTTTGACGGCTCGGCGACCCGGCCCACGTCGACCAAGGCTCTTCTGTCCGCCGCGGTGACGCGGATCTCGATCGATGTGCTGCGCTCCGCGCGGGTGCGGCGGGAGGAGTACGTGGGCCCGTGGTTTCCCGAGCCGCTGCTGAGCGATCCGTATCAGGATCCGGCGCGGTCGGTGGAGCTGGCCGACTCGGTGTCGATGGCGGCGCTGCTGCTGCTGGAGCGGCTCAGCCCGCTGGAGCGAGCGGTGTTTGTGCTGCGGGAGGTGTTCGGCTTCGGGTTCGACGAGGTCGCCGCGGCGGTGGAGCGGTCGGAGGCGGCGTGCCGGCAGCTGCTGGTGCGGGCGAGGCGGCATATGGAGGCCGGGCGGCCGCGCTTCGAAGCGGTCCGCAAAGAGCGGGAGGAACTGGCGTCGCGGTTCTTCGGCGCCCTCCGCGAAGGCGACGTCGCCAGCCTGCAGGAACTGCTCGCCGCCGACGTATCGCTGGTCGGCGACGGCGGCGGCAAGGCCCCGCAGCTGGCCAGGGCCGTCATCGGCGCCGAGAACGTAGCCCGGCTGCTTGCCTCCGTCTTCCTCCGGATGGCCCGGATCGACGTGACGTTCGAGCCGCACGAGATCAACGGCCAGCCGGGCGCGATCTTCCGCGACCGGGACGGCAAGGTGCTCCACACCATAGCGCTCGATGTACTCGACGGGCAGATCCAGACGATCCGCTCGGTGATCAACCCCGACAAGCTCGGGCACGTGGGCCCAGTAGCGGACGCATGGGCGATCGACCGCGAAGTAAGGCAGGCACGCCGGCCCACGGAATAACCGCAACATCCGACCGCACCTCGAACCCCACAAGCACCTCAACACCTTCACCGGCAGGAGCACTTCGCCATCTCGGGGGATGGAGCAAGGAAGACTGCTGGGGAACGCCCGCACTCCGTGGGCGTTCCCCAGATGCAGCCGGGTTTCCCCTGCTTCGCGTCAAGCATCGAAAAGGCCCCGCCGTATCCTCCGCCGCTGGTGGGTGGCGGCGGAGGATGCGGGCGAGGGCCTGTGAGGGCTCGACACCGGCTGTCGTGTCGATCCGCCTCAGCGCACGTCGACGTAGTCCTGGGCGCTCGTCGCAGGCAGGTACACGGAAGTGCCCGGGTACTTGGCCATCCAGGTGCCGTCCTTGCGTGCCTTGAAGCCCTTGTGCCACTTGCCGTGGATGTCGGGGGCGGCAGCGCCCACGTAGGACCAGGTCTTCGACCCGTGCGCCCGGAAGTAGATGTTCACCTTGGCCTTGAGGGGGTGCCAGGCCGAGGTGTAGCGCTTCAAGACGCCGCTCACCGTGATCGTCTTACCCTTGTGCACCGGCTCCGGTTTCGCGTTGAGCGATGAGATCGCCGTCCGGTATTTCACCGTCGCGTGGGCGATGGCGCTGACGGATTCGAGATTGCGGTCGTCGCCGAGGCTTCTGAAGAGCAGCCTCCAGTAGCCGGATGACACGGCGGTCGCGCGGATCTTGAGCTGCCCGTTGGCGCCGGGGGTGCTCTGTCCCGCAGGGGACCAGTGCTTCTTGTCCTTGGAGAACTGCAGATCCACGTAGCCGGTCTTCACCGGAACCGCCGCTCCCGTGGCGGTGCGCCGGGTCAGGACGGCATTCGCGGTGATCTGTGCCCCCTTGCCCGCCGGGTTCGGCGACATGGTGAACCGGCTGAACGACGTGCGGTAGGAGGAGTAAACGACATCCTTGAAGCCCCCACTGCTGGACGCATAGGGGCCCAGGACGTAAACGCCGTCCCGATTCAGGATGGGGGGAGCCGAGAAGTCTACGAACCACTGGCCGGCCTGCGGTACGACCACCGACTTGGAGTAGCTCCCGTCCGATCTCGTGTGCGCCTTACCGAAATCAATCCACTTCCCGTTGTCGGGGTCGGGGTCGTAGGCGTAGATCGTCACGTCCTGACCTGCGGCGCCGGTCCACTGGCCATCGGCCTTCTTGCGCTCGAGCCGGCCCTTGACCAGGACGGTGGTGCCGATGACCTTCGGCAAGGAGGAGAACCCGACGGACAGCCTGGTCTGCTGGGTGCGCACCTTGAGGTGGCTCCGCGTCGAATCGGCCCTGAAGTACTGCGGGCCACCCGAATAGCTCGCGTAGGCGTCGCCCTCGATCATGTTCGTGTCGGAGCCCCTGATGTACAGATGCGCGCGGCTGGAGAACCTTCCCTCCGAGTCGGTCGTTCCATAGCCGACGCAGGCACCGTTGAGGTTCAGGCAGATCGTCGCGCCGGGGACCCCGACCTCGCGGCTGACCAGGCCGTCGTAGACCAACAGCTGCCCCGCGTACGTCACGGTGTCATGGTCGGCGTCCAGAGTGGACGGCGAGATGCTGACCTCGCTGAACCGCGTCGTGCCACGCAGGTCGAAGCGGCCGGCCGACTGCCTGGTGACCGTAGCACCGGAGGCGTCGGTGACTTCGACGCCGATGTCGGTGAGACCCATCTTGAGCGTCACCGGCTGGGTGGTTCGCCAGACACCGTCGGTCACGGTCCCGCTGACCAGTGCGAAGTCCTCGACCGTCGCGAACGGCTCGCCACTGTTGGACAACCGCAGCCTCGCCGTGATCTTGGTGATGGGGCTGTCCGAGGCCGCGCTCACCTCGATCGGTGTGCTCCATCCTGGGGTGGTGAGCGTGGCCGACCGAATCGTCAGCGCCCCGGCGGAGGCAGGGTGGGCGATGACGACCAGCATGGCGGCGAGCACGATGCCTAAGAAAAGGGTGAACGGCTTTCGCCAGGAAATTACATTCTTCGGGTGTTTCGGCACGGCGATGAGACGTCCAATGGGCGATCAAGGTTTACCGCGGCCACGAAATCGACCTCGAGCCCTCCCTGATCCTGGCGTCAGGCGTGCGAAGCAGGGTTTGTGTGTAGGGCGATGTGTCTGCCACGGTGCTCGGATGGCTGTACTTCTGGGTGACAAGCACAGGTTCGGTGTGGAGGTCGGCGACTGGGACGGTCCGGCACTGCGTCGAGTGGATCTGTGGGTCGCGGGTCAATGGCTGACCTGTGAGGACAATGCGGCCTTCGTCGCGCAGTTCCGTCTTTCTGTGGCGGCTACCGCGGACAGGGTGCGTTCCGGCGGGGTTTCGCCCCTGCCCTTCGACGGGTCTCCTGCTGCCGCTCATCGACGGCTCATCGATGGGATCAGCAACTTCGTAGAGGACTACGAGCGGTTTTGGATCTTCAACGACTGGGGGCCCACCACGGACAATGTGCTGGCCCTCCTCTTCCGCGACGGTGACCAGTTGGTGATCACGTCGGAGTTCTGCCGTGAGGATCACCTGTCGGAGCATCCCGAGCATGCGGGAACGGTGTTTGTGGCCGAACTCCAGGCGGGGGAGTTCGTCGGAATCCTCGAGGAGTTGGTCGCGGTTCTCGACCATGGTTAGGGCCCTGCCCGAGAGCTGATGACAAACGTTCACCGGGGTTGCGGCCACGCGGCTAGTCCACCGGTCGACCCACCTCGCCAAGGGTGTCCAAGAGCCTCTCCCGGGCGGTACTCATGCGGTTGCCGTAGTCCGATATGAAAACCTCCGCCAGTGAGGTCTCCAGCGCTCCGGCGATCAGGTGTAGCGGCGACCAGACCGCGCGGTCCTGGCCAACCAAGCTGTCCAACTCTGCAGTACCGATCACGCGGTAGAGCCAGTCAGAGAGCACCAACGCCTGATCCCGCGTCAACGTGATCGTGAAGTCTCCCTCGGCCATTTGCCGAGGTTATCTTTCGGGCAGCGGTCCGCGTGGCCCTGAGCACCCACTCGGGCACGTCGTCCTCGTCGATGTCACGAGCGATCGTCAGCGCAACGCCGCTCGCTCATGATCGCCTTCAGGCCTGGATCGAGCCGGCCGTCTCTTTGGCCCGGATGGATTGGTCATGGTGTCGACGGCTCCCTTGGGCGCATCTGCCCTCACCCATTCGACGAGACACCGCACCGAACTGTGAGGTGAGCGTCGCCTGACATTCCCAGCAGTTGTGTCGTCGGACTACTGGGACACCGGGTCGCAAGGCTCGAACATCGCTGAGATCGAGAGGGGAGACCTCGCCATGCCCACGCGCACGCCGTCGCCTCGCACACGCTCAGGTAGTCGTCGTACCTCACGCCGCCCCCCGAAGACGCGCAGCGATCAACGATGCATCGGCCGGTTTTCTCAACGGAAGTTCTTGAAGCAGACAACCACGAAGGAGGGCTCATGTTCGCCGCTTATGTCACGGTCACCATCTTCGCCTCGCTATTGAACGGCAGCGCTGCCGTCGTCTACCTGATCGGCCACGAATTTCCAAAGGCTCAGTTGGACATGAAGCGCTTGCCACGGTCGTGGGCACCGGTGTTGGGCATGTTGCTGGCGGCGGGCTCTTTTGGGCTGTTGGGCGGGTTCGCCGTACCGATGCTGGGGACACTCGCTGCCGCCGGCCTCGTGCTGTATTTCATCGGCGCGCTCCTTGCGCACCTGCGTGTGGGTTCCCGCACGCTCGTGAATTGGGCCGGATTCCTCGCCACCGCGGTGGCCGCACTTGCCGTGAACCTGGTCTACAACTGGTCATGATCCGTGGAGACAGGAACGCGTGAAGCCGTGGGCGCCGGACAGCCGCCCTCCCGTGCGGGACGGTCCGTGTGATCCATGGCCGTCAGGTTGTGGATCTGACCGCTGTCTCCGGCGTGCCGGGTAGCGGGAAGGCTCCGGTACCGCCTGCCTGCCTTGGAGAACTGGTGCTGACCGTGTAGACGGTGAGCCCCGGTGCGGCGATCGTTGGTGGTGTAACAGGTTCTCGTGCAAGAGGAGGGCGTCATGTGCGCGCACTGGCCTCGATGCCCCGCAGCGAATGCCACCGACCACACGGCCGCCTGTGTCGTATGCGCCCATCCGGAGCAGGGCTGGAGTCTGCTCTGCAACGGCGTGGTGCTCTTCGACGACAGCGGCGAACTGTTCCCCGACGGACACGCCGTCGCACCGCGGGACCGGTGCGGACACGCCGTCGCACCGCGGGACCGGATCTGCGCTGCTGCCTGAGCGAACCGGCTGAACGATGATCAGGCGGCTCCGCCGGCGAGCCCGTCAGTACAAGCGCTGGAGGGTGCGGCGGAATCGGGCCGGGGTGGAACCAGTGGCCTGGCGGAAAGCCCGGTTGAACGCGGATTCCGAGCCGTACCCCACTCCGGCCGCGACCGCGGCGACGGTGAGGTCGGTCTCGACGAGGCGCTCGGCCGCGATCATCATCCGGATCTGCGTGACGAACTCGCCCGCCGTCAGTTCCGTGGACCGCGAGAAGTTGCGGGCGAGTGTGGCCCGCGACATGGCCGCCACCTCAGCCAGTCGCGCGACCGTCCAGTGGTCGCCGGGATCTTGCAGCACCGCTTCGATGACCAGTCGGAGCCGCGGATCATCGGCGGCGGTCCACGCGGGCGCCCCGACGAACCGGCTCGGCGATGCCCGCAGCACCATGGCGAGCAGCGCGTTGCACAGGGACGACAGGATCGCCCTGGTGCCGAGCCCGTCATGGCGCGCTTCCCGCCGCATGACGGTGCTCAGCACCCGCACGATCTCATCGGCCTCATCGGCCTGCCCGAACGACACCTGAAGGGGGTCGGGCAGACTCCGGAACAGCATGCCCCCCGCGCCGGAGCCGAACGTGTAATAGCCGCAGAGCAGGTCCATGACGAGCTCGCCGCTCTGGCTGCGCATGATCGAAAAGGCGTCGCCCGGCTCCTCGACGGCGCCTCGGCCGCCCGCGCCGGCCGTCCGGACGCGGTGGGCCTGGCCGCCGGGCAGCAGCGCGATGTCGCCCGCCGTCAACTCGATGTGCCGGCCGGGCACCTCGAGCGTGCACACGCCGTCGAGCAGCACATGGAAGGCCGCCTTGCCCGTGCCGTACGCGGGCACGTCCATCGTCGTCGCGCCGGCGAAGAGGCAACGCTTGTCCAGGATGGCCTGTGGCTTCGCCAGGCGGACGATCTCACTGATCCAGTCCATGATGAGACGATCCCGAAGAAAAATGAGATGAATCCGTCTTATGCGCTCAATCTTAGTTGGTCAAGACTGGCGCCATGACCATCTCCAACCACGTTCTGCGCGCCGATGTCCTGGTCATCGGCTTCGGGAAGGGCGGCAAGACCGTGGCCGCCGAGATGGGCCGCCGAGGCAGGAACGTCGTGCTCGTTGAGCAGTCGGACCGCATGTACGGCGGCACCTGCCCCAACGTCGGATGCGTGCCGACGAAGGCGCTCGTGCACCACTCCGGCAAGCGCCGTGCCGACGACTCTCCGCAGGAGTGGTACGAGCGCGCCGTAGGCAGCGTCCAGGCGCTCACCACGCTCTTCCGCGGCAGTAACCACGACGCGATGAACGACGCCGACACCGTCACGGTCGTCACCGGCCGGGCCGCGTTCGTCGACCCGCACACTGTGGTCGTCGGAACAGGCGAGGACCAGCTCGCCGTCACCGCCGAGACCATCCTGATCAACACCGGCTCCGAGCCGATCATCCCGGACATTCCCGGCCTGCGCGCCAGCAAGCGGGTCGTGACGAGTGCCGACCTCATCCAGACGACGGAGCTGCCGGAGCGGCTCGCGATCATAGGCGGCGGGTACCTCGGAATCGAGTTCGCCTCCATATACCGCCGCTTCGGCTCGCAGGTCACCGTGCTCGAATCCGCCCCCAAGATCCTCGGCCGGCTGGACGACGACGTCGCTGCCGGGGCTGAGGGCATCCTCCTGGGCGAGGGAATCGAGATCGTCACCGGCGTGCGTGTCACCGAGGTGCGCGACGGCGAGAGCGCCACGACCGTCGTCTACGAAGAGAACGGCTGGCGGCGGACCGTCGAGGCCGACGCCGTGCTCGCCGCTACCGGGCGCGCGCCGGCGATCCGTGATCTCGGGCTCGAGGCCGCCGGTGTCCGCACGACCGATCGCGGCGCGATCGCGGTCGACGAGCACCTGCGGACGAGCCGGCCACACATCTTCGCCCTCGGCGACGTCAACGGCGGGCCGCAGTTCACCTACGTCTCCCTCGACGACAGCCGCATCGTCATGGATCAGCTCGTCGGGGAGGGTCGCCGGTCGACGGCGGACCGGGTGGCGATCCCCAACACCCTCTTCATGACCCCGCCGCTGGCGACCGTGGGCATCACGGAGAAGCAGGCCCGCGAGACGGGCCGCAGGGTGAAGATCGCCAGCGAGCTGGTGGCCGACATCGTGGCCATGCCTCGCGCATACGTCGTCGAGGAGACGCGCGGTGTCATGAAATTCGTGATCGACGCCGAGACGGACGAGATCCTCGGAGCGGCGCTACTGAGCATCGACGCGCAGGAGCTGATCAACACGGTCGCGCTCGCCATGCGGCACGGCATCAAGGCGGCCGAACTGCGCGACGGCGTCTACACCCATCCCAGCTCCACGGAGGCGTTCAACGAGGTGCTCGGCACCATCGTGCGCTGAGGGCCCGGCCACGCGGCGCTCCGTCGTGACGCGTGGCATGAGGCGATTTCACGCTGGACAGGGTGGAGCCTGATTGCTCGCACCGCTTGCCGTACCTATCGATTTTCGATAGATTTCCATCGCAACGCGATGGAAGGATGGGTCATGGGAAAGCTGGCAGTGCGTGCGCTTCGCGCCGTGCTCGCGCTGGTGCTCACCGGCACCGTATTCGTACAGGCGGGGATGGTGTGGGCGTTGGTCAGCGGGAGCGACCCGGAGGACGGGTCGCTCCCGCTGACCCCGCTGCGCGTGATCACGATCCTGGGCATGGTGTCGGCCCAGGTCGCCCTGGTCTGCGTATGGCGGCTGGTGACGATGGTGCGACGCGGAACCGTGTTCTCCCACGCCGCCTTCCGGTACGTGGACGTCGTGATCGGCGCGATCGTGGCGGCCGCCCTCGTGTGGTTCGCGGTCACTGCCATCAATGCGCCGGGCCAGCGGGACGACCCGGGCGTCACCGTCATCATGGCCGGGGTCGGCGTGGCCATCCTGGGGGTTGCGCTCATCGTGCTCGTGCTGCGGATGCTGCTCGCCCAGGCCGTCGCGCGCGACGTCGAGGCGGCGCAGATGCAGGCCGAGTTGGACGAGGTGATCTGATGCCGATCGCCGTCGACATCGACGTGATGCTGGCCAGGCGGAAGATGTCCGTGGGCGAGCTCGCGGACCGCGTCGGGATCACGCCCGCCAACCTGGCGGTGCTCAAGAACGGCCGCGCCAAGGCGGTGCGCTTCGCGACGCTCGCCGCTCTCTGCGAGGCGCTCGAGTGTCAGCCGGGAGACCTGCTGCATTGGGAGGCCGAGGACTACGCGGAGGGGTGACATAGGCTGAGGCAGGCACGTCTCCCGCAGCCGAACAGGTGCTCATGCTCGACTTTCCCCTCCACTCGGCTCCGCCGTATGCCGCGTTGGTCTTCGATTGTGACGGCACTCTCGTCGACACCACTGCCGCGAACGAAGGCGCTTGGCGCACCGCGCTGGCGGAGTGGGAGATCGACCTCGACTCAGGGTGGTATCGCGCCCGTACCGGGCTGCCCGGAGACCTCCTGATGACCGAGTTGAAGGCGGAGGCCGGGCGGGAGTTCGACGACGCCGCTGTGCGTGCCGCCGCGCAAGATGCTTACAGCAGGCTCGTCGATACGGTGGAACCGCATGCGGCCGTGGTGGCTGTGGCTCGGGCCCACCATGGGCAGGTGCCGATGGCCGTGGCCTCAGGTGGTTGTACGACCATCCCTCGGCCGCGATCTCGCCAGGTGACGTGATCACCACGTCTTCCGCCGGTCCGAGACCACGGTCCGGACGGCATGTCACGCCACAACGAGGCGAACATCGCCCGACGCGACGACACCAAGACTTGTACCATTCATTCACTTGGATTGTTCGTGTTTATGAAGGTAGGTTTGGGCGCCATGACCGCACCCAAGACTCCGACCACCGCCGAGGAACTGCGCGGAGTCGGCCTGCGGGTGACGGCCGCCCGCGTCGCATTACTCGAGACCGTCCGGGACGGTGACCACCTCGGCGTCGAGGCGATCGCCTCCGGGGTGCGCGATCGCGTGGGCCATGTCTCCCTCCAGGCCGTGTACGAGGCGCTCCACGCGCTCACCGCGGCGGGACTCGTCCGGCGCATCGAACCGGCGGGCAGCCCGGCCCGGTTCGAGGGACGCATCGGGGACAACCACCACCACATCGTGTGCCGGTCGTGCGGTGCCGTCGCCGACGTCGACTGCGCGGTCGGCCATGCGCCCTGCCTGGCCGCATCCGACGACCACGGCTTCACGATCGACGAGGCCGAGGTCATCTACTGGGGCCTGTGCCCCGACTGTTCCACCACCCGCAGTTCCTTAGCAGTGTGATTCACCTAGTTCTGAAGGATTTCCATGTCTGAGAACAATGATGCAATCGTCGTAGACGCGAAGACGGAGGGCGGTGGCTGCCCGGTCGCGCACGGGCGCGCCCCGCACCCGACTCAGGGCGGCGGAAACCGGCAGTGGTGGCCGGAGCGGCTCAACCTGAAGATCCTCGCCAAGAACCCCGCCGTGGCCAACCCCCTCGGCGAGGGGTTCGACTACGCAGAGGCGTTCAATTCCCTCGACCTCGCGGCCGTGAAGCAGGACATCGCGGAGGTGCTGACGACCTCGCAGGACTGGTGGCCGGCCGACTTCGGCAACTACGGCCCGTTCATGATCCGGATGGCGTGGCACAGCGCCGGCACCTACCGGATCAGCGACGGCCGCGGCGGCGCAGGGGCCGGCCAGCAGCGCTTCGCCCCCCTCAACAGCTGGCCGGACAACGGCAACCTCGACAAGGCTCGCCGCCTGCTGTGGCCGGTCAAGAAGAAGTACGGCAAGAGCCTCTCGTGGGCCGACCTCATGATCCTCACCGGCAACGTCGCCCTGGAGTCGATGGGCTTCAAGACCTTCGGCTACGCCGGCGGTCGCGCGGACGTCTGGGAGCCCGACGAGGACGTCTACTGGGGTCCCGAGACCACCTGGCTCGGCGACGAGCGCTACACCGGCGACCGGGAGCTCGAGAGCCCCCTCGGCGCGGTCCAGATGGGCCTCATCTACGTCAACCCGGAGGGCCCGAACGGCAACCCGGACCCGCTCGCCTCGGCTCGCGACATCCGTGAGACGTTCCGCCGGATGGCGATGAACGACGAGGAGACGGTCGCCCTGATCGCGGGTGGCCACACCTTCGGCAAGACCCACGGCGCGGGCCCGGCCGACCACGTCGGCGACGATCCCGAGGCCGCCTCGATCGAGGAGCAGGGCCTCGGCTGGAAGAACACCTTCGGCACCGGCAAGGGCGCCGACACGATCACCAGCGGTCTCGAGGGCATCTGGACCAGCACCCCGACGGCGTGGAGCAACGGCTTCTTCGAGAACCTGTTCCGCTACGAGTGGGAGCTGTTCCAGAGCCCGGCCGGCGCGAACCAGTGGCGGCCGAAGGACGGCGCCGGGGCGGGCACCGTGCCCGACGCCCACGACCCGTCGAAGCGCCACGCCCCGACGATGCTGACGGCCGACCTCGCGCTCCGCGCCGACCCGGTATACGAGCAGATCTCGCGGCGCTTCTACGAGAACCCCGACCAGTTCGCGGACGCCTTCGCCCGGGCGTGGTTCAAGCTGACCCACCGCGACATGGGCCCGATCGTGCGCTACCTCGGCCCGGAGGTCCCGGCCGAGACGCTGCTGTGGCAGGACCCCCTCCCCGCGGTGACGCACGAGCTCGTCGACGCCGCGGACATCGCCTCCCTCAAGGTCCGGATCCTGGCCTCGGGCCTGCCGGTGTCGCAGCTCGTGTCCGCCGCGTGGGCGTCGGCCTCGTCCTTCCGCGGCAGCGACAAGCGCGGCGGCGCCAACGGCGCGCGCGTCCGCCTCGAGCCGCAGAGCGGGTGGGAGGTCAACGACCCCGAGCAGCTGGCCACGGTGCTGCGCACACTGGAGGGGATCCAGGAGACCTTCAACGCGGCTCAGACCGGCGGCAAGCAGGTCTCGCTCGCCGACCTGATCGTGCTCGCCGGCGGTGCGGCCGTCGAGCAGGCCGCCAAGGACGCCGGCTTCGACGTCGAGGTCCCCTTCACGCCGGGCCGCGTGGACGCGTCGCTGGAGCAGACCGACGTGGAGTCGTTCGCCGCGCTCGAGCCGACCGCCGACGGGTTCCGCAACTACCTCGGGAAGGGCAACCGGCTGCCGGCCGAGTACCTGCTGCTCGACCGGGCGAACCTGCTGACCCTGAGCGCCCCCGAGATGACGGTCCTCGTCGGTGGCCTCCGCGTCCTGGGTGCGAACTCCCAGCAGTCGCCGCTCGGCGTCTTCACCACGACCCCCGGATCCTTGACCAACGACTTCTTCGTCAACCTGCTCGACCTGGGCACGACGTGGAAGGCGACATCGGAGGACGCGAACACGTTCGAGGGTCGCGACGCCGCCACGGGTGACGTCAAGTGGACCGGCAGCCGCGCCGACCTCGTCTTCGGGTCGAACTCCGAGCTGCGTGCGCTCGCGGAGGTCTACGCGAGCGATGACGCGAAGGAGAAGTTCGTGAACGACTTCGTCGCGGCGTGGAACAAGGTGATGGAGCTCGACCGGTTCGACCTGGTCTGATCATGACGTTCAGGCCGGTCCGCACGGTCCGGCCTGAACGCCCTCAGCCAGAAGGATCTCGACGTCGTCCGCCTCTGGGGCGACGTCGTCCCTGCGGGCACAGTCCCCCAACGTGACATCGGCCACGTCCACCGGGTAACCGGCCTTGGACGTGGCCGATTTTCTTGACGCGGTCCTCGGCGGCCGAGTGACGAAGATGCCGAGTGACGAAATAGAGGGAACCGGAAGTCCCGGGTCTGTCGAGTACGGGGTGAAATCCACTTGGAAAGGACCCCCATGGACGGACGTGGTTGGTGTTGATCGCCCCTCCTGACGCGGGACCGTACGCCTTCGCGGAAGGCCTGACCGACGCGGTCCTGTTCGAGCAGTCTCTGAAACAGCCAGAGCGGTTCGCGGCCGTCTTCGACCGGCACAACGATGAGATCTATCGCTATGCCGTCAGGCGGCTCGGGCCGGAGATGGCCGAGGACGTCGTCGCCGAGACCTTCCTCACGGCCTTCCGCAAGCGTGGCACGTACGACAGGGAGCGCCCGGACGCCCGTCCGTGGCTGTACGGCATCGCGACCCATGCCGTACGCGAGCACCGGCGGGCGGAGGTCCGGCGTAACAAGGCGCTGGCCCGCAGTGAGGCCCACGGCGCGGTCGAGTCGTTCGACGAGCGCAGCGCCTCCAGGGTGACCGCCGAGCGGCTGCAGCCCAAACTCGCCGCGGTGCTGGCCCGGTTGTCGGCGGCCGACCGTGACCTGCTGCTGCTCATCGCGTGGGCGGACCTCACGTACGAGGAGGCGGCCCAGGCGCTCGGGGTGCCCATCGGGACGGTCCGATCCCGGTTGCACCGAATCCGTACGAAGGTGCGTCGTGCACTCGGCGGCACCGATCCGATGGCGATGAACGAGGAGTCTGCGGTATGAGCACCGACGAGATCACGACCTTCCGCGAGGCCCGCCCGGAGGCGACGCCGTACGACTCCGGAGCGAGGGCCCGCCTGCGCGCCCGGCTGGTCGACGAGGCCACGGCGGTGCCGCACGCGCGTCCGCTCGGAGGGTGGTCGGCGCGTCGCCGCTTCGTGACGGTCGGGGTCCTCACCGCCGCACTCGTGGCCGGCATCACCGTCGTACAGAACATCGATCTGAGCGGCCGTCCCACGGGGAACCCCACCACGCCGGGTGAGTCGCGAAGGCCTCTTCTGCTGGGTCCGGTCGCCAACGCCGAGGACCTGGCGCAGGCGGCGGCGCAGCAGGCCGCCGCCGACCCCGACGCACGACCCCGCCCGGACCAGTGGTCCTACGCGAAGACCGTCTTGGCCATGTCTTCGAAGGGAACGGGCGGCGCGCTGTTCGGTCCGCCTGACAGGCGTCTCACGGTGGAGCAGTGGCGCCGCGTGGACGGCAAGCAGTCGGCGACCATCGAGGAAGGGAAACTCCAGATACAGAATGCCGCGGGGATGGGCGCCTCGCCCCGCAGCGATTACCCGTATCTGCTGTCGCTCCCCGAAGACGCGGATGCGCTCCTCGACCAGGTGTACAAGGTGGTGGACGAGGAGAACGGCGGTGAGAAGGTGCCCAGCACAGCGCGGGCGGACAGGGCGTTCCAGGTCATCGAGATCTACATGCGGGACAGTGCCCTGCCGTCCAAGCTGCGGGCCGCGATGTACGGGGCACTCGCGAAGATCCCGGGAGTGCGGTACGAGGCCAAGGCCGCGGACATCCAGGGGAGGCCGGGCGTCACCCTCTACCGAATCGTCGAGGGTTACCTGCGCAGCGAGATCATCGTGAACCCGAAGACCTACGAGTACATGGGGTTCCGCTTCATCGCCGTCAAGGATCACGTCTCCACAGGTCTCGACATGGATCTTCACACGAAGAAGGGCCAGATTCTCGGGTGGGGCGGCCTGCTCAAGGCGACCATCGTCGACAGGGCCGGCCAGCGGTCCTAGTGCGTCGGTCGTAGTACCAGGGGCGAACGACTCCGAACTCCGGCGAGCGTCCGCGGCGCCGCCGGAGCGAGCGAGACAGGTGAGTGCCCTTTCGTGGTCTTCTCGCCCGAAAACCGCCAGACTCTCTGGGGGATCGCCAAAGGAGTCGAATGACCGAGATGTCTGCACCAGGGTCGAAGCGGAAGCGCCTGTCGCGTGTGGCTCTGCTTTGGGCGCTGCTCGCAGCCGTCGTGCTCGTCGCCGGGTTCGTCCTCCTCGACCGCGACGACTACGAGCAGGCCGACCTCTCGTTCGTCACCGGGCAGATCCAGGAGCACAAGGTCTCGAGCGCCACCATCAAAGACGCGGAACAGCGTGTCGAGATCACGACCACCGATGGTCGGCGCTTCCATGCCGAATGGGATGACTCCGGTCGGGCGCGAGAGCTGAACGACATCCTGCAAGAAGCTCAGCCGGTGGACGGTTACACCATGGAAGTGCCGTCGTCGAACCGCTTCTTCCTTGGTCCACTGGAGATCTTCGCCGCAGTGGTTCTCCTGGCAGTCCTCGTCGTCTTTCTCCGCCGCGCCAGACGGCTCGGGAAGGACCACTGAGCGCCGCCGATCGCGTGGTGCGTCCGTCGGCAAGTTTTGGACTTGCCGGTCCAATACAGGCCTGTCAGTGTGGACCTGTCGGTCCAATTTGGGCCGTGTAATCCCGCGAGGCGGAACGGGGCTCGATTGCGCTCGGGGCCCGTGGAGGAGATCACTGACATGGATTTGCAGCTCAGCGGCAAGCGAGCACTCGTCACAGGGTCGAGCGCCGGCCTCGGTGAGGTGATCGCCAGGCACTTGGCCGCCGAAGGCGCCGCCGTCGTCGTGCACGGACGGGACGAGGCAAGGACCGCGGCGGTGGCCGGTTCCATCCGGGAGAAGGGGGCCGACGCCGCCGTCGCCATCGGCGATCTCGCCACGGACGCCGGCGCCGAGGAGGTCGCGACCGCGGCACTCAAGGGAGGACCGGTCGACATCCTCGTCAACAACGTGGGCGTCTACGACCCGTCGGTGGGGTGGGCCGATTCCTCATCCGTGGAATGGGCCGGGATCTACAACATCAACGTCATCTCCAGCGTGCGGATGATCCAGCATCTCGTCCCCGGCATGCGCGAGCGCGGCTGGGGCCGGGTGATTCAGATCAGCAGCGTGCTCGGGGACCTGCCGCAGGCGAGCCAGCCCCATTACGCCGCGACCAACGCCGCCCGCAACAACCTCGCCGCGTCCCTCGCGCGTGAGCTGAAGCATTCCGGAGTGACGTCCAACGCCGTAGCGGCGGGAGGCGTTCTCACCCCCGGCATCCAGGACTTCCTGACGGATCTGGGCAGGCAGAGCGGCTGGGGGGAGACCTGGGAGGAGATCGAGCCGAACGCCGTCAACGCTCTGTCGCCCAACGACGTCGGCCGCGTCGGCCGGCCACGCGGCTACGCCGACCTCGTCTCGTACCTGGCCAGCCCGCTTGCCGGCTACATCACCGGCGCGACTTTGCGGATCGACGGCGGCTGGTACGACGCGTGACCCAGGGAGACGGATCAGAAAGCCGCTTCCTAACAGTTGACGTGACCGTAGTGTAAAAGTAACCTTTGGGCAACGTCCTGCAAGATTCTTGCAAATCACTGTTCATTTCTCTCTATTCTCCGCAAGTTCTGGTTGAGCGCACTGCGTCCGTGCGCCTGGCCCCGCCCCCATCCCTCATGGAGGCCCCAGGTGATGTCGGCTACCGCATTGCGCGGTCGGGCGCCGCCCCACGCGGCACGGACCAGCGCCTTCCTCCCTCTGCGTTGAGATCAGCACCCCCCGGGACGGCTCCCCGCCGAACCCTGCGTCCCTGACGAGAGAGAACGTGATGAGCAAAAAGAACCCTGTTTTACGGCTGGTCGCGGCCATGCTCGCGGCCTGCCTGCTCGTTCTGGCGGGACCGGTGCTTCCGGCCTCGGCAGCGGGTCCGAACCTGGCGGCCGGTAAGCCGATGTCGGCGAGCAGCTTCGCGGACGTCTACGGAGCGGGTAATGCCGGTGACGGTAATCAGAACACGTATTGGGAGAGCGCGAACAACGCCTTCCCGCAGTGGATTCAGGTGGATCTGGGGTCCGCGGTCAGCGTGAACCAGGTCGTGTTGAAGGTGCCGGCGCCGAGTGCGTGGGCGACCAGGACGCAGACGCTGTCGGTTCTGACCGGGACCTCTTCTCCTCCGGCGACCACGACCGTGGGGTCGGCGGGGTACACGTTCAATCCGGCGACCGGTAACACGGTGACGATCAACTTCACCGCGACGACGGCGCGGTACGTGCGGCTGAACATCACGGGGAACACGGGCTGGCCGGCCGGTCAGATCTCGGAGTTCGAGGTGTACGGTCCAGTCGCCAGTGGGGACACCCAGCCTCCCAGTGCGCCGTCGAACCTGGCCTACACCGAGCCCGGATCCGGTCAGATCAGGCTGACCTGGGGCGCGTCCACCGACGATGTGGGTGTGACGGGGTATGACGTCTACGCCAACAACGCTCTGCGGGGCAGTGTGGCTGGCAACGTTTTGACCTACACCGACACGCAGCCGGCCACGGCGACGGTGTCGTATTACGTGAAGGCCAAGGACGCCTCGGGTAAGCAGTCGGCCGACAGCAACACCGTCACGCGGATCGGCAGCGGCGGTGGTGGAGGCTCCAACCTCGCCATCGGCAAGCCGATCACGGCGTCAGGTTCGGTGTTCACCTTCGTGCCGGCCAACGCCAACGACAACAGCACCGCGACCTACTGGGAAGGTGCGGGCGGCAGCTACCCCAACACGCTTACCGTCCAGCTCGGGTCGAACGCCGACGTCAACCAGGTCGTCGTCAAGCTCAACCCCGACAGCTCCTGGGGTCCCCGCACCCAGACCATCCAGGTCCTCGGGCGTGAGCAGAGCGCCACCACGTTCACCACTTTGACCCAGCCGATCGTCGCCCAGTTCGCCCCCGCCAGCGGCAACACCGTGAGCTTCCCGGTCAGCGGCAGGGTCGCCGACGTCCAGCTCAAGTTCACGAGCAACTCCGGCGCCCCCGCCGGTCAGGCCGCCGAGTTCCAGGTCATCGGCGTCCCGGCACCCAACCCCGACCTCGCGGTCACCAACCTCACGTGGACCCCGGCCTCCCCGAACGAGACCAACGCGATCACCCTGTCGGCCACGGTCAGGAACTCGGGCACCGCGGCCTCCGCCGCGGACGACGTCAACCTCTACCTCGGCGGCGCTCTGGTCGGCACCGCGAACATCCCCGGCCTGCCCGTCAACGGCACCGCCACGGTGACCCAGAACATCGGCACCCGCGGTGAGGGGACCTACACCGTCAGCGCCCGGGTGGACGCGGACAACACGGTCTTCGAGCAGAACGAGACCAACAACACCTTCACCGCGGCGTCGTCGCTGGTCGTCGCCCAGGCTCCCGGCCCCGACCTGCAGGTCCTCAGCGTCAGCTCCAATCCGCCGAACCCGGCGGTCGGAGCGGCCGTGACGTTCAACGTGGCGGTGAAGAACCGCGGAACCGCCGCTTCCGGCGCGACCACGGTCACCCGTGTGGCGGTGGGCGGCACCACGCTCAACACCAACACGCCGTCGATCGCGGCGGGCGCGACGGCCAACGTGGCCATCAGCGGCAGTTGGACGGCCACCAGCGGCGGCGCCACCATCACCGCCACCGCCGACGCGACCGACGTGGTCGCCGAGACCAACGAGACCAACAACACGTTCTCGCAGGCGATCGTGGTCGGACGCGGGGCGGCGGTTCCGTGGGTCGAGTACGAGGCCGAATCCGCCAACTACCAGGGCACCCTGCTGGAGGCCGACCCGCTGCGCACCTTCGGGCACACCAACTTCGCCACCGAATCCTCCGGGCGGAAGTCGGTGCGGCTGAACAGCACGGGACAGTTCGTCGAGTTCACCTCCACCAGCCCCTCCAACTCGATCGTCGTGCGCAACTCCATCCCCGACGCGCCGAACGGCGGCGGCATCGAGGCCAGCATCAGCCTGTACATCAACGGCACCTTCTCCAGGAAGCTGACCCTCTCCTCACGGCACAGCTGGCTGTACGGGAACACCGACGGCCCCGAAGCTCTGACGAACACGCCGCAGGGCGACGCGAGGCGGCTGTTCGACGAGTCGAATGCGCTGCTCACGCAGAGCTACCCGGCCGGCACCAAGTTCCGGTTGCAGCGCGACGCGACCGACACGGCCTCGTTCTACATCATCGACCTGATCGACCTGGAGCAGGTGGCGCCACCGGCGAGCCAGCCCGCCGGTTGCACCTCGATCACGGCCTACGGGGCGGTGCCCAATGACGGGCTCGACGACACGGCCGCCATCCAGCGGGCGGTGACCGACGACCAGAACGGGGTCATCAGCTGCGTGTGGATCCCGGCGGGGCAGTGGCGTCAGGAGCAGAAGATCCTCACCGACGACCCGCTGAACCGGGGTCAGTACAACCAGGTGGGCATCAGCAACGTCACGATCCGCGGCGCGGGGATGTGGCACTCCCAGCTGTACACCCTGACCGAGCCGCAGGACGTGGTGGGCGGCATCAACCACCCGCACGAGGGCAACTTCGGCTTCGACATCGACGACAACGTCCAGATCTCCGACATCGCCATCTTCGGCTCAGGCCGTATCCGCGGCGGCGACGGCAACGATGAGGGCGGCGTCGGCCTGAACGGGCGGTTCGGCAAGAACACCAAGATCTCCAACGTCTGGATCGAACACGCCAACGTGGGCGTCTGGGTCGGTCGTGACTACGACAACATCCCCGCCCTGTGGGGACCCGCCGACGGGCTCGAGTTCAGCGGCATGCGCGTCCGCGACACCTACGCCGACGGGATCAACTTCACCAACGGCACGCGCAACTCGAAGGTGTTCAACTCCTCGTTCCGCACCACCGGCGACGACGCCCTGGCGGTCTGGGCCAACCAGGCCGTGAAGGACCAGGTCGTCGACAACACGCACGACAACCACTTCATCAACAACACCGTCCAGCTGCCCTGGCGCGCGAACGGCATCGCGATCTACGGCGGCTACGACAACTCGATCGAGAACAACCTGATCTACGACACCATGAACTACCCGGGCATCATGCTGGCGACCGACCACAGTCCCCTGCCCTTCTCGGGGACCACGTTGATCGCCAACAACGGGATCTACCGCAGCGGCGGCGTCTTCTGGAACGAGGACCAGGAGTTCGGCGCCATCACGCTGTTCCCGTCGAGCAGGGACATCACCGGCGTCACCATCCGCGACACCGACATCTCCGACTCGACCTACGACGGCATCCAGTTCAAGACGGGCGGCGGCAACATGCCGAACGTCGCGATCACCAATGTGAAGATCGACAAGTCCAACAACGGCGCCGGCATCCTGGCCATGAGCGGAGCCCGCGGCAACGCGACGCTGACGAACGTGACCATCACCAACTCGGCCGACGGCGACATCGTGAAGCAACCGGGATCGCAGTTCACGATCACGGGCCCCTGATCTACGCCCGGACGCGGTCCGGGGTGTGAACGGCCGGCCATGTGACGTGCTCCGGTTGAGGAACCGGAGCACGCGCCTGGCCGGCCGTACGGCTGCGTGAGCAGGGGATCGGATCGCCGATGCCGTCCGGGGGTCAGGCCAGGGCGGCGGCGACCCGTCGGCGGAGCGGCGTTTCCTGGCCGGGCTCGGTGCACAGTGTCACCGTCAGCCCGGCGTCGGCCGCACCGGCCAGAACGGCCAGCAAGGTGGCGAAGTGCTCGGGGGGCTCGTCGCTCAGAAGTTCCTCGGCGTGCTCCACGATCAGGGCGACGATCCCGGTACGGATCACATCGCGCAGGGAGTCGGTGAGCGCGTCCCAGTTACGGCCGAAGTAGCCGGGAAGGCGCAGAGCCCGCGCCGCCTCCTCGAAGAAGGCGGCGCGGGTCCGGCATGCGCTCCCGTCGACGACCGCCGGCGCCGGGCCGGTGGACACCGTCAGCCATGGCGGCAGCGGACGTTCGGCGGATGTCATGGAGTTCCTAGAGCCGGTAGAAGTCGGTGTAGTGGTTCGGGGAGAACCAGGTCACGCCGGTGCTGCGGTTGACGACGATCCGGTACGCGTCACGCGCCGCACCCCGTGCCCGGGAGTACACGTCGTACTCGTAGTAGGTGCCCCCGCTGGGGAGCTGGCCCTCACGGTTCTGGAAGCGTCCGCCAGTGTAGTTGTACTTGCCGCCCGACCAGGTGTACCAGCCGGCGGTGGTGGGGTAGCCCTTGGACTCCCAGATCGCGTCGGCCGAGCGCGCGTCGGCGCACCGCGAGATGGTGCAGGAGTTGTAGACCGACGCGTTGGCGGGGGTGATGCCGACGAGGCCGATCAGGGACGTGAGGGCGGCGAGCATGACGATGAGCCGTGCCGGCCACGAGGTGCGGGGGCGTTGCAGGGTGTGCACGAAGCCTCCTACTGGGGGGAACTGCTAGAGGGGGACGAACACTTGTCAGGATCACCGTCAACTCAGGTCAGATAAAGGGGAAGATCGCCAAAGCTACGGTGAACTCTTCGCGGCGCCGAGCCCTTGCGCGGGCTGTCTCCGTGCCGTCGGCCGCGTGGCCGGACCGGTGGCGCTCCTGTTCCGGAATCGGAGCCGATCTCGCCAGGCGGGGGGCTTCTTCCCGGACATCATCGCTGGCATTCTGGTGATCCACGGTGCGCGCGCTGGCCGGGGGGAGAGGCGCAGGACCGGGCTGAAGTTCGCCTCCAGCGAGATGAGGAAAACCCATGAGCGCCCCCAGCAACGCCACCCTCTCCGTCGCCGCGATCCTCAAAGAGACCGCCGACCGCGCGCCCGACAAGACCGCGATCGTCGTCGGCTCCTCCACGCTGACCTTCGCGGAGCTGTGGGACCAGACGCGCCGATACGCGGGCGCTCTCAGGGCGCAGGGAGTGAAGCCCGGTGACGCGGTCGCGATCCTCATCCCGAACGTCGCCGACTTCCCGCGGGTGTACTACGCGATTTTGAGCCTCGGCGGCATCGTCGTTCCCATCCACGCGCTGCTGAAGGCCGGCGAGATCGAGTACGTGCTCAGGGATTCGGGTGCCACGGTCCTCGTCTGCGCGGCGCCGCTGCTCGCCGAGGGGGCGAAGGGCGCGGAGCAGGCCGGCATCCCCGTGATCTCGGTGCTCTCGCCCGATCCCGTCGAAGGAATCCCGCAACTCGAGAAGCTCGCCGCGGAGGCCGAGCCGATCATCACCTACGAACCGTGCCTGCCGGACGCGACCGCGACCATCCTCTACACGAGCGGCACGACGGGCAAGCCCAAGGGGGCGATGGGCTCCCACTTCGCCCTGGTCGAGCAGACCAACACCCTGCTGCTCAGCACTTTCGACATGGGACCGGACGACGTGGTGTTCGGCGCCCTCCCGCTGTTTCACACGTTCGGCCAGACCTGCACGCTCAACGCCGGCATCCGGGCGCAGGCGAAGGTCGTCCTGCTGCCCCGGTTCGACGGCGAGACCGCGTTGCGCAGCCTCATCGACAACGAGTGCACGATCATGATGGGCGTCCCGACGATGTACGTCGCGCTGCTCGAGGCCGCGAAGACCATCCCCGAGCGGCCGAGACTGCGGTACGCCATCTCGGGCGGCGCGTCCATCCCGCTCGCCGTCATCGAGCGCTTCCGCAAGGAGTTCGGCGTCGAGATCTACGAAGGGTACGGACTCACCGAGACCTCACCGGTCGCGTGCTTCAACCACATCGGCCGCACGCCCCGAGCCGGCAGCATCGGCACCCCGATCTGGGGAGTGGACCTGGAGATCGCCAAGGCGGACGTCGACGACCACATCGAACTGCTCGGCGTCGACGAACTGGGCGAGATCGTGATTCGCGGCCACAACATCATGAAGGGCTACCTGCACCTGCCCGAGGAGACGGCGAAGGCCATCGTCGACGGCTGGTTCCGCAGCGGCGACCTCGGGAGGAAGGACGCCGACGGATACCTCTGGATCGTCGACCGTAAGAAGGACATGATCCTCCGCAACGGCTACAACGTGTACCCGCGCGAGGTGGAGGAACTGCTGACCGCCCATCCGGCCGTCTCGACCGCCGCCGTGTTCGGCGTCGCGGACGAGGTCCACGGAGAAGAGATCATGGCCTGCGTCGTGCTCACACCGGGCGCCGACGTCGATTCCTCGACACTCGCCGCGTACGCGAAGGAGAAGCTCGCCGCCTACAAGTACCCGCGTCGCCTCGAGATCGTGGAGACCCTTCCGCTCGGCCCGAGCGGCAAGGTGCTCAAGCGCGAACTCGTCGCCAGGTACTCGTCGTAGGCGACGAGGTCCACGCCACCCCCGTGCCGCGCACTCGTCCAGCCATGTCCCTGACCTGCTCGCCCAGCCACGTTCCCAGATGCGAACCGGCCGCGGTCAGCTGAAGAGCTGTACGGCGACCCAGATGATGAGCACCCAGGAGACGATCCCCACGAGGGTGACGGCGAGGAGACCGCGGAGGCGGTATCGCTTGCCGGGTGGGTCGAACTCGTTGCTCACTCATGCTCCGGCGCAGGCGGTGGGTCAATCGTGTGACTGTCTGATACCCATCCGTGATCCTCGGTGACGTGCGACGGCGCGAATGCATGAAGGTGTATCGGTCAGGTCTGGATCGCGGCAGCACCGATCGGACGTGCGAAAACGTTCTTGCCGGAGACGGATCGCGGCGTGACGCACGAGCGCCCCCCGGCGTACGGGCACATGCCGTACGCCGGGGGGCGCGGGGAGCCTGCCGGCGTCGGGGACGCCTGCGGAACCGTTTACCGAGGGATGCTCACAGGAACGCGCGACGGTCGGCGTGCAGGCGCTGCGAGAGCCGTACGGTGATGAACTCGTCGTTGTCCGCCTGGCCCGGAGTGCGGCCGGAGGAGAACGGGAAGTTGTTGTCGTTCAGGACGGCCACGGTCTGGTCGTCGAGCAGGGTGACGTCCTCGATGGTCTGGAACGGGAACCGGAACGTCTTGCCGAAGCCGCCGAGGCCCTTCGGGTTGGCGAGGTCGAGCAGGTCCGCGACCAGGGTCTTGTCCATGACGCCGTCGTGGTTGCGGTCACGGGTGTCGGCCAGGTAGAGGCGCTTGAGCTTGGCGGCGTCGCCCTGCTCGTTGTCCCGCTCGATGATCAGGAAACGGTGGTCGTCGATGGAGATGGCGTCGCCGATGGAGTTGCCGGGAGCCTCGAGGCGGTAGACGAAGCGCTTGCCGGTGTAGCGGCCCTTGCGCAGGTCGAACTGGTTCATCCGCAGGTCGCCGGGGGTGTCTCCGGCCACCGTGCCCTCGAGGAGCGGGTAGAGGTAGCGGCCGTCGATCCCGCGCGCCATGCCCTCGTAACCCTTGCTGCTGTTGAGGTTCGGCTGCCCGCCGTTCAGGTACGGGTTCTCCGGAGCCTTCACACCCTCGAGGGGGATCGGGGCCTGGAGGAGCTTGCCGGACCGCGAGAAGTGCAGGAGCCATGGGCCGAACTCGTCACCGATCCAGTACGTGCCGTCGAGGGCGCGCACGATCGACTCGACGTCGAAGTCGGAGCCGGTCAGCACCCGGTCGGACCGGGTGAGCGCGAAGGGCACCTTGTGGTTGGGGTCGCTCAGGTTGAAGCCGCCGAGCACCTTGACCTTGCCGGTCCTGGTGTCGGGCTTGATGTGGTGGACGCGGAGGAGGAAGTCGGCGCTGTTGGCCTTGTTGCCGTAACCGTTGTCCGACAGCACGTTGTACGTGCCGTCGTGGTTGTTGATGACACCGCTGAAGCCCTGAACGGGCTGTCCCGGGAACGGCACGGGGACGCCGTTGATCGGGCCGGCCCCGGCGAGGGCGCCGGAGGGGAGGCTGCCGGGCACGTACGTCTGCGCCGGAAGCGAGGCGAAACCGGTCAGCGTGGCCCGGCCGTACGTCGCGTGGCCGGAGTCCGCCACGGCGGGGGTGGCGAGCCCGGCAGCCAGCGCGAGGGCGCCAAACATGATCGAGATTCGTTTCATGTGGCGCACGTTAGAAAGGCCGGATGACGGGCGCTCCAACATGAGGCGACGGGAGGTGAAACCGGTGTGGCCCGGCCGACGCGGTTAGGGTACGGAGGTATGCGGATCTTCAATGACCTCGCCGAACTGAAGGCGGCAAAGGGCGAACATCTGGGATACACGGACTGGCGGGAGATCACGCAGGAGCGGGTGAACGGCTTCGCCGACGCCACCGACGATCACCAGTGGATCCATGTGGACGTCGACCGGGCCAAGGAGGGTCTCTTCGGCTCGACGATCGCCCACGGGTACCTGTCGCTCGCGCTGATCCCCTCGTTCACCAGCGAACTGTTCCGCGTCGACGGACTGAAGATGGGGATCAACTACGGGCTGAACAAGGTCAGGTTCGCCCGGCCTGTGCCGGTCGGCTCGCGGATCCGGGCGGGCGCGGAGATCATCGACGTGAAGGGCACCCCCTCCGGCACACTGGCGAGCCTGCGGGTCGTCATCGAGGTCGAGGGCCTCGACAAACCCGCATGTATCGCCGAGACCCTCTCCCTGCTCGTCGCGGAGTCCTGACCGCTCCCTCTCCCGCCTGATCAGGACCGTCCGCGCCGGAAGGATCTTGAGTTGAGCCGGACCTGGGGGTTGCCGGACGGCAAAGTTATTGGCTCTGGCAGGGGTACGGGGTCTGGTAGAGTTCTTGTCGTCGCACTGCCTTGCAGGTCAGGGCATCGAGACGAGCGGCCGTAGCTCAATGGATAGAGCATCTGACTACGGATCAGAAGGTTGGGGTTTCGAGTACCTCCGGCCGCACCCAGCAAAGAAGGCCCCTGAACAGGCAATACGCCATCAGGGGCCTTCTTGATTTGCTGATGATCTAGCTGCTTGCCGGCACGGGTGGCTCCCAGGTGGCCCCCACTATTCCTCGATCGCTTTGGCGAAGGTCTCGGCGGCCCAGGCTTCCGCAGAGCTCGTGATCGTCGCCGGACGAACCGCTTGCAGCTTCTGACCGCCGATGTGCGGCTTGACGTATCGGTCGATGATGATGTCGCGGTATGCGGACCAAGGTCACCCGCGGCGCCGGCTCCCGCACCCCCGCCAGGCGCGGGACTACTCCACGCGGGAGTGCTGCCCGGTGCGGGCGCGCAAGGCTTGCGTGAACCACGTGAACACCGGCGTCAGGCTGGGCGGGACGGGCCATCCGTTGATGACGGCCAGCAGGTGCCAGTAGCGTTCGGCGCGGGGGTCGCCGGCGATCTCCAGACGTGTCAGCAGCCAGTGGCGCAAGTCGGCGTCGTCGGCGCGGCTGAAGGTTTGCGCGTAGCGAGCGGTGAGGGCGTCGATGATGGGTGCGGCCTCGGCCGAGGCCGCAGCGATGCCGGCATCGAGCGCGCGGCCGACGCTGTCCCGAACGGTCTCGGTGAGGTCGTGGTGCAAGCCGGTGCGGTCGCCTTGGTCGCGCTCGGCCGCCTGGTACTCCGCCATGCGGCGCACGGCCGCGCGGAAGTCGGGATCCTGGGTGAGCTCGGCGAGTTCCACCCAGGCGTCGACCTGCTCGGGTTCGGGGTCGTCCGGCAGTTCGGGCATGGCCGAGCGCATCATGTCGACGAAGTCGGCGTTGGCGTCGAGCCCACCGAACGTGTCGTCGATGAAGTCGGTGATCAGGCGTCGGCGTTCGTGGTCGGAAAGCTTGGCGAGCTTATGCATGAGGTCCATCTCCTCGGGGCTGGAGCCGCGTTTGGCCACCGCGCGCAACACGGCGCGCCGCAGTCGCAGAGTGCGGATCTGCACCTCCAGGGCATCGGCGTGTGCGGCCGCGACCTCGGGCACCGAGACCTCCCGATCCAGCACCTGCCGGATGACGGCAAGGTCGAGGCCCAGGTCACGCAGGGTGCGCACTAGGTCCAGACGTGTGAGTGCGCCGATGTCGTAGAGCCGGTAGCCAGCCGGGCTGCGGTCTGTCGGCGGCACGATCCCGGTGTCGGAGTAGAACCGGATGGTCTTGACCGTCAGCCCGGTCCGCCGGGCCAGGTCACCGATCGTGAAGAGCGTGTCGCCGTCCATGCCCGCACTCTCGCGCCTCCCCCTACGGGAGACTCAACCTCAGTCTCCCCGCTAGGTCGCCAATCCACAGGTCTCGACAATTACGCGTTCGATGGTGATGTCGTGGGTGGCGAACCAGGCGTGGGCGCGGGTCAGGAAGGCGCCGGCGTTTCCTGGGCGAACATCAGCGAGGCCCCGGAGTGCCGTAGCTCGTGCGGGTGCCAGTGACCGCGGCTCAGATGGGTGTCACCGGGCCGGCATGCGGTACGTACACCAGGGCGCGCGACGGCGCGGAAGCCGTGCCGTTCCACCAGGGTCTTGATGACCTGCAGGCGGACCTGGACGAACTCCTTGTCGCCGTGGGTTGCCTCGCCGATGCCGACCACGCGGTCGTTGGCCGCGGCGTCGAGCGTGGCCTCCGGCGGCGGGACGACGGCCGAGGACGTCACACCGGTGGTGTCCACGCCGCCGCACCCCGCCAGCCGCGCGAGTGCGGCCACCACGGGAAGGGTCCGCCTTATGTCAGTGCACCTCCTTGCGGAGCACGCGCAGCGCGCCGAGCGTCGCGGGGAGGACGATCCAGAAAATCATCGAGGCAGGTCTCCGCTTCCAGCTCCCGGATCGCCGCCGCGGCCGGGGTCTCCCCAACTCGACCACGCCGCCCGGGATCGCCCAACCGTACCCGTCACCGCGGCGCACGCCCCATAACGGCGATGAGGCCCCGAGAACGACGCTCGGGCCTCACCTCTTGGGGCACGCCCTTGTACGACCTTCGGCACGCCTGCGCGTCGCGTTCATCAAGACCTGGCTCCGCGACCCCGTCACGTGGTCCGGGGAACGTCTCACCTACCCGTGCCCAATGGGGTCTTTCACAGATTGACGGGGTAGCTGAGCGACAGCTCATCCGCCGGAACGCCCCGGATTCCCCAGTTCGCTTTCGGCATCTCGACAATGGCGAGCTCGATGTCATCGACGGGCAGGTCGAGGCCCGGCGCCAGCCGCTCATACACGGTACGGATCAGCTCACGCTTGGCGTCGTCGGAACGACCCGTGAAGCACAGGACCTCGATGATCAGATAGCGGTCACTTCGTTGCGGGCAGATCATGTCCTCGGGGTCGAGCAGCAAGAAGCGGTGGAACCGCTTGTCCGACGGCAGCCTCCACGCCGACTCCAGGCACTCCTGCAGCAGATCGGAGATCCTCCGCTGCTTCCCCGCCCATACATCGCGCCGACCATAGACCTTGATCTGAGCCATTGGCCCAGTCTGCACCGTACTGCCCCGAGACGACCACCAAGATCCAGAAAACGCGACCTCTGCCGGGGACGCCTGGCGGCGGGGGCTCGATTGATCAAGAGCGTCGTGCGGCGAGGGGTGTCATGCCAGAGCTTGACGACCTTGGCTTATTGGATTAGCTTTCTGGCTATTCGCATTAGCTAACGGAGGACGTCATGACCGAGTACCTGGAGATTGAGGGCGGACGGCTCGCCTACGACGTGACCGGCGAGGGCCCGTTGGTCGTGCTGTCCCACGGAATGGGCGACGGCAGGGAGGCATACCGTCTCCTCGCGCCCCGTCTTGTGGCCGCCGGCTACCGCGTCGCCAAGGCGGACCTGCGTGGCCATGGGGAGTCGACCACCGGCTGGTCCTCCTACACCCGCACCGACACCGCGAACGATCTGCTGGCCCTGATTCGTCACCTGGGTGGGCCTGCGGTCGTCGTCGGTCACTCCTTCTCCGGCGGCGCGGCCACCATCGCGGCGGCGCTGCATCCGGATCTGGTCAACGCTGTCGTCCAGATCGGCCCTTTCACCCGGGCCCAGAAGCTGAGCCTGGGCGGCCTGCTGCGCAACAGCCGGCACCGCAAGGGCATCAGCCTGCTGCTGGGCGCCGGGTTGCTGCGCAGCGTGGGGCTCTGGATGCGTTACCTCAACCTCGCCTACCCCGGATCCAGGCCCGCCGACTACGCCGAGTACATGGCCGCGCTGGAGGGTGCGCTGCGCAGGCCGGACCGGATGGCCGTGGTCGGCAAGATGGGCATGTCCACCCCGAGCGATGCGGGCGCACAGCTCCCGAACCTCCGCGTCCCCGCCCTGATCCTCATGGGCACGCTCGACCCCGACTGGGCCGATCCCCGGGCTGAGGCGGATGGTGTCGTCGCGGGCATGCCGGTCGGACGCGGCACCGTCGTGATGATCGAAGGTGCCGGCCACTACGCGCACGCGCAGTTTCCCGGCGAGGTCGCCGAGGTCATGGTGCCGTTCCTGAAGGAGCACGCCCGTGCCTAGAGCCGGCCTGTCGCCGGACGCGATCGTCGATCTCACGTTGCAGCTCATCGATGAGGGAGGCCCGGCCGCGGTCACTCTGCTGGCCGTGGCCTGCCGCGCCGGCGTGGCCCCGCCGTCCCTCTACAAGCACGTGCGTAATCTCGCGGAGCTCAACACGCTGGTGTCCGTACGGGTCATGGACGAGCTGGCGGACCGCTCACGTGAGGCCGTGCTCGGCCGCTCCGGAGCCCAGGCGCTGCGCGCCTTCATGAACGCCTGGCGCCACTATGTCGTGATGCACCCCGGCCGGTACGCCGCGATGATTCAGACCTCACGGCCTGAGCTGGTCGAGGCGGGCGGGCGGCTGGTCGACATCGTGCTCGCCGTGCTTCGCTCGTACGGGCTTGAAGGCGTGGACGCCATCCATGCGACGAGATGCCTGCGTTCAGCCGTCCACGGCTTCGCCGTTCTGGAGACCACCGGCGGCTTCGGACTCCCCGTCGACCTGGACGACAGCTACGAGCTGCTGACGCAAATGATCATTTCAGGCCTGCCGAAGTCCGCACAGGACCACGCCGACGTGTAGTGGCCCATCCGCAAGCCTGATGCGGGCTGTACGAGATCGCCCGAACATGTCCTTCCGCGCGGAGCCTAATTGATCGACGTGTGACCGCGCGTGGAGCCGAAGGTGTCCGCGGCGGCCTGGATCTGAGTGAGGTACCGCTTCCATTTCTCCGCGTCGAGCATGTCGTGGTCGGACCCGCCGCGTCCGTCGATCATTTCTCGCACGATGTCCGCGTGGCCGGCATGCTGGGCGGTCTCTGCGACCATCCGCGCCAGCAACGCCCCCAAGGTCGTGTCGCGCCGTTCCTGCGGCCAATGCGCCACCCGCCCGGGTGCGGACAAGTCGAGTTCGTCGATGGTCTGGCCTCAGGCGGACGAATCCCGGTACGTGGCGATGACCACGCCGGTCTCCGTCGTGGTCGAGTCGGCCAACCGCAGACCGGACAGGGCCGACCCGGAGCCGGGGAACAGCAGGCGCCCCGTCCCCAGCACCAGGGGGTGGATCATCAGCACGTACTCGTCGACCAGGTGGCGGGGGAGCAGCGACTGAACCAGCCTCCCGCTGCCGAACACGACCAGGTTCTCGTTCAGTTCCTCCTTGAGCACTGCCACGGCGTCGGCGGCGTCTCCCTTGAGAAGGGTGGAGTTCTGCCAGGGCAGTGGCTCGGTCAGCGTGGTCGACGCGACGTACTTCTGGACGCGGTTCAGCGCCTCGGTGAACGGGTTCGGCTCCTGCCTTGGCCAGTAGTCCGCGAAGCGCTCGTATGTGGTCCGGCCGAGCAGAAGGGACCATGTGCTCGACATCCGTGCGCCCATCGCCTCCTGCATGGCCGGGTCCTGACTCCGGTCGGCGGCCCAGCCGCCGTGCCGGAAGTCGTCACGACGATCCTCGTCGGGGTGTCCCGGTGCCTGCATCACACCGTCGAGCGTCAGGTGTTCGATGACGATGACCTCGCCCATGCTGTCTCTCCTTCAGCCGGCCGCCGGCTCGTCCGGCGTTCTCGCCATCTACACGAACGGCCGGTCGGCGAATCGACGGGGCGGTCATCCGATGACAAGGCCGAGAAGTCCGAGGAACACGGCTCCGCCGAGGAGTCCGAGGACGGTGCCGAGGGGGGAGACTCTGTGCCGGCGGGCGAATGACACGGCGGCCGCGGAGAAGAGCGCTCCGGGCACTCCCCAGATCAGCCAGGCGGCGCCGAAGTTGAACCAGCCCTCCGCGGACATGTTGCTGATGCCCTTGCCGAAAGGCTCCACGAGCCCGGTGAGGACGGCGGCCTTCACCGCCGTCTCAGCGATCGGGTAGAGCAACTGCACCGCTGCGGCTCCCCACAGGCCGGTCGCGACCAGCCAGTTCGGCAGGCGTCGCCCCCAGGCCTGTACCGAGGCCAGGGCGATGGCGACGGTGAGTAGTCGCAGGCCCGTCGCCATCAGGGCGATCTCTCCTCCCTCGTCGAGAGGCACCCCGTTGATCAGCTGGTTGTAGCCCGTTGCGATCAGGACGATGGCGCAGAAGGCGCCGATCCAGCCTGCGGCCCAGTAGGCGGGCCATGAAGCGGCCGCCCGCGGCGGCGCGGAGTCGATACCGGTTGCGGGTAGGGCCACGGTGGTCATGAGGCCTCCTGTCATCAGCCGAGGCCTTCAGATTGCCGTGGTTCGGGCGGGCGCTGTATCAGGCGAGACCCGGAGTCGTCCCTGAGCTCTCCCTCACCGGTGGTCTGGGTCGGCGTCCGTCGAGGCGGATCGTCCATGGTTCGATCGCGTCGATCCGCAGGTGGCTGTCACTCCACGGATCGCGGCCGAGTATCGCCCTGACGGCCTCCTCCGACTCCACCTCCATGGCGAGCACGACGCGCATGTCGTCGAGTGGGCCGCCCAACACGATGATCCCCTCGTCGACCTGCATGTCCATGTACGCCGCATGCGTGAGCCACTCGGTCTGTTCTTCCATGGGCCGGGCGGCATTCCACTGCGGGCCGGTGCGCGACAGATGGGCGAGGAACATGGCCCCGTCCTATCACCGTGGCCTGACACTTTCGACTCCCACGGCGGCCGAACCCTGTTCGCCGGCGCCGTAGCGTAGTCCGTCGATGAGGAGCGCGACCATGCGCTGGCTGTACGCGACTCCCTCGTCCGTCACGGGCATGGACAGGTTGGCGACGGCGTACAGGAGGTCCTGGGGGCTGATCTCGGCACGGATCTCGCCACTCGCCGTCGCGGCTTCGAGCAGTGACCCGAGGGTGGGTCCGAGTCGCCGCATGAAGTAGCCGGGCAGGGCGTCGAACGCTGGGTCGCCTGAGTGAAGGGCTGTGGCGAGTCCTCGCTTGGTCGCGAGGAACTCGGTGTACCGGTGGAGCCACTTCGCGAGTGCCACTACTGGCGCGTGCGCTGCGGTCAGCGCCGGGGCCGCGTCGGCGCAGGCATCCACCTCGCGCTGAAACACGGCCTTGACCAGGTCTGAGCGCTGCGGGAAGTGCCGGTACAGCGTTCCGACTCCGACGCCGGCCAGATCAGCGATCTCTTTCGCGGGCGCGTCCACGCCCGACGTGGCGAAGACGGCCTTCGCTGCTTCAAGCAAGGAGTCGATGTTGCGTTGCGCGTCGGCGCGCAGGCGGCGCGGCGCGCGTTCGAGTGCGCCCGGACCCGCCGAGCCGGTCGAGCCGACTCCGGTCGGCGTCGTGTTCTCCGTCACAACACCCCTTCGCTTGCTTAACCGGAAAGGTTTTCCGTATAGTTCTGGAAAGGCGTTCCGCTTCGATTCAGGGTACGGCACCGGCAGGGCGCGCACCACCTCGACACCTCGACCTCAAGCTCAGGAGAAACCGTATGCAGTACCGGACACTCGGCCGGACCGGCATCAAGGTCAGTCCCTACGCGCTCGGCGCGATGATGTTCGGGGCCATCGGCAACCCCGACCACGACGACGCGATCCGCATCATCCACAGAGCGCTGGATGCAGGGATCAACTTCGTCGACACCGCCGACGTGTACTCCCGCGGCGAGTCGGAAGAGATCGTGGGAAAGGCGCTCAAGGGGCGTCGCGACCACGTCGTCCTTGCGACCAAGCTGCATCTCCCGATGGGCGATGATCCCAATCAGCGAGGCAACTCGAGGCGCTGGATCATGACCGCGGTCGAGAACTCGCTGCGTCGCTTGCAGACCGACCACATCGACCTCTACCAAATCCACCGGCCCGACCCCGACACCGACATCGAGGACACGCTTTCCGCGCTTTCGGACCTGATCCACAGCGGCAAGGTCCGGGTGATCGGGTCGTCCACGATGCCCGCCTCCGACATCGTCGAAGCCCAGTGGGTGTCCGAGCGACGCCGCCTGGAACGGTTCCGCACCGAACAACCGACCTACTCGATACTCAACCGCGGCATCGAAACCGAAGTGCTGCCCGTCGCGCAACGCTACGGGATGGGCACGCTGGTATGGAGCCCGCTCGCGAAGGGAATGCTCACCGGACGCATCCGCAAGGGCCGGCAGACCGACCTTCGCCGAGCCGCCCTCATCACGAGCTTCAGTGACGAGCGTCGGCTCGACGCCGTCGAACAGCTCATTCCGCTCGCCGAAAAAGCAGGCTTGCCGATGACGCATCTCGCGATGGCATTCGCGATCGCCCATCCCGGCGTGACCAGCGCGATCATCGGGCCGCGCACGATGGAGCAACTCGACGACCTGCTCGCCGGTGTCGACGTCACGCTCACCGACGAGATCCTCGACCAGATCGACGAGATCGTCCCACCCGGCACCGACGTCGGCAGACCCGACCAGTCCGCCTACCTGCCTCCAGCCCTCCGGAGTCCGAACCTCCGCCGCCGACCCGTCGGTGAACGCGCCGCCTGACCGCGGAACGTTCGCGGAGTTCGGTGCGAGCCGCGGGCGGGATCACCCACCGGGTACCGGCCGCCGCCACGGGCGCGAAACTCTGGGCTGATCGGCGGGCTCCTCGGCTGACGGGCCGACGCGCAGCACGACGCGTCCCCGGTATCGGTGGGCCTCGCCCTCGGCGGCGGCCTCCATGTCCTCGTGCGCCTCGCGGGCCTGTCCCAGCGGCAGGACCGTGGTGTCCAGGCGGAGGCCGTCGCGAGGCAGCCACCGGTTGATCCAGACGGCGGCCTCGGCCAGTTCCGCAGTCGTCGCCAGGCTGATCGCGAAGCCGACCACGGACTGGTCGTGGACGTAGAGCCGGCCGACGTCGAGGGAATCTCCGCCCGGCGTGCTCGCCAGTCCGGCCATCACCAGGACGCGTCCCCGGTCGGCGAGCGCGTCGACCGCGGCGCCGACGGAGCCGCGCCCGGTCGTGTCGCAGTAGACGTCCACGCCCCGCGGGGCCCGTCCGCGCAGGACGGCGACCGGGTCGGCCGCGGTGGAGTCGATCACCTCGTCGGCGCCCAGCCCGGCGCAGTAATCGGTGTTGCGGGGACCGCGGGCGGCGGTGATCACGCGGACGCCGAGGTCCTTGGCCATCCGGATGAGGCATGTTCCGACGGCTCCGTTGCCGCCGGCCACGAACAGGGTCTCCCCGGAGCGCATCCGGGCGTGGTGGACCAGGCCCGTGTAGGCGGTGGCGGCCGGATGCAGTACGGCGACGGCGTCGAGCGGATCCACCCCGTCGGGCAGTCGGTAGAGCCGGTCGGCGGGCACGCACGCGAGTTCCGCCGAGGCGCCCTGGCGCCCGCCGTACCCGAGACTGTTGGACCAGACGCGGGCGCCAGGCGCGAGCCCGGAGGCGCCGGGGTCGGCCACCTCGCCGACGAGGTCGCGGCCGAGCACGAGCGGCAGGGGGATCGGCGTCTGGTAAGCGCCGGAGCGCACGAACGCGTCCACCCGGTTGACGGCCGTCGCGGTTACCCGGACCAGGACCTCGTCGGAGCCGGGCACCGGGTCGGGGAGCTCGCCGTACCGGATCGATGACGCAGGGCCGCGCTGTTCGACGTAAGCGGCACGGATGGTCATCGCCTCCTTCGTTGATCTTCCCGTCGGACGAGGTGTGAGGCCGTATCCGGCCGTCAGCTGAGTCAAATGACTTATGTCGCACCTGGTGCGGGCGTTCCCCAGATTAGTCATCCGCCTCTATCCGGCGCCTCCTTCGGCACATAGGTTCGAGCCGGTTGGTGATCTTAGAGGGCGCGGCTCCAAGGAGCCTGCCCCGGCCGTCAACGGAGATCGGCTCAAGGCTGCACGAACCAGGTGTCCACGCCCCGGGGAGAAGCCCGCGATCAGCGAGGTAGCTGCCGACCCATCCGCGGCACAGCTGTCCATCTCGAAGACACCTGCACCCCAACAGGACGGAGCATAATGATCATGAGAGCAATCGCAGCAACCAGTATCGCGGCAGCCTGCTTAATGGGAGTCGCCACGCTGGGCGTGTCACACGCGCAGGCCGCATCCACATGCAAGTCCAGCAGTAAGAGCTTCAACCTCCCTGGCAAGGCCGATCAGTCGATGACCATCAACCTGTGCGTCAGCCGTACCGGCCCCGGCGGCCGGCCGCGCGCCTACGCAGATGTGAAGTGGGGCAGTTGGGATACCGCGGCAAGTCGCAAGCGCTTCAACTCGATCAAGGTTCAGCTGCGCCTGGAACGCTATGACGTGAGCAAGGGAAGCCTGACGCATGATCTTGCCAAATCGCTCAACGCCCACGCCGACGGCTCCAGCCCCTATATCTACCTCGTGGACACGACCAGCACCCTGCGCGGGGGCTGGAGCGCCGACGCGACGGTGACCTACGACATCGCCGACGACGGCAAGTCCCCTGCCACCTGGGACGTCACCGGCTCGCCCGTCATTTCCTGACGGGCCCGATTCCTGACGACGGTCGATGCAACGTGAGGAACAGGGGCCTCACGTTGCATCGTGTGTCCTCCTGTATCGCGCGAGCACGGCGGCGCCGACGCGCTCGGCCGACAGGCACTCCAGGTACGCGGGCGGGCTGCCGGCGGGGAAGAGCCGCTCGCCGGTGCCGAGGATCGTGGGGAAGGTCAGGAGCCGGTACTCGTCGATCAGGTCCGCGGCCATGAGCGCCCGCACGACGCTGAGGCTCCCCGTGATGATCACATCACGGTGCTCACGCTTGACGGCGTCGAGAAGGTCGCCGTCGATGACCCGCGAGTTCGCCCATGCCGAGGTGTCGGTCGGCGTACGGGAGGCGACCAGCTTCGGTACGGCGTTCATCCGAACGGAGAACGGGTCGTCGCGCACCGGCCAGAGCCGGGAGAACAGCTGCCATGTCGTGCGCCCCAGCAGCATGATCCCGTCGTCCAGCACGCTGCCCAGCCGGAACTTGTCCCCGGCGACCGTCTCGGGACCGTGCCGGAACGCCCAGCCGCCGGTCGGCGTGCCCCCGCGCCCGTCCGGGTCGGACACGATCCCGTCCAGGGTGATGAACTCAATGACGATGACGCTCACGATGGATGCCCTTTCGATCGATGCTCACCTGTACGTACCGGCGGCATCGGCCGGACTCATCGCGCCTGGCGAAACTCGTCGAAGGAAATCCGCTTGGGCAGGTCGAAGGCGTCGAAGACGGCTGGATCAGCGAACACGACGTTGCGCGCGACGCGGCCACCGGTGATCGTGAAGACCTGCAGAGTGTGCAGCCGATGCCCCCCGCCGAGCTCCGGCGCGTACGCGGCGAGTGCGGGCTGTCCGTTCGCGGTGAGAGGCCGCATACCCCAGCCCGTCCCGCGCATCTCGAAAACGCGGCGTATGAACAGGCCATAGTCGCGGCTGCCCCGGTACCACAGTGGCACCGGCGGCATCTCCAGGACCGCATCGTCTGTGAGAAGCCGTACGAGTGCGGGGACGTCGGCCGCCTCGAACGCCCGCACATACCGTTGGATCACCGCGCGCACCTCGGGATCGTCCGGCTCGGCGACCTCCCCCATGTCACCCAGGTCCGCCACGGCGGCGCGGGCTCGCTGCAACGCGCTGTTGACGGCCGGGACCGTGGTGCGCAGTTGGGCGGCGACTTCGGCGGCGCTGAACTCCAGCACCTCGCGGAGCACGAGTACGGCTCGCTGCCGCGGCGGCAGGACCTGCATCGCCGCCACCAGTGCGAGCCGCATGCCGGCCCGCACCCCTGTGTCGAACCGTACGTCGGGAAACGGTTGTAACCAGGGGATGTCGAAGGTCGGTGTGAGCGGTGCCCCGGGGTCGTCGTTCGGCGCGCCCAGCCCGGACGGCAACGGACGTCGTGCTCGTCCCTCCAGCGCGGTCAGGCAGGCGTTGGTCGCGATCCGGTAGAGCCAGGTCCGTACGGACGCGCGCGTGTAGTCGTACCGGTCACGGGCCTTCCATGCCCGCAGCATCGTCTCTTGGACCAGGTCCTCGGCCTCATGGAACGAGCCCAGCATCCGGTAGCAGTAAGCCACCAGCTCACCCCGGTAAGGCTCGAAGTCCACGGATCCATCATGGTGTACGGCTCCGGCAGGTCGAGACGCGGTACTGAGGGGGAGGGCTACAGCGGGGCCAAGCTCCGCGAGGCCGCCAGTGCCGCAGAGGCCGAGGCGAACGCGGTGATGATCGGGTGCGGCCGGGTGCCGTCCCCGGCCAGTTCAGGCTGAAAGAGCGTGGCAAGGAAGAAGGGGTGGCCGGGTAGTTCGAGCACTCGGACGGCGCCGGCGTCATCTCGACCGGTGAAGCTGAGACCGCCCTCCTCCAGCACGGACAGGTAGTCCGGGTTGAGGCCGAAGGAGCAGGCGTACTTCTCCACCGTCCTTTCGGCGCCGATTGTCTTCTCTGCCAGCGAGCCGGGCGCCAGCCGTACCCCCTCCTCGTGGCCGGCGAGCGAGCAGGCCAACGGCAGCAGGAGGAAGTCCTCGGCGCCCGGATCATTCTCGGCGTGCGCGACCGGCAGGTGGAGAACGTTGCGCGCGAACTCGAGCAGGGTGTGCTGGAAACCGCCGCAGGTGCCGAGAAACGGGGTCTTGGACTCGCGGGCGGTGCGAGCGGCGTTCACGGCACCCGCCTCGCTGCGGTACGGACTGCCGGGCAGCATCCAGATGCCGTCGAACCCCTCCAGATTCTCGACCTCGGTCGTGGGGATCCAGTAGGCGTCCAGCGTCAGCCCGTCGCGCTCGTGGAGCGCCCCAAGGATTGACGGGATGCGCGCATGGGCTTGGACATTGGGGGATCTGTCGCCCACCAGCGCGATTCTCGCGGTCGTCGTCATGCCTTTCATCCTTGCCGCGCGACGAGGTAAGCGCCAACGATGATTGCTGCATGGCCAATAAGCGATACTGATGCACCGTGGATCCGCATCTGTTGCGTACATTCGTCACCGTCGTTCATCGGCGGTCCTTCTCCACCGCCGCCGAGGAGCTCGGCTACACCCAGTCGGCGGTGTCGCAGCAAATCGCCGCGCTGGAGGCGGACCTCGGTCTGCCTCTCCTCCACCGGCGTCCCGTGGCGCTCACCGCGGCCGGTGAGCGTCTGCTGGAACACGCGGCACCGCTGTTGCTGCGGCACCGGGCCGCCCGCGCCGACGTGCTGCGCTCTGCCGAAAGCCCGATCGGGCAGCTGACCGTGGCGGCCTCTCCACTCGCGTGCACCCCAGCGGTGGCTCGCAGCCTGTCACAGGCAGGGACGGCGGTGACCCTTCGCACGGCCGAACGCGAAAAGGTGGTTGAACTGGTCGCCTCCGGTGCCGCCGATCTCGGATTCGTCGACGGGATCTCCGCGCCCAGCGACCCGCTACGCCTCCCCGACGCGGGACCGCTGACCGCGATCGGCGTGGCTGAGGAGGCGTTGGTGGTGGTCCTGCCCGGTGGCCATCCACTGTCGCGCCGGCGCGGGCTGGCGCTGGCCGATCTGGCCGACGCACTGTGGCTGCAAGCCCCTGCGGCCGTGTCGGTGGAGCGGCTGCGCGAGATGGCGGGTACGGGTACGTTCCGCGTCGGATTCCGCTATGACGGCGCGGACCTGCACACCGTCGGGAATCTCGCCGCCGCCGGGCATGGCCTGACGTTGCTGCCCTCGTCGGTGGCGGCCGGAGTGCCGCTGACCGCGCCGCGCCTGGTGCACAGGGTGGAGATGCTGCACGCGCCCCTCGCGCCGGGCCCGGTCCGGGCCGTCGCCGAACGGCTCGGCCAGACCATCTGAAGGACTTCTCGACTGAGTCGTCCGCAACCTCTGCGTGGACAGGCACGGAGCCCGCTCACGTCCACGCCGGAAGACACCGCCGTCAGGTCATGTGCACCGGGCCTGAACACTGGTCGGGATGTGTTACGAGATCACGCGGAGACGGCCGGGAGGCCGGCGGCGGAGTTGATCGATGTCCTGGGCCGTCTTCTCGTCTGCGGGGAGGAGAACGACCAGTTGCTGTGCATCCCACGAGAGGTCGAGCGTCTCGCGGAGCAGCCGAAGTTCGTGCCCGGACGGGTGGTTGACTCGAAGGACTCCACGTCGTGGAACCACGTGGCGGTTACGGCGCCGCGTGAAGTCAGGGCCGGCGATGGGCGCGAGTTCTGCGGTGAGCCACTCGGAGTTCTGGACAGACGGTGCGAGCCACAGGTCGAAGGCCTGTTCGTCCGCGATGTCGTCCCAGTCGGGAAAGAACGTCCGGGCACCGGGGTCGAGGAAGACGTAGCGAGTGAGGTTCGGCTCGTCGACGTCGAGCAGGCCGCTTCCGCCCATCACCAACTCGTAGCCGCTGGTGTGGGCGAGGATGTCGCCCAGCCGGTTCGTCACCACTGCGATCCCCGGTTCGAGGAGGCGCAGTGTCTCCAGAACGGACGGCCGGACGTCGCGGCGTGGTGGTGCGGGCTGGGTATGCGCGGAGCATTCACCGCCGGTGATCTTCGCGAGATAGCGCAGATGGGTGCGCTCCGAGGGGTCGAGGCTGAGCGCGTCGGCGAGCGCGTTCACCACCGCCACCGAGGGATTGCGGTCACGGCCCTGCTCGATACGGGTCAGGTATTCGACGCTGACGCCGGCCCGGCCAGCCAGATCCGAGCGTCGTAGACCAGGCGACCGGCGGCGGCCACGATCCGGCAGCCCCAACACGTCCGGCTGGATGCTGTCGCGCTTGGCTCGAATGAAGTCACCCAACGGCGTACCCATGCCGGGAGCATATGGCGCCGCACTTTGATCGAGGAGCCCTGTGCGTGGCCCTTCGAGGGCCAGCCTGAGCGCGGTCTGGTTGTCGCCACCACGGCGGCCTGATGGTGGTGGGCATGGATGACAAGCACAAGTTGGCAATCATCGTCGGAAGCGTCCGGGAAGGACGGTTCGGTCCGGTGGTGGCCTCGTGGGTCGCCGATCAGGCACGCACTCACGGGGGATTCGATGTAGACGTCGTCGATCTGGCACAGGTCGAGATCCCGCTGGCCCTGCCTGCGGCATCGCCGAAGTTCGCCGGCGAGAGCTACCTCCGTCCGGCCGGGATGGCGGCACTCACCTCGGCACTGGATGGCGCCGACGCGTTCATCGTGGTCACGCCCGAGTACAACCACAGCTATCCCGCGTCGCTCAAGGCGGCCATCGATTGGCACTTCACCCACTGGACGGCCAAGCCTGTCGCCTTCGTCAGCTACGGCGGAGCAGCAGGGGGCCGCCATACCGTGCTGCACCTGGAGAACGTGCTGACCGAGTTGCACGCGGTGACGATTCGCGATGGTCTGGCCTTCCCGAACTACTTCACGGCGTGGCAGGACGGTCGTCCGCTCGACTCTGAGGCGCCCGGATACGCCAAGACGTTGCTCGACCAACTGGCCTGGTGGGCGGGCGCGCTTCGATCGGCACGCGAGGCCGTTCCGTACCCGGCATGAGCGCCGCGACCTGGAGCCCCTCACCGATCTGCCCGCCGGAAGGGCTCACTACGGGAGACCAGGCCGACCTGGATGACCGATGAACCGAGCGGGTGACAGACCGTCCGGCACCGAGCACGCCCGGTGCCGGACGGCCTGGGCTAGCGGGCGGCCCGAAGGATCAACTTCGTCACCACGTCGGGGTGACTCATCATCGCGACGTGTGAGCTGTCGATCTCAACGGTCGTGGCGTGGGCTCGCTTCGCCATCACCCGCTCGGCTTCGGGCGGGATGATCCTGTCCTGCCGGGCGACGAGGTACCAGCTCGGCACCGACTTCCACGCCGGGGGACCGGATGGCGTGACGAGCGCCGCCAGCGCGCCGGGCCGCTGGGTCGCGGCCATGACGCCGGTCGTGCTCCGCGGAAGGTCCTGCGCGAACAGGTTGTGGAAGTAGGCCGGATCGATGTAGGCGTCCCCGTCTCCGGGGGCGGCGCCCGGGTAGGGCCGCACGACGAGGTGGTCGGTCACGTCGGTGTGGCCGCCGCCCAGCGTGTTCGCGGCGGCGACGCTCTCGCCCTCGTCCGGGGCGTAGGCCGCGATGTAGACCAAGGCCTTGACCTTCGCGTTCCCCGCGCCGCCGTTGCTGATCACCGCCCCTCCGTAGGAATGGCCGACGAGCACGACCGGGCCGTCGACGCTGGTCAGGAACTGACGGAGGTACTCGCCGTCCGCCTGCGGTCCGCGTAGCGGGTTGGAGAACGCGATCACCTTGTAGCCGGCGGCGAGCAGCCGGCCGGCGACCGCGTTCCAGCCGCCGGAGTCGGCGAAGGCTCCGTGGACCAGGACGATCGTCGGCTTCGGCGACGACGTCCTGTGCGTCTGTGCGGCGGCGGTGAGGGAGGCGGAGGACGCGTTCGCCGAGGTGGTGGCCCCGGTGAGAGCGAGCCCGCCCACGAGGACGGTGGCCACGGCGCCGGCGATCGCCTCGAGCAATCGGCGGCGGGGACGGGAACGCGGTGGTATGTCGGCCTGGGAGCTGTCGGATGTCATGGGGACTCCTCGGGTCGTTGGGACCCGCACATCGTCGGCCGGTGGACCCGGACACCGGACCACGTGATGTCCGTAGTTTCCGGGCCTGGTGCGGTCTGCGTGGGTGGCTTAACGTCGTCAGCGTGATCACAATCGGGGGACTTTTCGGCCGGGACGACGAGCGCAGGCGGTTGGGTCTCCTGCTCGGCAATGCGCGAAACGGTCGCGGTGGATCACTCCTGATCACCGGAGAACCGGGAATCGGCAAGACGGCGCTGCTCGAGGCGTCGACTACCGGCGCGACCGGCTTGTCGATGCTCCGGCTCGACGGTTTCGAGTCGGAGATGACGCTCCCCTACGCGGCCATCCAGCGGCTGACCATCCCGCTGAGTGAGCATTTACCCGCCCTCTCCGAGCGACAGCTGCAGGCGATCGAGGTCGCCTCGGGCATTGCCGAGGGCCCGCCACCCGACCGCTTCCTGGTGGGGCTGGGAGTGCTCGGTCTCCTTGCCGCGGCCGCCGTCAAGACGCCCGTCGTGTGTGCTGTGGACGACGCGCACCTGCTGGACCAGGAAAGCCTGGACGTGATGGCGTTCGTGGCTCGGCGTATCGCCGTCGAGCCGGTCGCGATGCTGTTCGCCGCCAGGGACGAGGAAACCGTCGCCGCGCGGATGGGCGGTGTTCCCGAGTTGGCGCTCGGCGGGCTCGACCAGGAGTCGGCCACCGCACTTCTCAGCAGGTCACTCGCCGCTCCGATCGACCCGGCCTCGGCGGCCGCGATCGCGCGGGCCACGGGAGGGAACCCGCTCGCGCTCATCGATCTCGCCGACGGCCTGTCCGCGCAGGAGCTCGGTGGCCTGGGCCTCGGCAACGATCCGATCCCGGTGGGCCGCCGTCTCGAGGCGCATTATGTGCGGAGGGTGCGGCAGGCGGGCGACGAGGTCCAGCAGTGGGTGCTGCTGGCCGCCGCGGACACCACGGGAAACATCGATTTCATCACGTCCGCGGCACGCGCGATGGGTCTCGGCGAGGACGTGCTGGATCAGGCCGAGGCCGCCGGGCTGGTGGAGCTGCGGGAAACGGTCCGATTCAGGCACCCGCTGGTGCGATCCGCCGTTTACAACGCGGCCTCGGGCGCGGAGCGCAGGCGAGCACACCGCGCCCTGGCCGGAGCGGCCGATCGACTCGGGATGGTCGAGCTCGAGGCGTGGCATTCCGCGAAGGCCACGCTGGGGGCGGACGCACACGTGGCCGATCGGCTGGAGCACGCGGCAGACCTCGCCGCGCGTCGTGGTGGCTTCGCGTCCCGAGCGAGCATCCTGACCCGTGCGGCGGAGCTGACCCCGCCCGGCAGCGTCAAGGACTCGCGCCTGGTCGGTGCGGCGGAGGCCGCGCTCGCCGTGGGCGCCGCCCAGATCGCCCACGAACTGCTCGAGAGGGTCGACGCGGACCCCGCCGATCGCGTCGATCGCGGGCGGATGATCGTCGTTCGCTGTGCGCTCGGCACGTTCACGGTGGATCCTGCCGTGTTGCCGATCGCGGCGGCCGAACTCGTCCGTGCCGCGGATGACTTCCACGGACTCGACACCGAGCGTGAACAACGAGCGCTTCTCAAGGCTTTCGAGTCCTGTGCGAACACCGACCGGCTCATGCAGGGCATCTCGCCGTACGACTTGGGCCTGCGCATCGAGGCGGTGTCGAAGTCGGACGGGGGACTGGACGCGACCATCTTGGCCGGCTTCGGGTCCCTCATCCTGAAGCCCTACGCGGATGCGGTTCCCCATGCCAGGGCGGCGTTCGATGCGATCTTGGAGCTGCCGGATCGCGAGATCATGCACATGGGTACGGCGATCGCGTCACTGGGGACCTTCCTGTGGGATGCCGCCGGTCGCAGGACCGGGCTCGCACGGGCTGCCGCGGCGGCTCGTGACGCCGGGGCGCTTCAGGTGCTCGACGCGTTGATGTGGATGACTTCGCTGTCTGAGCTGACCGGTGGCACCGTGCGACGGGCCGAGGAGGCCATCGAGCAGGTCCGCGAAGTACGGCTGGCGATGGGCTATGACGCGGAGAACGTCATCAACGCCGCCCTGATGGCGTGGGCCGGTTCGCCGCGCAATGTCGTCCTGGCCATCGCGGACGGTGCGAACGCCGTCGGCTTCGGTGGCGTGGGCGCCTCCGCGATCGCGGCCGTCGGCCTTCGCGACGTCGCGGAAGGCAATTACCGCGACGCCTACGACCGCCTCAAGCCGCTGGTCCAGGAGCCGTTTCTGCACGTGACGCCCACCCAGTACCCCGACTTCGTCGAGGCCGCGGTCCGGAGCGGACACGCACACCTGGCACAGCAGTACGTCGACCTGCTCGTCGGCCGGGCCGAGGCGAACGACTCCTTATGGTGCCGCGGAGTCGCCGAACGCACTCGCGCGTTGGTCAGCGAAGACTCAGCGGCGGAACCCTACTTCGTGGCTGCGATCCAGACGCTTGAGCAGACGGTCGCGGAGATCGACCTCGGCCGCGCCCATCTCCTCTACGGCGAGTGGCTGAGGCGGATGAGACGTCGCCGTGAAGCAGGCGAGCAGCTACAGGTGGCACTCCAGCACTTCGACCACAGCGGCGCCCAGATATTCGTCCCGCGGACGCGGGCCGAACTCGATGCCGTCGGAGCGAAACCGGTCGCCCGTAGCGGCCCCGGGACCTCCGATCTGACCTCTCAGGAGTTGACCGTCGCCCGGCTGGCGGCAGTTGGACACACGAATCCAGGGATCGCGGCCAACCTCTTCATCAGTGCGAACACGGTGGACTACCACCTGCGCAAGGTGTTCCAGAAGCTCGGCATCTCCTCACGGCGTCAGCTCGCAGACAAACTGAAAGCCGCCGACGACTGAGGGACCACGTGAATCACGTGGTCCACGAGAGGGGGCACCGGCTGCACGCTCGATGCACCCATCGAGCCAAAGGAGGCCACTGTGCCCTATGTCACCGCCGATGACGGAGCCCAGATCTTCTACAAGGACTGGGGGACCGACGGATCCCCGGTTCTGCTCAGCCATGGCTGGCCGCTCAACTCCGACGCGTGGGAGGCGGCGGCCCTCTTCCTCGCGGAGCACGGGCACCGCGCCGTCGCCCACGACCGGCGTGGCCACGGCCGCTCGTCGCAGACCTGGCACGGCAACGAGATGGACACCTACGCCGACGACCTGGCCTGTCTGATCGAGCACCTCGACCTGCGGGACCTCACCTTGGTCGGGCACTCGACCGGTGGCGGGGAGGTCGTCCACTACATCGGCCGGCACGGCAGCAGCCGCGTCGCGAAGGTGGTCCTCGTGTCCGCCGTACCGCCGCTGATGCTTCGCACCGACGACAACCCCGAAGGGCTGCCGATCGAGACCTTCGACGAGATCCGCGCGGGCGAGGCCGCGAACCGCTCCCAGCTCTACCGGAACCTGGCCGACGGCCCGTTCTTCGGGCACAACCGCAGGCAGGACGTGGAACAGGGCTTCCGGGACGCTTTCTGGCTGCAGGGCATGGCCTGCGGGCACCGAGGTGCGTACGAGTGCATCGCCGCCTTCTCGGCCACCGACTTCCGGCCGGATCTGGCGAAGATCGACGTACCCACCCTGGTCATCCATGGTGACGACGACCAGATCGTGCCGTTCGGGGTCGGGGGGAAGCGCTCGGCCGAACTGATCGACGGCGCCGTCCTGAAGATATACGAAGGCAGCGGACACGCCCTGCCCGACACCGACCGCGACCGCCTGCACGCCGACCTGCTCGAGTTCATCGACGCCTGACCTGCTGAAGGAGACCTCATGAACCACAGCATTCGTCCCGACACCGTCGTGCTCGTTCACGGCCTTTGGATGACGCCCCGCAGCTGGGAGACCTGGGTCGAGTACTACGAGGCCAAGGGCTTCACCGTGATCGCCCCCGCCTACCCGGGCTTCGAGATCGAAGTCGAGGCGCTCCGCGAGAACCCGGACGTCATCGCCAAGCTGACCGTCCCCGAGACCGTCGACCACTTCGCCGCCGTCATCGAGGCCGTACCGACCCCGCCGATCATCATGGGTCACTCCTTCGGCGGCACGCTCACCCAGCTGCTCCTGGCCCGCGGGCTGGGATCCGCCGGGGTGGTCATCGACTCCGCGCCCACCGAGGGAGTCCGGGTCAACCCGATCTCGCAGGCGAGGTCGCTGTTCCCGGCGCTGAAGAACCCGGCCAACCGGCACAGGGCCGTCGGCTTCACTCCCGAGGAGTTCCACTACGCCTTCACCAACACCCTCACGGAGGAGGAGTCGCGCAAGGTCTGGGACCGCTACGCCATCGCGGCTCCCGGTCACTGGGTCTGGGAGTACGGGCTGTTCGCGAACTTCAAGCCCGGACACCAGGACACGTGGGTCGACTACTCCGCCGACCGCGCTCCACTCCTGTTCATCGGCGGCGAGAAGGACCACATCATGCCGCCGTCGGTGAACAAGTCGAACGCCAAGCACTACGAGAAGTCTCCCGCGCTCACGGAGTACCACGAGTTCGAGGGCCGTGACCACTGGACCTGTGGCGCACCCGGCTGGGAGGCCGTGGCCGACTACGGCCTGGCCTGGGCCCTGGAGCACGCGACGTCCTCCTCCCGCGGCACCCACGCGGGATCCTGATCCATGTGGAAGAAGGTGGCCCGCCCATGACGATCCTCACTCACGTGGGCGGGCCCACCGTCCTGGTGGAACTCGACGGCTGGCGCATCCTCACCGACCCCACCTTCGACCCGGCAGGACGGCGGTACGGATTCGGGTGGGGCACCTCGTCCGTCAAACAGCGCGGACCGGCCCTGGCGGCCGAGGACGTCGGCCCCGTCGACGTCGTTCTGCTCAGCCACGATCATCACGCCGACAACCTCGACGATCTCGGCCGGGCCCTGCTACCCCGCGCGACCACGGTCGTGACGACGAGGCCCGGGGCACGACGCCTGGCCCTGCCTGACGTGCGCGGCCTCACGACAGGCGCGACGACGCGCCTCACCGCACCAGGAAAGCCGCCGTTGACCGTCACCGCCACCCCCTGCCGGCACGGACCACCCCTGAGCCGTCCCATCGCCGGAGCCGTGGTCGGGTTCGCCCTCTCCGTCGGCGACCGGCCGGGCGTCGCGGTGTGGATGACGGGCGACACCGTTTTGAACCGGCCGCTCCGCCGGGTCGCGCACCGGCTGGACGTCGACGTCCTGCTCCTCCACCTCGGCGGCGTCCGCTTCCCGCAGACCGGCCCCCTGCGCTACTCCATGGACGGCCGGGACGCCGTCGAACTGCTCGCCCTGTCGCGACCGCGCGTGGCTGTTCCCGTCCACTACGACGGCTGGTCACACTTCTCCGAACCACCGGAACACCTGCGCGGCACGCTGGCCGCCGATCCCGGTTCTCGTTCCGCCGTCCGTTGGCTCGAGCCGGGAACCCCTACCGGCGTGTGAACTCGAGGCCCTGCGGTGCGGCGGATCGTGTCCTCCGGCCGGCTGCTTCCGTACGACTGCTTCCCTACGACGCCGTAGTTTCATCGGGCGGAGCAGTGAAGACGAAGCCGGCCCGGCGACATGCCCGGGCCGTCTTCGCGGAAGAAGAACACCATGACCAGCGTCCCAGCCCCGCCTCCGGGCAGCCCGCAGGAAGCCCGCGAGCAGTTCGTTCTCGACCAGGTCGTCGCGAGCTTCGACCGCACCCCCGACCCCCGGCTCAAGCAGATATTCCAGGCGCTGGCCCGGCACGCCCACGCCTTCGCCCGCGAGGTACGCCTGACCGAAGCCGAATGGCGAACCGCCATCGACTTCCTGCGCCGCTGCGGGGACATCACGACGGACAGCCGCCAGGAGTTCATCCTGCTGTCCGACGTCCTCGGCATCTCCATGCAGACCATCTGCATCGACCAACCCGTCCATGGCGGCGTCACCGAAGCCACCGTCCTCGGGCCGTTCTTCCGCGAAGACGCCCCCAGAATCGAACTCGGCGGAGATATCGCCCAGGGCGCCGGTGGCGAACCCTGCTGGGTGACCGGCACCGTTCGCGACACCTTCGGCGCCCCCGTCCCACACGCGCGCATCGAGGTGTGGGAGGCCGACGACGAGGGCTACTACGACGTCCAGTACGAGGACGGCCGCGTGACCGGGCGAGCGTACCTGTTCAGCGATGCCGACGGCACCTACCGGTTCTGGGGTGTGACGCCCACTGCCTACCCCATTCCGCACGACGGCCCCGTCGGGCATCTGCTGGAGGCGGCCGACCGCTCCCCCTATCGGGCGGCGCACCTGCACTTCATGGTCACCGCGCCGGGCCACCGCCGCCTGATCACCCACATCTTCGTCGAGGGCGACCCGCTGCTGGAAAGCGACGCGGTCTTCGGCGTCAAGGACTCCCTCGTCAAAACCTTCACCCGCCACCGGCCGGGCACCCCCACGCCCGACGGCCGCCACGTTGAAGGCGAGTGGAGCGACGTCACCTTCGACATCGTCCTCGCGCCGGAGCCGGAGGAGCACGACGAGTGAATCGGCGGCGCGTACCCCCGATGCCGCTGCTCTAGAGTCCATGGTCATGTCGCAGGAAGCAGATCGCGTTGACGGCCGGGTTCGACAGGGCCCCAGGGAGATGCCGGAGCCCGAGCGGCCGGTGGGCGTGCGGGAACGGGCCGGTCGGGCCCTGCGTGCGGCACGCCACTGAAAAAAAGTAGGGCCGGCCACGTCGGCCGGCCCTACTCGTTCAGTCGACCGCGGTCAGACCTTGAACGTCTCGCACCGCTTGCCGACGTTGGTGTTGTTGCCACCACCGGCCTGCGCCGCGTCCGAGCCGGCACCGCAATCGATGGTGTCGTTGCCGCTTACGGTGGCGATGGTGTCGTCGCCGTCGCCGGTGGTCACCGTGTTGTTGCCGCCGCCGGCGTTGATCGTGTCGTCGCCGTCGCCGGTGGTGATCTGGTCGTTGCCCGAGGCGGTCGTCACGGTGTTCGCGCCGCCACCGGCGCGGACCACGTTGTTGCCGCCGCCCGCGTCGATCCAGTCGTCGCCGCCGGTCGTGGTGATCTGGTCGTTGCCGCTGCCCGTCGTGACGCAGTCGATGCCGCCGTTGCCGGTGACCGTGTCGTTGCCGCCCCGCCCGAGGATCAGGTCGTTGCCGCCGGTACCGGAGATCTGGTCGTTGCCGGTCGTGGCGACGATGACGTTCTGGATCGCGATGCCGGTGCACGCGGTCGCGGGCATGCCGTCCGCGCGGATGCCGACGTTCCCGGTCTGCCGGATGCCGCTCAGCCCGGTGACCTTGCCGTTGGCCGACGCCTCGGTGTAGGTGACCGATCCGCCCTTGGCGATCGTCAGCGTGACCGGGGTGCCGTTCACGCTCACCGTGACGACAGCCTGCTCGCCGTCGACCGTCGTGACCGTAGTGGTATTCGCGGAGCCGGTGAGCTCATAAGAGCCGCCTCCCAGCGCGATCGTCGCGCCGCTGCCGGCCAACTGGAACCGCGCGGGGACGGAGCCGGCGCCGACCTTCACCGACACCCCTGAGGGGTTGCGGGCCTCGGAGACCGTGAGCGTGCGGCCGCCCCGGCTCAGGATCCTGCCCGACGTCGTGCCGCCGGCGAGCGCGTCGGAGAACGTCTCGTTGGTCGGGTCGTCCGCCTTCGAGGTACCCGGCGGGAACGTCACGTCCACGTCGTCGTTGACGCCGTCGTCGTCCGCGTCGAGGTCGAGCACCGTGCAGTCGAGCGTTCCGCTGCGCAGCGCGTGCCCGTCGTCGTTGCTGTCGTCGGACCAGAAGACGGGCTTGTGACCGTCCACGCACTCCGACTGCGGCGCGATCGCGAACCCCTCGTTGTTGAGGTTGGGCATCGTGCCCGGCCGCTCGTACACGTCGGTGACGGCGAACTTCCCGCCGGCGTCGATGTCTAGAGTCGCGGTACGGCCGTTGCAGGTGTCGTCGCAGACCGCCCAGAGGTGGTTCGTCTCGGGCTCGAATTCGAGGTCCATCACGCTGGGGAACCCGCTCGCGATCGTGGCGACCCGGGTGAATCCGCTGCCGGTCTGGTCGAGCGCGTAGGCGTAGATGGTCCCGTTCGCTTCGAGGCCGACGAAGAACAGGCCGTCGCCGTGGCCCGGATAGGCGCTCGGGTCATAGGCCGCGCCGGTGTGCTCGTCGCGGAAGCCGTGCGAGGTCAGGAACGAGTCGGGGATCCAGGAGATCGCCTCCAGTCCGCTGTTCGCGGCCACCGCCGGCAGGTCCGCGGTGAGGTTCCACTCCTTCGTGGCGGTGAGGCTGGTCGCCGTACCGGCCGGGTCGAAGCGCAGCACCTCGGGCCGGCTGACGCCGTTGTTGGCGTTGTTGCGTTCGGTCGAGACGAACACGCCGCCGGCCGGACCGGCTCCGGTAAGGGTCACGCCCTCGGAGTCGAGATCGCCGGTGCCGTCCGGGTAGTGCAGCGCCTTGCCCGCGTTCCAGCCGTCGGTCGTGGCGGGTGTCCACTTGGTACCGTCCCACTCCAGGCGGTACAGCGTGCCGGGGCCGTTCTTCACCGCCCAGAGCACGCCGGGCGTCCCGCTGCCGGACCCGTCGTAGGCCAGGCCACTCATGTTGGTGCCGAACACGTTGGCGTCGTCGGCGGTGGACACCGCGGCGCCGCCCGGCCACGGCTTGGCGGAAACCTGGCCGGGGCACGCGTTCGCCGCGCCCTTGGTCGATGCCGTCGTGGTCACGAACGCGCCGCTGCCGTCCGGGCACCGGCCGTAGGTCGTCGCCGCGTGGGCGGTCCAACTGTAGGAATCGGCGAGCGTGGTGCCGTCCGGCAGGTACAGGCGGGCGGAGTCCGCCCCGCCCAGCCCGAAGACCGGGTCGACGTCGAGCGCCAGGAACGCGCCGGCGGCCATCGTGGTGCCCGCCGCGACCGTGTACGCGTGAGAGTCGTCGTTGTCCTTGACGATCCATCCGGACACGTCGGCGGGAGTCGTGCCGGTGTTGACGAGTTCGACCCAGTCCCCCGGCGTGCCGCCGTCGGACTCGACCTCGTTGATCTTCACTGCCGAGGACGGCGCACCGCAGTCGTTCGGGGCGCCCTTGGTGGACGACGTTGTGGTCACGAACGCGCCGCTGCCGTCCGGGCACCGGCCATAGGTCGTCGCCGCGTGGGCGGTCCAACTGTAGGTGTCGACCAGCGTCGTGCCGTCCGGCAGGTACAGGCGTGCCGAATCCGCACTGCCCAACCCGAAGACCGGGTCCACATCCAGTGCCAGGAAGCCTCTGGCGGCGACCGTGGTGCCCGCCGCGACCGTGAACACGTGAGAGTCGTCGTTGTCCTTGACGATCCAACCGGACACGTCGGCGGGAGTCGTGCCCGTGTTGACGAGTTCGACCCAGTCGCCTGGTGTGCCGCCGTTGGACTCGACCTCGTTGATCTTCACGGCCGCTGAGGGGGTGCCGCAGTCGTTGGCCGCGCCCTTGGTGGGCGACGTTGTGGTCACGAACGCGCCGCTGCCGTCCGGGCACCGACCATAGGTCGTCGCCGCGTGGGCGGTCCAACTGTAGGTGTCGACGAGTGTGGTGCCGTCGGGCAGGTACAGGCGGGCGGAGTCGGCGCTGCCGAGGCCGAAGACGGGGTCGACGTCGAGGGCCAGGAACGCGCCGGCGGCCACCGATGTGCCGGCGGCGATGGTGAAGGCGTGAGAGTCGTCGTTGTCCTTGACGATCCAACCGGACACGTCGGCGGGAGCCGTACCGGTGTTGACGAGTTCGACCCAGTCGCCTGGTGTGCCGCCGTTGGACTCGACCTCGTTGATCTTCACGGTGGAGGGAGCCAGATCGTCCGCCGAGGCGGGCGGCACCGCGACGAGAAACGGTACAGCGGTCAGGAACGCGACTATCAATTTGATTGGCGCACGCCAATTCTTATGCAACGTTGATGTCCTTTTCGCAGGTCGCCGCAGCAGACGCTGAGCAGTACTCGCTCAGCAGCCTCGGGTACCTCGGCAAATGGGACATAAATGTTGAGCGAACAATGGGTGGGTGTTCGCGGATCCCGCGGGAGGGAACGCCGAAAAGAAGGCCTCTGAACAGGCCATACGCCGTCAGGGGCCTTCTCGTTCACTGGATCGTTCGGACGGCGGGGCTCAGGCGCGGTCTCCGTCGGCCAGGAAGTCGGTCAGTGCGGGGACCAGGGCTTCGGCGGTGACAGAGTGCGTCTGGTCGGGCAGGTCGCGCAGATCGGCCTGGGGGAGCAGGTCGGCGATCGCGCGGGCGCCACTCACGATCCAGGACTCGGTCGCCCCGCCGTACATCACGAGCGTGGGGACGGAGGCGGTGGACCAGCGGTCGCGCGGGAGCGGACGGCCGGACATCGTGTCCGCCATGAAGCGGCCGTCGTAGGCCAGCGTCGGGGCGATCGCCTCCAACGGGGCCCAGATCGGAGAGTCCTTCATTCCGGCGACCATCTCCGCGGGGAAGGCGCACGGGATGGTGAAGAACAGTTCCAGGGCGTCGCCACGACGCCCCTCGGCCAGCGACGCGTCGAGGCGCTCCAGGTAGTCGCCGGGGACGGCCGGGCGGCTGTCGTCGACCACGAACGGGGGCTCGTACAGGGCCAGCCGGGTGATGGGCAGCCCGGCGGCGGCCGCGTCCAGGGCGAGCACCGCGCCCGAGGAGAAGCCGCAGACGTGGGCCGTTCCGCCCGCCTCGGCGATGAGCGCCGCCAAGTCGTCGATCTCGCGTTCCACGCTGAAGGGGGCGGTGTCGCCGCTCTCTCCGCGGCCCCTGCGGTCGTACGCGTAGACCGTGTGGGACGCGCCGAGCAGATCACCGAGCTGGGCTCCGAGCGGATTGAACGCCCGGAACGAGGAGGCGCCGTCCACGAGGATCAACGGCGTGCCCTCGCCGTGGCGTTCGAAGGCGATGCGGGTGCCGTCCTTGGACGTGACGGTGTTCATGGCTGATCTCCAGGTTTGTCTCGTTATGCGAGGAGCGGCGAGCAGCGCTCCGTGCGATTGGAAAGGCTAGGCGGGACCGCGCGCTCAGGTCTTGTACAGAAGCGACAGCGGCTCCGACGGATCCCGATCGCTCAACTGCGTGGCGGTCCGCCCGATGTAACGGGTCAGCGACCGCGCCAGGTGCGGCTGGTCGAAGTATCCGAGCCGGTGGATCACGTCCTGGGCCGGCACGCCCTCCTGGATCAGGACCGCCGCTTGCCTGGCTCGATTGATCTGCCGGATGGCACCGCGGGTGAGTCCGGTCGCCGCCACGCAGCGCCGCTGGATGGTGCGTTCGGACACGTCCGGCGGCGTGCCACGAAGCACCGCGGCGACGATCGGGTCGCGGACCAGGACATCCTCACGCACCAACCGCTGTACGAACGCCTCGGCGTTGTCGTAGTCGGGAAGGCGCCAGGCGGAACCCTTCAGCCAGAACGATCTGTGCGTCGCATCGGGAATCTCTGCGAAACCGTCCACGAGCTGATTGATCGGAACATGTGGCATCGACGTGCCGAGGGAGAAGCTGATCCCGAAGAACGTGGTGTCTTCGGGGACGGGGGCCGGGCCCGCCCCCGACTCCGGCCCTTGAACAGATGCGCTGACCTGACCGCGGTGCTCCCAGAAGACCAGATCCCAATGCGCTGTCGCGATCGACGTCATCCGGTCGACGTCGGAGCTGTGGCTCCGCCATACCCGCTCGATGTACGGCGAATCGGACGATCGGCTCTGGACCTCCAACCCCATCCGAGTCACCCCCCTCGCTCCGTCGGCGCCGCTTGAGCAGGCGGTGCGGCACGATCCCCAACCCTACGTCGACCCCGTCGAGGGCACGGCGCAGGCTGACCTGGGAGGCTTTACCCCCTCGCCGCGGTTCGCGGGAGCCGCCACGGAGCGCTCGACGGCATCGACCCCCACGATCGCCGTGCGCTTCCCGCTGTCCCGCAAGGTTGAACGGCCCTGCCCCCCGAGCAGGGCTTTCGCATATTTCGCATATAGGGAATCAGTACTCAGGGCACAGGTACTTCCGCACCGCCGCGAGGATCAGCTTGTTCTTCGTGGCGCCGAACCCGTCAGAGTGACCGGGCGCCTTGAAGCGCTTGGCCGTCAACTCGACGAGCTTCGCCTGTTCCTTCGGCCATTGCTTGACCGAGGCGCATTGGTCGCGGCCGTGATTCACGATCTCGGTCTCGTCCCGGTCGCCCACGATCTCCGGGTCGATCTCGTCGAGTGCCTTGATGTACTTCGACTGCGTCTCCTCGTCGGGCATCGGCGGAAGCCCGGTCACAGAAGCGATGCTCGCCACCACGACGGATGGAGCACCGGAGGGCGCGTCCTGAGCGGTCGCATCAGCGCCACATCCGGCCAGTGCGAGGAGTACCGCAAGGGACATGAGGGGAATGGGGGGTCTCATGGATCGCGACAGTACGCATTGGTTCACACCAGGGCGAGATGTTGTTACCAGTCCGATACGGGGTGGCCTCGCGACCTGTGACCGGACCCTTCGACCTGGTCCCGCTGCGGGAATCCCACCGCCGCCAGGCCGGACTGAACCGCCTTCGCTGCCTGATTGAGGAGATCCCCTGGTGCCCCAGACGGCCGGCGGCGCCCGCAGTGGATGCCTCTCGCCTGAGCAGGATCGGTCGCGTGTCAGTCGGGCGGCGGGACGCGAAGCGCCAGGATGGCCATGTCGTCGATCATGTGGCCGTGGCTGTGGTTCAAGGCGGCGTCGCTGATCCGCTTCACCAGGGCTTCGGCGTCCAGATGGGCGGACTCGGCGAGCAGCTTGATGAGACGTCCCTCTCCGAACAGGTCCCAGTCGTCCGGGATGTGCGCCTCGGTGACCCCGTCGGAGTACATCACCAGCGCGTCTCCCGGCCAGAGGGTGAAGCGATCCTGCCCGAGGTCGGCGTCCTCGAACAGACCCAGCACCGTGCCGGACGTCCATAGGGACTCCACGGAGCCGTCGGCCCGCCGTAGGAGCACTGAAGGGTGCCCGGCGGTCGTGAGGAGGCCCGTGAAGCCGCCCTCCTCCGGCCGCAGGATGGCGCAGGCCGCCGTAAGGAAACGTTCGTCGGGGATTCGCTGGGCCAGCAACGCCTGGTTGAGCTGTTCCAGGACTCTGCTCGGCGAGAGCGTGTTGAGCGCGTCGGCGCGGATGGTGTATCTGGCCAGTGCGGTGATCTGGGCCGCGGGCACACCATGGCCGGAGACGTCACCCAACACGGCGCACCAGCGCGAGCCGCCCGTCGGGAACAGATCGTAGAAATCCCCGGTGACGATCACGCCGCCTGCGGCCGGAATGAACGAGGCGGCCGCGTCGATGCCCGGCATCTCCGGAATCAGCGGTGGCAACAGGCTTCGCTGCAACGTCTGCGCGAGCTCTGACGAGACTTTCCCCGCCGCCTGCAGGAGGCTCACGTGGCGGTTCGCGCGGCTCAGTGCGTCGCGGAGCGCGATCTCGGCCGATATCGCCTGGGCCAGGGTCGAAAGCACCAGGACTTCGGTTTCCGACCAGGCCCGGGGCGCCGAGTCCATGACCCACAACCCGCCCAGGACCTCACCGCCGGGACCATGCACGGGATGACCGGCGAGGGCGGCCATGCCCCAGCGTTCCGCCATGGCCAGGTCCCGGACCAGAGGATCGCGGGCGACGTCCTCGACGATCAACGGCTGATTCGTCCCGATCAGGACCTGGCACGCGGTCGCCTGGACGGGGTACTGCCGATCCGCCACCGCCAGGTCCCCGAAGCCGATGGTGCTCTTCCAGAACGCGTGGCGATCGTCGACGATCGACACGAAGGCCCGGGGCGCTTTCGTGGTCAGGGCCGCCAGCCGCGCGTACTGATCGAACTGAGGTTCCGGGTCGGTGTCGAGGAGACCCGTGGCCCGCACGGCCGCCAGCCTCTTGGGATCCCGCACCACCGATGACACCTCAGCCACCAAGACCGCCTCTGGTTCGACTCTTCGCCCGGACCGCACCTGTGATCGACCGTCGCACAGACGCCAGAGCGATACGCGGGCATTCTCCGGTCGGCTGCACCGATCAGGGGCCGGCCTTCGCCTCCGGGACCACATGGCTACGCGAGCATGGCGCGCATGCGGGCTCGCTCTTGACCATGATGACTCCTTCGTTCCCTTCCTCGAAATCGGGGCCGTCCCCCGTTGGGGCTCCCACCTTTTGGGTTACGGCTGGAGTCCCGGCGTCAAGTGTCGGGAATATCCCTGATGACCGTTTCGGACTGGCCATGCCGCCAACGAACGATCATGCGGGTGGCCCCCGATCGGAGGAGACACCCATGTACAACAAGCCACGATCCATGCTGCTCGGTGCAGCGTTCCTCACCATTCTCAGTCTCGGAGCCGTCGATACGGCCCAGGCCTCGGCCGCCCCCTCGTCCGCGGACACCACCGCGGGGGTGAGCGTGCAGCCGCGCGACCCTCACCAGCGGGGATACAAAGAGGGCTACACCCAGGGCATGCGGGACGGTCGCACTGACTGCCGCCGCGGCTACCGCCCCCGCGCGCATCTGCGCCGGTCGGCCCCGACCGAGTTCATGACCGGCTGGATGGCCGGCTATGAGAGAGGGTTCAGGCGAATCTGCAGGTGATCTGACCTGCAAGCCGGGCGGCCCCGTTCCTCGGAAACAGGAGCGGGGCCGCCCTTCCACCGGCGACGCCCGTCGCGTCCCAGGATGCGGTTGATGAGAGGTCACGCCCCGGGAGGCGCGTGCCGGGCGGAGCCGTGCGCCCGGGGGGTCGCAACCTCGGGCAGAGGGCAGTCCGGCCTGGTCAGGCCGTAATAGGAGGTCGCGGCGACGAGCAGGCCCAGGCCCCACAGCGTGTAGCCGAACATCTCCATCGCCAGGTGCCAGACCACGACCGTGTCCTCCGCCAGGTTGCCCTCGCCGAGGAGCCACGCCGTCATCCCCGCCAGACCGAAGTAGCCGGTCAGGCTCGCTCCGACGAAGAAGGCCGGGCCGAGGACGAGCCATCGCGGCACCCCGCGGCCGGCGAGCGGCACCACCCAGCGCGGCCAGATCCGGCCCCAGCGATGCACCAGCGACAGCGGCAGCACGGTGCCGGCGAGGACCAGCAGGACGACGAAGAGCGTGAACGGCGAACCGAGTGCGATCGGTGACGGCCCGCCCGGCCGGACGACGTCGATCACCCACGCGACCACGCGCGCCACGCATCCGGCGACCGCGACGTACGCGGCGACGTAGGCCCATCGGGGTGTGGGGTCGGTACGTCGCTCGGGTGAGCGGCCGTGGACCCGGCCGCAGGCGGGGCAGCCCCGCCGGACCCGGCGCTGCTCGGCGACGGCGCACGCCACTGTCAGCACGCCGCCCGTCGTCCCGGCCGCCCGGGTGAGCAGGCTCGCCCAGTCGCCGTACTGGCCGAAGACCATGGCGACGAGGCTGATGGCGATCAGGTAGGAGTACAGGATCAGGCCGGCGCCGGATGCCCACGCCGCCATCACCAGCGACCATCGTGCGGGCGACGTCCAACGGCGTCCGGCTCTCGCCGCGATCAGCGAGCATGCCGCCGCGGCGAGGAAGGCGAGCGTCACGGCCGCCCACCGGCCGGGCGAGAACGGCTCGTCAGGAGGGGCGGACGGTGCGCCGGGGCCGGTCAGCCACCACACGTGCAGCGCGCCGTAGGCGAAGGTCCACGCCGGCGCCGCCCACGGCCGCCATCGCGGCGATCGGAGTTCCATGCCGCCGACTCTCCCGCCCGTCCGCGCCGGACGCCTCCCCTTGGCGGGGGGAGGCGGTCCCCCGTCAGAGGGAACAGGCCGCCGCGTCGACCGGGGAGCCCGGCTGAGTGAGAGCCCGGTCAGACGTCGTTTCGACGGTCACCGAATCGATCCGGACCTAGTGTTGCCGGTAGGCCCGAGGTCCGCCGAGCATCGTCAGCGTGTACGTCGCGCTCGCCGTCGAATCAATCGGGCAGACAGGAGCATCGGACGAATGACCTTCCATGAACTCCACCACGGCGACAGGCCCCTGATTCTTCCCAACGCCTGGGATGTGCCGTCCGCGCTGGCATTCCTCCGCGCCGGTTTCGCGGCGATCGGCACGACCAGCTTCGGCGTCGCGTCCAGCCTCGGCCGCCCGGACGGCGGGCGGTCGACGCGAGAGGCGAACCTTTCTCTCGCCCGTGCCCTGTCGCGACTTCCCTGCCACATCAGCGTGGACGTCGAGGACGGCTACGCCGACGAACCGGACCAGGTCGCCGAGTACGTCGCCGGTCTCGGCGTGGCCGGGGTCAACATCGAGGACAGCTCCGCGGGGAAGCTCATCTCGCCGGAGGCGCACGCCGCGAAGGTGAGGGAGGTCAAACGCCGCTGCCCCGGCCTGTTCGTCAACGCCCGCGTCGACACGTACTGGCTCGGCGAGGAGGCCACGGTCGATGCGACGCTCGAACGCGCGGCTCGCTACGTCGAGGCGGGCGCGGACGGAGTCTTCGTCCCCGGCGCGACTGAGCCTTCCGTGCTCCGCCGACTGGCCGTCGGCATCGGCGTTCCGTTGAACGTGCTCGTCGTCCCCACGCTTTCGATCGGCGAGTTGGCCGACCTCGGTGTGCGCCGCGTGAGCACCGGATCCCTGCCCTACCGCGTCGCGATCGACGCCGCCGCCGAGGTGGCGGTCGCCGTCCGTGACGGCCTGGCCGTCGCCACGGGCACGCCGTACCCGGACATGCAGGCCCGGCTCGCCCGTTACGAGCAGACTGCGGGCTGATCCCGTCCGGGCGTCCCGCTTCGAGATGCGCCGGCCGAAAGGCCGCTCCCGATCGCCGGAAGCGGCCCTTCGATTCTCCGTACGGCTGCGCCGAGTTACGGCACAGGAGTGATCGCCTGCGTCGTGCCGGCGAGCACAGGACCGGTTGTCTGCGTCTGGGTCGTCTGGGTCTGGGTCGTCTGGGTCTGAGTCGTCGTCTGTGTCGTGCTGACCAGAACCGGACTGGTCGTCTGGGTCGTCGTCCGGGTGGTACGGATGACGACCGGAGTCGTCGTCCGGGTCGTGCGGACGAACACCGGAGTCGCCGTCGGCGCCGAGCGGACGAACACCGTGCGCGTCCCCGGGCTTCCGACCTGGGCGAAGACCCCGAGAACCACCGAAGCCCCCGAGCGCGGCGTGGCAGCGGTCGCCACGGGGACGCAGTCGAACTGCGGACACGGCGTGGTGAAGCACTGCTTGGGAGCGGGCACGCAGGTGTAGCCCTGCGCGCACATGACGGCCGCGCACGACGACGTCCCGTCCGGAGTGCACATCGCCTGCGTACGCGACGCGGAGCCGGCCGAGGCCGCCCACGCCGAGGACGCGGACAACCCGACCGCGAGGGCCGCGACGGCCGCGGCCGATATGAGCTTGCTGATCATCTTTTCCCCCGAGACTGTGTGAAGCCAACGAGGATCATGATCGCTCGTGAACCCGCCTCAGGCCAGGAAGCCCCAGTTGAGGCGTGGCGTACGGACAGTGAAGCGATCACTGCGGTCGACAGGGCTCCGCACCTGGTGGGATGCGGAGCCCTTCTCGCCGGCGTCCGGGTGCTGAAGGCCGATCGTCAGGCGCGGGCGAACTCGGCGACCGCCCGGGTGAACACCTCGGGCTGCTCGAGGTGGCCCATGTGGCCGCTGTCCGCAAGGAGGGTCAGACGCGAGCCGGGGATGCCGTCGTGCAACATCGACGCCCAGCGGGTTCCGCAGATGAAGTCGTGCGCACCGGTGAGGACCAACGACGGGAGCGCGATCGAGCCGAGCCGGTCCCGCACGTCGAAGGGCGCCGGCTCTTCGCCGCGCATCGGGTCGATCCACGCCTTCAGGACGGCGCGCATCGGCTCGAGCGCATCCTCGTGCGCCCAGTAGTCGGCGAAGTAGGCGGGCAGGATCCGGCGCAGCCCCTCGGTGTACGCCTTGTCGTCGGCGGCGGCCGCGGCCTCCTGGAAGGCCTGGGGGATCTCGGCCGCCTCCTGCCGGTCCGGGTGCCGCTCGGGGAACCGGTTGACGTTGGCCACCGCGTCCGCCCAGAACTCCGGCCCTGTGACCGGCGACGTCGCGAACAGGATCAGGCCGGCGAGCCGGTCCGCATGCTCCAGGGCGTACCGCTGCGCGACGAATCCGCCGTGCGAATGGCCGAGCAGGAACACCTTCGGCAGGCCGAGGTGTTCGACGACACCGTGGACGAACCGGACATAGGTGTCCAGCCGATAGTCGCGGGGGTCGGCGAGGCGGCCGGAGGCCCCGGTGCCGATCGGCTCCAGGTACACCATGGTCAGGTGCTGCTCGAGGGCCGGCATCCGCAGGTACTCCCAGCCGATGCCCGGTCCTCCGGAGTGCACCACGCAGACGGGTCCCGTCCCGGCGACGTGGAAGACCTGCCGGACGCCGTCGATGCTGATCTCCCGCGTTCCCTGTGCAAGCGCGGCGGTGGAACTCATTTCAAAATCTCCTGACGTCGTGGCCCGCCGGGGAGGCGGACCTGAGCTGACGTCATCCGGATGCCGCGGCCCGGGGAGAAGTTCGATCGGCCGGCAGGCGATTTTCAGCGGGATCTCAGCCCGCGGGCTCCCTCGCCGGTCGCGGATGGAACAGCCGGAGTCGCTGAACCCGGCCCTCTCGCAGGACGTGCAGCCAGACCACGCCGGGCGGGCAGTGCGTCGGATCGTCGGGCGGGCTGATCAGGTCGGCCTGCCAGATCGTCAGATTCCGGCTGGCCACCACGTCGGTGATGCGTTGCCGTACGCCGTTGGACAGGTCGAACTCCATCGCCTTGACGGCGAAGTAACGGTCGTCGGCCAGCCGTTCCCCGGTGGGCCCGATGAACTCGGCGTCGGGCCACCAGTGCTCCTCGACCACTCCGGCGAACTCGCCCTGCTGGGCCTGCGCCATCATCTCCTCGGCCTCCTGCCGGCGAGCCGCGGTGAACGCCGCCGCGTCGTCGTGTGGCAGGGCGGCCGAGTCCTGCAACGATTCGGCGAGCTTGATCCTGGCCTGGCTCAGCCGGCTGCGGACGGTGCCGATCGGCACCCCGCACAGCGCGGCGATCTGCTCATACGACGACACGTCGCTGAAATAACGCAGGAGGGCCACCATGCGCACCGGTTCGGACAGTTCGCCCACGGCGTGCCAGACCCAGTCGCGGAGCGACCGATGCTCCAGCAGTTCCTCCGGCGTCGGTTCGCTGGACGGCAGCGCCAGGGCCTCCACGTCGCCGAACGGCACGGCGCTCGATTTCCGGAGGCGCATCCGGCACGCGTTCCGCACGATCGCCCGCAACCACGGGCCCGCGGCCGCCGGGTCCCGCAGATCGCCGATCCGCCGCACCGCCACCAGCATGCCGTCCTGGACGGCGTCGTCGGCGTCGGGCCCGTATCCGAGCAGGCTCAACGCCACCGCCCGCATGCCGGCCTGATGCCGCGACACCAGCAGCCCGAGGCACGCCGCATCTCCGGCCTGGGCGGCACGCACCAGTTCCACATCCGACTCAGCGCTCGACAGCACGCTGCTCTCCCTCCCGGCGCACTCGGCGCCCCCCAACCGGATGCGGGGGCGACTCGGAAAGTTCGATACCTGATTTCCGAACCCCCGGCCGAACGACATGTTCACGGCCGGGCGAAAGACTATGAGCGATTATGTGCTAAATGTCTGATTTATCAGCCGGAGGCGTAGTAGGCCGCCATGGCGCGCGACGTCTCGGCCAGGCGGGCACGCAGTTCCGGCGGCCCGAGGATCTCGATCTCCGCGCCCAGGGCGAGGAAGGTCCGGTGAGCGTGATCGAGCGACTCGATGGGGAGCACCGCTCGGGTCCAGCCGTCCGGCTCCGCGGTTCCCGTCCCGGCCAGGGCCTGGGCGGCCGCGCCGGTGAGGCGGGACGCGGCCTGCGGTGAGACGCGGACGACCGCCTCGCCCTGGAACCGGCGCGCGTGGAAGTCCGCCTGATAGCGCGCCCAGTAGCCGGCCAGGTCGAACTCCTCGGGAGGCTCGAACTCCTCGTCCCGTACGGTCACACCGAGGACCTGGTCGACGCGGTACGTCCGCGGTCCCGGTCCGGCGACGATGTACCAGCGGCCCGCCTTGAGCACCAGGCCGTACGGCTCCAGCCGCCGATCGACGTCGGTCGGCTCCTTCCAGCGGCGGTAACGGACATCGACCACCCGGCTGCGCCACACCGCGTCCGCGACCTGCGGCAGATGGGGGACGTCGGCGTCCTCCGCGTACCAGCCGGGCGCGTCGAGGTGGAAGCGCGACCGCATCCGGTCGGCGTGCGCACGCATCTCGGGTGGGAGCGCCGCACTCAACTTGAGCTGGGCGGCCGCGAGCGCCGAGCCGAGCCCGAGCTCGGCGGCGGGTCCGGGGACGCCGGAGAGGAAGAGCGCCTCCGCCTCCGGGGCGCTCAACCCGGTGAGCCGGGTACGGTAACCGGCGACCAACTGGTAGCCGCCGGAGTGCCCCGCGTCTCCGTAGAGCGGCACACCCGACGCGTGCAGCGACTCGACGTCGCGGTAGACGGTCCGCACGGACACTTCCAGCTCCTCGGCGAGCTGGGCGGCGGTCATCCGGCCCCTCGTCTGGAGCAGCAGAAGGATTGACAGAAGACGGCTCGACTTCACTGACACAAGATGACAGTGGATCGGCCATAGGGTCCAGTCATGGCTTTCGCAGAGAAACCGGCCCGCTGACCGGCTGCGTGTGGGAGTCGCCGCCGATCCTGCACGAACGCGACGCCCGGATGCGGCACATGCTCACGCCTGAACTACCCGACCTTGACGCCTACCTCGCCGACTCGCTCCCCGAAGGCACCACAGGAGACCGCTCATGAACGACTTCGACTTCCTCACCGGCACCTGGGACGTCGCCAACCGACGGCGGATGGACTACCTCGACGAGACGAGCGAGTGGGAGGAGTTCCCCGCCGTCAGCCACGCCTCCCGGCACTTCGACGGCGGCGCGAACTTCGACGAGCTCGAGTTCACGACGAAGGGCTTCAGCGGGCTCACCATCCGGCTCTACGACGTCGAGCGCGAGGAGTGGTCGCTGTACTGGTCCAGCTCGACGACCGGCAAGCTGTACCCCCCGGTGGTCGGCCGGTTCACCGACGGCAGGGGTGAGTTCCTCGGTTACGACACCTATGCCGGCAAGGAGATCCTGGCGCGCTTCGTCTGGTCGGGCATCACGGAGACGACCGCCCGCTGGGAGCAGGCGTTCTCCTTGGACGAGGGACAGACCTGGGTGACCAACTGGATCATGGAGATGACCCGCCGCTGACCCGGCCGATTTCGAGTGGACGCGGTGTCGCGCGGAACCCACAATGACCGCCATGACCTCTTCCGTGCGACACGTGACAATCGACTGCGCCGACGCCTATCGCCTCGGCACGTTCTGGGCCGAGGTGCTCGGCGGCTCACTCGGCGAGGACGACAACCCCGGCGATCCGGAGGCGCTGGTGAAGACGCCGGGCGTCTCGTTGCTGTTCATCCAGGTGCCGGAGGGCAAGACGGTCAAGAACCGGCTGCACCTGGATCTGCAGCCGCAGGACCGCACGCGGGACGAGGAGGTCGAACGGCTCCTGGCGCTCGGCGCGACCCTCTTCGGCGACCATCGGCGTGAGGACGGCACCGGATGGGCGACCCTGGCCGACATCGAGGGCAACGAGTTCTGCGTCGAGCGCAGCGCGGCCGAGCGCGCGGGCTGACCAGGGCGGTCAGTCGTCCCCGTCGAGGAACAGGGCGGCGAGGCGCGGAAGGCGGCGGCGGTTCTCGTCGTCGTCCTCTTGGTCCCAGTCCTCCCCGGACGCGCGGGCGGGCCTGTCCATGTGCGGCACCGCGGCCTCCATCGCCGCATCGAACGAGCCGGTCTCGCCCGTGACCCGTCCGTACGCTTCGCGCGGCAGGTACGAGAGGCTCTCGTAGCCGATCCACCCGCCCTCGTCACGGCTCATCAGCGCGACGACGGGGAGGTCGGCCAGCGAGTCGGGATCGGCGACGGCGCGCGTGAACGTCTCCCGGCCCTGCAGGACCAGCCCGTGTCGGAAGTCCATGAAGCCGTCGTCTCCGCAGCCGCCCTCGATGAGGTACGCCGCGTTCCAGAGCGGCCGTCGGTAGGCGGAGTCGGTGACCTGGATCAGGAGCAGGGCGAAGTCGATGATCTCCGCCGCGTCCAACGTGACGAGCAGATTCGTGAGCTCGGGCGGCAGCGGGTCGTCCGGGAGGTTCCTGTCGTCGGCCCGGTCGCCGACGGCGGTCCGCGCCTGATCGATGACCGTCCACCACGCGTCCAGGTCCATGGCGGTCACCATAGCGGGGAGATCGCGTCACCCGGTGATCGAGCGGGCCAGGGCCAGGCGTCCCGGAGTTGTGCCGGGTGTAGGTGCTGCGTATCGGGACTCAGAACAGCCCAAGATGATCGATCATCTTGTGCGCCGCTTCGATGATTAGTGCAGCAGCGGTCAGTGCGTGTTCCGCTTCCTCGCGTTCGACGGACTCATCGGGAAATATGGGGTATTCGAGTTCGTTTCTACGCCGCCGCATGACGCCGAACGGCTCGAAAGCGGCACCGAACTGGCGGACCACGGCCTGTTGGACGGCGTAGTGGCCGCCGGTGGTGGTAGCGCGCAGCCCCTGCTGAGCCAATAGTCCCGCGCAGGCGAATCTGGCCGCGTCGTAGGCCAGGGTGTAAGCCGAGTTCGGGTCAATTTCAACCAGTTCCTGTGCGCTTGACAGGACGACCTTGGACTTCTCCAGCCAGCCCGCTCCATCGGTGGCATCGCCCTGGACGCGTTGGAGTTCCTTGGACGAAAGCATGCGCTCGATGTCGGCTTCGCCGCGCGTCCATCGCATCAGGGATCATGCTCCTTCCGGCCTGCTTCGTGTGGGGTGAGGTCGATTGTCGGGCTCGCCTTGATCTGGCGGATCAGCGCATCGGACGCCGATTGCCAGCGTCGCCTGGATGCAAGGACCGGGTTGACGGGAAGCCCGACGCGTACCTGGGCACGGTCGGCTGCGGCGTAGATTTCGGCGCGCTCTGCGGTGCCGACTACGAGAACGTCGATGTCGTGTGGTGGAGGTCCCGGCTCACCGTTGTGGCGGGCGGCCCAGGAGCCGAAGATGAGTAGAAGTTCGATTTCCGGTATGGAGCCGAACTCCTCGGCGATGACGACGCCTGGGCCGTAGAGGTAGTCCAGGATCTCTGTCAGGGGTTTCACGACGGGGTGAGTCTGATCAATACTCAGCACGCGTGATCGGCCTATGGCCGTGGCGGTCAGGAGTCCGGCCTCTTCGAGACGGTGAATCTCCGGATGCAGGCTCGATGGACTCGCTCCCAGTGATCGGGCAAGGGACGCCAGTGTCCAGGTCTGATCTGTGCGAAGACAGAGTGCCGCCAGGAGTCTTGCTTGTGTCTCCGTGCGGAAGATGGGTGCCCCCCGAGGCCCGATGCTTCGCATTCTCCGAATATATATTCGCTCAAGCCGAATAGTCAACCATGCGTGCTCGAATGAACGCAAAGGGTATTGGTGCCCACAGATTCGCGGGTCGGCGCCAAATGGGACGACAGGCCCAGCTACTGCAGCCTCGTTGGCACCAGCGTCCTGCTGGTCATCGCCATGCCTGAGGAACTGGATGTCGATGTCACCACGCAGGAAGTGATCTCAGGTTGGCGGGCAACCGCGAATCAAGGCCGACCCTGTGCGCCACGCCCAGGCTCGCAAGGCCACGAGCGGAGTTGCCGTTTGCGACGAATGGGTCCGGTCGATCTCAGGCGCGCATCGACGGATCGCCGGGAAGCCCGACCCGGTCCGGTACGGCCTGAGGCAGCGCGCGCAGCCAGGCGTCGAGGTCGTCGGGCCACCACCGGCCGGGCGCCAGGTGCCCGAGCATCTCTCCGACGACCGCCGCGGACGCCGGGGCGGGCACCACGCGGGTCGGCGCGGCTCCGGCGAGCACGCCCAGCCACCAGTGCCGTCGGGTGGCCGGCAGATCGTCGGGGTCGAGGACGACGTAGTAATCCGGCAGGATGAGCCGGTCGCCGCGCAGCCCGGTGAGGGCCGCCTCTATCGCGACCTCCAGCCCGCCGGTGGGAGCGTTGCCGTCGAAGAAGTCCGCCCAGGCCGCGCCGACGTCGGCGAGGGGATCGGCGTCGTGCACCACGTAGGTCGCCCGCGCGCGGGTCACCGCCTCGGTCACCTCCGCGGCCGGACGCTCGTCACGAGTGATCGCTCGCACGTTGTGCAGGCCGTCGAGTGCGGAGACCACGTCCGCCGCTCGATCTCCCGCCACCACGACCACAGTGCTGCTCAGTCGCCGCATGAATGGGAGTCTAAGACCCCATAACGGTTGATCTCGCCTGTGGACGGCCAGGTCCGCGACGGCCTGCCCCTGGGCGCTGGGCGCGAACGGGACAAGCGTAAATGTGGTGCGCGAGGTCAGGGCGCGTCGCCAGGATGAGGCACGTGCCGCCCGCGCGGAGCCCTGCCGTACGATCGGCGGCGTGCTGGTCATGACGCTCGCCGCCTATCCCGACGGGCCCTCGGCCTCCGCGTCCGACGACGCGGACGCGTTGCGGGTCGCGGCCGAGGAGTTCGACGGACCCGAGCCGGTCATCGCCGTGGGCGACGACGGGCGGGTCCGGTTCCTGCGCAGGGACGTGACGGGTGCGTTCGTCGCGGTCCAGGAGCGGCCGGTCGTCGCCGAGGCCCTCGGTCTGCTTCCGCACCCCGAGGGCGGGTGGTTCCGCGAGACCTGGCGGACGTCCGCGAGCTTCGAGCCTCCCGGGTACGGCGGCGCACGCCAGAGCGCCACGGGCATCTACTTCCTCCTCCACCCGGGAGAGGAGTCGGTGTGGCACGTGGTCCGCTCGGACGAGGTCTGGTTCTGGCACCGGGGCGGCCCGCTGACCCTCGTGCTCGGAGGCGCAGGCGACCGGCCGGGCGACGAGCGGACGGTCACGCTCGGTCCCGATGTCGAGCACGGCCAGGTGCCTCAGGCGCTCGTGCCCGCGGGGACTTGGCAGGCCGCTCGCCCGGCGGGCGCGGAGGGCGTGCTGGTGAGCTGCGTGGTGTCCCCCGGATTCGACTTCGCCGACTTCAGAGCGGTCTGACGCCCGGTTCAGGCGGATTCGGGCTCGGGTTCCCTGTCTGGTTTCATCTCCGGCTGCGGCTCTTGTTCCGCATCGGTCGCGGCCTCGGCGATCGGCTGGAGCATCATGCCGACGACCGCCGCCGCCGCTGCGCTTCCGAGACCGATGGACCAGGCCAGGGGGCCGAGCGGACGGCAGCCGAAGAACCTGCTGACACCGGGAACGGTGACGATCGTCCACAGGACGGCGAGAGAGATCACGGCGGCCAGCAGGACCACCTTGTCCCTCCAGCCGCTGGTCAGGGTCTGCATCAGCTGCGCCGAGACGAGCGCCACCAGCCCGATCGTGTCCGCCCTTCCCCGTGTGCCGGTCACACGTCCCAGCATCCACGCGGCCGTCGCGGCCGTCGCCGTGACGGCGGCCCTCAGATAGATGTCCCTGGTCAGTGAGGCTCCGAGCGACGCCTCCGGTCCTTCGGCCAGCAGCTTCTCCGGGTCGGTGGCCGCGGGCGGCCGGGCCGCCACCGCCATGGCCGGCACCATGTCGGTGAGCAGGTTGACCAGCAGGAGCTGACGGGCGTTGAGCGCGCTTTTGCCGGCGAGGACGTCTGAGCCCACCGTGAAGACGATCTCCCCGATGTTCCCGCCCAGCAGGATGCTCAACGCGTCCCTCACCGAGGCCCACATCGCGCGGCCCTCGACGATCGCGTCGACGATCGTCTCGATGCGGTCGTCGGTGACCACGAGGTCGGCGGCGCCGCGGGCGGCGGGAGTGGCGCGCGTCCCCAGCGCGATGCCCACGTCGGCCATGCGGATGGCGGGGGCGTCGTTGGCGCCGTCGCCGGTGACGGCGACGACCTCTCCGGCCCGGCGCAGGCAGGTGACGATCCGCGCCTTGTGGGCCGGGGTCGCCCGGGCGAACACCGCCACCTCGGGGAGCGCCTTCGTCAGCGTGTCGTCGTCCATCTCGTCGAGTTCGGGGCCGGCCATCACGCGCCCACCGTTGACCGCGCCGAGCTCGGCGGCGATGGCCTCCGCGGTGCTGGGATGGTCTCCGGTCACCATGACGATCCGTACGCCGGCGCGTCTGAGCCGGCGGACGCTCTCCGCGGCGGTCGGCCGCACCGGATCGGCGAGACCGAGGAAGCCCAGGAAGCAGAGGTCGTCGATGCGTGACTCGTCGAGGTCACTGCGGTCGGAGGCGGGCCGCTGGGCGACGGCGAGGACGCGGTACCCCTGGTGCGCGAGCCTGTCGACCTCGCGTTCCAGCTCCCGCTGCGCGGCCTCGTCACACGGCACCTGTCGTGTCCCGTCGAGCATCGTGGTGCAGTGGGTGAGCACGATCTCAGGTGCTCCCTTGACGCTGAGCAGGTGTCCCGATTCCGTGAGACCGAGCACGGCGTGGTAGCCGCGTCCAGGCTCGAAGGGCAGCTCGTCGACGCGCTTCCACGTGTTCAGCCCCTCTTCCGGGGTCACACCCATCCGCTCGGCGCCGTCCACGACCGCTCGGTCGGTGGGGTGGGCGATGACCCGGCCGCCACCTGACTTGGGACTGGCGCGCACCGCGGCGGCGACGATCCGCTTCAGTGCCGGATTCGGAGCGTCGGCAGGGCCGCCCTCCCGGCCGTCGGACACGTGGCGCAGGCTGATGTGCCCCTCCGTCAACGTCCCGGTCTTGTCGAAGCACAACACGTTCACCCGGCCGAGCGCCTCGATCGTGGACGGATTGCGCACCAGCGCGGCCCGCTTCGACAGTCGCCGGGCCGCGGCGAGCTCCGCGACGGTGGCCACGAAGGGGAGACCTTCGGGCACCGCCGCCACGGTGAGGCTCACCGCCGGCGTGAGTGCGGAGGCCAGGGGACGTCCCCGGAACAGGTCGATGACCAGCAGCAGGAACCCGGACGCGATCGACACGGGGAGGATTCGGCGGCTCAGTTCGCGCAGCCGCAGTTCGACGCCGGTCGCCGGGCTGGGTGCGCCCGCGAGCATCGCGCTGCGCCCCGACTCCGTCATCTCGCCCGTGGCGACGATCACGGCACTGCCGCTGCCCGCCGCGATCGTCGTGCCCTGGTACACCATCGAGTTCCGGTCGGCGACCGCGGTGGCGACCGTGGGCGCCGCCGTCTTGGTGACCAGCTGCGACTCGCCGGTGAGGGTCGACTCGTCGACCTCGAGGCCGACCGCCTTGATCACGCGCCCGTCGGCCGGTACGGCGTCGCCGGCGCGCAACTCGATCACGTCGCCGGGGGCCAGGTCCTCCATGGCCGCCTCCACCGTCCCCTCGGGGCGGCGGAGCCGTACACGAATGGCGGTGGCCTCGGTGAGCCGGTTCAGTGCGCGGTCGGCCCTGGACCGCTGGACGCCCCCGAGGAGGGCGTTGATCATCATGACGCTGCCGATCAGCATGGCGTCGAGGACCGATCCGATCAGGGCGGAGATGCCCGCCCCCGCCGCCAGGGCAGGGGTCAGCGGGTTCGCCAGCTCCTCGAACGTCGTGCGCACCAGTGACGGCGGACCCTCGGGCTCCCCGCCGTCTCCCGTGGCGACCCGGCGCTGTACGGCTTCCGCCTCGGCGATCCCGTGCGTGGACGAACGCAGCCGTGACAGGACGTCTCGCGCGGACATGGCGTGCCAGGGAGTGCTGTCGGCGCGCAGCGGGGCGGGGACGCGGCCGGCGCTCTGCCCTGACCACTCACCGAGGGCGAAGGCCACGGCCGATACGCCGGCGCTCACGAACTGCGCCCGGTTCAGCGCCGTAGGCTCGGGGCCCGCGATGGAGAGCAGACTGCCGACCACGCCCGCCGCCGCGCCGAGGCGCACGCCGTTCCTGCTCACGTTCACCGCTCGGGGCAGGCAGCTCAGCAGCAGATGGACGCCCGCGGTGTCGCCCACCACGTCCGCGTCCCACGGCACGGGGCCCGAGGCGTCCATGACGCCGAGGCCGATGTCGGCCTGGGCCAGCGCCCGGCGGGCGCCGCGCGACACCACGACGACGCAGTGGCCCTCGCTCTGCAGTTCGTAGACGGTCTCCGCGAGCTCGGCGCCGCCGGGGACCAGCCGTTCGATGCCGAGCCGCTGAGCGAGACCCTCGTCTCCACCCGCGAGCATCACGGTCGTCGCGGCGGCCTTGGCGGCGGCGACGACGGCCTCCGCCATCGGGTCGGCCTGCTGGGTCAGCCCCGCGACCGCTATCAGACGGCCATCCCTGGTCACGCCGACGGGCCGCAGTCCCCGCTCCCGCCACGCGTGAGCTTCGGCCGGGAGGTGCGCGTCCAGGTCCTTCAGTGGTTTCACCACCACGCCGTCGCCGGACCTGGTGCGGGTCGGGTCGGTGAAGTCGATCAGGGCGTACAGCCGCGCGTACAGGTCGCCGGTGTCCGTGCCGTTGCCGACGGGCACGAGCCGGTCGATCGTCCACGAACCGGTGGTCAGATGGTCGGCGTCCAGGATGACCGTGTCGACGCGGTCCATGTGGCGCAGGGAGGGGGCGTCCAGGACGACCATGTCACGCCGTCCGAGAGCGCGGCCGATCGCGCCGGAGAAGGTGTCACGGGTGAGGCCTGCGATCTCGGGGGTGGCCGATATCAGGACGGACAGCGCCCGATCGCCGCTGCCCGTGAGCAGCCGGGTGACCGTGTACGCGCCGGCGGTCGCCGGGCTGGCGAGGTCGGCGTAACGCTCGACCGGGCCATGCGGCAGTGGGCAGGGCCGCTCCCGGTGGGGGGTCCTGATGTGCCGGTAGGCCCCGGGCTCCCGGACGAGCCTCTCTTCGAGCTGCTCCCACGCGCGCCGGCCGGCAAGGGACTCCACATAGTGGCCGGCGGACACCATCGACTGGACGAGCAGTCCGAGCGGCCGCAACGACATCGTCTGCGTGATCAGCGTCGCCGTGGTGAACATCGCGGTCGTGGCACGGCGGCCCAGGCGACGCTCCAGCTGCTCGCGCAGGATCGGGGTGGAGTTCGCCAGGTGCAGCACCGAAGGGACGAGGAGGGACAGCTGCGGCAGCCGGGCGACCCTGCCCGCGAGCACCATCCCGATTCCGCCGACGCCGGCGGCCAGGCGGATCGTGGAGCGGAGGTGCTCCTCGCCCAGCCGGGTCGGCGCGTGGGGTGAGCGGGCCTCCTGGTCGTCGAGCTCCGCCGCGATCGTGAGCAGCTCGTCCTCGTCGACCTTCTTCGAGTCGCATCCCACGAAGACGCACCCGAGCCGCCCGTTCACCTCCGCCCTCTCCACGTGGGGGAGCGCACACAGCCGCCTCTCCAGGCGCCTGGCCGCGCGTTCGGTGCCGTGGGCGCCGATGCCGTGCAGGTCGATCCGCAGGCCGCCGGGACAGGGCCGGATCTGGCGAGGGGGCGGCAGGACGTCCTTGAGGGGGTCGGGCAACACGCCACGCAGCAGTGCGGCCGACGTCGTGAGCACGCGGGTCAGCAACATCCGCCCGCCCGCATGTCAGTCATGACCCCTCCTGGCGCGAACCGGGGGGTCCGAAATGAAATCCGCCCGAACAGGGCGGACTTGTGTGACGTGTGTGTTCAGGCAGGCGGCCGTGAGGCCGTCCCTCCTACCTTTCCTCCATCGGCCGCGGTGGAAACTCGCACCGGTCCAGAAAACGGGCAGACGGGCGAGTCCTGGGCGGAGGATCGCCTAGGTGATCGCGAAGGTGGGCCAGTCGAGCAGTTCGAGGACGCGCTCCAGCCCCGGCTGGACGTTGCGCAGCCGTACCGGATGGTCGACCGGGTCGTCGGACAGCAGGGTGAGGGTGCGCAGGCCGTAGAGGTCGATGAACTCCAGGTCGCCGACGTCGCAGGTCGGGGCCTGCTTTCCGCCGTACAGGAGCAGCAGGGCCTTGATCGCGGCGTCGCTGTTCGTCACGTCGATCTGGCCGCTGAGCCGGATGTGGCCGCGGCCCGAGCACCGGATGCTGAGCTGCGCGTCGGTGTAGAGGACGTCCGGCGACAGGCGTCCATCGACCTTCGTCATCGGGAAGCGCCGCCTTCCTCTGGTGGGGCGGGACCATTTCGAGCATCATCGCCCGTGACGACGCCTGTCAACCGATGCGCGCAACGATCTCCCTTGCGGGGGTGCGTCACGCCTTGCGGGCGACCCCTCCCACGAAGGTGTGGTAGGTGATGCCCTGTTCGGGAATGACGTCCGGTTCCGGCTGCCATTCCGCGAGCGGCACGAGCCCCGGGTAAAGGAGCTCCAGGTCGCCGAAATAGGACACGATCTCGTCGTGGGTGCGCCACCGCCCGGTGCCGAGGTTCTCGTTGAACAACCTCTCGGCCGAGGCGGCCTGGGCGGACACCTCGGGATGTGCGGCGCCCGGATTGTGGAAGTGCGAGATGGCGAGGTAGCTGCCCGGGGCCAGCACGTCACGGTAGCGCCCGGCCGTCCCCTCCGGGTCCTCGTCGTCGTTCAGGTGATGCAGGATCGCGAAGAGCAGCAGGCCCACCGGCCGGCTGAAGTCGATGAGCCTGGTGACCTCCGGGTGGCCCAGGATCGACTCCGGGTCGCGGATGTCGGCTTCGATGACCGTGGTGCGATCGTCCTTGGCCAGGATCGCCCGGCCGTGGGCCAGCACGATCGGGTCGATGTCGACGTAGACCGTGCGCGCGTCGGGGGCGAACTCCTGGGCGATCTCGTGCACGTTGCCCTGGGTCGGCAGGCCCGAGCCGATGTCGAGGAACTGCCGGACGCCGGTGTCCCGCGCGAGATGGCGGACCACGCGCTTCAGGAAGTCACGGTTGGCCCGGGCGGCGGCCGGCGCGTCGGGGGCGATCCGCAATGCCATCTCGGCCACCTGGCGGTCGACGGCGAAGTTGTCCTTGCCTCCGAGCATGACGTCGTAGACCCGCGAGATGCTCGGTTTCGTCGTGTCCACAGGGGATCGCGCGTTGTCGCTCGGAGTAGCGGTGGACGTCACATCGTGATCTCTGTCCGGCACGGGCCCATCCCTGATCGCTTCGCGGCGCGCTGGTCGAGATCACGATAATTGTGATCTTGTCCGCTGGGAACCGTTTTACAGTTAGAAGGGCGCTCCTGCGCTAAATGGATACGCCGACGCCGCCGCGGGTCTGCGATCCGTACCGCTCCAGCTCCTTCGGGATGTCGAGCGGCCTGATGTGGGAGCGGCCGGCGAGGGTCTCCTCGTCGAGCAGGGCGGCGGGGACGAGCCAGGACACCTCGAACTCGATCCCGTCGGGGTCCTTGGCGTACAGGGCCTTGGTGGTGGAGTGGTCGGAGGCCCCGGCCAGCGAGCCTATCTCCGCGAGCTTCACCGAGACGCGCTCGAGTTCGGCGAGCGTGTCCACCTCCCACGCGAGGTGGTAGAGCCCCACCGTGGAACGTCCCGCCGCGGACGGCCCCGCCTGCGCGCCGATCTGGAAGAGGCCGAGGTCGTGATCGTTCGTCGATCCGGAGGCCTGCAGGAACGCCGCTCCCGGGAACGAGTTGACCACGCGGAAGCCGAGCGCCTCCTGGTAGAAGGCGACACTGCGCGACACGTCGCGGACGTACAACACCGCGTGGTTGAGACGTTGGATCGGCATGACCCCTCCTCGCACTTGAACTCTCAACTAATTCTACCGCGAGCGGCGTTCCCGGAAACTGTCGGGGCCAGGCCGTACGGTGACCTCCGGACGGGAGCCGACAGAGGGGGAACTCATCATGGCCGCCGACAGAGTCTCGCGAGAGCGCGAAGCCAACCTGGTCCTGTTCCGGGCCGTGCACGACGTGGCTCGCCGCCATGCCGGCGAGCCGTTCCACCAGGTGGTGTCCGCGCTCGCGAGCACCCTGCCGGGCACGCCCCGCCTCGATGAGGCCGAGCTGCGCCGGATCGCGGAGGAGATCAGCGTCGGCCGCGACCCCTCGGGCCTGTGAGACCGCACGGGCATCCCGGGGGTGTTCAGGTCTGCAGCAGGGCGGCCGGGTCGGCGATGACGCGCTGGATGACCTGACCGGCCGCGCCCAGCGCGGCGGCCTCCGTGCCTAGCCGTGACACCACGACGGGTGGCACCGCGTCGCGCATCTGGCCGAGGCGGGAGGTCAGCGTGGCGGCCACCGCCTCGCCGATCCAGGGGAAGAGGGGGCCGTAGATCCCGCCGAGCACGATGGTGTCGGGGTCGACCAGGTTGATCGCGGAGGACAGGGCGACCCCGAGCGCCCACCCGGCCCGCTCGCAGGCCGCCAGGGCGGCCGCGTCCCCGGCCTCCAGCCGCGAGACGATCCACGAGATGTCCCCGGCCGTGGTGCCGCCAGGCGTCGTCTGCGTGCCGTTTCCGGAGGCGCCGCCTCCTTGTGCGCCCGTCCGATGGGCGCCGTTCCCGTGCGGGCCCGCCCCCGGCGGGAGGCCGGTCGCGGCCGCGAGGGCGTCCTGGCTCGCGTACTGCTCGAGGCAGCCCTTGCCGCCGCATCGGCAGGCGGGGCCGTCGGGGGAGACGACCACGTGGCCCAACTCGCCCGCGAAGCCGTGCGATCCCTGGAACAGGCGGCCGCGGACGACGAGACCGGCGCCGATGCCGATCTCCCCCGAGACGTGCAGGAAGTCGGACAGGCCCGACCCGAACCACAGCTCGCCCAGCGCCGCCAGGTTCGCCTCGTTCTCGACCTGGACGGGGAAGGGCAGTTCGAGCAGCGCCGCCACGGGCACGTCCCGCCAGCCGAGGTTGGGGGCGTTGTGCACGGTCCCGGTCCGCTGGTCCACCGGGCCGGGGACGGCGAGGACTCCGCCCACCACTCGCAACCCCATGTCCACAGCGTCATCCACAGCCTTGAGCGCCAGATCCCTGAGGAGTGCGACGACATCCCCAGGCTGTGCGAATCGGTTGTCCACAGCCTGTGTACGGCGGAGCCGTACGGTGCGGGACAGGTCGACGACGCGTACCGCGAGATAGTCGACGTTGATCTCCAGTCCGACCGAGGCCACGTGCTCGCCGCTGACGCGGACCACCACGCCGGGCCGGCCGCGCTCGCCGTCACGCACGGCGCCGGTCTCGACCACCAGTCCGGCCTCGATCAGGTCGGCCACCAGCTTGGACACCGTCGTCTTGGTCAGTCCGGTGATCTCGGCCAATGCGGCGCGCGTCAGCGAACCCCTGGCGTTCACCTCTCCGAGGACGAGTGCCAGGTTCCGCGCGCGCATCGCGTCATGCCGTACGGCCTGTGCCATCACACCCTCCGGGGCCGGGAATTGAAATCGTAGACATGACCCACTTGACCTGCCGCACGCGGAGTCCGATATTTAGTCCACAACGTAGACTAATTCAGGAGGCGAACATGTACACCCCCACTCCCGAGGACAAGTTCACATTCGGGCTGTGGACAGTGGGCTGGCAGGCGCGCGACCCCTTCGGCGACGCGACCAGGGCGCCGCTGGACCCGGTCGAGAGCGTTCACCGGCTTGCTGAGCTGGGCGCCTACGGCGTGACGTTCCACGACGACGACCTGCTCGCGGTCGAGCCGGACCGGGCCAAGGCCATCGAGAGCTTCAAGAAGGCTCTCGCGGAGACCGGGCTCAAGGTGCCGATGGCGACCACGAACCTGTTCACCCACCCGGTGTTCAAGGACGGCGGCTTCACGAGCAACGACCGCGACGTACGCCGTTACGCGCTGCGTAAGGTCATGCGCAACGTCGACCTCGCCGCCGAGTTGGGTGCCACGACCTACGTGTGCTGGGGTGGCCGCGAGGGTGCGGAGTCGGACGCCGCCAAGGACGTCAGGGCCGCCCTGGACAGGTACAAGGAGAGCCTCGACATCCTGTGCCAGTACGTGATCGACAAGGGCTATGACATCCGCTTCGCGCTCGAGCCCAAGCCGAACGAGCCGCGGGGCGACATCCTGCTCCCGACCATCGGGCACGCCCTCGGCCTCATCAGCATGCTCGAGCACCCCGAGATGGTGGGCCTCAACCCCGAGGTCGGGCACGAGCAGATGGCAGGCCTCAACTACGCGCACGGCATCGCCCAGGCGCTGTGGCAGGGCAAGCTCTTCCACCTCGACCTCAACGGCCAGCACGGCCCGAGGTACGACCAGGACCTGATCTTCGGGCACGGCGACGTGAAGAACGCGTTCTTCCTCGTCGACCTCCTGGAGAACGGCGGCTACGAGGGCCCCAGGCACTTCGACTACAAGCCGCTGCGCACCGACGACGCCGCCGACGTCTGGGTCTCGGCCGCCGCCAACATGCGGACGTACCTCATCCTGAAGGAGAAGTCGAAGGCCTTCCGTGCGGACCCCGAGGTCCAGGAGGCGCTCGCCGCCAGCCGGGTGACCGAGATCGCCGTGCCGACGATGGCCGAGGGCGAGACGGTGGCCGACCTGTTCAACGACGACTTCGACCTCGACGCGGCGGCCGAGCGCGGCTTCCACTTCACCCACCTGAACCAGCTCGCCCTGGAGCACCTGTTCGGCGTGCGCGGATGAGGCGTCCGCTCGTGGGACGTGCACCCGCACGGACGACGTGCGCGTGGACGATCGGGGCTGGAGGACGATCGTGAGCCTCGTGGCGGGGGTCGACTCCTCGACCCAGAGCTGCAAGGTGGTGATCCGCGACGCGGAGACGGGCGCGCTCGTGCGTGAAGGGCGCGCCACGCATCCGGACGGGACCGAGGTCCATCCCGACGCCTGGTGGGCGGCGCTGCGGACGGCGATCGATCAGGCCGGAGGCCTCGACGACGTCGAGGCCCTCAGCGTGGCCGCCCAGCAGCACGGCATGGTGTGCCTCGACGAGGACGGCGAGGTCGTGCGGCCCGCGCTCCTGTGGAACGACACCCGTTCCGCCCGGGCCGCGTCCGATCTGGTGACCGAGTTCGGCGGCCCGGACAAGTGGGCCGCCGCCGTCGGCAGCGTTCCCGTCGCGTCGTTCACCGTGACCAAGCTCCGGTGGCTGGCCGAGCAGGAGCCCGCGCAGGCGGGCCGTACGAGCTCGGTCTGCCTTCCGCACGACTGGCTCACGTGGAAGCTCGCCGGGCGTCCCGCCGAGATCACCACCGACAGGGGAGACGCCTCCGGCACCGGTTACTGGTCGCCCGCGACCGGGTCCTACCGGACCGATCTCCTCCAGATGGCGATGGGAGCCACCCCGGCACTGCCCCGCGTGCTCGGTCCGGCGGAGCAGGCCGGTGTCGCCGGCGCCGTACGGCTCGCGCCGGGCACGGGCGACAACATGGCCGCCGCGCTCGGGGTCGGCATCGGGCCCGGCGACGTCGTCGTCTCGATCGGCACATCGGGTACGGCGTTCGCCGTCGCGGAGTCGCCGTCGGCCGATCCCTCGGGAGCGGTCGCCGGGTTCGCCGACGCGACCGGACGGTTCTTGCCGCTGGTCGCGACGCTGAACGCGGCCCGGGTGCTGCAGGCGGCCGCCCGCATGCTCGGGGTCACCCAGGAACAGCTGAGCGACCTGGCCCTGCAGGCTCCGCCCGGTGCCGACGGCCTGGTGCTCGTGCCGTACCTGGAAGGGGAGCGCACGCCGAACCGGCCGGACGCGACGGGTTCGCTGCACGGGCTGAGGCTGGCCACGGCGACCCCCGAGCACCTGGCCCGCGCGGCCGTCGAGGGCATGCTCTGCGGCCTCGCCGACGCGCTCGACGCGCTCGGGCTCACGGCGAACAGGGTGCTGCTCATCGGCGGCGGAGCCCGGTCCGAGGCGGTCAGGCGCATCGCTCCCACCGTGTTCGGCGCGCCCGTGCTGGTGCCGAGCCCGGGTGAGTACGTCGCGGACGGGGCGGCCCGCCAGGCGGCGTGGCTGGTGTCGGGTGCTCCCGAACCTCCTCGCTGGGAGGCGGCGGACACCGAGCTCTACGAGGCCGATGTCACGAAGGGGCTCCGCGACCGGTACCGGGAAGCGAGCGACCTCTAGAGCGGCCCCGGCCTGCCCCGGCGTGCGTCGCCGGAGGCAAGCGGAAACACCTACCCTGAGGCGACCCTGAGGGTGTGTCCGGGACATCTTGGGCGTTTACCCGGATGCCCGGACGCACCCACTCGGGGGATCCTCGAGACATGGTCAAGAGGCTCTATCCCGTGCTCGCCTGTGGCGGCATCCTGTTCGCGGTGATATACGTGGTCACGGCTCAGGTGGCCGGAGACTCCGCCCTCGACCCGGTCACGATGACGATCAGCGAGTACGCCTCGCTGGACCGCGGCGTCGGGATCGAGGTGGCCATGGCGGTCCTCGGGCTCTCGTCGCTGGCGCTGCTGGCCGGAATGCGCGCCGTGCGCGCCCCCGTCGACGGCTGGCCGCGCGTCTTGATGATCGTCTGGAGTGCGTCGCTCGTGGTGGCGGCGTTCGTGCCGACGGCCGCGGGGGCGGAGCACGGCTGGGCGACCGCCGTGCACCTCGTCCTGTCCGCGGCCGCCTTCGTGAGCCTTCCGGCCGCGGCGACGCTCCTGGTCGGGCGATTGGCGCAGGACGAGCGATGGAGCCCGGCGGCGCGGCCGGTGGAGTGGCTCGCGCTCGCCGGCGGGCTGGGCCTCGCGGCCATCACCTACGTGGCGCTGCCAGGACACGGCGTGATGGTCGGCCTGGTCGAACGGCTTCTCCTCGGCACCGAGGTGGCGGTTCTCCTGGTGCTCGCCGTACGGCTGCTGCGGCTCACGTGGGCGGGGACGCTGCGGGGGGTGGCCGATGTGCGGCGGCGCCGGTTCGTGACCGTCGGGGAGCGGGCCGGTGCGCGGCCGCTGGACCCGGCGGGCGCTTCGGGGGCCCTGACGTCCGCGGGACCCCCGAAGCTCGCTGCGTGATCTCAGCGCTGGGCGGCCGTCAGGGTCTTCAAGGCGTGCTCGACCAGAGTGACGAGAACCACCTTGGCCGACGCCCGCCTGCGGACGTCGCAGAGCAGCACCGGGACCTCGGGATCGAGGTCGAGGGCGACCCGCACGTCGTCGGGCTCGTGGCGCTCCGCGCCGTCGAAGCAGTTCACGGCGACGATGAACGGCGTGCCACGCTGCTCGAAGTAGTCGATGGACGGGAAGCAGTCCGTCAGGCGACGGGTGTCGGCCAGCACGACCGCTCCCAGGGCGCCGTAGGACAACTCATCCCACATGAACCAGAAGCGCTCCTGCCCGGGGGTGCCGAACAGGTAGACCACGAGGCCTTCCCGGATGGTGATCCGGCCGAAGTCCATCGCCACGGTGGTGGTGGTCTTCCCCTCCACCCCGTCGATGTCGTCCACACCGACGCTGCGGTCGGACAGGACTTCCTCGGTGCGCAGGGGACGAATCTCGCTGATGGCGCCGACCAGCGTGGTCTTGCCGACGCCGAAGCCGCCGGCGACGAGGATCTTCAGAGCGACCGGCTCGTCAGAGGGCGCGAAGGCCATTGATCACTTCCTTGAGAATGCGCTCGCTGGGCTGCGGCGCGACCGTGACCGGAGGCCGTACGACGATCAGCCCTTGGTCGTGCAAATCCCCGATCAGGACACGGACCACGCCAAGTGGCAGGTCGACGTCGGATGCGATGTCCGCGACCGACGCCCCCGAGCGCGCGATCTCCAAAATCCGCCGCTGCTCGGGACCGATGGTCGTGTCACCGGGCGGGGGCGTTCCGGTCGACCTCACCATGGCGATGAGGTCGAGGTTGTCACCGGAGGACCGTGCTCGGCCCCCGGTCAGGGCGAAAGGCCGGACGACTGGTCCGGCCTCCTCGTCCATCCAGTGCGGCCCCGTCATACGGCGCCCCGCTTCATGACGGGGACCGCCGCGGGCTCGTGGAGATGTGCTGGCCGACACGCTTGACGAGCATGGCCATCTCGTAGGCGATGTGGCCCACATCCGCATCGGACGCCGCGAGCACGGCAAGGCAGGTGCCCTGCCCGGCGGCCGTCACGAACAGGAACGCCGATTCCATCTCGACGATGGTCTGACGCACCTCGCCGCCGCCGAAGTGACGACCCGCGCCGCGTGCCAGGCTCTGGAAGCCGGCGGCGACGGCGGACAGATGTTCCGCGTCCTCCCGGCTGAGCCCCTGGGACGCTCCGACGACGAGGCCGTCCGTGGAGAGGATCACCGCCTGGCGGACGGCGGCGACCCTGCTGATGAGATCGTCGAGCAGCCAGTTGAGCTCGCCGGTCGACGTCGCTTTGCCGGTCATTCGTCACCCTTCTCGCCATGCGTATTGTTTGCGAAGCTTCCGTACTCGTTGCCTTCCGGCTGCTCGGAGTCCTCGCGGCCACGCCGTGCGCCCGCCTGGAAGGCGGAGAACATGGCCCTGGCCTCTTCCGGCGATCGCTCTTCGGGGTCCGGCGTAGGAGCTCCCAGCGGCTGCGACCCGTCGCGGAGCTGAGGAACGATATTGGCCTGCCGCACGCGCCGGGGCAATCCCGCGTGCGTGCCGTTCGCGCTGGAGGCGCCCGCCGCCGGCGGCCTGGCGAAGTCCGCGTGGGGCGCGCCTTCGTGAGCCGCGCGGCCGCGCGTCGTGCGTTCGCGGACGGGAAGCCCGTTGGCGGTGGATCCGTTCGAGGAACTCGCGCCGGGTCCGCCCCCCGAGAGGTCCGCGAACGCGCCCACCCGCTTCTCGTCGAGGCCCGGAGCGAGGGGGGAGTCCTGTGGCACCGCCCGCAGACCGGGCACCGGCTCGCTCTCGGGCAGGTCGTCGCGCGCGGCGGAGGGGACGGCCTCGGTCCGCAGCGCGGCGGGTGTGAAGAACGGGGAGGTGTCCGGGCCGGACTGGTCGGCCGCCTGGGAGGTCGCGGTCTCCGGAACCGCGACCGGGGAGATCCCGACCGGGGAGAACGCGGGCTCGGGGGTGGCCTCCCGCTCGGTCACCTCCGCGGTGACCGGCGCCGTGATGGCCCGCCTGGCACCGGGTCCCACGCCCGTCGCATGGGCCACGGAGCCGGTGATCGCCGCCGGGGATCCGTCGTCGGCCACCAGGGCCCGCGGCATGAGCACGATCGCGGTCGTGCCGCCGTAGGGCGAGCCGCGCAGCAACACGCCGATGCCGTAACGGGCGGCGAGCTGGCCGACCACGAAGAGCCCGAGGCGGTCGCTGTCGGCCAGGTCGAACTCGGGCGGGTTCGCCAGCCGCTCGTTGATGTCGGCGTACTCCTCGGGCGCCAGGCCCAGACCGCGGTCCTCGATCTCGATGACCAGCCCGTTGGCGACGACCTCGCCGCGCACCAGCACCTTGGTCTGCGGCGGGGAGAAGACCGTCGCGTTCTCGAGGAGCTCGGCCAGCAGGTGGACGACGTCCGCCACGACCGAGCCCGTCATGGAGGCGTTCGGCATCGTCGGCAGGGAGATGCGGGTGAAGTCCTCGACCTCGGAGATCGCCGCGCGGACCACGTCCATGACCGGCACCGGCTTGCGCCAGGAGCGGCCGGGCGCGGCGCCGGAGAGGATGATCAGGCCTTCCGCGTGCCGGCGCATGCGCGTGGTCAGGTGGTCGAGCCGGAAGAGGTCCTCCAGGCTCTCGGGGTCCGCCGACCGGCGCTGCATGGAGTCGAGGAGGGTCAACTGGCGGTGGAGCAGGCTCTGCTTGCGCCGGGCCAGGTTGAGGAACATCTGGCTGACGCCCCGCCGCAGGTTGGCCTGGCCGACGGCGGCCTCAACGGCTGTGCGCCGCACCGTGCCGAACGCGTTGGCGACGTCCACGACCTCGCTCGAGCCGGTCGCCTTGATCGGCGGCGCCGCCGCGTCGACGTCGACGTCCTCGCCGCGGCGGAGCCGGTCCACGACATCGGGGAGCCGTACGTCGGCGAGGTCGAGCGCGGCCCCGCGCAGGCCGGCGAGGTCGCCGACGAGGCGGCGGCCGAAGCGGACGGAGAAGACGATCGTGGCCAGGATCGCCAGCAGGCCGAGCCCGCCGGCGACCGCGATGCGGGTCACGATGGCACCGGCCGCCGAGGTGGCCTCCGTCGTGAGCGCGTCGGACGCCTTGACACGTGCCGTGTCCAGCCGGGCGTCGAGGGAGTCGACGGTGGGCGCCCACTTGTCACGGTCGATGGCGTACAGGCTGCCGGTGGTCGCGGTCACGACGCCGTCCTCGAGCGTGGCGAACCGGTCGAAGATCTGGGAGTTCAGCACGTCCTCGTACGGCTGGCGCATGCCGCCCTCGAGGATCGGCCGGTACTTCTGGTAGATGAACCGGCGGTCGGCGGCCCATTCCGTGAAGGCCTTGTGCTCGTCGCGGGTCAGCCTGCCGCCGCTCATGATCGTCCCGCGGACCAGGGCGTCCTCGCGGGCGATCATCTCGTAGGCGTTGCCCATCGCCTGCATGGCACTGGCCTGCTGGAAGATGGAGAGGTCGGGCACCGAGACGAGGCGGTCGTAGAGCCCGAACAACTCGTCCATGACCCCGTTGTAGGCGTTCATCGTCTCGAGCCGGTCGAACTTGCCGAGCGTGACGGACTCGCGGATCGACGTCAGGCGGTCGAGCGAGGCCAGCAGGGCGTCCAGCGGGGCCTTGAGGTCGCCGCCGAGGGCGCCCCCGTCCTCCTGCTCGTGCACGGACTTGGTGAAGGTGTCGACCGCGGCGCTGGTCTTGGCCTGCTGCGTGGTGACCGCGGACGAGCTCGTCTGGCCCGAGCTGAGCATGCGGACGGTCAGCGCACGCTCGGCCTGGATGTGCAGGCCGAGGTCGGCGGAGGTCACGCCGATCGAGTCGTACAACGATTTGGCCTGGAGGAGGGCGACGCCGTCGCCGACCGTGAGCTTAAGGACAAATCCCCACAAAGCGCTCAGCATGAGCAATGGGAGCAGTAGTAACAAGAAGATCTTGAACCGAATCGACCGGTTTCTGGAACCCATGGCCACTCCTGCAGTGCGTGGAGGCTCGCGCCGCATTTATGGGGAAATGCACCTCCGGAAGATCGCATAGGAGACTAGCACCGATACAGTTCTGGCGCAGTGGAGGTCCTGATGATTACAGTGCTTACTGGGGCCAGTGCGGGAATCGGTGCTGCTGTGGCGCTTGAACTCGCAAAGCGGGAGCACCAACTAGTGCTCGTGGGGCGTACCCCCGCCAAGCTGGCAGCGGTGGCCGACCAAGTCGCCGCCGTCACCGGAACCGCGCCTGGCACGTTCCAGGCCGACTTCGCGGTCCTGGACGACGTCCGGAGGCTGGCGGACGAGTTGCTCGCCCGGTACGAACGCATCGATGTCCTGGTCAACAACGCCGGAGTGATGACGACCCGGCGGGAACGGACGGCCGACGGGCACGAACTCATGATGCAGGTCAATCATCTGGCTCCGTTCCTCCTGACGAACCTGTTGTTCGACCTTCTGAAGGAGTCGTCCGCGCGGGTCGTCACGACCTCGTCGCGAGCGGCCCGGACGGGCCGCCTGGACCCTGCCGACCTGTCCAGAGATCGGCGCCGGTGGAGCGGATGGCTGCAGTACGGCGACACCAAACAGGCCAACGCCCTGTTCACCGTCGCCCTCGCCGACCGCGGACTGGCGGCCACCTGTCTGCATCCCGGCGTCCTCGACACGGGTTTCGCCGCGGGCACGTTCTTCATGAAGTTCCTGACGGTCGTGCCGGGAATGGCCGAGCCTCCGGAGGCGGGGGCGGACAGGATCGTCCACTTGGTCACCCACCCCGACGGGGTCGACCACCCTGGCCGGTTCTTCGTCAAGAACGTCCCCGCGACCGTGCCCCGGACGATGACCGACCCCGAACTCGCCGAGGCCCTCTGGTCCGCCAGCCAGACCGCCTGCTCCCTGTGACCCCAACCCCCCGCGGCGCCCCCGCGGCGCCCCGACCCTCCGGCGTGATCATGCACACCTTCGGAGAAAGCCCCTCCGACCTGCGCCATCACCGTTCGTGATCATGCACACATTCGGAAACGTGACGGCCGACCTGCGAAACCCCGGTTCGTGATCATGCGCGAATTCGTATGAATACGGCCTGAGCTGCAAGTATTCAGTTCGTGATCACGTAGTGAGGTGGTCGATGAGGGTTACGGCAAAATTTGTTCGCCGTTACCTATCACGACATACGCGCAGTCGATAGGGTCCGGCACCGTGACCGCGTCTCCCGCCGCCTCTGTGAAGCCTGGCACGTCAGCTCGGGACCCCCTGCTGGACAACGCCAAGTACCTGGCCATCCTTCTCGTGGTCTGTGGCCACCTCATCGAGAATCTGCGGGATGTGAAGGGCGCACACGCCCTCTACTTCTACATCTATCTGTTTCACATGCCGCTCTTCATTGTTATCAGCGGCTATTTGTCACGAAATTTCACGTTCTCTGCGGGCAAGGCGAGGAAGCTCATCAGCGGCCTCGCCGTGCCGTACGTGATCTTCGAGGCGGCCTATTCGATGCCGCGTTTCTTTCTGTACGGCAAGCTGGAGATCAGCCTGCTCGATCCGTACTACCTGACGTGGTTCCTGATGTCGCTCTTCCTGTGGCGGCTTTCCACGCCGGTGTGGCAGCAGCTGCGGTGGCCGTTGGTGGTCGCGGTGGGCCTGTCGCTCCTGTCGGGGACGAGCGCGTTGCCTGACGAACTGTCCATGAACCGCACGCTCGCCCTGCTGCCCTTCTATGTCCTCGGCCTCATGCTGAAGCCGGAGCATTTCGACATCCTGCGGCAGCGGTGGGCGAGGCTCGCCGGAGCGGCCATCCTGCTCGTGGGGCTGGGCGTCGCCTTCGCCGTGCACATGAAGGTGCCGACCGAGTGGATTCGCTGGCGGCAGGCGAACTCCCAGATCGGCGTGGACGATCTGAGCGGCAGCCTGATCCGGCTCGCCTTGCTGCTGACTGGGGCGTTGTTGGTGGCGGCCTTCATCGCGATCACGCCGAGGCGCCGCATGTGGTTCACCGGGCTGGGTGCCGCGACCATGTACGCGTACCTGTTGCACGGTTTCGTGGTCAAGGTGGTCGAACGGTTCTACGGCCGGCTCGACAATCCGCTCGGCGTCATGCTGGTGATCGTTTTCGGCGTGGTCCTGGCGACCGTGCTCTGTACGCCGCCTGTCCAGCGCCTCACCAGATGGGCGGTCGAACCGAACATGTCCTGGGCCTTCACCAAGCTCAGGCGCCCGGAGTCGCGTACCAAGGCCGGCTCGCCGCCACCTGGGGCGCCGGCTGCGGGCGACAACGAAAGCGTGCACTCCCGCGAGCCTGCCGTACACGGCTGAGACCTTCTATATGCGCGCGACGCGGTTCACCTGGGCAAATGCGAATCGCCTAAAAGTCGTACGGCAGGCACGCCGTTACATCTCCTACGAATACTGACGTATCGGTTTCTGGCGAGTAGCCTGCGTATTCGCAGTGAATGCGAAGACGACGGGGTGACACGGGTGGTCGGCAGACAGGGCAGAGTCACGGGCAAGATCGGCCCGGGCCTTGTCGGCGAGGTGATGGTGCCGATCCGCGGGGGGGTCGAGGCGTTCTACGCCTATCCGAGCGTGCCCGACGAAGAGATTCCAGTGGGGTCGATCATCGTTGTCGTGGAGTATTCACCGCCACGCACGGTCTACGTCGCTCGCGCGGTCGTCTGACCTTCCACTCCCCACGTCGCGGAGGCTCGCATGCCTACGGAGATCGCTGTTCTGGGCGGCGCGATCATCGTCGCCCTCGTCGTCATCGTCCTGTTGTTCAAGGCCGTCTGGCGGGTGGCCGAGCCGAACGAGGCGATGATCATCTCGGGTCTCGGCGCCCGGTCGAGGAACGACCTGGCCGACAGTCTGGGCTTCAAGATCGTCACAGGTAAGGGCACCGCTGTGCTGCCCGGGTTCCAGACCTCGCGCCGGCTCCGGCTCGACAGCCGCGCGGCGAACCTCCAGGTCTCCTGCGTGACCCAGCAGGGCATCCCCGTCCATGTGCGGGGCGTGGTGATCTACAAGGTGGGCGACGACTTCGCCAGCATCGCCAACTCTGCCCGGCGCTTCCTGGACCAGCAGGACTCCATGAACGGCGCGATCCACGAGCTCTTCACCGGCCACCTCCGCTCGATCATCGGCAACCTCACCGTCGAGGACCTCATCCTCAACCGCGAGCGGCTCACCAGCGAGGTCCGCAGCTCGGCCGCCGACGAGATGAGCAAGCTGGGCCTGGTCGTGGACTCCCTGCAGATCCAGGAGATCGACGACGAGACCGGCTACATCGTCAACCTGGGCAAGCCGCACGCCGCCAAGATCGCCGCCTCGGCGCGCATCGCCGAGGCCCAGCGGGACCAGGAGGCGACAGAGGCCGAGCAGATCGCCGCCGCGAAGAAGGCGGCCGCGATCCGTGAATCGCAGATCCAGCAGGCCGGATATCAGGCCGACGTCGACCAGGCCGCGGCCAAGTCGCGGCAGGCCGGGCCTTTGTCGGAGGCCACCGCCCGCCAGGAGGTCGTCGTCCAGGAGACCCGGGCCGCAGAGCTCGAGGCGCAGCTGGCCGAGCAGCGGTTGCAGTCCCAGGTTCGCAAGCCCGCGGACGCCAAGGCGTACGAGACCGTGACCCTCTCGCAGGCCGAGCGGGACGCGCGCATCGCGCAGGCCGAGGCAGAGGCCAGGGAGACGGAGCTCCGCGCGGTGGCTCAGGCGTCCCAGGTCAAGCAGGCGGCGGCTGCGGAGGCCGAGTCGGTACGGCTTCGCGGAGAGGCCGCCGCGGCGGCGACGAAGGCGACCGGAGTCGGTGAGGCGGAGGCGGCGAAGGCTCGCGGTCTCGCCGAGGCGGAGGCCGCCAAGGCGCGTGGACTCGCGGAGGCGGAGGCCGCCAAGGCTCGCGGTCTCGCGGACGCGGAGGCGGCGAAGGCCCGTGGACTCGCCGAGGCCACGGCGATCCGGGCTCGGTCGGAGGCGCTCGCCGAGAACCAGGAGGCCGTCATCGCGCAGCAACTCGCGGAGAACTGGCCGCAGATCGTGGAGGCGGGTTCCAAGGCGTTCGGCAACGTCGACCACATGGTCGTGCTGAACGGCGCACAGGGGATCGAGGAGATGCTGGCCAAGGCCCTGACGCTGGGGGGCACGGGCCTCGGCCTGGCCCGGTCCCTGCTCGCGAAGCAAGGCCCCGCCGGCGCCAACGGCTCCGAACCCCCCGTGGCCCCGATCACCCCCGACCCTCGCGCGTGATCATGCACAGGTTCGTGGATATCCGGCGCGAGCTGGCCATTCACGGGTCGTGATCATGCACGGGTTCGGGTACGGCCGCCGTGAGCTGGGCGGATGTCTGGTGTGATCATGCACAAGTTCGGAGTCATGCCCTCTGACCTGCGGAAGCGCATTTCGTGATCATGTAGAACGTGCGTGTGAGCGGCATGTACGGATGACAGAACGGCCGCCATGTCTGGATGTGACGCCAGATTAGGCGGCCGCCTCTCTGCATGATCACGACGGGTGAAGATGCAGGTCAACTGGCATGCGGCCGAACTCGTGCATGATCACGAAACGTATAGCGGCCGGTCAGACCGCAAATTCACGAACATGTGCATGATCACGGCCCGTGGACGGCCAGCTCACGCTAGACATCCACGAACCCGTGCATGATCACGCCCGAGGGGGTTGGCGAGGGGTTGGGGGGTTAGGAGACTTTTCCGCGGGACGCGGGGGAGAGATTGTCTCCGCGGAGCCAGGCCGCGATGACCCGGGCGATTCTCGGGCCGGCCGCCCCGTCCCACAACGGTGGCAGCTCACCGCTGGGAGTGGCCGCACCGTCCGCGAGCGCCTTCGAGGCGGCCGCGGGGAGGGAGGCGGGCGTCACGAGCCGGTTGGTCCCGTGAGTGACGGTGATCGGGCGCTCGGTGTTCGGCCGGATGGTCAGGCAGGGGATGCCGAGCATGGTCGTCTCCTCCTGCACGCCGCCGGAGTCGGTGACGACCAGCGCGGCGCCCCTGACGAGGGACAGGAAGTCCACGTACCCGAGCGGATCCACGATCTTGAGGTTGGGCCTGTCGACCAGTCCGGCGTCCGCGAGTCGCTGCCGTCCGCGCGGGTGCAGCGGCACCACCACGGGAACCTGCTCGGCCACCTCGAGCACCGCGTCCACGAGTTCGCGCGCCGACGCGGGGTCGTCCACGTTGGCCGGCCGGTGGAGGGTCGCGACCGCGTAGCCGCCGGAGACGCCGAGGCGCTCCTGGACGGGCGCGGGGTCGAGGGAGGGCAGCGCGGAGAACAGGCTGTCGATCATCGGATTGCCGACGAAGTGGACCTTCGCGGGGTCCACGCCCTCGGCCGCCAGGTGGGACAGCGCCTCCGGCGAGGTGGCGAACAGCAGGTCCGAGAGAGCGTCGGTGACGACCCGGTTGACCTCTTCGGGCATCTCCCGGTCGAACGAGCGCAGGCCGGCCTCCACGTGCGCGGTCGGCACGTGCAGCTTCGCGCAGACGAGGATCGCGGCCAGGGTGGAGTTCACGTCGCCGTAGACGACGACGAGCGACGGGGCGTGCTCGGTCATGACGTCTTCGAGGCCGGTCAGCAGGGCCGCCGTCTGCCGGGCGTGTGTTCCCGAGCCGACGCCGAGATTGGCGATGGGCTCGGGCAGGCCCAGGTCGGCGAAGAAGACGTCGGACATGAGAGCGTCATAATGCTGACCGGTGTGAACGATGCCCTGGCGTACACCGAGTTCGGTAAGGGCACTGACCACGGGGGCCGCTTTGACGAAGTTGGGCCGAGCGCCCAGCACGTGTAGAACGAGGGCGTTCTCCGTCATTACCTCGCCTTTCGTATAACCCTGGGTCAATCCGGAGCCTATGGTACGGTCACGCCGTGGAATCCGAGGCCATCACGCCCTCCAAGGTCTCAGCCAAGTCGGCGAAGGCCGGTTTTCGGGGCTTTCTTCGCGGATTTGTGAAGAATCCAGTCGTCGTCTCGCGCGTGTTCGTGAGCAAGGTCACGTCCGACCCCGCCCGGGTCGTGCATGCCGCCACTGACGCGATGCCGCCCCGGATGCGCCCCGTCGTGGGATGGGTGGCCGGTCCCGCGGGCCATCTCGCGAGGCTGACGATGCGCAAGATCATGAGCCCGTCGCTGGACAAGGCGAAGGCCGAGTACGACGCCGGACGGATGTCGGCGGCCGTCGAGCTGCTGCGTCCCCGCGCCAAGTGGCCGTTGGTCCGCAAGAGGATCGCCTTCTACGAGGGAGAGAGGGCGGCCATCGGAGCCGACCCCATCCCGCCCAAGCCCAAGGTCATCATGGGCGAGCGGGTGACCGGCCGGGTTCTGCACATGGTCACCAACGCGTTGCCGTACACGCAGGCGGGTTACACCGTCCGCACGCACCGCATCGTCACGGCGCAGGCCAAGGAGGGGCTCGACCCCCACGTCGTGACGAGTTGGGGCTGGCCGATGCTCCAGGGGCACGCCGAGGCCACGCCGTACGAGGAGATCGACGGGGTGCCCTACTACCGGCTGTTGCCGAAGGGCGACGTCCCGTTCGAGAGCCGGGGCCGCATGATTCGCGGCGCCGCCGACGTGTCGGAGCTCGTCCGGACCCTCAGGCCGCAGGTGCTCCACGCGGCGACCGACCACCGCAACGGCTCGGTCGCACTCGCCGTGCGCGAGCGCACCGGCACTCCGTTCGTCTACGAGGTGCGCGGCTTCCTCGAGGAGACCTGGACGTCCAGGGACCCGATCCGCATCGGCAGCGAGCGCCATGTCATGCAGCGCGACCGTGAGGCGCACATCATGCGTGAGGCCGACGCGGTCGTCACGCTGGCCGAGACGATGGCCACCGAGATCGTCGAGCGTGGCGTCCCCCGGGACCGCATCCACCTCGCACCCAACGCCGTGGACGACGCGTTGCTCACGGCGGACTACGACGGCTCCGCGTTCCGCGACATGTACGGCATCGCCAAGGGCGAGATCGTCGTCGGATCGGTGTCGAGCATCGTGGGCTACGAGGGGTTCGCGACCCTGCTGAGCGCCGCCGCCCTGCTCAGGGATGCCGGTACGCCGGTGCGGGTCCTCATCGTCGGTGACGGCGCCGAGAGGCCCGCGCTGCTCGCCCAGGTGGAGCGCCTCGGCCTGCGGGACGTCGCCCTCCTGCCCGGACGGGTCGGCCCCGAGGAGGCTCTCCAGGCGCAGGCGGCGATCGACATCTTCGCCTGCCCCCGTGAGGATCTGCGGGTCTGCCGTCTGGTGACTCCGCTGAAGCCGGTCGAGGCGATGGCGCTCGGCAAGCCGGTGGTCCTGAGCGACCTCCCGGCGCTCTCCGAGCTCGTGGGCGCCGACGGCGCCGGCCTGCTGGTGCCGCCGGGCGACCCTGAGGCGTTCGCGAAGGCCCTCGCGGCCCTGCGCGACGACCCGGAGCGCCGGCGTGTCATGGGTGAGGCGGGCAGGGCCGAAGTGGCCGCCCGGCGTACCTGGAGTAGTCTCGCGCGGACGTACCGTAGGATCTACCAGGACCTGGCCGAATCCCGATAAACCTCACAAATACGGATGTGCCGGTTTAGGCATTCTTGGTGTTAACTTGAGATAACCTTTGCAACCATGAAGTGTTGTCTCTACACCCAGGTAGCGTCGTGAGCGGCTTCGATCTCACGATCATCGGGCTGGGCTACGTGGGCATGCCGTTGGCCAAAGAGGCCACGGCCGCCGGGCTCCGGGTTGCAGGTCTCGACGTCGACCCTCGTAAGGTCGACGCGCTGAACGCAGGTCGTTCGTACATCGACGACCTGACCGACGCCGATCTCGACGCGATGATCTCGGGTGGCTTCACCGCCACCCTGGACGCGTCGGTACTGGCACAATCGCGCACCATCGTCATCTGTGTGCCGACTCCCCTTGACGAGGACCACCGTCCCGACCTGTCCGCCGTCGAAGGCGCGACGCGGACCGTGGCCGAGCATCTCCAGGCGGGGACGCTCGTGGTTCTCGAATCCACCACCTGGCCCGGTACCACGGACGAGGTCGCACGGCCGATCCTGGAGAAGTCGGGGCTCGTCGCGGGCGTCGACTTCCACCTGGCGTTCTCGCCGGAGCGGATCGACCCCGGCAACGCCAAGTTCGGGCTGCGCAACACGCCGAAGGTCGTCGGCGGATACACGAGCGCCTGCAAGGACAGGGCGAGCGCCTTCTACGGCCAGTTCGTCGAGCGCGTGGTGCCGGTGAGCGGCACGCGTGAGGCGGAGATGGCCAAGCTGCTCGAGAACACCTACCGCCACGTCAACATCGCTCTGGTCAACGAGATGGCCATCTTCTGCGACGAGCTCGGCGTGAACCTGTGGGAGTCCATCGAGGCGGCCTCCACCAAGCCGTTCGGGTTCCAGAAGTTCCTTCCCGGCCCGGGCGTGGGCGGCCACTGCATCCCCGTGGACCCGTCCTACCTGTCGTACACCGTGCGCAAGCTGGGCTACCCGTTCCGGTTCGTCGAGCTGGCGCAGGAGATCAACGAGCGGATGCCGTCGTACGTCACGACTCGCGTGCAGCGACTGCTCAACCAGGCGCGCAAGCCGGTGAACGGCTCCCGCGTGCTGCTCCTCGGCGTGACGTACAAGCCGGACATCGCGGACGAACGGGAGACGCCCGCGATCCCAGTGGCGGAGGCGCTGCTGGAGCTGGGGGCCGAGCTCTCGTTCTGCGACCCGTACGTCAAGGAGTGGTCGGTCAACGGGGCCCCGATCCCGCGCGAAGCGGATCTCGCCGAGGCCCTCGCGAAGGCCGACGTCACCGTCCTGCTCCAGCAGCATTCGGTGTTCGACCTCGACCTCATCGAGGAGCGGTCCAACCTTGTGCTCGACACGCGGGGCGTGCTCACCGCGAGCGATCACGTCGAGCGGTTGTAGGGGGGTCCGTTTCGTGCACGTGCTCGTCATGACGGTGGTCCATCACCCCGAAGACGCCCGGATCCTGCACCGGCAGATCCGTGCGCTCGTCGATGCCGGTCATGAGGTCACGTATGCCGCGCCGTACTCCGCGCGGGGCGCCGTTCCACGTTCCTGGGTGACAGGTGTCGACCTGCCCCGGGCCGCGGAGCGGCGCCGCGTCACGGCCGTACGGGCCGCGCGCCGGCTCTTCAAGAGCATGCGCGGCCGCGTCGACCTGGCGCTCATCCACGACCCAGAGCTGCTCCTCGCGGTGGCGGGGGTGCGTAAGCGCCCGCCCGTCGTCTGGGACGTGCACGAAGACACCCCGGCGACACTGTCGCTGAAGCCGTGGCTGCCGGCACTCCTCCGTCCGCCGGTGCGGTTCCTCGCCCGGTTGATGGAGGGAACGGCGGAGCGCCACCTGCACCTGCTGCTGGCCGAGAGCGCCTATACGGGACGGTTCCGCAGGCCCCACCCGGTGGTGCCGAACGACACGTGGGTGCCCGACCACGTCAGCCCCCCCGGGGATGACCGAGTCGTCTATCTCGGGTGGTTGTCGGAGGCCCGGGGAGTCCACGAGGCCGTCGAGGCGGCCCGGATCCTCCAGCGGAACAAGGTGGCGGTCGAGCTGATCGGGTACGCCGATCCGAGGACCCGGCCGATCCTGAAGGAGGCGGTCGAGCAGGGCATCCTCGAATGGCGTGACTTCATGCCGAACGACGAGGCCCTGAAGCGGCTGGACGGCGCGCTCGCCGGGCTCTCGCTCCTGCACGACGAGCCGAACTATCGCCACTCCATGCCCACGAAGATCGTCGAATACATGGCGCATGGAGTTCCGGTCATCACGACGCCGTCGCCACGGGCCGTCGAGCTTGTGGAACGTTACCGCTCCGGGACAGTGGTCCCCTGGCGGGACGCGGAGGCCATCGCGCGGGCCGTGCTCCGGCTGCGGGACGACGCGGTGGAGCGGGCCGACACGAGCGCGCGGGGCTACGCCGCGGCACGGGCGAACCACCACTGGCCGAACTCGGCACCGCGGTTCGTCGGTCACTTGGAGGAGTGGGCGGGCGTCAAGAAGTAGCGGCTGGAGTACTAGCGCCAACGTGATGCGATATGTCACCACTCAACAGGCGATAGTGTCCTGATCGTGCGGGTGCTCACTCTGATTCTGGGCGTGACGGTTCTCCTCGTCGTCACCACCGTCGTGATCGTTCTTCGGCACGACCCTCGGGAGCCACCGATCGCGAAGGTCAGCCCCACCGTTCGCACGGTCAAGCCCAGCCCGAGTCCGAGCGCCGACCCTTGCGGCACCCCGAAGACGTCGGATCCCACGCCCTATCCGGTGACCGGCTTCTGGGTGGTGCCGAGCGACGACCCGGACCCCTGCACCTGGCGGCACCAGTTCGAGGGCGTCCACCAGGCCGGTGGAGACACGGTGGTGCGGTTCGGTTTCGAGTTCACGCCGCGGCAGGTGGACGACAGCGGCCGGATCCTGACGGCGCCGGACTATCTGCATCCCAAGAAGGTTCCGGTGCCCGACGACGCCTACGCCAAATGCGCGGAGGACGGGCTCACGTGCGCGCAGGCGGCACAGAAGGACCTCAAGGCCGCCAATCCGGGCAACCAGATCAACAGCACGTTCGTCTACGCGACCGATGAGCGGTTCGGCTCGCACGTCTTCCGCTGCCCGTCGATGGAACACCAGATCGTCGTCGGGAACTCGGTGTTCTACCGGCTCCTCCTTCCCGCTGACGGCACGGACGACGCGGCCTGCGACTTCTCCAAGGGCCGCGACTACGACCTGATCCTGGTCAAGGGCGCCGCACGCGACAGCCTGAGCGACCTGCTCGACCTCGGTGACCGGTTCGACATCAAGGTCTTCCCCGCGTTGCCGATCGCTCCCCGTGACCTGGACACGTATCAGGCCGACACCCGCTACATCGGGCCGCTGAGCGGGCTGACCCGGCGGGTCCTGCAGGACTACGGCTACCGGTTCAAGAACCGCAAGTCGCTGGGCGGCTTCTACCAGTCGTACGAACTGGGGATCAGGGACTGGCCCGACCCGTCCACGGTGGGGACGCTCCAGGTCTACCGCGCCCAGCACCGCGTCGTCGACGAGACGTTGCCGGGCAAGCCGGTCCTGGTCAGCCCGTACGTCGACGCCCGGCGGAAGGTGGCGTTCTCCTCGACGCCCACGGAGGTGGGCGAGGGTTTCAGGATCCTCGCCAGGAACGGTGTGGACATCATCGCGCCCCAGGACGGCCGGGGCAGCGGCAAGATGGCACTCTTCTGGCCGAACTGGACGAACCGGCCGGTGGACAAGCGACTTGAGCCCGTCGTGGGCAAGACGACGTACGCCAAGGCCTACTACGCGGGGACCCGCAGTTACTTCCAGGCGATGTCCAAGGCGCGTGACGAACTGGCCCAGGACGGCGTGAACGTCCAGTTGTGGGCCAACCTGGAGGCGTTCCAGCCGACGGCCGCGGGACGCTGCGGCGACCAGGGGAGCCGCGGCAGCATCGACAAGCCGCGGATGGACGCCCAGGTGACGCTCGCCGGGCCGTACGTCTCGAAGATCATCTCTTACATGTGGAGCGGCTTCTACACGTGTGGATCGCCGTCCCTTTCGGAGCAGATCGCCAAGGACTGGAAGCGGCCGATCCCCATCGGGGTGAAGAGACAGAAGCGGCAGATCCAGGACGGCATGGAGATCACCGGCTACCGGCTTGGTGACGCGCGGGTCGGGATCGCCTGGGGCAAGCTCGAGCACCCGCGGCAGGTCGACTCCGCGAAGGTCGGCTGGCACGACACCACGCCGATCGAGGGGCTTCCCCGCGGCGCGGAGAAGATCTGGATCCCGGTGGACTGGGCCACCATCCCGAAGAACACCTGGGTTCGGGTGGACGTCAGCGCGCCGGACGGTCGTAAGGCGGCGGAACCGGTCTATTACTACAACGGCGTGTAGCGTGCCTTCCGTGATCCCGCGAATACCCGTCAGCGTGGATCTGGTCGTCCTCACTGTCAGGAGCCAGGAGCTGAGCGCGCTGGTGTGGCGGCGCGACAACCCGCCGTACGAAGGCCGCTGGGCGCTGTCGGGCGGGTTCATCCAGTTGGAGGAGGACCTGCCCGCCGCGGCCGGCCGCGTCCTGGCCGAGCGGGCCGGGCTTCCCGGCGCTCCCGTCCATCTGGAACAACTCCAGACATACGGGTATCCCGACCGTGACCCACGCCAGCGGGTGGTCAGCGTGGCCTATCTCGGGCTCGCCCCCGACCTTCCCGCGTCCACCGAGGCGCACATGAGTTGGCAGCCGGTCGCCTCGCTGACGGACATGGCGTTCGACCATCGCCGGATCATGCTCGACGGGGTCGAACGGGCCAGGGCCAAGCTCGAGTACACCTCGCTGGGTGCGGCCTTCTGTCCGTCCGAGTTCACCGTCGCCGAGTTGCGCAGGGTGTACGAGATCGTCTGGGGCCGTCTGCTCGACCCACGGAACTTCCACCGCAAGGTGACCAAGACCGAGGGTTTCCTCATGCCCACCGGGCACACCACGACCAGGGACGGCGGCCGGCCCGCGATGCTCCATCGCCGCGGCCCCGCCGTGCTCCTTCACCCCCCCATGCTCCGCGTCTGACCCACCCCCGCCCCCCTTGGCCTGACCCACCCCCTTTGGCGTGATCATGCACAAGTTCGCGGATTCCACCGCTGAGCTGCACAAACCTCCGTCGTGATCATGCACGGATTCGTGGGAAGGCCGTCTGGCCAGGTCCTTTGTTGAGCGTGATCATGCGTGAATTCGTCACCATGGTGTCTGGCCTGCGCTTTCCTGGTCCGTGATCTGGCAATCGAGGTTCCCGTGCATGATCACGAAAGACGTTTACGCAGGTCGCCGACAGGATTTTCGAGGTTGCGCATGATCACGACGGGTGTTTGTGCACTTCAGGGGAGGCGTCCGCGAAGGTGTGCATGATCACGGAAGAGGTTTGTGCAGCTCAGCGGCGGAATCCACGAAAGTGTGCATGATCACGGCCCGTGTCGGCGCAGGTCAGTGAGGCGATTCCCGAACCCGTGCATGATCACGGCGAGGGGGGTGTATCTGCTGGGGGGACGTCGCTCTTGAGGGGACGTATCTCCTAAGGTAAGGACATGCCTCGATTCCGCGCGATCCTCGACACCATGCCGGCCTACAAGCCAGGCAAGACCGTGGTTTCCGCAGAAGGCCGGTCGTTCAAGCTCTCCTCCAACGAGAGCCCGTACGAGCCGCTGCCCTCCGTCGTCGAGGCGATCGCGAAGGCGGCCGGCGAGGTCAACCGCTACCCCGATCCCGCTTCCGTGAAGCTGACCGAGGCGATCGCGGCGCGGTACGGCGTGCCGCACGACCATGTCGCCCTGGGCGGGGGTTCGGTGGCGGTGGCCCAGCAGTTGCTGGAGGCCGTCGGGGAGCCGGGGGCCGAGGTGATGTACGCCTGGCGGTCCTTCGAGGCCTACCCGACGCTCGCCAGCCTCGCCGGAGTGGTGTCGGTCGAGGTCCCGCTCGTGGACGAGACCCATGACCTCGACGCCATGGCGGACGCGGTGACGCCGGAGACGCGCCTGATCTTCGTCTGCAACCCGAACAATCCGACCGGCACGGTCAATCGTTCGGCCGAGTTGCGGGGGTTCCTCGACCGGGTGCCCGAGAACGTGCTGGTGGTCCTCGACGAGGCCTACCGGGAGTACGTCAGGGACGCCGACGTGCCCGACGGGCTGACCCTCTACCGCGACCGCCCCAACGTGGCGGTCCTGCGGACGTTCTCCAAGGCGTACGGCCTGGCCGGGCTGCGGGTCGGCTACCTCATCGCCCATACGCCGGTGGCCGCGGCCGTCAGGAAGACGCTGCTGCCGTTCGCGGTGAACCACCTCGCGCAGGCGGCGGCCCTGGCGTCCCTCGACGCCGAGGGCGAGTTGCTCGAGCGGGTCGAGTCCGTCGTCAAGGAGCGGACCCGCGTGCGGGAGGCCCTGATCGCACAGGGCTGGACGGTGCCGCCCACCGAGGCGAACTTCGTGTGGATGCGCCTCGGTGACCGCACGATGGAGTTCTCCGACCTTTGCGCCGCGAGCGGCGTGTCCGTCCGTCCCTTCCCGGGGGAGGGCGCGCGCGTCTCGATCGGCGACGTGGAGGCCAACGACATCTTCCTCGCCGCCGCCGAGGAGTTCAGGGGCTGACCGGCCCGCGGAGGCTCATGCCCGGGGTTCCGGGGAGCCGACCCGAGGTGACGAGGCATCCGCCTGAACCGCCGGCGAGCGTCGTTCGGTAGAGACCACAAGGGCCACGCCGACCACGATGAGGGCACCGGCGAGCAGCATGCCGTGCGTCACCTGCTCGCCGACGACGACCACCCCGAGGAACACGGCCACCACCGGGTTCACGTACGCGTAGGTCGACACGAGAGAGATCGGCGCGTTTCCCAGAAGCCACACGTACGACGTGAACGCGACGAGCGATCCGGCGACGACCAGGTAGGCCAGGGCCAGCCACGAGCGCCCGGTCACGGCCCCGATGTCGAGGTGCTCGCCGAACGAGGTGCCCAGCAGCAGGAGACCCGCACCTCCGGCGACCATCTCGATGGTGCTGGCCATGAACGGATCCTTCGGCATCGCGATCCGCGGCGACAGGAACGAGCCGAGCGACCAGGACACCGAGGCCAGCAGGATCACGACGATTCCGACGGTGCCCGCCGACGTCCCGCCGCCCAGCGACAACCCCGCCACGCCGACGAAGCCCACGAGCACTCCGGCCATCGTCAGCACGTGCGGCCGGTCGCGGACGACCGTCCTCAGCACGATCAGCCACAACGGCACCGACGCGACGAGCAGAGCGGCCAGGCCGCTGGAGATGTACTGCTCCGCCAGGGCCACCATGCCGTTGCCGGCGGTCAGCAGGAGCAGCCCGACGAGCGCGGCGCCGCCGAACTCCCGCCAGGTGATCCGGTACGCCGCGAACCCCTTGCGGACGAGCAGCACCGTGCCCAGGATCAACGAGGCCGTGATGAAACGGATCCCACCGCTCAGAAGGGGAGGGATGCTCTCGGTGGCGAACTTGATGGCGAGATAGGTCGAACCCCACACCACGTAGACAGCGGCAAGCGCCAACCAGACCCGGATGTCACGACCGTTCTGTCCCATAGGTCATGACAATAACGTCCTTACCAGAGGCATTCGGCGGGCAGGTCCCCTTGATCGTGGCTGGATGAATCGAGGGTGGATCCGCAGGCCGGGTGGCCACCGATGACCTGCGACATAGGTCATACTCATCCGTGTTGACCAAGCATGTTCCCTTTTGTAGCCTTCCGTCGACTTGTAGCCTTTCCGTCGACGGGGCGGGGTCCAGGCTGAAGCGCACGAATCATGGGGCGAGTGTTGGCTACGGGTGCGAACCAGAGCGACAACGGCGATCCAGGACGCAAGTGGGCGGTCGGCGGGGATCTGCGGCGATGGATCATCGAACATCTTCCCTCGGGCAGCGTTCTCCTTCTCGGCGGAGCGGCGTCGCCCTTCCCCCTGAATGCTCCCGATCACACCGTCGTCGACATGAGGCACCTCGCCTCGACCGCTGACACCGCCGCGACCGTCGACCACGCGTGGGTGAACGACGCTCTGGACCCGGCCAAGGATCCGGCGACCGTAGTACAGCGGGTCTTCCAGACGATCAAGCCGGGCGGAACCCTCGTCGTGACGGTTCCCTTCGGACTCTCCCGTGGCGTCTCGGACACACCCGGCTTCTATCTCGGATCGTTGCGGCGACTGCTCGAGCCGCTGTTCGAGATCGCGGAGCCTGAGCTGATCGACGGGCAGATCGCCGTCGCGGGCGTACGGCGGCAGCAGCCGGCAGGTGTGCCCGTCTTCTCGCTCGACCCCGAGGAAACGGCGTTCAGCGGCCTGGATCGGCGGTTGAACGAGCGACTGCGGCTGGAGGCCCTGGAGAACGTCCACGCCGCCGCTCGGTACGCGGCGGCGAAGACGGAGGTGGAGGGGCTTCAGGCCGAGCTGAAGACCACCAAGGGCGACCTGGTGGCGGTCAGGCGCAAGCTGGCGATGATCCGGCCCCTGCTGGCAGCCCCCCTGGCCGTCGTCCGCGGTGGACGGCGGCTCAAGCGAGGTGCCGCGCGGCGGGGCCGTGTGGCGGTCACCTTCATGCGTGGGGCCGGTGCGCCGGCGCAGCGGGCCACAGGCCAGCGTGTGCCGGCCGCCGCGGGCAAGGCGACGGCTCCGCCGAACTGGCGCGAGACGCTTGTCCAAGACTTCAACACCTGGTTGCGCGCCGCGCGGGACGCGGAGGGCGACGAGATCGTCGTCATGTTCTCCGGGACGACGTTCGTCCAGGAACACCGGGGCAACAGGCCGATCCGGCTGACGAACGTCTACCTGCGGCGCAAGTGCCCGGTCTTCTTCAACTACTACCGGTCGAACTACAAGCAGCCTCTGCCGGAACACCCCGATGAGCTTCTCTTCCAGAGCCCGATCGACGCGACGCCGGAACTCTTCGACGCGCTGCTGACGGCCGACTTCGGCGACAAGAAGAAGATCTTCTACGCCTCCTTCCCGCACGAGTTGATGGTGCGTCACCTGACGGTCGCCGCGATGCACGGCTGGGTGACCGTGTACGACGCGCGGGATGACTGGGAGGAGTTCGCCAAGGTCGGCATGGCCAAGTGGTACCACCCCGGCTACGAGCGGTACGTCGCGAGTCACGCGGACATCGCGACAGCGGTCTCGCGGCCGCTCGCCCGCAAGATGTCCGCCATCGCGGACCGGGAGGTGCATGTCGTGGCGAACGCACTCGACACGCGGTTCCCCCAGGCGAGCAGGAGCACCGAGCCGACGTGGCCGCCGGTCATCGGATACTTCGGTCATCTCACGGACAAGTGGTTCGACTGGCCGCTGGTCATCGCGGCGGCGGAGCGCTATCCGGGCTACACGTTCGAACTCGCCGGGCACCAGCAGCCTGAGATGGAGTACCCCCCGAACATCAAGCTCCTCGGTCTGGTCGGGCACCAGGACCTCGCGGACAGAAGCCGCACATGGTCGCTCGCGCTCATTCCGTTCAAGAACGGCCCGCTGGCCGACTCGGTCGACCCCATCAAGGTCTATGAGTATCTGCACCTTCGACTTCCGGTGCTCGCGACGTACTTCCCTCAGTGCCGCGAATATCCCGGGACGACGATCACCGAGGGCCGGGAAGAATTTCTGGAGCTCCTGCCTCGGCTGGTAGGCACGGTGGTACCGGAGAAGGAAACCGCGGAATGGCTGACGCACAATACGTGGGAACGCCGAGTGGACAGATATTCGGAGCTTGCCGACGAAGTCCGGGCCCGCGGCCGTGACGGTGTCATGGCGCTGTTGGGAGCGAAGTGGTGAGCCGTCCACGCATCGTGTTCTGTTACCGGTACGGCCTGCTCGGCGGAGTGTCGGCGCAGTTGCTCAACCGGTATCCGTACCTGTCCCGTGAATTCGACGTCCGGATCGTGTACGAGCGCGACCATGGGATGGTGAGCCGCTTTCCCGCCGGCGTCGCCAGCGAGGCCCGGACCCCCGAGGCCATGGAGACGGCGCTCAGGGACGCGCGTGCGGACATCACCGTGGTCATGGACAGCCCGCGCTTCATCGACGCGTGGCGGGCCGTGGGAGCACCGGGAAAGCTCGTGCTCGAGGTCCACACGACCACCGCGAACCTCGTCTACCTGAAGCATCGGGACCAGTTCGACGGGCTGTCGCACATCGTGACGGTGAGCTCGTACATGGAGCGGCTTCTGGGCGAGTACGGGCTCAGCGGTCTGGCGCCGATCACGATCGTGCCCAACTGCCTCGACGACCGCTGGCGGGTGCCGTCCTCGCCCGTCCCGCTCGACGGGAAGCCCGTCGTGTGGGTGGGCAAGCTCGACGGGCACAAGCGGTGGCGGACCGCGGTCGACCTCGTGGACCAGTTGTCGGAAGCGCCGGACGTCACGCTGCTGCCGATATTCGTCGGAGGGCTCACGTCGCCGGAGCGGGAACTGCACGCGATCACCACGAGACTCGCGGGGTCGAAGGGCCTTGCACATGCGGTCTGGTGGCCGAAGGTGGAGTACGACCTGATGCCTTCGCTCTACACGTCGGTCGGCTTCAACGGCGGCGTCCACCTGTCCACGACGGTCAACGAGTCGTTCGGCATGGCGGTGGCCGAGTCCGTCATCCGGGGATGTCCCGTGGTGGCCCCTGCGGTGGGCGCGCTACCGGAACTGCTCCCGGAGGCGGCCTTGTATGAGCCCGGTGACTGGAAGAGCGCGCGGGAGAAGGCGCATCGCGCGATGGTCGACCCCTCGTTCCGCGAGGAGTTGTTGTCGTCGGCCGACCACCTGCGAACCTTGACCGATCCCGAGCGTGCGGCCGACATATACCGCGAGGTCGTCGCGCAGGTGCTCAAGACCGCCTAGTGCCCCCAGCGGGAACCGGAAACCGGTCTCGGGGAACGCGTGAAAGCACCGACGGCCCCGGACCGGCAGGGGCCGTCAGCGGTTTCGGCGGGGTCACGCCATCGGCGGTCGGGTGACTCCGGTTCAGCGGCTCAGCTTCTCCACGATGAGCCGATAGAGCTGACGCGGCCGGCCGGGCTGCGGAGTGCGGTTCGGCGGAAGCGGCCACGCGAGTCCCTCGTCGACCAGCGTGCGCAACAACCTTCGAGCCGTACGGGGTGTGACGCCGAGCATGCGCCCCGCCCCCTCCGCGTCGACGACCGTGTCCCCGCCCTCGAGCTTGGCGGCCAGGCGGGCGAGCACCTCGACACCTCTCGGCTTGGCCGGCCCGCCCGACTGGGGCGGCATCCGGGGCGGCGGGACGAGCGCCCTGCCCTCCCGGTCCACCGCGAAGCCCTGCGCCTGCTTCCCGCCCTGGCTCCGGGTCAGCGCGCCCCGTGCGTGCGTCTCGGCGTCATGGGTCGTACGGCCCATGCCCACACCCACCTCGACGGCCAGTCCCAGCTCCTCGCGGATCCTGGCCGCGAACGGCAGGACCCGGAAGCCGTCGGTGGCCGCGGCGATCGATCCCTTGGTCGCCACCACCAGATAGCTGTGGTCGTCGATGGGCCACACGCTCGCGTTGATCCGGTTGGCCTCCTGGACCAGCAGCCGGTGCAGTGACAGCCGCAGCTCGTCGCGCCAGTAACGCGGGGAGGCCCGCCGTACGGGCTCGCGCAGCGTCGGCACCTCCACCAGGATGACGGTGAGCTGCGACTCCTCCAGTCGGTGCCGGGCGCCCAGCAGGCCCGCCGTGTGCAGGGCGGAGCGGATCGCGGCCGACGTCGGTCGGATCGGGATGGCCGGCATCCCCGCGGCGGCCAGCCGGTCGGCGACACCCTGGACGCACGTCAGCACGCCCGTCGTGACGCCCTGACGCAGCAGCCGCTCATGGAAGGCCGTGATGGTTCCCGTGGCCCCCGGCTCGTCCCGGCTGTGGACATCCCCCGAGGGGAGGTTCAGATCCGAGTACGCCTCGTCGATCTCCGACCGGCTCAGCACATCGATGCTCACCCGCCGGGGATCGATGCGCTCGTCCAGCATCGCGCGCGCGATCGCCGAGACCAGAGCGGCACCGCCGAGTTGCACATGCGTCGCGGGCACCGTCAGCACCCCCGCCCGCCGGGCCAGCTCGAAGGGGACCGGGCTGGCGAACAGGCAGGCGTCCACGCCGGGACCGAGCCGGGTCACCTTGTCGGCCGCTTCCTGCTCGTCCCGGTACGCGGCGGCGACCAACCGGCAAGGTACCGGAGCCGCCGCATGCCCCATGAGCATCACCCGCTCGACGAGGTCGTGCGACCCCACCACTCCGATGGTGAGGTCCGGCGTCCCCGCGCTCAGGCGCGACCCGCGCGGAGTCTCTTCCGTGCGTTCGACCAATGTTCGTCCCATCCCACGTGCCCTCGTTGTTGTGGTTCTCTTTGGAACGATCGCTTGTTAAGGCCGTAATGTCACGCCCGGATTTGCCGAATGCCATTCTGCGAGGGGCCGGCGGTTCCGGGAAATGTAATGTTTCCGCTGGTCGACGCGGATAAATGGGTTTCTGGACTCAGCCCTCACTCAAAGGGGAAATTTCCCGTTCCACATCTGCGCCGAGCGCCTGCATACGCTGAGCGAGGGCCGCGTGCCCGCGATCGATGAGATATCCGGAGTCGATCGTCGTCTCTCCGTCGGCGGCCAGACCGGCGAGTACGAGTGCGATTCCGGATCGCAGATCGTGAGCCGTCACTTCGGTGCCGTGCAGCGGTGTGGGTCCGTGGACCACCGCGCGGCTGCCGTCGACCTCGATCTGGGCTCCCATCTTGTTGAGCTCTCCCGCGAGCGCGAAGCGCCCGTCGAAGATCCGCTCGTGGATGTAGCTGGAGCCGTCCGCGAGGCAGGCCACCGTCATGAGCGGCGACTGCAGGTCGGTCGCGAAACCCGGGTAGGTGTCGGTGATCACGTTGATCGGCCGGAGGTTGCGGTCGCGCCGGACGTGGAGGACCGCGCCGTCGGTCTCGAACTCGACGCCCATCTGCTCCAGCTTCCACCGGACGACGCCGAGGTGCTCGAGGGAGGCGCCGACGAGGTTCACCTCGCCGCCCGTGATGGCGGCGGCCATCGCGAAGACGCCGGCGTCGAGCCGGTCCGGCATCACGGTGTGCTCGACCGCGGTCAGCTCGTCGACGCCCTCGACCGTGATGAAGCCGGTGCCGCCACCGCTGATCTTGGCGCCCATGCGGGAGAGCATCCCGATCACGTCGAGGACCTCGGGCTCCAGCGCCGCGTTCTCGATGATCGTGGTGCCCTTGGCGAGGGCCGCGGCCATGATGAGGTTCTCGGTGCCCGTGTGGGAGGGCGTGTCGAGGTAAAGGGGAGCGCCGAGGAGCCCGGCCGCCTTGATGTGGATGACGCTCTCGCCCTCGTCCACGATCGCGCCGAGGCGCTTGTAGCCGAGGTAGTGGAAGTCCAGGTTCCTGCTGCCGAGGTTGCAGCCGCCGATGCCCTCGATGATCGCCTCGCCGAGCCGGTGCAGCAGAGCGGGGACGAACAGTACAGAGCCGCGGAACCGTCGCGCGATGTGGGCGGGGAGAACCGGGCTGGTGAGCCGCGAGGCGTCGATCACCAACGTCCGCTCGGTCTCGTGGAACTCCACTTTGGCGCCGATGGCCTCCGCGAGCTCGACGGCTCTGCGCACGTCCTCGATCACGGGTACGTTGCGCAGCACCGTGCGGCCCTCTGAGGCGAGCAGCGCCGCCCCGATCATGGGCAGTACGGCGTTCTTCGCGCCCTGGATGAAGGCGGTTCCACGCAGTACGTTGCCACCGCGCACGCGGTAACGAACCATGAATGAGACTCCTAAGTCGGGGGAAGGGTGGGGGACCCGCAAAATGGCGGCAGCCACGCCGTCGGCCCAGACTAGCCGCTATCCCGGGCGTTTCGCGGGGGAACCACCCCCGGAGGGCCCTAGATGGAGCTCCATGCCACTGATGCGGGTGTGACTGGAGTGACTAGCTCCTGAAGGCCGATCCGGTCAGTCGTTCGAATGCCTCCACATAGCGTTGCCGGGTCCGTTCGACGACCTTGTCGGGAAGCGGCGGGGGCGCCTCGCCGGAGTTCCGGTCCCAGCCGGACTCGGGGGAGACCAGCCAGTCCCTGACGTACTGCTTGTCGAACGACGGTTGCGGCCGTCCCGGCTCCCAGAGCTCACGCGGCCAGAACCGGGAGGAGTCCGGCGTCAGGATCTCATCGCCCAGGGTCAGCACGCCGTCGGCGTCCCAGCCGAGCTCGATCTTGGTGTCGGCCAGGATGATGCCCCTCTCGAGGGCGATCTCGGCGCCGCGCGTGTAGACGTCGAGCGTGATCCGCCTGAGCATCTCGGCGACCTCCGCGCCGACCTCGTCGACGACCTGGTCGAACGTCATCGGCTCGTCATGCTGGCCCATCGGGGCCTTCGTCGAGGGGGTGAAGATCGGCTCGGGCAGTCGCGACCCGTTGTCGAGACCGGGCGGGAGCCGTACGCCGGAGACGGCGCCGCCGGCGCGGTACTCGAGGAGCCCGCCGCCCGTCAGATAGCCGCGCGCCACACACTCCACGGGCACCATCCGCAGCTTGCGGCACAGGACGGCACGGCCCGCGAACTCGGCCGGCACGTCCGCCGAGACGACGTGGTTGGGGACGACGTCCTTGAGCTGGTCGAACCACCACAACGACAAGCGGGTCAGTATCTCCCCCTTGTCGGGAATGCCTGGTTCGAGCACGTGGTCGAACGCCGACATCCGGTCGGAGGCCACCATCAGCAGCAGGCCGTCGTCGGTCTCGTACAGGTCGCGGACCTTGCCGGAGTGGAGGTGTTTCACCGTGCCGAGTTTATTCGGCCCCGCACAGGTAGAAGCCGCCCGGGTCAGGCCTCGGCCACGGCGGCCAGCGCGATGTCGGACCGATGGTGGGAGCCGCGCATCGAGATCCTCTTGAGCGCCTCGTAGGCGGCCGCCCGCGCCTCCGCGATGTCCGCGCCGGTGCCGACCACGTTGAGCACCCTGCCTCCGTTCGACACCAGGCGGTCGCCGTCGAAGGCGGTGCCGGCGTGCAGGACGTACGCGTCCGGGGTCGCCGGCGGGAGTCCCTCGATGGCGTCGCCCTTCACCGGATCCACCGGGTAGTTCTCGGCCGCGACCACCACGGTCACCGCCGCGCCTGCGCGCCAGCGGAGAGGTTCGTGCGCCGCGAGGTCTCCCGTCGCGCAGGCGAGCAGCAGGCCCGCGAGCGGCGTCGCCAGCCGGTCGAGCACCACCTGCGTCTCCGGGTCGCCGAATCGGGCGTTGAACTCGATGACCCGCGGCCCGGCCTTCGTGAGGGCCAGCCCCGCATACAGGACCCCGTTGTACGGCATGCCGCGGCGGGCGAGCTCGGCGACCGTCGGCCTGACGACCTCGGCCATGACCTGCTCGGTCAGATCGCCGGGAGCCCAGGGCAGCGGCGTGTAGGCGCCCATGCCGCCGGTGTTCGGCCCCTCGTCGCCGTCGTAGGCGCGCTTGAAGTCCTGTGCCGGCTGGAGCGGCACGGCGGCCGCACCGTCGCACAGCGCGAACAACGACACCTCGGGACCGTCGAGGTACTCCTCGATGACGACCCGTTCGCACGCCCGGGCGTGGGCCAGCGCCTCGTCGCGGTCGCTCGTCACGACGACGCCCTTGCCCGCGGCCAGGCCGTCGTCCTTCACCACGTACGGCGGGCCGAACGCGTCGAGCGCGGCGGCGGCCTCGTCCTCGGTCGTGCAGGTGAACGACCGCGCGGTGGGGACCCCCGCGGCCACCATGACGTCCTTGGCGAAGGCCTTGGAGCCCTCGATCGCGGCGGGCTCCTTCGACGGCCCGAAGCAGGGGACGCCCTCGGCCCTGACGGCGTCGGCGACGCCCGCGACCAGCGGCGCCTCCGGCCCGATGACGACCAGGTCGGCACCCAGCCGCACGGCCAGAGCGGAGACGGCGGCCCCGTCCGTGGGCGTCACGGAGTGCAGGGTCGCCACTTCCGCGATCCCGGCGTTGCCGGGGGCGCAGTGGAGCTCTGAGACGGCCGGGTCGAGTCGCAGGGCGCGGCACAGAGCATGCTCGCGGCCCCCGGATCCGATGACGAGAACGCGCACGTGTCCATTGTCGCGCCTGCTCGTGTGCGCTCGCTCCGCTCACTGCCGCATCGCGGGAGGCACGGGCTGATTTTGACAAGTAGTGCATGATCACACGTGGGGGTTGGGTACGCTCAAAAAGCGGCCAACCCTTGCATGTGGTAACTTAGGCAGGCTTCGTCCCCTCTCGTGGCGATTGGAGGTGGTTCGGGATGAGTTCTGGTGATCCCGTCAGTACGTGCTCGCGCACGTGCGACGTGCGCACTCCCGACCACTTCACAACAGAGCCCGAGGGGCAGTTCACGCCTTATAAGGGGTGACATCACGTCGCGCGTGGAGCGTGCCGGCTCGGGCGGGAAGGGACCGCCATGCGCTCTTCAGCGATTTTCCCTCGTATCACTAGGAACACCCGGGTCATCCCCACTCGTCTCAGCGCGTCCGTGATCAACCCCCCGGAGAAGCTGAGCGGTTGTGTTCCCCCGAGCAAGTCCCTCGTCGAATTCGGCGCGTACATCGGCGGGACGAAGGTCGCCGCCGACGGCATCGCGGAGGCCGTGAGCCTCGTCCGCGCGCACAACACCGGCAATTCCCTGCCCAACGCGTACGTGTGGGTCGGCCTGCACGAGCCGGCGGCGCCCGAGGTCGAATGGCTGGCCGACGTCTTCGGCCTGCACCCCCTGGCGGTTGAGGACGCGATCAAGGCCCACCAGCGGCCCAAGGTCGAAAGGTACGGCGACTCCATCTTCGTCGTGCTCAAGACCGTCGCCTTCCTCGATCACGAGGTCCTGACCGCCACCAGCGAGATCATCGGCACCGGCGAGATCATGATGTTCGTGGGCCCCGACTTCGTCGTGACCGTACGGCACGGCAGCCACTGCCCCCTCGCCGACGTCCGGGAGAAGCTCGAGGACAAGCCGAAGCTGCTGGGCCGCGGCCCTACGGGTGTGCTGCACGCCATCGCCGACCACGTCGTCGACAAGTACCTCCAGGTCGCCGACCTCATGCAGGCCGAACTCGAAGAGGTCGAAGCGGCCGTCTTCGCCGAGGTCAGTTCCCGCGACATCAACCGCATCTACCAGCTCAAGCGGGAGATGCTCGAGCTCAAGCGGGCCGTCGCCCCCCTGCAGACGCCGTTCAACGCCCTCCCTCAGCGCCGCATGATCCCTTCGGAGATGCGGGAGTACTTCCGCGACGTCGGCGACCATCTGTCCCGTGTGTGCGAGCAGGTCCAGGCGTCCAACGAGTTGTCGGACTCCATCCTGCAGGCCGCGCTGGCCCGCTCGAACGCGCTCGCCAACGAGGACATGCGGAAGATCTCGTCCTGGGTCGCGATCATCTCGGTCCCCACGATGATCGCGGGCATCTACGGGATGAACTTCGATCACATGCCCGAACTGCGGGCGGCCTACGGCTATCCCGTGGTGATCGCCGTCATGGTCGTGGCCTGCACACTGCTGCACCGAGCCTTCCGCCGCAACGGCTGGCTCTGACCCACCCCTTTCCCGGCGTGATCATGCACACATTCGGCGTGAGCCGTACAGACCTGCGCGAACACTTCCCGTGATCATGCACAAGTTCGTGGAAAGGCCCTTTCGCCTGCCACGACGCGTTTCGTGATCATGCACAGATTCGTAGAGACCCGTCTCGACCCGCGGAAACGCAGCTCGTGATCATGCAATTGCCTGATCACGAACCGCATTTCCGCTGCGCAGCACACCTCTCGCAGAACATGTGCATGATCACGAACCGGGAAATGGCTGTTCAGCGCCTTGATCCCCGAATGTGTGCATGATCACGGCGGGAAGGGTGGCTGGTCAGGGGGCAGGTTCCCGAACGTGTGCATGATCACGCGCGAGGTGGTGGTGGTTGGGGGGGTGTCAGCCGATTGAGCTTAGGCCGCGTATCGCGATTTCCATGGCCCGTCTGCCCGCGGCCCACACCTGCTCGGGCGTCTCGCCTCGCTCCATGCTGATGGTCGTGGCCAGGTGGGCCGCGCCCATGAGGGATCCGATGGCGGCGGCCGCCTCGATGGGATCGAGTTCGTCGGCGTAGGCCCGGTGGAGGGCGCCGGCCAGGCGTTGCTGCGTCTCGAACAGCAGGTCCAGCCCACGGGCCCGGAGAGCCGGGACCGTCGTGATCAGGTGGCGGCGGGCGGGGGTCAGTTCCACCGTCAGGTCGGCGTCCGTGACCGCGTCGAGGCTGTGGCTGGTGACCCGCAGGAGGAGGTCGACGACGGTCTCCGCGGGCCTGCGGTCGGCGATCATCTTGAGGGCGGCCTCGACCCGGGCCTCGCCGTCGAAGAAGACGACGTCCTCCTTGCTGGTGAAGTAGCTGAAGAACGTCCTCGTCGAGACGTCAACGGCCGCGGTGATCTCCGCGACCGTCGTCTCCTCGTAGCCCTTCTCCTCGAACAGACGCAGGGCCGCCTCGATCAGCGCTCGCCTGGTGCGTAGCTTCTTGCGCTCCCGCAAGCCCACCGCATCGCCCATAACTTGAACTTTACGACATTCAAATCATATTTGCATCCATTGCAAATTTGCACCGAATGATGCTAGGTGTGGAGGGAAGCTGACAAGCAGACAAGGAGTGAGTCATGACAGAGGCGATACCCGGCCTGACGTACACGACTGCTCGTGAGCGCCCCTTCGACCCGCCCGACGAGCTGACCCGGGTCCGGGAGGAGACGCCGCTCCACCGGATGATCTATGCGGACGACCACGAGGGCTGGCTCGTGACCGGTTACGCCCTGGCCCGTGCCGTGCTCGCCCACCCCTCGTTCAGCACCCGGCCCGAGCTCCTCCATCCGCCCATCCAGAACCGGCTGATCAAGATGAAGGAGTTCACGACGCCCCCCGGCTTCTTCATCCGGATGGATCCGCCTGACCACACCCGCTTCCGTAAGCTCCTGACCGGTCAGTTCACCGTGCGCCGGATGAAGCAGCTCGAGCCGAGGATCGAACAGATCACCAACGACCGCCTGGACGCCATGGAGCGCCAGGGCGGCCCCGTGGACCTCGTCCAGGCCTTCGCCATGCCGATCCCCTCGCTGGTGATATGCGAGCTGCTCGGCGTCCCGTACGACGACAGGGAGAGGTTCCAGAGGGACTCCGCGGTGATGCTGAGCCTGCGCTCGACGCCGGAGCAGGCCAAGGCCGCGATGGACGACCTCCTCGGCTATCTGCGCGACCTCGTCCGGCGCAAGCGCGCCGAGCCCTCCGACGACCTGCTCGGCGGCCTGGTGGCCGGAGGGGAGCTGAACGACGAGGAACTCGCCGGAGTCGGCCTGCTCCTGCTCGTCGCCGGTCACGAGACGACCGCGAACATGCTGGGGCTCGGCACGTTCGCGCTGCTGACCAACCCCAAGCAGCTCGCGGCGGTGCGCGACGATCCCGCCGTCGTGGAGGGTGCCGTCGAGGAGCTGTTGCGGTATCTCACCATCATCCACATCGGCCCGGTCAGGACCGCGGTGGAGGACGTCGATCTGGGCGGCCACCTGATCAAGGCCGGTGAGGCGGTGACCATCGCGGCGGCCGTGGCCAACCGGGACCCGGAGCGGTTCGGGGAGGCCGAGACGCTGGACGTCTCCCGGCCCGTCCACGGCCATCTCACCTTCGGGCACGGCGTGCACCAGTGCCTGGGCCAGCAGCTGGCAAGGGCGGAGATGCGCATCGCCTACCCGGCCCTGTTGCGGCGCTTCCCCGGCCTGCGCCTCGCTGTGCCGGCGGAGGACGTCCCGATGCGCTCGGACATGGCGATCTACGGGGTGCACCGCCTGCCGGTCACCTGGTAGGGAGGAACGCGATGAAGATAAAGGCGGACACCGGCGTCTGCGTGGGGGCGGGCATGTGCGCGCTCACCGTCCCGGAGGTCTTCGACCAGAGCGATGACGACGGGACGGTGGTCGTGCTCGACCCCGATCCCCCCGCGTCCCGTGAGGCGGCTGTACGCCGCGCGGTCCAGCTCTGCCCGTCCGGAGCGCTCTCGATCGAGGAGTGACGCGAGATCCGTCAGGCGTCGACGTGCCGGAGCGGGCGCACCGGCTCCGGCAGCGGGAGGTTGCGCGCCTTCCAGAGGCGGCGCATGCGATCGGGGTAGTCGGTGACGATCGCGGACGCGCCCATGTCGATCAGCCGGGACGCCTCCTCGGGATCGTTGACCGTCCACACGACGACCGGCATGCCGCGCAGGGACGCGCCGGCCATGAGGGCCTCGTCGACGAGCACGCGGTCGGGAGACAGCGTCGTCGCCCCCACCTCGGCGGCGGCCGCCGGGATGTCGCCGTCGAAGTCGGCCAGGTCGAGCCCGTTCATCCACTCGGGGTTCGCCGTCACCCGCTCGATCAGCGCGTACCGCTGGTCGACCAGCTGCTCGGCGGCCTTCAGGATGCGCCAGTCGAAGCTGAGCAGGGACGCCCGGGAGAGCTTGTCGTGCTTGTCGAGCTCCTTCACGACCCGCTCGGCGAACTCGACCGGGTCGGCGGACAGATCCAGGCGGGTGGGATTGGACTTCAGCTCCACGTTGAGCCTGACCTTGTCCGCCCCGAGGGCGCCGATCAGCCCGAGCACCGCGCCCAGCGTGGGCATCCGGGTGTCCGGCAACGGCACCTGCGTGAGGGCGAACACGTCGTCGGGGCGTTGCGGCAGCCGTACGCCGACGTCGAGCGTGCGCAGTTGCGCGAGCGTCAGCGAGTTGATCGGCCTCCCCACGTAGGGGAACATCTCGTCGTCCGGCGTGGCCATCCCGGTGTCGGCGCTGGTCACGGGAGAGACGATCAGGTCGTGGGTGAGCACGAGCTGCCCGTCGGCCGACATCGCCACGTCGAACTCCAACGCGTCGACACCCAGCTCCAGCGCGAACGCGAGACCGGGGAGCGTGTTCTCGGGCCTCAGCCCGCGCGCTCCCCGGTGACCGTGTAGCTCAACGTATCCGTGCACAACGGCGTACCTTACTGTCTCCGCCGCTTGTTCCCGGGCATCTCCCGGTCCCCGGCGCGCATGCCCGCAAAACATCCCGTACGGCACATGCCTGCGGAAATCACAGCAGGGAACGGATCTGCAGGGTCTGTGTGCGGCCGGGGCCGACGCCGATCGCGGAGATCGGAGCGCCGCTCATCTCCTCCAGCGCCCGGACGTAGGCCTGCGCGTTGGGCGGCAGGTCGTCGAAGGTCTTGGCGCTGGTGATGTCCTCCTGCCAGCCGGGGAACTCCTCGTAGATCGGCGTGGCGTGGTGGAACTCGGTCTGCGTCATCGGGATCTCGTCGTGGCGGACGCCGTTCACGTCGTAGGCGACGCACACGGGGATCCGCTCGAGACCGGACAGCACGTCGAGCTTCGTCAGGAAGAAGTCGGTCACGCCGTTGATCCGGGTGGCGTACCGCGCGATGACGGCGTCGAACCAGCCGCAGCGGCGGTTGCGGCCGGTGGTCACGCCGTACTCGCCCCCGGTCTGGCGCAGCCACTCGCCCTGCTCGTCGAGCAGTTCGGTGGGGAAGGGGCCGGAACCGACGCGGGTCGTGTACGCCTTGAGGATGCCGATGACCCGGGTGAGCCGGTTCGGCGGGATGCCGGACCCCGCGCACGCGCCGCCCGACGTGGGAGAGCTCGACGTGACGAACGGGTAGGTGCCGTGGTCGATGTCGAGGAGCGTGCCCTGGCCGCCCTCGAGCAGCACGACCTTGCCCTCGTCGAGCGCCTTGCTCAGGATCAGCGACGTGTCGGCGATGTGGGGACGCAGCCGTTCGGCGTAGCCGAGGTACTCGTCGAGGACCTTGTCCGCGTCGAGCCCGCGGCGGTTGTAGATCTTGGTGAGGATCTGGTTCTTCTCCGCGAGTGCGGCCTCGATCTTCTGGCGGAGAATTCCGGGGTCGAGGAGGTCCTGGACGCGGACGCCCACGCGGTAGATCTTGTCGCCGTAGGCGGGGCCGATGCCCCGGCCCGTCGTGCCGATCTTGGACTTGCCCAGGAACCGCTCGCTGACCTTGTCGATCGCCTTGTGGTGGGGCATGATCAGGTGCGCGTTCGCGGAGATCAGCAGGCGGTCGCAGTTGATCCCCCGACCGGCCAGTCCGTCGATCTCGCCGAGCAGCACGCCCGGATCGATGACGACGCCGTTGCCGATGACCGGCACGACGTCCGGGGAGAGCACCCCGGTCGGCAGCAGGTGCAGGGCGTACTTCTGGTCACCGATCACCACCGTGTGGCCCGCGTTGTTCCCCCCTTGGTAGCGGACCACGTAGTCGACGTCGCCGCCGAGCAGGTCGGTGGCCTTTCCCTTACCCTCATCGCCCCACTGGGCACCCACGAGAACGACAGCCGGCATGGTCTTACTCCTGCGCACAAAACGAAAGCCCCTGACGCAAGCGCGACAAGGGCCTCTTGCAAACAGAGACTACCTGAGCATTCCGATTTAGGGGATCTCCGGCGCCGCCGCTCATGGCGCGCCGTCCCAGGAATCCCCGGCTGACCACGCGTCACGGGGCGGGGCGGCCGCAGACGCGAACCGCCCCCCGCGGAATGCGGGAGGCGGTGTCGCGCCAGGTGAGGCGGCGGAGGTCACCGGGATCCGGCGAGCTCCTCCGCTGCCGCGGCGCTGCTGTCGCGCAGGAACTGAGCGCAACGCTCGGCCTCGTCCTTCTCGCCGATCGCCTGGGCGGCACGGGCGAGCGCGTTCAGGCAGCGCAGGAAACCCCTGTTCGGCTCGTGCTCCCAGGGAATGGGGCCGTGGCCCTTCCAACCGGCACGGCGCAACTGGTCGAGCCCCCGGTGGTAACCGGTTCGCGCGAACGCGTACGACGTCACGGCATGGCCCGCGGTGAAGAAGTCGTCCGCCAGGGCGGCCCAGGCCGCCGAGTAGGTGGGGAAGCGCGCGGCCACGTCGGCCGCCTTGGCGCCTGCCTCGAGCATCTCCCGTGCCTCGGTGTTGTCCGGCAGCAGGGTGGGCGGCGGACCGCCAAGGAGGTTTTCGTGCGTTTCCATGGACACAGTCTTACCTGTGGAAGACCGAAAGAGTAATGATCGGTCACAGGAAACGGGAGATCGATATGCGTATGATCTCCCGTTCCCTGCTGACCTCGGATTACTTGAGCCTCGTGCCCGCCGACTTGAGCTGCGCGCAGGCGTCGGCGACCCGCCGGGCCATCCCGGCCTCGGCGGCCTTGCCGTACACGCGGGGGTCGTAGGCCTTCTTGTTGCCGACCTCGCCGTCGACCTTGAGCACGCCGTCGTAGTTCTTGAACATGTGGTCGGCGATCGGCCGCGTGAAGGCGTACTGGGTGTCGGTGTCGATGTTCATCTTCACGACGCCATAGGAGATGGCCTCCTGGATCTCCTCGACCGCCGAGCCGGATCCGCCGTGGAAGACCAGGGAGAACGGCTTGTCCTTGCCGTACTTGGCGCCGACGGCGTCCTGGATGTCCTTGAGCACGCTCGGGCGCAGCTTGACGTGGCCGGGCTTGTAGACGCCGTGGACGTTGCCGAAGGTGGCGGCCACGATGTAGCGGCCGCGCTCGCCCTGCCCCAGCGCCTCGGCGAGCGCGAGCCCGTCCTCGGGGGTGCTGTAGAGCTTCTCGTTGATCTCGCCGACGACGCCGTCCTCCTCGCCGCCCACGACGCCGATCTCGACCTCGAGGATCACGCGCGCCTCGCGGGTCTTGTCGATGAGCTCGGAGGCGATGTCGATGTTCTCCTCCAGCGGTACGGCGGAGCCGTCCCACATGTGGGACTGGAACAGCGGCTCCTCGCCACGGGCCACGCGCTCGCGGGAGATCTCGAGCAGGGGCCGGACGAACGTGTCCAGCTTGTCCTTCGGGCAGTGGTCGGTGTGCAGGCCGACCGTGATCGGGTACTTCGCGGCCACCACGCGGGCGAACTCGGCGAACGCGGTGGCACCGGTCACCATGTCCTTCACCGTCGTGCCCGACAGGAACTCGGCGCCGCCGGTCGACACCTGGATGATCCCGTCACTCTCCGCCTCGGCGAAGCCGCGAAGCGCCGCGTGCAACGTCTGCGACGAGGTCACGTTGATCGCCGGATAAGCGAAGCCGCCCGCTTTGGCGCGGTCGAACATCTCGGCGTAGACCTCTGGAGTCGCGATAGGCATCGAAGTCATCTCCTTCTGGACGGGTTCAACGGTGGCCAGTATCCCCAAGGCCGTGCCCGTCAGGGAAGCGTCGAGGCTCATGGTCATTCCACAACGGTGCGCATGGGCCCGTCGGTTCTCAGTCTCGTCTCATAAGGGACAGGTAGGCTCACACTGTGGACGTGCTCTTGGAACTTCTTGACCCTAAGTGGTGGCTGGGCATGCTCGGCCCTCTTGCCACGATTGGCGTTATTGCCATCATATTTGCCGAGACAGGGCTACTTGTCGGCTTCTTTCTGCCGGGTGACTCCCTGCTCGTCGCCGCGGGCATTTTCAGCTCCGCGGCCGCGGCACAGGGGCTCGGTATCGCGCCCCTCTCATTCCCGACCCTGCTGATTTTCACCCCCGTCGCCGCCGTCGCGGGTGCGCAATTCGGGCATTTCCTTGGAGGCCGGTTCGGCCGGAAGCTGTTCGAGAAGCCCGATTCCCGGCTCTTCAAGAAGGAACACGTCGACAAGGCCGAGTTCTACTTTGAGAAGTTCGGCCCCGCCAAGGCGGTCGTCGCCGCACGATTCATGCCGATCGTCCGCACGTTCATGAACCCGGTGGCGGGCGTTCTGGAGATGGACCCGCGCCGGTTCTTCGTCTGGAACGTCGTGGGCGGCGTCGTCTGGGTCGAGGCGCTGCTGCTGATCGGATACTTCCTGGGCGCCAAGGTCGAGAACATCGACAAGTACCTCCTGCCCGGCGTCTTCGTCATCATCGCCCTCTCGCTGATCCCCATCGTGCGAGAGGTCATCAAGAGTCGCAGGGTGGTCGTCCCCGAACCCAAGGGCCGCCATCACGCCGGGCGTTGACTCTTGTGATCCGCCGGGTCGGGGCCGTGAGATGACCCCGTCCCGGAACCCCGGTACCCGCTAGTCTCCAAAGTGTGGGACGCCACCGGTCTGACCCGCTGGGCATCGCCAGGCTCGCGCTAGCCGGCCTGGCGGTCGTCGTGCTGCTGGCACTGATCGGAGTGGGTGCGAAGGCGCTGATCTCCTCGCTCAGCTCCGACGACGCCGTCCCGCCCGGCGCGCCCGCCGCGTCCAGTGCTCCGCCGACCTCCCAGCAGCCCTCCGCGGAGAAGGTGCCCACCGTTCAGGTGGTCTGCCAGGGCGACATCTGTCCTGTCTTCGTGCGGGTGCCGGGCGGAGACGTCCTCATCGACCGTGACATGGCCCGGGGCGAGCAGGCCTCGTACTTCAACCCCGAACTCGACGTGGTCCTCGACGACGCCGGGACGGTGCAGGTGTTCGAGAACGGCACCGCCCGGCCCGCGGGTCAGCAGGGCGAACGCGAGGCGTTCAAGGTCACGAGAGCCCCAGGTCAGTGAGGGTGTAGGCCGACCGGTACGGCAGGCCGGTCGCGGCCAGGTTCTCGTCTCCGCCGCGGTGCACGATCGTGGCGATGCCCACGACCTCGGCTCCCGCCTCCTTGAGCGCCTCGACGGCGGTCAGCACCGACGCGCCCGTCGTCGTCGTGTCCTCGACCGCGAGCACCCGCCGGCCCGCGACATCCGGGCCCTCGATCCGGCGCTGCAGGCCGTGCGCCTTGCCTTCCTTCCGCACGACGAACGCGTCGAGCACGCGGCCGCGTGCCGCCGCGGCGTGCAGTATCGCCGTCGCCACCGGGTCGGCCCCGAGTGTGAGGCCGCCGACCGCCTCGTAGCCCAGGTCCTCGGTCAGGTCGAGCATCACCCGGCCCACGAGGGGGGCCGCCACGCCGTCGAGCGTGATCCGGCGCAGATCCACGTACCAGTCGGCCTCACGGCCGGAGGAGAGCACGACCCGGCCGTGCACGACCCCCTTGTTCTTGATCTCGTCAAGCAGCTGTTCACGGTCACTCATGGTGCACAGCGTACGGCCGGCGCCGCCGGAGCCGTCTCCGGCCTCGACCGGTGGCGGGGGCGCGAAACCACAGGCTGTTCAGGTAAAGACGGGTACGCGGTTTAGCCATGACACCCGCTGCGGAATTAATGGCGTTGCAACTCAACGTAATCGTGAGGTCGCAATGCGTAGAACAGACCGGCAAACCGATGTGGAGCTGCTGGAGGCCGTAAGGGGAGGAAACGCCCCGGCCTACGGCACGCTCTACCAGCGTCACGCCGTCGCCGCCCGGTCGCTCGCCCAGCAGTTCATCCAGGGCGAGGAGGAGGTCGAGGACACCCTCGTCGAGACGTTCGCGGGGATCCTGGACCTGATCAGGGCGGGTGAGGGGCCGGTCTTCGCGTTCCGGCCCTATCTGCTCATGGCGGTGCGCCGTTACGCCGCCATCGGTGCGGTCGACCTGACCGACCCCGACGCCGTCTACGTCGATCCCGAGCTGACCGGGTTGGAACGGGCGGTGCTCGCCAGGGCGTTCTTCTCGTTGCCCGAACGCTGGCGGATGGTCTTGTGGCACGCCGACGTCGAGAGCGCCAGGCCCGGCGACATCGCCCCGTTGCTCGGCATGTCGGCGGGCGGCGTGACTGCGCTCGCCGACCGCGCCCGTGAAGGGCTTCGCCAGGCGTACCTGCAGCTCCACCGGGAGGGCGGCCCCGGCGAGGAATGCGGCCCGATCCTGTCGAACATCATCAGATACGTCGAGGGCGGCCTGCCCAAACGCGAGGCCCACGTGGTGGACGGGCACGTCGCCGAGTGCATCGACTGCAGGGCGGTCTTCCTGGAGCTCGCGGACGTGCCTCAGGGGCTGCGGGTGATCGTGGGGCAGCTCGTCGCCGGTCCGCACATCGACGGTTACCTCGCCGAGCTCAAAAGGGCGGGTGAGGCCGCGAGCACCCCCGCACGCGGAGCCGCGGCCGTGTTCAGGCGCCTGCCGGTCCCGCGCAGGGCCCTCGTTCTGGGTGTGGTCGCGACGGTGGCCGCCGCCGCTTTCATCCTGATCTCCGAGCCGCTCTCCGACGACGGACGGGCGCCCCGTCCGGGAGCCGACGGTCTCCCCACGTCCCCGAGGCCCGCGGTCCGTCCGGGAACGTCCCCCACAGCGGCCCCCCGGGCGACGCCTTCCCCGCGGAAGGAGCCCGCTGGAGAGATGCCTGCGGGGCGACGGTCTCCAGAAGCGCAGAGATCGCCAGAAGCGCAGAGATCGCCGGGGGTGCAGAGAACGCCGGGGGTGCCGAGATCGCCGGAGGCCGGCAGGCCCTCGCGTCTGTCGGCGCCCGTAGCCAGGCGGCCGGCTGAACCGAGTGGTCCGGACCCGCTCGGCTCGACGTTGGCGGCGAGCATCGATCCGCTCGGCTCGCTGGTGCGGGCGAGGTCCGGCATCGTCGGAGTGCGGCTGCACAACACCGGCCACACGGAGACCCGGAACTTGCAGGCCGCGGTGAGCCTGCCCCAGGGAGTCGCCATGACGGAGGCCGCCACGCGGGGCGCCGCCGCCGTCCCCGTCGGCACGGTGGACGGCTGGGCCTGCCGTACGGAGGGGAAGGTGGTGACCTGCTCGCGTGGCGCGCTGGCCCCGGGGGCGGCGACCACCGTCTTCCTCCGTGTCACGGTCGCCGCCGACGCTCCCACGGGTGGCGGGCTCGCGCTTCGGGTGCGGTCGGGTGGACAGGTCGTGTCCGCGAGGTCCACCACGGGCGTCCGCGCCTCGGGCGCCACGGCCCGCTTCGCCGCCGACGGACGGGTCACCACCCGGGCCGTCGGCAACACCCTGTTGAGCTCCTCGCCCGCGCCGCCCGATTGCGAGGCGACGACGGCCCATCCGGCCGCCGGACGGCTCGCGGTGCCCGTCGACCTCGACCAGGACCCCTCGACCCGAAGCTCGAGCTGTGCCCGTCTCGATCTGCCCGCAGGTGGTCAGGTGCTCTGGGCCGGCCTCTACTGGTCCGCCACCGGGCACGGCACGACGCCCGTGGGAGCCGTACGGCTGAAGGCGCCGGGGTCAGCCCGCTACGCGACCGTCCACGCGACCGAGGTCGCCGGAAGCGACCTGCCCATCCAGCACGGCTATCAGGCGTTCGCGGACGTGACGTCCCTGGTCCGCGGGGCGGGCGGCGGCCGATGGTGGGTCGCCGACCCGTCGATGCGCTGGGGCACGTCGCAACGTGCGGGGTGGGGCCTGGTCGTCCTGGCCGCCGACAAGAGCCGGCCGTACAGCAGGGCGGCGGTGCTGGACACGGCCGCCGTCGTGGACGGCGGCAGGGGGCCCCTGAAGGTGCCGCTCGCGGGGCTCGCCCCGGCGGCCGTGCCGGCCCGGATCGATCTCGTGGTGTGGAAGGCCGACGGAGCGCGGGACGGCTCGATGGCGCTGGCCGATCGCTCCTCCCACACGGCCGGCGGCGACGCTGCCGGAGGGCTGCGCGGAGTCGTCGTGGAGACGGTTCACACCGTCCTCGGGCGTCATGCCGTCCTCCGTCTGAAGGCCAGGGAGAACAGCCTTCTCTTCGGGGTCGTGGCGGTCAGCGCCCGCTCATGGTCCTAACCGTTCAGGGGGAAGGAAAGATGGGGACAAACTGGTACGGTCTCCGTGAACACTCCCACCCCAGGGCGCGGGCCCACAAGATCCCCATCGTGCGCGCGCGGGCTGAATCGCCGGGATTCCCCCTCGGACGATCACCCGTTTCATTACCCTGGGAAAGCCACGGAGGAAGGGCGGTGTCGCGTGGATCGGTGTGCGCTGTTCGTTGATGCCGGCTATTTGCTGGCTGATGGCGCGATGGCCGTGCACGGGACCCGCCATCGCGAGGCCGTCTCCTGGGACTTCGCCGGTCTTTTGCAACTCCTGACCAACCTTTCGCGAGAGCGCACCGGGCTGCCGATGTTGCGCTGCTACTGGTACGAGGCGACGGTCGAGGGCCGCAGGACTCCTGAGCACGACGTGCTGGCCGACATCCCGGGTCTCAAGCTCCGTCTGGGCCGCATCCGGCCGGGCAGGCGTGAGGGCGTCGACGCCCAGGTGCACCGCGATCTCATGACGCTGGCCCGCAACAACGCGGTCTGCGACGCGGTGGTGGTCAGCGGCGACGAGGATCTCGCGCAGGTGGTCAGCGACGCCCAGGACCTCGGCATCCGGGTGACGGTCGTGCACATCGCGGCCGACGGAAGCTGGGCGGTCTCCCGCACGCTCCGCCAGGAGTGCGACGACCTCATCGAGATCGGTTCCGGGCATCTCCGCCCGTACGTCAATCTCCTCGCCGGTGCCGATCAGGGGCATTCCTCCGGAAACGGCCAGCATCACCAGCCCTCGCCGAACGGCCAGCCGCGGGGCAACGGTGTCGTGCCCCTCGCCAACGGCTCGCCGGGCGCGGGCGGGGTCCCTCTGGCGAACGGCTCCCAGGGTGGCGTGGTGCCGCTGGCGAACGGTTCACAGGCGGGAGGCAGGTCGTCCAACGCCGCCCACGCGCGGCCCGCGCAGCCCTCCCAGCCGGCTCTTCCGGCTCCGCCGCCGCAGCAACCCGCCTACACGCAGTACACGCCCGAGCCGCAGCCCGCGCCGCCGCCCCCGCAGCCTGCGCCGCCTCCTCCTGCGCCGCCGCAGGCCCCTCCGCCGCAGGTGACCCAGGCTCCGCCGCCCACCGCCCCTCCGGTGTCGAACCCGTATTCGGCGAACACGGGGAACATGGGCAACATGGGCAACACCGGGGGCTATCCGTCCGGTGCGGGCGCCTACTCGTCCGGCACGGGGAGTTACTCGGCGCCGCTCGGGCCGTACACCGGTCCGCAGCCCGCTCCCGTGCCGTTCCAGAGTGCGGGCACCACGACGCTGGCCGAAGCGGTGAAGGCCGCGCACAAGGAAGGCCACGACTTCGGCGACTCGGTCGCCAAGGACGCGCCCGCCCTGTGGCTGGAGGCGGTGCTCGCCCGCAAGCCGAGGATGCCCTCGGATCTCGAGGCGCGCCTGCTTCAGGGCTCGTCGTTGCCCATCGACTTCCTCCTGCACGACGAGGTCCGCCACGCTCTGCGCCGCGGTTTCTGGGATGCCCTGGAACGGGCGCGGCGCTGAGCTGGACTGGTCTGTGCGGGCGCGGCGCTGAGGCTCAGCCGGTGTGGCGGAGCAGGAACGTGACGAAGCCCAGGACGCCGCGGTAGCCGTTCAGCCACATCTCACGGTGGTCGAGGGCGGCCGCCAGGGCCGTGTCGCCGTCCGGGCCGGGGTGGTCGAGGGCCCAGCGGGTCAGGCTGCCGGTCCAGGACCATTCGTATTCGTCCCATTCGGCGAGTTCGCTGGTGTGCCCGTAGACGACACGGAAACCGGCGTCCTCCATGCGTGTGACGGTCCCGGGAAGGTCGGCGTAGTCGTCGAGGGTCGCGCCGAGCCGGTGCAGCAGCGGCGGCGTGGGAGGCGTCTCCCAGAAGCCCTCTCCGATCAGTGCGAGGCCGCCGGGTCGCAGGAACCGCCTGACCTCCTCCATGGTCGCGGAGAGCCCACCGAACGCGTGAGTGGCCCCGACGCACAGGACGAGGTCGTACGGCTCGGCGACGGGGAACTCGGTCGCCGGCTTCTCGTGCAGCCGGATCCTGCCGGCGAGTCCTCGGCTCTCCGCGTTCCTCGCGGCGGTGTCCAGAGCCTGCGAGGAGATGTCCACCCCGTCGGCCGTCGTCCCGGGGAAGAGTTCGAGTGCCCGCAACGTCCAGGTGGCCTCGCCGCAGCCGAGATCGAGGATGCGGGCACCGGTCTCGAGCCTGCTCAGGGTGAGGAGGCGTTCGAGGTGCGGCTCACTCACAGGTGCGGCGACGGGGTGGTCGAGGTGGGCGATGGCACTGATCGTCTGGCGGTCCATGGATCCACCATGTCCGACCTGCCCCACGTCCTCCACCGGTTATACGACTTGGACGACTTAGACGACTTATACGACGCCGGCCTTATACGACGTCGGCCGTGATCAGGTGAGGGCGTCGAATCCGGCCCGGAGGTGGGCGACGCGGTCCGAGAGGTCCGAGAGCGTGCCCTCCATCGTCGCGTCGGCGGTCTTGCGGGCGAGATCGCGGACCCGGGCCAGTTCCTCCTCGACGGCCGTGATCCGCCTCGACAACTCCGGCAGGACGGCGGCCTGGTCGCTCGCGCCCCCCGGCAACTCGCCGGAAAGCCGTTCGCGCAGCAGCGCCGCCTGCTCGGCGAGCCGCCGGTTCATGTTGTAGAGCTCGACGAACACGGCGACCTTCGCCCGCAGCACCCAGGGGTCGAACGGCTTGGTGAGGTAGTCGACCGCGCCTGCGGCGTACCCGCGGAAGGCGTAGTCGGGCGCGCTGTCCACCACGGTCAGGAAGATGATCGGGATGTTGCGCGTGCGCTCTCTCCGCTTGATGTGGGCGGCCGTCTCGAAGCCGTCCATGCCGGGCATGCGCACATCGAGGAGGATGAGCGCGAACTCGGTCGCCAGCAGGGCCTTCAGCGCCTCCTCACCGGATCTGGCCCGGATGGGGACCAGGTCAAGGGAGCTGAGGATCGCCTCCAGCGCGATCAGGTTCTCCTCTCGGTCGTCGACGAGGAGGACCTTGGCGCGGTCAGGCATCGATCACGCACCTTCACGGGAATCGGGTAGGTCGGAGGCGGTCGCGTACTCCGCATTCTCGCCGGTCGCGACGCGTCCCCGGATGAGCCAGCCACGAAGGCGCTCGAGGAGCCGGTCGACGTCGACGGGCTTGGGCACGTAGTCGGAGGCGCCGGAGGCGATGCTCTTCTCCCGGTCACCGCGCATGACCTTGGCGGTCAACGCGATGATCGGCAGGTCGGCGAACTGCGGCATCTTCCTGATCGCCGACGTGGTGGCCCAGCCGTCCATCTCCGGCATCATGATGTCCATCAGCACCAGCGCGACGTCCTCGTTGCGCTCGAGTTGCTCGATGCCTTCACGGCCGTTCTCGCCGTAGACCACGACCGTGCCGTGCCGTTCGAGGACGCTGGTCAGTGCGAAGACGTTACGGATGTCGTCGTCGACGATGAGGATCTTGGCTCCGGTGAGCGGATCCTCGCCCTGCCACTCCTGGCCCTCCGCGAGCGGCTCGAGGTGGGGCAGCGGCATGTCGGTGGGCAACGGGATCTCCGGAAGGATGTCCTCGTCGTCCATCGGGGGCTCCAGGGCCCTCCGCATGCCTCCGACGGACCCGGTCGTCATCGCGCCGCCGTCACGCGCGGCCAGCGGACCCGAGTAGGCCATCGGCAGGTAGAGGGTGAACATGCTGCCCTTGCTCGGCGTGCTGTCCACATGGATCTCGCCGCCGAGGAGACGGGCGATCTCCCGGCAGATCGACAGGCCCAGTCCTGTGCCGCCGTACTTGCGGCTGGTGGTGCCGTCCGCCTGCCGGAAGGCCTCGAAGATGACCTCCAGCTTGTCCGGCGCGATGCCGATGCCGGTGTCCACGACCTTGAAGGCGAGGATGTGGTCCGAGCCCTTCAGCGTGTCGTCGACGAAGGGCACGTTCGGCGGCGCGTGGGTGACCTCCAGCCGGACCTCGCCCTTCGGCGTGAACTTGACCGCGTTGGAGAGCAGGTTGCGCAGCACCTGCTGCATGCGCTGCTCGTCGGTGCGCAGTTCGTTCGGGACGGTGGGATCGACGTCGACCGCGAAGGCGAGCCCCTTGTCCTGCGCGAGCGGCGCGAACGTCGCCTCCATGTAGTCGACGAGCTTGGACAACGACAGCTGCTGCGGGTGGATGTCCATCCGGCCCGCCTCGACCTTGGACAGGTCGAGGATGTCGTTGATCAGCTGGAGCAGGGCGGAGCCCGCGCTGTGGATCGTCCGGGCGAACTCGACCTGCTGCGGGGTCAGGTTGCCCTCGGCGTTCTCGGTCAGCAGCTTGGCCAGCACGAGCAGGCTGTTCAGCGGCGTGCGCAGCTCATGGGACATGTTGGCGAGGAACTCGGACTTGTAGCGCGAGGACACCGCCAACTGCTCGGCGCGCTCCTCCAGAGTGCGCCGGGCCTGCTCGATCTGGAAGTTCTGGATCTCGATCGCGCGGTTCTGCTTGGCCAGCAGCGCCGCCTTGTCCTCCAGCTCGGCGTTGGACCTGCGCAGCTCCTCCTGCTGGCGCTGGAGCTCGTCCGAGCGCTCCTGCAGCTCGGTGGCCAGGCGCTGCGACTCCTTGAGCAGGTCCTCCGTACGGGAGTTGGCGATGATCGTGTTGATCGTGACGCCGATGGTCTCCACGAGCTGGGTCAGGAAGGCCAGGTGGACCTCGCCGAACTGGTTGAACGAGGCCATCTCCAGGACGCCGAGGACCTGGTTCTCGAACAGGATCGGCAGGACCACGATCTGTGCCGGGTTGGCGCTGCTCAGCCCGGTCTCGATCGTGATGTACTCGGCCGGGACGTTCTCCAGGATGATCTGCCGGGCCTCCAGGGCGGCCTGCCCGACGATGCCCTCGCCCAGCGCGAACCGCTGGCGCGGGCTCGATCCCGGTTGGATGCCGTAGCCCGCGATGAGGCTCAGCTCGCCGTTGACGACCAGGTAGCAGGCGCCGTGGCTGGCCGTGACCAGGGGCGTCAGCTCGCTCATGATCAGCCGGGAGACCTCGATGAGATCGCGGTGACCCTGCATGAGGCGGGAGATCCGGACCAGGTTGGACTTCAGCCAGTCCTGCTCCTCGTTGGCCTTCGTGGTGTCGCGCAGGGTCGACACCATGGTGTTGATGTTGTCCTTGAGCTGGGCGAGCTCGCCCGGGGCCTCCACGGAGACCGACCTGGTGTGGTCGCCCCTGGCGACGGCGCTGGTCACCTCGGCGATCGCGCGGACCTGCGTGGTGAGGTTGCCCGCCAGCTCGTTGACGCTCTCGGTGAGCCGCTTCCAGGTGCCCTCCACGCCCTCGACGCGGGCCTGGCCGCCGAGCTGGCCCTCGGAACCGACCTCTCGGGCCACTCGGGTGACCTCGGAGGCGAAGGAGGAGAGCTGGTCGACCATGGTGTTGATGGTGGTCTTGAGGACCAGGATCTCGCCCTGGGCGTCCACGTCGATCTTGCGGGTGAGGTCGCCGTTGGCGACGGCGGTGGTGACCTCGCCGATGTTGCGGACCTGGTAGGTCAGGTTGGTCGT
>NZ_BOOQ01000004.1 GCF_016863315.1 Planotetraspora silvatica
CGCCGGAGATCCCTCGCACCTGGGCCTGGCCGCCGAGCTTGCCCTCGGTGCCGACCTCCCGGGCGACTCGGGTGACCTCCTCCGCGAAGGCGGACAGCTGGTCGACCATGGTGTTCACGGTGTTCTTCAGCTCGAACATCTCGCCGACCGCGTCGACGGTGACCTTGCGGCTCAGGTCGCCCCTGGCGACGGCCGTGGTCACCTCGGCGATGTCGCGCACCTGGGCCGAGACACGGCTGGACATGGTGTTCACCGACTCGGTGAGGTCCCGCCAGCTACCGGACATCCCGCGGACGTTCGCCCGTCCGCCGAGCTTGCCCTCGGTGCCGACGTCCCGGGTGACACTCGTCACTTCGGAGGTGAACAGGGCCAGCTGGTCGACCATCACGTTGATCGCCTTGCCGAGCCGGCGTACCTCGCCCCTGGCGCTGCGATCGAGGTCGATCCGCAGGGACAGGTCGCCCTTCGCCACCGCGTCGATGACGTCGGCGGCGCCGCTGACGGGGGTCACCAGCGCGTCGATCAGGTCGTTGACGGAGCCCACGCTCTCGGCCCACGAGCCGACGCCCGGGCCGGGGGTGAGTCGCTCGTTGAACTTGCCCTCCTTGACCACCTCACGGCGGACCCGGGCCAGCTCGTTGGCGAGATGCTCTCGCCGGTCCGCCACCTCGTTGAGGAGCAGGCGGATCTCGCTGAGGATGCCGGGAGGCGCGTGCGGTACGCGGCGGCGGAAGTCGCCGTCGCGCCACGTGATGAGGGTCTCCAGAACAGGCAAGAGGTCGGACTCGGTGTACGACCGTTCCGTTCCGGCCAGGTCAACGCCGACGGGCGACATGTGGCCTCCTTCACCCCTTGGGGGTCTAGCGCCGCAGGTGAGGCACAGCGGCCTTCGGGGGGCGGACTCCATGCCAGTCTGTCACGATCCGTGGCGCGGGGTGCGCCCTTGTTTTACCCCGGGTCAGACGGAACTGTGGTAAGCACGAACCGGTGACAACTACCCCTCGTGCCGTTCTGGGTGCGTCGTTCGCGCCAGGAGAGACGGCCATACCGGCTGCCGTGCGGTTCACTCGTGAAGTGATGACCGCGTGGGCGGTCATGTCCATATGCGACGAAGCGGAACGCCTGGCGCGTGATCTCGTGGCCGAGGTTTCCGGCGAGCCGTTCGACGTCGTGTGGATCCACCAGAGCGAGTCGGTGCAGGTCGAGGTCAGGGAGAAGTCCGGGTCGACCGCCTACGGGCCGCCCGCCGACGCCGTCGCCTGGGGCGTGACCTTCACGGCGTCGACCCGCACCCGCTGGGCCAGGATCGACCTGCCGGGCGGCGGTCCGGGCGGGGGAGACGAATGGGTCGCGGAGACGGCCGCGGGTCCGGGCTGGCTCGGCTTCCTGGCGGACGCCAGCGATCTGCTGGCCGGCACCCTCGACCCCGACATGGTCCCGGCGATCATCGCGCAGATCGTCGTCCCCCGTCTCGCGACCTGGTGCGCGGTCTATACGGCGGAGCACGGGGCGGGGCCGCTGCGGCCCGCCTACCTCTGGCACGCGGACGAGGCCCAGATCGACACGCTCCGCGATCTCCTGGGCGAGACCCAGATGCCCTCGGGAGAGGGGCCCGCGGTGCTGCACATGGGCGAGTGGCAGTCGCTCGCGTTCCCGCTGACCGCGAGGGGGCGCCGGCTCGGGATCATGTGCCTCGGACGGCGGGACCGCTTTCCCGACGAGGGCCTGCAACTGGCGGAGGACCTCGGCCGCAGGGCCGCGCTGGCGATGGACAACGCCCGCCTCTACGCCCAGCAGGCGGCGGCCAACCGCGCGCTCCAGCGCAGCCTGCTCCCGCCGGAGGAGCCCAAGACGCCCGGCCTGGACTCCCACGTCATCTACGAGCCCGCAGGCGAGACGAACGAGGTCGGCGGCGACTTCTACGACCTGTTCCCCATGCGTGAGGGGGTCTGGCGGTTCGCCATCGGCGACGTCTGCGGCACCGGCCCGGAGGCCGCCGCCGTCACCGGCCTCGCACGGCACACCCTGCGCCTGCTCGCCCGCGAGGGGTACGGCGTGGCCGACGTGGTCGACCGGCTGAACCAGGCCATCCTCGAAGAGGGGGAACGGGCGAGGTTCCTGACCCTGCTCCACGGGGAGATCACCCGCGTGTCCGACGGGCTCGACATCAGCCTGGTCTCCGCCGGGCATCCCGAGGCGCTGCGGCTGCGGCCGAGCGGTGTGGTCGACACGGTCGCCCAGCCCCAGTCGTTGCTGGGCGTCTTCCCCGAGGCCGACTTCCGCGAGGAGAGCGTCCATCTCGCGGCAGGAGACGTGCTGCTGGGGGTCACCGACGGGGTGACGGAGAGGCGGTCGGGCTCGCGGCTCCTCGACGACGACGGCGGGCTGGCCAAGCTCCTGTCCGAGTGCGTGGACCTGTCCGCTCGCGCCGTGGCCGAGCGGATCCGCCGTGCCGTACAGGACTTCGCACCCGAGCCGAGCGCCGACGACCTGGCTATCCTCGTGCTGCGAGCGCCCTGACCGCGAAGTCGATCGAGACCTCCATCTGGCGGATGCGCTCCTCCACGACCAGAGAGCCGTGGCCTGCGTCGTAGCGGTAGACCGACGCCTCGTGGCCGTGGTCGGCGAGGACGCTCAGATAGCTCTCGATCTGGCGGACGGGACAGCGCGGGTCGTTCTCCCCCGCGAGGACCAGCAGGGGCGCCTGGACCATGTCCGCGTAGGTGATGGGAGAGGACGCGGCGTACCTCTCCGGCAGCTCCGCGGGCGAACCGCCCAGCAGGGCCCGATGCGCGGCCCGCAACCCCTCGGCTTCGTCCTCGTAGGCCGCCGCGTGGTCGGCGATGGGCACCGCGGCGATCCCCGCCGCCCAGCTCTTGGGCTGGGTGCCGAGGGCCAGAAGCGTGAGGTAGCCGCCCCATGACGACCCCGTGAGCACCAGTCGCTCCGGGTCGGCGATGCCGTGGTCGATCACCCAGTCCCGTACGGCCGCCACGTCGGCCAGCTCGATGTGCCCCACGTCTCCGTGGAGGGCGTCACGCCAGGCCGAGCCGTACCCGACGGAGCCCCGGTAGTTGATCCGGATCACCGCGAAGCCGCTGTCGACCCACGCCGCGACGGACGGCAGGAACGAGTCGTCGTCCTGCGCCGCGGGCCCTCCGTGCAGCAGGAAAACGGTCGGGTACGGCGGGGCGAGCCGCTCGGGCCGGGAGACCAGGGCGTGGATGCGGCCGCCGGGGCCGTCCACGTCGATGTCCTCGAGGGGCACCGACGGCGGCGGAGTGCGGCCCGGGTTGATGACCACGTGGCCGCTGCTCGACTTGATCACCGGGGGGTGAGCGGCGCTCGACCAGGAGTACTCCACTGAGCCGTCGGGACGCGGGGCGGCGGCGTCGATCACCCCGTGGGGGGTTTCGATCGGGGTGAGACCCCCGCCGGCGAGGTCGTACCGCAGCAGCTCGGTGCGGCCGCGATGGCTGTGCATGATCAGCAGGGCGCGCCCGTCGCCGTACCAGTCGGCGGTGATCTCACCGGGCACCCGCAGCCAGATCTCGCGCTGCTCACCGGTGGCGGGGTCCCAGACGAGCGGCTCGCGGCGGCCGCGGCGCTCGTGGAGGACCAGCATCCGGCGGTCGCCGGGCACCGGGGCGAACCGGATTCCGGTGACGCCTTTTCCCTGGCCGTCGTGGAGTTCGCCGACGACCTGGCCGTCGGTCTTCAGGACGCGGAGAGCGGGGTGGAGGAAGTCGCCGTGCTCGCTGTGGTTGATCGCGACGAGCGTTCCGTCGAGGGACATGCCGACGACCGCGGCGAACTCGTCGTGCCGGTAGATCGGGACGGCCTCCGCCTCACCATCGGTGACCAGGACGTCGAATCCGCCCCGAAACGATCGGCCGACCGCCGCGACGCCGTTGCCGCCGAGACCGAGGCCGGAGGGGTTTCCCGGAGGCATCGCCACGGGCACGTCGGGGCCGCCGTAGAAGGGTTGCCGCATCCACACGCCGGACTCGTCGCCGTCGGCGAACCACCAGATCCAGGTCCCCGTCGGGTCGACGGCGGCGTACGAGGTGCCGTTGGGCCGGTCGGTGACCTGACGGGTCTGACCTGTCGAACGATCCCAGGCGTAGATCTCCCAGGCGCCGGAGGCGTTGCTGCGGTAGACGGCACGATGCGGCGACTGACGCGCCCACATCGGCAGGGTCGTGCGTGGTGCCCGGAACCTGGACTGCCAGCGTTCCTCGGCCTTCATACGCCCTCCCCTGTCCTTCGGCGGGGTTGCGGTCAAGTATGTCTCGTACAAGTGGAAAATGGCCGACAAATCGCTGATGTTCGTGGGGAATTTCCCGTCATATGGCGCTCAGGTCACTTCTGTACCACCCACGTGGACAAGCGGAAGGACGCCGTCACGTGGACCGGGTCGGGCAGTTCTCTGATCTTCTCGCGGAGCGTGTCGCCGCTGGTGTGCCAGGCGCTCGGTCCCATCCCCACCACCGCCTCGACCGCCTCACGGCCCAGCGTCAGCGGGATTTCCAGGTCGTCCTGTACGGCCATGGCGAACCGATCTGCCAGGGTCTCCTCGAGCCGGCGGTCCTTGTCCGCGTCGACGGAGAGCAGGCCGAGGCGGTCGACCAGCGGCCGGAGGTGGGCCGCGGTGGGGGTCACGACCACAAGAGTGCCGCCGGGCTTCAGGATCCGGGCGAACTCGGCGGCGTTGCGCGGAGCGAAGACGTTGAGCAGCACGTCGACGCTCGCGCCCCGGACGGGCAGGGGCCGCCAGACGTCGGCCACCACGGCTCCGATCCGGGGATGCGCCCGGGCCGCCCGCCTGAGCGCGTGCTTGGACACGTCGAGCGCGAGCCCCACCGCCCCCGGTTCGGCCGTGCGTGCGTCGGGTGCGAGCCCCGCCGGCCTCGGTTCGGCTGTGTGCGCGTCGGGTGTGAGCCCCGCCGGCCCCGGTTCGGCCGTGCGCGCGCCGAGCGCCCGCGACAGGTAGTGGCCCGTGCCGGCCCCGGCGTCCGCGATGACGTCCGCCGTGCCGCACCACCCGGCGACCGCGTCCGCGAGCGGGGCGTAGTGGCCTCGGTCGAGGAAGTCCGCGCGGGCCGCGACCATCGCCGGGGTGTCGGCAGTGCCCGGGACCCCGGACCCGGTCAGCAGGCTCACGTATCCCTGCCGCGCGACGTCGAAGCCGTGCCCGTTCTCGCAGCGGACCGTGCCGGACCCGAGGGTCAACCGGCCGCCGCAGACCGGGCAGAGCAGGAGATCGATGACATCGGCGAGCATCCGCCCATCATCGCCTGTCCCGGTGACCGACTCGGGTGCCGGATCGGGCCGGTGGGCGTTCTAGTGTGGGGCGATGCCGTACGAGTCGAAGATCGTGGCCGGTGTCGAGATAACCCCGCTCTGCGACGCCGTAGGGCCCATGGGCGCGAGCATCAGCAGGCCACTGCCGGAGATGTTCCCCGGAGGTTCCTTCGCCGATGACGCCGAGTGGGTGCTCCACTTCCACTGCTACCTGCTGCGGGCGGGAGGCCGTACCGTCCTGGTGGACACCGGGATCGGCGGAACGGACTCGCCCGCGGCCGGATGGGCGCCCGTGCCCGGCCATCTGCTGACCGAACTGGCCGACGTGGGCGTCGGACCGGACGACGTGGACGTCGTCGTGCTGACCCACCTGCACAGCGACCACGCGAGCGGCTGCGTCGAGGCCGGCGTGCCCGTCTTCTCGAACGCGCGCCACGTGATCCAGCAGGCCGAGCTCGACTGGGTCACCGGGCCGATGCGTCAGGACGTCCTCGAGCCGTTGCGGGACTTGATCCAGGTCGTGAACGGCGACGCGGGGCTCCTGCCGGGCGTCTGCGTCGTGCACGCCCCCGGCCACACACCGGGGCACCAGTGCGTGGAGGTGGGCGATCTCATCGTGACCGGCGATGCGCTGCACCATCCGGTTCAGCTGGCCGATCCGACGATCGCCTACGTGTACGACGAGGATCCGGAGCAGGCGGTCGTGAGCCGTCTGGCCCTCCTCGGCCGCGCGGCGGTCATCGCTCCCGGCCACTTCCCCCAGGCGTTCATCTCGGTGCGCTCGGTTTAGAGGTCACCTCGTCCAGAGGCATTCCTGGGTGGCCTGGACGAGGGCCATCAACTCGGGAGAGACCCGCTCACCCGCCCAGGTGAGCCCGAAGGTCATCCGGAGCTCTCCGGACTCCAGCGGCACGAAATGGATGTCGTGCCGGCGGATGGAGCTGACCAGCAGGGACGGCGTCGGCAGCAGCCCGGCGCCCGCGGCCACGAGGTCGAGTGCGGCGGCGAAGTCGTCGAGGTCGCCGGCGACGACGTGGAGCTGATCGGCGCCGGGCAGCAGGGCGGCGACCCGGGCCCACATCCCGCCCGGCGGGCGGTTCCTCGGCACCACGACCCTTTGCCGGGCGAGCTGACCGAGGCGTAGGCGGGACTTGGAGGCGAGCGGATGGCCCGCGGGAACGGCCAGATGCGCGACCGGCACATAGAACCGGGCGGCGGTCGTGAACCCCAGAGGGAACGGCGTGCCGACGATGGCCGCCGTCACCTCCCCTTGCGCCAGGGCCGCGAGAGAATCACTCCGACCGGACGCGATCAACTCCACGTCGATCGCGGGCTTGCGATGTGCCAACCGCCGGGCGACCCGTGCCGCCAGCGTCCCGACGAGTGAGGGATAGGCCAGGCGAATCGCCGGACCAGCCGGTACGGCCAGGCGGGCCGCTTCGGCGGAGAACCTCGCGGCGGCCTGCAGGAGGGTCTCCGCGTCCGGTAGCAGTGCCTTTCCGGCGGGTGACAGGCGGACGTCGCGGCTGGTCCGGTCGAAGAGGCGGACGCCCAGTGACCGTTCGAGCCTGCCGATGGTCTGACTCACCGCAGGCTGCGAGACGCCGAGCTCTGCCGCCGCACGCGAGAAGCTCAGGTGCCGAGCGACGAGGGCGAAACAGCCGATGTCGCGCAGAGGCGGACCGGAATCCATGCTCCAGTATGACCGGCTACCCGTGGTCCATCCATAAGCAGCATTGATGGATGAGCATCTGGGCCGGCGAACGGTCGTGGGCGTCGTGGGTCCGGGGGCGTGGGGTCTCGGGCGAGGCGGGTCTGGGGGCGGCCCCGAGGGTGTTCAGGGGCCGGTCTGAGGCCGGTCAGCCAATTCCTATTTGCGGATTTTTGTCACGTGAATACGCAGAAGCTCCGCCCCATTGGTGATGCCTTATGGTGCAGCTCGTGCAATTAGGCACAATTCCTTCAAATTGAGCAAATAGGATTTCTTTCTCGCATTGCCGTGCTAATTACTCGTCAGTATTGGTTGCTCGGCATTCATTCTCGTGAAATGATTCGTGCAGGTGTTCGAATCGGTCGTTCTCGGAGGTGGGGTTGTGGGGGAGCTCTT